>NZ_VOBR01000099.1 GCF_007845675.1 Lentzea tibetensis | reverse complement strand
TGTGATGTCCAGGGAGGTTGGTCAGCCGGGTGATGGGTGGCTTGCCTCCGATGGCTGAGTGGGCTCGGTGGTGATTGTAGAAGTGCAGCCAGCTGGGCAGGGCTGCTCGTCGTTCGGTTTCTGAGTGGTAGTGGCGGGCGTAGGCCCAGCCGTCGGCCAGGGTGCGGTGGAATCGTTCGACTTTGCCGTTGGTCTGGGGCCGGTAAGGGCGTGTGCGTTTCGTTGTGATGCCCAGGTCGGAGCATGCGTCGCGCCAGGCGAAGGAGCGGTAGGCGGAGCCGTTGTCGGACAGGACTCGTTCGACGACGACTCCGCGCCCTGCGAACCAGGCGACTGCTCGCCGCAGGACGGCGGTTGCCGTGTCGCCTCGTTCGTCGGAGTGGATCTCGGCGTAGGCGACGCGGGAGTGGTCGTCGATGACGGTGTGCAGGAAGGCCTTGCCGTTGCGCGGCAGGCAATTGCTGCCCTTGCGCAAGCCTGGGGTGGCGCGTTTGTTGCGTTCTCCTTGTTGCCGTCCGACGAACCGGTGGCCGCCGCCGTCGGGGATGTTGCCGAACTTGGTGACGTCGACGTGGATCAGCGAGCCGGGATGCGGGTGTTCGTAGCGGCGCAGGGGTTCGCCGGTGACGCGATCGATGCGGGAGAGCCGGTTGATCCGGTACCGCACCAGCACGGCGTGGACGGTGGAGGCGGGGATGCCGAGCTGGCCCGCGATCTG
The DNA here is from genome assembly GCF_007845675.1 of Lentzea tibetensis. Taxonomy (GTDB): domain Bacteria; phylum Actinomycetota; class Actinomycetes; order Mycobacteriales; family Pseudonocardiaceae; genus Lentzea; species Lentzea tibetensis. Next base: position 391 of record NZ_VOBR01000099.1, on the reverse strand, counting down.
AACCGGGCCCAGCCGGTGCCGCCATCGCAGCATGACGATCGCGCGGACCACCGGCTCGGGTGTGCGGGCCGGACTGTGGCGCGGCCGCGAGCTGCGGTCGGCCATCCCGGCCTCGCCCTCGAGCCGGTAGCGGTCCGCCCACTTGCGCGCGGTCCTGGGCGCGACCATGAACATCTTCGCCGCCTCGGCGGGACGCCAGTTCTGTTCGACGATCAGACGCGCCAGCCGTAGCCGGGCACGCGGCGTCAGCGCCGCGTTAGGGTGGGACACGAAGGCCTCCGGACATGTGAAGCGGTTCCTCGACAGCTCCACTTCACAACCAGAGGCCTTCACCTGTCTTCACGACAGGCCGTCACCCGCCCAAACCGGGACAACGTCCCTGGACATCACA
>NZ_VOBR01000098.1 GCF_007845675.1 Lentzea tibetensis | reverse complement strand
AGTGGAAGGTGCACAACCCATGAGTGACGGCGTGATGCTCGGAATGCCGGCATTGCCGCCTCCGGTGCTGTCGGAACGTCGCAAGACGAGGCAGCTCATGGTGGGAAACGTCGGCGTCGGGAGCGAGTTCCCGGTGTCGGTGCAGTCCATGACGACCACGCTCACCGCGGACGTCAACGCCACACTGCAGCAGATCGCCGAGCTCACGGCCGCGGGCTGTGACATCGTGCGCGTCGCGTGCCCGTCGCAGGACGACGCGGACGCGTTGGCGGCGATCGCGAAGAAGTCGCAGATCCCGGTGATCGCGGACATCCACTTCCAGCCGAAGTACGTGTTCGCCGCGATCGAGGCGGGCTGCGCCGCGGTGCGCGTCAACCCCGGCAACATCAAGAAGTTCGACGACAAGGTCAAGGAGATCGCGCAGGCGGCTCGCGACCACAACACGCCGATCCGGATCGGCGTGAACGCGGGCTCGCTCGACCCGCGGCTGATGGCCAAGTACGGCAAGGCCACGCCGGAGGCGCTGGCCGAGTCGGCGTTGTGGGAGGCGTCGCTGTTCGCCGAGCACGACTTCCACGACATCAAGATCTCGGTGAAGCACAACGACCCGGTGATCATGGTGCGGGCGTACGAGATCCTGGCCGAGCAGTGCGACTACCCGCTGCACCTCGGCGTGACCGAGGCGGGCCCGGCGTTCCAGGGCACGATCAAGTCGGCGGTGGCGTTCGGTGCGCTGCTGCGGCAGGGCATCGGTGACACGATCCGGGTCTCGCTGTCGGCTCCGCCGGTGGAGGAGATCAAGGTCGGACATCAGATCCTGCAGTCGCTGAACCTGCGGCCGCGCAAGCTGGAGATCGTGTCCTGCCCGTCGTGCGGCCGCGCCCAGGTGGACGTGTACACGCTGGCTGAGCAGGTCACCGCTGGTCTGGAGGGCATGGAGGTGCCGCTTCGGGTCGCGGTCATGGGCTGCGTCGTCAACGGTCCCGGTGAGGCCCGCGAGGCGGACCTGGGTGTCGCCTCGGGCAACGGCAAGGGCCAGATCTTCGTCAAGGGCAAGGTCATCAAGACCGTCCCGGAGCACGCGATCGTGGAGACCCTCATCGAAGAGGCCATGCG
>NZ_VOBR01000097.1 GCF_007845675.1 Lentzea tibetensis | reverse complement strand
CAACCAGCAGCAGAGCACGGAGCCGTGCTGGCAGCACTCAGGATGTCGCCTAAAGCTGCCCTCCTCTTGGTGCTCCTGGCTGTGGCAGGGACGCGGGCCGACGTCAGCCCTGACCAGGTGGCCACTGTGCTCTGGAGGTACTTCACCGAGCTGGGCAGCAGTGCCAAGGAGACCGTGGACCAACTGCAGCAAGCTGAGATCACCAAGCAGCTCAACACCCTGCTGCAGAGCAACCTGCAGAGCGCGAACTCATACGCCGAGGAGCTGCAGCGGCGCCTGGTGCCCTTTGCCACGGAGCTGCAGGCACAGCTGGTGCAGGACTCACAGCGGCTGAAGAAGCAGATCCAGCAGGAGCTGGCCGAGCTGCAGGCCAAGCTGGCTCCTTACGCCGACGAGGTGCACCAGCAGATCGGCACCAACATCCGCGAGCTGCAGGCCAAGCTGAGCCCCTACGCCGATGAGCTGCGCTCGCAGGTGGACCGCGGCACCGGGGAGCTGCGGCGGGCGCTGGAGCCCTTTGCCACCGAGCTGCGGGAGAAGCTGCAGGACAACGCCGACAGCATCCAGGCCTCTCTGGGCCCCTACGCCGAGCGGCTGCAGCAGCAGATCGACAGCAGCGTGGAGGGGCTGAAGGGGCAGCTGACACCGCTGGCCGACGAGCTGAAGGAGCAGGTGGCACAGAGCGTGGAGGGGCTGCGCAAGGGGCTCAGCCCTTACGCCCAGGAGGTGCAGGACGGCCTCAACCGACAGCTGCAGAGCCTCACGGCGCAGATGGAGCGGGCGGCCGAGGAGCTGCGCTCCCGCCTGGCTGCCAGCTCGGAGGAGATGCGTGCCCAGCTCAGCCCGCTGGCCCAGGAGCTGCAGGAGGCACTGCGTGGAGATGCTGAGGCCATGCAGCAGCGGCTGGCCCCGCTGGCACAGCAGCTGGACGAACGCCTGGCGCAGACAGTGGAGGCGTTCCGGCAGCAGGCGGCCCCCATCAGCGAGACCTTCCGGCAGCAGCTGGTGCAGCGGCTGGAGGAGATGAAGCAGAAGCTGGAGTCGGGCACTGCTGGCGTGGAGGACCACCTGGACCTCCTGGAGAAGGAGGTGCGGGAGAAGGTGGCCACCTTCCTCAGCACCACGG
>NZ_VOBR01000096.1 GCF_007845675.1 Lentzea tibetensis | reverse complement strand
TCGGTGACCCAGGCGAGCTGGGCGAACCTGGCGTGCTGGGTGATCCCGGCGAGCCAGGTGTGCTGGGTGACCCAGGTGTGCTGGGTGTGGTGGAGCCTGGTCCGTCCGGTGAGGACGTCGAGGGTGAGTTGGGGGACGACGGTGCGTCCGGGGTGGAGGTCGAAGGTGAGCCGCTGGTGTGGGTGGAGCCGGCGTTGGGCGACAGGTCGGGGGCTTTGGTGGAGTGGAACAACCCGCCCGGCTTGATGGACTTGGTCGAGATCACGTCCAGGCCGGTCACCTTCCCGACCAGCTTGCCGACCACCTTCATGATGGAGGTGAAGATCTCCACCAGACGCCCCAGCATCGGGGACACCTTCTTGATCGTCGAGGTCAGCTTCTGGATCAGCTCAGCGATCTTCGACGCCCACTTGCTGATCGCCGTCACCGCCTGCGCCACGATCACCGGAGTACCGAACCCGAGGGTGAACACCGCCTCCAGCACCCACGTGATCAGCTTCGCCACCAGATCCGCGATCAGATCCCGCACCATCTCACGCACGAACCCGACGACCATGCCCATGATCCCGACCACGGTCCCCACCGAGCCCGCCGTCGACGCCGCCCCCGCCAACGCGTCGCCCTGAGCGCCCGCCGCGGCACGGTAGGCGTCCGCGGCCTGGCCCTGCCACTGCGCCGTGCCCGAGCCGACCGCGGACTTGTAGTCCTCCGCGACCTTCCCCAACTCGGCCGACACCTTCTGCCAGGTCGCCGAATACGACTCGATCACCGGCGGGTTCCCCGCCAGCCAATCCAGCGCCTCCTTCAACGGCTGCATGTGTTCCATCAGGAACGACGCCGCCGAGGACAGCAGGGTGCCGAACGGGTCGATCGCCATCGACGCCGCGTCCGCCACCAACCCGACCATGCCCAGGCCGGCCTCGACCCAGTTGCCGTCCTTGATCCCGTTGAACGCGTCCATCGCCGACTCGGCGATCGAGATCCCCGTCATCCACCCGTTGTCACCCGTACCGGCGTTCACGAACCCCGACGGCGCCGCATCCGGCTGCACCACAAGAGGATTCGACATCACACACCACCACCGAACGACGCCCGGATCGTCTCTTCGACCTCGCGGTAGTGCGCGGCGGTCTCCTGCACACCCTTAGCGGTGGCCTCCATCGACGACGCGACACCCGACAGAGCGTCCAGACCCCACTGCTCCACCGGGTCCAGCATCATCCGGAACGGCTGGCAGATGATCCCGTACGCATCCGTCGGCATCGACACCGAACGAGCCGCATCCACCGCCGTCTGCAGACGACC
>NZ_VOBR01000095.1 GCF_007845675.1 Lentzea tibetensis | reverse complement strand
TCTCCGCGACCAGGAACGCCAGCTCGAGTGACTGCTGGGTGTTCAGGCGCGGGTCGCACGCGGTCTCGTAGCGGCCGGCGAGGTCGGCGTCGGAGATCTCCTGCGCGCCGCCCAGGCACTCGGTGACGTCCTCACCGGTCAGCTCGATGTGAATACCGCCGGGATGCGTGCCCAGCCGGCGATGCACCTCGAAGAAGCCCTGCACCTCGTCCACGATGCGGTCGAAATGCCGCGTCTTGTAGCCGGTCGACGACTCGTGGGTGTTGCCGTGCATCGGGTCGCACTGCCAGATCACCTGATGCCCCGACGCGGTCACCTTCTCCACGATGGCGGGCAGCACGTCGCGCACCTTGCCGTTGCCCATCCGCGAGATCAGCGTCAGGCGGCCCGGCTGGTTGCGCGGATCCAGACGCTCCACGTACTCGACCGCCATCTCCGGCGTCGTCGACGGACCGATCTTCAACCCGATCGGGTTCGACAACAGCTCCGCGAACGCGATGTGCGCGCCGTCCAGCTGGCGGGTCCGCTCACCGATCCACAGGAAATGCGACGACAAGTCATACAGCTTCGGCTGCTCACCAGAGGTGTCCAGGCGCAGCATCGCCCGCTCGTAGTCCAGCAGCAGCGCCTCGTGCGAGGCGTAGATCTCCGTCCCGTGCAGCGACGCGTCCGTGACGCCACACGCCGACATGAACCGCAGGCCGCGGTCGATCTCACCGGCCAGCGCCTCATAGCGCTCGCCGGCCGGGGAGGTGCGCACGAAGTCCCGGTTCCAGTCGTGCACCCGGTGCAGATCCGCCAGACCGGCGCCGGTCAGGGCGCGCAGCAGATTCATCGCAGCGCCCGCGTTCGCGTACGCCCGGATCAGCCGCGACGGATCCGGGATCCGCGCCTCGGGGGTCGCGACCAGCGAGTTGACGATGTCGCCTCGGTAGGACGGCAGACCCAGCGCGTCGATGTTCGACGACCGCGGCTTGGCGTACTGACCCGCGATCCGGCCGACCTTCACCACCGGCACACTCGCGCCGTAGGTCAGCACGACGGCCATCTGCAGCAGGGTCCGGATGTTCGCGCGGATGTGCGGCTCGGTGTTGTCCGCGAACGTCTCCGCGCAGTCACCACCCTGCAGCAGAAACGCCTCACCCCTGGCCACCGCGGCCAGCTGCTCGTGCAGCCGGTCGATCTCGGCGGGCACGGTGATCGGCGGAACGCTCTCCAGCACGGTGCGCACCTTGCGCACCTGATCGGCATCGGGCCACTCCGGCTGCTGCGCAGCGGGACGCGCGAGGGCGTCGTCAAGGCGCTTGCGCATGTCCGGCGGCAACGGGGGAAGCTCGGGAAGCGTGTCGATGGGCACGTCCACGGTCCAGTTCACGCTGC
>NZ_VOBR01000094.1 GCF_007845675.1 Lentzea tibetensis | reverse complement strand
CGCCCACACCCTCGACATCCAACTCCGCACCACCAACACCCGCGACACCCGCGACACCACCACCCTCAACCCCACCGCCACCAACCCCATCACCATCTACCGCTCCCACAACCACTACACCGCCCACGCCAACAACACTGAAACAAACAACACCACCACAGCCGACACCACCACCGAAACCACCGACATCGTCCTGCCACCCGTCATCCAGCACGCCATCACCAGACTCACCAACGCCGGCCCCACCCACCCACAGAACTGGCCCACCACCAACAACCAACCCACCGACGTCGACCACTACTACGGCATCCCCCGACTCAGCACCCAAAAGATATTCGCTCACTGGAATTACATCACCGCGGGTCGCATTAATCTATTCCCAATCCCGCCGGAATGGACAGGTCGATCCATGGGATTAGCGCGTTCGTTCGACCATATAGTTGCATGGGTTCCCGGCGGGAACCCCGACGCGATCGCCACCATCCGCGGCCGAATTGCCGTGAAAGTCGTAACGCTCAGCCAAAATCACGCTCACGGCACTTGCAAACCTGGACAGGCCCCCGAGGTTATGAACCGGAAAAAACGTGCCACGGGAAGCCTTACAAGGAAGCTTCCAAATAGTAACGCATGGGCATCCATGAACGCAGTGGGCAACACCATCGATTGGCGGGTTACCGGAAATACGGGCTCCCGCGTAATCGAATTGCGCGACACCACCGGCACTCTACGAAGCACACGCCCCCTGGATGAACCCGTCGTGTCGCGTAGACCCATCGGCGATATTTCTCATGCGCTGCCCCCAGAGATCGCCGCAGCGTTGCTTCCGGTCACGCCCAGCCCACTCACAGTCGGATCCTGGCCCACCGCCACCGATGGACAACCCGCCGATGTAGCCTTCTACCTCGGCGTACCACGCCAGGGAGGATGGACTACTCCGGCAAGATTCAGCCTAATCATCGGAAGTATTGAGCTGGATACCCCCCGGGATTTAATCGGCCACAATGTATCTTTTGTCCGCAAATTTGACACTGTAGCGATGTGGGTGCCGGGCGATAAACCGGACAGTGTCATGGCGGGTGACAAAGGGCGACAGCAATATCATCTCAAAAGGCTGAAACCGATTCTTAACGAGGGGACCGGCCGCTTGGGACAGAAGCTGTCATCCCATAGAATTACCGGATATGCAGGGCATTACACCCTGAGGATCCCAAAAGAAAAATCCCAGAGCAAAACAAACAATGAAGTGATCCGCTGGAAGGTGGTAGGCGATATCGGTGGGCGGCACATTGAGTTTTATGATTCGGACGGCAACCTGCTGCGGAACCGCACGCGGTCTCTTGATGAAGTTCAGGAGAGTGTCGGTGGCGCGGTCGAGCAATCCGGGCGCAAGCGTGAGCGTAGTCTGTCGCC
>NZ_VOBR01000091.1 GCF_007845675.1 Lentzea tibetensis | reverse complement strand
CGAAAGACATCCCAGGAGCTTGAATGTCAAGCAGCAGCCTTCTCGACACGATGCGACCAGGCGGTCGCCTCGTCGTAGTGCGTGCGGGTTTTGAGGCAGCCATGCAGGATGCCGACGCACCGGTTGGCGAGCTGACGCAGGGCGGCGTTGTGTGCGGCGCCGCGGGCGCGGAGCTGGTCGTAGTAGGTGCGGGCGCCGGGCGAGGCGCGCAGCGCGCTGAACGCCTGGGTCATCAGGGCGTCGATGAGCCGGTCGTTGTGCACGAACCGGGCCAGCACGGCCTTCTTCTTGCCGGAGGCGCGGGTGATCGGGCTGGTACCGGCATAGTTCTTGCGGGACTTGGCGTCGGCGTAGCGGTCGGGGTCGTCTCCGAACTCGGCGAGCACCCGAGCACCGAGGACCTGTCCCAGCCCCGGCTGGGACAGGATGATCTCAGCGTCCGGGTGCCGGCCAAAATGCGCATCGACCTGGCCCTGCAGGGTCGTGATCTGCTCGCGCAGGACGGTCAGCACCGCCACGGCGGCACGGGTGGTGGCCGCGTAGGCGGCGGTGACCACGTCGGGCTGGCCCAGGTGCTCGGCGCGCAGCACGGCCTGGATCGCGGCGGCCTTGGCCGGGATGTCGCGGCGGCGAGCACGTTTCATGGCGGCCATGATCTGGGCGATGGTCAGCTTCGCGGCCGAGGCCGGATCGGGTGCCTTGGCCAGCAGCTCCAGGGTGTCGGCGGCGTCGAGGTCGGTGAACGCCTCCAGCGCGGCCGGAAAGTAGTCGCGCAGCGCGTGCCGCAGCCGCTGGGTGTGCCGGGTCTGTTCCCAGATCAGCGTCTTGTGCGCCCGTGCCACGACCTTGATCGCCTCGGCCTCGGCGGTGTCGCCGGCCACCGGCCGCAGCTGGTGGGAGTCGGTGCGCACCATGTCAGCCAGCGTGTGCGCGTCGGCCGCGTCGCTCTTCGCGCCCGACACACCGTGACGGTCCCGGAAGCGGGCCACCGACAACGGGTTGACCGCGAACACCGTGTACCCGGCCGCGACCAGCGCCCGCACCCACGGCCCCCGATCGGTCTCGATCCCGATCACCACCTCCACATCTTCGGTGTCCTCACCGAGCTGCTCGCCGATCATCGCGTGCAGCCGGGCCATCCCCGCCACGCCCTCGGGCAGCCGGGCCTTGGCCAGTCTGCGCCCGATGGCGTCCATCAACTCGACGTCGTGGTGCGCCTCGGCCCAGTCATCCCCTACGAACAGCACCCGTTCTCCCGTCCCGTGACCACATTCAGCAGCAGCCCGCGGGAGAACCATCAGCGACCTAATGAATCAGTGCTCACGCCACAAGGGCGGGCACGACATCCCATCAGCGATCAACTCTCCCGGCCCACCAGCAGGGGCACGATCTTTCGTCAGGACTCAGACGTCCAGGAGGAACGAGTGCTCACCTGCCAGCGGCTACCAGACCCGAGTCTGCCCGACGGGCGACTCACGACTCATTAGG
>NZ_VOBR01000090.1 GCF_007845675.1 Lentzea tibetensis | reverse complement strand
GAACGCTCCAGGCCCCGAGCTGGGGTTCAGCGTCGGGGCCTGGCGGGCGTTCCTGATCAGCAGGGCGTGATCAGTAGCGGTAGTGCTCGGGCTTGAACGGGCCCTCGGCGTCCACGTCGATGTACTCGGCCTGCTCCTTGGTCAGCTTGGTGAGCTGGCCACCGAGCGCGGCGAGGTGGATGCGGGCGACCTTCTCGTCGAGCTTCTTGGGGAGGCGGTAGACCTCCTTGTCGTACTCCTTGTACTTGGTGAACAGCTCGACCTGCGCGATCACCTGGTTGGAGAACGAGTTCGACATCACGAAGCTGGGGTGGCCGGTGGCGTTGCCCAGGTTGAGCAGGCGGCCCTCGGACAGCACGATGATCGACCGGCCGGTCGGGAAGACCCACTCGTCGACCTGCGGCTTGATGTTGATCCGCCGCACACCGGGATACCGCGCGAGACCGGCCATGTCGAGCTCGTTGTCGAAGTGGCCGATGTTGCCCAGGATCGCCTGGTGCTTCATGTTCGCCATGTGCTCGGCGGTCACCACGTCCTTGTTGCCCGTGGTCGTGATGATGATGTCCGCCCGGTCCAGCACGTCCTCCAGGCGCTGCACGTCGTAGCCGTCCATCGCCGCCTGCAACGCGCAGATCGGGTCGATCTCCGTCACGATGATCCGCGCGCCCTGCCCGCGCAGCGACTCCGCCGCGCCCTTGCCGACGTCGCCGTAGCCGCAGATCACCGCGACCTTGCCGCCGATCAGCACATCCGTGCCCCGGTTGAGGCCGTCGATCAAGCTGTGGCGGATGCCGTAGCGGTTGTCGAACTTCGACTTCGTCACCGCGTCGTTGACGTTGATCGCCGGGAACAGCAGCTCACCCTGGGCGGCGAGCTGGTAGAGCCGCATGACGCCGGTGGTGGTCTCCTCGGTGACCCCGCGGATCCCCTCAGCGATCTTCGTCCACTTGCCGTTGTCCGCCTCCAGCGACTTCTTGCACAGGCCGAGGAAGACCTTCCACTCATCGGAGTCGTCGGCCTCCGGTGACGGCACCACCCCGGCCTGCTCGTACTGCTTGCCCTTGTGCACGAGCATGGTGGCGTCGCCGCCGTCGTCCAGGATCATGTTCGGGCCGCCGCCATCAGGCCAGGTCAGCATCTGCTCGGCGGTCCACCAGTACTCCTCCAGCGTCTCGCCCTTCCAGGCGAACACCGGCACCCCCTTGGGCTCCTCCTCGGTCCCGTGCGGGCCGACCACGACCGCGGCAGCCGCGTGGTCCTGGGTGGAGAAGATGTTGCAGGACGCCCAGCGCACCTCGGCGCCCAGGCTGACCAGCGTCTCGATCAGCACCGCGGTCTGCACCGTCATGTGCAGCGAACCGGAGACGCGGGCGCCCTTGAGCGGGTACACCTCGGCGTACTCACGGCGCAGCGCCATCAGACCGGGCATCTCGTGCTCGGCCAGCCGGATCTCCTTGCGGCCGAACTCGGCCTGCGAGAGGTCAGCAACCGCGAAGTCGACGCCGTTGCGAA
>NZ_VOBR01000009.1 GCF_007845675.1 Lentzea tibetensis | reverse complement strand
CGTTCGCGTCCGGCCACACCCGCAGCGGGCCGTGCCCGGCCGGGCAGTGGTAGGCGGCGGGACCGTGCTGCATCGCGTGCATCACGCGTGCGTCCGCGCTGTTCATCGCGGTGTGGATCGTCATGACTTTCTCCAGCGCAGCGTGCCGTCTCTGGTGACCACGCACACCACGGGTCCGCTGCTCGCGAACGCGGTGGCCGTCTCTCCCTGATAGGAGCACGGGGCTCCGTCGAGGACGATGCCGCGGGGAGTGACGGCGGGCCGTTCCGACGGCACGGCCGGCTCGGTGGCCGCGGACGACGGCGTCGCAGCCGGGGACGACGACGCCGGCACGTCACCGGTCGTGGTGGTCCTGGTGTTCTTCGGCGACTGGTGGTTCACCGCGGCGGGCTGAACCGGCGGCGTTTGCGGTGTCGTGCTCGGCACCGCCGGATTCGCGATGTCCGGCGCTTGGCCGGACGGCGGTGGCGAGGAGAACGACACCAGCGCGATCGGCGCGAGCAGTGAGCCGCAGACGACCGGCAGCATGCGGGACCAGGTCGGGACGCGCCACCACACGCGCAGGAAAGCCGGCGGCACGTCGTGTTGTTGAGACAAGATCGCTCCTGTTGAACGGTGGGAGGGGCGCATCCAACCACCAAATGAGACGCGGAGTGCTTGTCGGCGTTGCGAACCAGTCAAATGATCACCCGTTGGATTGGTGATCGTTACGCCAACGGGTGGTCCTATGTGGACCACCCGTTGGCGTTCAGCGGGTCAGAAGGTGAGCTGCCAGGAGTCGATGTAGCCGAGGTCCTTGGGGCGGGACACGTCCTGCACCTTCAGGTTCCACACGCCGTTGGCGAGCTCGCTGGACGCGTTGACCGTGTAGGTGGCCGTCAGGTTGTCCGTGGTGTCGGTCGATGTCGAGTTCTGCATGCGGTAGGCGCTGCCGTCCGGTGCGACCAGGTCGAGGACCAGGTCACCGCGGGCGGTGTGCTTGATCGTCACGGTCACCTTGAGGGTGGTGGGTGCGTTGCCCGTCCGCCCGATCACGGTGAGCGGGCTCAGCACCGTTCCGGTGCCGGGGATCTTCACATCGGTCGACGTGCTGAACACGGACGGCGGCGGCACGACCGCCAGGCCGCTGGTGTGGAGCTCCTTGTTGGGAGAGCCCGTCATGGCGTTCTTGACCACACCGCTCACGGCGCCGTTCACCAGCGCGTCGCGGACCTGCATGGGCGTGGCGTTCGGGTTGATCGCCAGGTAGAGCGCGGCGGCGCCCGCGACGTGCGGGGTTGCCATCGACGTGCCGCTCATCAGGCCGGTGGAGGTGTCGCTCGCGATCGTGGACGAGGCGATGGAAACACCGGGGGCGAACACGTCGAGACAGGTGCCGTAGTTGGAGAACGAGGCCTTGGTGTCGGTCTTGTCGATCGCGCCGACCGTGATCGCCTCGCTGACTCGTGCCGGTGACAGGGTGCAGGCGTCCTGGTGCACGCCCGCGGCGTCGCCGTTGCCCGCGGCCACCGCGTAGGTGATGCCGGACGCGACGGAGTTGCGCACCGCCTGGTCGATCGCCGAGTTGGCGCCACCACCCAGGCTCATGTTGACCACCGCGGGCTTCACCGCGTTCTGGGTCACCCAGTTGATGCCGTTGATGATCATCTCGCTGGTGCCGGAGCCCTGGCAGTTCAACACCCGCACCGCGACCAGCTTGGCCCGCTTGGCCACCCCGTAGGTGGCGCCGCCGACGGTGCCCGCCACGTGCGTGCCGTGCCCCTGGCAGTCCTGACCCTTGTACGTGTCACCGACGGCGTCGTACCCGACCGACGCCCGCCCACCGAAGTCGACGTGCGACGTGCGAATACCGGTGTCCAGGATGTACGCGGTGACGTTGCTCGCGGTGGTGCCGTAGTTGTACTTGGCGTCCAGCGGAAGAGCCTTCTGGTCCAGGCGGTCCAGGCCCCACGTCGCACCGGCCTGGGTGTCGGTGACGTTCACCTCGACGACCTGTTCCACGTATGCGACGCGGTCGTCCGCCGCGATGCGCTGCGCCCTTTCCTCGGTGATGTCGAGCGAGAACCCGTTGAGCGCGGCGGACCACGCTTGACGGAGTTTGCCGCCGTGCCTGCGGGTCAGGTCCGACGCCGCGTTCGTGGAGGACATGGTGAGGTTGTCCTCGAGAACCACGATGTAGCGGTCGCGGACCGGGGTTCCGATGGTCGGCCGGATCGGTTCGTCGGTGGCGCCGGCCACCCCCACCACCGCGGTCAGTCCGATCGCGACGGTGGTCAACGCCGTGGCGACACGAGAAACGAGCACTGGGATCTCCCCTCTGCAGCGGTTGAGATCACCAGGCTCGACCAGTGTGGCGGTGAACGCCGGTAGCTGTCGGTTGCAGGTCGGGTGCAACTCGGTTGCAGACCTCCGAGCGACGGTTTCAGATCACGTCAGTCGTCCCAGGCGTCCAGTGCGATGCGCGGGGTGCCCGGGATGGTCGCACCCACGCCGGTGTTGATGGTCAGCCTGTTGCCGTACAAGGTGATCTGGTTCGCGATGACGGTGCCGTCGATCCTGTTGTAGTTGCCGGCCAGGTAGACGTTGCCGCGCGGTGCGTGGACGATGCCTGCCAGACTGACGTAGTTGCCGATCAGCCTGACGCCGTCCGTGCCGCAACCGCCCGTCCCCTTGGCGCTGAAGGCGGAGATGTTGGCGAAGTGCGGCTGCACGCTGATGTTGACACCGCTGAAGGTGATGTCACCGCGCGCGACGAACGTCGCGGTCCCGGTGATCCCGATGTCGGAGATGTCGACCCTCCCATCGGTGTAGTAGATCTTCGGCGCGAGCGCGGTGCCGATGAGATGCCCCTTCTGCCGCAACCATTGCGCGCTGATCGTCGTGGTGCCGGGCGCGGACACGTAGTCGGGCCTGGTGGTGTAGCGGCCACCGTTGTCGAAGTCGTTGACGTCGAGCGTGAGCGGCCAGGTGCGGGCGGGCACCTGGGACGGCGTCGCCGGGCTCCACGTGTTCTGGTTGCCCGCCGAGTAGATCGATCCCGAGTAGGTCGCCGTACCGGACTGGACGTTGAGGTTGCCGGTGACCGCCAGTCGTCCGTTGGTGTGAACGGCACCGCTCACGTGGTTCTCGTTGCCCGCCCATGCGAGCGATTCCTGGCACGTGCTGTGCGCGTAGATGACGGGTGCGGTGATCGGCTCGCTCGAGCAGCTCGCGGCGGCCCGCGCCGACACCGGCACCGTCTCCACGCCGACGACAGGGGAGAAGACACCGTCGACACCGTGACTCACCACCACACCCAGGCTGCCCTGGCCGCGGTCGACGACCTCGACTTCGTCATCGGAGAAGCCGTTGCGGCCGGCGGATGCCGTCGCGGCGGCGACGGGGTCCTCGCCGTCGCATGATGCCCACGCCGCCGCCATCGCCGCGTGGTCGGCCGCGTTCTGCACGGCGCTGCGCGAGACGAGGACGCGGCCGACGTCCACGGTGACCGCGAGCAGTGGAATGAACACGAAGGCGACGCACAGGGCGACGATGGTCGCGACGGCGCCGTTGTCCCGGCCGGTCATCAGCCGCTCACGCAACTGTTCGTGGACAGGACGTCTCCGTGCACCTCGGCTGTCATCCCCAAGGGCTGGGTGAACAGCAGACCGGTGAGCCAGTCGTGTGAGTGGGTGACCCGGACCCGCACGACGGGGCCGGCCGAGCAGTCGACCACGGCGTCCATGGCCAACTCGGTGTTCGCCGCGAGGACCCGTTGACGTGTTTGCGCCGGGTCACCCGGATGGCGGACGGCATAGCTGACGCCGTCCTGCGCGGCGTCCTGGAGCAGCACCTGGACGCGCAGGACGTCGCCGAGGTCGACCACCCCCGCGAGAACGACCAACAGCACAGGCAGCAGCAGGGCGAGCTCGACCGCCATCGCCCCCCGGTCGCTTTTCACGCGCCCACCGAACGTCGTGTTGTCGAGCTGACGGTGACCGGATCGAACAACGGAACGATGGGGCTGACGGTGCCGGACACCGTGATGACGATCCGGTCGGCGGAACCCACCGTCTGCACGGGGCACGACGCGTACGTCGCCGTGCCGGGCCCGTGGTCGTAGTCGATCGTCACGGTGAGTTCCGACCCACCTGAGCGAGCGGCCAGTCTCGTTGCGGCGGCACGAACGCCCGCGCAGTCCCCGAAGCGCTTGGCGCTCAGCGCGTAGCGAGCACCCTCACGGCTGGCCGTGGCGACGTCCTGGTCAGCCATGAAGACACGGGCGAGCTCGACGATGCCGAGCAGGAACGCGACCAGAACCGGTACCACCAAAGCGAACTCCACCGCGGCCGCACCGCGATCAGACGGCGACAACCGAACCATCCGGCGCTCCAGTCAGTCGAGTCGTTCGCCGGACCAAGTCCGGCGTCGGGCAGGTGATCCCACGGTGTACTCGGTGGGATGCGAGCCCGGTTGCGGCCTGGTTGCAGTTCGGGAAGAACGTGTCATCGTGCCCGGTCTTCGACGGAGAGCGTCAGGACGTCTTCCCTGTTCAACCGGGTCGTCAATCCTCCGCGTGGCTCCAACCGGGCCACGCCGAGATGGCTGAAGCGCCCAGGCGACCGCGAATCCGCGGCTTTCGTTGAGTCCACTATGGATGACCAATCGCACGACAGACTTGCTTCACCAGACGTACACGGGATCGCAGGATGCGTTCGCGCAGCCCAGCAGGTTCACTGAATTGAACGGAGCCTTGGCGAGCAGCGGGTGTTCGATCTCATCGAGCGCGACGTCGGCCGTGGGGATGAGCAGTGCGAGGTCGTGGGTCAGGCATCGCAGTGCGGGTCGTACGGCCATCGGTTACTCGGGTACTCCGCCCAGTTCGGCGCTGCGCTCGGGCGAGAGGCCAGTCAGTGCGGCGACCTGGCTCGCCTCGGTGTCGTCGATCTGAGCCATGACGGCATGCAGCCGGGCGTTGATGGTAGTTGAACGAAGTGCGCGCGCGTGACGTTGCGTAGTGCTGCATGCACTCACAGTGTCGAGAATTCGACCGCCGCGTGACTCGTGGTGTTCATGCGGCTGGAGTGACGGTCCACTGTGGCCCGCAAACTGCCACATTGCTGCCACGCTGACCGCGGGATCAGGAGGATTCGAGGTGCCTCGAATCCTCCTGAATCGATCTGAACTGCGGTGCCCCGGCAGGATTCGAACCTGCGACCTCGGGATTGGGAATCCACACCTCTCGTCGCTGCTCGTTGTGTGGCATGGACGGCCGTTAGCAGCGACGATCGCGAAAGCGAATGACCACTGTGGATGATCTGGCGCTGTCATCTGCGGTCGTTTGTGGCGGGTTAAGTGTGGCTTTGATCTTGACCACGCTGGGAGGGGACGGCAGGGGCGCGCGCACTCTCGGCAGGCCCCGCCTGCCCCACTCCTGCTGGTAGGTCGCAGAGGCTCCAAGGTCAAGGGTGGCCGAGGGTCGTCGCGCAGCGATGCGAAGCACCCTTGAGGTTGGAGGGGCGGCCGGACACACTGCGCGCCCCTGTCGTCCCCGGCGGTGTAGGCCGCCCACATACGTTAGCCACTCAGGAGATCCGCTATGGGCGCGACAAGGCTTGAACTGATCTCTGGATTGCTGTCACGAATCGCTCATCTCCATAGCGGAGATGTAGCGGTATGCGACTGCTGGGTATCGTCATCGCACCGATGCTCAACGGGCCAATGGTCAGAGCCATGCGTGATCCTGCGCGAATCTGCTTGAAGTCCTTCGGTATTCCCATAACTGTGCCGCATACTTCAACGGCTTCCGGGGTGGATGCGGTATGGTAGATATCGATCGCAAACCCTTGCCTTGGGTGAAGATAGTCAAAATCAATCGCTACCCGTACGGTTGGTTGGGTGCTGGACCATATCGAGGACGGTTCATCCTCCAATCGTGTTAGTCGAACGTTGTTTGTGGCTTTCGTCTGACGTGCGACTGCGATATCCAGCAAGTGTGCACAGTCGCGTATGTTTAGAACTATTCGATCCGTAGGGAGGATATCGCTCCCCTTGATTACACTGCGCCCTCCAAGCCAGATCCATACTGTGCTTTGGGTTATTCGCTCAATTGGAGTACCATCGTAAAGCATGTCAATCTTATTGTGCTTGGAACCGGGCGTTATTGTGGTCCCTGCTGCCGTAACGTACAACCTGGACCCGCGCGCGAACCACCACGCGAACAATCCCCAGTATGCCGAGCAGAAGTCCTACGGGTACCCACCGAGGAGACGACCAGTCGATCACCATTGCTGGATTGTCGCAGTGGCCAGCGTAAGGCTGGACCGCAGGCTCGACAGGGATGCACCTATTGGGTGGTCGGGACCTCGGCTCAGGGATCTTCACTGCGGCGATTACCGAAGCTGATCGCGCCTCCGCCCGCCGGCGGGCCAGGGTGGCGGAGCCGGGTCCCTGGCCCTTGTCGAAGCGGGCTCAAGCACAGCGGTGCGCGGCCCCGCAGGGGCCGCCTTGATGAAGAAAGAAACTCTGAACACGGCAGCTGTTGCTACGCCTTCTCGTCAGGTGAGTGTGTCCAGCGAGGGATACGGGCATGGGGTGAGCAGGGCAACCCATAAAGTCGAAAATCCCGCACAGCGCGTCAACGAGTAATGTGAAAACGTTTCATGTCTGGCGGACATGGGAAGTGTGCAACCGACTCCGGTGTCATGAAGGTTGATCCAACCGGTATCGTTCACGGGCAACATCACGCTCAACGACAGGAGCCCCATGAACAAGCTGGTCCGGTTAGTCACCGCCACGGCGCTGACAACGGGAGCAATTTCGGCGCTGTTCGCTATCGGCGCCTCGCCAGCCAGTGCAGCAGGTTGTGACGTATTCGTCGTCACCGAGAACGCCTATGTTCGAGAGAACCCGTCCGAAGATTCTGTCGTCCGTAAGACCAAGTACGCGGGCGAGGAAGTTCGGTCGTGTTTCGGCTCACATGGAGGTGACTTGCACTGGACGCCGGTCAACTGCTCCTGTGCCAGCGATGGCGTCGGCTATATCGTGACCCGCAAGTTGCGCTGGCTGCGGTACGAAGGCTGACGTGAGGTGGGCGGCTAGCGCCTATGCACGATCGAAGGCTTGGCGCTGGCCGCCCGATGGGTCACCTCGTCGCGACTGGAGCAGCTGCACTCTGTCTAGCGCCCCGCTGACGTCGGGGAAGCGCCGTGCTCGAGATACGCGACCGTGCCTGAACCGTAGGCTTCGTACGCGTGCTGGATTCGTCGCGCCAGTCGCGGGATCGTGCGCTCGGCAAGCTCGTCGACCGGAACCCACTCCCACTGATCGAGCTCCTGGCGGTCGAGTTGGATGCTCTGCGCGTCATCACCGAGGGGACCGCAGTCGACGTAGCCTCCTGGGAGATCCCAGCGTTCGCCGTAGGTCTTCCGCACCAGCAGGACTCGGTCACCGTCGACGAACAGCGCCCCGGCCGCCATGCGAGGGGTGTCCGAAACGATCGGAATCCTGGTCGACGATCCGGACATGGTCGCCGTCCGGATCGAGTCCCAGCGCCGCCTGATCGCCCGCGGCATGTGGTTCTTCCTCGCGCTCGGCCGCGGTGTCCAGGACTTCCTGGCCGGTCACCGCACCATGAACGACCCGCTGTGGTGAGCGGCCTGGCTCGCGGAACCGATGCTCGCCGGAATCCTCATCATGCTGCTGATGTTCGAAGCCGAGATCCTGTCCCGCGGGATCACGCTCGCCGACGTGTGGGTCAGCCGCCTCAAGAAGGTGTTACTGACCTCCACACTGGTGATGAACGTCTGGCCCGCCATCGCCCCCTGGGCCACCGGGCGTGAGCCGTTCGACGCGGGGAACCTGGCCATTCACCTCATCGTGCCGATCGTGGTGTTCGGCGTCGCCGAGGTCATGCCGGTGATCCAGCAGATGTTCAACGAAGCGATCACCCGCGCCTACCACGACGCCAACCAGGCACGTCCGGCGATGCCGGCCGAATCCGCAACCCCAGCACCACACACCGTGCCGACTCCGTCCGCTGCCTTGGCGACCGGTACCGCGCTGCGGCTACCGGACTCGATCCTCACCCCGGTCAAGGCCAAAGCAGCCGCGCTCGCCGCCAAGGGCCGGGAACTGACCGTCGACGACGTGCAGGCCGTGGTCCGCGTGAAGCCCGATATGGCCGCTCAGATCGCCGCAGAGATCACCGCCCGCAACGGGCACGTCTTCACCTGACTCCGGCAGCACATCCCCTCTGCTGCCCACATGAGCGGGGCACGGCCACTCCCCTGAGCCGTGCCCCGCTTCCTGTTCTGCCACAAGCGAAAGGAGGGCCACCCGGTGCTGCCCACCCTGGAGGACCGCATCACCGCCCGCTTGCGGGCCGCCGACTACCGCGACTGGCGCGACAAGGTCGAACGCACGGGCGGGTGCGCCCAGCCGATCAAGCTGTTCGGCGCCTGGCAACTCCACCACGCCCAGACCGGACGCGTCCTCGCCCACTACGGCGGAGACGTCTTCGTCCCCTGCGGCAACCGCCGCGAATCCGTCTGCCCCGCCTGCTCGGACCGCTACGCCGCCGACGCCTACCACCTCATGCACGCCGGACTCGCCGGTGGCTCCAAAGGCGTCCCGCTCACCGTGTCCGACAAGCGCAGGGTGTTCGCGACGCTGACCGCCCCGAGCTTCGGCAAGGTCCACTCCGCACGCAAGAGCAGCCGCGGCAAGACCCAGCCCTGCGCCTGCGGAGCCTGGCACCGCCCCGCCGACCCCAACCTGAGCGCCCCGATCGACGCTGAGGGTTACGACTACGTCGGCTCGATCCTGTGGCAGGCCAACGTCGGCGCCCTCTGGGCCCGCTTCGCCCAAACCCTCCGCCGCACCCTCGCTCACGCGGCCGGCATACCCGTACGGGAGTTCAAGCACCACGCCCGACTCTCGTACGCCAAGGTCGCGGAGTACCAGCGGCGCGGTCTCGTGCACTTCCACGCCGTCATCCGCATCGACGGACCCGACGGCGCCCACGACCCCACCCCGCAATGGGCGACGGCCGAGCTCGTCGAGCACTGCGTCCAGCTCGCCGCCCGCGCGGTCTCCCTCGAGGTACCCCGCCCGGACGGGCAGCCGTTTCGCCTCGTCTGGGGTGAGCAGGTCGACGTCCGCCACATCCGCCCCAGCAACGCCCACCAGCTCGAAGACAACGACGGCGAGATCAGCGAATCCCGGCTCGCCGCGTACGTGGCGAAGTACGCCACCAAGGGCACCGGCAAGAGCCACGCCGCCGACCGGCCGATCCGGTCCGAACTGGACATCGAGTTCCTGCCCGTCTCCGAGCATCACCGCCGCATGATCCAAACCGCCTGGGACCTCGGCGCCCTGCCGCTCTATGAGGACCTGCACCTGCGCAAGTGGGCTCACATGCTCGGCTTCCGCGGCCACTTCCTCAGCAAGTCCCAGCGCTACAGCACCACCTTCAAACAGATCCGGGGCGAACGCCGCACCTTCCGCGCCGCCGAAACCCTCGACCGCCTCGGCTTCGACGCCGACGCGGTGACCGTCGTCAACGACTGGGCCTACGCCGGATCCGGCTACGCCGACGACGCGGAACGAGAACTCGCCTTGGCCATCGCCGAGGGCCGAAGGGAACAACGCCAACGCACCTACGCAAGGGAGAACGCATCATGAGCAAGCTCTGGAGCATCGCCGACGTCGCCGACTTCCTCGGCATCCCCGTGCAGACCCTCTACCAATGGCGCACCAAGAAGTACGGCCCGCCCGGTAGGCGAGTCGGCAAATACGTCCGCTACGTCCCCGAAGACGTCCAAGCCTGGTTCGAGGCACAGCCTGCCGGGGTGGGGTGATGGCGCGGCCGCGACTGGAGGTCGGCACCTACGGCGAGATCAGGTGCTACCCGCTCAAGGGCGGCAAGGTCCGGGCGGTAACCAACTACCGCGACTATGACGGGGTGCTCCGACGCGTCGAACGCACCGGCACGAGTGACACCGGGGCCAAGAACAATCTCAAGACAGCCCTGAGGGATCGAGCACGGGCAGTCGTGGGGGAGGAAGTCGCCGACCAGACAAGGGTCGATGTGGTCGCGGATATGTGGCTCCGTGAGCTGGACGAATCTGGCAAAGCGGCGCGTACGAAGCGGACGTACCGCGAATCGTGGGAACGGGATCTCCGCGAGCCGGTGGGCGCCTTGCTCGGCCGTCAGGTCACGGTGGCAACGGCTGAGCGCGTGCTCAGGGCAATCCGTGACAAGGCGGGTCTCGGCAGCGCGAAACACGCCAAGGTGGTTCTGACCGGAATCATGGGCATGTTCGTCCGCTACGACGCGTTGGACACGAACCCGCTCCGCGAGGTTGGCGCGCTGGGGGAGAGCAAGAAGCCGAAGACGCCGGCCGCGAGACTCACCAGAATCACGTGGGACGACTTCCTGCGGCTACGCGCCTACCTGGCAGCTCACCCAAAGGCGGAGCAGTTCGACCTGGTCGACCTCGTGGACATGTTCGCGGCGGTGGGGCCGCGACTGGGCGAGTTTCTCGCACTCGATTGGCCGCGCGTGCGTGAGGACTCGAACACGATGCTCCTGGAAGGGACCGTGATCCGGCTGACAGGTGTGGGCCTGTACGTCCAGGAGCACACGAAGTCGGCGGCGGGGATGCGGACGCTCACGATCCCGACCTGGGCGATGGATGCGCTTCGGAAACGGCGAGTGCTTGCAACCTCACGGTGGGTGTTTCCGTCCTCGACGGGAGGACTACAGGATCCGGACAACACCCGCAAGAGGCTGCGGAAGGTGCTGGCCGGGTCGGAATGGGAGGGGTTGCACCCGCACGCGTTCCGGCACCTCGTCGCGACCCAGCTCGATGCGGCGGGGCTCACGGCACGGGAGATCGCCGACTACCTCGGTCACGCCCAGGTCAGCATGACCCAGGACGTGTACATGAACCGCGGAACTGTCGGCGAGACGGCCGCGCGACCGCTGGAAGGCCTGCTGACTGAAACAACTGGACAAGCACTGGGCCGATCTTGTGGAAGATCGGCCCATGACGTGCTGAACAGGCGCTGAGCGCCCCCGGCAGGATTCGAACCTGCGACCTCGGGATTAGAAGTCCCTCGCTCTCTCCACTGAGCTACGGAGGCTTGCGGAGCAGGCCGCCACCCGCCGTAGCGGTGGTGCCTCCCCAACGGACACATCGTCCGGAGTCGATCGACCGTTTCCGGCCTGCGCCCAAAAGAGTGATCAAATCGGTCTAAACGTGACGCGGATCACTTCGATGGGGCGCAGGAGGCTCTCGAAATGAGGGAAACGTCGAGCCGCGTCGCCCGTGGCGGTCTGGCGCCTGCCAGTAACTTCAGGGCCAGTTGGCCCGCCAGGCGCCCCTTCTCGGCCAGGGGTTGACGCACAGTAGTCAACGGTGGGTCGGACACCGAGGCTTCCGGCACGTCGTCGAAGCCGACCACCGACACGTCACCCGGCACGGAGAGGCCGAGGTCGCGGGCGGCTTGGAGTGCGCCGAACGCCAGTTGGTCCGAGGCGCACAGCAGCGCGCTCGGGCGAGGGGTGCGCGTCAACATCCACCGCGCCCCTTCACGACCGAGCTCGCGACCGCTGCCGCTCGCTTCCCACACCGGAACATTCTCCGCCGCGACCCCGCCATTCTCCAAAGCGTCGAGGTAACCCGTGAGGCGGTCGCGGCTCACCCGGAACGGGATCGAGGCGCGCCGCGAACACGAGACCGGGCCGCGGTAACCGTCCGGGTGCAGGGCGAATGTCAGGATGCCGAACCGGCTGTGCCCCAACGCGAGCAGATGTGAAGCGGCCAAACGGGCGCCGCCGGAATCGTCCACTTCGACACGAGCTGTGCCGGAGATTACTGGCTGGTCGATCACGACAAGCGGCAGTCCGCGGGCGGAAACGGCGGACAAGGCGGGTGCGGAGTCGGGCAGGGAGTAGGCGACGACGACGTCGGCCTGGGCGCGGGACACCGTTTCGGGGCGCGGGCCGCCGGTGTCGTTGCCCGGCATCAGCACGAGGCAGTGGTCGTGGCCGTCGACGGTGGACGCGAGGCCGTCGAGCACGATCGACAGCGACGGATCGGTGAACGCGACGGACAGGCCCTGCGGCAGCATCAGGCCGACGGCGGCGTTGCGGCGGGTCGCGAGGCTGCGGGCGACCGGGTCCGGGCCGGCGTAGCCCAGCGACCGGGCGGTCTCGAGGATGCGCGTGCGCAGCGACGCCGACAGCTGGTCGGGCCGGTTGTACGCGTTCGACACCGTCGCGCGGGACACCCCGACCGCAGAGGCGACGGTGTCCAGCGTCGGCCTGCGAGGTCGATCCGAGTCCACGCTCACACCCTAGAAGAAGCCCATACGGCTGGATCTACTGAAGCGCTTCAGTCATGCTGGAGGACATGGCCCGCCTCGCTGTGTTCGTCGTGTTCGTGCTGAACGGAGTCGTTTTCGGCACGTGGGCGGCACGCGTGCCCGCGCTGGCCACGCAGATCGGCGCGAACGAGGCGACGCTCGGGCTCGCACTGCTCGGCGCCAGCATCGGGCTCGCCGTCACGGCACCGATCGCGGCACGGCTGTGCGCGGCTTACGGTTCACGGCCGTTCATGCTCGGCAGCAGCTTCCTCAGCGTGCTCGTCCTGCCGCTGCTCGCGGTCGCGACGACACCGCTGCAGCTCGGGCTCGCGCTCGTTCTGCTCGGTTCGACGGTCGCGACGGTCGACGTGTCGATGAACGTCGGCGCGGTCGCGGTGATCCGCGCGTTGAAGCGTCCGCTGATGCCGCAGTTCCACGCCGGCTGGAGCTTCGGCGGGCTGCTCGGCTCGCTCGGTGCCGCGGCCGCCGCGCAGGCGCAGTGGAACCCGATGCGGCACTTCGTCACGGCCGGGGCGATCGGACTGGTCATGCTGCTCGCGGTCGCCAAGCACGCGCCCGGCGGCGTCGGTGAGAAGCACCGCGACGAGCCCGTCGCGCAGAAGTCCGTGCTGAAGAGCCCGGTGCTCTGGCTGCTCGCGAGCATCGCGCTCTGCTCGGCCATCGCGGAAGGCGCGTCAGCGGACTGGAGCGCGCTCTTCCTGGTGCGCGAACGCGGTCTGGGCGAAGCGGCGGCGGCGTACGCGTACGCCGGGTTCTCGATCGCGATGGCCGTCGCCCGCCTGTTCGGCGAACCCATCCAGCGCAAGGTGGGTCCGCACCGCCTGCTCGCGGCCGGCGGGGGAGTGGCGGCGACGGGTCTCGCGCTCGCCGTGCTCGTGCCGTTCCCCGCGGCCGGCTACCTCGGCTTCGGGCTCACCGGGCTCGGGCTCGCCTTCTCGTTCCCGGTCGTCATGGACCTCGCGAGCGACGTCGGCAGGCGCGCGGACGGCACCGGTGGCGAGCGCGAGCTGGGCCTGGTCACGACGATCGCCTACACCGGCTTCCTCGTCGGACCGCCGATCGTCGGCGGGCTGGCGCACGCCAGCACGCTCACCATCGCGCTCGGCTTCGTCGGCCTCGTCACCGCGTTGATCATTCCGGCGACGCTGCTCGCCCGTCAGGCGGGCAGGCGCTTCAACGCCGCGGAAGCCAGCGGGGTCAACGTGGCCGCGACCTTGTCCTCGGTCGCGCCGTGCAACGCGAGCGCGACGAGCAACGACCGCTCGGGGTGAACGGCGACGACCGCCGTGCACACCATGTCCGGACCCTGCTGCGTGCAGGTCAGCCACGTCGAGTGCTTCTCGACGAACACCTCGCGCCCGAGCCGCTGCTTCGCCTTCGCGTCCTGGTACGGCAGGTAGGCCGCCGTCACCACGGTGATCCCGGCGTCGCTGCCGTCGTTCAGCACGAACTGGCACGACTGCTGGATCCGGTCGTCCTGTCTCCTCGGCTCCCTCTTGTACGGCCCGAGCGGCTTGAGGTCGTCCTGCGTGAGGAACGTGCACGGATCGGCGCTCGCCACGGTGAACGTGGTCGGGATCTTGGGCCCTTCCGACGACGACGAAGGCAGCGCGCCGGGGGCGGGTGACCCCTGCACCGAGTAGGCGCAACCGGTCAGCACGAGTGCCATGAGCAGGAGGAGAACGGGACGAGAACGGCTCACGCCGATCAACAGTAGAGGTTGCGTACGCTCCAGACGTGGCAACCAAGCGCACCGGACTCGTCCCCCTCCTCGCCTGCGGTTTCGCCATCGCCGCGCTCGTCGCCGTCGGGCTGAGCACGCTCTCGGGCAACCAGCAGTTCGGCCTGCTCGTCGTGCGGGTGCTGACCGAGACGGGCGCGACCGTCTGCATCGGATCGCTGCTGCTCGCCGCGTTCCTGGTGCCACCGCGCGACTCCGGCACGCTCGCGCCCAGCGGGTACGCGGGGCTGCGCATGGCCGGCTGGTCCGCGCTCCTCTGGTTGCTGGGTGCCGTGCTGTCCGTGCCGTACACGACCGCGGACGCCGTCGGTCAGCCCGTCACCGAGCTGTTCGACCTCGGTGAGCTGATCACGACGGCCAGCCTGATCGAGCAGTCGAAGGCGTGGGCGATCACCGCGGTGATCGTGAGCCTCATCGCTCTCGGCTGCCGCCTGGTGCTGTCGTGGGGGTGGACGACCGCGCTGTTCTTCCTCGCGGTGTTCGCGCTCGTCCCGGTCGCGGTGACCGGCCACTCGTCCAGCGGCGGCGCGCACGACCTGGCCACGAACAGCCTGCTGTTCCACCTCGTCGCGGCCGCGTTGTGGGTGGGCGGGCTGATCGCGTTGCTGGCGCACGGCAAACGCGGGGGAGACCACCTCGCGCTCGCCACGACCCGGTTCTCCAAGGTGGCGCTGGTCTGCTGGATCGTCATGGCCGTGTCGGGCGTCGTGAACGCGTTCGTGCGCGTCTCGGTCGGCGACCTCTTCACCTCCACGTACGGCTGGCTGCTCGTCGGCAAGATCGCCTGCCTGCTGCTGCTCGGTGTCGTCGGCTACTTCCAGCGCGAGAAGAGCGTCAAGCAGGTCGTCGAAGGCTCGTCGAACGCGCTGCTGCGGCTCGCCGGCGTCGAGGTTCTGCTGATGATGCTGACGATCGGCCTCGCGACCGCGCTGAGCCGCACGCCTCCGCCCGCCGACTCCCGGCCGTTGCCGAGCTCGGTCGAGCTGAAGATCGGCTACGACCTGGCCGGGCCGCCCACGTTCGGCCGCATCCTGTTCGACTGGCGCTTCGACCTGATCTTCGGCACGGTCGCGCTCGTCCTCGGCGCGCTGTACCTGGCCGGTGTGCGCAGGCTGCGCAAGCGCGGCGACGCGTGGCCGGTCGGCCGGACGATCGCGTGGCTGGCCGGGTGCCTCGCGGTGCTGATCGGCACGTCGTCGGGCATGGGCCGGTACGCGCCCGCGATGTTCAGCGTGCACATGGAAGCGCACATGATCCTGTCCATGCTGGCGCCGATCCTGCTGGTGCTCGGCGGCCCGGTGACGCTGGCGCTGCGCGCGCTTCCCGTGGCGGGCAAGGAGAACCCGCCGGGGCCGCGCGAGTGGATCCTCGCGTTCGTGCAGTCGCCGGTGGCGAAGTTCCTGACGAACCCCATCGTCGCGCTGCTGCTGTTCGTCGGCTCGTTCTACGGCCTGTACTTCTCCGGGCTGTTCGACTCGGCGCTGCCGTACCACTGGGCGCACCTCGCGATGAACGCCCACTTCATCCTCGTCGGCTACGTCTTCTACTGGCCGGTGATCGGCATCGACCCCGCGCCGAACCGCCTGCCACCACTGGGAAGGCTCGGCCTGCTGTTCGCGTCCATCCCGTTCCACGCGTTCTTCGGCGTCGTGCTGATGAGCTCGCAGAACGTGATCGGCGAGGACTTCTACAACTCGCTGACGCTGCCGTGGGTCGCGAACCTGCTGGAGGAGCAGCGGCTCGGTGGCGGCATCGCGTGGGCGGCGGGTGAGATCCCGCTGCTGATCGTGATGGTCGCGCTGCTCGTGCAGTGGGCGCGGTCCGACGACCGCGACGCCCGCCGGATGGACCGCAAGGCCGACGCCGATGACGACGCCGACCTCGCGGCCTACAACCGCATGTTGCAGAAACTGGCTGAGCGCGAATCTAAAGCGGGCGGCGGAAACCCCTGATCGCGAACGCCGCGCCGATCACCGCGATCGTCAGGCTCGTGACGAGCGCGCCGACCACGCCGGTCACCGGCTGGGCGAGCGCGAGGCTGCGCGACGCGTCGACCGCGTAGGTGAGCGGGTTGACGTTCGCGACCGCCTGCAGCCAGCTGGGCAGCGCGGCCGTCGGCACGAACGCGCTGGACGCGAACATCAGCGGGAACATCGCCAGGAAGCCGATGCTCTGCATCAGCTCGGCGTTGCGCACCCACGCGCCGATCGCCAGGAACACCCAGCTGAGCGCCCAGCCGACCGCGAGCGCGAGTCCCATCGCCGCCAGCGTGCCGAGCACGCCGCCCGCCGGGGCGAACCCGAAGACGAGCACGCCGAACACGATCATCAGGAGCAGCTGGCCGCCCGTGCGCACGGAGTCGGACAGGTTGCGGGCCAGCAGGACCGTGCTGAGCCTGATGGGCAGCGAGCGGAAGCGTGCGATCACGCCGTCCTTCATGTCCGTCACGAGCCCGACGCCGGACTGCAGTGACGACTGCATCGCCGTGTTCACCAGGATCGCGGGCAGCAGGTAGTTCACGTACGTCATGCCCGGCGCGAAGTTCGCCGTCGACGTGATGCTGCTGAAGATCTGGCTGAACAGGGTCAGCATGATCAGCGGCTGCAGGATGCTGAAGAAGATCAGCGCGGGCGTGTTGAAGAACTTCCGCAGTGATCGGCCGGTCAGCACCATCAGCTGCGTGCCGTAGTTGGTGCCCTGCCAGGTCATCGTCGCCATTGGTTTCCCCCTCATGCCGCGGCGAGTGCCAGGTAGACGTCGTCCAGGGTCGGCTCGCCGAGCGCGATGTCGTGCACTTCCAAGCCGTTGTCGTCCAGCGCGCGGACGATCGTCGCGAGATCACGCGTCGCCGCGACGGGCGTGGTGATCGTGAGTCCTTCGGAGACCGGGTGCATGCCGATCTTCGTGAGCGCGTCGCACGCTGCGTGCACCTCGGACGCGGACTCGAGCGTCACGGTCACGGTGCGCTGGCCGACCTGCGCCTTGAGCTCGGCGCTGGTGCCGGACGCCACGACCTTGCCCTGCGAGAGCACGGTGATCGAGTCGGCCAGGCGGTCCGCCTCGTCGAGGTACTGCGTCGTCAGCAGCACGGTCGTGCCGTCGGACACGAGCTTCTCGACGATCTCCCACATGCCGAGCCTGCTCGACGGGTCGAGACCGGTGGTCGGCTCGTCCAGGAACAGCACCTCGGGCCTGCCGACGAGGCTCGCGGCCAGGTCGAGCCTGCGCCGCATGCCGCCCGAGTACGTCTTCGCCTTGCGCTTGGCGGCGTCGGTGAGGTCGAACATCTCCATCAGCTCGTCCGACCGCGCCTGCGCCTGGCGCTTGCTCGCGCCCAGGAGCCTGGCGATCAGCACCAGGTTGTCGAACCCGCTCAGCGCCTCGTCGACCGCGGCGAACTGCCCGGTCAGCCCGATGCGGCTGCGCACCTGGTGCGCCTGGTGCACGACGTCGAACCCGGCGACCTTCGCCTCGCCGTCCGTCGGCGGCAGCATCGTGGTCAGCAGGTTGACGAGCGTCGTCTTCCCCGCGCCGTTGTGGCCGAGCAGACCGAGCACGCTGCCCTTCGGCACCGTGATGCTCACGCCGTCGAGCGCGCGCACGTCGCCGAACGTCTTGCTCACGTTCGAAGCCTCGATCATGAGCTCACTCATCTTGTCCCCCTCTGGTCAGTGCTCCGTGCAGGAAGAGCTCGACGAGCACCGCCGGTTCCGCGGCCGTCTCACCCATCCCCTTGCCCTGCATGCGGTTCGTGAACACGAGTCCGAGCAGCAGCCGTGCCGCGTGCTCCGGGTCGACGCGGACCTGCTCGCCGTCGAACAGCTCCGCGACCGCCTGCGAGATGCGCCGCATCTCCAGCGGCGGGCCCTTGTGCTCGCCCGGCTTGTGGGCCGGTGGCTGGTAGCCCGTGTCGCGCAGGGCGCTCATCACGCCCCACATCCGGTCGAGGTAGCCCGTCACCGCGTCGATCGACTCGGTCAGCCGGTCGACCAGGCAGAGCTCGCGGGAGATCGCCGCGATGCGCTCGACCTCCTCGTCGGACTTCAACGCCTCGGTGATGCAGCTCGCGAGCAACTCGCTCTTGTCCTTGAAGACGCGGAACACCGTGCCCTCCGCGATCCCCGCAGCCGTGGCGATCTGGCTGGTGGTCACGTTGGCTCCGTCCTTGATCACCAAGGGGAGTGCGGCGTGGACGATCGCCTTGCGGCGGTCGTCTGCGCTCATGGCCGGCGCGCGGCGGCGGCGAGGTTCCTCGGACACCGCACCAGCTTATGAGTGAGTGCTCACTCATGTCAATGAGTGAGCACTCACTCAGTCGCGCTACCACACGGGTACGACAGTCCCGCGTCTGTCGGGGGCTGAAGATCGCGACTTGTCCACAGTCGTCGAGTTGTCCACATCTGCGCAGGTCAGGCCGCCGCCCGGCGATCCAGCGGTGCACGCTGGACCCAGCAACCCGAGGAGGACACCATGGCTTGGAACGAAACCCCGATCACCGTTGTTGGTTACGTCGTCGCGGACGTCACGCATCGCCAGACGAGCGAGGGTGTGAGCGTGTCGAACTTCCGCATCGCCTCGACCGAGCGCCGCTACAACAAGCAGACCCAGGACTGGGAGGACGGCGACCGGCTGTTCCTGGGCGTCGTCTGCTGGCGCAGGCTCGCGGACAACGCCAGTGCGACGCTCGCCAAGGGCGATCCGGTGCTCGTGCACGGCCGGCTGCGGAACAGGTTCCAGGAAGTGGACGGGCAGCGCCGTCAGTTCTACGAGATCGAGGCCGTCTCGCTCGGCGTCGACCTCGGCCGCTGCCACACCCTGCTCAACGCGCCCGATGCCTCCGCGCTCGTGGTTCCGCGCACCGAGGACGAGTCGGTGACGGTCGCGTGTCAGGCCGAGTCCGAGACGATCCCGTTCTGATGGAACCGATCTTCGAGCGCGTGAGTCGAGGTTCATGCCACATGCGAGTCGGCGATGGTGTGGTTCCGGCGTTGCGCCGATCGGGCAATCCGCGGCCCGGTGTGGCGGAACGCACCCGATCCGGCGGGCGTCCGGAGATGATGTGCACGTACAGCTATTCACGAAGGAGGGAAGGTCGAAGATCGGTGCCGGTGAGCACCGGTCGGCGAGAGTCGTTCACGTTCGAACGGAAACGGGCTGGTCACGCGACAAGGTGACGCCTGATCCGGGGGCCGGGAGCGCGATCACGCCGACCGAGGTCAGGAGCTTCCGGACGCCGCTCTACGATCGCGGCCATGGCCGAGTTCATCTACACCATGAAGAAGGTGCGCAAGGCGCACGGGGACAAGGTCATCCTTGATGACGTCACGATCATGTTCTACCCCGGCGCGAAGATCGGCGTCGTCGGTCCCAACGGCGCCGGCAAGTCGAGCGTGCTCAAGATCATGGCGGGGCTGGACACGCCGGGCAACGGCGAGGCCTACCTGTCCCCCGGTTACACCGTGGGCATCCTGCAGCAGGAGCCGCCGCTCAACGAGGAGAAGACCGTCCTGGGCAACGTCGAGGAGGGCCTTGGCGAGATCAAGGTCAAGCTCGACCGGTACAACGAGATCCTCGAGTTGCTGGGGACCGACTACTCCGACGAGCTGATGGAGGAGATGGGCAAGCTCCAGGAGGACCTGGACCACGCGAACGCGTGGGACATCGACTCGCAGCTCGACCAGGCGATGGACGCGCTGCGCTGTCCGCCGCCGGACGCGGACGTCACGAAGCTCTCCGGTGGTGAGCGTCGTCGCGTGGCGTTGTGCAAGTTGCTGCTCAGCAAGCCGGACCTGCTGCTGCTCGACGAGCCCACCAACCACCTGGACGCGGAGAGCGTCCTGTGGCTGGAGCAGCACCTCGCCCAGTACGCCGGTGCCGTCCTCGCCGTCACCCACGACCGGTACTTCCTCGACAACCTGGCCGAGTGGATCCTCGAGATCGACCGCGGTCAGACCCACCCGTACGAAGGCAACTACTCGACCTACCTGGAGAAGAAGGCCGAGCGTCTGGCCGTCCAGGGCAAGAAGGACCAGAAGCTGCAGAAGCGGCTCAGGGACGAGCTCGACTGGGTGCGGTCCGGTGCGAAGGCGCGCCAGGCCAAGTCCAAGGCCCGCCTCGACCGCTACGAGGAGATGGCCACCGAGGCGGAGAAGACCCGCAAGCTCGACTTCGAGGAGATCCAGATCCCGCCGGGCCCGCGTCTGGGCAACGTCGTGGTCGAGGTCGACAAGCTCAAGAAGGGCTTCGGCGACCGGGTCCTCATCGACGGGCTGTCGTTCACCCTGCCGCGCAACGGCATCGTGGGCGTCATCGGTCCGAACGGTGTCGGCAAGACGACCCTGTTCAAGACCATCGTCGGTCTCGAGCAGCCGGACGACGGCAACGTGAAGATCGGCGAGACGGTCAAGCTGTCCTACGTCGACCAGAACCGCTCGGGCATCGACCCCAAGAAGAACGTGTGGGAGGTCGTGTCCGGCGGACTCGACTACATCCACGTCGGCAACGTCGAGATGCCGTCGCGCGCGTACGTCAGCGCGTTCGGCTTCAAGGGGCCGGACCAGCAGAAGCCGGCGGGCGTGCTCTCCGGTGGTGAGCGCAACCGGCTGAACCTGGCGATGACCCTCCAGCAGGGTGGAAACCTGATCCTGCTGGACGAGCCGACCAACGACCTCGACGTCGAGACCCTCGGCTCCATGGAGAACGCGCTCGAGCAGTTCCCCGGCTGCGCCGTGGTCATCTCGCACGACCGGTGGTTCCTCGACCGCGTCGCCACCCACATCCTCGCGTGGGAGGGCACGGACGAGAACCCGTCCGCCTGGTACTGGTTCGAAGGCAACTTCGAGGGCTACGAGAAGAACAAGATCGAACGCATGGGTGCTGAAGCCGCTCGGCCGCACCGTGTCACTTACCGCAAGCTGACACGCGACTGAGGGGCAGGACAGCTACGTCGTGGCGGCCAGGGGCGAGACGCAGGTGGACGTCGAGGTGAGCGCGCTGGTCGTGCCCGCCTGGCGGCTGCGTTGGCAGGCACCGGAACTCGCTCTGGTGCTCGGCGAGCGCGCTCTCGCGCTCGCCGCTTCCCGCCGCGACGAAGCTGACCGGCTCAAGGCTGAAGCGCTGGTGGTGTTCGCCAGCAACCGGATCGGCCGCGGTGTCCGCATCGCCGACCGGGCGCTGGACGCGCTGAAGGCCGCCGAGACGGCGGCCGAGCACCAGACGGCGTGGCTGTTGCGCATCGAGCTCGCCGGGTGCGCCCGGTCGGTGGGAGCACCGCTGACCGGGTTCGCCGCGGTGCGGCCCGTGCTGGAGGCGCAGGGCGTGCCGTACGCCCTGCGCGCCGCGGCACTGGTCGAGGCGAGCGAGTGCATCGTGACCGTCGGCCGCGGCGACGAGCCCGCGTACGCGCTCAACGAGGCGGACCGGCTGTACGCGGCCGACACGATCCTCGACTCGGATACGAAGCTGCTGCTGCGCGGACTGCTCCGCGCGGTGTCAGCCGCCCAGCTCCGCCGGTGGGGCGACATCCCCGCCGCGATCGGTGCCGCCCGCGAGGGCCTGGACCTGCTCAACCAGGCCGACCCCGCGGCGGACAGCGGCCAGGCGCGCGGACGCCTGACCCTGGAACTGGTGTGCGCGTTGATGGACGCGAACAAGCTGTCCGACGCCAGCCAGGCGGGCGGCCCGCTGCTGGAACGCCCGGTGCGCGCACCGTCGGCGTCGACCGCGGGCTGGCTGCGGCTGGCGCTGGCGACCCGCGTGCACCTGCCCGCGGGCCGCATCAACGTCGCGCGCGAAATGCTGCGCGAGGCGGCCTCGAGCGCCGAACGCCACCAGCTGGACACCCTGCTCGCCGAGAGCCTGCTGGCGCTCGCGCACGTGCACGAGGTGTCCGGCGAACTGACCGACGCCCTCACGAACCTGCGCGCGGCACACGCCGCGGAACGCCGCCGCGCCCGCGCCGTGTACTCGGTCAGGGCCCGGCTCGCGGCCGAGTTCTCCGGCGTGCACCGCCAGCCGTCGAGCCTGCACCAGCAGCTGGCTGACCTGCTGCGTTCCGACGGCGGCCCACCTCGCCCGCCGGCGGCCGACGAGGCGCTGCCCGCCGACCTGAAGCAGCAGCTGCGCCAGTGGCGCCCGGTCCAGGTGCGCAAAGGCGAGGGCCTGAAGGTCAAGCGAGTGCGCCGAGCTGCCGAAGACATGACCGTGGAAGGATTGTCAGCGGCACGTGCGCACGCAGCCGACCGCTGGCGCATGGTGCAGCCATTCGGCGAACCAGAGGACAAGGCATCCGACTCGGTGGATCAGCAACCGTCCGACCGCACCGTCCCCGCAGCGGGCCTCATCGCGTCGGCAGGCGCGATGATCAGCGGCCGCCGCCGCGCGGCCAGAGTCGCCGCGGGCGACGTCGACGACGACAGCGCGCAGACACCTGAGCTCGAGCCGCCCGCCGCGCCCCAGTCGGAGAGCGTCATGGACATGCTCAAAGCCGCCGGCCTGCGCCAGGGCGGCAGACGCCGCGCGAAAGAACCCGACGAGGACTCCGCTGAGCCCCAGCAGTGGCGCGTCGAGGCCCCCGCCCACCTCCGCTCCGCTGAACCCGACGAGCCGGCGACCCCGGACCCGCTGACCCCGGACCCGTTGCCGCACAACTACTTCGAGCCGACGACGGCCGTCCAGCCGGTGGTGGGCCCGGACGGCCTGCCGTCCCGCCCGCCGCGCTCGTCCTACACGACGCCCTACGGCCAGGAACCGGCCGAGCCGCACATCGACCCACCCGCCTCGGCCCGCCCGTCCGGCCTGGCAGCGGCGTTCGCGCACGGGCCGTCCGACGACTCCGACGCGTCACCCGCCGACACTCCGACCTTCGGGTCGCCGTCGGGTTTCTCTGGCCTGGGCGCCGCTTTCGGCCAGAGCGACTCGGGAGCCCGGTCGGACACCCCGGCCTTCGACTTCGGTCGAACGCCTGACACAGAGGATTCGCGCACCGCCGGGCCGACGCCCGACTTCGGACCGCCGCAACCGAGCACGACCCCTGACGAACAGGGCTACGACTTCGGGCGCGCGCGGCCGGACCCGAGCCCCGACGCACAGGGCCCCGGCTCGAGCTTCGACTTCGGCCGCGAGCAAGCGAGCCTGAATCCAGACGCACAGGTGCCCGACTTCGGCCGCCGAGCAGAGGAAAATCGTTCCGCCGGGCCGGGCGTCGACTTCGGTCGCGTGTCGGAGGACTCGCGTTCTGATGGGTCGGGCTTTGATTTCGGTGGTGCGTCGGAGGACTCACGTTCCGACGGCCCGAGTGTCGGCTTCGGCCGTGCGTCGGACGAGTCGCGTTCCGATGGGTCGGGTGTTGGCTTCAGTCGTGCGTCGGACGATCCGCGTGCCGATGGCCCGAGTGTCGGCTTCGGCCGTGCGTCGGAGGACCCGCGTTCCGGCTGGCCCGGCGCCGACTTCGGCCGACCATCGACGGACTCGTCCGCCGGCGGTTCGGAGTTCGAGGCGCCGGCTTCTGACGTGCCGAGCTTCGAGGCTCCGGGCTCGGATCCGTTCGGCACGCGGGCGCGTTTCGAGGCGTTGGCGTTCGAGGCACCTTCCGACGAGCAGCCCAGTGGGTTCGAGGCACCGCCGGTGGGGCGTGCCGGTCGTCGTTCGTCCGGGTTGGCGGCGGCGTTCGGTCGTCAGCCGGGCGAGCAGGAATCGGCATTCGGCGAGCCTGCGAGCCGCATCCCCGCCCCGCAGCCGGAACGCGAGACCGAACCAGAACCCGAGCCCGTCAAGCGCCCGGTGCCGGAGCCGGTCCCGGAGCCACCCGCACCCGAGCAGCCGCCCGTGCCGGACCCGGTGCCGTCGGTGCCGGTCCCGGACGAGGTCCCGACGCCTCCGGAGCCCGACCTGCTGTCGAGCTCGTTCCTGAGCTCCGCGGACATCGAGGACGAGCCCCCGGCCACCTGGCAGCCCTTCGGCCGCGACTCGGACACGCCCCAGTCGGACTGGGTGCAGGTCGCGCAGCCAGAAGCCTCTGCCTCCTCGGCGTCCAGTGGCTTCGGGACACCGGAGTCGGCGTACTCGCAGCCGGGAGGGGACCAGCTGGGATACACCGAGCTGGGTTATGCCCAGTCGGGATACGCCCAGCCCGGAGTAGACCAGCCTCAGCAGCCGTGGCAGGTGTCGGCGCCGCCCGGAGCCCAGGCGGCACAGGCACGACCGGATGCGTTTCAGCCCGAGCAGGCGCGGCCGGATCTGGCTCAGCCAGGACAGTCGCCGCAGCCGGGGCAGTACCAGAGCGGTGCCTCGTTCGGCCTGACCTCGCCGACCCGGTCGGATCCGGGGCAGCCGGGACCGGCTCAGCTGCCGGACGCGGCCCAGGCCGGACAGACCCCAGGCCAGTTCGGGCAGCCCTACTCGGCCCAGGCCGCGCAGGCTCAGCCAACCTTCGGTCAGCCCGCAGAGGCTCAGCCCACTTTCGGGCAGCCCACGCTGGCTCAGCCGACCTTCGGCGAGGCCGAACAGCCTGAGCCGACCTTCGGTCAGGGTGTGCAGGCTCAGCCCACGTTCGGTCAGGGTGTGCAGGGTCAGTCCACGTTCGGTCAGGGCGTGCAGAGTCATCCGACCTTCGGTCAGGCCGCGCAGCCGGAGCCGACCTTTGGTCAGGCCGCAGAGGCCCAGCCCACGTTCGGTCAGGGTGTGCAGGGGCAGTCGACCTTCGGTCAAGCCGCCGAGGCTCCGCCCGCTTTCGGTCAGGCCCCGCAAGGTCAGCCGACCTTTGGTCAGGCCGCAGAGGCTCAGCCACCCTTTGGTCAGGCCGCGCAGCCAGAGCCGACCTTCGGTCAGGGCCCGGAGGGTCAGCCCACCTTCGGCCAGACCACGCAGCCTCAGTACGACCCGGCCGCCCAGCCCCAGTTCGGCACGAGCCAGGCGCAGCCGGCCCCAACGACGCCCGCCCAGTTCGACGCGGGCCATGGCGCGCAGACGCCGGACCCAGCTCAGCCCACGCCTTTCCTGCTCAGCGCACCCCAGAGCGGGCACAACACCCCGGACACCGCACAGGGCACACCCGGCCAGCCCGTCACGAGTCCCGGCGCGCCCCAGCCCGCCCCGGCCGAAGCGGTGGCGAAGGACCCCAGCCTGCCCAGCTCACGACGCAGGTCGAGCGACATGGGCCTCGCCGAACTGCTGGCCGAGGCACTGGTGGCCTACGAGACGGGCAAGAGGGACGAAGAGCAAGAGGAGCGGGACCCGGAGTCGACGGGCCCGATCACACCGGTGGGACAGCCGACCGACCAGCCCGCCGAGCTGCCCGTCGACCAGCGCTTCGACCAGCGCGCCGACCGGCCGGCCGAGCTGCCCACCGACCGGCCCGCCGCGAATCCGGTCGAACCAGCGATTCCGGACACCGAGACAACGGGCCCCATCCGGCGTGTCGAGGAGTCCCCGTTCGGTGGATGGACACTGCCCGGCTCGTGATCGCTTCCCCAGCGCAACCCGCAGCGCAAACTCCAGCGCTTCCGAGCGCTTCCACCATGCGGATCGCGCGCGGTGTGACACGATTCAGCCCACGATTCAGAGGTTAAGAACAGCTCAACCTGTTGCCGGTGAATGGCATCTCCCCCTCTAGGGTGGAGCCGGACCCGGCACACAGAGGTGCCGGATAGCGTGGAGTCGCCTGAAGATGACCTCGACTGGAGCCCCGATCCGATCCGACGCCCCCGAGGGGGAGAGTCGACCGGCCAGTCCCGAGCAGGTCCGTGACGAGCTGATCGAACGGGCCGCCGCCAATGCCCCTGAACTCACCGACCTCATCCGCCTCTACTACCGCCACGTGCCCGCCGAGGAAGTCAACGACGACGACCCGGTGGACCTGGTCGGTGCGGTGCGGTCGAACTACCAGCTCGCCGAGAGCCGGGTTCCTGGTCGCGCCGGTGTGCGCATCCTCAACCCGACGCGGGCGCACGACGGGTGGAGTTGTCCCGTCACGGTGGTGCAGGTCGTCACGGACGACATGCCGTACCTCGTCGACTCGGTCGCCAGTGAGCTGACCCGCGGCGGGGTGCAGGTGCAGCGGGTCGTGCACCCGATCGTCGTGGTGCGCCGCGACCCGGTGACGGGGCAGCTGCAGGAGGTCCTGCCGCAGGCCGACCCCGCGGCGCCTCCGGTGGACGCGCTGGCCGAGTCGTGGATGTACATCGAGGTCGACCTCATCACCGACCCCGATCGGGCTCGTGAGCTCGAGACGCGGCTGCACACCGTGCTGACGGACGTGCGCGAGGTCGTCGAGGACACCGACAAGATGGCGGGCACCGCGCTGCAGCTCGCGGACGAGCTGGAGAAGCGCGACTCCGAGGAGACCACCGACGGCGCGAACCTGCTGCGGTGGCTCGCGAACGGGCACTTCACGTTCATGGGGTACCGGCAGTACGAGCTGGTGCGCGAGGACGGCGACGCCGCGCTGCGGGCCGTGCTCGCGAGCGGGCTCGGTGTGCTGCGGCAGGACAGCCTCGCGGCGCGCAGCCTCACCGCCGGGCCGGACGCGGGCGCGCAGGCGCTCAGCCCCGAGCTGCTCGTCCTCACCCAGGCGAGCGCGCAGAGCAGCGTGCACCGCAGCGTCTACCCGTACTACGTCGGCGTGAAGACGTTCGACGACGAGGGCAACGTGACCGGTGAGCACCGGTTCCTCGGCGTCTTCAGCACGACGGCGCTGCACGAGGACGTGCTCGACATCCCGGTGATCGAGCGCCGCGTGCGCGACGTCATCCACCGCGCGGGCTTCCCGCTGCAGTCGTACTCGGGCCAGCGGATGCTCGAGGTCATCCAGAACTACCCGCGCACCGAGCTGTTCTCGGTCGACGCGGACACGCTGTACCAGACGACGACGGGCGTCATCGCGCTCGCCGAGCGCCGCCGGCTCCGCCTGTTCCTGCGGCGCGACCCGTACGGCCGGTTCTTCTCGTGCCTGGTCTACCTGCCGCGCGACCGCTACACGACCACCAGCCGCCTCGCGATGCAGGAGGTGCTGCTCGCCGAGCTCGGCGGCGTGAACCTCGAGTACAGCGCGCGGATCGGTGAGTCGGCGCTGGCTCGGGTGCACTTCATGGTGCACACGGACCCGAACCGCGCGACCGAGCCGGACACGCAGCACATCCAGAACCTGCTGGCCGAGGCCGTCCGCAGCTGGGACGACCGCATGGTCGAGGCCGTGCTGGGCGACACGGGCGAGCTGGGCACCGAGTCCGCCAACGAGCAGGGCCAGCGGTTCGCCGCGGTCTTCCCCGAGGCGTACAAGGAGGACTTCCCGGCCAGCGACGGCCTCGAGGACTTCCGGCGCATCGAGTCGCTCGCCGAGAGCGACCTCGACATGGTGTTCTACGTCCCGGAGGACGCCGAGCCGGGCGAGCGGCGGTTCAAGCTCTTCCTCGCGGGCTCGGGCATCACGCTGTCGGACGTGCTGCCGATGCTGCAGCGCATGGGCGTGATCGTCGTCGACGAACGGCCGTACGAGATCACCCGCGACGACGGCGTGCAGTGCTGGATCTACGACTTCGGGCTGCGCATCGACCAGTCGACGCTGGACCAGATCGCCGAGGGCGACCTGGAGAGCGTCCGGCAGCGGTTCCAGGACGCGTTCGCGGCCGTCTGGCGCGGCGAGGCCGAGGTCGACCGGTTCAACACGCTGGTGCTGCAGGCCGGGCTCACCTGGCAGCAGGCCGCGATGCTCCGCGCGTACGCGAAGTACCTGCGCCAGGCGGGCACGCCGTACTCGCAGGACTACATCGAGGACGCCGTACTCGGTCACACGAACGTCGCGAACGCACTGGTCGACCTGTTCGAGGCCAGGTTCGACCCCGCGCTGGACGAGAGCACGCGGGTGAGCCGCACCGAGGCGCTCAGCACGGACATCGGCAAGCTGATCGACGACGTCACGAGCCTGGACGCGGACCGCATCCTGCGCAGCCTGCTGACGCTGATCAACGCCACGCTGCGGACGAACTACTTCTACCGCGACGCGGACGGCAACCGCCGCCCGTACCTCGCGGTGAAGCTGAACCCGCAGGCCATCGGTGACCTGCCGCAGCCGCGGCCGCGGTTCGAGATCTTCGTCTACTCGCCGCGGGTCGAGGGCGTGCACCTGCGCTTCGGCTCCGTCGCACGCGGTGGCCTGCGCTGGTCGGACCGCCGCGAGGACTTCCGCACCGAGATCCTCGGCCTGGTCAAGGCGCAGGCGGTCAAGAACGCGGTGATCGTGCCGGTCGGCGCGAAGGGCGGCTTCGTCGTGAAGCGCCCGGCGCCGGTGACGGGCGACCCCGGCATCGACCGCGAGGCCTTCATGACCGAGGGCATCGCCTGCTACAAGATGTTCATCTCCGGCCTGCTCGACCTGACCGACAACCTCATCACCGGTGAGGTCGTCCCGGCACCGCAGGTCGTGCGCTACGACGGCGACGACACCTACCTCGTCGTCGCGGCGGACAAGGGCACCGCGGCGTTCTCGGACATCGCGAACGGCGTGTCGGAGAGCTACGGCTTCTGGCTCGGCGACGCGTTCGCCTCCGGTGGCTCGGTCGGCTACGACCACAAGGGCATGGGCATCACCGCCAAGGGCGCGTGGGAGAGCGTGAAGCGCCACTTCCGCGAGCTGGGCGTCGACACCCAGACCGAGGAGTTCACCGTCGTCGGCGTCGGCGACATGTCCGGTGACGTGTTCGGCAACGGCATGATGCTGTCCGAGCACATCCGGCTCGTGGCCGCGTTCGACCACCGGCACATCTTCATCGACCCGAACCCGGTCGCCGCGCCGTCGTTCACCGAGCGCGTCCGGCTGTTCAACCTCGGCCGCTCGTCGTGGGACGACTACAACCGCGAGTTGATCAGCGAGGGCGGCGGGATCTTCCCGCTGACCCTGAAGGCGATCCCGATCAGCGAGCAGGCGCGGACGGCGCTGGGCCTCCCGGCAGGCGTCGAGAAGCTGTCGCCGCCGGAGCTGAAGAAGGCCATCCTGGCCGCGCCGGTCGACCTGCTGTGGAACGGCGGCATCGGCACCTACGTCAAGGCGGCGTCCGAGACGCACGCCGAGGTCGGCGACAAGGCCAACGACTCGGTCCGCGTCAACGGCGCCGACCTGCGGGTCAAGGTCATCGGCGAGGGCGGCAACCTGGGCCTGACCCAGCGCGGCCGCATCGAGTTCGCGCGCACCGGCGGCAAGGTCAACACCGACGCGCTGGACAACTCGGCCGGTGTCGACTGCTCCGACCACGAGGTCAACATCAAGATCCTGCTCGACCAGCTCGTTCGCGAGGGCAAGCTGGACCAGCAGCAGCGCAACGAGGTCCTCGCCGAGATGACCGACGAGGTCGGCGAGCTCGTGCTGGCGGACAACTACTCGCAGAACGAGGTGCTCGGCGTCAGCCGGGCGCACGCGGCGCCGATGCTGTCGGTGCACGCGCGCCTCGTCGCGGACCTCGAGGAGCGCACGGACCTCAACCGCGAGCTCGAGGCGTTGCCGAGCTCCGTCGAGTTCAAGTCGATGGAGAAGAACAACGAGGGCCTGACGTCGCCCGAGCTGGCGACGCTCCTCGCGCACACCAAGCTCGACCTCAAGGAGCAGGTGCTCGCGAGCGACCTGCCGACGATCGACACGTTCACCCGCATGCTGCCCGACTACTTCCCGAGCCTGCTGCGGGAACGCTTCGGCGACGCGATCCCGAACCACCCGCTGGCCAGGGAGATCATCACGACCGTCATGGTCAACGAGGTCGTGGACGGCGGCGGCATCTCCTACGCCTTCCGGCTGGCTGAGGAGATGAGCGCGTCGGCGACGGACGCGGTGCGCGCGTACGCCGTGACCACCGCGGTGTACGACCTGCAGAACATCTGGCGGGAGATCCAGGCGCTCGACAACGTCGTGCCGACCGGGATCCAGGACGAGCTGGTGCTGGAGACCCGGCGCCTGCTCGACCGCACGTCCCGCTGGCTGCTGTCGAACCGGCCGCAGCCGCTGCCGGTCGGCTCCACCATCAACCGGTTCTCCGGCGTGGTCGGCGAGCTGTCGCCGGAGGCGTTCGACCTGCTGGCCGGCCGGGAGTACGAGGTCGTCGCGGACAAGGCCGAGCGCTTCATGGCGGCGGGCGTGCCCGCCGAGCTGGCGCGCAAGGTGTCCGCCCTGCTCTACATGTACGGCCTGCTGGACGTCACCGAGATCGCCGAACTCGCCGAGCGCGAGGTCGGTGCGGGCTCGGGGTTCGGGCCGGAGCGGACGCACCGGGAGACCGCGGAGCTGTACTTCGCGCTCTCGGACCACCTGGAGATCGACCACATGCTCGACTCGGTGACGACGCTGGAGCGCGGCAACCGCTGGCACGCGCTGGCGCGGCTCGCGTTGCGCGACGACTTCTACTCGTCGCTGCGCGCGATCACGCTGGACGTGCTGCGGCAGAGCGACCCCGGTGACACGGCGGCCGAGAAGATCGCCAAGTGGGAGCAGGTGAACGCCTCGCGGCTCAGCCGGTCGCGGTCGGCGCTCGACGAGATCAACCGGGTCAACACGCTGGACCTGGCGACGCTGTCGGTGGCGGCCCGCCAGATGCGGAGCATGGTTCGCTGATGTGCCTGGGGGCGGCCGGGTGACCGGCCGCCCCCGAGGACTCAGTCATTTTCCGAGTCGGGCACTCGATAAGGTCCCATCATGGGTGTCTTCGTCACAGCAGTGCGTCCGCGGTGGTCCGACATGGACGCGTACCGGCACATCAACAACGCCAAGACCGTGACGCTGCTCGAAGAGGCCAGGATCGCCCTGCTGTTCAACGAGGCGGAACGGCACGGCGTCAAGGACATGATCAACGGTATGGTCGTGGCGAAGCTGGCCGTCGACTACCTGAAGCCGCTGGTGTTCACCGGCGAGGACATCCGGGTCGAGCTGTCCGTCGGACGGATGCGGGCGTCGTCGTTCACGCTGGACTACGTGGTGCGGAGCGGGCCGAGCCCGGAGCACCCGGTGACGACGAAGGCTGAGACCCTGATGGTTCCGTACAACGTCGACGCGGGGTATCCGCGAGCGTTGACGGAGCCCGAGCGGGATTTCCTCGCGGGCTGGAGAGCCGGAGGTAACGGTGCCTGAACTGGTGTTGGCCGACGCGGCCGAGCGGGATGACCTGGGTGCGTTCGTCGCACGCGCGGTCCGGCTCGACGGGCAGGCGGTGGTGCGGCTGCGGGAACGCGCCGGAACCGACCTCCTCGACGCGTGGGTCGCGACGCCGTTCGACACGCTCGCGACGCGCACCGTGCAGGGGAAGGTTCAGCCGGGCGACGTCACGGTCGCCGGCAACGACCTGCTGACCGGTCTCGCCGTGATGCGCGGCGAGGTCATCGATCCCGGCCCCGCCAAGGACCTGATGTGGCGCTCAGCGCTGCCGCCGGTCGACGGCTGGCTGATGGTCGACCGGCTGCCGGTGGAGATCGTGTCGAAGCTCGCCGACGAAGGTGTCGCCGTGGCGCGGGAGAACACCGGCCCGCAGGGCACGCCGCCCGCGTCGCTGCTCGACCAGACCGTGCTCACGGTCTCCGGTTCCGGGCTGGACGTGAAGATCCCGCTGCGGTGCCTGTTCGCCTTGTCCGGCATGGGTTTCCTCGGCGAGGACGGCGAGGTCCGGGTCATCGCGACGGACTCGTGGGTGCGGATCGACGCCAAGTACGGCGCGGTCGTCCGCCGTCGCCACTCGATGCTCCCGCTGCTGGTCTGAGCGCCAGCAGGCTGAGCCCGCCGAGCACGAGCAGCGCGCCGATCACGGTGTTGGCCGCGATCGGCTCACCCAGCACCAGCACGCCGAGCGCGGTCGCGACGACCGGCTCGGCGAGCGTCAGCGTGGCCACCGTCGCGGCGGGCAGCACCTTCAAACCGGCGCCGAACAGCAGGTAGGCGAGCACGGTCGGCACGAGCGCGAGGTAGAGGGCGACGGTCAGGCCGCCCGTGCTGTCCAGCCCGCCCGGCCAGCGGACGAGCAGCACCGGCACCAGCAGCACCGCGCCCGCACCGAACATCAGGCCCATCGCGCCGTACGACCGCTGGCCCTGCTCGATCAAACGCGACCCGGTGACCGTGTAGAGGCCGTAGCCGAGCCCGGCGAGCAGCGACGCGCCGATGCCGAGCAACGACGTGCGCCCGCCGCCGGTGAGCACCGCGACGCCGGCGATGGCGAGCGCGGTCGCGGCCAGCCACTGCGGCGACGGACGACGCCGGGTGGCGACCCACTCGACGATGCCCGCCCACACGGGACCGGAGCCGAGCGCCACCACGGTGCCGACGGCCACGCCGCCGAGCCGCACGCCGGTGAAGAAGCCGAGCTGGTAGAGCACCACGCCGATCGCGCCGACGAGCACGAGCGGCAGCGACGGCCGCGTACCGCGGTAAGCACCGAGCAGCCACGCCAGCGCGGCCAGCACGGTGCCCGCGATGACGACGCGGATCGCGCCGACGGCCAGCGGGTCCAGCCCGCCCGGCCCCAGCTCCTGCGCGGTGCCGGTCGTGCCGAACAGGACCGCGGCGGCGAGAACCGCGAACACACCTCGAGTACTCATCGCGGCCATCATGACGACCTGGTCGGCGCGGGGCGACCGAGTTGTTCGACCAGCTGCGATCGATGGGCGGCGGCGAGTCGTTGACTATGACCCCAGGTAGGGTTATATATGGGGTTACAGTCGATTCGAGGGGGAGTCGTGATGCCGAAGATCAACGTGTACCTGCCGGACGAGCTGGCCGAGGGTGTGAAGACGGCCAACCTGCCGGTGTCCGCGATCTGCCAGCGCGCACTGGAGCAGTCGGTGCGCCGGGTGACCGCGATCCGCGCGACCGTGCTGGGCGAACTGGATGATCCAACGGCCCAGCTGTCCCAGTTCACCGACCGCGCGCGCACCGCGGTGAAGCTCGCGATCACCAAGGCGCGCGAGGACGGCGCGGCCGCGGTCGGCACGGAACACCTGCTGCACGGCGTGCTCGCGGAGGGCGCGAACCTGGCGCTGAAGGTGTTGCGCGCGATCGAGGTCGAACCAGCTCAGGTGGAACGGGCACTGAGCAAGGTCATGAGCGGGGGAGGGGGTGAGGCGACCCG
The DNA here is from genome assembly GCF_007845675.1 of Lentzea tibetensis. GTDB lineage: Bacteria > Actinomycetota > Actinomycetes > Mycobacteriales > Pseudonocardiaceae > Lentzea > Lentzea tibetensis. The sequence goes on along the minus strand of NZ_VOBR01000009.1, from coordinate 258,112 downwards.
GTTCAGCGGCCCGGCGGCCAACGCGCTGGAGCTGACGGTCACCGACGCGATCGCGTTGGGGCACAACTACGTGGGCTGCGAGCACCTGTTGATCGGGCTGGCCACCGAGCCGGACGGCACGGCGGGCGGAGTCCTCAGGGAACTGGGTGCCGACGGGCGGGCGGTGCGCCGGACCGTGGTGGCCGCGCTCAGCGGGTACGCCCATCTGCGTGCGCAGAGTCCGGCTCCGGAGGCGGTGATCGCCTCGGTCGTCCAGCAGCAGTTGCGTCCGGTGCTGGAGCGGCTCGATCGGCTCGAGTCAGAGCCGCGTACGCGGAACTGACGCGAGCCAGCCAGGCCGCCTCCGCGTCCGCGGTCGGAGCGAAGAACCGCGGTGACGTGCCGGAGGGTTCGTCACCGCGCAGCGCGGCCAGGATGCACGCGGCCTCGGCGCGGGCCCGTGCGTCCTCTTCGGACAGACCTTCGTCGAGTGCGCGGGCCAGTGCCGCGTCGTGGACCGCGGAGTCCAGGCGGGAGTGCAGCGGGCCGACGAGCGCGTCGCGGATGCCGATCACCTGGCTGAGCAGCCTTCCCCGCAGGCCGCGCACTCCGAGATCGGGAACGCCGACCGCGGACGCCAGCGGTTTCAGCTCGCGGTGCAGGCGCCGCCTGGTCAGCCACGTGCCGAACGACGGCAGCACGAGGCCGGCCAGCAGGCAGATCCCGGCCGGGAAGATGATGTACATCTGGACGCCGGACGGGCCGCTCTCGGTCCAGGACGGCGGGAAGCCCAGCCACACCGCCCACAGGTAGTAGAGCTTGTGCGCCGCCTGCACGAGCTGCAGCACGCAGCCGATCGCCAGCAGCGCCAGGCTCTTGCGCATCAGGTCGCGTTCCGGCGTCCGCATCGACCAGCCGAGCCGGAGCAGGTCCGCGTAGGCGAACACGCAGTAGAGCTGCCACGCCGACACGTACGCCACGACGCCGGGATCGGTGTGCCCCCTGGACCCCGGGATCGCCATGCCGAGCCGGAACGGGCCGAGCAGGTAGCAGCCGACCACCACGACAGCGCTCGCCGCGAGCACCTGGGTCCGCCAGCGCACCGACTTGTCCGGGGCGACGACGGTCAGGACGAACACCGAGGCGCAGTACACCATCGCCATGGTCGCGAGCTTCTGCACCAGGTGCAGGAAGCTGGGTATCTCGCCGGTCAGCCCGTGCAGGAACCAGTAGGTGCCGGGATGGCCCAGCAGGAACGAGATCTCCATGAACAGCAGGGCGAAGAACACGGCGCGGACGGCCCGGTCGCCGGGGTTGCGGCGCCACGCGAAGTACCGCAGCACCGCGCAGACGAACACGATGGCGGTGAGCAGCAGGTGCGCGACGTCGATCATCAGTCCGCCAGCACCCTGCGGAAGCCGTCGCCCCGGCTCGCCCGCGCGAGAACGGCGTAGGCGAACTGCTCGGCCTCACGTTCGTGTCGCTGTGAGAAGGCGTCGTGCTGACGCGCGAGCATGATCCGCAGCGTCGCGTCGCTCAGGTTCGGGAAGAGGTCCTGCAGTGTCTCGGCCCCGGTGTGCTCGTGGAGGATGTGCCCGAGCTCGTGCAGGATGATGTGTTCCTGGTGCAGCGCGGACGTGTTCTGCTCGAAGCAGATGACGTCGGCGTGCTCTCCGGCCAGCCACAGCCCGCACGGTCCGAGCGCCGCCATCGGCAGCGGAGTCAGCACGACCTGTCTTCGCCTTCGAACGGACACTCGGCGGCACAGCTCGGCCACGTCGAACGGGCTCGGCAGGTCGAGTCCACGCGCGATCCGGCTCACTCCAGACCTTCCAGCTTCCGCAGCTGCTCGGTCAGCGCGCGCACCGCGTCGACGCTGCCCGCCGACAATCCGACCATGCGCGCCGCGGCACTGGCAACGCCCGCGTCTCGCATCGCGCCCGCCAGCCCGATCTGCGCGGCGATCTGCTCGGTCGTCTGGTCGTCGAAGAAGAACGCCACCGGTACGCCGAAGAACCCGGCGAGTCGCTCGAGGGTGTCCTTGGTCGGGTTGGTGTTCTTGCCCGACCGCAGGGCGGACAGCAGGCCGGTCGACAGGCCGGTCGCGGTGGCCACTTCGGGATGGGTGAAGGGTTTGCGGTCTTTGGGACGCACCTCGCGGAAGAGGTACTCCACCTTCTCGGCCAGCGTCCGAGGGCTGTCGTTCACCGGTCGGCCTCCCCGTTGACGGACCTCGTCGCGAGAGTCTACGGTAAGCCTGCGTGTCATTTTAATGACACAGGCTGACCTGGGGGTCAGTCTGTTGACTATCTGGGGGATAGGTTGAGATCACGCAATCGCTTGGTGCTGCTCGCGGTCGGTTCGTTGATGGTGAGTCTCGCCGGAAATGCGAGCGCATCCGAACCCGGCAAGCAGGTGTCCGCCGCGCCGGCGGGCGCACCCGTGGTGTCGTCGCTCGACACGGCGGCTTCCGCGATCACCGATCGCGCCCAGCGCGCCGGGGTCGGGTACGCGGGCCTCGTGGTGGACGAGAAGAACGACGCGATCACCCTCTTCGCGAAGGAACAGGCGGCCGCGCAGTCCCTGGTCGCGGTGACACCTGCCGCCGCCGGGGCGAAGGTCGACGTGCGTCGTGCCGAGCACAGCCAGGCCGAGCTGCGGGATGCCGCCGAGAAGCTGTGGAAGTCCGCGCCGGAGTGGAAGAAGTCCGGCGTCGAGGTGTACGGGATCTCGGTCCGTCCGGACGGCGGTGGACTCACCGTGCGGGCGAGCGACGTCGCCGCGGTGGCGGCTGTCGCGACCGGTGCGGCACAGGTTCCGCTCACCTTCGAGAAGGGGGCGGAGGTCGTGCCGACGAGCCGGTACGACGACGCGCCGCCGCACGCCGGAGGCATCCACCTCGCCCGTGGCGGTGGGTCGCACTGCAGCAGCGCGTTCGCGGTGCGGCAGTGGAACAACACCTATCTCATGACCGCGGCGCACTGCTACCAGAACGGCGTGGGTGACGGGCCGGTGACGACCGGCGGCGGTGGCCACTACATCGGCCGCGTGAGCGGCTGGGACGCGAGCCGTGACGCCGCATCCGTGCAGACCAACGCGTGGAGCGGGGTGTGGGTCAACGACAGCAGCTGGACCCACTACCGCGACGCCGCCTGGTCGTACAACGGGAACGAGGTGTGCCAGAGCGGTGTCGCGACGAGCCAGACCTGCGGCATCTACGTGGTCAACCAGAACGACAGCTGGAACTTCGGCATGGGCACCGTGTGGGGCGTGACGGCGTGTGCGCCGAGCGGCTTCACCGCCGTGCGTCCCGGCGACAGCGGTGGACCGGTCTACGACTGGTACGCCGACGGCAAGGTGCGCAGCCGGGGCGTCATCAGCGCGGGATCCCAGCCCACCGGCGCCGGCTACCGCTGCGTCCACTTCGCGGAGACCTTGTCGATCCTCAACAAGTGGAGCGCGGGCACGGCCCCGGTCACCCTGGTGACCAGTCCCTGACGCCGGGTTCTCAGAACGGTTGAAGCACGCGTCCGCGGTGCGGTTCTCCCTGTCGGGGAACCGAGCCGCGGACGTTGCTCTGTTCATCTCTGGGGGAGACATGCGTTTTCACGTGCTGGGACCGGTGGAGGTCGAAGCGGGCGGCAGACCCGTGCCGCTCGGCGGGCCCAAGCCGCGCACGCTGGTCGCGTTGCTGGCGGTGCACGCGGGGCGCGTCGTCTCGCAGGACCAGGTGGTGGACGCGATCTGGGGTGAGCGTCCGCCGGAGCAGACGCGGGCGGCCGTGTACACCTACGTCTCGACGTTGCGGCGCGCACTCGGCGACGTGATCGTCCGGCATCCCGCCGGGTACGTGCTGGAGGTCGATCCGGAGCAGGTCGATCTCCACGCGTTCACCAGATCCACCGAGGAGGCGCGGGAGCTGCCGCCCGAGGAGGCGATCCGGCGGTTCGGGGCCGCGCTCGCGCTGTGGCGGGGTGGGCCTCTCGGTGGCACGCAAGGGGAGTGGGCCGAGGGGGAACGGGCGAGGCTGGAGGAGCTCCGGCTCCTCGCTCTGCAGGACTGCGGCGCGGCGCACCTCGCGGCGGGCAAGGGCGAGCTCGTGGTCGCCGAGCTGACCGCGACGGTCGCGGAGCACCCGTTCCGGGAACGGGTGCGGGCCCAGCTCATGCGCGCGCTGCACCAGGCGGGGCGGCAGGCGGACGCACTCGCCTGCTACCAGGAGGGCCGCGCGGCGTTGCTCGGGGAACTCGGTGTGGAACCGGGGCCCGAGCTGAGTGCCGCGCACCAGCAGGTGCTGCGCGATCCGGCCGAGGCACCGCACAGGCTCCCGGAACAGCCGAACCAGCTCCCGTTCGACATCGACGACTTCACCGGTCGCACAGCCGAGGCGAGTGCGCTCGAACGCCAGCTCCGCGACGGCGCCCGGCTGTGCGTGATCTCCGGCAAGCCGGGTGTCGGCAAGTCGAGCCTCGCCACGCACGTCGCGCACGAGGTGCGCGACCACTTCCCCGAGGGACAGCTGTTCGCCGCACTGCGCGGGGTGCACCAGACCCGCGCCGATCCGGCCGAGGTGCTCGCCGGGTTCCTGCGCGCGCTCGGCGTCGCCGACGCGGCGGTCCCGGCGGAGCTGGAGGAACGCGCACAGCTCTACCGCACGTTGCTCGCGGACCGGAGGGTGCTCGTCGTGCTGGACGACGCCGGGTGCGAGGAGCAGATCCGGCCACTGCTGCCAGGCGGGCGCCGGTGCGCGGTGCTCGTGACGGGACGCAGGCGCCTCGGCGCGCTCGGTGGTGCTGTCCACCTCCACCTCGGGGTGCTGAACGACGTCGAGGCGCTCGCACTGCTCGGCCGGGTCGAGGGTGGTCACCGGGTCGACGCCGAGCCCGAGCAGGCGCGGCGGGTGGTGCGGTTGTGCGGGCACCTGCCGCTGGCGATCCGGATCATCGCCGCCCGGCTCGCGGCACGTCCGCTGTGGCCGTTGGGCAAGCTCGCCGAGCGGCTCGCGGTGCGCCGCGGAATCCTGCACGAGCTGACGCTCGGCGACCTGGAGGTGCGCGGCAGTCTGTCGCTCAGCTACGACGGCCTGCCTCGGCGGGAACGGGTGGCGTTGCGCAGGCTCGCCCTGCTCGACGTGTCGGGCTTCGGCGGCTGGCTCGTCGCGCCGCTGCTCGACTGCCCGGTGCCCGAGGCGGAGGACGTCGTCGAACGGCTCGTGGACGCACAGCTCGTCGACGTGACCTCGTGCGGCGGCGTGGTTCGGTACCAGCTGCACGACCTCGTCCGGGCGTTCGCACGGGAACGGGGTGAGGACGAGGAGTCCGAGGGGGACATCCGGGCGTGCGTCGCGCGTGCGTCGCGGAGCTGGCTCGCGCTGGTGCGGATCGCGGGCAGCCGGATGCCGCACGCGATGTGGGGCGACGACCACGCGAAGACCGTGCCGCACCTCGAAGACGGTGTCGTGGAAGAACTTCTCGCCGACCCTGAGCAGTGGTTCGCGGCCGAGCAGACGGGGCTCGTCGCGGCCGTCGAACGGATCAGCGAGCTCGACCTCACCGACGTGGCGACGCGGCTCGCCGCGGCGCTCTGCTCGTCGCGGTTCGCGGTGCGCAACATGTTCACGCAGTGGTGGCGCACCCACAACGCCGCACTCGGCGCCGCGAAGCGGACAGGTGACCACGCGGGGGAGGCGCGGCTGCTGGCCGGGCTGGGCGGTCTGCGCTACGAGCAGGACCGGTTCGACGAGGCGGAGGTCTACTACCTGCAGGCACTCGCCGCGCACGAGCTCAGCGGCGACCGGCAGGGCCAGGCGGCGGTCCGGCTGTCGCTCAGCGCCGTGCACCGGGACCACGGCAGGCTCGACGAGGCCCGCGCGGCACTCGAACAGGCCCTGCCGGACCTGACCGAGCCCGGCGAGGTCGCGCGTGCGATGCACGGCCTCGGCCGGGTGCTGACCGAGCAGGGTGATCTCGACGGCGGGCTCGACGCCTGCGTGCGCGCCCATCTCGCGTACCGGCGGCTCGGGGACCGCAGGGGTGAGGCCATCGCGCTGCGTTCGATCGGGATCGTGCACCGCGCGGCAGGCAGGCTCGACGAGGCGGCGGAGCACTGCGAACGCGCGATCGACGTGCTGCGCGGTCTCGGTGACCGGCTCATGTCGGCCTACGCGGTGCAGGCGCTGGCCAAGGTTCGGATCCGTCAGGGACGCGGCACCGAGGTGCGTGCCGACCTGGAGGAGTGCCTGGCGACGTGCAACGACATGGACGACAACTTCGGGCAGGCACTGGTGTTGCGGACGTCGGGTGAGCTGGAGCTGGCCGAGGGCGACGTGGAACGGGCGCGTCAGCACCTCGACCGTTCACTGCAGTGGTGGGAGGCGCTCGCCCTGCCGGTCTGGCGCGCGCGGACCCTGCGCGACCTGGCGGCACTCGGGCGGCGGGACGCGTGGCCGGAAGCGCTCGCGATCTTCGAACGGCACGGTGCCCGCGAGGCCCGCGAGGGCAGGCCTCAAGAACTGTCTTCAGATCTCTTGAAGGTCGCCGAAGCACAGTGATCCCAGCACCGCGGACGACCGGTTCGCGGGGAGGGTTTCTGGGGGAACTGATGAAGACGAGGAGATGGGTCGGCCTCGGCATCGCGTTCGCGCTCGCCGCAGTGACGGTGGGCACGGCGCAGGCCGCGGAAGACAAGCAGGGCCAAGGAGAACCCACACCGGTGGCCGCTGTCGCGGCGAGCTCCGCGGTGGACCAGCCGATCAGCCGCAGCGAGGTCATCACCCGCGCGCACCACTGGCTCACGGCGTGGAACGGCGGACCGGTGCCGTACGACCAGGGCAGGTCCTTCGAGGGCTACCGGCAGGACTGCTCGGGGTTCGTGTCGATGGCGTGGCGGACCGGCATCGCCCACAACACCGTGTCACTGCCCAACGTCTCGCACCGGATCGCGAAGGGCGACCTGAAGCCCGGTGACGTCATCGGGACGCTGGGGCCGGGCACGGGTGGCGACAACGGGCACGTGGTCATCTTCGAGAACTGGGCGAACGACGCCCAGACCAGCTACATCGGGATCGAACAGGCCGGGAGCCCAGGGCACACCGTGCGGCGCGCGATCCCGTACCCGTACTTCGGTGGTGACACCCGCTACCTCCCCTGGCGCTACAACAAGATCGTCGACAGCCCACCGGCGGACCGGGTGAGCGACGTCAACAGCGACGGTTTCGGTGACCTCGTCGCGGTGGACGCGAACGGGGAGCTGTTCGGGTACAACAACGCTTCTCTGGTGAGTGAGAACCGGGTTCCGTTCACGTCGGAGACGTGGCGGGTGCGCGGGTCCAACTGGTCCGATGTGAAGCACCTGGCGTCGGGTGACGTGACGGGTGACGGCTTCGCGGATCTGGTTGGTGTGCAAGGCAGTTCGCTCGTCGTGTACGCGAACGGCTCGCTGGTGAATCCGGGTGGCATGCCGTTCGGCGGTGTGACGTGGACCTATCAGGGCGACTGGTCAGGTGTGCGTCAGCTGACGGTCTCCGACGTGACCGGTGATGGTTTCGGTGATCTGGTTCTCGTGGACGCTGGTGGTGCGTTGGTGGTGTACGCCAACGGCAGCAAGGTGAATCCGCAGGGTCGTCCGTTCTCGTCGGAGACGTGGCGGATCGGCGGGAACTGGTCCGGTGTGCAGCACCTGGGTTCCGCGGACATCAATCGCGACGGTTTCGGTGACCTCGTCGCGGTGGACGCGAACGGCGAGTTGTTCGGCTACAACAACGCTTCGCTCGTGAGCGGCGACCGCAAGCCGTTCACCTCGGAGACGTGGCGCATCCGCGGCGGCAACTGGTCCGGTGTGCGGCACTTCACGGTGATGGACGCTTCCGGTGACGGCTACGCCGACGTCGTCGCGGTCGAGGCGGACGGTTCGTTGTCCGTGTACTCCAACGGTTCGCTGGTGAACCCCGGCGGCGTCCCGTTCGGTGGCGTCACGTGGAAGATCAAGGGCAACTGGTCCGGCGTCAGGACGGTGGCGTGATGTCACTGCTGCGACGACTCACGATCGGCGTGCTCACCGCCGCCGCGGTCGCCTCCGCACCCGCCACCGCGTTCGCGGACGACGTGCGGGTGGTGTGCGCCCTTCCGCCCGACCGCGACCTGAACGTCACGAAGATCGTCTACCAGGTCGGCCGCAACCTCAGCGTCTCGGACCGCGTGCTGCTCGCGGGTTTCGAGACCGGCTGGGTCGAGTCGCACATGAACAACCTGAACTGCGGCGACCGCGACTCGCTCGGTGTCTTCCAGCAGCGGCCGTCGCAGGGCTGGGGCACGCCCGAGCAGATCATGAACGTGGCCCACGCCTCGAACAGCTTCTTCACCAGGGCCGTCAACAGCGAGCGAGCGCATCCCGGCTGGACCTCCGGGCAGATCGCCCAGGACGTGCAGCGGTCGGCTTTCCCCGACCGGTACGACCAGGTCGAGGGCAAGGCGAAGAACCTGCTCGCGGAGGTCGCCGTCCGGGTGGACCGGGTGAGCGACGTCAACAGCGACGGTTTCGGTGACCTCGTCGCGGTGGACGCGAACGGGGAGTTGTTCGGGTACAACAACGCTTCTCTGGTGAGTGAGAACCGGGTTCCGTTCACGTCGGAGACGTGGCGGGTGCGCGGGTCCGACTGGTCCGGTGTCACGAAGCTGGCGTCGGGTGACGTGACCGGTGACGGTTTCGCGGATCTCGTCGCCGTCGAAGGCAACGCGCTGATCGTGTACGCCAACGGTGCGCGGGTCAACCCCGGCGGCATGCCGTTCGCCGGTGTGACGTGGCGGTACGAGGGCGACTGGTCAGGTGTGCGTCAGCTGGCGGTCTCGGACGTGACCGGTGATGGTTTCGGTGATCTGGTTCTCGTGGACGCTGGTGGTGCGTTGGTGGTGTACGCCAACGGCAGCAAGGTGAATCCGCAGGGTCGTCCGTTCTCGTCGGAGACGTGGCGGATCGGCGGGAACTGGTCCGGTGTGCGGCACCTGGGTGTCGCGGACCTCAATCGCGACGGTTTCGGAGATCTGGTCGCGGTGGACGCGAACGGGGAGTTGTTCGGGTACAACAACGCTTCGCTGGTGAGTGAGAACCGGGTTCCGTTCACCTCGGAGACGTGGCGCATCCGCGGCGGCGACTGGTCTGGCACCCGGCAGCTCACCGTGATGGACGCCAGCGGTGACGGATACGCCGACGTCGTCGCGGTCGAGGCGGACGGTTCGTTGTCCGTCTACGCCAACGGTTCGCTGGTGAACCCCGGCGGCGTCCCGTTCGCCGGCGTGACGTGGAAGATCAAGGGCAACTGGAGCGGTGTCCGCACCATCGCCTGATCGAGCGAGCGGGCCGCCTTCGTGGACATCGGGTCCCCGCTCTACAGTTGCGGCGTGTCCGAGACCACCGAGCCCGAGTACCGGGTCACCACGCTGGAGCTGTTCTTCGACCTGGTCTTCGTCTTCACGCTGACCCAGCTGACGGAGCTGCTCGCCGCGGACACGTCCGTGCGCGGGTTCGCCAGGGTCGTGCTGATGCTGTGCGTGATCCTCTGGATGTACGGCGGCTACGCCTGGCTGACCAACGCCGTCGCGCCCGACAACCCGGTGCGCCGCACGCTGCTGATGATCGGCATGGGCGGCTTCCTGCTGATCGCACTGGCCATCCCGGACGCGTTCGGCGCCTCAGGGATCGCGTTCGGCATCGGCTACCTGATCGTGAACCTGGTCCACTCCGGACTGTTCATCGCGTCCGGTGGCCGCTCGGCGGAGGCGATGGCGCGCATCGCGCTGTTCAACCTCACGTCGGCGGTCGTCGTCGTGGTGGGCGGGTTCCTGCCGGGTGCCTACCGGTACGGCGCCTACGCGCTGGCGCTCGCGGTCATGGTGATCACGCCGTACGTCACGCCGCAGCGCCGCGTGCGGATCCGGCCAGCGCACTTCGTGGAACGGCACAACCTCGTCGTGATCGTGGCGCTGGGCGAGTCGATCGTCGCGATCGGCGTCGGCGCGGCCGGGCTGCCGGTGGACATGCAGCTCGTGCTCGCGGTCGTCTTCGGCCTGGTGCTGGCGTACCAGTTCTGGTGGAGCTACTTCGGCGGCGGCCAGGACGAGGTCGCGGTGGAACGGCTCGCGGCGCTGCCCGACGAGAAGCAGTCCCGCAAGGCGCTCGCCGCGTACGGGTGGGCGCACGTGCCGATCCTGCTCGGCATCGTGGTGCTCGCCGTGGGCGTGAAGAAGACCATCGGCCACGCCACCGACCACCTGTACTTCAGCCACGCACTCGCACTCGCCGGCGGCGTCGCGCTGTTCCTGCTGGGCGAGGTCGCGTTCCGCAAGGTGCTGGACATCGGGCCCGTGTGGCGGCGGACCGCGGGTGCGGTGGCGGCGCTCGCCACCGTGCCGCTGGGCCTCTGGGTGGCGCTGGCGCAGGTCGCGGCGCTCACCGTCGTCTTCGGGATCGTGCTCATCCCCGAGGTTCGCCGCAACGCGCAGGCGGAACGGGTCTAGACAGAGAAGCCGTCAGGGGCACGCTCGCGACGTTTTGCGGCGCAAGCGTGCCCCTGACGGCACTTCTCAGACCAGCCAGACCGCGGTGTCGGGCGGCAGCTGGTCGCCGTCCATCGGACCGGACGACAGCAGCACCCGGCCGGGCGGCAACGGCACCGACGCACCGGACGTGTTCAGCGCGCAGATCAGGCCACCGCCCTTGCGGCGGAACGCGAAGCAGCCGGGAGGGGCGCCGTACCACTCGAGCTCGTCGCCGCCGAACCCCGGATTGCTCTTCCGGTGCTCCAGCGCCTCGCGGTAGAGCGACAGCATCGAGCCGGGGTCCTCCAGCTGCGCCTCCGCGGTGAGGCCGTCCCACTCGTTCGGGACGGGCAGCCACGTGTTGGCGGTCGTGGAGAAGCCGAACGGCGGGACGCCGCCCTCCCACGGGATCGGCACGCGGCAGCCGTCGCGGCCGCGCTCGGTGCGGCCCGAGCGCTCCCACGTCGGGTCCTGCAGCGCCCAGTCCGGCAGCTCGACGTTCGGGAGACCCAGCTCCTCGCCGTTGTACAGGTAGATCACACCGGGCAGCGCCAGCTCGACCAGCGCCATCGCGCGGGCCCGCTGCACGCCGATCGCGCCGTCGCCGTAGCGGGTGACGTGCCGGACGACGTCGTGGTTCGACAGCGTCCAGGTGGCGGGCGTGCCGGTCGAGGCCACCGCGGCCATCGAGTGCTCGATCGCGGAACGCACGCCGTCCGCGTCGAAACCAGCCTCGACGAGCCGGAAGTTGAAGCCCAGGTGCAGCTCGTCGGGACGGACGTACGCGGCGAAGCGCTCGTCGTCCTTCACCCAGATCTCCCCGACGGCCATCGTGCCGGGGTACTGGTCCATGACCTTGCGGATCATCCGGTGGATCTCGTGCACGCCGTCGTTGTCGAACCGCGGGTCCTCCGCGTCGTCGCTGAGCACGCCGGGCGCGTGCACGCCGCGCAGCTCCATGTCCGGCAGGCCCTCGGGCTTGGCCATGCCGTGCGCCACGTCGATGCGGAACCCGTCGACACCGCGGTCGAGCCAGAACTTCAGCGTGTGCTCGAGGTCCGCGCGGACCTCCGGGTTCTCCCAGTTCAGGTCCGGCTGCTGCGGTGCGAACAGGTGCAGGTACCACTGGCCGTCGCCGACCTGGGTCCACGCTGGTCCGCCGAACACGGACGTCCAGTTGTTCGGCGGCTGCGAGCCGTCGTAGCCGCGGCCCTCGCGGAAGATGTAGCGGGCGCGCTCGGGGCTGCCGGGCGGCGACGCGAGTGCCTGCTGGAACCAGACGTGCTGGTTGCTGCTGTGGTTCGGCACCAGGTCGACGGTCACCCGGATGTTGTGCTCGTGCGCGTCCGCGACCAGCCGGTCGAACGCGGCCAGGTCGCCGAACAGCGGGTCCACGTCGCGCGGGTCGGACACGTCGTAGCCGTGGTCGGCCATCGGCGAGCGGTAGAACGGCGTGAGCCAGAGAGCGTCGACGCCGAGCAGTTCGAGGTAGCCGAGGCGGGACCGGATGCCGTCCAGGTCACCGACGCCGTCACCGTTGGAGTCGGCGAACGAACGCACGTAGACCTGGTAGAACACGGCGTGTTGCCACCAGGCGGACTCTTCGGCGATCTCAGGGCTGAGGTCGGAGGATCGTCGCACGGGGGGTCATCCTGCCATTCGTCTCGTGTCGTTATTACCCGAACGGGTGATGATCGATCAGGACCACGAGTTCATCAGGCTGTTCGCGGCCATCTCCAGGTAGTCCCAGAGCTGCTTGCGATGCGCCTCGGACAGGCCGGCCTCGTCGACGGCGATCCGCATGCACCGCAGCCAGGCGTCCCGCTCGATGGGACCGACCTTGAACGGCGCGTGCCGCATCCGCAGCCGCGGGTGGCCGCGGTTCTCGGAGTACGTGTGCGGGCCACCCCAGTACTGCATGAGGAACAGCCGCAGCCGCTCCTCGGCGGGACCGAGATCCTCGTCCGGGTACAGCGGCAGGAGCACCTCATCGGCCTTCACCTCTTTGTAGAAGCGCGCCACGATGCGGTGAAAGGTCTCCTCGCCGCCTACCTGTTCGAAGAAGTTCTCCGGGTTGCCCACCCACCCATCCTGACTGACGCGGGGGCCGCCGCGCAGGCCGCCCCCGCGATTGGCTGTCTTAGTTGGGCCCCGCTCGACGGGAAGGCGGAAGCCGGCCCGGCACCCAGGTGATTGTCGCCACAACGAAATGCGTGGCAGACGGTCCGCGGGCCGCCAGCACGCGACGAGCCACGAGCCAGGCGGCCGCTCGGCGGGAGGGCATGTGCGAGTGCCGCCCGCGCGAGATGGCCGGGCGGCACCGCTGGGCGCTACTTGCTCCCGTTGCTCGCGGTGGGGCGGAAACCGGCCTCTTCCAGTGCGGGCATGAGCTGGGCGCGAAGCGCGCGCTGGACGGCCCACTGACGGCCGGGGCGGGTCTTGACGGTGACCCGCATGGTGATGCCCTCGGGCGTGACCTTCTCCACGCCCAGCACCTCGGGCTTGGCGGTCACGTCGTTGGACAGCGGCTCCTTGTCGGTGACCGTGCGCGCCACCCGCTCGAGGACCTGGGACACCTCGGCCAGGTTCGCGCCGTAGCCGAGCGGCAGGTCGACGACGGCGACCGCGAAGCCCTGGCTCGAGTTGCCGACGCGCAGGATCTCGCCGTTGCGGACGTACCAGACGGTGCCGTTGGTGTCGCGGATCGTCGTGGTGCGCAGCGCGACGGCCTCGACGGTGCCGATGGCCGGGCCCAGGTCGACGACGTCGCCCACGCCGTACTGGTCCTCCAGCATCATGAACATGCCGGACAGGAAGTCCTTGACCAGGTTCTGCGCGCCGAAACCGATGGCGACGCCGAGGATGCCCGCCGAGGTCAGGATCGGTGCCACGTTCATGCCCAGCTCGGTGAGGATCTGGATGAACGCGATGCCGAACACCAGGATCGTGACGATCGACTTCAGCACCGAGCCGATCGTCTTCGCGCGCTGTTCGCGCCGTTCGGACACGAGTGTGCCCAGCGCCTGCGGTGCCCGTTCTCGCAGCGGCTTGAGCAGGCCGGGCTTCTTGCCCTCCCGGCTGCCGCTGGTGAGCCCGTCGATGATCTTGCGCAGCACCGCGCGCAGTACCAGTGCGATCAGCACGATCAGCGCGATCCGGATGGCGCCCTCGAGGATCTTGGGGCCGTTCGTCTCGAACCAGGTCAATGCTTCTACCGACTGCTGCTGCAAGTCGCTCACGCGGTCGTGCCCTCCTACAACTCCATGCCCGTGGCATTGGCCAGAAACGTCAGCTGGTCCACGGCGAGAGCGACCGTCCGGCTCACCGAACGGCCGGCGTGACCGACCTCGGTCTCGCGCCTGATGAGCACGGGGTGCTTGGTCGGATCACTCGTGCTCGCGTGTTGCAACGCGGCGCACATCTTCCGGGCGTGGTTGGGGTCCACGCGGGAATCCGACTCGAACACCGTGAACAGGACCGAAGGGTACTCAACATCGGGCCGGACGCGATGGTACGGAGAGTAGGAGAGCAGCCAGCCGAGCTCGTCGGAAACGCTTGCGCTGCCGTATTCCTCCGCCCACAACCGTCCGAGCAGGAACTTCTCGTAGCGCACCATGTCGAGCAGTGGGGCTGAACACACCACGGCCGCGTACAGCTCCGGGCGCTGCGTCAGCGCCGCGCCGACGAGCAGGCCGCCGTTGGAGCCGCCCATGATCGCGAGCTGCTGCGGCGTGGTCCAGCCGTCGCGCACCAGGCGTTCGGCGGCGGCGTGGAAGTCGTCGAACACGTTCTGCTTGCGCTCGCGCATGCCCGCGTGGTGCCACTCCTCGCCCTCCTCGTCACCACCGCGCAGCGACACGTGCACCCACACGCCGCCCGCTTCGACCCAGGCCAGCGTCGTGGCGCTGTAACCGGGGCCGCGGCCGATCGCGAAACCGCCGTAGCCGGTCAGCAGCGTGGGACGCGGCAGGTCGGGCCTCTGCTCGCCGCTCACGACGAACATGCGCACGGTCGTGCCGTCCAGCGAGGCGTAGGAGATCTGCTGGGTCGTCACCGCGGGCAGCTCGATGCGGCCCGGCGCGGCCTCGGCCAGCGTCGTCTCACCGGAGGACAGCGAGAAGCGGTACACCGACAGCGGCGTGACGAAGTCCGTCCAGCCGACCCACAGCGCGTCGCGGTCGTGCGGGGTCGCCGCGTCCACAACGGACATGCCGTGCACGGACCCGGTGCCGGGCAACGGGATCTGGCCGAGGTGCTCGCCGTCGGTCGCGTGCAGGTGCAGTTCGGACACCGCGTGCCTGGTGCGCAGCACCACGAGGGTGCCGTTCAGCCAGCGCAGACCGTCCAGGACCGAGTCCGGTTCCTCGCCGACGAGCTCGACCCAGTGCTCCGGCGTCGGCCGCTCCGGGTCCGCGACGCAGATGCGGAAGCGCGAGGCGTTCAGCGACGTGTGGACGTACAGCATCCCGTCGCGCGCGACGAACGCCGAGCACTGCGCGCCCGCCTCCGCGTCGATGACGGGCTTCAGCTCACCGGTGCCGTGCAGGTCCGCGATCCACACCGAGTCGCGGCGCACGGTGCCGGGCGCGCCGTTGACGACCAGCCAGCGGCCGTCCTGCGACACGCTGAGCCCGTAGTAGTAGGTGTGGTCGAGGCCGTCGCCGTGCACGTTGACGTCCGTCACGGGGTCCGCGCCGACGCGGTGCCGCCACACCCGGCGGTGGAACAGCTGCTCGTCCTCCGGCAGACCGGCCGGGTCGAGCTGCCGCACGTAGAAGAACTCCTCGCCGCCCGGCAGCCAGCCGATGGGGGAGTAGCGGCAGCGGTCGATCGGGCCCTCGATCAGCTCACCGCTGTCGACGTCGACCACGTGCAGCAGCGAGTGCTCGTTGCCGCCGACCGAGACCTGGTACGCCAGCCGCGTGCCCTCCAGCGACGGCGACCACCCGTCCAGCGTCGTGCGGCCCGACGGGTCCAGCTCGCTCACGTCCAGCAGCACGCGCTCCGTGCCGTCCTGCTCGCGCAGGTAGACGACCGGGTGGTCCTGCTCGGGCCCGCGCCGGGTGAAGAACGCGCGGCCCGCGCGCCACGTCGGGGTGGACACCGAACCGGTGCGCATCAGCTCGCGCAACCGGGTGCCGAGGCGCTCGCGGCCGGGCATCGCGTCCAGCCAGGACCGCGTGAGCACGTCCTGCTCGCCCGACCACGTCTCGGTCCGCTGGTCGTTCGCGTCCTCGAGCCAGCGGTACGGATCGGCCACCGCGCGCCCGTGCAGGTGCTCGATGAGGTTTAGCCGCTCCGCGAGCGGGTACGTGATCGTCGCGGGCGGAGATGTGGAGGGAGCCTCGGTCACCTTGTCAAGGGTAGCGGGCGATGAAAACCATCCCCGTTTAGGGAGCTCGTTCACCTGAGTTTCGATCACACATCCATGACGCGTCGCTTATCACACGTGATTTTTGAGGGTGATCTGTGGTCTGCTATGCCTGAACCGGTGGAGGTGGTCGCGTGCCAGACCGACAACCGACCCCCAACGGCGCCCCCATATCGGGTGAGGTAGCGCCGGTGATCCCCGCATGCCGAAATAAGTCATCCGTGCACGCCGTGCCCGATGGGGATCGCGATGGGGGAGGTGCCGGACATACCCCGGTCATGTTCCCCTGGGGAAGACGCAAGGTACTTCTGCTCAACGCCACGTTCGAACCGCTGACCGCGCTGTCACTGCGACGCGCGGTCGTCCTCGTCGTGTGCGGAAAGGCCGAGGTCGTGCACGGTGATCCCGCGGGTCTCGTGCTGCACTCCTCGACGTCCGAGGTGCTCGTGCCGTCCGTCATCCGGCTGAGCACCTACGTTCGCGTTCCCTATCGCGGCCGGGTGCCGCTGACCCGTGCCGGGTTGATGCACCGCGATCGCTACCGCTGCGCGTACTGCGGTGGCCGAGCCGAGACCATCGACCACGTCGTGCCGCGCAGCAGGGGCGGGCCCCACACCTGGACCAACTGCGTCGCGTGCTGCGCGAAGTGCAACCACCGCAAGGCGGACAAGCTGCTGTCCGAGCTGGGGTGGAGGCTGCGCGTGGTACCCGCCGCTCCGCGCGGGCCGCACTGGCGGCTGCTCGCCGGGGTGGCCGAAGCCGACCCGCAGTGGCTGCCGTACCTGGGTGAGCCCGCGGCCTGAGCCGGTGTCAGGCCGCCAGGGCCAGCTCGTCCTTGCGCGCCGTGATGCGCACCGAGTCGCCCATGGTGATGCGAACCGAGTCCTCCGCGGTGATCCGGACCGAGTCCTCGCACGTGATGCGCACGGAGTCGTCGTTCATCGTGATGCGCACCGAGTCTTCTGCCGTGATGCGGACCGAGTCTTCGCAGGTGATGCGGACCGAGTCGTCCATCGTGATGCGGACCGAGTCCTGAGCCGTGATGCGGACCGAGTCTTCGCAGGTGATGCGCACCGAGTCGCCCGCCGTGATGCGCACGGAGTCGTCCATGGTGATCCGGACCGAGTCGCCCATGGTGATGCGCACCGAGTCGCCCATCGTGATCCGAACCGAGTCGCCAGCGGTGATCCTGACCGAATCGCTCGCGGTGATGCGAACGGAGTCGCCGCAGGTGATGCGGACCGAGTCGCCGGCCGTGATGCGGACCGAATCGCCAGCAGTGATCCGAACGGAGTCACCCGCTGTGATGCGAACGGAGTCACTGGCCGTGATACGCACTGAATCGTCCTTGTAGCTCGGAAGGGTGAGGAGGCGTGCCTGGGGGCGGCTCGTCGTGAACATAATGTGTCCTCCAGGACTGTCGGGCGGGTGCGCAAGACCCGTATAGGTGAAAAGCTAGAAGCCGGTTGTTCCAGGGACAAGACCCCAAACCGGCACCCGTTCGCCGCCGTCCGGGTGAAGGCCTACCGGGTGTAACCGCTGCGCCGCACGAGAGCGCTCACTGCCTCTACTGGCCGGTATGGACACGATGCGTAGCGTCCGAATCGGTGGAACGTGATGTTCGTCACGACAGGTTCGGCGGCTCAGGCGTGCGCAGTCCTCAGTTCCGGTTGCTTCATCATCGCGGCTGCCTGTGTGGGGAAACTCCCGGACATCGCACCGGGACGCGCGATCACGCTGGCCCGGCCGCTCGCGCACGGGTGAAGTCGGTTACCGTACCGCCGTGACCATCGTGGAGACCGTGCTCGTCTTCGCGCTGATCCCGCTGGCCATCTACGGCGTGATCACGCTTCTGACGATTAGGCCCAAGGCCACCCGGATTCCCCGGTACCGGCCGGGGCAGGAGTGGGGCTACGCCCCCGTGTGGTGGAGTGCCAACCCCGCCGGCCTGAGCCGCGCCCCCGAGGCCGAGGCTGCTGTCGTGGGTGGACGGACGGCAAGGGGAGGTGCCCGTGGCAACTGGTGAGATTCAGCGCGTCGACCCGGACCGCGAGCTCGGGATCGGCGAGGCGATCACGAACAGCGGCAGGCTGTCCGTCGCCAAGATGTACGAGCCGCACGCCCCGTCGCTGCCGTTCACGCCCGCGCAGCTGTCCTCTTTGGACGAGGCGCTGACGTTGTCCAGCCGCAGCACCGGGCTCGACTTCAGCGTGTACCTCGGCGAGCTCGGCAAGGAGAGCCGCGCGCGTGCCGAGGAGCTGCACGCGCAGACGGCCAGGCCCGCGCACGCGGTGCTCGTCGCCGTGTCGCCGGGTGAGCGCGTCGTCGAGATCGTCACCGGTGAGGAGTCGCACCGCAGGCTGCCCGATCGAGGCGCCAAGCTCGCGGTGATGAGCATGGTCGCGTCCTTCAAGGAAGGCGACCTCGCGGGTGGTCTCGTCAGCGGCCTGCGCATGCTGACCGACCAGGCCGGTCACGCTCCCCGCTCGTAAGGAACCCCAGAGGCGGACGAGGTCAGCGTCGAACCCCCTCGACCCGACGCTGACCCCTGTTCCCCCCTGCATCCCCCGCACGTTCCATGGTCCGCTCCGGACCCGCGCGGCGCGTCAGCCCTCAATCGGATCTTTCGCATCACCCTCTGGGTGTACTCAGTCGAGTCCGGTGACCCTGACCAGTCCGTTCTGGTACGCGACGGCGACGGCCTGCGCCCGGTCGCGCAGATCGAGCTTCATCAGGATCCGGCTCACGTGCGTCTTGACCGTCGCCTCGCCGAGCACCAGCCGTTCCGCGATCTCCGCGTTCGACATGCCACGCGCGACGTACGTCAGCACCTCGGACTCGCGCGGCGTCAGCTGGCTGAGCCGGTCGCGCGCCGCGAACGTCGACTCCGGCACCGCGCGCAGCTCCGCGATCAGATCCAGGGTGACCGCCGGATCGAGCCACGCCTCACCGCGCGCGATGACCTTCACCGCGGCCACGAGGTCGGTGCTGGCCCGGTCCTTGAGCAGGAACCCGGACGCCCCCTTGCGCAACGCGTCCCGCACCGCCGCACCGACGTTGTAGGTCGTCAGCACCAGCACCTTGACCGGCCGGTTCGGGTCGGCGGCGAAGTCGTCGGCGGTGATCAGGCTGGTCGCCGCGACCCCGTCCAGCTCGGGCATGCGGACGTCCATCAGCACGATGTCGGGCTGCAGCTCGCGGGCCAGCTCGACGGCCTCGCGTCCGTTGCGGGCGTCGCCGACGACGTCGATGCCGTCCTCGCGCTGCAACAGCATCCCGATGCCTTCGCCCACGAGGTCCTGGTCATCGGCCAGCAGGACCCGAATCGCCATCCGTCTCGTCCCCCCGTTGCGTGGGCAGGGTGGCCGCCACCAGGAAACCGCCCCCCTCGGCGGGGCCCGCGGTGAGCTTCCCGCACGCCGACTGCACGCGTTCGCGCAGCTTGCTCAGGCCGTGCCCCGTCGACAACGCGGCCGAAGTGGGCGCGCGCTGCTCACGTCCATTGTCCCGCACCTCGATCACGAGCTGCTGAAGTTCCCAGCGCATCGTGACCACGGCGTGCGCGTGCGCACCGGCGTGCTTCGCGACGTTCGTGAGCGCCTCCTGCACGACCCGGTACGCGGCGAGGTCGACGCTCGGCGCCAGCTCGCCGGGCGTGCCCTGCTCGAGCAGCTCGACGGACGGGCCCGCCGACCTGATCACCTCGACCAGTCCGGCCACCTGCCGCACACCGGGCGGCGGCTGGAAGTGGTGCTGTTCCCCGCCGTCCTGCACGAGCTTGAGCAACCTGCGCAGCTCGACCATCGCCTGCTGCCCGGCGGACTCGATGTTGGCGAGCGCCCGCTCGACGTCCTGGCTGACGTCCGACCGCCGCGCCCCTGCCGCCTGCAGCACCATCACCGTCACCGAGTGCGCCACGATGTCGTGCAGCTCGGCGGCGATCCGGTTCCGCTCCGCCGCGACCGCGAGGTAGGCCTCCGCCTCCTCGCGCCGCTGCGACTCGAGCACGAACCTCCGGTGCGACTCCCTCCACCGCCCCACGGCCCACGCGCTGACGTAGACGATCAGGTAGAAGGGGCCGCTGGTGATCACCCAGGTGAGCTCCTTGCCCGGCGGCGCGATCTGGTACTCGCGCCACAGGTAGCCGGCGATCGGCGCCACGGACACCGCGAGCGCGACCACGGACCACTTCCGGCCGCCGTACACCGCGACCGTGTAGAGCGCGAGCAGCATGACGAACGTCGGACGCGGTCCCGGTGCGGGCATGAGACCCAGCAGCGCGACGGTGTGCGCCCACACGACCCAGAACACCGCGACCGGATGCTCCCTGCGCCACGCCAGCGCGATCGGCGCGACGGCGCCGATCGCGACCCACACCGTCGGCGCCGACGTGACGTTGAGCGCCCAGAACCCGAGG
Organism: Lentzea tibetensis; assembly: GCF_007845675.1. GTDB lineage: Bacteria > Actinomycetota > Actinomycetes > Mycobacteriales > Pseudonocardiaceae > Lentzea > Lentzea tibetensis. Next base: position 237,813 of record NZ_VOBR01000009.1, on the reverse strand, counting down.
ACGTCGAGGACGAACAGGGCGGTGGCCAGTGCCAGGTCCTTGAGGCGGACGCTCATTCCCAACCTTTCCGCTCAGGCGGGCTAACGACAGTTCTCTCCGCACCCCATGGCGCAGTTCGCGCCGATCTCCTCGGCGGTCGGCTCGCCGAGGAACCGGAGCTCGCGTGCGCTGTACTCCTCCTCCGCGGCGCGGGCGTTCTCCAGCGCCTTGGTGATCTCGACGTCGGACAGCCGGTCGCCGAGGTCGCCGAGCTTCTGCCCGGCTCGCCAGACGTCCTTCTCGGCGGCCAGTTCCAGCACGAGGGCGTCGCGGGTCGTCGGGCAGCCGCGTCCGTGCCGGGACGGGTGCGCGAGCCGGATGCCTGCCATGGTCTCGCTGGTGCCGTTCAGCTTCCCGACCATGGCGGCCGCGGGTTTGATCCGTTCGACCACGTCGCCGTCCGCCAGCGGAACCGGCGTGATCAGCACCTCGAGCTCGGCGAGGCTGCCCAGCTCGGCCTTCTCGTCGAGCACGACCAGCGCCACGTTCTCGTTGATCAGCCCGCCTACCCCCAGTGGCCGGTCCAGTGCTGTGTCCCCGGCTTTTATGAGCACCGCCAACACTTTCCGATCGCTCATCTCTTCTCCCCCTTGAGACGTGAACGAGCACGGCGACCGTAGCGATTCCAACGGAACCACAACGCCGTTTCGGTGTAGTCAGACCGAGAGCTGACTTCCGCCGTCCGCCGTGAGGGGGAGCCGCACGTGGAAGCAGGCGCCTTCAGCGGACTCGGCGAGCCACACGAGTCCGCCGTGCCGCTCGGTCACCTCGCGCACGATCGCCAGCCCGAGCCCCGCACCGCCGGAGTCGCGTTCACGGGCCCGTTGCGACCGGAAGAACCGCTCGAACACCAGCTCCCGGTCGGGCGCCGGGATCCCCGGACCGTCATCGGCCACGACGAGCTCCGCGAACCGCTCCTCCGCGCGCAGCCCGACGGTGATCCGGTGCCGCGCGTGGCGTTCGGCGTTGTCCAGCAGGTTGCGGACGACCCGGCCCAGCTCGCCCGTCCGGCCGCGCAGCCGCGCCGCCGAGAACGGCGACAGCTCGACGTCCACCACGCCTCGGGCGCGGACGGCGTCGATCTCGGTCAGCACCACCTCGTCCAGGTCGACCCACTCGACGGGCTCCGAGACGCCGTCGGTCAGTGCCAGCACGATCAGCTCGTCGGTGAGGCCGCCGAGCCGGACGGCCTCGCGGTGCACCTCGCCCGCCAGCCGGACCCAGTCGGTGCCGGCCGGGTGCGCGAGGCCGACCTCGAGGCGGGTGCGCAGGCTGGCCAGCGGGCTGCGCAGCTCGTGCGCGGCGTCGGCGGCGAAGCGGCGCTGGCGCTCGTGCGTCTGCTCCAGCCTCGTCAGCATCTCGTTCATCGTGCGGGCGAGCCTGCCGATCTCGTCGTCGGACGCCGGTTCGGGCACGCGCCGGTCGAGCTGGCTGCCGGTGATCTCGGTGACCCGCTCGCGGATCGCCTCGACCGGGCGCAGCGCCCTGCCGACCACCAGCCACGCGGTCCCGCCGACGGCGACGAGCAGCAGCGGCACGATGATCACGAGCGCGGACGCCGCCGCCTCCACGCCCTCGTCGGCGTGCTCCAGCGACGCCGCCGCGTACACCGCGACCGGCCGTCCGTTCACGGCGCCGACGACGCCCGCGACGGCGTGGTGCTCGCCGTCCGGCAGCCGGGACGTGCCGGTGACCGGGCCGTCGTCGGGCCACAGCGCGAGCAGCCGGGTGTGCGCCAGCTCGGAGCCCGCGGCGGCGACGGTGCCGTCGCGTTCGACTATCTGCACGAGCGACGGCAACGCGGGCGGCAGGCCGTTCACGATCATCGGCACGACCGCGTCGGCCTGCCGGTGCGCCTCGTCCTCGGCGTTGCTCGTCAGCCGGTCCCGCACGAGCGTCAGCGCGACCCAGCCGCCCGCGACGAGCCCCAGCCCCACGACCAGCACCGCCAGCGCGGTCAGCCGGACGCGGACACCGGCGCGACGGCTACCCGCCATCCGGTGCCAGCCGGTAGCCGGACCCCCGGACGGTCTCGATGGCGTGCCTGCCGAACGGCAGGTCGATCTTGCGGCGCAGGTACGCGACGTAGACCTCGAGCACGTTCGAGTGGGTCGGGATGGCCGAGTCCCACACCTCGTCCAGCGCGAACCGCTTGGACACCACCTGACCCGGCCGCGACATGAGCAGCTCCAGCAGCGCGAACTCCCGAGGCGTCAGCTTGATGGTCGTCTCGCCGCGCCGGCAGCGCCTGGTCACCCGGTCCAGCGCGAGGTCGCCCGCCGTCAGCACGTCCGCCCGGTCCAACCCGGTGCGCCGCAGCAGCACGTGCAGCCGGGCCAGCAGCACCCGGTAGGAGAACGGCTTGGTCAGGAAGTCGTCCGCGCCGATGCGCAACGCGCGCAGCTGGTCCATCTCGCCGGTGCGCGCGGTCAGTACCAGCACCGGCACCCGCACGCCCGCGCGGCGCAGCTGGGCGCACACGTCCAGGCCGGGCAGGCTCGGCAGCATCAGGTCGAGCACGATCGCGTCGAACGGGCGGCTGAGGCTCGCGTCGAGCCCGAGCAGGCCGTCGTTGGTGGTCTCGACCTCGAAGCCGTCCTGGCGCAGGCCTTCGGCGAGCGCGTCGGCGAACGACGCCTCGTCCTCGATCACCAGCACCCGTCCGACCGGGGTCACGTCATCACCTGGCTCGAGATCAGCCTGCCCTGGTCCAGTATCAGCACCCCGGTGCAGATCCGCTCGACCTCGGGCACGGCGTGCGTCGAGAGCAGGACGGTCGTGCCGCGCGTCTCGGCGATCGTGCGCACGAGCGTGAGGATCTCCAGCTGCCCGGTGGGATCCAGCCCGGTCGTCGGCTCGTCGAGCAGCACCACCGCCGGGTCGTTCACGAGCGCGCGGGCGAGGCCCAGCCGTTGCCGCATGCCGCGGCTGTAGGTCGCGACGCGGGCCCGTGCAGCGTCGGCGAGCCCGACCTGGCCGAGCAGCTTCACCGCGGTCCGGACGGCCTCCTCGCGGGACAGCCCGAACAGCCTGCCGTGGTAGGTCAGGTACTCGACTCCCGTGTGGTGGCCGGGAAATCCGGGGTTCTCCGGCAGCACGCCGATGAGCGGCCGGATGTCCGCGGGACGGCTGCTCGGCACCCCGGCAACGGAGAAGTCGCCGCCGGTCGGTGCCAGCAGAGTCGACAGCATGCGGATGGTCGTGGTCTTGCCCGCGCCGTTCGGGCCGAGCAGGCCGATCACCTCGCCCTTGCGCGCGGTGAAGCTGACCGAGTCGACGGCGGTGCGGGCGCCGAACCACTTCGTCAGCTCGTGCGCCTCGACGGCGATCTCCTCGGACCGCGCGTCGGACCGGACGAACGACCAGATCTCGTGCGGCAGCTGGGTTCTCGCCGGCGTGTGCGCGCGAGGCGGTTCGAGTGCCGGGTCGGCGCGCAGGATCGACCGCTGCAGGTCGCTGAGCCGCGACTCGGGTTCCAGCGCCAGCTCGTCGGCGAGCCGGGCGCGGGCGGTGCGGTAGGCGTCCAGCGCGTCGGTGACCCGGCCGCACCGGTAGAGCGCGAGCATGAGCTGCGCCTGCAGCCGCTGCCGGTACGGGTGCAGCGCGACGAGGTCGGTGAGCTCGCCGACGACGGCCGCGTGCCTGCCCAGCCGCAGCTCGGCGTCGAGGCACTCCTCCAACGCGGAGAGCCGTGCCTCCTCGAGGCCGTGGCACAGGACGGCGGCGGCGTCCGGTGTCGTCACGTCGGCCAGCGGCGGCCCGTGCCACATGGCGAGCGCGTGGCGCAGCAGCGACACCTTCACCGCGTCGTCGTTCTCCTGGCGCGCGCCCGCGACGACGGCGCGGAACCGGTGCACGTCGATCGACAGCGGGTTGACCTTCAGCATGTACGCCGAGCCGCGCGTGATGATGTCCGCGTCGTTGTTCCCCGAGCGGCACTGCCTGATCGCCTGGCGCAGGCGCGACACCCGGACGTGGATGGCGTGGTGGGCCGTGCGCGGCGGCTGCGACGGCCACGTCAGGTCGACCAGCCGTTCGACCGGCACGAGCTGGTTGACGTTCAAAGCGAGTATGGCGAACGTGAATCGTTGTTTCCGCGGCCCGAGATCAAGTTGAAGTTTTTGCTCCCAGGCCTCCACGGCGCCCAGTAGTTGAAACTCCACGGCGCCCCCCTCCCGGCGGCTTCCCCTGTCCGTGAATCGGTCGAACCGCCCATTCCGTTTCGCGCCATTGGTGTGAGTCACTGCCCGTGTGCGGGTCATCGCTGCAGGTTGATGAGCTACGCGCGTTATTCGTATTTCGTGTTCTCATCGTTCTCTAATCTCCATCCGTTCCACTTATGGCATTGCTCCGACTGAGGAGGGATGCCATGCCAGGTGTGACTCTCGAAGCTCGTGAGTTGTCGAAGTGGTTCGGTTCCCGGACGGCCGTGGACTCGGTGAGCTTCACCGCCCGCGAAGGCGAGGTGATCGGGCTGCTCGGGCCCAACGGCGCGGGCAAGACCACGACCATCCGCATGCTGTCGACCGTGCTCGCGCCGACCGGGGGCGAGTTCTCCGTCGCGGGCGTGCCGAGCAGCCGGCCCGCGGACATCCGGGCGCGGATCGGGGTGCTGCCGGAGAGCGCGGGCTACCCGGCGCACCAGACGGGACTGGAGTACCTGATCTACCACGGCAGGCTGTTCGGCCTGTCCCGCGACGAGGCGCGCAACACCGCCGTGAAGCTGCTCGGCCAGGTCGGTCTCTCCGAACGGGCGCAGTCGCGGATCTCCACCTACAGCAGGGGAATGCGGCAACGGCTCGGCATCGCGCGGGCACTGGTGAACGACCCGGACGTCGTGTTCCTCGACGAGCCGACGCTGGGGCTCGACCCCGCCGGGCAGCGGGAGATCCTGACGCTGGTGCGCACGATCGCCGAGGCGCGCGGCACGACCGTGGTGCTGTCCACGCACACGCTGCCCGAGGTCGAGCAGGTCTGCTCGACCGTGCTGATCCTGGACAAGGGCAAGGTGCTCGCCGCGGGCACGGTCGCGGACGTGACCAGCACCGACGCGAACCGGCAGTCCGGTCACCTGCGCGTGCCACCCGCCCAGGTCGCGCGGGCCAAGGAGGTGCTCGGCGGCGTCGCCGGGGTGTCGGTGCTGTCCGACGAACGCCGGGACGTAATCGCGATCACCGCGACGGACGGGATGAACGCCGCGCTGTCGGCCGTCGTCGACGCGGGGATTCCCGTGCTGTCGTTCCAGATCGACGGTGCGCGGCTCAGCGACGCGTTCCTCGCGATGACCCGCGGGAGCACGTCGTGACCGCGGCGGCGGGTGAGCGCACCCGCGCGCACGGCTGGCGGATCATCGCCGCGCAGGAGTGCCGGGACCTGTGGCTGAGCGGGCGCGGGCCGTTGCTGCTGTTCGCCTACGCCGTGCTGCTGAGCGCGGTGACGTACCTGGCGGCCACCAACCAGATCCTCAACTTCCTGGAGCAGCGCGAGTCCGTGAACCTGGTGCTGCAGATCGCGGTCGCGGTGGGCGTGCTGCTGACGCTGGTGGTGGCCGCGGACGCGATCAGCGGTGAACGCGAGCGCGGCACGTTCGAGAGCCTGCTGCTGACGCCGGTGTCGCGCGGCGCGATCGTGCTGGGCAAGCTGGTGGCCGCGATGTCGTTGTGGGGCGCGGCTTTCCTCGTCTCCGTGCCGTACCTGTGGGTGCTGGGCAAGGGGGTCGCGGTGGTGGGGGAGGCGGTGGCGCTCGGCCTGGTGATCGGGACCGTGCTCGCGCTGTCGATGGCCGCGATCGGCCTGGTGATCAGCGCCGTGTCGAGCTCGAACAAGGTGAGCCTCGCGGTGGCGCTGTTCCTGATGCTCGCGTTGTTCGCGCCCACGCAGCTGCCCGCGATGCCGACGTCGTCGGTGGGCGACCTGCTCGTGCGGATCAACCCGGTGACGGCCGGGATGCACTACATCCAGCTGGTGCTCCTCAAAGGACACGGCTGGACGCAGGACCTGACGTACCTGATCTCACCGGTGGTGGCCGTGGTGGCCGCCGTCGTGGCGCTGGCCGTGGCGGGGCCGCGCATCGTCCGGCTAGCGGGAGGGGTTGGATCGGGATGAGACTGCTGATCGCCGCGTTGCTGCTGGCACTGCTGCCTGCCACGGCGTCCGCGACCGTCGAGGTGGCGGTGGCCGAGACCCGCATCGACAGCACCGTCGGCGCCTACCTCAACATCAGGACGACGGTCACGAACACGGGTGCGGAGCCGACGGGCAAGCTCATCGCGCACCTCAACGTGGCTTCGTTGAACGACGTCTACGTCGACCTGGAGGACTGGACCGCCGCGCCGACCCAGTCGGTGGAACCGTTGGCACCGGGGGAAAGCGCTCAGGTGTCGTGGGACGTCCAGGCGGTGAACGCCGGTGTGTTCAACGTCTACGCCGTCGTGCTGCCGAACGGGTCGTCGGCGCTGGCCGTGAGCCCTCCGATCCACGTCGAGGTCGCGGGCCGCCGCATCCTCAGCGCGGGCGGCGCACTCCCGATCGCCCTGATCGTCCCCCTGCTGCTGGGCTTGGCCGTCTACGCGGTGCGCCGCAGACTCCGCGCCACCGCCTGACCGGGTACGACGTCATGGCCACCTCGACCAACGCGAGGTTGGTCGAGGTGGCCACGACGACACTCGGACTAGGCGGGAGCGGGGGAGGGTTCGGGTTCGGCGTGCTCGGGCTTGCGGCGGGGGCCGCCGAAGCGCAGGTAGAGCGACGGGGTGACGAAGAGGTTCAGCAGGGTCGAGGTGAACAGGCCACCGATGATGACGATCGCCATCGGGTGCTCGATCTCGTGACCCGGCAGGTCGCCCGCGATCGCCAGCGGCACCAGGGCGAGCCCGGCGGCCAGTGACGTCATCAGGATCGGCGCGAGGCGTTCCTTGGCGCCGCGCAGCACCAGTTCGTGGCCGAACGCCTCGCCTTCCTCGCGTTCCAGGTGCTGGAAGTGGTTGATCATCAGGATGCCGTTGCGCGCGGCGATGCCCAGCACGGTGAAGAACCCGACGAGCGAGCCGAGCGACAGGATCCCGCCCGTCATCCAGGCGCCCAGCACGCCGCCGACGAGCGCCATCGGCAACGTCAGCAGCACCAGGATCGCGAGCCGCCAGCTGTTGAACGCGGTGACCAGGAGGATCAGGATGCCGAGCAGCGCGGCGCCCGCGAACAGCAGCAACCGGTTCTGCGCCGACGTCGCCTCCTTGTACTCGCCGAGCAGCTCGGCGTGGTAGCCGGCGGGGAACTCGACCGTCGCCAGCCGTCGTTCGACCTCCTGCGCGACCTCGACGAGCGCCTTGCCCTCGCCCACGTTCGCGCCGACGTCGATGCGGCGCGACCCGTCCTCGCGCAGGATCTGGTTGGGCGTCGAGACGATCTTCACCGTCGCCAGGTCACCGATCGGCACCTTGCGGCCGTCCGCGGCGTCCATCAGCAGGTTGCGGACGCTCTCCACGCTGAACCTGGCCTTCGGCTGGCTCCACACGTGGACCTCGGTGTTCTTGCCGTTGCGCCAGATGTCGCCCGCTTCCTCGCTGGAGATGAACGACGCGGCGGTGCGGCGCACCTCGCCCGGCGAGATCCCGTACTGGCTCGCCTTGCCCAGATCGACCTCGACGGCGACCTGCGGGATGTTCGTCTGCAGGGTGACGTGCTCCTCGATGATGCCGTCGATGCCCGCGATGAGCTCCTTGACCTGGTTGGCCTTGTCGCGGATGAGGTTCAGGTCGTCGCCGTAGATCCGCACGGTGATGGCGTCGCTCGACCCGGTCAGCACCTCCTTGGTGCGTTCTTTGAGATATGTCTGCACATCGCGTTGCAGGCCGGGATAGCCGTCCACGACCTTCTGCACCGCGGCGAGCGTCTTGTCGTAGTCGACGTCGGGGGCGATGCTGATCCAGTTCTCGGTGAAGTTCATGCCGACGATCTCGTCGGCGAGCGTGCCCTGCCCGATGTGCGCGCCGAAGTTGCGCACACCCGGAATCGCCCGGAGTTCCTTGCTGGCCTGCATGGTGATGCGGACCATCTCGGTGCGGGAAGTGCCGGGCTGCGCGACCCAGTGCATCAGGAAGTCGCGTTCCTTGAAGGCGGGGAACAGGTTCTGCCCCAGCAGCGGCACGATCCCGATGCCGGCGACCATGACGAGTCCCACGACGCAGTAGGCGACCACCGGACGCAGCACGATCCGCCCGAGCAGCGAGACGTAGCCGCCCTGCAGCACCCGCACCAGCGGCGACTCGCGCCGCTCGATCGGTGCGTTGCGCAGCAGGATCAGCGCGAGCGCCGGGATCACCGTCAACGCCACCAGCAGGGACGCCAGGATCGACAACCCGTAGCTGAACGCGAGCGGCCGGAAGAACGACCCCGTCAGGCCGCCGAGCAGGAACACCGGCACGGTCGACACCAGGATGATCAGCGTGGCGTGCACGATCGGCCCGCGCACCTCGATCGAGGCTTCGAGGATGATCGACGCGGTCGACTGCTCGCTGCCCTCCCTGCGGGCCTGGCGTATTCGCCGCACGATGTTCTCGATGTCGATGATCGCGTCGTCCACCAGGACGCCCAAGGCGATCACCAGCCCGGCCAGGATCATCACGTTGATCGTCGAGCCGGTCGCGTTGAGCACGAGCCCCGCGGCGACCAGCGAGAGCGGGATGGTGACCGCGCTGATCAGCGCGACCCGCCACTCGAACAGGAAGAAGATCAGGATCAGCACGACGAGACCGAAGCCGATCAGCATCGCGCGGCCCAGGTTGTTCACCGAGGTCTCGATGAACGTGGCAGGCCGGAAGATCTCGGTGTCGACCTGCAGGCCCTGCATGCCCGGCTGGAAGTCCCTGATCGCCTCTTCGACGCCGCGCGTGACGTCCAAGGTGTTGGCCCACGGCAGCTTCTCGACGATGACCATGATGCCGGGGCCGTCGTTGATGACCGCGTCACCGGTGAGCAGCGACGGCGGCATGATGTCGTCGCGGATCTCGGCCACGTCCTTGAGGAACACCTTCGGCGCGTCGGGCGCGGTCTCGATCGGGATCTCGGCCAGCTGCTGCCCGGTCAGCGCGGGCAGCTGGTGCTGCACGGGGAACCGGTTGTTGGCCGTGTCGACGTAGCCGCCGGTGCCGATCTCGAAGCCGCCCTTGAACTTCAGCTGCCCCACGTCGACCGCGTTGCCCGCGGACTCCAGCACCTGCGACATCGTGACGTTGAACTTCTTCATCAGGTCCGGGTCGACCAGCGCCTGCTTGACGTGCCAGCGGTCGCCCCAGATCGCCGCGTTCGCGACGCCGGGCACGCGCATCAGCCTCGGCCGCAACGACCAGTAGGTCAGCAGCGCCATGTCGACGTGGGCCTGGTCGGACTTGTCGGCCTGGGAAATGCCGATCTTCATGGCACGGCTGGTCGACGACAGCGGCTGGATCATGAACGGCGAGTTGGCCCACCTCGGCAGCCGCTGGCTGATCGAGTTGAGGCGTTCCTGGATCAGCAGCCGCGCCTTCATCAGGTCGGTGTCCGGCGTGAAGATCATGACGATCGACGACAGCTGCGACACCGACTTGGACCGCATGGCCGTGAGGCCCTCGATCCCGTTGAGGCCCTGCTCCATCGGAACGGAGACCAGTTCCTCGACGTCCTTCGCGGACAGTCCGATGCAGATGGTCTGGATCTCGACCCGAGGCGGGGCGAACTCGGGGAACGCGTCGATGGACATGTCCTTGACCTGCATGATGCCGAAGAACATCAGCATCGACGCCCCGACGACGACGAGGAACTTCAGCTTCAGGCTCGTAGCGATGATCCAGCGCATCATGGTGGGCTACTTCCCGACGCCGAGTTCGGCTCCGTACAGCTCGATGACACCCGTTTTGACGACCGTCGTGCCCGCGGCGGGGCCACCGGACAGCACGGCGATCTCGCCGACCGAGCCGGTCACGTTCGCGACCACGACCTGCTCCCGCACGTACTTGCGCGGCCCGGCGACGGCGTAGACCCACGTCCCGCCGTCCGGCGTGTAGAGCACCGCGGCGTACGGCACGTTCAGCGCGCCGGACACGAGCGTCACGGTGGTCGTCTCGACGCCCACCCGCTTCTCGGCCTGCTCGGTGAGCGTCACGCTCTTGACGTTCTTGCCCTGGATCGCCTCGACCTTGGCCGGCTTCTCCGGCGCGGTGCCGTCCGTGGCGGACGTCGCGACGGAGCACCCCGCCGCGCCCAGGCTCAGCGCGACCAGTGCCGCGCCCACCCATCGCCGGCTAGACAGTTTGCTGGGCATCTGCCTTCTCCTTCGCGACGAACTGCAGGTAGAGACCGGGCAGGACGAGCAGGTTCACCAGTGCGGTGGTGACCAGGCCGCCCAGGACGATCAGTGCGAGCGGGGCGATGACCTCGAGGCCCGTGACCACGCCGTAGAACGCGACCGGTGCGAGGGCCGCGGCCGCGGCCAGCAGTCCCGTCACAGCGGGCGTGAACCGCTCCCGCGCCCCGAGCGCGACGGACTCGCGGTCCCGCGCACCCAGGTGCTCGTAGTGCGCGACCTGGAGCATCGCGCCCCGCACGGCCACGGCGAGCACGGCGAGCAGCCCGAGCAGCGCGGCGACCGACACGGAGTCGCGTTCCAGCACGGCCACCAGCACGCCGCCGGACAGCGCCGCCGGCAGCAGCAGGAACGTCAGCGTCGCCATCCGCCAGCTGCGCATCCCGGCCTGGAGCAGGAAGTAGAGGAGGATCGCCGCGCCGATGACGTAGGTCCAGTTGCGGAAGTCCGTCGCCGCGCGCTCCTGGCTGTCGCCGAGCACCTCGAGGTGGTGCTCACGCGGGAAGCTGACGCCCTTGACCCGGTCGGAGACCGCGGCGGTGACCTCGTCGAGCCCGCGTCCGCGCACGTTCGCGACGACGTCGACGGCGCGCGACACCCGGTCGTGCGTGATCATGGCCGGCTTCGGCGAGATGCGGACGTCCGCGACCTCGCTGAGCTTCACCTGGGTCGGGCCGCCCTCCGGACCGCCGGTCGGTGCGTCGATCAGCAGGTCCCTGATGGCCGTGGGGTTCTGCCGCAGCTCCGGCTTGCCCCAGACGACGACCTCGAACACCTTCTGGTTGTCGAACAGGTTGCCCGCCACGGTCGCCGCGACCAGCGTCGCGGACTGCCTGCGGACGTCACCCGGCTTGAGGCCGTACTTGGCCGCCCGGTCGACGAAGACCTCGATCTCCATGGTCGGCTGGATGTCGTTGCTGTTGATCCGCGGGTCGGTGATGCCGTCGACGCCCTTGATGATGTTGAGGACCTCGTTGGCCTTGTCGTTCAGCACGCCGTAGTCCTGGCCGTAGACGCGCACGACGACGTCCGACGTGGATCCCTTGCTGATCACGTCCTGGACCTGCCTGCCCGAGTACGTGAGGACGTCGCTGCGGATGCCGGGGTAGCCGTCCACGACCTGCCGCACGGAGTTCAGCGTGGCCTCGTAGCCTGCGTCGGGGTGCATGCTGAGCCACACCTCACCCGAGTTGATGTTGACGATCTGGTCCGACGCCAGCGCGCGTCCGGTGTGGGCACCCGCGTTGCGCACGCCCGGCGTCGACCGCAGCTCGGTGGTGAGCGCGGCGGTGATCCGGTTCATCTCCGGCCTGGACGCGCCGGGCGCGGCCTCCCACTTGATCAGCAGGTCGCGTTCCTGCAGCGTCGGCGCGAGCGGGCGGCCGCCGAGCAGCGGCAGCACGGCCAGTCCCGCGATCAGCAGCACGCCGGCGAGCGCGAAGCACACCACGCGGAGGCGCAGCAGTCCGCCGAGCACCGCTGCGTACCCGCGTTCCAGCCAGGCCGCGAACGGCGACTGGCGGTGGCGCAGCGAGTCCTTCGCCATCAGCACGGTCGCGAGCACCGGTGCGACGGTGAGCGCGACGAGCATCGACGCGCCGACCGCGATCAGGAACGCCACGGCGACGGGGGAGAGCAGCGCGCCGCGCACGGCGTCGAGCACGAGCACCGGCACCACCGAGACGACGATGATCACCGTCGAGACGAACAGCGGTCCGCGCACCTCGAGCAGCGCGTCGCCGATCACGTCGTGAACGGGCAGCTCGCCCTTGTCCCGCAACCGGTGCCGGACGTTCTCGACACCCGCGACGGCGTCGTCCACCACGACCGCGAGCGCCATCACCAGGCCCGCCGTGGTCATCATGTTGAGCGGTATCCCGAACCAGGACAGCACGAGCACCGTGATCGACACCGAGCTCGCGACGGTCAGCAGGCCGACCAGCCCGGCGCGCCAGTCGAACAGCAGCGCGGCGATCACGAGCAGCAGCAGGAGCGCGCCGACGAGCAGCGTCGTCGTCAGGTTGTCCCGCATCTTGTCGATGAACGACGCGGGCCGGTAGATCGTGGTGTCCATCTGCACGCCGGGCAGGCCGGGGCGCAGGTCGTTCAGCGCGGCCTCGACGTTCTTGGTGACCTCGCCGACGCTGCTGCCGGGGTAGCGCTCGACGACGAGCATCAGGCTGGGCGTGTCGTTGACGACCGCGTCACCGATGAGGATCTGGTGATCCTCGACGATCGTCGCCACGTCACCCAGCTTCAGCCCGCGGTCCTCGGCGCCCTGCACCGTCACCTTGGCGAGCTCGGCCGGTGTCTTGATCGGCTGGTTGTGCTGGATCTCGATGCGCTGGTTCTGGGTGTCGATGAACCCGCCGAGCCCCGGCGTGGACGCCTCGACGAACGTCAGCGGCGACACCCACAGCGCATTGGCCGACGTGCGCAGCACCTGGTCCAGCGTGACCGCGTTCTGCGCCAGCTTCGACGGGTCGACCTGCACCTGCAGCTGCCGGTCCCGGAAGCCCCAGATGGACACGTTCGCGACGCCGGGCACGCCGAGCAGCCGCGGCACGACCGTCCAGCGCGACAGCAGGGACATGTCGATCAGCGACTTGTCCTTCGCCGACATCCCGATCATCATCAGCCGCCCGGTGCTGCTCAGCGGCTGGATGACCAGCGGCGGCTTGGACGACGCCGCGGGCAGCGCGGGCACCATGGTGAGCCGCTCCTGCACCACCTGACGCGCCTTGATGGGGTCGGTGCCCGGCTCGAACGTCATCTCCATCGAGCTGAGGCCGGGGATGTTGCGCGACTCCAGCTTCTGCAGCCACGGGATCCCGTTGAAGAACTCGTTCTCCATCGGGTTGGTGATCAGGTTCTCGACCTCCTCGGCCGACAACCCGAGCGCCTCCACCTGGACGTCCACCCGCACCGGACCGAACTCCGGCAGCGCCTCCACGCTCGTGTTCCGCAGCTGCACGAACCCGAAGGCCATCAGCGCGACCGCGACCGCCAGGACGAGACGGCGGTATCTCTGGCTCGACCCGACGATCCATCGCATCATTGCCGAGGCCCCTTCACTCCGATGACCTTCATGGCATGGAGCGAACGATGAGGTGCCCTGGTCACAGACCGCTCATAGCGGCCTCATAGCCCCCTCACACGCGCGAAAAGGGCGCTGTCCCGGTGGAACAGCGCCCTTTCCGTGATCGGGTGACTACGAGCGGTCGAACTCCTGCGCGGCGAGCGCGCGCACGATGCCCGCGCGCCCCTCGGAGACGAGGCGGCGCAGCGCGGGCGGGTGGTCACCGGCGAGCCACTTGTCGGCGGCCGCCACGGTGGACTTCGCGATCGACCACGCCGGGAACAGCCCGACGACCATCGACTGCGCCCGCTCGGACGAGCGTCGCTCCCACACGCCGGACACGTCGGCGAAGTAGCGGTCGACGTAGGACGCCAGCAGCTCCTTCTGACCGGGGTGCGGGATGCCCGCGATGATCGCCTCGCTGACCGCGTTGGGCAGCTCGTCGTCGTTCACCGCGCGGTCCCACGCGAGGTCCTTCGCCTCGGCCGTCGGACGCAGCGCGCGGCCCTGCTCGGAGCGCCGCTTGCCGGTCGACGTCGGGTCGAGCGACTCCTCGGCCTCGATCTCGGCCAGTTCCGCCCTGCCGTGCGCGGCGAGCGCGTGCAGCAGGCGCCAGCGCAGGTCCGTGTCGACCGTGAGGCCGTCGAGCACCGACGTGCCGTCGTACCAGCCGCGGAGCACGTCCAGCGTCTCCCCGTCCAGCACGGACGACGTCAGCGCGTTCACGAACGCCAGCTGGTGGTCCGAGCCCGCCTCGGCGGCGCGGGCCAGCTCGAGGGTCGTCGAGACGAACCGGCGCCAGCCCTCGTCGCGCCACGACGAGTCGCTGTACGACGAGAGCGCGGTCTGCGCCTGGAGCAGCAGCCGCTGCACGACGCTGACCTCGCTCTCCGCGTGCAGGCCGTTCAGCACGAGGTTCACGAAGTCGCGCGCCTTCAGCTCGGCCTCGCGGGTCATCTCCCACGCCGCCGACCAGCACAGCGTGCGGGGGAGCGGCTCGGCGATGTCCGAGATGTGGTCGATCAGCCCGGCCAGCGAGTCCGGGTCGAGGCGCATCGTGCAGTACGTCAGGTCGTCGTCGTTGACCAGGACGATCTTGCCGCGGTGCACGCCGACCAGCTCCGGCACCTCGGTGCGCTCGCCGGTGACGTCCAGCTCGTGGCGGTGCGTGCGGACCAGCTTGCCGGACGCGTCGGCGTCGTACACACCGATCGCGATGCGGTGCGTGCGCAGCTCACCGGCACCCGGCCGGGCGCCGCCCTGCAGCACGGCGAACTCGGTGAACCGGCCGGCCGAGTCGACGGAGAACTTGGGGCGCAACAGGTTCAGGCCGGTCGTCTCCAGCCATTGCGCGCTCCACCACGACAGGTCGCGGCCTGACGCCTCTTCGAGCGCGCTCAGCAGGTCCGACAGCGTCGCGTTGCCCCACGCGTGCTTGGCGAAGTACACCCGCAGCGAGGCCAGGAAGTTGTCCAGGCCCACGTACGCGACGAGCTGCTTCAGCACGGAAGCGCCCTTGGCGTACGTGATGCCGTCGAAGTTGACCTCGACCGCCTGGAGGTCGGGGATGTCGCACGCGACCGGGTGCGTCGACGGCAGCTGGTCCTGCCGGTACGCCCAGGACTTCTCGACCTTCGCGAACGTCGTCCACGCGTGCTTGTACTCGGTGGCCTCGGCCTGCGCGAGCACGGACGCCCAGGTGGCGAACGACTCGTTCAGCCACAGGTCGTCCCACCAGCGCATGGTGACGAGGTCGCCGAACCACATGTGCGCCATCTCGTGCAGCACGGTTTCGCAGCGCCGCTCGTAGAGCGAACGGGTGACGCGGCTGCGGAACACGTAGTCCTCGAGGAACGTGACGCAGCCCGCGTTCTCCATCGCGCCCGCGTTGAACTCCGGCACGAAGCACTGGTCGTACTTGCCGAACGGGTACGGGACGCCGAACGCCTTGTGGAAGAAGCCGAAACCCTGCTTGGTCTCGGTGAACAGGCGCTCGTGGTCCATGCTCGACGCGAGCGACGCGCGGCAGTAGATGCCGAGCGGGATGGTGATGTCGCCCTCGCTGTAGGTGTCGCGCCACTCGGCGTACGGGCCGGCGACCAGTGCGACGAGGTACGTCGACATCGGCTTCGTGGTCGCGTAGGTGTGCACGTCAGCGCCACCCGGTCCGTCCACAGTGGACGTGATGGCCGAGTTGGAGATGACCTTCCAGTCGGCCGGCGCGGTGACCGTGAGGTCGTACACCGACTTCAGGTCCGGCTGGTCGAAGCACGCGAACATTCGCTTCGCGTCGGCCGTCTCGAACTGCGAGTAGAGGTACACACCGCCGTCGACCGGGTCGACGAACCGGTGCAGGCCCTCGCCGGTGTTCATGTACCGGCAGTCGGCCTCGATCGTGAGCTCGTTGATCTCGGCGAGGTCGTCGATGACCACCCCGTCGTCTTCGCGATATCCGGAAACGTCCAGCTCAACGCCGTTGAGAACGGCCCGGTGCACGGTCGCCGCCACGATGTCGATCCAGGAGGAAGCCCCCGGAGTCCGACTGCGGAAGGCCACAGTCGTGGTGGAGCGGAACGTGTCCGAACCGGGCTTTCCGCCACCGTCGGTCAGGTCCAGCTCGATCCGGTAGGACTCCACTTCCAGCAGCTCAGCGCGTTGCTGTGCCTGGTCGCGGGTGAGGTTCGGCGCCGCCACTGGTCACCTCGTCTGTCGCGCGCTCGTGTGCGCGCTGACTTCGTCGGGAATGGGTATGACAGTCGCATCCAATCACGGAACCGCGTTTCGGGAAGAGATGGCGCGGCGATCTGGTTGGGACGAACAGGGGACACTCCCCACAGACGGTGACTTAAGGGGCACGCATGGCTGACAAGGCGAGGGTCGACTTCTACTTCGACCCCGTTTGTCCGTTCGCCTGGATCACGTCCAGGTGGATCCTCGAGGTCGAGAAGGTTCGCGACATCGACCTCCACTTCCACGTGATGAGCCTCTCGGTGCTCAACTCCGGCCGCGACCTGCCGGAGAACTACCAGGAGCTGATGGAGCGCGCTTGGGGTCCGGTGCGGATCGCGATCGCGGCCGAGCAGAAGTACGGCAACGAGATCCTGCCCAAGCTGTACACGGCGTTGGGGACGCGCATCCACAACGAGGGCAACACGGACTACGCAGAGGTCATCAAGCTCGCGCTCGAGGAGCTGGACCTGCCCGCGTCGCTCGCCGACGCCGCGACCTCCACCGAGTACGACGAGGAGCTCAAGGCCAGCCACCACCGCGGCATGGACCCGGTGGGCATGGACGTCGGCACCCCGACCGTCCACGTCGACGGCGTGGCGTTCTTCGGCCCGGTGCTCACGAAGATCCCGCGCGGCGAGGAAGCGGGCCGCGTGTTCGACGGCGCCCGGCTGCTCGCGGGCTTCCCGCACTTCTTCGAGCTGAAGCGCACTCGCACCGGAGAGCTGGACTTCTCCTGAGGCACACTGGCCGCCATGCGGAAGATCGTTCTGCTGGCGGCCGTGGTCGTGGTCGCCGCGGCGACGCCGGACACCTTCGCCGGTTCCGGTGACGTCGCGGCACCCCGGCCGACGTCCGAGGTGACCGTGTGGCCCACCCCGCGCGAGGTCGAACGCCTCGGTCCGGACGTCTCCGTGCCGGGCGAGGCGGTCGTCGAGGCGGGCGAACAGATCAGCCAGCACACCTGGCAGATCGCACTGGACGCGCTGTCGCAGGCGGGCGTCCTGCACCAGAAGATCATCCGGCCCGGCGGCCCGATCGACGCCGACGCGTTCCTGGTGCGCTTCCGCACCGATGCCGCGGTGCCCGCCGAGGGCTACGTCGTGGACGTGCGGGACAGCGGCGTCAGCATCACCAGTTCGGACGAGGCGGGCGCGTTCCACGGCGCGCAGACGCTCCTGCGGCTGGCACGGCCGGGCGCGATCCCCGGTGTGCGGATCACCGACCACCCGTCGCTGCCGGTGCGCGGCATCGTCGAGGGCTTCTACGGCAGGCCGTGGACGCACGCCGAGCGGCTCGACCAGCTGCGGTTCGCGGCCGCGGTCAAGCTGAACGCCTACGTCTACGCACCGAAGGACGACCCGTACCACCGCGCGCGGTGGGCGGACCCGTACCCGTCCGCTCGCCTGGCCGAACTGGGGCAGCTCGCGGACGTGGCGGCGAGCGTCCAGATCCGGTTCACCTACGCGCTCGCTCCTGGCACGACCATCTGCTACTCGGACCCCGCCCACCTGCACGCGCTCGCCGCCAAGATCGGTCTGCTGCACGGCGCGGGCGTGCGGTCGTTCGCGCTGCCGCTGGACGACATCGAGTACGCGAGGTGGAACTGCCCCGGCGACCTCGCGAAGTACGGCCCGCCGGGACCGGCCGCCGCGGCTCGCGCCCAGACCGACCTGCTCAACCGGGTGCAGCGCGACGTGCTCGCCGGCCTGGACGGCGTCGCGCCGCTGCAGACCGTGCCGACCGAGTACTCCGACGTCGCCGACAGCCCGTACAAGAAGGCGTTCCGGGAGAACCTGGACGAGCGCGTCGTGCTGATGTGGACCGGCACCGCGATCGTCCCGGCCGCGATCACCGCGGACGAGGCCGCCGCGGCGGGCGCCGTGTGGGGCCGCAAGCCGTTGGTCTGGGACAACTACCCGGTCAACGACTACCCGGACGCGGCGGGACGGCTCCTGCTCGGCCCGTACACCGGGCGCGCGGCGGGCATGGGGGTGACCGGTGTGCTGTCCAACCCGATGAACCAGGCCTGCGCGAGCCGCGGCGCGTTGTTCGGGCTCGCCGACTTCGCCTGGAACGACACGGCGTACGACCCGGACCGGGCGCTGCGCGCTCACGCGTCCTCGCTGGCGGGCGGTGACCAGCGGGAGACCGAGGCGCTGCTGGCGTTCTTCGACCTCAACACCCGGCGATCGCCCGTGCTCGCGCGCAAGATCTCAGATTTCCAGATCGCGTGGAATTCAGGTGATCGGCACCGAGCCGTGGCGGGTCTTCGTGCGTACGCCGTGACCATCGCCGACGCGCCGAAGCTGATCCGGGACGAGTGCTTCGCGCGCGAGGCACGGGTGTGGCTCGACGCGACCGAACGCTGGGGCCGGGCGCTGCTGGCCGCGCTGGACGGGCTCGACGGCGATCGCGCCCGCTTCGCCGAGTCTGCGAAGCTCGTGGCGGAGGCGGGAACGGCGGTCAAGGTCGGCGACGGTGTGCTGGATCGCTTCCTGGCCCTTACCCCAGGGCTGTGACAGTCTGGGGTCAGAATTCGAACTTGGTGTCACATCGCATGGAGGACCAGTGATCGAGGTCGTCAACCCCGCCACCGAGGAAGTCATCGGCTCCGTCCCGGCGGGCACACCAGCCGACGTCGACACCGCCGTCGCCGCCGCTCTCGCCGCGTTCCCCGCGTGGTCGCAGACGTCGGTCGACGAGCGACTGAAGGTCGTGCACGCCATCGCGGACGGCCTCGAAGCCCGCGCGGACGAGCTCGCCACCACCATGAGCCGCGAGATGGGCACGCCTCTCACGTTCGCGCAGAAGGTGCAGGTGCCGAACCCGATCGCCATCGCCCGCGGGGTCGCCGCGGTGCTGGAGCAGGGCTACTTCGACGGCGAGGAGATCGGCAACTCGCTCGTGCTGCGCGAGCCGATCGGCGTCGTCGGCGCCATCACCCCGTGGAACTTCCCGCTGCAGCAGATGGTCGCGAAGGTCGTCCCCGCGCTCGCCGCGGGCAACACCGTGGTGCTCAAGCCGAGCGAGCTGGCGCCGTTCACCGCGAACCTGCTGGGCGAGGTCATCTCCTCCGTCGTCCCGGACGGCGTGTTCTCGCTCGTCCACGGCACCGGCCCGGTCGTCGGTGAGGCGCTCGCCGCGCACCCGGACGTGGACATGGTGTCGTTCACCGGCTCCACCCGCGCCGGCCGCCGGGTGTCCGAGTTGGCGTCCGCGACGGTCAAGCGCGTCGCGCTGGAGCTGGGCGGCAAGTCGGCGTGCATCGTCCTGGACGACGCGGACCTCGGGCGTGCGGTGAAGATCGCCGTCGCCAACTCGTTCATGAACAACGGCCAGGCGTGCAGCGCGTGGACCCGTCTGCTGGTGCCCGCCGCCCAGCACGACGAGGCGCTGGCTCTGGCGGCCGCTGCCGCCGCGAAGTACACCTCCGCCGACCCGGCCGAGGCCACGACCCGTGTCGGCCCGGCCGTGTCCGCCGCGCAGCGCGACCGCGTCGTCGGCTACATCCGGCGCGGTGTCGAGGAGGGGGCGGTACTGGCCCAGGGCGGCCCGGACGCGCCTCTGCCGCAGGGCTTCTACGTCACGCCGACCGTGTTCGGCGGCGTCACCGCGGACATGACCATCGCCCAGGAGGAGATCTTCGGGCCGGTGCTCTCGGTCATGCCGTACGCCGACGAGGACGACGCGGTGCGCATCGCCAACTCGACCATCTACGGCCTCGCGGGCGGCGTGTTCTCCGCGGACACCGACCGGGCCATGCGCGTCGCGCGGCGGCTGCGCACCGGCCAGGTCGACATCAACGGTGGCGCTTTCAACACCTCTGCTCCGTTCGGCGGTTATCGCCAGTCCGGAAACGGCCGCGAGTTCGGCCGTTTCGGACTAGACGAGTTCTGCGAGGTCAAATCCATTCAGCGATGACCGTGGTACGCTCGAATCTGTCCGCCTCTGGGGGAGGTGGACAGATTCTGGGGGTTTGGTGTGAAGTTCAGCAGAGTTGTTGTCGCTGCATTTTTTGCTGCCCTGATGGGGCTGACTGTCGCTACCGCCTCGGCACACGCCCAGGCGCCTGCCTCGGACGAGGTGGGCGTGATGGGGTGGCGGATTGTGGCCGGTCCGTACCCCAACAACTGGGCCGGCAAGATCGAGTGCGAAGCAAACGCATTCAATTACGCGCGGGTTACCGGCCGTGAGACCGGGTGCCTGCTCGATGCCGATACCAACTACTTGTGGGTGTGGGCATTTTTCCGCTGATCTGGGGTGAATGGTGCCGGGTTAATTCATCAGCGCCATTCTTGTAGTTTCGCGGCGGGCGTCGGCTCGCCGTGACCTGGTACGACCAGCGTGGCGCCCAGTTCTTTGAGCTGGGCGACCACGTTCGGCCAGTTCTCCGGCGTGGCGTCCGGGCCGAACTGCACCGGTGCGCCGATCTCGATGACGTCGCCTGCGAACACCACACCCGCGTCGGGCACGTACGCCATCGCGTCGTGGTTCGTGTGCGACGGCCCGAAGTGGTGCAGCTCCACGGTTCGCCCGCCGAGGTCGAAGCTGACGTGGTCGCGAAAGGTGTGCGTGGGCGGGATCAGCTCGGCGTCCGGGTCGAACAGGCCGGGGTAGTTCTTGGCGTCGCCCTTGAGGATCTCCGGCGTGATGGCGGCCTTCTCGTGCGCCCACACCTCGCACGGCAGGAACGCGGACGTGCCCAGCACGTGGTCCCAGTGGTCGTGCGTGAGCACTACGCGCCATGGCAGCGCGGTGATCGCGCGCACGTCTCGGGCGAAGTCCCCGTTGAGCCCGGTGTCGATCACCAGGCACTGTTCGGTGCCGACGACGAGGCCGAGGTTGAGGTCCAGCTCCTCGTGCCGCTTCACGAAGACGCCCGGCGCGATCTCCTTCACCGCAGCACCCCGTCCACCAGCACCGGTGCGGCTTCGCTCACGCCCATCTCCAGTGCCAGCTCCACGTCGCGCGAGTGTCCGTACTCGATCAGCTCGCGCCCGGAGACGCAGCTGAGCACGGCGGCGCGCACGTCGGTGAAGCGGTAGGCGTCCGCAGCGAGCCGCGCCTCGGGGGAGGCGTTGCCCTCCAGCGCGTCCAGGATCGCGCCCGCGCCCAGGAAGTCCTCCACGCTGGGCCGCAACGGCCCGAACTCGCGCTGACCCTGTTCCCGGATGTCGAGCCCCCACCGTTCGCCCGCGGGCACGACCCCGATCGGCCCGCCCAGCTCCATCGCCCTGCGCGCGACGGCGCGGGCGTTGCGCAGGCAGCCGGCCAGCACGTGCGCACCCGTCTCGGCGGCCAGCGCGCACAGGTTGGACCCGTTCGGCGACGGCAGCTCGACGAGCCCGTCGGCCTGGACGAGCGTCGCGGGCCTCAGCGTCCGCACGCCCTCGGTCCAGCGGGACGGCCGGACCTGGCCGCCGCGCGCCACGACGAGGTCGACGGACGTGGTGAAGCTCAGCACGTCCACGATGATCAGCACGGCGCAGTCCTGGAGTGCGGTGACGCCCTCGGGGCCCCATTCCAGGCGCAGCTGGTACCCCTCCTGGCTGAACATGGTGCCCAGCGTGTCAGACTCGCGACGTGCGCGTTTACCTGGGAGCAGACCACGCAGGCTTCGAGCTGAAGGGCCACCTCGCCAAGCACCTGGCGAGCCAGGGCCACGAGGTGATCGACGTCGGCCCGGCCGCCTACGACGCCGAGGACGACTACCCGCCGTTCTGCATCGAAGCCGCGAGCCGCGTCGTCGCGGACGAGGGCAGCCTCGGCATCGTCATCGGCGGTTCCGGCAACGGCGAGCAGATCGCGGCCAACAAGGTCCGCGGCGCCCGCTGCGCGCTGGCGTGGAGCGTCGAGACGGCCAAGCTGGCCCGGCAGCACAACAACGCCCAGCTGATCGGTGTCGGCGCCCGCATGCACTCCGCGGAGGAGGCCACCGCGATCGTCGAGGCGTTCCTCGCGACCCCGTTCTCCGACGAGCCGCGCCACGACCGCCGGATCTCGATCCTGGCGGACTACGAGCGCACCGGCGTGGCACCGGAACTGCCGGCCAGTTGAGACCGGAGGCGGAGCTCGTCGCGCTGCTCATCGAC
Organism: Lentzea tibetensis; assembly: GCF_007845675.1. Taxonomy (GTDB): domain Bacteria; phylum Actinomycetota; class Actinomycetes; order Mycobacteriales; family Pseudonocardiaceae; genus Lentzea; species Lentzea tibetensis. Next base: position 215,534 of record NZ_VOBR01000009.1, on the reverse strand, counting down.
GACACGGCCGGCCCAGCCGACCGCGTCGCGGCGATGCGCGAGCTGGCAGGCCTGGGCAACTCGGCTGGCTACTGCGGCGTCGTCGCCGCGGCCGAGTTCGGCACCCGGCTGCCGTCCCACCGCGACGACACGTTCCCGTCACTCGCGGCCGCGGTCGCGACGAGCAGGCCGTTCGCGTTGCGCAACGGCACCGAGGCACGCCGGCTGGACGCGGTGCGCGCGATGGTGCGCCGCGCCGACGAGCTGTACTTCGGGCCCGGTCTCGTCGAAGCCATGGACGAGCACACGCTGCCCCACGTCGCCGACGACCTCGCCGAGACGATCGCGCGAGGCGTCGAGACGGTCGACGCCACCGGCCTCGGTGAGCAGCTCGCCGATCTCTTCGCCGTGCTCGGCAGGGTGGATCCGCGATCCGCCCTGCTGCTGGAGAAGTACTTCAAGGACTGACAGTGCCAGAAGGACACACGCTGCACCGGCTCGCCCGGCTGCACCAGCGCCGGTACGCCGGCAAGGCCGTCTCGGTGTCGAGCCCGCAGGGCCGGTTCTCACCGTCCCTTGTGGACGGACGCGTGCTCGTGCGCGCGGAGGCGCACGGCAAGCACCTCTTCCACGTGTACGGGCCCGACGCGGTCGTGCACGTGCATCTGGGGCTGTACGGCACTTTCACCGAGTCGTCGCTGCCGTTGCTCGCGCCGGTCGGGCAGGTGCGCATGCGGATGGTCGGCGCGACCCACTGGACCGACCTGCGCGGCCCCACCCGGTGCGAGGTGCTGACCTCCGCCGAGGCGGACGAGGTGTGCGCCCGGCTCGGCGAGGACCCGCTGCGGCGGGACGCCTCTCCTGATCGGGCGTTCGCCCGGATCTCCCGGTCGCGGTCGTCCATCGCCGTGCTCTTGATGGACCAGAAGCTCATCGCCGGCGTCGGCAACGTGTACCGGGCCGAGGTGTTGTTCCGGCACAACGTGAATCCCTCGTTGCCGGGGAACCAGGTCAGCCGTGCCCTGTGGGACGCGATGTGGGCCGACCTCGTGGTGCTGATGAAGGACGGGGTCCGGGTCGGGCGGATCGACACCGTCCGGCCCGAGGACATGCCTTCGGTGACCGGGCGGGCGCCGCGGCAGGACCGGCACGGCGGTGAGGTGTACGTCTACCGCCGCGCCGGGATGCCCTGCCTGATCTGCGGAACTCCGGTCGCCACCAAGGAGCTGGCGGCGCGGAACCTCTACTGGTGCCCGGCCTGCCAGGGCTAGTGGCGTGGCCCGAAACGTTGGCGGTGAATTCACGCTCAGCAGGACGCCTCGCGGCACCGCCCCCGCGCCCACGGACAACCAGTACGAGGACGCGGGGGCGGCACCACGATGCGCCCGTCTGACCGCGAATTCGCACGGCAACGTTTCGAGCCACGCCACTAGAAGTCGAACCCGCCGCCGTCGAACCCGCCGAAGTCGTCGCCGGTGCCCATGCCCATGTCGCCCATGCCTCCGTCGTAGTCCCCCATGCCGTGCATCCCGGAGAACATCGCGTCCATGAGCAGGAACGACCCGACACCCCATGCGCCTGCCACGAGCGCGGGCTTCCACCAGGGCTCGCTGTACCAGCCCTGAGGAACAGGTCGCCCGGCCACCATCCCGCCGGGGTAGTAGTGCGGGGTCCCGGAACCGGGCCGGGGCGAGGCCGCGTAGTCGTGGCCCTCGACGGTGACCCGCCGGTCCTCGGTCACCTCGCCCGCCTGGCGGTGCTCGGCGGTCTCCGGTAGCGCGGGCCCCTGGTCCATGCCCATCGCCGTACGGGCGGCGCGCACGTAGTGCAGTCCCTCCATGGCGGTCTCGGTGACGAGCTTGGCCTGCTTCGTGGTGGTGGCCTGGTCCATCTGCGAGCCGGCGGCGGTGAAGCGTTCGGACGCGTCGGCCAGCGCCTGCTTGGACGCGACGTCGGTGCCGATGAGGCTCATGACCTGGCCGCCGAGGCGTTCGACCCAGCGGCGGGCCTCGGCCTTGGCGTCCTCGAGTTGTCGGGCTCTGCGGTCGGAGCTGCGTTTCGCGAGGTAGAGGCCGCCCCCGACCACCAGGATGAGCAATGCGATCAGGACGACTGCTGTGCCCACGATCCCTCCCGGAGTAGATGCCCGGTCAACGCCGACGCTACTCCGGGAGTTCCCTAGAACACCTCCGGGCAGTGCGGGTCGCGGTCGCCGAGGAACGCTGCCGACAGTGCGTCCACCGCGCCAGGCGTGTGTTCGCGCACGCGCTGTGCCCGTGCGAGCACGGTCAGGCGCACGCCGCCGAGGAACACCGAGCCGAGTGCCGCGATGTCGAGCGACACGTCGGGGGAGTCGGTGGTCCGCAGCACGGTCGCCTCGCCCGCCTTCGTGGTGAACCGCCAGCTGCCGGAGTTCCACGGGCACAGGTCGTCGGTCACGTCCAGCACGTAGTCCACATCGGACAGATAACGCCGCTGCGGCAGCGCGCGGTCGATGTCGACGATGCGCGTCCACAGCGCGTCGGCGCGTGCCCTGGACGCCTGGCGCGGGTTGGTGATCATGTGCAGGATCGGGTCGTCGGACGAGGTGAAGAACTTGACCTCGCCCGCGAGGTCCATGTCGAGCAGGTGGCGGTACAGCGCGGCGTACGCCTCATCGGTCTCGGCGACGATCTCGCGCACGTGCAGCTCGTTCTGCGGGCCGCGCGGCTGCCAGTCGTGCTTGACGCGGTAGACGGCGTAGCCCTGCGGGTGCAGCGCGTAGCGGTACGCCGTGAGGCCGTCGCGGTCGTGCTCCTCGTCGCCGAGGTGGAACAGCCACGAGCCCTCGACGCGGTTCAGCCAGCCGGTGCGGGTGCGGCGCACGCGGTCGTGGATCTCCTCCATGACCGGCATGGCCTCCTCGCGCGTCACCTCGCGGATGCGCGCGTCACCGGTCCGCACCCACGGGTGGAACGGCGCCCGGTGCGGCAGGTCCAGCATCAGCATCTCGGACGAGAGCGCGCCGTAGCCGAACCGGCCGTAGATCGAGCCCTCGGAGGCCCACAGGATCGCGAACGCCTCGCGGTTCTCCTCGTGCAGACCGTGCAGCTGCGTCTTCATCAGCAGGCTGGCCACGCCGCGGCGCCGGTGGCCGGGCTTCACCCCCACGGCCGTGACGGCCGCGGTCGGCGTCGGGAGCCTGCCTGGGAGCGTGATCTCGCGGGTGAGGATGCCGCCGCAGCCGACGAGCTCGTCGCCGTCGAAGATGCCGTGCGAGCGGTCCGCTTCGAGGAACTTCCGGTCGCGTTCGACGGAGTCCTCGCGGAAGTCGGCCTGGAAGGCGGCTGCGAGCACCCGGCCCAGTGCGGGGAAGTCGTCGTCGGTGAGGGTGCGGATGCTCAGCGCTGAGTCGGCCATACGGACGTTCATACGCCGGTTCCCCGCACCCCGCGACCGGATTTTCGCTAACCCGGCGGCCAGGTCATGTGCCGCCCGCCGAGCACGTGGCAGTGCACGTGGTAGACCGTCTGGCCTCCGTCTTCGTTGGTGTTGAACACCAACCGGTACCCCGATTCGTCGATGCCCTCGTACTTCGCGACCTCGTGCGCGGTGGCCAGGATCTGGCCAGCCGTCACCGGGTCGACGTCGCCGATGGCGCGGAAATGTTCTTTGGGAATCACCAGAACGTGCGTCGGAGCCTGCGGGTTGATGTCGTGGAAGGCCAGCACGGCATCGGTCTCCAGCACGATCCTCGCCGGGATCCGCTTCGCGACGACACGGCAGAACAGGCAGTCAGCGCTCACTCGCGCATCGTATTGGGCGCGGCGATCGGGGGGAGACAAATGGACAGGATGGGTGTTGTTGATGGGGCAACTGCCCAGTAATCCTGGTGTACCAGTTCTCTCACCAATGGGTTTCGGGGTGACCGATGAAGGGCGCCAAGCTCGTCGTCATCGTGCGGTGCCTCGTGACGTTCGCGATCGGCCTGCTGATGGTGCTGCTGGCCATCAAGTTCGGCGAGGCGCTCTGGCGCGCGCTGTCCAGCTGACCGGTCTGGTTCCGGTCTAGTTCCGGACGAAGCAGAACTCGTTGCCCTCGGGGTCGCGCATCACCTGGAAGCTGCCCTGCTCGTCCGTGTGCACGAGCCCTTCCCGTTGCGCGCCAAGGCTCACCGCCTTCACGACTGCCGCTTCGATGTCGTCGACATCGATGTCGAGGTGCAGCCGGTTCTTCTGGTTCTTCTTCTCCGGCACCGGCTGGAACGACATGCGCGGGAAGTCCGGCGGCTCGACGTGCGACCAGTTGTGCTCCCGGTCGACCGGCTCACCGCCCAGCAGCTCGGCCCAGAACCGCGCGAGGCGGGAGGGTTCGTTGGCGTCGAGGACGATCTGGTCAAGCCGTGCGCGCATGGTCCGCCTCGTCGTTGGCTCTCCGGGCCGCCTCGATCAGCGGCAGGTTCTCCCGCGTCCACGCGCAGGTGTGGTCCAGCAGCGCGCGGAGCGAGTGCCCGAGCTCGGTCAGCTCGTACTCGACGCGCGGCGGGATCTCGTCGAACTCGGTCCGCGTCAGCATGCCGTCGCGCTCCATCGCGCGCAGCGTCTCGGTCAGCACCTTCGGCGTGACCCGGCCCATGTCCTTGCGCAGCTCGGTGAACCGGCGCGGCCCGTGCTCCAGCAGCCGGACGACCCACGCGGTCCACTTGTCGCCGATGCGGACGGGCAGCGCGTTCGACGGGCAGATCTCCACAGGTCGCCCCCGGTTTCGTTGCGGTAACCGTGTATGCCCAGCTTAGCGTCGTGCCATGGCGAAGATCGTGGTTTTCGGAGCGGGTGGACAGGCCGGGCGTCCGCTGGTGGCGCAGGCGGACGAGCGGGGACACGAGGTGACGGCGATCGGGCGCGACCCCGGCGTGGGGGAGGCCGCGACGCTGGCGGCGGGCTACGACGTGGCGATCAGCGCGGTGTACGACAGTTCCGCTGATCCGGCCGAGTTCTACACCGCGGCGGCACGCGCTCTGGTCGCGTCCGGTGTGCGCCGGGTGATCGTCGTCGGGATCTACCCGCTGCTGGAGGTTTCTCCCGGCGTGCGGCTGGTCGACTCCGCGGACTTCCCCGCCGAGCACAAGCCGTTCTGCCTCGGCCACGCGGCCGGCGTGGACGTCCTGCGCTCGTCTTCGGCGGACTGGCTGGTGATGTCGCCGGCCGGTCAGTTCGGCGGCGCTTTCGCCGGTGCTCACGCGATCGGCCCGGTCGACCCCGCGGACTCGTTGTCGTACGAGGACTTCGCGGTGGCCGTGCTGGACGAGGTGGAGCGGCCGGCGCACTCGCGCACGCAGATCGGCGTCAGGTCGGCATCCGCGTGAGACCCCAGTCGTAGAGTGCCTGGAGCACCGGCGCGAGGCTGCGGCCTTCGCCGGTGAGCGCGTACTCGACGTGCGGCGGCACCTCGGTGCGCCCGACGAGCCCGGCCTCGCGGAGCTCGTTCAGCCGCTGCACGAACATCTTCTCGCTGATGCCGGGCATCTTGCGGCGCAGCTCGCCGTACGTGTGCGTGCCTTCTTTGAGGTGGGCGAGGATGACCGTGCGCCACTTGCCGCCGATGACGTCCATCGTCAGCTCCACCGGGCAGTGGTACATCAGCGGCTCCTCACCAAAAAGTGCGTACTTGTACAGGATGCGGGATGGTGCTGGGCTGATGCCCGTGATCATCGAGTACATCAGGTACCGGGTCGAGGACGGCCCGGCGTTCGAAGCCGCCTACACGCGTGCGGCGGCGTCACTCGACGCCGCCCCGCAGTGCCTCTCCTACTCGCTGGGCCGCAGCACCGACGAGCCTTCGTGTTACATCCTTCGAATCGAGTGGACCTCTGTGGACGGTCACCTGACCGGATTCCGCGGCGGTCCGCACTTCGCGGCTTTTCTGTCCGAGATCAGGTCGTACGTGCCGGACATCGAGGAGATGCGGCACTACGAGACCGTGCTGTCCGGTGGCCAGCCTTCGCTGTACTCGTGGGCAGGCGGCGCTGCTGCCTTCTCCGCGCTGACCGAGGCGTTCTACAAGCTCGTGGGCGCCGACGACCTGCTGGCGCCGGTGTTCGCGGGGATGGATCCGCACCACGCGTCGCACGTCGCTCTGTGGCTGGGCGAGGTGTTCGGCGGCCCGGCTGCCTACACGGCCTCGCGGGGCGGCTACGACGCGATGCTGGCCAAGCACATCGGCAAGGCGATCACCGAACCGCAACGACGCCGCTGGGTGAACCTCATCCTGGACGCCGCCGATCAGGTAGGGCTGCCCGCGGATCCGGAGTTCCGCGCGGCCTTCGTCTCGTACCTCGAGTGGGGAACCCGCCTGGCCGTGCAGAACTCGGCACCGGGCGCGACTCCGTTCCGCGGCGCGCCGGTGCCCCACTGGGGCTGGGGAGTGGCGCCGCCTTACATTCCGTGAGGTGTTCAACCACGAGCCACCCGGCTACCCGTGCCCGTTCTGCTACCTGCTGTCCGGCGGCTCGACGTCGCTGGACCGCCCGGAAGACGTCGTGCTGCGGACACCGCTGGCGTCGGCGAAGGTGGCGTCACACGGGTCCTCAGGCGCGGTGATCGTCTTCCCGAACGCCCACCACGAGAACCTGTACGACCTGCCGTCAGCCGACGGCCACGCCGTGCACGACGCCGTACGCGCGGTCGCGATCGCGATGCGCCGCGCGTACGGCTGTGCCGGCACCTCGATCCGTCAGCACAACGAACCCGTTGGCGGGCAAGAGGTGTGGCACTACCACGTGCACGTGTTCCCTCATCACCCCGGTGATCAGCTCGATGCGCTCACCGCTGCTGATGGGGCTGCACTGCGCCGGTTCCTCTAGGTCCAATGGTGTCCGGGCCCCAGCACCTGCCGCAGCCACGCCCGCTGTTCGTCCGTCAGGTGCTCCCGCACCGCCGCGAAGTCCTGCTCGTCCTTGGCCCTCGGACTCCTCGACTTGTAGTAGAGCTGCACCTCGGACGCCAGGTACGGCACGACGCCGTGCTTGACGACGTCACTCAACGGCCGCCGCACCGCGGGGTCGCGCCGCGACACCCACCAGTCCCCGTCGCTCTCGTCGATCATGACCTGCAACCGCCACGGCGCGTCCGGTCCCGGCCGGCACCACACGTCGTGGACGTGCTGAGGCAGCTCACCCGCCAGCCACGGCCGCAACGTGCCGGGCGGGTCTGCGGCCCACAGTTCCCACCCGCGCAACACATCGAGCACCGCGACGTGGTCACACCGCAGCACCACGACGTCGACATCACCGTGCTCCCGGAAGGCACGCCCGACGGCCAACTCGATCGCCATGCCGCCCGCGACCCACCACGGCCGCCCGAACCCGCTGAACAGCTCGGCGACCTCTTCCAGCGGTGCAGGCCCCCAGTGGTGCATTCGTCCCCCAGTCTTGGGTCTGACGGCACCGTAGTCCTCTGCTTTGTTCGCAGGTGTCGGGTACTTTGCCGGGCATGTCGACCCATTGGACGCTCGGCTGCGACGCGGTCGACCCGCACCGCATCGCGGCGTTCTGGGCCACCGCACTCGGCTACGTGCCCGAGCCGGGCTACGACGACCCGGACGGCGCGTCCATCGTCGACCCGGACGGCCTGCGCCCGGCCATCGGCTTCCTGCGCGTGCCCGAGGGCAAGACGGCCAAGAACCGCATGCACATCGACATCCGCGTGGCAGGCGAGCCGCCGTGGGACATGGCCGAGCGCGCACAGCTGATCCGTTCGAAGGCCGCGTCGCTGGCGGCTCTTGGAGCTACTTTGGTCCGCTCGGAGTCCTACGGCGACCAGCTCGGTCACATCGTGATGCTCGACCCGGAGGGCAACGAGTTCTGCGTGGCGTGACCGTCCACGTAGGACGGTCCACCCCTCTGCCTACTCGCTGTCTTCGAGCTCGGCCAACACGTCGGCAGCGTCACTGCTACCGGCTTCGGCGAGCCGGCGCAGTTCGTCCTTGTCCCCGCGCTCACCCGCGAGCTCGACGAGCACGTCCACCGCGTCGCTACTGCCTTCGTCAGCGAGCCGACGCAACTCGTCGAAGTCACCCCGCTCGCCCGCGAGCTCGACGAGCTGGTCCACGGCGTCCTGGTCGCCGTCCGCCGCCTGGGCGCGCAGCTTCCGCAGATCGTCGTCACTCATGCCGTGCCTCCTGTGACTCGCGTGGCGACAAGCACTTGTCCGCCGGGTCCCAGCCTGCACGGAAGAGCCGCAAATGCAAGAAGACCGTCTACGAGAGACGGTCTTCGGTCGATCTACCAGCGGTGATGATCTGGAGCGGGTGACGGGAATCGAACCCGCATGACCAGCTTGGAAGATCTGGCAGTGATCATCGCGCTGATCTGCTAGGCCTCTGAGCTGCGGCGTAGCGCCAATCTTGGCCGCTCGTGTCCTCTGTTTACCGCTGTTGCCCCTGAGATGGGGCACGCGAGGGGCACGGGCGGCGGCGTACTGCGCTCAACCACTTCGCGGGCATCATCCCGACACGAAGCCGATCTCGCGGACAGTGGTGCCGCTGGCCGTGACTGATCATGGCGTGTCGGGGTGAGGCCCCACCCAAGCGAGCGGATCTTCTTGGAGCCACTTCACGAACGCCTTCACCAACCGATCTGTCTGGGTTATATATGGGGCAAGGTCAGAAGGCGCCAGTGACTCGAAGCATGCGATCAGGAGCGGCCTAGTGTGCTGAAGAAGATCGGTTACCAGTGCACTCTGCGGTGCAAGTGCGATCTGCCCGGCTGGTCCAGGGACCTGCAGGTCTTCCTCAAGCCAGCGGCTGCCGGGCAAGAGCAGCGCAGCCGCATGCCTCGGATGTCCGCCCAGTGCACAGTGGTGGCTGTAGAGGAGCCCGTGCGCGCCGACCGTCTGGCGTAGCGCTCCAAGCTTGAAGTCCTGGGCGGCTTTCAGCTCATTGTCTGATGCGGTCAGCCAGTGGGCAGTGCGGTCGGGCGCGATCTTGAAGTACTGCGCCAGATAGGTGACTTCCAAGATCTGACGACTTAGCGTCGCTGCCGCGTAGAAATGCTCCTCCGCGATGGCCGTCAACGCAGCTCGGATGAGGTCACCTGCGATTTGCATGAGTAGGGCTGTCGCCTCACGACGATTGTCGCTCTGGCCGTGAGCGACTGAACGTACAGCGAGGCCGACAACGGCAAGCATGCTGCCTGCTTCACAGCACAGCTCCACACGATCATGGTCGTTCCAGGCTCGATCTGTCACGGGCGCAGCTTCGCACGAGTTCGGGTGAGACCGTCGACAGCGGAGCGCTGCCGTGCCCGGATGGATGCGGACCACGCTGGTGGGTGACCGGCCCGGTGCCCGCCGCCGACGGCGGCGCCTTGATCCCATAGAGCTGAATTCAGCAGTAGGTCAATCGCAGCGGGCGAACGTTCGAAGACGTATCCGCATGGGCACGATCGAGAACTAACGGGCCGTGCCGTTTCACGGCAGACTGGTGTCATGGCTGACTACAACGGACGTGCGGTTGTCCTGGCGGGCGGGGTTGAGTACGGGTGCGATGCCACTCTGAACAAGGGGGCGTCGCACAAGACTTCGGCGGCCGCCTTCGGCCGCGTTGACGTAGTGGGAGATCTTTCCGATGGCTGGCTTGGGCACCTGAAGCTCGATGGCGGAGCTGACGCGGCTTGGGCGGTGTGCGAGGCGGACGACTTGTGGCTACGAATCGACCGTGACAGCAGCTTCACTGTTGCCAACCAGGGTGATCTGGACCGGGGTGAACTCGACATCAACGGCAACAATCCGCCGCCGTTTGATTCGGGCCAGGGTTGACGCTGGGCTATGTGAAGTAAGGCATTGCGCGGTTCTCGTACCCATGCTCTAGACGCAGTCGGATTGATGGGTGGATGTTCAGCTCGTTGAGCTGATCGCGCGACACCCAGTGCACTTCCTTGGACTCGCTGCTCGTCCGCAGTTTGCCCCCGAGCAACCGTGCACGGAAGCAGATGGAGAACTCTTGCCGGACCTCGCCGTCGTCGTACGCGATGACATGCGCGGGGTTGGAGTACAGGCCGACCAGTTCGGTCACCTCTACGTCAACGCCGGTCTCCTCTTGCACCTCGCGCACAGCGGCTTGGGCAAGCGTCTCGCCGACTTCTTGCTGGCCGCCGGGGATCGCGTACCTGTCGTTGTCGGTGCGGCGGATCATCAGTACGCGGCCGGCGTCGTCCTGAACGAACACACTGACGGCGGGGCGGAGGCTGTTGGCCTTGGGGGCGTTTGGGTCGTGGAAGTAGTCCACGCGGGCCATGAGGCTCCCTAGAACGTCGCGGACTTGGACAGGTTCCAGACGTGCTCGAAGCTTTCAGAGTAGGTCTCGAAGAGATCGCCTGCAGCGAGGCGGCGCAGGTGCAGCGCAGGTGCGTGCGCGCCCTGGAACCCGAACACGCGCGTGTTGATGATCATCTCGTCGTCGGACCGGAAGATCGAGTTGTAGAGCGTCGTCTTGTGGAAGCGCATCTCGATGCCGTCGACGTCGACGAGCGGGCGGTAGAACGCCAGGGCGTTGCGGGTGTGGGACCCGAGCGTGCCCTTGCCCAGCTGCTCCTCGTCGCTGCGGCGCGCAACCTCGCGGCTGGCGGGGTCGCCGAACACGAGCCTGATCCGTGCTCCGTTGCCGGCCTTTCGCGCCAGGTCGCGCACGAACGTCGGCCGCTCTTCCAGGAAGATCCCGGCGTGCACGAGCACTTCGACGGTCTCCGTCGCGTTCGTGATCAGGTGATCCCACATGTCCGCGGGAATGTTGTTGCGGTGCGGGTAGAGCTTCGCCAGCTCGGACTCGGTGATCTCCACCTTGCGCTCAGCCGCGACGGCGTCTGGCTACAGGTAGGTCTCGGTCTCCCGGACCAGTGAGGCGATCGCGTTGTGGTGACGCGCGTAGGGCGTGTGACCCTTCGTGATCCACGCCTCAGGAGAAGGGGGCACGCGAGGGGAACGGAAGATCAACAAAAGCAAGAAGACCGTCTACATGAGACGGTCTTCGGTCGATCTACCAGCGGTGATGATCTGGAGCGGGTGACGGGAATCGAACCCGCATGACCAGCTTGGAAGAGCGGCGCCCGGACCAGGCCGGGGTGATCTACCTGGGGTTGGGGCGGTCCTGGGTGTCCGCTGTTCACCCCTGTTGACCGGGGCTAATCGCACGGTAATCGCACGCGCCTCGGGCCTGCCAGACCTCCGGCATCACCTCGACACGAAGCCGATCTCGCGGACAGTGGTGCCGGGTCAAGACACGCTCTCCCGTCTTGACGCGGTGCCGCTGGCCGTGACCGATCATGGCGTGTCGGGGTGGTGCTTCAGCAGTTCAGCCGATGACTCGTCCCTTCGCATCTCGGGCCTTTTTCTGTAGCGACGAACCAAGCCCTCCCATGCCGAGAGCAGCAAGGAGGAACGTGGCAATCCACCACCAGCCACTGCTGGTGACGGCGAAAATGCCTGTACCGACTGCGGCTCCCAGGAAGACGATCGCCAAGCCGATCCCGAACGGATCTCTACGTAGTTCGTCATCGCTGGTCGCTAGTTGGCGCGCTTGATCATTCAGGTGTTCCAACATAGTGGCGCGTACATCGCTGCCCTCAGGCATCATCGCTAACAGTTCAAGATCTTCTTTGAGTTGCTTGCGTGCACCGCGCTGGCTGCGCACGAGTTGTAGCCCGCCACCAATGACAGGAAGGGCTGCGAGCGCGATCTTCGAGAGCATGTCGAAATCCATAGGGCCGTGAGGGTAGGGCAAGGGTGCGCCGCTGACATGGAGCCACGCTGCTCAAGGCGCTGCTTGGCCCATGGCAAGGCGGCATAGGCGTCGATCAAGCTGGTCAGACACGTGATCGTCCCGTCCGGCATGCCTACATGGGTGTTGGCGGTGCACTGCCGAGGCGCTGCGGGACCGCACTGCCGTGGCCGACGGGCGGAGCGGAGCGGGAGCCCGTCGTGCCCGGATGGGTGCGGGCCACGCTGGGAGGCGACTGGCCCTGCGCGCGCCGCCGACGGCGGCGCCTTGATCCCATAAAGCACAATTCAGCAAGCTAGTGCGGGCGAGTGCGGGCGAGTCGTAACGAAGCAGAGCGTGGCTGCGATCCCTGGTTGTCTGGAAGGGGAATCATGAGTCGCGTTCGTCTTGCGTCGATCTTGCTCTTGGCTGCCAGCAGTGTCGTCGCGTGTGGCAACAACGGTGGTGATGGTGCGAGATCGACCGTCGGAAGCTCCACAAAGAACACGGCTCAATCGACAAGTCGTCCAGCTACTACTACGACGGCCACCACGACGACTACTAGTCGACCTCTCACGCCTGAGGCCGAGTTTGATGCCCGGGCGATTCGGGAAGGCTGGGCCAAGTCGGGAGACTTTCGCACGTCTAGCCGTGAGTACGACGGGCCTGCTAGCTACATAAAGTTCATTTGCAAGGAGATGTCTGGCCCGGAGGGTCCTTCCGGACTATCTCGGGGTGAGCGTATGGAAGTTGAATGGAAGTCGCACAAGGCGATGTTCGAGGCGGGTGTTCCTATGTTCTGTCCTGAGCATGCCCAACTTGTTAAGGATGCTGTTAATGGAACTGTGAATAGGTACTACGGAAATGGCTCCTACTTTGTTCCGGATCAAATTGTGCCTGGCACCTATCGTACGCGTGAGCCGGTTCATGACTGCTACTGGGAGCGTGCGGCCGCCGATGGGTCAATCATCGACAACGGGTTTGTTACTGCCGCCAAGCAGTTGACGGTGACGGTAGGTCGCAACGACGGCGCGTTCACAACGCGTGGATGTGGCCGTTGGGAAAAGGTTGGGTGAGCGACTTTCGATCTAAGGTAATGTACCTAGTTGAGCTTTCGGCACATTGACCCAGACGTATGAGTGCTCTCGTCGTTCAAGCCTGATGAGAGATGCCTCATCAATAGTTACCGTGGCTTGTTTTGGATGAACGAGCGAAGTGGCTTTGACAACTCGGCTTGATGGGCGGTCTGTATTTACGTGCGCCATGCTGAGATGAGGTTTGTAGACGACCTCGGCTTCCGGTACCCCCGGCTTCTGACCACCTATCGGCAATGGCGTGCCGGATGGCATCTCTGATCGTGTGCACGGCTTCTGTTGGATCTGGACACAAAGCGATGGCCTGCGGGCGGATCGTAGGTTTGTGGAATGTTAGGGTCTGTGGTGGAATTTTGGCGAGGCGTGCTCTTGCTGCCGCAACTATCGCCCGAACTTCAGACTCCGATACTGCATCGACGAAGCCGACGCCTTGCATGGTGACGTGCAACCATGGGAGGGGCACCATGTCCAGTCCAGGCACGTCGGTTAGTGCGTCCTGGTACTGGGTGACCAAGCGACGTACATCGTCTTGGCCTTCGAAGGTTAGATGCCAGGTGTAGAACTGCCGACCTGGTCGCCAACCCGGCCGCCAGTACCAGTGGTTGACGAGCTGGTCGGCGTGCTCACTGATGAAGTAGTCCGGCACGGCTCAGACCTCGCTTGCTGCGGCGGGCTGCTCAGCTTCCTGTTCGACGGGGTAGTCGTCGATGACGATCACGCGGTCTGCGGGCCAGATCGACTCCGACACCTCCAGCACGTCGCCGTCCTCGTCGCGGGCCACGTGGACGACGTGCATCACGGGCGCACCGGTTGGCAGTTCAAGGATGCTGCTCTCGTCGGCGGTCGGCATGCGTGCGATCCACTGGTCGCGGGCGCGGGTGTAGTGGCGGCCGGTCAGGTCCTCGACGCACAGGAAGAGCGCTTTCGGTACGACGGTCGGCTCCTCCAGGAAGGTCCCGCCGGCCACTTCCACGGGGAGGTAGCTCGCGCCGATCTCCTCGGGCTGGTTGGTGTCCTTGTCGAACAGGTGGCGTCGGCGGATGACGACCTCGGTGCCGGGGTCGATGCCCATCACTTCGGCGATGTGGCTGGGGACGGGGCCGCGTCCGGCGAACACGATGTCGTGGCGCAGGTGGTGTGTCAGAAGCTTCTGGTGGTCGCGGGCGCTGCCGTATCGACCGCGGGAGCGTCGTTGCAGGCGGCGCTGTTCCTTCACGAACGTGCCGATGCCGTGGCGGGACTCGATGAGTCCTTCGGCTCGCAGCACGCCTAGTGCTTGCCTGATCGTCGGCAGGCTCATCCGGAAGCGCTCGACCAGTGTGGTTTCTGCTGGGAGTCGCTGACCAGGTGCGAGCTCGCCGTCGCGGATCTCTCGTCGAAGGGCGTCCGCTACGCGGTGGTACTTCGGCGCTCGTGCGCCAAGCCCCTCGGTCATCCTCGCTCCTCCTGCCTAACTAACCGACTAACGCTGAACCACGAGTCGCGAGTCGACCCTACTCCTCATGAGGACTTGACGACAGGCAGGCATCTCCGTAACTTGAACCCTAGGAGCAACTCCTAATGAGGAGTTGAAGACAGGAAGAGGTGCGGCTATGCCTGTGATCCCTTCGCGGTTCCCGGTGCGCTTCGGCGACGTGTTCCCGCTGGGTTGCTTCGTGCTCGGCGTCGAACCGGCGATGGAGTTCAACGAGGACTCCAGGGCGCCCAAGCGCCAGGAGCGGGACAAGGAGACGAACCTCCTGCTCTGGACCGTCCGGGCGCTGGACGCCAACGGGGAGGCAGCGCGGTTCGGCGCTGAGTTCAAGGTCAAGGTCGCCTGTGAGGTGCAGCCCGTGCCTCCGGCCAAGGCCAATGGCTTCCCGTACCCGGCTGCTGAGTTCGAGGGCTTGACGATCACGCCGTACGCAGGGCGGAACGGGCGGATCGCGTACAGCTTCCGCGCTACCGGGATGCGCGCGCCACACGTCGGGCGGGCTGCGAAGCCTGATCCGGGGGAGTCGGCTGCGGCGTGATCGGCGTCCGGTGCCTCCGGCGCGTACTCGGGGCCTCACCGAGATCAACCTTCAAGTAACTGTCCACCAGGGCGGGGCCATGGGGCTTGGCGACAACGGGCCGTGGCCTGAGCGGAGTGCGGCCACGTTCGTCTTCGGCGGCGGTGGAGCTGCGGCACGCGTGTCGATCCGAGTCATGGCTTCCGAGCTGGATCGGCTGGCGGACCTCGTGTCGCAAGCGCAGGCGCGTACCCGAGAGGGGGAAGAGTGATGCTCAAGCTCATGGCGTCACCGGGGCCGGACGCCAGGGCGGAAGTCGTGCCGTGGCCCGGCATGGTCACCGCGGCTTACTGCCTGCGGCTGCACCTGGACCCGTCGATGATCGTCATTCACATTCCGGAAGGCCCCAACGGGCGGGAGCAGCTGGCCGCGTTCCTGCGCTCGGTCGCGAACGAAGCGGGACTGCTCGCGATGGTGCTCGACCCCAAACCGGTGCGGAAGAGGCCTCCCGACTTGCCCGAATAGACGGGCGCGGGACGGGCGGATGCGTGGTGGCCCCTACCCGTCCCGTGCCTCCCAGAGCCCTGCAAAGGGGTGGTGCCGGTGAGGCTACGCCTGCTGGCCCGGTGGAAGTACGCGATGAACATGACGGCAGTGCACCCGATGACAGGTCGGGTCCGGATGGAATGGCACGAGTGCGTGCGCTGTCTGGGTGGCGGTTGGTTTCGCAAGACGGTGAAGCGGCCGTTGTGCACCTGGTGCAGAGAGCTGGAACGACGGCTCAACCAGCACTGATCGACAACTGAACATGCCTTGTTGGTGTGTCGCACGGGAAACAGTCCAAGTCTTGGCGGGCTCGACTGTTCCCCGGCGACCTACACCGACTCGAACAACCGTGCATTCGTTGGGACACAAGGAGATTCGAGTCATGCAGAGCGTAGCTGTGCGTAGGGGGAGTGCGTCAAGTCGGCGCGTTCGCCCACCAGAGTGGAAGTCCACGGCTGGCTTCCGCACGGTCGCAATGCCGGCCGTTCTAGTCGACGACTTCCGGCGGCACCTGATGGCTTTCGTAACGGCGGGGACAGAAGCGCTGATCTTCACGGGGGAGAAGGGCGCTCCGCTCAAGCGTGGCAACTGGCACAAGTCCGTGAAGTGGATCGCGACCGTGGCGAAAGTCAAGCTGCCCAAGGGCTTCCACTTCCACGACCTGAGGCACACGGGCAACAACCTTGCTGCTGCGGCAGGTGCGAGCACGCGGGAGCTGATGCATCGCATGGGGCACGGGAGCATGCGGGCCGCGCTGATCTACCAGCACGCCACAAGTGAGCGAGACAAGGAGATCGCTGACTCGCTGTCCGCACGGGTGGAGGCGGCGCAGGCCAAGGAGGAGGGACTTGAGGAGCCGAGTGGCTAATCGCACGTCAATCGCACGACAAGATCAAGAGGCGATGAAGGGGTGCTGCCCAAGATCGGATTGCACCCCTGCTGACCTGCCTAGACATGCAAAGAGCGGGTGACGGGAATCGAACCCGCATGACCAGCTTGGAAGTTGAGTCCCGCATTGAGCGAATGACCTTAGGAAATGCCTACGTGCGCGTCTGCTGCTGTCTTCCCCGTGCGTCCCCGCTGTTGCCCGCATGTTGCTGCCCGATCTGGCACGGATCTGGCACGGGCTTGCGTAGGCCAGGACCCGCTTGTGAAGCACAAGGGATTGGCGATCCCGCTCAGGGTGGCCGGTGTGCTGCATGGGTGGGTTCGTACCCGTTAGGGCGGCTGACTGGGGCTGGTCTCCTACAGCCTTCCGACCGACTCTGGCGTCGGTCCCATCCGCATGCGACACCTTGTGCCTCGCGCTGCGGTCGAACGTCGCATGCCCAACGGGGACATGCCGCCCTACTGGCCAGCCACGAAAACCACAAAACCACGAAAGTCAGCCTGCCAGGCGGTCGGCTGCCTCGAACGGGCCGTGACCTGGGCGTCCTGCGTCCATATAGGACAGCGGCGCCCGTCGGAGATCATCGCCACGAAAAGCCACGACATGCCACGAAAATCGCTGACCTGCGGAAACAGGGTCCCCGCGTGCTGTCACGTTAATCGGCTCCACGCGTCCCCAGGGCTGCTGTTTTCCCGCCCTCGCCCCTAACTTGGGCTGCGTCCATCGGGCGGACAGAGGCCACCTCGACGCCCGCTGAGCGGCGGAAACGTGGCCCTGAGATGGTCGTGGACGGTGCGGGGGCACCGGCCCGGTGTGGTTGGCAAGGTGGCCGCCACGTCCCTGGTGACCTTTTGTGGTTTTCGTGGTTTTCGTGGCAGCCCAAGCGCCTCTATGTTGCTTCAGCAGCCCCTGTCGCCGCAGACGGGGCAGCCGCGGCCGGTGTCAGACTGGGGGCGGTGAGCGCATATGGAGGTGCAATGGCTGACCGTGCAGAGGACGCACGTGAACTTGCCGAGTGGGAGCGCAGCAACGGGAACCTGATCGAAGTCGCGCGAGAGCTCGCACAACGCCTTGTGGCCCCACTGGGGCGGCGCTGGAGCCACGTTCAGGCGGTTGCTGTCCGCGCAGAGGAGCTGCGGGCCGCAGTCCATGTCCGGACAGATCCGGCCGAATGGAACGACGCGGCCGAGACGCTGTTGGTGGCCAGCGCGTGGCTACACGACGTCGGCTATGCCTCGGCACTCGTGAAAAGCGGCCTGCATGCGGCCGATGGTGCTAACTATCTGCGCGGGCAAGGGGTCCCCGCGAGGGTGGTCAACCTTGTTGCCCACCATTCGGGCGCTCGGTACGAGGCGGCCGAACGCGGTATGCCAGACATCCTGGCGGACTATCCGTTTGAAGATGACCTATTGTCAGATGCGCTTGCGACGGCAGATCTAACGACCGGTCCAGATGGTGAACGCTTCAGCTATGACGAGCGCATAGACGAGGTGTTTGTGCGGTATCCGGCCGATCATCCCGTTCACCAGTTTTGGCGCAAAGCGAGGCCCGTAGTTGGAGAGGCGATTTCCCGTACCGAAGCGCGGCTTCTCGCTCAACCGAGGTAGGGCTGTGTCCGTTCTGAATCAAGAGCGTGGTTGATTCGGAGTCGCATCGACGGGTGAATGTTGAGTTCGTTCAGGTCCGCTGGTGAGACCCAGCGGACCTCTTTCGTCTCGGTTCCATCCTCACGCGGGTTACCGCCGAGCCATCGCGCCTCGAAGCAAAGAGAGAATTGCTGCCGCACCTCGCCATCGTCGTAAGCCATGACGTGCCGAGGATCTGTGTACGTCCCCACGAGCCGCAGCACCTCCACGTCAAGGCCGGTCTCTTCCCGTACCTCGCGCACGACGGTGTCTGTGATCCGTTCGCCGGGGTCATGGCCGCCGCCGGGGAGTGCCCACAAGTCGTTGTCGATTTTGTGGATGAGCAGAATCCGACCGTTGTTGTCTCGGACGGCCGCTGTCACCGAGGGGACGACGTTGTTAATCGCAGGTGCGTTGTCGTCATTGAAATAGTCGATGCGGGCCATTGTTCTCCCTATATCAGCTCTGGTGTTGCACCGTGCCAGACTCGTTCGAACGAGGTCACGTAGTGGTCCCACATGATTCCTCCGCCCACTCGACGTAGATGCATCACGGGGTTCTGTCCGGCTACGGAGCCGTAGGCGTGACCGTTCACAAGCATGTGGTCATCAAACCGATAAATCGAGTTGTAGAGGATCGTGCCGTGGCTCCTGATCTCAACGCCCGGTAGTGAGCTGATGCATTCGAGGTAACGCAGCATCAACTGTGTCCGACCTTCGAGACCGCCCGGCGTCCCCTCTTCTGTGCCGCGTTGAATTACTGCGGCCGAAGTGTGGTCGCCGATTAGGAAGCGGTACTTCGCGCCTTGCTGCGTCTTCTGGCGAACGATCGGTAGCAGGTTGTATTGCTCAATGAGAAATGCGCCTGAATAGACCAGGACGTCCATGTGGCTGGTGACACCGTTGATGAGTTCGGTCCACGTGTCGTACGGAACCGATGACCGTGTGGGGAAAACGTGTGCAACTTCGCTTCGAGTGTTGGGTGGCGTCTTAACGTCCTCAGCGAGGTCTGGCCAGAGGTATACCTCATCCACGTCAAGCAACTCAGCGACCTGCCGCCGCGTGCGGCGGTGTGGCTTTCGCGCCTCGCTGGCGATCCACCGTTCAACGGTTTTCGGATCCACACCCAACCGAGCGCAAACGTCCTCGACCTTGAGCCCTGCGGACAGGATCGCTGATCGGAGCCGGTCGTTCGGCATGCTTGCTCCCCCTCCAGGACGTTCCAGGGACGTTTCGGACGCTACGAGGCAACCCGGGACGTCTGCAAGCGTGTGCGGAAACGCGGTTCAAGCGTCCCCCGTTGCGGCGTGAAATGGCTCCATCACCACAGGAGCTATCACGGAGGAGAAAAGCCATGGGACGCAAGCAGATGATGCCGACGATGCCTGGAAGTGGGTCCGGACGTCGGGCGATAAGTGCATTGGTAGCCGTCGCGTTGCTCGTGCTGGTACTTCGGGACCCAGTTGGTGCTGCGCACGCGGTGCAGCAGGCGGCGCGGTGGGGCGGCGCGGTACTCGACGCCCTGACCTCGTTCGGTTCAGCACTGTCGAAGTAGGGCTGCCGCATGAACATCTCAGCGGCCGGCCTGTTCAAGAGCGGTCACGCGGTTGCGGAGTTCCCGAACTTCCTCGCGGAGAGCGGTGATCTCCGACTTTGGGGCCTCGGCGGCGTTGGTCTGGCCTCGCAAGACCTTGGTGAGGTGGTCGGAAGGCCAGCTCAAGGCCTCAGACAGCGCGGCGAGCGTACGCGGATTGCGCTTCCTCGTGTTGAGCACATGGACCAGCTCTCGGACGGTCGTCAGGGACACGCCTGACTTGTTCGCGAGATCGGTCATGGTCATGCCCTGCTCTTCGAGGCGATCGGTGATCGCCCGCCCGAGCGCTGTCCAGTCCTGAGACATCGACCCTCCTAGCCGTCTGATCAGCGCAAGCCTAGCCACAGAGCGCGATACCGCGCGTGATTTGCGAAAGAAACTGTTGACGCACTATCAATTCATGCTCAAACTGAGCGTGATACTGATAGTCGACTAGGGAGGCGAAGTGAAGCGGTTCCAGCTCACGCCGGTCCCGGCGAGGTGGGAGGACCGGCCCTGTGAGGGGTCGGACCTCGAGTTGTGGTTCGGCCCGGCTGACGACTTGCCGGGGCAGTTGCAGGAGACGCCGGCGGAGCGGCGTCGGCGTGAGGGTGTGGCGAAGTCGGTGTGTGCCGGGTGCCCGGTGATGGCGCAGTGCCTGGCGCAGGAGCTGCAGCACGGGCTGGGTGACCAGTGGGGCGTTCGTGGTGGTCTGACCGCTGCTGAGCGGCAGGACCTGATCCGTGCCCGCCGCGCTGCGGTGGCCGTGGTCGCGGACCAGGCGGAGGTGGCGTGATGCACCTCGATACCGCGGTGACGTTCGCGGCCGTGAGTGCCGCGCTCTACGCCGGTCACCACGTGGGTGACTACTGGTTGCAGACCCCGCACCAGGGCAAGCACAAGGGTGATTGCGGTCGTGAGGGCTGGTTGGCCGCCGGCCGCCACGTCGCGACGTACACGATCGCGACCGCCGTCGCCGTCGCGCTGGTCGCGGTGGTGATCGGTCTGCCGATCAGCCCGGCCGCGTTCGTCGTCGGCCAGCTCGTGAGCGCCGCGACGCACTTGGTGATCGACCGCCGGTATCCGTTGCGGGCGCTGGCGGCGCTGGTGGACCGGGTCCAGCCCGGAAAGCTCGATTACTACGACAACGGCGGCGCGGCTCATCTGGATCAGTCCGCGCACATCTTCTGTCTGTTCGTCGCGGCGTTGCTGACTGCCGCCCTCTGAATCCCTTGGGAGAGAACATGTTGAGTTTTAGTCCTGAGCTGGTGGAGCTGGCCGTGCAGCTGCTGCGTGAGCACTCCGAGCTGCCGGAGTTGGGCTCGGTGAACGTGACCGAGTTCGGTACTGGCCGGATCTCGCTGCACCTGTCGGTCGGGCACGAGTCCCAGTTGCACGCGGTGGCGTTGTGGGCTCAGGCCCTGCGCACCGATGTGGTGCTGTCGTGGCAATCCGGGACCGATGTCAAGGTCACCGCCACCGCGCAGGTGCTCGCCGCCGATCTCGCGCAGCCGGCGCGGGTCGAGGTGTGGGCGTACCTGGACCTGCCCGAGGTGCTCACCGCGGTGACCGTGTTGGGCATCGCACCGGGCGCGGGCACCGGCCCGGTGCACATCGGCCCTGCCCGTGTGCTTCAGCTCCTGGGTGCGGCGCCCGCCGGTGATCTGGCGGTGGCGCGGTGAGCGGGCGTCAGTGGCCGATCACGTCCACCACGCTGTGGGACGGCCGGACGGTGTTCTGCCGGGGCACGTGGGAAGGGCTGCCGGTGTTCGGGTGGCGTGGCCGGCCGTGTGCGGCGCCGCGTGGGTTGCTGACCCGGCGTCAGTTGCGGGCCAAGGGGTTGCGGCCTGGTGGTCAGGACCCGGTGGCGCTGCTGCTGTTCTGGCATCGCCAGCCCTACCGGCGTCAGGAGCTGTGCTCGCTGTACCGCGAGGAGCTGGCGGTGCCGGTGCGGCCGATGACCCCGGCCAAGGAAGTGGCGCTCGCCGCCGCGCTGCGTGCCCGCCAGTTCTGCCAGACCCACCAGGGCTACGTGGACCACTGCGTCCGTGGCGCCAAGAAGCAGTGCGCCGCGTGCTTCGACGCGGACGAGATGACCGACTACCAGGGAAGGGCTGCCTGATGTTGACCACGATCACGTGCGTTGTCGTGACCTGCGACGAGTGCGGCGACAACAACGAACGCGACTACATCCCGCACTACACCGGCGAGTCCGACGCGATCGAGCAGTTGTGCGTGCAGGGCTGGCGGGTGCTCGGTGACGGCACGTTGGCCTGCCCGGTGTGCGTCGCGAAGCAGACCTGCCAGCTCAACGGACACCAGTGGGCACCGTGGCGGCCGTGCCACTGCCACGGCCAAGTGCTGCGCCACGTCGGCACCCCGAACGGCTTGTGTGGCAACGAGTTCCGGTGGTGCGAGCGTTGCGACCACGGTGAGGAACGGTCGTGCGGCGCGACGGCCACCACGGCGGTGGCGTGATGCGTACCAGGCCACCAACACCACGGTCCGGCGGTTCGAACCGCCAAGAACGCCCCGCCGGACCGGGTTCTGACACCCAACGATCAGCAGACCGAAAGGCACACCCAGTGTCCACCACACCCGCATCGCCCGACGGCCACACCCCTGCCCCGCAGGACCTGGCTGAGCTGCTGGCTCGCTGGGCCGGGCAGGCCCCTCGCTGGGACGCCGAGATCAGTGAGCTGGCCGACTGGTTCGAGCTCAAGGTCTTGCTGCTGATCCCGATCACCGCCGACCCGTGGCACGACGACTACGAGCAGGCGTGGCACATGTCCCGTCTCGCCGCGCGGACCGCGACGTCCCTGCGGGACAAGGAGGCCGGACGATGACCACGATCCCGTTGCCGCTGCTGCTGGGGTTGGCGCTGCTGGCGTTCACCGCCGTGGTGCTGCTGTGGAAGGTCCTGATCGGTGCGGCTGGTCTCGGTGTGGCTCAGTGGCTGCTCGTTCAGGCTGCTGACGACAACGCCGCCGTTCAGATCTCTGTGTTCGCGGTGCTGGCGCTGCCGACCGTGTTCGTCCTGTCCCGCGTGCTCGGCACGCACCACCGCCCGGCGCGTGCCCGTGAGTCTCGCTTTGTCTACGGCCGTAAGGAGAACGTGGTATGAGCACCACCTTTTACACCGGCCGCGCGGAGCGGACGATGGCCGCCGCGATGGCGGAGCAGCACAAGGCCGCGGCTGAGGCGCAGCGTGCCGAGACCGCGCTGAAGCTGGTCCAGGTGCAGCGTGAGCACGCGCTGGCTGCTGACGAGTTGGTGGAGCGCCGTGCCGCCCGCCGCCGCGCGGATCGTCGCGCTGCTCGTGCGGAGCGGTCCGCAAGGTTGTCGGGGCTGCTGGCGAGGGTGCCGGACTGGCTGTTGTCGGCTTTGTGGGCGGCGGTGATCGTCTCGCCGATCACGCTGGCGTGGCGGGCTCAGCAGGCGTTCGCGGCCACCACGTTGCATGTCCCGTCGGGCTGGTCGTGGCTGTTTCCGCTCGCGGTAGAGGCCGGCGCGTGGGTGTGCGCGTTCGAGGCGCACCGCCGCACGCGCCGGGGTGCGCCGACCGGGTCCCTGCTGACGTGGATGTGGGTGCTGTCCGGTATCGCCGCCGGGATCCAGCTCGCTCACGCGTCGGTGGACTACGGCGTGGTCGCTGGGGTCGCGTTGGGTGCGATGAGCCTGCTGGGTGTGTTGCTGCACCACATCCGGTCCACGGTGGACCGGGCGGCGGTGGAGGGCCGGACGGGTGCGGAGTTGCGTCGGGCGGCGTGGCGTCGGGTGCGGTTCCCGCGGCTGTCGTGGGCGGCTGCGAGCATCGCCGCCGCTCGCGGTGGGGACGTGACGGCGGAGCAGGCGTGGACGGCGGCATGGACCGACCGGTACGGCGTCGGCCCGGACTCGTCGCGGCGTGACAGGTCGCTGGCGCGGGTCATCGTGCGCCATCAGCACAGGGCCGATCGGGAGGCCGCTCGTAACGGCGGGTTGGTCATCGTGAGCGGCGTGATCCTGCCGGTGACGGTGCCGGTGCTGCATCCGGCCGGCGTGTCCTCGGACGTGCCCGCAGTCGAGGTGCCCGATGGGCCTGCCGACGAGACCGAAACCGGGATCGTACAGCCGGAACTGTCGCTGAAGGCGGCTGATCTCCTGATCAAGGTGCGGGGTGCGATCGCGGCCGGTGAGCTGCCCGCACGGCCGTCCGCCCGCGCGATCCTCGCCGCGTTCAAGGGCGCTACCGAGACCGCAAGCGAAGTGCGTGACCTGCTCAGGACGGAGGCCGCGTGATGACCACCAGCGAGAACCCCAGCACCCCCGCCGATCAGACCGGACAGGAGAGCAGCGTGACCGACAACGTGGTGCACCTGCGGCCCCAGCCCGCGTCCGAGGACGACGCGCGGACGCTTCCAGGTGCCGAGGTTGAGGTGGCTCCGGAGGTCATCGACGCCGAGATCGTGGACGACACCGCCGCCGACCGCGACGGCGACATCGATGCCGTGGCTGCGGTGACGCTCGTCGACCAGCCGGGCGGGGACTCGGTGCACTGGGTGCGCAGGCTTCAGCAGGCGCGGAGGGAACCGATCGTGCCGGCCTACCTGCGGTCGTGGAGCGAGGCACGGACTACGACGAAGTGGGTGGCGGGCTACTACGCCCACACCACCGGCTACCACGCTGTCCGGTCCCCGCTGTACGGGTTGCGGCTGGCGGTGCGTGCCCCGCGCGGTGTGCTGCTGCTGGCGGCGGCGACCGGCCGGTGGGTCAGCGACGCGGAAGGCCGCCAGGTGCGCTCAGCAACAGTGTCCAAAGAGGATGCCGTCACCTACCTGCGGTTGTCCGCGCAACGGGATGCCCGCGTGCGGTTCCGGTCGATCCTGCTCATCGTGGGACTGCTGATCGGCGTGCCGACGCTGATCCTGCTGCCCGATGCGCTGCCGGGCTGGGTGATGTGGGCGTGCACCACGCTGGCGGTGGCGTTGCTGGGCAAGCTCGGCACGCCGGGCGATAAGCCCGTCGTCTCACCCGCCGTGGTGGCCAGCCGCTTCGCCAAGCTCACCAGCGACGCGGTTACTCAGGCGCTGGCGTCGCTCGGTATCGCCTCGATCAACCAGGCGCTCAAGGCCGATCCGAAGGCCATCGGGTTCGTCTCGCCGATCCACAAGGATGGCCCCGGCTGGCGCGCTGAGATCGACCTGCCGGGCGGTGCCACGGCCGAGGACGTCATCAAGAACCGCTCCAAGCTCGCCTCCGCGCTCGGCCGGCCTTTGGGCTCCGTGTGGCCGGAAGGCCGCGCGGACATCAGCCCGGCACGCCTCGTGCTGTGGGTGGGCAACGAGGACATGAGCCAGGCCAAGCAACCCGCGTGGCCGCTGCGCAAGGGCACGCCCATCGACCTGTTCGACCCGCAGCCCTTCGGCACCGACGTGCGCGGCAACTGGGTCTCGTTCGTGCTGATGTTCGTGTCCGGCGTGATCGGTGCCGTGCCGCGCATGGGCAAGACGTTCGCCCTGCGGCTGCTGCTGCTCATCGCCGCCCTGGACCCGCGTGCTGAGCTGCACGTCTACGACCTCAAGGGAACCGGTGACCTCTCGCCCCTGGAGCGCGTCGCGCACCGCTACCGCGCCAGTGACGAGGACGACGACATCCTGTATGCGCTGGTCAGCCTGCGGGAGTTGCAGAAGGAGCTGCGCCGCCGCGCCAAGGTGATCCGGGAACTGCCCAAGGAGCTGTGCCCGGAAAACCAGCTCACCACCGAGCTTGCGTCGAAGAAGTCGCTCGGTCTGCACCCGATCGTCATCGGTGCTGACGAGGTGCAGATCTGGTTCGAGCACGAGAAGTACGGCGCAGAGATCGAAGCGATCGTGACGGACCTGGTCAAGCGAGGCCCGGCCACCGGCATCGTGACCCTGCTTGCCACGCAGCGCCCGGACTCCAAGTCAATCCCTACGCAGATCAGCGACAACGCCATCATGCGGTTCTGCCTCAAGGTGTCCGGTCAGGTGCCCAACGACATGGTGCTGGGGACCTCCAGCTACCAGAACGGCGAGCGTGCGACGCAGTTCAACTTCAAGCGGGACAAGGGAGTCGGCCTCCTCAAGGGCGTCGTGGACGAGACGACCACGGTCAAGACCGTCTACCGCGACGGCCCGGCCGCTGAAGCCCTGGTGAACCGTGCGCTCGCGCACCGCGTCGCAGCGGGCAGGGTCACCGGCTACGCCGCCGGTCTGGACGTCGCCGTGGACGAGACCAGCGCCGCGGTGAACACGCTGCTGCCGGATCTGCTCAACGTGTTCGGCGGCAACGACAAGCGTTGGTCAGAGTCTCTTGTGGACGCGCTGGCCGACTACAAGCCCGACCAGTACGGCACCTGGGGCGAGCTGCCCAACGGCACCACCAAGGCCACGCAACTGGCCGCAGCGCTCAAGCCGTTCGGTATCGCCACCAAACAGGTGTGGGGCACCGACCCGGCCACCGGCAAAGGCGCCAACCGGATGGGCGTCGAACGCGCCCACATCGCCGACGCTCTCACTGAGCGTGACAAGAAGATGAAGCGCGGCTAGGCCCGCGAACGGCTCTAGGTCTAGAGCCTTCCCCCTCTAGACCTAGAGCCCCCACTAGACCTCCACATACCTGCTGATCAGCGCCCTAGCGCCTAGGGGGCTTGGTCTCGCGCACCCAAAAACAGCCCAGGAGGGCCCTTCTGATGACCCCCGCAACCGTCGTCCGCCTCACCGCCGTTGCCCTCGCGATCGTCGCTGTGAGTGATGTCGCTCCGCAGGCGCGTGGACACGCTTGGCTCGCGCTCACCGCGTTAGCCCTGGTCTACGGCCTGGCCTGCTGGGCATTCCCGTACGGCAAATGCCGCCCGTGCAAGGGAATGGGCCGCTTCCACGGCGGACTCGGCGGCATCCGGCTGTGCAAACGCTGCGACGGCAGCGGCCTGAAGCTCCGCGCCGGCCGCAAGTTCCTCAACTCCCTGCGCCGCCACGCCCGCCGTGGCCGCTGAAAACCCCAGCACACAACAGGGACGTGACCACATGACCGACCGATTCATGACCACCTACGAACGCAACTACCTGGCGCGGACCTACTACCTGATCAGCGTCCAACCATCCGACCAGCAACAAGACACCTGGGCCGTCTTCGTTCCACTCCGAGACACCGAGCTGGCGTGCGGACGGGTCACCGCCACCGACCTGATCCAGCTCAGCCGGGCCCCTCATCTCGCCGTTGTCTGGCGGGCGACCTGCCGCCGCTGGCGGCCACTCCGCCGGAAATCCCAGCACAGCAAGGGGACGTGACATGTGCAGAGCAGGCGGACGCCGCTGCAACGGCAGCAGCAGCCAACGGACCAGCACAACCCACCGCAAACGCGTCTCACGTGCCCGCAAGGCACTCAACGCGGCTCAGGCCAGCGGTGACACCGCCGCGATCGACGCCGCACAAGCCCGCCTCAACCAGCTCACCAGCCCGACCGGTCAGGAGAAACCGTTGCAGCACAACGATCAGCCCCAGGTCGAACCGCAGAGCCCCTTGCACATCAGCAGGTTCAGCACTCCGGAGGGGGACGTGACCAACATCGTGCATGGCCAGAACCACGGCGTGCAGGCCGGAACCATCGACGGCGGCGTCACCATCAGCAACGGTCGCGTGTCCATCGGAAACGCTGGTCACCACAGGGACGTGACCGCCTTGGAGCGGGAGCGTGACTCCGCCCTCGCCGCGGCGCGCACGGCGCTGGAGAACGGCGACGGCGTGGCGTACGGAGCGGCGCTGGACAGGCTCGGTGCCCTGCCACGCGAAACCCCGCCCGTCAGGAGGTCTACAGGGACCGGTGACGTCACGGTCAACCGGTTCGACGGGGACATGACCGGGCCGGTTGTGCAGGTCGGCCGTCCAGGTGCGCGCCACGTCACTAACCAGTTCACCGGCACCACCTCCGGCATGGTCGTGCAGGCAGGCCAGATCAACGGCCGCATCTCCATGAGCGATCACCGCTCCGGCACCGAGGACGCGCACGTCACCGGCACGGGCAACGTCGTGTCCAGCGGCGACATCGTCAACGGCCGACCGGTCCCCGCCAGGGACATGACCCCGCCACCCGCACCCACCGGCCGGTCCGGCCGCGACGTCGCGCACGACGGGCCCCACCACGTCCAGGTCGTCACCGGCAACGGCAACACCGTCAGCGGCCACCCGAACCGGCCCGGCAGCACCACACAAGTGGTCCGTGGCAACGGCAACACCGTCAGCGGTGGCCGCAGCATCGGCCCCTGGTCCGACGAGGACTAGCCAGCTCGCGCCGGGGACGTGACATCGCCGTCCCCGGCGTGAGTCCCACAGCCCACTTCGGACAACCCCGCACGTCCCGCGAACGGAGATCACCATGCCTGCCAGCACCGACCTGCTCACCACCGCACTCAACCTGGCCGCACGCGGCTGGCGCGTGTTCCCGGTTCGACCGGGCGAGAAGGTCACCGCGATTCGCCAGTACGAGCAGCGCGCCACCACCGACCCGGCCCGTATCCGCCGCTGCTGGTCGGCGGGCCCCTACAACATCGGTATCGCGGCCGGCCCGTCCGGGCTCGTCGTCATCGACTTGGACCCCGCCAAGCCCGGCGAGAAGCCACCACCGCCGTGGGACCAGCCCGGCATCACCTGCGGACTGGACGTGCTGGCCGTGCTGTGCGAGCAGGCAGGCCAGCAGCTACCCCTGGACACCTACACCGTGACGACCCCCTCCGGGGGACTGCACCTCTACTTCGCCGCCCCCGACGGCGTGCAGTTGCGCAACACAGCGGGCAGCCGGGGCCGTGGTCTCGGCTGGCGCATCGACACCCGTGCGTGGGGCGGCTACGTCGCCGCCGCTGGTTCCGTTGTGGACGGACGCTGCTACGAGGTCGCCGAGAACGCGCCCGTGCTGCCCCTGCCCGGCTGGCTGACCGACCGGCTCACACCCGCACCCCTGCCGCCACGCGAGCCCGTCACCGTCGATCTCAGCGGCAGCCGCGCCGGACGCTACGTCACGGCCGCCATGCACGGCGAGATCGCCAAGGTGCTGGCAGCCGAGGAAGGCACCCGCAACCACACCCTGTTCGCCGCCACCGTGGCACTGGGCCAACTCGTCGCGGGCGGCTCCCTGAATGCCGATGTCGCGGAAACCGCGCTGGAGCAAGCAGGGGTGGCCGTGGGCCTGTCGCACTGGGAGGTACGCAACACCATCGAGTCCGGCATGAAGGCCGGCGCGGAACGTCCCCGGCGAGTGGACGCGGCATGAGCAACACGAACGCAGCCGCCGCCGCGATCGTGGACCAGGCCGTCCGAGCGCACGGCCTGCACCTCGTGCAGGGCGAGGGGTGGGAAGACCCGGCGCCGCTCATGGGGCGCAGCGCCGCGCACCTTCCGCCGTTCCCGCTCGAGGTGCTGCCGGGCTGGGTCGCCGACCAGGTGGCCGGTATCGCCACCGAGACCCAGACCCCGCCAGATCTAGCCGGGTGTATCGGGCTGGCCGCGTTGTCGACCGCTGCCGGTGGCCGTGCGGAAGTCGCGGTACGTGGTCTGTGGCGCGAGCCGGTCAACCTCTACGTCGTGGTGGCGTTGCCGCCCGGTGCCCGCAAGTCGCCGGTCTTCTCCGCCATGACCGCGCCCCTCCTGCAGGTCGAACGCGAGCTGGTGGACAAGACCGCACCACTCATCGCCACGGCCGAACTAGAACGCAAGATTGCCCAAGCACGAGCGGACAAAGCCGCGGTTACCGCCACGAAAGCGGACGCCCTGCAGCAGCACGAAGCGGTGGCGGCCGCGACCGATGCCGCGATGGTCGCCGAGGCCATCACCGTCCCGGTGCTGCCGCAGCTCGTGGCCGACGACGTCACGAGCGAGTACGCGGCCACGCTGCTCGCCGAACAGGGCGGACGACTCGCGGTGCTCTCGGCAGAGGGCGGCATCTTCGCCACGCTCGCCGGGCGCTACTCCGGCGTGCCCAACTTCGAGGTGTTCCTCAAGGGACACGCGGGCGACATGCTCCGCATCGGCCGCCAGGTCCGAGGCAAAGAGCACGTCGACCGCCCAGCACTCACGCTCGGGCTGGCACTACAGCCGTCGGTGATCCGCGACCTGGCGCACAACGCCGGATTCCGGGAACGCGGCCTACTCGGACGCATCCTGTTCTCCCTACCCGTCGATCTCGTGGGAAACCGCGTCATCGGCCCGGAACAGATCCACCCGGACGTCGTGACCACCTACAGCGACAACCTCCGGGCACTGGTCTGCTCGCTCGCCGAATGGACCGACCCGGCAGCGCTCACGCTCACACCCGAGGCCGCCGCCCTTGTGCTCCAGCTCGAAACCGAGGTGGAACCCAAGCTGCGGACGGGTGGGGAATTCGGCCACATCCGCGACTGGGCCAGCAAGTACGTCGGAGCCACCATCCGGTTCGCCGGGCTGCTGCACCTCGCTGACCACATCACCGATGGCTGGGGCCGCTCGATCACCGGCGACACCATGAAACGCGCTATCAACCTCGGCCGCTACTTCGCCACACACGCACTCGCCGCGTTCGATCTCATCGGCGAAAACGAAACCATCGAGAAAGCCCGCGTGATCCTCAACTGGATCGAACGCACCAAACCCGCACGATTCAGCCGCAACGAACTCGCCAAAGGCGTCTCGCGCGCCCAATTCAAGACCGTGACCCTGCTGGACGAGCCGCTGAGCCTGCTCGAACAACACGGCTACGTGCGCCGCGAACCTGAACCGGAAAAACGCGGTAAGGGGCGACCGCCTACCGCGACGTACCAAGTCCATCCAAAATATCGCGCATAAGGAGCCGAGGTGTCAGAGAAGTATCTGTCAGTCAAGCAAGTAGCCGAGATTCTTGGTACGACGGAGCGGTTCCCGCGCCGACTGATCGAGGAACGTCGCATTGAATTCGTGCACGTGGGTAAGCATGTCCGCATCGCAGAAAGTGTTCTCAATGCGTATATCCAGGCTCAGACCGTGCCCGTGCGGCTGGCGCATGGAAGGAAGGTTGCCTGATGGGCGGTAACAACAAGGGACGCAAGCGCAGGTTCGGCAGCGTGCGCAAGTTGCCGTCCGGTCGTTTCCAGGCGCGTTACCCAGGTCCGGATGGCTTGCTGCGCACTGCTGAAGAGACCTTCGAAACGCAGACGGCAGCGGATGAGCACCTCGTGGACATCGAGGCGGAAATGAGGCGCAAGGAGTGGATTGATCCGGACGCAGGCAAGGTCAGCCTTAAGGAGTACGCGGAGCGCTGGATCAGCGAACGCGACTTGGAGGACAGGACGCGCGAGCTGTACAGAGGCTATCTGCGAAACCACGTCGGCCCTCATCTCGGCGAGGTGATGCTCTCGGGACTTTCTGCTCCGCGCATTCGCACGTGGCGAAAGGAGTTGTTGGACGCAAAGACCGGGGCGTCGACCGTGGCAAAGTCGTACAGGTTCCTGCGGACGGTTTTGAACACAGCCGTTGACGATGAGCTGATCCGAAAGAACCCGTGTCGTATCAAGGGTGCTGGTCAGGAAACAGCAGCCGAAAGGCCTCACGCCACGCTGGAAGAGGTGTTCGCGATCGCAGCGAGCATTCAGCCACGTTACCGGCTGCTAGTGCTCTTGGCCGCATTCGCGCAACTGCGGTTCGGTGAACTCGTGGCACTGCGCAGTAGTGACCTCACGCTGCCAAAGCGGAGGAGGCCGACAACAGAGGAGATCGCGGCCGGGGCTGATCCGAGCGAGCTGATTGACGATGGAACCCCGCTGCTCCGCGTCGACCGCGCGTTGGCGCAGCTCGATAGCGGAGAGCAGAAGCTCAAGGGGCCTAAGTCGGAGGCCGGACGGCGCACGGTGGCATTGCCTGCCGCGATCCTCCCGGACCTGCGTCGGCATCTTGCTACGTCGGGCTTCACCGACTCGGAACCGGACGGGCGGCTGTTCCGTGGCCCGAAGGGCGCCACGCCCCGGCGGAACAACTTCAACGGCACTTGGAAGGCCGCCGTCCGTAAGGCAGCGGCAAATCCGGACCTGCACCTGCACGACCTACGGCACGCGGGAGCGACGCTCACGGCGCAGACCGGAGCGACGTTGAAAGAGATCATGTCGAGGATCGGGCACTCCAGCACCCGCGCCGCGATGGTCTACCAGCACGCCACGAGCAAGCGGGACCACGAGATTGCAGTGGCTCTGGACACCTTGATCCGCACCGCCCGGAAGGTCGCTGAGGAGGTCGCTGAGGCAGCGGGGGAGGAGGACCCGGACGGCTGATCTGGCACGAATCTGGCACGAGGGGGGTTCTAGGGCCCCTACGACAAAAGCCCAGGTCCACAGTCGACACTGTGTGACCTGGGCTTTCCTATGTGGAGCGGGTGACGGGAATCGAACCCGCATGACCAGCTTGGAAGGCTGGGGCTCTACCATTGAGCTACACCCGCACGCGCCCCCTGGGGAGTGTGCGCAGACAGCTTAGCGTGCCGCGCTAAGCTGTCGACGACCGGGGCGTGGCGCAGTTTGGTAGCGCACCCGCTTTGGGAGCGGGGGGTCGCAGGTTCAAATCCTGTCGCCCCGACGGTCTCGGAGGGCTCCCGCGTCCGCGCGCTGTGCGGACGCGGTGAGCCCGGACCGTCCGCCCATTAGGTGTTTCGCGTCATTCCGGCCGACAAACCTTAAGTGTTTTATGTCCTTTTCTTGACCAATTCAAGGGGCGTAGCCTCCGACGGTGGCGAGGTCGGGAGGAATAGCGTCGCCCCGTCAACGCGAAATCCGGAAACGCCGGGAAGGGGGGATAACCTGGAAAGACGGGTTTGTCATGCGGAAAGGAAACCGGCATGTCGTCGTGGTGACGGCTGCCGCGCTCGCCCTGCTGGGGCCAGGAGCCCCCGTTTTCGCCGAGCCAGCACCTCTGGCCTGCGCTGATACCCTCGTCCGCACGCTGGACGGGAGCTGTAACAACCTGCTGCACCCCGAATGGGGAAAAACCAACACGCCGTACCTGCGTGTTGCCCCCGCCAACTACGCCGACGGAATTGCGCGGCCCGCGAGTGGACCGAGCTCGAGGTTCGTCAGCAATCGACTCTTCAACGACACCTCGCAGAACTTGTTCTCCGAGCGCGGTGTCTCGCAGTGGGGCTTCGTGTGGGGGCAGTTCATGGACCACACGTTCGGGCTGCGGCAGGAAGCCGGTGGTGAGAACTCGCCCATTTCGTTCGACGCGAGGGACCCGCTGGAGGAGTTCCGCAACGACCTCGGGTCGATCGGGTTCATGCGGACGCCCGCGGCTCCGGGTACTGGGACCACCACCACGCGCGAGCAGCTGAACACCATCGACAGCTACATCGACGGGTCCAGCGTCTACGGGCCTGACGTGACGAGGCTCGAGTGGATGCGCGAGGGGCCGGTCGACGGGACGCTCGCCAACAACGGTGCGCGGCTGTTGCTCGACAAGGGGCTGCTGCCGCGGCGGGACTCGCGCGGTGACGCCGCGAAGGCGCCGGTCATGGCGATCGACGGGCTGCTCAGGAGCAACCCGAGCAAGGCCATGGTCGCCGGGGACGTGCGGGCCAACGAGAACATCGCGCTCACCGCGACGCACACGCTGTTCGCGTTGGAGCACAACAGGATCGTCAACGCGCTGCCGCGGTCGCTGTCCGAGAGGGACAGGTTCGAGATCGCGCGCCGGGTGGTCGGTGCCGAGCAGCAGTTCATCACCTACACCGAGTTCCTGCCGAGCATGGGCGTCGCGCTGGCGCCGTACCGGGGCTACAACGCGAACGTGAACCCGAGCCTCTCCAACGAGTTCGCGGTCGTCGGGTACCGGGCGCACAGCTTCATCCACGGCGAACTCGAGCCGATCGCCCCCGAGGGGACGTACACCGAAGCGCAGCTGGCAGCGTTCGAACGGCAGGGCATCGAGGTTGAGCACGAGGACGGCGAAGTCGTGCTCGTCGTGCCGCTGAACGTCGCGTTCTTCAACCCGAACCTGCTCGGCGCCATCGGGCTCGGCCCGGTGCTCAAGGGCATCGGTGCGGAGCCGGAGTACAAGAACGACGAGCAGATCGACAACCAGCTGCGCAGCGTGCTGTTCCAGATTCCGGTGCCGGGCAACCCCGGCTGCCTCGACGGGCCTGAGCTGCCGAAGTGCTTCCGCGGCGTCGTCGACCTCGGTGCGATCGACATCGCGCGCGGTCGCGACCACGGGATGCCCGCGTACAACGACCTGCGCAGGGCGTACGGGCTGGCGCCGAAGACGAGCTTCCACGCCATCACCGGTGAGTCCAGCAGCAACTTCCCGAACGACCCCGAGATCAACCAGCGGGACCCGATCAACGACCCGGACATCATCGACTTCGTGAAGCTGCGTGACGGTGCGGGCAACGTCGTCCCGCTCGACGTCCCGGACGCGGCCGACGGCTTCGGCGTGACCGGCACGCGCAGGGCGGGCACGGCCGCGCGGCTGAAGGCGATGTACGGGGACGTCAACAAGCTCGACGCGTTCGTCGGCATGTCCGCGGAGACGCACGCCCGCGGCAACGAGCTCGGTGAGCTGCAGAAGGCGATCTGGAAGAAGCAGTTCGAGAACCTGCGCGACGGCGACCGGTTCTTCTACCTCAACGACCCGGCGCTCGCCGCGATCGAGAGCCGGTACGGGATCAGCTACCGCAACACGCTCGGCGACGTCATCAACATGAACACCGACGCCGACGTGTCCGACGACGTGTTCGCCGCGGAGATCCCGGTCCTGCCGGCGTGGGCGAACGCCACGGCGTACGCCGTCAACGACGTCACGGTCTACAACCACCGCACCTACGTGTGCAGGCAGGCGCACCGGTCGCAGCTGGACTGGACGCCCGTCGTGACCCCCGCCCTGTGGCGCTTGGTCACCTGAGCCACCAGGGAAAGAAGTCGAGGGTGGGCGCGGCCGTCACAGCGACCTCGCCCACCCGCGACAACACTAGGGCTTGGCCTTCGCCAGCCAGTCCTCGACCCGGTCCGGGTTCGCCTCGACCCAGCGCTTCGCCGCTTCCTCGGGAGACATCTTGTACTTGGCGATGAACGACGCCACGGCGTTCTGCTCGTCGTTGCTCCACTGGAACTGCTTGACGAGGTTGTAGGCGGGCCCGCCCGCGTCGACGAACTTCTTGGACGCGATCTTGTCCAGCTCGTAGCGCGGGTAGTCGCAGGTGACCTTCGTCGTGTCGACGTCGCAGCCGGGCACGTGGGGCGGCAGGTCGACCTTCACCAGCTCGATGTCGAGGTGCAGCCACTGCGGCTCGAAGAAGTAGCCGATCAGCGGCGTCTTCTTCTCCTCGGCCTGGCGGAACGCCTTGATCAGCGTCGTCTCGCTGCCCGCGTACACGACCTTGTAGTTGAGGTTCAGGTTCTTCACGAGCGACTCGTCGTTCGTGACGTACGACGGGTCGCCGTCGAGCACCTGGCCCTTGTCGCCGGACTCGGTGGTGCGGAACAGCTGCGCGTACTTGTTCAGCTGCTTGTAGTCCGTGATGTCCGGGTAGGTCTTCTTCATCCACGGCGGCACGTACCAGCCGATGACGCCCTTGTTGCCGGACGACCCGACGCGCACGGCGACGCGCTGTTCGTCGATGTACTTCTGCTTCAGGTCCTCGTGACCCCAGTTCTCCAGGATCACGTCGACCTCGCCGGTCGCGAGGCCCTGCCACGCGGTCTGCTCGTCGACTTCCTTCTTCGTGACCTTGCAGCCGAGCTTCTTCTCGGCCAGGTAGGCGATGACAGCCGCGTTGGCCTCGTAACCGACCCACGGGTTCACCGCGATGGTGATCGATCCGCAGGGTTCGGCGGGGGGCGCCGAACTGGATTTCGGCTGTGCCGACGTCGATTCACCGCATCCGGCAAGTGTCAACACGGCGACAAGCGCGAGCGCGGTCCTCGGGGCTAACAACGTTCCTCGCTCCTCATGGGGGCCGACGATGCGCGACCTCAGCCGGGAACAGTCACTGGTCAGCCGGTGAAGATCAAAGACCTTTTAGCCGCGCGACACAGCTTATTAGGCATTACGCGCCAGTAGTCAAGAGGCGTATTAGTCATGGGATGATCAGATGTCCACTGTGGACTGATCGGCGGAAGCCCTTGACCGCACTCGTGCGAACGTCAATGCTGTCGCGCATCGAGAAACGTGCTGCGCACTCCGCAACAACGGCGAGAAGGTGACTGTGGATCCCGTGATCTCGGTTCGGGACCTCTGGAAGGTGTTCGGCTCGAAGGCGGCCGACGTGGTCCGTTCGGACGAGCTCAGAGGTCTGTCCAGGAACGAGCTCAGGGACCGGACGGGCGCTGTCGCCGCCGTCCGGGGTGTCGGCTTCGACGTGGCGCCCGGCGAGATGTTCGTCGTCATGGGCCTGTCGGGATCGGGGAAGTCCACCCTGGTCCGCTGTTTGACGAGGCTCGTCGAGCCGACCGCCGGTGAGATCACGATCGAGGGCGAAAACGTTCTCAAAGCCGATCAGAAACGGTTGCGTGAACTCAGGCGGAACAAGTTCTCGATGGTGTTCCAGCACTTCGGTCTCCTCCCGCATCGCACGGTCATCGACAACGTTGGATACGGACTGGAGATCTGCGGCGTTCAGAAAGCTCAGCGCGCACAGCGGTCCAAGGAGGTCATCGACCTCGTCGGGCTCACCGGCAACGAGAAGAGCTATCCGGACGAGCTTTCCGGTGGTATGCAGCAGCGCGTCGGCCTCGCCCGCGCCCTCGCGGGCGACCCGGACGTCCTCTTCTTCGACGAGCCGTTCTCCGCGCTGGACCCGCTGATCCGCCGCGACATGCAGAACGAGGTCATCCGCCTGCACCGCGAGGTCGGCAAGACGATGGTCTTCATCACCCACGACCTGTCCGAGGCGCTCAAGCTCGGCGACCGCATCCTGATCATGCGCGACGGCGAGGTCGTCCAGGTCGGCTCCGGCGACGAGCTCGTCGGCGCGCCCGCGGACGACTACGTCAGGGACTTCGTGCGCGACGTGCCGAAGAGCCACGTCCTCACGCTCAAGTGGATCATGCGGCAACCGCGGCCGGACGACGCGCTCGACGGACCGGAGCTCGGCCCGGACACCGTGGTGCGCGAGGCGGTTCGCAGCGTCCTGTCCGCGGACAAGCCGGTCAAGGTCGTCGAGAACGGCGAGCTGCTGGGTGTCGTCGCGGACGAGGAGATCCTCGGCGTCGTCGCCGGAGAAGCCTGATGGCCGCTGTCGCGCTTCACCGCGGAACGCCGCGGAAGACGGTGATCGTCGCGGGGATCGTCGCCGCCTGGCTGCTGCTGTGGCTGCTGTTCCGCAACCTCGCCACGCTGCCGCTGGACGCGTCCGCGCTCACCCCGCTGCACCGCTGGGTCAACGACCTCAACGACGCCATCGGCGCGAGCCGCAACACCAACCCGCTGTTCCTGTACTTCTTCAACGAGATCCGCCTCGTCATCGACGAGCTGGTCACGTTCATCCAGGCGCTGATCGCGCAGTCGGGCTTCGGCCGCCCCGTCCCGGTGATCGGCTGGCTCGGCGTCGTCGCGCTCGCCGGGTACGTCTCGCTCGCGATCGCCGGCTGGCGGCAGGCGCTGCTCGCCGTGGCGGGCTTCACGTTCCTCGGCCTGCAGGGCCTGTGGGCGGAGAGCATGGACACGCTCTCGCTGACGCTCGCCGCGGTGCTCATCTCGCTGCTCTTCGGCATCCCGCTCGGCATCTGGGCCGGCCTGAACGACCGGGTCAACCGGATCATCACGCCGGCGCTGGACTTCATGCAGACGATGCCGACGTTCGTCTACCTCGCGCCGCTCACGCTGTTCTTCCTCATCGGACCGGCGTCCGCGACGATCGCCACGCTGATCTACGCCGCGCCGCCCGCCATCCGCATCACCGCGCACGCGATCCGCAGCGTGCCGCACGAGACGGTCGAAGCGAGCGAGTCCCTCGGCGCGACGACGAAGCAGACGCTGACGAAGGTGCTGCTGCCGTCCGCGCGCGGCACGATCGTGCTCGGCATCAACCAGACGATCATGGCCGCGCTCTCGATGGTCACGATCGCCGCGCTGATCGACGCACCCGGTCTCGGCAAGACGGTCGTGAAGGCGTTGCAGACGCTCGACGTCGGCACCGCGTTCAACGCGGGCCTCGCGATCGTCGTGCTGGCCATCGTGCTCGACCGCGTCACGACCGCGGCCGCCGCACGGCGCGCCACGGCGTCGAGGCCGGTGCTCATCGGCGGCGGTGTCGCGACGCTCGTGGCGATCTACTTCTCCTACACCTACCTGTGGGCGGCGGAGTTCCCGAGCGAGGCGGAGATCGGCAGCTCGATCCGCAGGGGCACGACCGCCGCGACCGAGTGGGTGCAGGACAACCTGCCGGTGATCACCGGTGGTTTCAAGGACTTCACGACGACGGTGTTCATCAACCCGTTGCAGGCCTTGCTGTCCGAGTCGCCGTGGTGGCTCGTCGCCGCGGTGGTCGTGGCGCTGAGCTTCGTGATCGGTGGTGTCCGGTCCGCGGTCACCAGCGCGGTGTGCCTCGGCCTGCTCGTCGCGACCGGGCTGTGGCAGGACAGCATGATCACGCTGGCGGCCACGCTCGTGGCGACCGTGCTCGTCATGGTCCTCGGCGTCGTGTTCGGCGTGTGGATGGGACGCAGCCGCCGCGCCGACCGGATCATCCGCCCGGTGCTCGACGCGGGACAGGTGATGCCCGCGTTCGTCTACCTGGTGCCGTTCCTCGCACTGTTCGCGGCCAGCCGGTTCACCGCGATCATCGCGGCTGTCGTGTTCGCCGCACCCGTCGCGATCAAGATCATCGCGGACGGTGTGCACAACGTCAGTCCGACGACCGTCGAGGCCGCGACCGCGCTGGGGTCGAGCGGCTGGCAGACGATCACCAAGGTGCAGCTCCCGATGGCGCGCAGGGCGTTGACGCTCGCCGCCAACCAGGGGCTGATCTACGTGCTGTCCATGGTCGTCGTAGGCGGCCTGGTCGGGGCGGGGGCGCTCGGCTACGACGTGGTCGCCGGGTTCTCGCAGGGACAGCTGTACGGCAAGGGACTCGCGGCCGGCGTGGCGATCGTCGTGCTCGGTGTGATGCTCGACCGCCTCACGCAGGCGGCCGCGAAGCGGTGGGACCAACAGGAGGTTCGTAGTGGCAAGGCATAGCGTGGTCGCCGTTGCGCTCGCTGGAGCGCTTGCGCTGGCTGGGTGCAGCGGCGCGAAGGTAGGGGACAGCTCGTCCGGGAGCGGATCCGGTGACTGCGGCGCGTTCAACATCGCGGTGAACCCGTGGGTCGGCTACGAGGCGAACGCAGCGGTGCTCGCCCACGTCGCCGAGAAGGAGCTGAAGTGCAAGGTCACGAAGAAGGACCTCAAGGAAGAGGTCGCGTGGCAGGGCTTCGGCACCGGTGAGGTCGACGCGGTCGTCGAGAACTGGGGCCACGACGACCTGCGCAAGAAGTACATCGACGAGCAGAAGACCGCCGTCTCCGCCGGGTCGACCGGTGTGAAGGGGCAGATCGGCTGGTACGTGCCGCCGTGGCTCGCCAAGGAGCACCCGGACATCACGGACTGGAACAACCTCAACAAGTACGCCGACCTGTTCAAGACCTCGGAGTCCGGTGACAAGGGCCAGCTGCTCGACGGCGACCCCTCGTTCGTCACCAACGACGAGGCGCTGGTCAAGAACCTCAACCTGAACTACAAGGTCGTCTACGGCGGCAGCGAGACCGCGCTGATCACCGCGTTCCGGCAGGCCGAGAAGGACAAGAAGCCGGTCATCGGCTACTTCTACTCGCCGCAGTGGCTGCTGAACGAGATCAAGCTCGTGAAGGTCAAGCTGCCGGAGTACAAGGCGGGCTGCGACGCCGACGCCGAGAAGGTCGCCTGCGACTACCCGGACTACGACCTGGACAAGATCGTCAGCAAGAAGTTCGCCGACGCCAATGGCCCGGCCTACAACCTCGTGAAGAACTTCAAGTGGACCAACGAGGACCAGAACACCGTGGCGAAGTACATCGCCGAGGACCACATGTCCGCCGCCGACGCCGCCAAGAAGTGGGTCGACGCCAACCCGGACAAGGTCAAGGCCTGGATCGCCAAGGCCTGACGCACGAGGACAGGGGGTGGCGGGCGCAACTCCGCCACCCCCTGCTCACCCCCGACCTACGCCGCAGGTACCTGCGGTTCGTGCCGGTGTGTCATGCGGTGCCACCAGGAGCGGGGACGGTAGCCGCTGCGCAGCAGCTCCTGGTAGCGGCGGGAGTCCTCGCGCAGAGCCTTCTGCCGGTAGTCCATCTCCGCCTTGATCGCTTCGGGCGTCCACTCCATCGCTGACTCACTCCTCAGGTCGTTTCTCTTGTGACCATGAGATTCGTCCTGAGGAGGGAGCCCTTGCATCGGGTGGTCACGCACCCGCGGGGTGCGAGACCCCTTACTTCTGCATCGCGGAGACCTGTGAGGCCCACTGCCAGGGTGCTGAGGTACCGCCCGGCAGCGAGTTGAAGTACTCCCAGCCCGCCACGCCGCCGAACGTCGGGTACTTCCCGATGAGCGACCGCACGGTCGTCTTCAACGTCGCGATGTTCACGTACCCCGACCCGCCGTTGGACGGGTTGGTCAACGTGGCCATCACGACCTTGCTGGCCGGGATGACGCCGCGGCTGATGATCCGGTCGTAGCCCGCCGTCGACGAGGCCGAGCCCCAGCCGTTGTAGAACTGACCGTTGAACCACGCGATCTTCGACCCGTGGCTGCGGTACAGCTCGTCGTAGCTGAAGCCGGACAGGTTGCCGCCGCCGGACAACGCGGAGGCCACCGGCGACAGCGAGATGATGAAGCCGGACCCGAAGTCCGCCTTCAGCTTGTCGATCACCCGCCGGACGCCCGCGATCGACATGCGCTCCTCGACGTCGAGGTCGACGCCGTTGAGCTTGTACTTCCTGATCACGTCCGCCAGCAGCGGGTAGAACGTGTCGAACTGGGTGTCGAGGCGCTGGAAGCTGCCCTGTGCCGCGCCGCCGACCATGCCGATCACGTTGACGCCGCGCGCCTGCATGGCGGCGAGGTCCTTCCACATCTGCGTGTACCGCGAGTGCGCCGGGGGGTGGTCGTTCAGGTGCACGATCTTGTCCGCGTTGAGG
Organism: Lentzea tibetensis; assembly: GCF_007845675.1. Classification (GTDB taxonomy): domain Bacteria; phylum Actinomycetota; class Actinomycetes; order Mycobacteriales; family Pseudonocardiaceae; genus Lentzea; species Lentzea tibetensis. Next base: position 174,971 of record NZ_VOBR01000009.1, on the reverse strand, counting down.
TGGATCGCGGCGACGAGCACGTCCGTGACGCCGGTGTTGCGCTGCAGCAAGGGCAGCGGTGACACGTACGTGCCGGTGCTGCCGTTGCTGTACTGGGTTTGGTAGTAGACGACTGTTCGCTTGTACGGGGCGGCCTGTGCCGGTGGCGCCGCCAGGAGCACCAGCAGCAGGGCGAGGAACAGCTTTCTCATCGCTTGCCTTCCGGAGTGATTCGCAGGGTGATCACTTGGAACGGGCGCAGCGTCAGGTCACCGGAGGCATCCGAGAGCGGCCGTTCGAGCAGGTCGGTCTCCTGGATGCGGTAGTACGGGAACGACGTGCGCAGCGAGGCGCGGGCACGTCCGCCGTGCGCCTCGTAGAGCCGGACGACGACGTCGCCCGACCGGTCGTCGGCCAGCTTCACGGCCTCGACCTTGACGGCGGGATTGTTGGTGGACACCAAGGGTTCCACGGCCTGTGTCCCATTTTTCAGGGAGCCGCGCACGACGCGCGACGGGAGGTTGATCCGGTAGCCCGCGTCGATGGCCTCGGGGATGCCGCCGACCACGAGCGAGTAGCGGAACCGGTGCTCGCCCTGGTCGGTCTCCGGATCGGGGAAACGGGGTGCGCGCAACAGGGACAGCCGCACGGTCGTCGTGGTGCCGCCGTCGGGTCGCGTCGTGCGGGTGACGTCGTGGCCGTAGGTCGAGTCGTTGACGATCGCCACGCCCATGCCGGGCTCGCCGACGTGCAGCCAGCGGTGCGCGCAGATCTCGAACTTCGCGTTCTCCCACGAGGTGTTGGTGTGGATCGGCCGGTGCAGGTGCCCGAACTGGGTCTCCGCCGTCGACACCTCGGCCCGCAGGTCCAGCGGGAACGCGACCTTCAGCAGCTTCTCGCACTCGTGCCAGTCGACCTCGGTCGAGAAGTCGACCTGCCGCGCGCCCGCGCGCAGCTGGATCCGCTGCGTCACGGTCGACGCGCCGAACTTCTGCCGCACCACGACCGTGTCACCGCTGTCGAGCCGCTCGTCCGGCAGCAGGTCCGTGGTGCTGTTGCGGTAGAACGGATCGATGTCCCACGCGTCCCACTGGTTCGGCGTGTCCGCGTGCAGCTGCAGCAGGTTCGCCGGCCCGCTCAGCACCTCGCGGTCGGTCGCGTAGTCGTGGACGGACGTGATCACGCCGTCGGCCGACACCGTGACGCGCAGGATCCCGTTGTCCAGCACGCCGTCCACGGCCTCGACGAACGCACCCGGCACCGGTCCGCCGAGCACGTCCAGCAGCACGTCCTCGTCACCCGAGCCGACCAGCGCGGCCGTGGCGGTCTCGATGAGCGCGCCCAGCTCGGCCGCCACCCGTGCGTAGGTCTCCTCGGCCTCGCGGTGCACCCAGGCGATCGACGAGCCCGGCAGGATGTCGTGGAACTGGTGCAGCAGCACGGTTTTCCACAGCGCGTCCAGCGCTTCGTACGGGTAGTCCGCACCGGCCAGAGCCGCCGCGGTCGACCAGTGCTCGGCCTCGCGCAGCAGGTGTTCGCTGCGCCGGTTGCCCTGCTTCGTCTTCGCCTGCGTCGTGTACGTGGCGCGGTGCTTCTCCAGGTACAGCTCACCCGCCCACACCGGCGCGTTCGGGTACTCCTCCTCGGCCGCCGCGAAGAACGACGACGGCGCCTCGACCTGGACCGTCGGCGAACCCTCCAGCGACGCGACCCGGTGCGCGGTCTCCATCATCTCGCGGGTCGGCCCGCCACCGCCGTCGCCGTAGCCGAACGGAACGAGCGAACGCGACGCGTCCGCGTGCTCGGCGAACTGGCGTGACGCACGGGCCAGTTCCTCGCCGGACAACGAGGAGTTGTACGTGTCGACGGGCGGGAAGTGGGTGAAGATCCGGGTCCCGTCGATGCCCTCCCACCAGAACGTGTGGTGCGGGAACTTGTTGATCTGGTTCCAGGACAGCTTCTGGGTGAGGAACCAGCGCGAGCCGGACAGCTTGATCAGCTGGGGGAGCGCGGCGCTGTAGCCGAACGAGTCCGGCAGCCAGACCTCGAGCGTCTCGACCCCGAACTCGTCCATGAAGAAGCGCTTGCCGTGCACCAGCTGCCGGGCCATGGCCTCGCCGCCGGGCATGTTCGTGTCCGACTCGACCCACATGCCGCCGACGGGCACGAACTGCCCGCCCGCCACGTGATCCTTGATGCGCTCCCAGACCCGCGGGTAGTGCTCCTTCATCCACGCGAACTGCTGCGCCTGCGAGCACGCGAACACGAAGTCCGGGTACTGCTCCATCAGCGTCGTCACGTTCGAGAACGTCCGCGCGCACTTGCGGACCGTCTCGCGCAACGGCCACAGCCACGCCGAGTCGATGTGCGCGTGCCCGACCGCGGAGATCCGGTGCGCCGACGCGGAAGCGGGTTTGGCCAGCACGTCCGCCAGCTGCGCGCGGGCCCGGTCGGCCGTGCCCGCGACGTCCTGCACGTCGAGCACGTCCATCGAGCGGTCCAGCGCGCGCAGGATCTTGTGCCGGCGCGGGTCGTGGTCCTGGAGCTCCTTCATCAGGCCCTGCAACACCTCGATGTCGAGGATCAGGTGCCAGACGTCCGGCTGGAACACCGCCAGGTCCGCGCGCAGGATCTGGTACAGCGGGTCGGTGCCCGCGGTGAGCTTGTCGCCCAGCTGCGTCGGCAGGAACGGGTGGAAGTCCAGGATCGTCGGGTTGCCCGCGGCCTCGACGTAGAACAGGACGTCGTCACCCTCGATCGGCAGGTAGGTGTTGCGCGGCTCGATGCCCTTCGCGGGCACGCCACCGGCCGTGTAGACGAGACCCTCGGCCTGGAAACCGGGGCCGGGGTGGGTGAACCCGAGGTCGATCACCGCCTCGACCGGCCTGCCCGCCCACGCCTCGGGCACCCGGCCCGACAGGCGGAACCACGTCGTGCCCCACGGCGGACCCCACGCGTCACCGACCTGAGCCGGTTCGTAGGAGGCGGCCAGCGCTTCCGCTATCGGCACGGGCTCGTCCGGCGCGTTCCACACCTCCAGCGACAGCGGCACCGAGTCGCCGTAGAGAGCGGGACGGATGCGTTCCTTCAGCGTCCGGTTCAGCCGCTCCTCGAGCAGCGCGCGTTCGTCGTGCATTACTAGTAGTCACCCCAACTCGATCGAGTCGCCGCACCGCGCGGGCCGGATGCGTTCGTCAAGCCGTTCCTCGAGCAGCGCGCGTTCGTCGTGCACTGTTATGCCAACCACCAGTCACCCCAACTCGATCGACGCGCGCACACCCTGACGCGCGAGGTTCATCCACTCTTCGAAGAACACCCCACCGGGACCCCACGCCGAACGCCTGCCGGGCAGCGTCAGCGGCGTGCGCATCGCGAGATCCGGCCGGTCACCCGCGATGACGCGGGCGATCGCCTCACCCAGCGGCTTGACCTTGCGTTCGGTGGTCATCAACCCCAGTTCGTACTCGCGTTCCGGGAAGTCGACCAGATCACGGCTGAGGTCGAACGAGCACCACCACGTGACGCCGTACAGGTTGTCGCACGTCAGCACATTCGCAAGCGTTTGCTCGGCCCACTCCGGCGCCTGCTCGGCGCTGATCTCCGGCTGCGCGGCGCCCACCTCCTGCAGCCACACCGGCCGCGCCGGGTCGAGCGCCCACGCCCGCGCCAGCTCGACCAGGTACTCGGCGTGGTGCACGCTCTCCGCGCTCATCGGCCCGTAGCGCTGCGCGGTGCCGTTGAACACCCACGAGTGCACGGTCGTCATCGCGCCCTTGCGCGCCGCGTGCTCCGGCAGGAACGGGTGGCCGTCCTCGTACCAGACCGCGTCGTACTCCGAGTGCACCGAGCCGGGACCCGCCGCTTCGAGCAGCGTGTCGATCCACGCGCCCGCCTCGTCGGACGTGCACGGGTGCGATTCGGTCAGCAGGTTGACCTCGTTGCCCAGCGTCAGGCCGAGGACGTTCGGCTTGTCCCGCACCGCCTCCGCGAGCGTCCGGACGTAGAACACCTGCCCCTCGATCGCCTCGGGATCGGTGAACATGTTGCGCTTGTGCCAGGTCTGCACCCAGGACGGGTAGAAGTCGAAGCTCGACAGGTGGCCCTGCAACGCGTCCACCTGCACGTCCAGTCCGGCTTCTGCGGCCGCGTCGACCATGCTGAGCAGCTGCTCGACCGCCTTCGGCCGGACGAGCCCGCGGTTGGGCTGGAACACCGGCCACAGCGGGAACACCCGCACGTGGTCCATGCCCAGCCCGGCGATCGCCGCGAAGTCCGCCTTCACGTCGTCGAGCGAGAAGTCCAGCCAGTGGTGGAACCAGCCGACCGACGGGGTGTAGTTGACACCAAAGCGCATACGTCAACCCTTCAGTACTTATCCCTTGAGGGCGCCTTCTCCGACGCCGCGGAAGAAGTGCTTCTGCAGCAACAGGAACAGCAGGATGAGCGGTGCGACGGCGATGATCGTGCCCGCGGCGACGAGTCGCTGGTTCTGGAAGAACGTGCCCTGCAGGTAGGCGAGGCCGATGGTGAGCGTGTACTTGTCCGGGTCGCTCAGCACGATCAGCGGCCACAGGAAGTCGTCCCACGAGAACATGAACGAGAACAGCGCGACGACCACCAGCGTGCCCCGCACCGACGGCAGCGCGATCCGCACGAACCGCTGCCACGCGTTCGCGCCGTCGATGATCGCCGCCTCCTCCACCTCGCCAGGCAGGGCGAGGAAGGCGTTGCGCAGCAACAGGACGTTCAACGCGGCGATCGCGCCCGGCAGCACCACGCCGGTCAGCGTGTTGGTCAGCCCGAGCGACCGCATCACCAGGAACAGCGAGATCAGGATCGTCTCGAACGGCACCAGGATCGCCGCCGCGAACACCAGACCGGCCAGCCTGCGGCCGCGGAACTTGAGCCGTGCCAGCGCGTATCCGGCCATCGCGGCGCCCAGGCAGTTGCAGACAACGTTGACAACGGCCACCAGCAGGGAGTTCAGCGCGAACGTCCACACCGGAACGACGTCCGCGACACCCGCGTAGTTCGCGAGGGTCGGGTCGTCCGGCACGAAGTCCGGCAGGTAGACGTCCTCGCCCGCGCCCTTGAGCGACGTCGACAGCTGCCACAGGAAGGGGCCGATGCTGATCGCCAGCACGAACAACAGGAGCAGGTAGCGCCAGAACAACCTCACAGCAGGTCCTCCTTCCGGTTGAGCCGCAACGTGATCAGCAGCAGCCCGAGCGTCACGACGAACAGCACCAGGCTGAGCGCGGACGCGTAGCCGACCTCACCGGTGAGCCCGGTGCCGGTCTGCTGGATGAGCATCACGAGCGTCGTCGACGCGCCACCCGGACCACCGGAACCGCCGGACAGCAGGTAGACCTCGGCGAACACGCGGAACCCGTTGACCGCGGACAGCGCCGCGACGAGCACCATCGTCGGCCGCAGCGCGGGCACGGTGACCGACACGAACCGCCGGATCGGCCCCGCGCCGTCGACCTGCGCCGCCTCGTGCAGGTCGTTCGGCACGTTCGCGAGCGCGGCCAGGTAGATCACCATGTAGTAGCCCATCCCCTTCCACACCGTCACCGCCATCGCGCTGACGAGCAGCAGCGACGAGTCGGTGAGGAAGGGGATCCGCGCGCCGCCCAGCGCCTCGACGACGCTGTTGACCAGGCCGCGGCTGTCGAGCAGCCACGTCCAGATCAGGCCGACGACCACCGCGGAGGCGATCACCGGCGTGAAGAACGCGGTGCGGAAGAACGTGATGCCGGGAACCTGCCTGCGCACCAGCAGCGCGAGCAGCAGCGGCAGCAGCACCAGCGGTGGTACGACGCCGAACAGGTAGAGCGTGCTGTTGCGCGCGGCGACCCAGAACTTCGGGTCGTCGACCATGCGGACGAAGTTGTCCACCCCGGTGAACTGGCCGCCACCGAGCGCGTCCGCGTCGGTGAACGCGAGCACGATCATGTTCAGGAACGGGAAGATGCTGAACATGAGCACGACGGCCAGTCCCGGCAACAGGAACAGCCACGGGGTGTGCGGGCGGTGTGTCATCTTTTCCGGGGTGTCACTTCAACAGCCGGTTGCACTCGGCGACGACGTCGTCCAATGCCTGCTTCGGTGACTTCTTGCCGAGCATCGCGTCGGCGACCTGCTGCCGCAGCGACTCCTGCATCTGCGAGCTGAACTGGACGGGCGTGTAGTTCACCGCGTCACCGAGCTGCTTGGCCGCCGCGACGCGCACGCGCGCCTCGTCGGTGCCGTCCTCGGTGGTGAAGTGCGGGTCGGACATGCCGCCCTTGGTGGACGGGAAGATGCCGGAGATCTTGGCGAACTTGAGCTGGTTCTCCGCGTTGGTCACGAACCGCCCGAACGCGAGCGCGGTCGGCTTGTTCTTGCTGGCAGCGGGAACGCTCACGCCGTGCACGTACATCGCGGCGTGCCCGGTGTTGGTGATGGGCTTGGCGATGCCGATGTTGGCGTAGAGCGACGGCGCGTCGGTCTTGAACTTGCCGAGGTCGTACGCGCTGCCTGGAGTCAGCGCGGTCTGCTGCGCCATGAACTTCGCGCCGGAGCCGGTGTAGTTCTGGGTCAGCGCCTCGGGCACGAGCGCGCCCGCGTCGTACATCCGCTTGTAGATCTCCAGCAGCTCGACGCCCTTGGGCTCGTTGAACACGAACGTCTCGCCGTTGTCGCTGAGCAGCTTCACGCCGTACAGCGCGAAGTCGACGATCGTCGGCGTCTGGCCGAGCATCGCGATCTTGCTGCGCTGCGCGAGCTGCAACGCCTGCTCCTCCGCCTCCTTGAACGTCGTCGGCGGCTTGTTCGGGTCGAGTCCGGCCTGCTGGAACAGGGCCTTGTTGTAGAAGATCGGGCCGGTGTTGAGGTACCACGGGAAGCCGTAGCAGCCGCCCTTGCCGGGGATCTCGTAGGCGCGCCAGCCGTTCTCCAGGTAGTCGCCCTTCGCCTCCGGCATCGCCTCGTCGAGGTTGACCAGCTGGCCCTTCTTCGCCAGCGGGAAGCTCAGGTCCGGGGGCACGTTGATCACGTCAGGCAGGCTGCCGGCGGACGCGTCCGCCATGACCTTCTGCAAGTACCCGTCGGCGGGCTGGTCGACCCACTTCACCGTGGTACCGGGGTGTTGCTTCTGAAATGCGTCGACGACGCCGTTGACGTAGTCGGTGTACTTCGGCTTGAGCGCCCACGTCTGGAACGTGATCTCGCCCTTGATCTCGCCGCTGACGGCACCGCCGCTCTGCTGTTGGCCGCCCAGCCCGCAGCCCGCCAGGGGCACGGCCGCGAGGCCGATGAGGAACGTGCGCCGAGTCGTCTCCATTGACTGCCACCTCCTGTCGGGGAACCTAGCTAAACCGGTTTATCTCCAGCTAGCCTCCGATCGTCTTGTTGTCTTTTTCCGGACAGGTGAGCAGGCGTGAAGCGCCCGACGATCAAGGACATCGCCCTGCGGTCGGGCGTGTCCAAGGGCGCGGTCTCGCTCGCCTTGAACGGACGCCCCGGCGTGTCCGACTCGACCCGCGAGCGGGTGCTGTCCGTCGCCGCGGCACTGGGGTACCGCCCGTCGTCGACCGCCCGCGCGCTGTCCGGCGCCCGCGCCGACGCCGTCGGGCTGGTGCTCGCCCGGCCGCTGGGCGCGGAGGCCTTCTTCTTCCGGCTCATCGGCGGGATACAGGCCGAGCTGCCGATGGCGCTGCTGTTGCAGGTCGTCGGGGATCTCGACGAGGAGGTCGAGCTGTACCGCCGCTGGTGGGCCGAGCACCGGGTGGACGGGGTGTTCCTCGTCGACCTGCGCGTCGACGACCCGAGGGTGGCCGTCGTCGAGGAGCTGGGGCTGCCCGCCGTGGTGATCGGCGGCGCCGGGCACCACGGGAACGTCGCCAGCGTGTGGGCCGACGACGCCAAGGCGATGACGTCCGTCGTCGAGCACCTGACCTCGCTGGGGCACCGGCGGATCGCACGGGTCGCGGGCCTGCCGTCGCTGCTGCACACCGCACGGCGTGACGCGGCCTTCCGCGCCGCGGTGCCGTCGGGGGTGATCGTGTCCGCCGACTACACCGACTCACGCGGTGCCGCGGCGACGCGCGAGCTGCTGCTCGGGGCGGAGCCGCCGACCGCGATCGTCTACGACAACGACGTGATGGCCGTCGCCGGCGTCGGCGTCGCGGCCGAGCTCGGCGTCACCGTCCCGGCCGAACTGTCCATTGTGGCCTGGGACGACTCGCCGTTGTGCCGGCTGATCCACCCGCCGCTGACCGCGTTGTCGCGCGACACGTCCGCTTTCGGCGCCCGTGCGGCACGCGCGTTGCTGGCCGTGCTCGCGGGTGCGTCGCCTATCGATACGGAGGACACGACGCCTGTGCTGGTGGCCCGTGCCAGCACCGGGCATAGTTCGCGTTCATGACCGAGCAGCAGGTCCAGCGGGCCATGCACGCCATGGAGACGGCGACCGGAACGGTGCCGGGCTTCCGGCGCGCCCATCCGCGCGGAGTCCACTTCCACGCCACTTTCACGCCGTCGGCGGAGATCGGCTCGTGGACGACGGCCGAGCACCTGCAGGGCTCGCCGGTCCCCGCGCTGGTGCGACTGTCGAACGCGGGCGGCAGCCCGTACACCCCGGACCGCCGGGGCGACAAGGGCGTGCCGCTCGGCCTGGCGATCCGCTTCGACCTCGCGTCCGGCGGGCACAGCACGTGGGCGGCGGCGAGCCTGCCGAACTTCCCGGCCCGCGACGCCGAGGACTTCATCGGCCTCACCACCGCGATCAAGCCCGGCAAGCTGTCCCCGCTGAAGGTGCTCGCGTTCCTGGCCACCCGCAGGCACCTGCTGCCCGGCGTCAAGGGCCTCAACAGCCTGATCCCGCCGCAGAGCTTCGCCACCACCCGGTTCAACGGCCTGCACGCCTACTACCTGGTGAACGCCGCGGGCGAGCGCCGTGCGTTCCGGTACAGCTGGATGCCCGAGGCCGGGATCGTCGCGCTGGGTGCCCGCGAGCGCCGTGAATGGCCGCCGCAGTACCTGATCAGCGAGATCAAGCAGCGTCCCGGCGCCGCGTGGAACCTCGTGTTCCAGCTCGCCGACCCCGGTGACCCGGTCGACGACGTCACGCAGCAGTGGCCGGACACCCGGCAGACCGTCGTCGCCGGACGGCTCGAGCTCGGCGCGTTGCACGCCGACCAGGCGTCGGTGGAGAACCTGGTCTTCGACCCGACCAACGTGGTCGCGGGCATCGAGCTGTCCGACGACCCGGTGCTGCACTTCCGCTCGCAGGTGTACGGCGAGTCGTGGAACCGCCGGACGAACGAGACCCGGCCGTCGGTCAAGCCGGAGTAGGGCAACGCCGAGCGCCGGGCCGCGTCCCAGCAAGGGCGGTGTGCAGACTGGACGCTGGGGGAACAGCACATGCCACGACGTGAACGGCCGCTCGACACCGAGGACTCCGAGCTCGGGCACTTCGCCGCCGACCTGCGGCGGCTGCGCGAGAAGGCGGGCAACCCGCCCTACCGCGACCTCGCTGTGCGCGCGCACTACTCGGCCGCCGCGCTGTCCGAGGCCGCCAACGGCAGGAAGCTGCCGAGCCTCGCCGTGACGCTCGCCTACGTCGAGGCCTGCGGTGGTGACGCCGGCGAGTGGGAGGAGCGGTGGCGGTCCATCGGGTCGCCGCCGGCGCCGGTGGACGAGTCGCCCTACGCGGGGCTGGCCGCGTTCCAGCCCGAGGACGCGGACCGGTTCTTCGGCCGGGAGAAGCTGACCGCGAAGCTGCTCGACCTCGTCGGCGCGCGGCGCTTCACCGGTGTGTTCGGTGCTTCCGGTTCCGGCAAGTCGTCATTGCTGCGGGCCGGGCTCGTGCCCCGGCTCGACCACGCGGTGGTGTTCACGCCGGGCGCGCGGCCGCTGGACGAGTGCGCCGTGCGGCTGGCGTCCGTGCTCGGTGAGTCCGCCGTGGTGCTGCGCGACGAGCTCACGGCCGACCCGGCCAACCTCGGCCTGCGGATCCGCCAGTGGAACCCGGACCTCGTGCTGGTGGTCGACCAGTTCGAGGAGGTCTTCACGCTGGCCGACCCGGCCGCTCGTGAGTGGTTCGTCCAGGCGTTGACCAGCTGCCCGCGCGTCGTGATCGGCGTGCGCGCCGACTTCTACGGCCACCTCGGCCGCCACCCCGAGCTGGTCGATGCCGTCGACGGCGGGCAGCTCATCGTCGGTCCGATGACGACCGACGAGCTGCGGCGCGCGATCACCGCACCAGCCCTGCGCGTCGGCGCCACCGTCGAGACCGCACTGGTGACCAGGCTGGTCGCCGACGTCACCGGTCAGGCCGCGGCGCTGCCACTGGTGTCGCACGCGCTGGTCGAGACGTGGGCGCGGCGGCGCGGCATGACGCTGACGCTGGCCGCCTACGAGGAGGCGGGCGGCCTCGAACACGCGGTCGCGCGGACCGCGGAGGCCGTCTTCGGCTCGCTGGCGGACGAGCAGCAAACCGTTGCACGCCAAATCTTCCTCAGGCTCATCGCGCTCGGCGAGGGCACCGAGGACACCAAGCGGCGCGTGCGGCGGGAGGGGCTCGACGCCGAGGTGCTCGACCGCCTCGCCGCCGCGCGGCTGGTCACGCTGGACCGCGACGGCGTTGAGCTCACCCACGAGGCGTTGATCCGCGGCTGGCCCCGCCTGCGCGACTGGATCGCCGAGGACCGGGCCGGGCTGCTCGTGCAGCACCGGCTCACCGAGGCCGCCGCCGCGTGGGACGCGGTCGGAGGCGATCCCGATGCTCTCTACCGCGGTGTGCGACTGGCACAGGCGCGGGACCTGCCGGACGGCTCGCTGACCGCGACCGAACGCCGCTTCCTCGAGGCGAGCATCGACCTCGACCTCGCGCGGGAAGCGGGCGTTCGCCGGCGGGCCAGGCGGATGCGCGTGCTGGTGAGCGTGTTGACGGTCCTGGTGGTGGTGCTGACGGGCACCGTCGTCTACGCGGTCAGGCTGGCCGGGGAGTCCGCTCGGCAGCACGACCGCGTGGTGGCGGGCCGAACCGTGTCGGGGCTGGCCGACCTCATCGCGTCGGATCCCGCGAAGGCCGTCCGCGTGGCGCTCGCCGCGTACACGATCGCCCCCGGCGACGACACCCGTGACGCGCTGCTCAACGCGGACGCCGCGCGGCGCAAGGCGCCGGTGGAGGTGCCCCGCGACGAGTCGAAGGTCGGCTCGGACTTCTCACCGAGCGGGCGTTTCCTCACGCGGGCAGGCGAGAAGTCCAACTGGATGTGGGACAACGCGAAGGGGCGCGACCGTTCCGAGCTCCTGCCGCGGCAGGAGCGAGCGTGGGCTCGGATCAGCGCCGACGACAAGCGGATGGTCGTGACGAACCTGGACACCTACGTCGCCCAGCTGTGGGACATCAGCGATCTCGACCGGCCGCGGCAGACGGGTGTGCTGCCGCGCCCCTTCTCCGTCGACGCCGTGAGTCGCTCCGGTGAGGTGGTGGTGGGAGCGGGCATGGTCGACTGGCCGCAGCCCCCTGGGTCGCGTGCGACGGAAAGGCCGTCGCTCGTGCGCGACTCCAAGGCGCACATCTGGGATCTCCACGATCCCCGGCAGCCACGTGAGGTCGTGCTACCACGGGAGAACGCGGGCACACCCGCGTTGCGCCCGGACGGTCGGCTGCTGGTGCTGCCGCTCAGACAGGACCACTGGACCGGCGAGACCGAGATCGAGTTCTGGCAGGTGGACACCGAGCAGCCGCAGCTGCTGAACACGATGTGGGTCAAGGACAACCTCGGCTCCGTGATGGCGTTCAGCCAGGACGGCAGGTTCATCGCGGTGCGGGACGAGCTGCGGAAGAAGATCGTGGTGTGGGACGTCGCGGATCCGCGTTCGCCGGTGCGATGGGCCGAACTGCCCGAGTCGTCCCACGTCGCGCTGCTGGTCGAGTTCGGAGGCCACCAGGTGGCCGTCGGCGCCGACTCGGAAGTGCAGGTGTGGGACGTCGAGCGCCAGGACGCGCCGGTGCTGCTCGGGTCGTTCGGTGGTCTGGTCGAACAACTGACCGCACTCGCCTACCGGCCGGCCGACGCCATGTTCGTCGGGTTGGACCGCACGGTGTCGATGTGGTCCTTCCGCACGACGGTCGACGCCGTGCGGTCGAACCTGTGCATGGAGCACGACATCGAGCTCGACGAGGTCGTCTGGGAGAGCTACTTCCCCGACGTCCGCCGACGCTCGGTGTGTCCCTAGCCGTTCACCAGCTCGTACGCGCGGAGCACGGTCTGCGTGAACTTCGCGCCGTCGGCGTTCGTCGCGCTGACCCGCAGCGACACGAAGCCGGGTGTGCGCGGTTCGCTCAGCCAGGCGTTCCCTCGCTGTCCGTTCCATCCGACGACCAGCCGCCGCCAACGTTTGCCGTCGTCATAGGAGACCTCCAGCGAGGGAACACCCGTCCGCGCGGCCCCCGGTTGAGCATCGGCGGCCAACGTCAGTTCGTGGTTGCTCCCGGCCCGGACCTGCCCGAGCGGGTTCTGCGCCCACGCGCCCGCTGCGTCGCGGCCGATGCCCGTGCGCACCACCGAGATCGGCACCGGGCCGTCACTCTTCGGTTCGAAGCTCCACTCGCTCGCCACGGTCGTCCCGTTGTGCTCACCGCTGGTCCGCAGCGCGTACCGGCCGGGCCCGGCCAGGGTGAACGTGCCGCGCCCGACCGTCTCCTCGGCGCCGATCTCCTTGCCCGCCAAGGACAGCGTGGTCTTGCCGGGACCGCCGGAGCCGAACGCGGTCGTGTACCGCTTGCCGTCGGACGGCGCGAACGGCTGCACGTCCACGGCCAGCTGGTCACCGGTGCGCGTGACGCCGTTGCCCAGCGCCACGCCCACCGGCGGCCGGAACCACGTCGACCGGCTGGCCCCCGGCCTCAGCGGCTCGTTGGTGATCGCCACGTCCGAGCCCAGCACGCGCAGGTTGAACCACGTGACGCTCGGGTCGGCGGTGTAGTACTCGACGCGCGACGAGGGCGCGGCGAGGTCGACGAACCGGTAGAACGACAGGCCGGGGATCGCCGCGGGCTTGCCGTTGTTGCCCTCCAGGCCGTCGCCCTGCCCGTAGTACGTGGTGTCGAGCCGCGCCAGCCGCGCGTCCGGCGTGTAGTAGACCGGCCGATCGGGCAGCCTGCCGTCGCTCACGTGCACCAGGTGGTAGCGGAAGCCCGGCCCGCCCAGCGTCGGCCGGTACGCGAACACCTGCCTGCCCTTCGGCGACGGCACCGCGTAGACCCGTGCGCCGGGACCGGTGAAGTAGGAGTTGGCGAAACCGGTCTCGCCCACCTTGGTGGCGATGGTGACCGAGGAGTCGACGACGGTCGCGCCCAGTCGGTCGACCTTCGCGGTGACCGGCTTCGCAGGGCGGGCGTCGACCGTCGTCTCGCCACCGGACGCCGTCACCTGGACGCGGAGGTTCGCCGCGGCGGTGAACTCGCGGACGCCGTCCGGTCCTTCGGTGATGGACAGCACGCCGACGTCGTAGACGCCCGGCTCCAGTGCTGTGGTGGCGGTACCTGTCTCGTCGAACGTGAGGAAGTCGCCGTCGCCGGTGCTGACGTTGGTCGCGTGCCCGGTCGCGTCGCCGTTCGGCTCGCCGTTGCGGTCGATCACGTGCGTGGTCAGCGTCGCGGTGGCGTTCACCGCGGTTCTGGGCGCACCGATCCGGTGCGAGTGCGGCACCACTTCGAGCTCGGCGGCCGATGCGGCCACCGCGGCGGGCGTGGTCAGTGTCAGTGCGACGACCCCCGCGAGCAGTGCGCGCATGTGGTGTCCTCCCCGCCGTTGGTGTAGACCAATCTGGAGCGACGTCCCGTGACCGCACAAGGGCAAAGGCGGACATGAGCATGAAGCTGCAGGCGTTCGGCAGGCTGCTGGCGGAGGAACACGCGCGAACCGTGCGGGAGCACGAGGCGCTGCTGGCGGCGTTCGCGGACCTGGACCTGTTGTGCCGCAGGCCTTCTGGCGCCTGTTCGCCGGACGTCACCGTGCTGGACGACGTCGTGGGCACGGCGCGCGAGTTGCATGAGAGCGCTTCCAGCGAACTGCTCGACGTGCTGCCGCCGTGGTTCCCGCCGGGTGAGCCGGTGGGCCACCGCGTGCTGCGCGACCAGCTGCCGGTGCTGCTGCGCGTCGCGGACCGCGAGGTCGTTCTGGTGGGGGAGTCGGCGGGCAGCGGACTGCTGGTCCGCTCCGGTCTCGCCCGCGGGATGGGGCAGCTGTTCGACCTGCTGTGGGACCGGGTCACCGCGTCGGTGCGCGACCAGGTGCTGCGGCTCATGGCCGCCGGCATGGACGACACCGAGGTGGCCGCCGCGACCGGCCGCAGCGTCCGCACCGTCCGCACGCACGTCGCGGCGATCATGACCGAGCTGGGCGCGGGGACCCGCCTCGCGGCGGGCGTGGCAGCCGTGCGCCGGGGGTGGCTGTGAACCCCCTGTACCGCGAGCTCGTCGTGGACGGGCCGATACCGGTGGACGTGCCGGACCCCGCGGCGCTCGCCGAGCTGGACGCGGCGGGCCTCACCACGCGCAGTCCGTGCCACCCCGGCATGGTCGTCCCGGTGCTGCCCGAGGTGGCGTGCGCCGAGCTGCTGGCCGCGTTCGCCGAGGGGCTCGCCGCCCGGCACGCCCGGTTGCGGGCGGCGCTGGCGGAGGTCGTGGCGCCGCAACCCGACGACGGTGGGCTCGTCGAGGTGCTGACCGACCCGAACGCGATCAAGCGGGCCGCGACGGAGGTGCTGGCGCACGCGCGACGCGACGCGTGCGAGTTCGCGGTGGCCACGCACTCGGAGGGGCTCACCGAGGTGGTCCCGCACGAGGCCGAGGTGTTGCCGGGCGTTCGCTACCGCGTCGTGTACGCGGCGTCGTGCCTCGGCGACCCGATCGGCAGGCAGCTCATCGGGCTGTCCCGCGCGGCGGGGGAGGAGCAGCGGTTCTTCCCCGGCTGGATGACGAGCCTGCGCATCGGTGACGACGTGGCGCTCGTCCGGCTCTCCTCGGGGGCGCTGCACGTGCGGTCGCGGTCGCTGGTCGGGTTGCTGCGCGCGTGGTTCGACCTGGTGTGGGAGCGGTCCTCGCCGTCCGACGACGACGAGAACCCGCTGACCCCGGCCGAACAGGCCGTGCTGGAACTGCAGGCGGCCGGCCACAAGGACACCGCGATCGCACGGGCGCTCGGCATCCACGTGCGCACCGTGCGCAGGCACGTCGCGAGCGTCCTCGCGCACCTCGGCGCCGACTCGCGGTTCGCGGCGGGCGTCGAGGCCGCGCGGCGCGGCTGGCTACGTCAGTGACGCCACCTGGTCGCTCACCACCTGGGCGGCGGCGGAGACGAGCGCGGTGATCGCCGGGTTGGTCGAGTTGTCCTGCCGCCACCCGAACTGCGTGTAGACGCGGAACGACGGCGACCACGGCAGCCGGACCAGCCGTCCGTCGGCGAGCTCCGCGGCCACCGAGACCTCCGGCAGCAGCGCCACGCCGAGCCCGGCCGCGACCGCGCGCTTGGCGGCGCCGATCGAGTCCAGTTCCAGCGCGGGGGAGCGGGAGTCGGCGTCGTCGAGACCGACGGACTGCTCGAACAGGTCGTGGTAGCTCGCGCCGTTCTCCGCGCGGATGACCGTGGTGCGCGACAGCTCGTCGTCGGTGATCTCCGAGCGCTGGGTCAGCACGTGGCTCGGGCCGCTCACCAGCACCAGCGGTTCCGGGCACAGGACGGTCGTCTCGAGGCCTTCGCGCGGCTCGATCGCACCGATGAAGAACGCGCAGTCCAGCTGGCCGTCGCGCACCGCGTCGAGGTTCGTGAGCGTGTTACGCGAGTGGATCGAGAGCTGAACGCTGGGGTACCGCCAGCACATGTACTCGATGAGCGGTAACAGACGGTAGTCGGTCAGGCTCTGAGCGGAACCGATGACCACTTTTCCGTGTGGTTCGCCGTTCATCGTTATGGCTTTTCGTGCTTTTTCCGTGAGGTTGATGATGTTTCGGGCGAAGGGGAGGAGCTCGACCCCCGCCGACGTCATCTGGATACCTCTGGGGAGTCTTCGGAATAAAGTTACCCCGAGTCCCTCCTCGAGTGCCTTGATGCGGGTCGTGATGGTGGGTTGAGAGCAATTGAGGGTAGCGGCCGCCTTCGTGAAGCTGCCTGTTTGTACC
Organism: Lentzea tibetensis; assembly: GCF_007845675.1. Lineage (GTDB taxonomy): Bacteria > Actinomycetota > Actinomycetes > Mycobacteriales > Pseudonocardiaceae > Lentzea > Lentzea tibetensis. Next base: position 158,812 of record NZ_VOBR01000009.1, on the reverse strand, counting down.
ACGGTGGTGAACGCGAGAAGCTGGCGTGTCTCCATGCTGAGTGCCCCAACGGTGCGATGAACAGCGGTTCCTGATGCGAGGTGCTCGTCACCTGGTCAACATCGGAGTGGCACACGCAGGAGACGTAACGGAATGGCTGCCATCAGGTCATCGGCACCTTGTCTGTGGCTGTCGCTGGAAGCTCTGATGACAATGTCTCGTTCGTACGCATGACGTCGTTACCTCGAAGGCTCTTCACGTAATCCTAAGCAGTTTCGCCAGGTCCTCACGAGCGTTCCCGTTAGGCTGAACGAGTGATCTCTGGCCAATGTAACAACTGTCCGTAGCAGCTCGAATCGGCAGCGTGAGCGCCAGATAACAGATCGGATGTTTTGGGGCTGTCTCACCCCACAGGGGGCCTGAAACCCGTTGACAGTGGTCCAGACATCGGATGCAATCCACCCGGTCGTGGTGACGGGTGTCACGGACGAAGGGTTTCGGGCCATGAAAAGGTTTTCGGCGGTGGGCGCGGCGTTGTTACTCGCGGCGGGGCTCGCAGGCTGCTCGGTCAAGTCGGACACCGGGGGCACGGGCGGCGGTGAGGAGATCTCCTTCCTGACGTTCGAGACGCCCAACCTCAAGCCCGAGTACTGGGACGAGGCGATCAAGCGGGTCCAGGCGAAGAACCCCGAGATCAAGGTCAAGAAGCTGGTCGCGCCGAACACCGACCGCACCGCGTACGCCAAGCAGCTCCTGCAGTCCGGCCAGTTCCCCGACGTGATGATCGCCGTCGCGCCCGCGGGCTTCGCCGAGGCGGGCGAGCTCTACGCGTGGTCGCCGGACGAGCTGAAGGACTTCGAGTTCCCGACCGCGAACCCGGTGCGGGGCAAGTACTTCCAGCTGCCCGCCAACACCCAGACGATCCCGCCGGTCTACTACAACAAGAAGCTCTTCGCGGCCGCCGGCATCACCGCCGAGCCCAAGACGTGGCCCGAGCTGATCGCCGCCGCGGAGAAGCTGAAGGCCGCGGGCACCACGCCGTTCGTCACCGGCGGCGGCAAGGACGGCTTCGCGTCGTCGATGATCCTGGCGGGCATCGTCAGCACCGACGTCTACAGCAAGAACAAGGACTGGCTGACCCACCGGCGCGAGGACAAGGTCAAGTTCGCCGACCCGGACTTCACCGCCGCACTCGCGAAGTTCGCCGACCTCGCCGCCAAGGGCTACGTCGACAAGACCAGCCTCTCCCGCGACTACACCGCGACCGAACAGGCCTTCCTGGAGGGCAAGGGCGCGATGTACCCGATGGGCAACTGGTTCGCCGCAGCCGCGGACTCCAAGCCGCACGACTTCGACATCGGCGTCTTCAACTTCCCGACCACCGACGGCAAGCTCGTCGTCCCCGCCTACACCGGCGGCGGCATGATCGTGAACGCCAACTCGAAGAACCTGCCCGCCGCCAAGAAGTTCGCGCTCGCGTTCCAGCTCGACAAGGCGCAGCTCGACCAGTCGGTGAAGGCCGACGGCCTCATCCCGGCGATCAAGGGCTACACGCCGCCGTCCGACATGGGCGCCGTCTACCAGGCCGGCTACAAGCTCTACCAGGACGCGGTCAAGCAGAGCGCGGTCGTGCACGCGTTCCGCTGGGAGACCGCGGACGACGGCCTGCTGCCCGGCATGGCCGACAAGGTCGACCAGGCGGCGCAGGACCTGATCACCGGCCGCAAGCCGGCCGCGGAGGTCGCCGCGTTCCTCGACACGGAATGGAACAAAGCGCGTTGACGCAGCTCAAGGAGCGGGGTGCGCCGCCAGGCGTGCCCCGCGCCGCGCCGGCACCGCAGGCGAGGCGACGGCGTCACGTGTGGCCGCGCGTCTGGCACTTCCTGTCGTTCGGCGCGCCGGGTGTGCTCGTCTACGTCTGCTTCGTGCTGGCGCCGATCGGCATCTCGTTCTGGTACAGCCTCACGAACTACAACCCGTTCAACCCGCCGATCTCGTACGTCGGGTTCGACAACTACGTGTTGTTGTTCCAGGACAACGAGTTCCTCACCGCGTTGAAGATCACGTCCATCCTCACCGCGATCGTCGTGGTGGTGCCGAACGTCCTCGGGCTCGGCGTCGCGCTGCTGCTCGACCGGCCCGGCTGGCTCTACAACGCGCTGCGCAGCGTGTTCTTCACGCCGGTGATCCTCAGCTCGGTCGTGGTCAGCATCATCTGGTCGCGGCTGCTGGACAACGACGGCCCGCTCAACGCGTTCCTGCGCGTCGTCGGGCTCGACCCGCCGGGCTGGCTGTCCGACCCGGACGTCGCGATCTACTCGCTCGCGTCGATCGTCTGCTGGCAGATGCTCGGCTTCTGCGTCGTCGTGTACCTCGCCGGTCTGCAAGGCGTGCCGACGGAACTGCTGGAGGCCGCCGAGATCGACGGTGCGGGCCCGGTGCGCCGCTTCCGCGCCGTGACGTGGCCGCTGCTCGCACCCGCGCTGACGATCAACACGGTGGTGCTGCTGATCTCCGCGTTCAAGACCTACGACTACGTCAAGGTCATCACCAACGGCGGCCCCGGCGCCGGTGCCACCGCCACCATCGCGTTCAACGTGCTCGCGACCGGCTTCGACGCCAACCACGTCGGGTACGCGTCCGCGATGGCGATCGTGATGCTGCTGATCGTCGCCGTCGTGACGGCCGTCGTGCTGAAGCTGTTGCAGCGCAGGGAGGTCGACCTGTGAGGTGGGTGCGCCCGTCGGTGGCGGTGTTCGTCGGCGCGATCTTCTTCGTGCCGCTGTACCTGGTGCTGGCCAACGTCTTCAAGCAGGGCGCGCGGATCGCGTCCTCACCGATGTCGCTGCCCGTGCCGCCGACGCTCGGCAACGTCGTCGCCGTGCTGACGCGCCCGGACCAGCTGTTCTGGGTGTCGCTGACGAACAGCGTCGTCGTCACCGCGCTGTCGGTGATCGTGCTGATCGTGCTGTCCGCGATGCTCGGCCACTACCTGGCCCGCACGCGCCGGACCTGGACGCGGGTGCTGACGCTGATCTTGTTGGCGGGACTGATGATCCCGCCCCAGGTGATCCTGATCCCCATCACCGACGTGCTGCGCGTCGCCGGGCTGATGACCACCCTGCAGGGCCTGGTGCTGTTCAACGTCGGCTACTACGTGCCGTTCGGCGTGTTCGTGTTCACCGGCTTCATCCGCGGCGTGCCCGTGGAACTGGAGGAGGCCGCGGTGCTCGACGGCGCCTCGCGGACGCAGGTGTTCTGGCGCATCGTGTTCCCGCTGCTGCGGCCGGCGACGGCCAGCGTCATGATCTTCCTGGGCGTGTGGATCTGGAACGACTTCATCGACCCGCTGATCATCCTCGGACCGTCGCAGGGCACCACGATCACGACGGGCATCTACCGGTCCATCGGCCAGTACCAGGCCGACCTCGGGAGCGTGTTCGCGCTGATGGCGCTGGCGACGTTGCCGGTGCTGGTCTTCTACCTCGCGCTGCAGAAGCAGTTCGTGAAGGGCCTGACGGGTGGCGCCACCAAGGGGTGACGCCACGCGCACCTCAGTGCTGGGCGCTCGCGATGTGCTCGCGCGCGTCGCCGACGTCCTGCGCGTCGCCCTGCCAGCCTGCGGCCAGCGTGACGACCGCCGCACCGAGCGCGAGCCCGGTCAGCACCGACTTCATCCGTGACATGTGAAACCCCCAGTGATCGAAATTTCAGCCGCACGGTACCTCCGAGGCCGTTACGACTACCCCGGAACCGCCCATAGGTGGACGCCGCCTAGACTCGTCGGGAATCCGGCGCGCCTCTGTGGCGGTTCCGGCTGTTCCGCACGTCCTGTTCGTATTAGGAGTCCACGTTGAAGAGCACCGTCGAGCACCTGAGCCCGACGAGGGTCCGGATCAACGTCGAGGTGCCGTTCGACGAGCTCAAGTCGAACTTCGACCGCGCGTACCGGAAGCTCGCCAAGCAGGTGCGCATCCCTGGTTTCCGTCCCGGCAAGGCGCCCGCGCGCGTGCTGGAGAGCCGGATCGGTCGCGCCCCCGTGCTCGACGAGGTCATCCAGGAGGCCATCCCGGCCAAGTACCTGGAAGCCGTCAACAGCGGTGAGGTGCGCACGCTCGGCCGCCCCGACTTCGAGGTGACCAAGATCGAGGACGGCGAGACCCTGGCGTTCACCGCCGAGGTCGACGTGCGCCCGGAGATCACGGTCCCCGCGTTCGGTGAGCTGTCCGTCTCCGTCGACGACCAGCCGGTCACCGATGAGGACGTCGACAAGCAGCTCGACGAGCTGCGCGCCCGTTTCGGCACGCTCGCCGGCGTCCAGCGCCCCGCGCAGTCCGGTGACTTCGTCATCGTCGACCTGTCCGCCACGGTCGACGGCGAGGAGGTCGAGGAGGCCCGCACGTCCGGCCTGTCCTACGAGATCGGCTCCGGCCAGCTCGTCGAGGGCATCGACGACGCGCTCGTCGGCGCGTCCGAGGGCGAGACCAAGACGTTCACCACGACGCTCGTCGCCGGTGAGCACACCGGTCGCGACGCCGACGTCTCGGTCGTCCTCAACACGGTCAAGGAGCGTCAGCTCCCCGAGCTGGACGACGAGTTCGCGCAGCTCGCCAGCGAGTTCGACACGCTCGACGAGCTGAAGGCCGACCTGCAGACCCGGCTGGGCCGCGTCAAGAAGATGCAGCAGGGCGTCCAGGCCCGCGACAAGGTCCTCGAGGCGCTGCTGGAGACCACCGAGGTCCCGCTGCCCGAGGCGATCGTCCAGGGCGAGATCGACGCCCGCAAGCACGACGCCGTGCACGCGTTCGAGCACGACGAGAAGCGCTTCGCCGACTGGCTGGCCGAGCAGGGCCAGACCCAGGAGGAGTTCGACGAGGAGCTCCGCAAGGCCGCCGAGCAGGCCGTGAAGACCCAGCTGGTGCTGGACTCCATCGCCGACGCCGAGCAGCTGAGCGTCACCGACGCCGAACTGACCGAGCGCATCATCTACCAGGCTCAGCGCTTCGGCATCAGCCCGGACGAGTACGTCCAGCGCGCACAGCAGTCCGGCCAGCTCGGCGCGATCTTCGCCGACGTGCGCCGCGGCAAGGCGCTCGCGAGCGTCGTGCGCCAGGCCACCGTCACCGACGAGTCCGGCGCGAAGCTGGACCTCGACGAGCTGTTCGGTGAGTCCAAGCAGGACGACGCCGAGCAGGAGTAACGCCCTGAGCGAACGCAGGCGGTGTCGGGACGAAGACGCCGCCTGCTTTCGTTAGGGTCGGTAGCAGAGATTCAGTTACGCAGTCGTTCCAGTGGAGTTAGGCAGGCAACCGTGACGCAGCACTCCTTCCCTTCGCCCGAGATGCGGTCGTCGACCGCGGGGATGAACCTCACCGACTCGGTGTACGAGCGGCTGCTCCGCGAGCGGATCATCGTGCTGGGATCCCAGGTCGAAGAGGGCATCGCCAACCAGATCACCGCTCAGCTGCTGCTCCTCGCCGCTGAGGACCCCGAGAAGGACATCACCCTCTACATCAACTCGCCGGGTGGTTCGGTCACCGCCGGTATGGCCATCTTCGACACGATGCAGCTCATCGAGCCGGACGTGGCCACCTACGCGATGGGCCTCGCGGCGTCGATGGGGCAGTTCCTGCTCTCCGCCGGCGCCCCCGGCAAGCGCCACGCGCTGCCGCACGCCCGGATCCTCATGCACCAGCCGTCGGCCGGTGTCGGTGGTACCGCGGCGGACATCGCGATCCAGGCGGACATGCTGACGCGCACGAAGCGCGAGATGGCCGAACTGATCGCCGAGCACACCGGTCAGCCGGTCGAGCGGATCATCCAGGACTCGGACCGCGACCGTTGGTTCACCGCGCAGGAAGCACTGGAGTACGGCTTCGTGGACAGGGTCGTTTCCAGGGCCTCGGTGGGCAACAGCAACAACTGACCGGCCGCACACCAGTAGGAGACATCCAGTGAGCCAGTTCCACGCGCCGCAGTCCCGCTACGTGCTGCCGTCCTTCGTCGAGCGCACCAGCTACGGCATGAAGGAGTCGAACCCGTACAACAAGCTGTTCGAGGAGCGCATCATCTTCCTCGGCGTGCAGGTTGACGACGCCTCGGCCAACGACGTCATGGCCCAGCTCCTCGTGCTCGAGTCCGAGGACCCGGACCGCGACATCCTGATGTACATCAACTCGCCGGGTGGCTCGTTCACCTCGCTGATGGCCATCTACGACACGATGCAGTTCGTCCGCCCGGACATCCAGACGTACTGCCTCGGCCAGGCCGCCTCCGCGGCTGCCGTGTTGCTCGCCGCGGGCACGCCGGGCAAGCGCCACGCGCTGCCGAACGCCCGGATCCTGATCCACCAGCCCTCGATGGAGGGCGCGTACGGTCAGGTTTCCGACCTGGAGATCCAGTCCAACGAGATCCAGCGCGTTCGCAGGCTGATGGAGACCACCCTCGCGCGGCACACGAGCCGCACGGCCGACGAGGTCCGCGAGTCCATCGAGCGCGACCGGATCCTCACGGCTGAGGAGGCCAAGGACTACGGCATCGTCGACACGGTGCTGCCGTACCGCAAGCTCTCGGCCAAGTCCTGAGGGCCGAACGGTGGGGCGAGGTGTGCTCGCGAAGAGCACTCGCCTCGCCCCGCCGGCCGGTGTTCGGTGGGGACACCCCACACCCCGGGCCCCGAACGGCCCATCCGACACGCCGATCTGACCGGTTTACTGGCATCGTCGGCGTGTCGGGGGGACGCTGGTCCTCCCGCTGGGCGGGGTAGGCCAGGTACCGTCAGGAGACAGGCGGGAACCCGCACCCAGCGGGACATGCCACAGCAAGTCAGTCAGGCGCACTCAGCAGGTGTGTGCCGGAGGGGACATAGGTCAGCGGTCATGGCGCGTATCGGTGACGGCGGCGACTTGCTGAAGTGCTCTTTCTGCGGAAAGAGCCAGAAGCAGGTCAAGAAACTCATCGCCGGCCCCGGCGTTTACATCTGCGATGAGTGCATCGATCTCTGCAACGAGATCATCGAGGAAGAGCTGGCCGAAGCCGGCGACGTCAAGCTCGACGAGCTCCCCAAGCCGGCCGAGATCCACGAGTTCCTCGACCAGTACGTCATCGGCCAGTCAGACGCCAAACGTGTTCTTTCCGTTGCCGTCTACAACCACTACAAGCGCATCCAGGCGGGCGACCGCGGGCGCGAGGGCAGGGACGACGGCGTCGAGCTGGCGAAGTCCAACATCCTCATGCTCGGCCCCACCGGCTGCGGCAAGACCTATCTCGCTCAAACGCTCGCGAAGATGCTGAACGTGCCGTTCGCCATCGCCGACGCGACCGCGTTGACCGAGGCGGGCTACGTCGGTGAAGACGTCGAGAACATCCTGCTCAAGCTCATCCAGGCCGCTGACTACGACGTGAAGCGCGCCGAGACCGGGATCATCTACATCGACGAGGTCGACAAGATCGCCCGGAAGAGTGAAAACCCGTCGATCACCCGCGACGTGTCGGGTGAGGGCGTGCAGCAGGCACTGCTGAAGATCCTGGAGGGCACCACCGCATCGGTGCCTCCGCAGGGCGGCCGCAAGCACCCGCACCAGGAGTTCATCCAGATCGACACGACGAACGTCCTGTTCATCGTCGCGGGCGCCTTCGCGGGCCTCGAGAAGATCATCCAGGACCGGGTCGGCAAGCGCGGTCTCGGCTTCGGCGCCGAGGTCAGGACCAAGGCGGAGATCGACGCGTCGGACTTCTTCGCGGACTCGATGCCGGAGGACCTGATCAAGTTCGGTCTGATTCCCGAGTTCATCGGGCGTCTGCCGATGGTGGCGTCGGTCACGAACCTCGACAAGCCGTCGCTGGTGATGATCCTGACCGAGCCGAAGAACGCGCTGGTCAAGCAGTACCAGAAGCTGTTCGAGATGGACGGCGTGGAGCTCGAGTTCACCAAGACCGCACTCGAGGCCGTCGCCGACCAGGCGATCCTCCGCGGCACCGGTGCTCGCGGCCTGCGCGCGATCATGGAGGAAGTCCTGCTGCCGGTGATGTACGACATCCCCAGCCGCAGCGACGTCGCCAAGGTCGTCATCACCGAGCAGACGGTCAAGGAGAACGTGAACCCGACGATCGTGGCTCGTCAGCCCAGCCGCCGGGAGCGTCGCGAAAAGTCGGCCTAGTCCCATGTCGCTGCCGTACGTGCTCCTGCTCCACGGCCTCCACGGCTCGGGGCCGGAGCACTGGCAGAACTGGTTGGCGGGGGAACTCGCCAACCACGGGGCCCAGGTCGACTTCCCGCACTTCAGCGAGCCGGACGCACCAGACGCCCAGGTCTGGCTCGACGAGCTGACCATGCACCTCGACGCGGCCCCGTCCGATGTCGAACGGGTGGTCGTCGCTCACTCACTCGGGTGTCATTTGTGGCTGCACCACGGCGCCCGTGAGGTCTCCCGGCGCGTCGATCGGGTGCTGCTCGTCGCCCCGCCCGCGCCGGACTGCGACGACCCGCTGCTCAAGTCGTTCGTCCCGCCACCGCTCGACCCGGCCGCGGTCCGCCGCGCCGCCAAGGACACGCGCGTGGTCGTCGGCGAGGGCGACCCGTGGTGCACGCTCAACGCGGCCAAGCTCCTGGCCGAGCAACTTCGCGTCGACATCGACGTCCTACCTGGTGCGGCACACATCAACACCGACGCCGGGTACGGCTCCTGGCCCGCGGTGTTGAAGTGGGTGCGTTCCTCACGCACCCCGCTCACCCCGCGGTAGAAAATCTCGACTTCATCACGCCCTGGTCCAACGCCGTCGACAGTACTGCGGATTGCGTAGTAGTGTTCACGGCACAACAGCGGGGAGTGAGTGGATGGACACGAGTCAGCTCTTGAAGGGGGTGCTGGACCTGGCCGTCCTTGCGGTGCTGCGCAAGGAGGACGGGTACGGCTACGACGTGCTGCGCAGACTGCGCAGCGGGGGACTGAACGACGTGGGTGACGCGTCGGTCTACGGCACGCTGCGACGTCTCTACAACGCTGGTTTGCTCACCTCGTACGTGGTGCCGAGCGAAGAGGGCCCGCACCGCAAGTACTACAGCATCAACGAGCCCGGCCGGGAGCGCCTGGCTGAGTCCGGAAAGACGTGGCGGTCGTTCGCGAGCACGCTGAACGGCTTGCTCGGGGAGGTCGCATGAACACGCAGCAGTCACGGCTCGGGGCCGAGCACTACCTGGCCGGGATGCGCGCGGCACTCGCCGACCTGCCCGCGAGCGAGGTCGCCGAGATCATGGAGGACGTCGAGGCGCACGTGACGGAGGTCGCGGCCGAGCTCGGCGAGGACGAGACCCTGGAGCAGCGGCTCGGCACGCCCGAGGCGTACGCGCAGGAGCTGCGCACGGCCGCCGGCTACCCGGCGCGCACCGAGGTGATCGCGAAGCCGAACAAGCTGCCCGCCCTGTCCAAGCCGCGGATCGCCGCGTGGCTGCTCGGGGGCGCGACCGCGTTCACGCTGATCGCGGGGACGGCGCTGCTCAGGGAAGCCGGAGTGCTGCTGCTTCCCGCCGCGGCACTGGCCATCTCGTACGTGCTGGTGCGCGAGCACGGCCCGGAGCAGCGGCCGATGATGCAGCTGCCCGAGGTGCTCAAGCTGGGGGAGCTGCTCAACCAGCCCGCGGAGACGCCTGCCGGACGGGCGATCGCGTACCTGCGCTCGCTGCAGCCCGCGTGGTGGCTGCTGCGCACGGTGCTGCTCGTGGTGGCCGCGGTGCTGCTGACCAGTCGCGACCTGTTCGCGTTCCTGATCATCGCCGCGCTCGCCGCGCTCGCGTTCTACGCGGGTCCGAAGTCGAAGACCGACCGGCGCTGGCTGTGGATCACACTGCCCGCGAGCGCTCTCGCCGCGGCCACGATCCTGCAGATGATCGACGTGGCGGCCGACTCCATGAACTACGGCCGGGCGTCGAACTCGTACCCGGTGCAGGTGACGGAGCAGTACGAGAACATCTACCCGTTCGATTCGAACGGCAAGCTGCTCGAGGGCGTGCTGCTGTTCGACCAGGACGGCAACGCGATCAACGCGCAGAGGGACTATCCGTGCCCCGGCACGGAGCCGATGATCCCGAACAACAAGTACCCGAGGCCGAAGATCGACCGCAGCACGGGGGAATGTCTGACGATTCCACCGTCAGCGGCCGTTCCGCCGTCGGCTTCATCGCCGCCATCGGTTTCCGGCACGCCTTCGTCGGCGCCGCCGACTTCCGGATCGTCGGCACCGTCGTCACCACCGGCGTCGGCTTCACCGTCGCCGAGCAAGTGAAGAACTGAGGAGCGGGGCCGGTCGGGGGCCCCGCTCCTCACCTGTTTTCGGAAGGTTCGGCCAGTTGCCGCAATAGCGGCATGGCCGAACGCAGCAAATCTCTTTCGTCCGGTGAAAGTTCCGACATTCTTTCACCCAATAGCTCGGCTTCACCGTGAGCAAGCGACATGATGGTGTCGCGACCGAGTTCGGTCAAAGCGACGATGGTTGCCCTTCCATCGGCCGCGTCGGGTTCTCTGCGGACGAGTCCGCTGGACTCCAGGCTGGTCACGACGGTGGTCGCAGTCGGCTGCGAGCACAGTGCGCGCACCGCGATCTCACCGATCCGCATGGGACCGTGAGCGCTCAGCTCGGAGAGAACCAATAACTGAGTGGGCTGCAAACGACGGGCCGGAGCGGCCTGTCGAAGACTTCGCACCAGCCGGTGCACGGCGACCACGAGTTGCAGAGCTTCGTGGTTGGTGACGGTGGTGGGCATCGTTTCTCCGCACGCGCATGTGATTGTCCAAATTAGGACACGAACCTTGGAACTTTCCCTTATTTACGCTCCGCGCGCTATCCGCCAACTGCCGATCGCCTGATTGGACGCTCAGTGGACCAGCGAGGGGAGAGGAACGTCACGGCCTGCGTCAGATAGCCACAAATGGCCAGGTAAACGGCGTAAAGGCCGCGTTCGGGCAACCCGATCGGCGGTATCCGTGGTCCATGGTGGTGAAGTGACAGGAGCACTCGATGCGGCTGATCGGGCTACTCCGGGTGCGGCGGGCACACTGATCACGTGAATGCCAAACCGAGACGTGGCGAGCTGCGCATCTACCTGGGCGCCGCACCGGGCGTTGGCAAGACCTTCGCCGCGCTCGGGGAGGCGCACCGGCGGAGAGAACGCGGCACGGACGTCGTCGTCGGGCTGGTCGAGACGCACGGCCGGGAGAAGACGGCGCAGCTGCTCGACGGGCTGGAGGTCGTGCCGCCGAGGCACGCACGGCACCGCGGCGTCGAGCTGACCGAGCTGGACGTCGACGCCGTGCTGGCCCGCGCGCCCGAGGTGGCGGTCGTCGACGAGCTCGCGCACACCAACGTCCCCGGCAGCCGCAACGACAAGCGCTGGCAGGACGTCGAGGAGCTGCTGGAAGCGGGCATCGACGTGCTGTCCACGGTCAACGTGCAGCACCTCGAGTCGTTGAACGACGTGGTGGAGCGGATCACCGGGGTGCGGCAGCGCGAGACCGTGCCGGACGAGGTGGTGCGCCGCGCCGAGCAGGTCGAGCTGGTCGACATCACGCCAGAGGCGCTGCGGCGCAGGCTCGCGCACGGCAACGTCTACGCGGCGAGCAAGATCGACGCCGCACTCGGCAACTACTTCCGCGTCGGCAACCTCACCGCATTGCGCGAGCTGGCACTGCTGTGGGTCGCGGACCAGGTCGACGTCGCACTGCAGCGGTACCGCTCCGAGCAGCAGATCACCGAGACGTGGGAGACGCGCGAACGCGTGGTCGTCGCGATCACCGGCGGCGGGGAGAGCGAGACGCTGATCCGCAGGGCCCGGCGCATCGCCACCCGAGCGGGTGGCGACCTGCTGGTGCTGCACGTGCTGCGCGGTGACGGTCTCGCCGGCGCCGATCCGCAGGCGGTCGCGCGGGCGCGCAAGCTCGCCGAGGACCTCGGTGCGACGTTCCACACCGTCGTCGGCGACGACGTGCCCACCGCTCTGCTGGAGTTCGCCCGCGGCGTGAACGCCACGCAGCTCGTGCTCGGGACGTCGCGGCGGTCGCGGTTCGCGCGGGTGTTCACCGAGGGCATCGGTTCCGCCGTCGTGCAGGACTCCGGCTCGATCGACGTGCACATGGTCACGCACGACGAGGCGGTGGCCCGCTGGCGCGGGCGGTTCGCCGGAAGTCCGCTGAAGCGGTCGCGCCTGTGGCTGGGGTGGGCGCTGGCCGTGGTGGGACCCGCGCTGGTGACGTTGTTCGGGGTGCTGGAACGCGACCAGCTGATCATGTCCACGAACGTCGTCGGCTACCTGCTGGTGACGCTCCTCGTCGCGATCGCGGGCGGGCTCGGTCCCGCGCTGGCGACGGCGTTGCTGAGCGCACTGCTGCTCAACTTCTACTTCACCGAGCCCTTCTACACGTTGACGATCGACGCGCAGCAGAACGTGGTGACGCTGGTCGCGATGCTCGTCGTCGGGGTGTCGACGGCACTCGTGGTCGACCGGGCGGCGCGGCTCGCGACGCAGGCGGCGCGGGCGCGCACCGAGGCGACGCTGCTCGCGTCGTACGCGCGGACCGTGCTGACCGGCCCGTATCCGCTGGCGCGCCTGCTGGAGAACGTGCGGGAGAACTTCGGGCTGTCGTCGGTGGCGTTGCTGGAACGCGCGGACGGGCAGTGGACGCGGGTGGCGTGCGTCGGCCCGCGGCCGTGCGCCGAACCGGAGGACGCGGACGTGGACGTCGCGGTGACGCCGGACGTGCACCTCGCGCTGCGCGGGCGTGCGCTGCCCGCGGCCGACCGCGGCGTGCTGGAGGCGGCGGCCGGGCAGGCGCTGCTCGCGTTGCGGCAGCAGCGGATGGCGGAGCAGACCTCGGACGCGGAGCGCAGGGCGTCGCGCAACGAGCTGCGCACCGCGCTGCTCTCGGCCGTCGGCCACGACCTGCGCACACCGCTGACGTCGATCAAGGCGGCGGTCGGCAGCCTGCGCGACCCCGAGCTTCAGCTGTCCGATTCCGACACCGGTGAGCTGCTGGAAACCGTCGAGGAGTCAGCGGACCGGCTGACCGGCCTGGTGGACAACCTGCTCGACTCGTCGCGCCTCGCGACCGGCGCCGTGCAGCCGCTGTTCCGCGCGGTCGGCTACTACGAGGTGGTCGCGCTCGCGCTCCGTGGAATCAATTGGGCGGGACTCGCGCCGGTCGAGGTCGAAGTGCCGGAGGACCTGGAGCCGATCCGGGCCGACATCGGCCTGCTGGAACGGGTCGTCGCGAACGTCGTGGACAACGCGCTGCGCTACGGCGAGCGGGTCTCCGTGCGAGCGTCTGAGCACGCGTCGTTCGTCGAGCTGCGGGTCGTCGACCACGGCCGCGGCCTGCCGCGCGGCGCGGCGGACGAGATCTTCGCCCCGTTCCAGCGCCTCGGCGACCGCGACGCCACCACCGGCGTGGGGCTGGGGCTGAGCGTGGCGAAGGGGTTCACCGAGGCCATGGGCGGCACGATCAGGGCCGAGGACACACCGGGCGGCGGGCTGACGCTCGTCATCTCGATGCCCGCGTACGAGGAGAGCGAATGACGACGGTCCTGGTGGTCGACGACGAGCCGCAGATCGTCCGCGCACTGCGGATCAACCTGTCCGCGCGCGGCTACGACGTGCTCACCGCGCACTCCGGTGCGGAGGCACTCCGGCTCGCCGCCGACGGCAAGCCTGACGTCGTGGTGCTCGACCTGGGCCTGCCGGACGTCGACGGCACCGAGGTGATCGCCGGCCTGCGCGGCTGGACGTCCGTGCCGATCATCGTGCTGTCCGCGCGCACCGACTCGGCGGACAAGGTCGAGGCGCTCGACGCGGGCGCGGACGACTACGTGACCAAACCGTTCGGCATGGACGAACTGCTGGCGCGACTGCGCGCCGCCGTCCGCCGCTCGGCCGTGACCCCCGAGGACGAGCCGATCGTGGAGACGGCGTCGTTCACCGTCGACCTGGCGGCGAAGAAGGTGCTGCGGGACGGCACCGAGGTGCACCTGACGCCCACCGAGTGGGGTCTGCTGGAGATGCTGGCCCGCAACCGGGGCAAGCTCGTCGCGCAGAAGCAGCTGCTCCAGGAGGTGTGGGGGCCCTCGTACGCGAAGGAGACCCACTACCTGCGCGTTTATCTCGCGCAGCTGCGCCGCAAGCTGGAACCCGATCCCGCGCACCCACGGCACCTGCTCACCGAGCCGGGCATGGGCTACCGCTTCGAGCCGTGAGGGTGCACAGGATCTCCACACGGCCGTGCTTGTCTGACTCATGGACACGATCAATCACGTACCTGGACACCGTCGCCGGCTGCTCCGGCGCCGACTACAAGCGGGGCGTCCGGTTCGCGCTCGACCTGCGCCCCGGCCAGACCGTGCTCGACGTGGGCTGCGGGCCCGGCACCGACCTCGGCGACCTGGTGACCCGCGGCGGCACGGTCATCGGCGTCGACCGCGACCCCGTGATGGTGCTCGAGGCGCGCGACCGCCACCCGCACGCCGACGTGCGCGAATGCGACGCGCACGCACTGCCGCTCGCCGACGGCACCGTCGACCGGGTCCGCGTCGACCGGATGCTGCACCAGGTCGACGACCCGCGTCAGGTGCTGGCCGAGGTGCGCAGGGTGCTGAAGCCCGGTGGCATCGCGGTGGTGGCGCAGCCGGACTGGGACACGCTCGTCGTCGACCCCGGTGACGTCGAGGTCAACCGGGCGCTCACCCGGTACATCGGCGCCTCGATCCAGCGGCACTCGACCGTGGGACGCGCGGTGCCGCGGATCGGCGCGGAGGTCGGCTTCGAGGTGCTGGACGTGACCACGACGGCTCCGGTGTTCCGCGACCACGCCGAGGCCGAGATGGTGCTAGGGCTCGGCCGGAACGCGATCCGCGCGGCTCAGGCGGGCCTGATCGACGAGAAGGCCGCGAGGCGGTGGGTCTCCGAGCTGGAGACCGGTCCGTTCCTCGCGACTTTCACGATCTTCACGGTCGTCTTGCAGGCCTAGGGCTTGCTGGGGCCTGAAGGAGTCGTCGTGGTCGTCGTCGTGGTGGTGCTGGACGACGACGTGGGCTCCGGGGGAGTCCACGACGACGGCGGGTTGCTCTGCGGAGTCGTCGTCAAGACGGGCGGCTCGTGAGCGGGGGGCTTGTTGTTGTCGTCCTGCGCGGGCGGCTGGTCCTGCGGCTTCTGCGCGTCCGGGCGGGCCAGCTGCCTGCGGTCGACGCTGGGCGGCTGGCTCGACGAGGACGTGGAGACCGTGACGAGCACGGTCGACGTGCTGCCGTCCGGTGCCACGCTGGTCGACGTGAACGTCTGCACGACGTCCGCCTTCGGCTGGGGGTTCGCCTGCTGACCGCCGCTCGCGAGCATCGACGCGAGCGTCGCGAACAGCGTGGCGACGACGACGCCACCCGCTGCCAGCAGGACGACCGTAGACACCTTCTTCTTCGGTTGAGAAGGTGACTGCGGATGATCTTCCTCGAACACACCATCTCCTCGTGGGAAACCCGGTCGGATGGCCTTGCGTTCGAGTTATCGGCGTGAGTGGACGACTACCTTCAGTTGCGCCACTCGTTCGTGTGACCGTGTGTCACAACACGGTGACGCGCGTCACCCAGCGGGGTCCGGCGTCGTTGTCGACGGCTCGGTCGTCGTGGTGGTCGTCGTAGTCGTGGTGGTAGTAGTCGTCGTGGTCTTGGTCGGCCGCGTCGGCTCGGTCGGCTGCGTGGGCTCCTCGGTCGTCACCGTGGTGGTGGTCCCGTCGGGCCGGGTGATCGTGGTGACCTTCGTCGTCTTCTTCGGCGTCGTGGTCGTCGCGCCGGTGGTCGTCGTGGTGGTCGTCTCGGTCACCGAGGACGATCCGGGGACGCTGGAGGACGACGCCGACGGGAACACGAGCTTGTCCCTGTTGACGACGTCCTTGCGCGGCTGCGGAGCGGCGCTGTCCGCGGACCCGGCCGCGAGCGACGCGACGGCGGCGAAGACGGTCGCCACCACGACGCCGGACACGGCGAGGACAACCTGGGGCGCTCCGCGGAATCGGGAGCGCGCGTCAGGTTCCGGGCTTTCGTACACGGTGGTTCTCCCCGATCAGCGGCCGAAGTCTTGGGTCCAGTAGAAGCCGCGCGTGTCCAGCCCGAGCCCCATGGTGTTGAACGAGCAGTCGAGGATGTTGCGGCGGTGTCCGGGGGAGTCCATCCAGGACTGCATGACCTGCTCCGGCGTCCGCTGGCCCATCGCGATGTTCTCGCCACCCGGACGCGGGAAACCGGCGTCCTTCATCCGCTCGGCGAAGTCCACGCCTTCGGGGGTGTCGTGCGAGAAGTAGTCGCGGTTCGCCATGTCGGTGCTGTGCGCCTGCGCCGCGGTCGTGACCCGGTCGTCGATCACGACGGGCTTGCAGCCGGCCTCGGAACGGGCCTGGTTGACGATCGCGAGAACGGCCTGCTCCGGCGCGCGGTTGCTCGGGGGCTGCGTCTTGGTCGGAGCGGTCGTCGTCGGGGGGACCGTCGTGGTGGGAACGGTGGTGGTCGTCGGGGGGACCGTGGTGGTCGTCGAGCTCGTCGTGGTGGGAGCGGGCTCCGTCGGGGAATCGGTGGTGCTCTGCTGTCTGCCCGGTGCGGCGGCGTTGCCGGAACCGAACAGGCTTGCTGCGTCTGGTGACTCCTGTGACGCTGGTCCGATGCCTAGGGCCGCCGAGTTGGTGAAGGCGAGTCCAGTTGCGCCAGCCGCGCCGATCAGAAGTCCGAATAACAGGCTCCGGGCACTCACGGCTCGGCACCGTACCACTAATGGGTGACACCTCCGGGTGCGTCGTCTGTCACCTTGTGTGACTACGGGACCATTCGGTGGTGGAAGTTCGACTGAACGCTTGGGTGCGCGGACACGTTCAAGGCGTGGGATTCCGGTGGTGGACGAGGAGCCGTGCGCTGGAGCTCGGGCTGGTCGGGAGCGCCTCGAACCTGCGGGACGGCCGGGTCGAGGTCGTCGCGGAGGGCTCGCGGGAGGCGTGCGAACGTCTGCTCGACGCGCTGCGCTCGGGTGAAACACCTGGTCGAGTCGACACCGTCGTCGAGCGGTGGTCCGAGCCTAGGGGCGGATTGACGACCTTCATCGAGCGCTGAACCGTTTCGCCCTGCGATGGCGTAGTAAGGGGACGTGGACTCCGCTGAAGACGTCCTCATCCAGCTCTACGACCGGTGGCGCGGTCCGTTGCTGCACTACGTCCTGAGGCTGGTGGACAACGACTACCAGCAGGCCGAGGACGTGGTGCAGGAGACGCTGCTGAGGGCGTGGCGGCACCACGACGAACTGAAACCGGACGAAGCGGCGCCGTGGCTGTACACGGTGGCGCGCAACCTCGTGATCTCCGGCTACCGCAGGCGCGGTGCCAAGGCGACCGAGGTGCCCATCGAGCCTGCCGACCTGCCCGTCGTGTCCGACGAGGTCGAGCACGTGCTGCAGGTGTGGCAGATCGCGGACGCCCTGCGCCGCCTCAGCCACGAGCACCGGACGGTCGTCGTGGAGCTGTACTACCGCCGCCGCACGGTGGCGGAGGCCGCGAAGGTGCTCGGTGTCCCGCCGGGCACGGTCAAGTCGCGCTGCTTCTACGCGCTGAGAGCGCTGCGCGACGCGTTGGAGGAACGGGGGGTGACCGAGTCGTGAGCTGCACGCACGCCATGGACGTCGGCGCCTACCTCTTCGGGTCGCTCGACCTGCGCGAACGGTCGGCGTTCGAACGCCACCTCAGCGGCTGCGAGACGTGTCCCGCGGAGATGCTGCGGCTCGCGCCGCTGCCCGGACTGCTCGGCAGGCTCACCCTCGACGAGGTCGAGAACCTCGACGACCTGCCCGAATCGCCTCCCGCCCCGCCCCGGCCGCGCCGCCGGTGGCTGCTGGTCGCGGCCGCCGCGGTGCTCGTGGTCGCGGTCGCCGCGGGTGTCCTTTTGTTACGTCCGTCACCTTCTGTCCCGACGTGGGCCGCGACCGATACGGGGACGGGCGTCGCCGCCACCGCCGAGATGATCAGCCGTCCGTGGGGCACCGAGCTCCAGCTGCGGATGAGGAACGTGCCGACGGGCTCGCGCTGCAAGCTGGTCGTCCACGACCGGAAAGGCCAGCGTGAGATAGGTGGCTGGTGGGGGACGCCGAGCGCGGAAGGCGAGGTCGTGCCGGGCTCCGTGTCGTTCGCGCTCGACACCATCGACCACATGGACGTGATGGTCGACGACCGGGTGCTCGTCACGCTCAGGCCTTGATCACGCTGGTCAGCGGCCTGCCTCCCGCATCAATTCCCAGCCGTTGGGTACTCTGCCCGGCGTGCATCTCAAGAGCCTGACGCTGAAGGGCTTCAAGTCCTTCGCCTCGGCTACCACGCTGCGCTTCGAGCCCGGCATCACCTGCGTGGTCGGCCCCAACGGGTCCGGCAAGTCGAACGTGCTCGACGCGCTGAAGTGGGTGATGGGCACGCAGGGCGCCAAGGACCTGCGCGGCGGCAAGATGGAGGACGTCATCTTCGCCGGCACGTCCGGCCGCGCGCCGCTGGGCCGCGCCGAGGTGACGCTGACGATCGACAACTCGGACGGCGCGCTGCCGATCGAGTACACCGAGGTCTCCATCACGCGCCGGATGTTCCGCGAGGGCGCCAACGAGTACGAGATCAACGGCAGCCAGTGCCGCCTGATGGACATCCAGGAGCTGCTGTCGGACTGCGGCCTCGGCCGCGAGATGCACGTGATGGTCGGCCAGGGCCAGCTCGCGTCCATCCTGGAGTCCAAGCCCGAGGAGCGCCGCGCCTACATCGAAGAGGCCGCTGGCGTCCTGAAGCACCGCAAGCGCAAGGAAAAGGCGCTGCGCAAGCTCGAGGCGATGCAGGCGAACCTCACCCGCCTCACCGACCTCACCGCCGAGCTGCGCCGCCAGCTCAAGCCGCTCGGCAAGCAGGCCGAGATCGCCCGGCGCGCCCAGGTCGTGCAGTCCGAGCTGCGCGACTCGCGGCTGCGCCTGCTCGCGGACGACCTGGTGACGCAGCGGGAGTCGCTGGCGCAGGAGGAGCACGACGAGGCGCAGGCCAGAGTCCGCCGCGCCGAGGTCGAGAAGTCGCTGCAGGCCGCCCAGTACCAGCAGAACGAGCTGGAGGAGCTGGTCAGCGCCGATGCGCCGAAGCTCCAGGCCGCGCAGGACACCTGGTACCGGCTGTCCGCATTGGAGGAACGCCTGCGCGGCACCGTGCGGCTCGCCGTCGAGCGCGCGCGGCACCTGTCCGCCGAGGTCAGCGAGCAGCGCGGCGGCCGCGACCCGGACGAGCTGGAAGCCGAGGCCGAGCAGACCGCCGAGCTGGAGCTGGAACTCCAGGAGGGCGTGACCGAGGCGCGGATCGCGCTCGCCGAGGCCGTGGAGACGCGGTCCGAGCTGGAGCGCATGGTGTCCGCCGCGGAGAAGGCGCACATCGCCGCCGTGCGCGCGATCGCCGACCGCCGCGAGGGCCTGGCCAGGTTGTCCGGCCAGGTGGAGGCGTTGCGCAGCAAGACGAACGCGACCGCAGAGGAGATCGAGCGGCTCTCCGGTTCGCTCGCCGAGTCCGTCGGGCGGCACGAGCTCGCCGCGCAGGAGCTCGCCGAGGCGCAGGAGATCACCGGCACCGAGGACGAGGGCGATCACGGTCTCGACGAACGGCACCGGCAGGCCGTGCAGGCCAACGACGCGGCGAAGAGCCGGGTCGAGGAGCTGGTGAAGGCCGAGCGCACCGCCGAACGCGACATCGCGTCGTGGAAGGCGCGCGTCGACGCGCTGTCGCTGGGCCTGACCCGCAAGGACGGCGCGGGCGCGCTGCTCGCGGCCGGATCCGCCGTGCCGGGCCTGCTCGGTTCGGTCGCCGCGCTGCTGACCGTCGACCCCGGCTACGAGGTCGCACTGGCCGCCGCACTGGGTCCGATCGCCGACGCGGTCGCCGTGTCGTCCGGTGCCGACGCGGTCGCCGCGCTGAAGCTGTTGAAGGAACGGGACGGCGGCCGCGCCGGTGTCCTCATCGGACGTTCCGGGTCCACTGCGGACACCTCGTCCTGGGGCTCGCTGCCCTACGGCGCCCGCTGGGCGGTCGACGTCGTGCACGCGCCCGAGGCGTTGCGTCCGGCGCTGCACCGCGCGCTCGATCGCCTTGCCGTCGTTGAGGATCTGGACGCCGCGCGTGGGCTGAGCCGCGCGGTGACGCGGGACGGCGACCTGGTCGGCGACGACTGGGCCATCGGCGGCTCGCAGCGTTCGCAGAGCGTCATCGAGGTGCAGGCGGCCGTCGACGAGGCCGAGCTCGCGCTCACCGCCGCCGAACGCGCTCTCGAACACTCGTCCGCCGCGCTGGAAGGCGCGCGTGCCGAGCAGCAGGCCCGCCGCGCCGAGGTCGGCGCGCTGAAGGACACCATGCAGGAGGCCAAGGTCCGGCAGGCGCGCTCGGGTGAGCGGCTGAACCGGATGGCCTCGGCCGTGCGCACCGCCGAGGCCGAGGTCGAGCGCATCCGCGGCCAGCGCGCCAAGGTCGAGCAGTCGCGCGAAGAAGCGTTGATGAAGCTCGGCGAGCTGGAGGAACGCCTCCTCATGGCCGAGGAGGAGCAGACCCTCGAGGACGAGCCGGACACCGAGCACCGCGACGAGCTGTCCGCGGAGCTGGCCTCCGCCCGTCAGTCCGAAATGGACGCCAGGCTGGTCCAGCGCACCGCCGAGGAACGCGCGCGTGCGTTGCAGGGCAAGGCGGATTCGCTCCGCCGCGCGGCGCGTGCCGAGCGCGAGGCCCGCGAACGCGCCCACCGCGCTCAGGCGAACCGCCGCCGCGGCGCGACCGTCGCGAAGGCCGTCGTCGACGGCGGTGAGATCGCACTGGCGCGCATCGAGGTCTCGCTGCAGCGCGCCGCCCGCGACCGCGACGTGGCGCAGGAACGCCGCGCCAAGCACGAGCTGCTGCTGACCCAGGTCCGCAGCCTGGTGCGCGAGATGTCGACCGAGCTGGAGAAGCTGACCGACGCGGTGCACCGCGACGAGGTGCTGCGCGCCGAGCAGCGCATGCGCATCGAGCAGCTCGAGACCAAGATCGCCGAAGACTTCGGCATGGGCCTCGACGACCTGGTCGCCGAGTACGGCCCCGACGTTCCCGTGCCCGCGTCCGCCGCGGAGATGGCCGAGTACGAGGCCGCCCGCGAACGCGGCGAGCAGGTGACCGAGCCGCAGCCGATGCCGTTCGACCGCGACACCCAGTCCCGCCGCGCCAAGCGCGCCGAGCGCGACCTGTCGTTGCTGGGCAAGGTGAACCCGCTCGCGCTGGAGGAGTTCGCCGCGCTGGAGGAGCGCTACAAGTTCCTCTCGACCCAGCTCGAGGACATCAAGGACACCCGCCGCGACCTGCTGACGGTCGTGAAGGAGGTCGACGAGAAGATCCTCGAGGTCTTCACGCTGGCCTACGAGGACGTGGCGCGCGAGTTCGAGATCGTCTTCAAGGTCCTGTTCCCCGGCGGCGAGGGCCGCCTGGTCCTGACCGAGCCGGACGACATGCTGACCACCGGCATCGACCTGGAGGCCCGCCCGCCCGGCAAGAAGGTCAAGCGCCTGTCGCTGCTGTCCGGCGGCGAGAAGTCACTGGCCGCGGTGGCGATGCTGGTCGCGATCTTCCGCGCCCGCCCCTCACCGTTCTACGTGATGGACGAGGTCGAGGCGGCGCTGGACGACACGAACCTGCACCGGCTGATCTCCCTGTTCGAGCAGCTGCGCGAGCGTTCGCAGCTGCTGATCATCACGCACCAGAAGCCGACCATGGAGATCGCCGACGCCCTGTACGGCGTCTCCATGCGCGGTGACGGCATCAGCCAGGTGATCTCGCAGCGCCTCCGCACGCGCGAGGAGACCTCGATGCGCGCACGCGCGGCTGCGCCGGTCGCCGAGGTCGCACCGGCTGCCGAGGCTGTTGCTGAGGACGCGCCGGTGGCTGAGGTTGTCGCCGACGACGTACCGGTGGCTGAGGTTGTCGCCGAGGACGTGCCGGTGGCGGAGGCTCCGGCCGAGAATCCGGTCGACGCTCCCGAAGAGGCCTGATAGACACGGTCACGTGGTTGATCACGTGTTCGCGGACTCGCGCCTGGCGGCTCTGTACGACTCGATGCACCCGTTCGACCCGCGCGGCGACTTCGGCTTCTACCTGCCGATGATCATGGCCGCCGACGCGGTGCTCGACGTCGGCTGCGGGGCCGGCTTGCTGCTGCACACGGCGCGGGAGCGCGGCCACCGCGGCAGGCTCGTGGGCCTGGACCCGGCACCGGGCATGCTCGCCCAGGCCCGCCTGCGCCCGAACGTCGAGTGGCGGCAAGGCGATCTGGCCACCACGCCGTTCCACGAGGAGTTCGACCTGGTCGTGATGACGGGCCACGCGTTCCAGGTGTTCCTCACCGACCAGGAGATCCACCAGGCGCTCACCGCCATCCGCGCGGCGCTCACGCTGACCGGCCGCTTCGCGTTCGAGACGCGCAACCCGCTGGTGCAGGGGTGGCGGCAGTGGACTCCGGAGCACGGCCGCACGTTCGTCGCCGACGGCGTGGAGATCCGCGCCGAGCACCGGGTGCAGCGCGTGGAGGGCGAGTTCGTCCACTTCACCAACACGTTCAGCAGTGCGGCCTGGGAGCGGCCCGAGGTCAGCAGGAGCACGCTCCGGTTCATCAGCGCGGACGACCTCGGCAGCGCGCTCGCCGAGGCCGGGCTGGAGATCGAGCGGCAGTTCGGCGACTGGGACTCCGGCCCGTTGACCGACGGGAGCCCCGAGATCATCACCGTGGTGCGGCCTGGCTGAGGGTTTCCGATTGCCCCTGGACTCCGTGCGGATCGTCGTGCAGAGTGATGGCCGCAACGCTCGGCAGCTGGGGGGCTGAAACCTTGTCGTTCTACGTGGTGTTCGCGCAATGTCTTGTGGCGCTGGTGTTCGCGGTGTCCGCTGCGGGCAAGGTGTTGGGCTTCAAGGCGTTCACCAAGACCGTCGCCGATCTTCGGGTCGTGCCAAGAGGTCTTGTCCCCGCGGCAGCCGCCGGAGTCGTCGCAGCTGAGGTCGTCACGGTCCCGCTCGTACTGGTCGCGAGATCCGCGGGACTCCTGCTGGCAGGCATTGCCCTCCTCGTGTTCGCCGCGGTGGCCGAGCTGACCGCGCGCCGAGGAATCAGCACCGCGTGCAACTGCTTCGGCGCCACGAGCAGCCGTCCGCTCGGCCGGGTCCACGCCGTGCGCAACCTCGCTCTCGCGGCGGTCGCCGTCGTCGGGTTCGCCGCCGGCGCGTCCGGTCCGATCGAGACCGGAGCCGTGGTGCTCGCGGTCATGGCGGCCGGCGTCGCCGCCATCCCGATCATCAAGCTCGACGACATCGTCGACCTGTTCGCGACAACAGCCTGACGGTTCGAAGTTTCCTGGGGGATTGATGAACTACGTGATCGCCGCATGCGCTCTGCTGGGTGCGCTGGTGTTGTTGAACCTGGCCCTGACCTTCGGCGTCATCCGCCGGCTGCGGGAGCACGAGGAGAAGCTGGCCGGTGGCGGGCAGGTCGTGCGGCCGCGGCTCGTCATCGAGACCGGTGAGTCGGCCGGTGACTTCAGCAGCACCGACGTCGACGGGATCACCTTGGCGCGCAAGGATCTCGGGCCTGGCCTGGTGAGCTTCTTCACGCCGTCGTGCACCGCCTGCGAAGAGCGGCTGCCCGTGTTCGTCCGGGAAGCCGCGCGGGAACCGCGCGAGCGGGTCGTCGTGGTCGTCGTCGGTGGCGAGAGCGAGACCGCGGACCTCGTGCGCCAGCTGACGCCCGTGGCGCGGGTGTTCGTCGAGGCCGTGAACGGCCCGCTGTCCAAGGCGTTCCAGGTGACCGGGTTCCCCGCCGCGGTGCGGGTGGACGGCAACGGGGTCGTGGTCGAGAGCGACCAGGAGCTCGCGCTGGCACTGGCGTCGTGAGAACGGCGCGGCACGCTTTCGCGCTGGTCTGGAGTGCGGCTCGAGGCCACGTGTGCGCGGTGTTCGCGCTCACGGTGGTCGCGGGCACCGCGCCGGTGGTCACGGCCTGGCTGACGAAGCTGGTGCTGGACGGCCTGACGTCCGGTGCGGAGGTGTCCGCACTGGTCCGGCTCGCCGCGGTGCTGGCACTGGCCGCCGTCGTGGCGGCCGTCCACCCGCAGGTCGCGCAGTACCTGCACGCGGACCTCGACCGCGCGGTGGCCAGGACGTCGCAGGGCGCGCTGTTCGACGCGCTGAACAGGCTGCACGGGCTCGCGAGGTTCGAGGACCCCCGGTTCCGCGACCGGCTGCAACTGGCCCAGCACGAGGGCCGCACCGCACCGGCGGGGCTGATCAGCTCGGCGGTCGGTGCGGTGCGCGGCACCGTCGTCCTGGTCGGGTTCCTCGGCGTTCTCGTGGTCGTCGCACCGTGGATGGCGCTGGTGGTCGCGGTCGCCGCGCTGCCCGTCGTGCACGCCGAGCTGCGGATCAGCAGGCGAAGGGCCGACGTCGCGCTGCGCACCACCCACTCGATCCGGCGGGAGATGTTCTACGGAGAGCTGCTGAGCCAGCCCCACGCGGCCAAGGAGGTGCGGTTGTTCGGCATCGGCGGCTACTTCCGCGCCCGGCTGCTGGACGAGCTGGGCGTGGTGCAACGGGAACACCGCGCGGTGGACCGGCGTGACCTGCGCACCCAGGGCGCGCTGTCCCTGCTCGGTGCCGGGGTGGCGGCGTGCGGGCTGGTGTGGGCCGTCGTCGAGGCCAGGCGGGGAGCCATGACGGTGGGGGACGTGACGGTGTTCGTCGCCGCGGTCGCCTCGACGCAGTCGGCGCTCGTCGGGCTGATCGGCGACCTGGCCGCGGCGCACCGGGCGTCGCTGAGCTTCGAGCACTACCACGCGGTGACCACGACACCACCCGACATGTCGAACGGCGAGCGAGGAGTGTCCGCGCTGACGGACGGGATCGAGCTGAAGGACGTGTGGTTCCGCTACGGCGACGACCAGCCGTGGGTGCTGCAGGGCCTCGACCTCGTGATCCCGAAGGGCAAGGCGGTCGGGCTGGTCGGGCTCAACGGGTGCGGCAAGAGCACGCTGGTGAAACTGCTGTGCCGGCTGTACGACCCGCAGAAGGGCGCACTCACCTGGGACGGTCGCGACTACCGCGACCTCGACGTCGACCAGCTGCGCCTGCGCACGAGCACCGCGTTCCAGGACTTCATGCGCTACGAGCTGAGCGCCAGGGAGAACATCGCACTCGGCAGGCTGGCCGCGGGGGACGAGGAGATCGTCGCCGCCGCGGAGCACGCGTTCGTCCACGACAAGCTGACCGGACTGCCGAAGGGCTACGACACCCTGCTGACCCGCATGTTCATCAACCCGAAGGACAAGGAGAACCCGGACACCGGGGTGCTGCTGTCCGGCGGGCAGTGGCAGCGGATGGCACTGGCGCGGGCGTTCCTGCGCGAGGACTGCGAGCTGCTGATCCTCGACGAGCCCAGCTCCGGGCTCGACCCCGAGGCCGAGTACGACATCCACCACCGCATGAAGGAGTTCCGCGAGGGCCGCACCTCGCTGCTGATCTCGCACCGGCTGAGCACGGTCCGCGACGCCGACCTGATCGTCGTGCTGGAGGACGGCCGGATCGTCGAGCGCGGTGCCCACGACGAGCTCATGGCACTCGGCGGCCGGTACGCCGAGCTGTTCACCCGGCAGGCCGGGGGTTACCAGTGATCTTGCTCGGGCTCGTCGTGCTGGCCGTTCTGGTGCTGCGCCGAGGTTTCGTGGTCGTGACGGTGCGCGGTGCCAGCATGGAGCCCACGTTCTCCGACGGCGACCGGGTGCTGGCGCTGCGGCCGTGGGCGCGTCGCGTCCGCCGGGGCGGGGTGGTCGTCGTCGACGCTCCCGATCTGATCGGCGGCCTGCTGATCAAGCGGGTGTTCTCGGTGCCGGGGGACGACGTGCCGCGCGAGACGTTCCCCGCGCTCGACGGGGACACCGTGCCCGCGGGATCCGTCGTGCTGCGCGGAGACAACGCCGCGCACAGCTACGACTCCGCGCAAGCGGGCTACTTCCCGGTCAGCGGCATCAGGGGAGTGGTGCTGCGCCGGATGAGCGACTGAGTTTCCTGGGGGTCCGCCTCGGGATGAGAGGAGGTTGGAGATGAGCAACATCCTGGCCGCGTTCAGCGACCGGCTGCTCAGCGCGTTCGTACCGAAGGCGCAGGCACGCGCCGCCGCGCCGTGCACGGAGGCGTCGTGGTGTCAGCTCTGCGACTACGTCGGCTCGATGCCGAGAAAGCAGTACTGCTACATCGCGGGCAGCTGCAGCGTCATCCACTGCGGGCAGTGCCTGATCAACAACCCGCAGTGCTGAGGTGAGTTTCCTGGGGGTCCGCCTCGGGATGAAAGGAGGAACGGACATGGGCAAGACCATCGCCGCGATGAGCGACCGGCTGCTCGGACTGTTCGTGCCGAAGGTGCAGGCGCGCGCGTCGGCACCGTGCATGCAGTCCGGCTGGTGCCAGCACTGCGGCTGGGAGGGCACGTACGAGAAGCGTCAGTGGTGCTACGTGAACGGCAGCTGCACGCAGATCTACTGCACGACCTGCCTGGTCAACAGCCCGGACTGCTGAGATGACTCGTGGAGGGGGCCGCGCCGCCCCCTCCACGGGGTCAGCGTCGTTCGTCGAGCGCGGCCGCCTCTTCCGGAGTGGGCGCGGTTCCACCGAGGTGCGCGGGCTGCCAGAACTGGCCCTCGCCGGACTCCGGGTAGGACGACTGCGCGCGGTCGAGCAGCTCCTGCATCCGCTTGCGCAGCACGGCGTCACCGGAGTCGTTGGGTGACGGGTCCATCGGCTCACCGATGAGGATGGTGACCGGGACGTGCCGCTGGGTCAGGTTCTTCGGACGGCCCTTGGTCCACAGGCGCTGGGTTCCCCACAGCGCGACGGGCAGCAGCGGGACGCCCGCCTCGTGGGCGAGGCGGTTCGCGCCGGACTTGATGTCCTTCACCGTGAAGGAACGCGAGATGGTGGCCTCGGGGAAGATCCCGACGACCTCACCGGACCGGAGCTTGGCCAGCGCCTCCTGGAACGAGGCCTGGCCCGAGCTCCGGTCGACGGGAATGTGGTGCATCCCCCGCATGAGCGGGCCTGCGATCCGGTTCGCGAAGATCTCGTGCTTCGCCATGAACCGGGTGAGCCGACCGGACGGAAGCGCCCCGTAGCCAGCGAAGATGAAGTCGAGGTAGCTGACGTGGTTCGACGCCAGCACCGCGCCACCGGTCTTCGGGATCTGGTGCGCCCCGTCGATCGTGATCCTCAGGTCGAGCACCCGGAACATCGTCTTGGCGAGACCGACCACCGGGGGATACACGAGATCTGACATGGGTCCGAACGTTAGCCGGAAAAGCTACTCGCCGGTAGCCGTCACGTCGTGTTCTCGGATGACCCTGGGCACACCCGCCAGGTCCTCGTCGTTGCAGAGCATCTTGAGGTTGTAGTACGGGGCGCCTTGCGTGTCGTCGTAGTCCAGGTGGATAGCGATGACGTCCACTGCTTCACCCAACCACTCCTGTGTCGTCCGCAGCCACTGGGCCGCGCGCTCGAGTGCGTTGGGAAGATCATCGTCACGGAATTCGACCGGCCGATACGGGACGCCTTGCACTTGGTCCCGGTTGTTAGTCGGCATGGGAAGGTCGACAGCCACCCCGGATTCGTTGAGATCGAGTTGGATCGTTTCCTCACTCACCTGAGAAGAGTCCCCCAACCACAGGTGGGCTGCAAGCCCGAATTCGGGTCTCGTCCCACGCGCCATCCGCGATCACCACCCGGTAGCGCAGCCGCAGGACCTCGCCCGCACGCAGCGTGGTCTCCTCGTGGAAGAACGGTGCCGGGCACACCGCCGCGAACGGCTCGGAGCGGACGAACCACCAGGTCGGAGCAGGTGCGATGAACACGAGCGTGGCCTGCGGCGTGACGAAGCCGAGCCACGGTGAAAGCTCACCCATCCGGGCGCCGAACACCTTGCCGCCCGTGAACGACGCCGGGCCGCGCCACAGCAGGCCGCCGTACCCGGCGTCCGGGCGGCCGTTCGTGGTGGGGCTGCCGAAGATCAGCGACGTGCGTGTGGCGTTCGCGATCTCGGTGCCGAAGTCGAGCGTCCAGTGGTCCTCGTGCGTCGCGGTCTCGACCGTGCGCAGCTCGGTGGCGACGCGCTCACCCTGTTCGGTGATCCAGCTCAGCCGTTCGCGGAACCCCGCCGCCGTGCGCTCCTCGAACCCGTCGTGCCGGATCGTGCCGTTGTTCGGGAGCTGCCGGTAGCCCTGGCCGCGGACGAACGTGGGGCCGCCCCAGAAGTTCGCGGCGCCGACGTGCGCGATCGCCAGCGACAGTCCTGTGTGCCACGGGTGGTCCGCCGGGCGGACACCGGTGACCTCGACGCCGCCGCGGGTCTTCAGGTTGAAGAACGGGCGTTGTCCACTGTGGATGTAGGTGTAGTTCATCCGAGCACCACGGGGAGTTCGGCGAGTCCGCTGACGAGCACCCGGCGCCACTCCAGCTCCTCGGCCGGTTTGGCGAGCCGGATGTCCGGGAACCGCCGCAGCAGCGCCAGCAGCGCCTCCTGCAGCTCGATCCGCGCGAGCTGCGCGCCGAGGCAGAAGTGCGGCCCGGCGCCGAACGACAGGTGCTGGTTCTGCGGTCTCGTCAGCACCACCGCGTCCGGGTCGTCGAACACGCGCGGGTCGCGGTTGGCGGAGTTCAGCGCCGCCATGACGCCCTCGCCCGCGCGGACGACCACGCCCTCGACCTCGACGTCCTCCAGCGCCACCCTGAGCTGACCGACCTCGCTGAACCTGTTGTAGCGCAACAGTTCCTCGACCGCAGACGGTACGAGCTCGTGGTCGGCGACCAGCTGCTCCCACAGGTGCCGGAACCGCAGCAGCGTCGCCACGCAGCTGGCGATCTGGTTCGCGGACGTCTCGTGCCCGGCGACGAGCAGGTTGACGCCGAACGCGATCAGCTCCTCCTCGCTCAGCCGGTCGCCCTCCTCGCGCGCCCGCACCAGCTCGTCGAGCAGGTCCCGCGGCTCACCCGCGTACGTCATCTTCTCCGCGACCAGCGCGCCGATGTACGCCTGCATGCTGACCATCGCCTCGTCGACGCGGTCGCGTTCGGCCATCGACATGCTGTAGCCCAGCTCGGTCCACTCGCGAAACCTCTCCCGGTCCGCGTAGGGCACGCCGAGCAGGTGGCAGATCACCGCGATCGGCAGCGGCAGCGCGAACAGCTGCCGCAGGTCCGCGCCGTCACCGGCCGACGCCACGTCGTCCGCGAGCGTCTTGGCGAGGTCCGCGACCCACGGGCGGGTGCGCTCGATCCCGCGGTGCGCGAACGTGCCGGACACGAGCCTGCGCAGCCGGGTGTGCTCGGGCGGGTCCGTCGTCGTGAGGCTCGACGGCAGCGGCTTGGCGAGCGCCACCCTCGGCGCGCCGTCCTTCACCACCGCCGCACGGGAGAAGCGGGGGTCGGCGAGCACCATCCGCACGTCCGCGTACCTCGTGACCAGCCACACCTCGGCGCCGGCGAGCGTGCGCACGCGGGCGATCGGCTCCTCCTCGCGCAGCCGCGTCCAGGTGGGCGACGGATCGAACTGGAACGCGTCCGCGAACGGTATGTCGATCGTCATGACATCGAACCTAGTGTCCACCGCCAGCCGTCGGGACGGGGAAAATCGGCGAGCGGGACGCGGTTGTGCGCCCACAGCAACGTCTCCCATGCCGGATGTCCGCCCGGTGCGTCCGGGAACAGGCGTTCCAGGGTCGCCTCGGCCAGAGCGGGATCGGGCGTGAACGAAGTTTCAAGGCCCAGCGAGGCGTCGTGGGTGTGCACGAGCAGCTCGGCGCACCCCATCGCGGCGAACGCCGACGCGTCGCCCAGTCCGTACGGGTGCCAGCCGACCGCCGCCGGTGGAGAGGCCTCCACCGTGCGCACGAGCACCGTCCCGAACGTTGAGACGGTGCGGATCAGGTCGTCGGGCGAACTGGCGGGCCTCACCTTCATGTCCATGGTCGACAGCTCGCGGTGTCCGGCCACGAGATCGGTGGCGTACCAGAGCAGGCCCTCGGCGATGTGCGCCACGCAGTCGGCCACCGTCCAGTTCAAACCGGGGATCCGGGCGGACCAGTCGCCGCCGGTGGACGAGAGGTGTGAGACGCATGTGTCGAGCGTCCGGATCAGGCACATCGTGTCCATCGGCGAAAACTCCCTCGCATCCTGCTGCCTCGCGGGCGACCATTCCGACATGTACGACATCCGTTTCGCCGAACCGGGCGATCTCAGTGCCACCCTGGCGCTGCTCGTCCGGCTCCAGGCCGACACCGCGCACCACATCGGCTACCTCGGTGAGACCCTCGAAGTCCTCTCCGAGGAGCTGGCTGAGTTCGAGCCCGACTGGTCGGCCTGTTCCGTCGTCGCCACCGACGACTCGGGTCGCATCACCGGGCTCCTCAGCGTCGAGATCGACGCCGAGAAACGCCGGGCCTGGCTGCACGGGCCCTTCGTCGACGTACCCGTGAACCACCCGGCGGGCAGCCGCATCTGGGACCAGACGGCCGACGCGCTGTTCGCCAAGGCACGGGACATCCTCGCCGACATCGACGACCACGAACTCTACGGACACACCAACCACCGCAGGCTCGCGGCGTTCGCCGAACGCCACGGCTTCACCGCCGGGAAAGCCAGCAACATCTACCTGCTCGACAACGGCGATCTGCGCACACTGCTGTTGCGCGACGCCAAGCACACACCCACCCACGAGATGCGGGCGCTGCCGACGGACCCGTTCGTCCACGAAGCCGTCGCCGTGCTGCACGAGCGGTGTTTCCCGCACTCCTACCTGTCCGGCAGGCAGATCGTCGACGGCGCCAAGAGCCGCTCGGTCGTCGTCGCGATGGACGGTGACCGCGTCCTCGGCTACGCCGCGGGCAAGGCCCAGCCCGAGGAGTACTACGTCGATTTCGTCGCCGTGGAACCCGATGTCCGGGGCGGTGGCATCGGCGCCGCGCTCATCACCGAACTGCTCTGGAAGCTCGCCGCCGAACAGGGCGCACGACCGCAGGCCGCGGCGTCGATCACCGCGGGCAACGAGTCCAGTGCGCGCATGTTCGGCAGGCTGGGTTTCCGGTTGTTCCTGGAGCTGGTCGCCTATCGACACAGCGCCTGACCCTCAGGCGGCCTGAGCCGCAGCGGCCTCCTCGACGTCGGGCTGCTGCGGCTTGTGCCGCAACGACAACAGCCCACCGACCAGCAACGTGACCGCGACGCCCAGCGGCGTGTTCCACCAGCCGGTCAGCGACCGGATCTGCTTCGCGGCGTCCGCACGCCCGAAGTCGATCGTCAGCGCCTGGTCCGGGCCGACGAACTTCACGCCGAGGATCACGAACCCGACGACCAGCACGGTCGTCACGAACGCGACGATCGCGTCGAGCTGCGACGCCTTCCTGAAGATCAGTCCGAGCAGGAACGCGCCGAGCAGCGCGCCGTAGGTGTAGCCGGCGATCCCGAGCGCCTGCACCACGATCGGGTCCGAGGTCTTCGCGTTGACCGACGCGAACAGCCCGGCGCACACGATCAGCAGCCCGGCCCACACGACCGTCCAGATCCGGCCGTGCCGCAGGCGGTCCTCGTCGGTCATCGGCGTGCGGCGCACCCGCTCGTACACGTCGGTGACGGTCGAGGACGCCAGCGCGCCCAGCGACGAGCTCAGCGCCGCGGCGAGGATGCCGGCGATCACGAAACCGGAGATGCCGCTGGGCAGCTCGGTGACGATGAAGTGCGCGAACAGCTCGTCCTTGTTGCCGAGCCCGAGCCCCTTCACCGGGTCGACGCCCGCGTAGAACGCCCACATCATCACGCCGATGAACAGGAAGAAAGCGAACTGCAGGAACACCACGAACCCGCTCGCGATCAACGCCTTCTGCGACGCCTTCACGTCCTTCGTCGCCATCAGCCGCTGCACGATCAGCTGGTCCGCGCCGTGCGACGCCATCGAGAGCAGCGCGCCGCCGAAGAACGCGGCCACGAACGGGTAGGCACCGGTGAGCGCGGACGACGAGAAGTCGAACACCTGGAACTTGTTGGCGTCGAAGGCTTTCCCGAGCCAGCCGTCCGGCAGCTTGCCCGCCAGCACGGCGATCACCGCGACACCGCCGAGCACGTACCAGAGCATCTGGATCGCGTCGACCCACACGACCGCGCGCACGCCGCCGAAGAAGCTGTAGAGCACCATCGCCAGCCCCAGCACGACGACGATCTCCCAGTACCCGGCCGTCACGCCGTACGCGGCGAGCACGACCTTGATCGGGATCGCGGTGGCGAACAGCCGGATGCCGTCGGCGAGCAGGCGGGTGAAGAGGAACGTGACGGACGCGGTCGCGCGCATCCCGTCGCCGTACCGCTTGCCCAGGAACGCGTACGCCGTCACGAGATCACCCGCGACGTACTTCGGCAGCAGCACGAACGACACGATGATGCGCCCGACGACGTAGCCGAGCGCCAGCGTCAGGTACGTCATGCCGCCCTGCGCCGGCGTCGCCATGTACGCCACGACCGGCACGCTCAGCACGGTCAGCGTGGACGTCTCGGCGGACACGACCGACAGGCACACCACCCACCAGGAGATCTTGCTCTCGCTGACGAAGTAGTCCGTCGCCGACTTCTGCCGCCCACCTATCCACACGCCGAGCAACGGCATGCCCACCAGGAACAGGGCGATGATGGCGAGGTCAAGAGCGCGCACTACGAACCTCCGACTCTCAGTCTGGTCACGGCGGATGTGACGGGCTCCGGCAGCCTCAGCGGTGCGGCACCGGGCGTGATGCTGCCGAGCAGCCGCGGACCGGACGCGCCGGTCGCGGTGGGTGCGTTGGCCGGGATCCCGTGCCACGTCAGGAATCCGAGCAACGCGGCGAGGTAGGCCTCCTTGCCGTCGCGCGGCAGGCCGAGCGAGTCGCTGCCGCGCAACGGGATCGGGTCCAGCGCCCGCCGGAGCGCCTCGGCGAGCACGGGGTTGCGCATGCCGCCGCCGGACGCGACGACGACACCCGCGTCGTGCTGACGGCACGCGTCCGCGATGGTGCGCGCGGTCAGCTCGGTGAGCGTGGCGAGCAGGTCCTCGGCGGTGAGCGTGCGGAACCCGGTCAGGTAGCCGGCGTTGAAGTGCTCCTTGCCGGTCGACTTCGGCGGAATCGCGGCGTAGTAAGGGTCTTCGAGCAGCTTCGCCAGCACGTCGTCCTGCACGGTGCCGCGCGCGGCGAACGCGCCGCCGGTGTCCTGCCGGACGCGGCCGCCCGACAGCACCTCCATCGCGGCGTCCATCAGCGCGTTGCCCGGCCCGGTGTCGTACGCGACCGGCGCGGTGCCGGGGGCGACGACCGTGATGTTCGCGATGCCGCCGATGTTCAGCGCCAGCGCGGGTTTCCCGCTCCCCGCGGCGAGCTCGCCGAGCCACAGCGCGTCGAGCGTGCTCGCCAGCGGCGCGCCGTGCCCGCCCGCCGCGACGTCCCGCGTGCGCAGGTCGGCGACGACGGGGAGTCCGGTGCGCTCGGCGATCCACGCGGGCTGGCCGAGCTGCAGCGTGCCGAGGCAGCGGCCGTCGACGACCTCGTGGTGCACGGTCTGCCCGAGCGAGCTGACGAGATCGGCGGGCAGGTACCCGGCGGCGACGTCGCCGAACGCCTGGCCGAGCCGCGTGTCGAGCGCGCACACGCCCGCGAGGTCCCGCGGCAGCGCGCGCAGGTCGTCGGGGAACGGGTGCTCGGCGTGCTCGACCGGGACGAGCCGCACCAGGTCGCCCGTCACCGTCAGGTCGGCGACGGCGACGTCGATGCCGTCCATCGAGGTCCCCGAGATCAGTCCGATCACCCTCACGGGGAGTGGTCTATTCCACACAGGATCGTGACGCAAGAGGGTGCGGTTAAATCTTTGCTGGATCGTGCGCTTTGTAGTTGATGAGTCACGGAACGGCCCGTGAAAGGATGCCTCCGTGTCGACCTCGTCCCTGATCTTGATCGCGGTCATCCTCGCGGTGGTCCTGCTCGCCGCGCTGGTGACCGGTGTCGTGCTGACGCGCCGCAGGCGCATCAGCCTCACCGAGCCGGAGAAGGAGCCCAAGGGCGGTTACCAGGCCGACTCGGGCGTCACCTTCGCCACGCCGGAGAAGGTCGAGCACCCGGTCGTCGAACGCACCGAGGTCGACGGCCAGCCGGGGGTGGGCGACGACGCGTCGGTGCCGAGGGACTCGGTGAAGCGCGGCTTCGTCGAGGTCGACCTGCCGGAGGCCGCCTCCGAGGTCGAGGAGATCGAACCGACCGCCGGGCGCCTCGAACGGCTGCGCAGCCGCCTGTCGCGGTCGCGGTCCACGCTCGGTCAGGGCCTGCTCGGCCTGCTCGGTGCCGGTGACCTCGACGAGGACTCGTGGACCGACGTCGAGGACACGCTGCTGATGGCGGACCTCGGCGCGGCGACGTCCGCCGACATCATCGCCACCCTGCGCGAGGAGATCGTGTCGCGCGGCGTGCGCACCGCGGACGAGGCGCGCGTGCTCCTGCGCGACACCCTCGTGTCCGCGCTGCACCCGGACATGGACCGCTCGGTGCACGCGCTGCCGCACTCGGGTAAGCCCGCGGTCGTGCTGGTCGTCGGCGTCAACGGCGTCGGCAAGACCACCACCACCGGCAAGCTGGCCCGCGTGCTCGTGGCCGACGGCCGCACCGTGCTGCTGGGCGCGGCGGACACGTTCCGCGCCGCCGCGGCGGACCAGTTGGAGACGTGGGGCAAGCGCGTCGGCGCCGAGACCGTGCGCGGCCCCGAGGGCGGCGACCCGGCGTCGGTGGCGTTCGAGTCGGTCAAGAAGGGCATGGATGCGGGCGTCGACACGGTGCTGATCGACACCGCGGGCCGCCTGCACACCAAGACCGGCCTGATGGACGAGCTGGGCAAGGTCAAGCGGGTCGTCGAGAAGCAGGCCGTCGTCGACGAGGTGCTCCTCGTGCTCGACGCCACGACCGGCCAGAACGGTCTCACCCAGGCGCGGGTGTTCGCCGAGGTCGTGAACATCACCGGCATCGTGCTCACCAAGCTCGACGGCACCGCCAAGGGCGGCATCGTGTTCCAGGTGCAGCGCGAGCTGGGCGTGCCGGTCAAGCTCGTCGGGCTCGGCGAGGGCGCCGACCACCTGGCCCCGTTCCAGCCGGAAGCCTTCGTCGACGCCCTCCTGGGCTGAGCCTCAGGCGGCGAAGAAGGTCTTCGCCGCGGACATGGCGGTGGTGTCCTGGTGGATGTCACCGGGACGGCTGCCGTTGCCGAGCAGCGCGCCACCCCACCGCATGCCCATGTAGTCCGCGCACCGGCGCAACGTGTCGACGAGCGCGTCGGCGTGCTGGGGCTCGTCGCTGAGCACGCTGACCGTCCACAGCGTCTTGCCGGCCATGCGCGCCTTGAAGTCGACACCGGGCAGCCGCATCCAGCCGGACCAGTGATCCAGGTAGAGCTTGGTCGACGCGGACACCGTGTACCAGTAGGTCGGCGTCGCCAGCACGACGTCGGTCGCGGCCAGCGTCGCGTCCAGCAGCTGCTGCTCCGGCCCGGACGGCGCGGGCCACTCGACGCCGGCGTGCCGCAGGTCGTCGAACGGCGGCAGTGCCCCGTCGCTCAGCGACAGCCACGTCCGCGGCACGGACGGCGGCAGTTGGTCGGCGGCGGCGCGGGCCAGTGCCTCGGTGTTGCCACCGGCCCGCGCGCTGCCGAGCACGAACAGAAAAGAACGATCCCCCAGAGAGTTCTGCATGACCCGCCGAACGCCCTCGAGGGAGCGTCTGTTCCCCGGTGCGGGTGTGATCTTCTACTTCTGAACGGGTGCGCCGTTCCAGTCGCCATCGGACCTGGCCAGCTTCCTGCACTCCATGATTCCCCCAATGAATGAGCGGTCGTCTCCCCAGGCGCCGCTTCTCACTCCATTGTACCGAACTCAGGAACCGGCTTTGGCCTGGTCAGCGAGCCGTTTAGCAATAGCAAGGACTTCCGGGAGAATGCGTGAGACCGCATCTTTGGTGAGCCTGCCCTCGGGCCCGGAAACCGATACCGCGGCCAGCGTCGGCGCGCCGATCAACGGCACCGCGATGCACCGCACACCGAGCTCCTGCTCGTTCTCGTCCATCGCGTAACCGCGTTCGGCGATCTCGTCCAGCGACGCCAGCAGCTCGTCCGCGTCGGTGATCGTGTTCGGCGTGTACGCGGGGAGCCCGGTGCGGTCCAGCAACGCGCGCACCTCGTCGCGCGGCAGCTGCGACAGCATCGCCTTGCCCACGCCGGTGCCGTGGGGGAGCAGCCGCCTGCCGACCTCGGTGAACATCCGCATCGAGTGCTTCGACGGCACCTGCGCCACGTAGACGACCTCGTCGCCGTCGAGCACCGCGAGGTTCGCGGTCTCCTCGACCTGGTCGACGAGCTGCATGAGGAACGGCCGCGCCCACGTGCCGAACTGCCGCGACGCGCTCTCGCCGAGCCGGATCAGCCGCGACCCGAGCGTGTAGCGCCGGTTGCTGTTCTGCCGCACGTACCCCAGCGTGACGAGGGTGCGGATGAGCCGGTGGATCGTGGGCAGGGGAAGCCCGGACGTCGTCGCGAGCTCGGACAGGCTCGCCTCGCCGCCCGCGTCGGCGAGCCGTTCCAGCAGGTCGAAGGCCCGCTGCAGGGACTGGACGCCACCTGACGACACCGGCGACCCCTCTCGTTGCAGTTCCGCGATGCAAAAACTATAGTCCACAGAGTAGAACTTTTGGTCTTGGGTAAGAACTTTGTTCACGAAGGGACGTTCCGATGCCGGGCATCCGGGTTCTCGGGGAGAACCACGAGCAGATCCTCACCTCTGACGCGCTGGAGTTCGTCGCGAAGCTGCACCGCGCCCACGCCGCGCGCCGCGACGAGCTGATCGCCCGGCGCAGGCAGCGGGGAACGCTCGACTTCCTCCCGGAGACCGCGGACGTCCGCGCGGGCGACTGGCAGGTCGCCGAGGCACCGGAACCGCTGCGGGACCGGCGCGTCGAGATCACCGGGCCGACCGAGCGCAAGATGGCGATCAACGCGCTGAACTCGGGCGCCAAGGTGTGGCTCGCCGACCTCGAGGACGCCAACACCCCGCACTGGGACAACGTGATCCAGGGCCAGGTCAACCTCTACGACGCGGCGCGCGAGACCATCGAGTACACCTCGCCCGAGGGCAAGCACTACGCGCTCAAGGGTGGCCCGTACCCGACGGTCGTCGTGCGGCCGCGCGGCTGGCACCTCGACGAGCGGCACCTGGAGATCGACGGGAAGCCCGCCGTCGGCGCGCTGGTCGACTTCGGGCTGCACTTCTTCCACAACGCCTCGCTCGGCAGGCCGTACTACTACCTGCCGAAGATGGAGCACCACCTCGAAGCGCGGCTGTGGAACGACGTGTTCACGTTGGCGCAGCAGGAGC
This sequence comes from Lentzea tibetensis, assembly GCF_007845675.1. Taxonomy (GTDB): domain Bacteria; phylum Actinomycetota; class Actinomycetes; order Mycobacteriales; family Pseudonocardiaceae; genus Lentzea; species Lentzea tibetensis. Next base: position 121,306 of record NZ_VOBR01000009.1, on the reverse strand, counting down.
TGGGCGTTCCGCACGGCACGATCCGCGCGACCGTCCTGATCGAGACGATCCCGGCCGCGTTCCAGATGGACGAGATCCTCCACGAGCTGCGCGACCACGCGTCCGGCCTCAACGCGGGCCGCTGGGACTACCTCTTCAGCATCATCAAGTACTTCCGCGACGCGGGTGCGGACTTCGTGCTGCCGGACCGCAACAGCGTCACGATGACCGCGCCGTTCATGCGCGCCTACACCGAGCTGCTCGTGCAGACCTGTCACAAGCGCGGCGCGTTCGCGATGGGCGGCATGGCCGCGTTCATCCCGAACCGGCGCGACCCCGAGGTCACCGAGAACGCGCTGAAGAAGGTGCGCGAGGACAAGAGCCGCGAGGCCGGTGACGGGTTCGACGGCTCGTGGGTCGCGCACCCCGACCTCGTCCCGGTGTGCCGCGAGATCTTCGACGGCGTGCTGGGCGACCGGCCGAACCAGCTCGGCAAGCAGCGCCCCGAGGTGTCGGTGACCGCGGCCGACCTGCTGAACATCAAGGCGCTGGGCGGGAAGGCGACGCGCGCGGGTGTCGAGTCGGCGGTGGACGTCGGCGTGCGCTACCTCGTGTCGTGGCTGTCCGGCAACGGCGCCGCCGCGATCCACAACCTCATGGAGGACGCCGCGACGGCCGAGATCTCCCGGTCGCAGCTGTGGCAGTGGATCAACAACAAGGTCGTGCTCGAGGACGGCACCCAGGTGACCGCCGAGCTGGTGCGCGACGTGCTCGCCCGCACTCGCGCGGAGCTGTCCGGTCCTCATGCCGACGTGGCGGCCGAGCTGTTCGAGCAGGTCACGTTGTCCGACGACTTCGTCGACTTCCTGACGCTCCCCGCGTACGAGCGGATCTGACCCCGGTGCCGCGCACCTCGTTGCCGCCTGACGCCGTTCGGGCGGCGACCGCTCGACTGTCCGATGTGGACGCTGCGGAGTCTCGTGCTCCGGCGGGACGTCAGCCCGTGCACACGTGCTACGTCCCCGCGGGCCGGGTGACCGCGACGACCGTGCGCGACTGGGGTGCCGTGGCGCTGGCGGCAGTCGACCCGTGGCTGCTGCCCGAGCTGCCCGCCGGCGTGCTGGACCGGGTGCGCGCGAAGCTCGCCCGCGAGCCGATCGAGGACTTGCGGATCGACTTCGAGGACGGCTACGGCGCGCCGGGTGACGACGTCGAGGACGCCGACGCCGAACGCACCGCGCGCCTCGTCGCGGACTGGGTGGCGGCCGGTGAGGCGCCGCTGTCCTTCGGGCTGCGGATGAAGTCGTTCGACACGCGTGCGTTGCGCGAGCGGGGAATCCAGACGCTGGACGTGTTCCTGACGGCGCTGGGTGACGTGCCTCCGGGCTTCGTGATCACGTTCCCGAAGGTGACGTCGGTCGAGCAGGTCGAGGTGTTCGGCGAGATACTCGACCTGTTCGGCGTGCCGTTGAGGTTCGAGATCCAGATCGAGACGACGCAGTCCATTGTGGACTCGATGGGGAAGCTCGCCATCCCGTCGTTCATCGCGGCCGGACGTGGCCGCGTGACCGGCCTGCACTTCGGCACCTACGACTACACCGCGGGCTGCGGACTCGGTGCGGCGCAACAACACCTGGCGCACGGCGCGTGCGACTTCGCGCGGCACGTGATGCAGGTGTCCGCGGCGGGCACGGGTGTGCGGCTCTCCGACGGTTCCACGAACGTCCTGCCGGTCGGCGACAACCGCCAGTTCGGCTGGGAGACCCACTACCGGCTCGTCCGGCGGTCTCTGGAGCACGGCTTCTACCAGGGCTGGGACCTGCACCCGGCGCAGCTCGTCACCCGGTACGCGGCGGTGTACGCGTTCTACCGCGAGGGCCTGGAGGCCGACGCGCGGCGGCTCCGCGCGTACGTCGACCGCGCCGAGAGCGGCGTGCTCGACGAGCCGGCGACCGCGCGTGCGCTGTCGGACTCCGTGCTGCGCGCCGTGGACTGCGGTGCGGTGGACGCCGCCGAGGCGGTCGCGGTGACGGGACTGGACGTCGACCGGTTGCGCGCGCTGGCCGGCCGAACCGCGGGCTGAACCAGCTCTTGTCCGGTGGACATATTCCTGCCAGGTCAACCGGTACGCGTAATGGCAACTCGCCCGATCGTGTGAGTTCTGGGTGGTTGTGTCGATTGCACCTGGTGCAAGGGGCAGGGTGGGCGCATGAGCATGCGAGCCGGTCTCTGGACCGGACTGCCCGACCTCGACGAGGCCGAGCACAAGTACCAGGTCGTCGGCAGTGACGCCGACGTGGACACGTTGATCAGGTTGCTGGCCCGTCCCGAGTGCAACGACGGCTGCCTCGACCACTTCGGGCGCCCGCTCACCAGCGACGGCGAGCCCGACCACAACGTCGTGCTCGCCGTGCGCGGCGAGTGGGGCTACATGTACTACGTCGACAACACGTTCATGGGCTGGCCCAAGGGCCCCGAGAACGCGCCGTACGTCAACGAGAAGTACACCGACTTTCCCCCCGGCGTCGGTGTGCCGCTCGATCTGTTCCGCACGTTGCTGATCGAGTTCATGACGACGGGCGAGCGGCCGACGAGCGTCGAGTGGTACTCGGAATCGGATCTCTTCCACTCGTGGCGTGACCAGCAGATGGCGTTGCGCGCGTCGCAAGGTCTAGAAAGCCGGTAGCGAGTACCACGCCGAGCCGGCCTCTTCCGCGTCGTCGCGGAGCACCGTGCCCTCGATGAGCCCGTACGGCCGGTCCGCCGCGTAGAACACCTCGTTGTCGTTCTGCAGCCCGAAAGCGCTGAGGTCGACGAGGAAGTGGTGCTTGTTCGGCATCGACAGCCGTACCTCGGCGACGTCCGCGCGCGACTGCAGCACCGCCTCGCCCATCGCGTAGAGCGTCTGCTGCAACGACAGCGAGTGCTTGTCCGCGAAGGTCTTCAACATCGTCGACCTGATCGACGTGAAGGATTTGCCCCAGTCGACGTCCGTCCCGATGTAGCGCCAACGCGCCGTCACGGAGGTCGCGAGGATGCGGTCGTTGGTCTCCTTCAACGTCGTGTAGGGGTCCTTGGGGTAGCCGTGGAACTCGGATCCGGTCGACTTCAGCACCACGACGTCCTTCACCCCGGACACGACCCAGGCCTTGTCACCCTCGATCGTCACCGCGGTCGTCCGCTTCTCGTCGGACGCCTTGACGAACGAGTGGTCGTGGCCGTCGATGCGGTCCCACGAGTGCTCGTCGATCAGGATCCGCGCGCCGCTGATCGCCTCCTGCGTCGAGACGAAGTGGCGGCCGAGTCGCAGCGCGAAGTCCTCGATCTCGCCGACCGGTGCCTCCTTTGCGAAGGCGTACACGGTGTTCTTCTGCGTGTCGGTCGCGAGCACGGCCGAGTTGTCCCCGGTCAGGTGCGTGGCCGCGAGGTCGCCGCGCAGGGAGGTGCTGACCGTCAGGTCCTTGATGGTGTGCACGGATCCGTTGCGGGACACGGTGACGAGCCGGTTCTCCGCTTTGCCGTACTGGTTCGGTCCGAGGACGATGGCCATGTTCAGCTCCCGATCAGCTTCTGCAGCCGCAAGGCGGCGATCTTCGTCAGCTCCTTGTTCACGACGCGGAGCTCGTCCTCCGGCGAGTTGTCCATCCGGCTCGCCAGGATGTCGAGCATCTCCGCACCGCTGAGGCCGGTCGCGCACACGAGGTAGATGTGCCCGAACCGATCCTCGTACGCGGCGTTCGCAGCCGCCAGGCGATCTGCCAGCGAGCTGTCCACACCGGACTGTTCCTGTCGCGACCACGTCGCGGACTTGCCCTTGCCCCGTTCGCCGATGCGCGGGTGTCCCGCTATCGCGCCGCGGATCTCGTCGTCCGACAGGCGGGCCGACGCCTCTTCTGAGACCTTCAGCAGCGCGTCGAGCGACGGGTACGGGCGTGCGGCCAGCACGGCGCCGACCCAGCGGGGCACCGCGAGGCACTCGGTGAGCATCGGGCGTAGTTCGGCCTCCGCAGCGGAGTTGAAGCTCTCCACACGCTCTCCAAAGTTTCTACATCGCGGAATCTGTTTTCCACATTCTTGACCCAGGCGCCGCACGATGTCTAGTGTCTCCGTTGTACGGAAGAGAACTTCCGCAATGTGGAAGGACTGGCGAGATGCGCTACGACGTCAACCTCTCGATGCTCTTCACCGAGCTGCCGCTGCTCGACCGTCCGGCCGCCGCGCGCGCAGCGGGCTTCGACGCGGTCGAGATCTGGTGGCCGTTCGCCGACGCGGTGCCGCCCGCACTCGAGATCGAGCGCTTCACCGGGGCGATCCGCGACGCGGGCGTCCAGCTCGTCGGGCTCAACTTCTTCGCGGGCGACATGCCCGCAGGCGACCGCGGCCTCGTGTCGTGGCCGGGCCGTGAGCAGGAGTTCCGGGCGAACGTCGAGGTCACCGCCCGCATCGCGGAAGGGCTCGGCTGCACTGTCCTCAACGCGCTGTTCGGCAACCACGAGCCGAACGACCTCGCGCTGGAGAACCTCGCGTTCGCGGCGGACGTGGCCGCCGAGATCGGCGCGACCGTCGTGCTCGAACCGCTCAGCGGCGCGCCGCGGTACCCGATCCTGACCGCCGGGCAGGCGTTCGACGTGCTCGACCAGGTCGGCCGGAGCAACGTCGCGCTGCTCGCCGACCTCTACCACCTCGCCGGCAACGGTGACGACCTCGACGTGCTCGTCACCGAGCACGTCGGCCGCATCGGCCACGTGCAGATCGCCGACGCGCCGGGCCGCGGCGAGCCCGGCACCGGCGAGCTCGGCCTCTTCGGCTACCTCGCCAAGCTCCACGCCGGCGGTTACCAGGGCTACGTCGGCGCCGAGTACAAGCCCGTCACCGGCAGCTTCGACTGGAAGGACCAGACATGATGCCAAAAGGAACCAAGATTGCATTCGTCGGACTCGGCATCATGGGCTCGCCGATGGCGGGCCACCTCGTAGCGGCCGGGCACGACGTCACGGGCTTCGACCTCAGCTCGGCCGCGCTGGACCGGCTGGAGGCGCAGGGCGGCACGGCGGCGCACAGCGTGCGGGACGCGTTCCGCGGCGCCGAGGTCGTCATCACGATGCTGCCGAACCACCCGCAGGTCGAGGACGTCGTCTTCACCAACGAACTGGACCCCGGCGTGCTGCTGGTGGACATGAGCACGATCCGGCCGTCCACCTCCATCGCCATCGCGCAGCGCCACCCGAGGTCGCTGGACGCGCCGGTGTCCGGTGGCGAGACGGGCGCGAAGCAGGCGTCGCTGTCCATCATGGTCGGCGGCGAGGAAGCCGATTTCGCCGCCGCCAAGCCGGTTCTCGAGGTCGTCGGCAAGACGATCGTCCACGTCGGACCGCACGGCGCGGGCCAGGTCGTGAAGGCCGCGAACCAGCTGATGGTCGGTGGCATCTACGCGCTGGTGGCCGAGGCGATCGTGCTGCTGGAGGCGTCCGGCGTCGACCCGAAGGCGGGACTGGACGTGCTGGCGGGCGGGCTCGCCGCGAACCGGATCCTCGACCTCAAGCGCGAGTCGATGATCGCCCGCGAGTTCACGCCGGGCTTCCGGATCGACCTGCACCACAAGGACATGGGCATCGCACTGGACGCCGCGCGCCAGGTCGATGTCGCTCTCCCGGTGACCGGGCAGATCGCCCAGCTCATCGCGGCCGGCCGGGCCCAGGGATACGGATCGCTGGACCACTCGGCCCTGCTCAAGGTCATCGAGAACTTCTCGGGGAGGTCGTAGTGCCCAGGATCCCTGTCATGCAAGCCGTCGTCGAGGTCCTGAAGTCCGAGGGCATCGACACCGTGTTCGGCTGTCCCGGTGCCGCGATCCTCCCGCTGTACAAGGCGATGGAGCTCGACGGCACGATCGAGCACCTCATCGTCCGGCACGAGGAGGGCGCCACGCACATGGCCGACGGCTGGTCGCGCACGACCGGCAACGTCGGCGTCGCGATCGGCACCTCCGGTCCCGCGGGCACGAACATGATCACCGGGCTGTACACCGCGATGGCGGACTCCGTGCCGATCCTGTGCATCACCGGGCAGGCCGCGACGGCCAAGCTGCACCAGGAGGCGTTCCAGGCGGTCGACATCGTCGAGATCGCCAAGCCGGTCGCCAAGTGGGCGGTGCAGGTCAAGGAAGCCGCGCAAATGCCGTGGATCTTTCGCGAGGCTTTCCGCGTCGCGCGGTCCGGTCGTCCCGGTCCGGTGCTGATCGACCTGCCGATCGACGTGCAGAAGCAGGAGATCGAGTGGGACTCGTCGATCGACGCGCCGCTGCCCGTGTGGAAGGCGGCGCCGCACCCGCCGCGCGTCGAACGCGCGCTGGACATGCTGCTGGCCGCCGAACGCCCGCTGCTGCTCGCCGGTGGTGGCGTGATCCTCGGTGAGGCGTCGGAGGAACTGCTGGAGCTCGCCTCGTACCTGCAGGTCCCGATCCAGGCGACGCTGATGGGCAAGGGCGCGGTCGACGAGGACCACCCGCTGTACGCGGGCATGACCGGCATCCAGACCTCGCAGCGCTACGGCAACGCGTCGTTCTTCGAGTCGGACCTGGTGCTCGCGCTGGGCGCTCGGTTCGGCGACCGCCACACGGGTGATCTCGAGACCTACCGCGGCACGCGGAAGTTCATCCACGTCGACTCCGAGCCGACGCAGATCGGCAAGGTGTTCGGGCCCGACCTCGGGATCGTCTCGGACACCAAGCTGTTCCTGCGCGCACTGCTGGACCTGGCGCGGTCCCGTGACGCCGGTCGTGAGCCGGGTCCGTGGGTGCGCCGCTGCCAGGAGCTCAAGCGGACCCTGTTGCGGCGCGAGGACTTCGACACCGTGCCGGTGAAGGCGCCTCGGGTGTTCAAGGAGATCAACGAGTTCTACGGGCCGGACACCTACTTCGTCACGGCCATCGGGCTCTACCAGATCTGGTCCGGGCAACACCAGAAGGCGCACCTGCCGCGGCACTACCAGGTGTGCGGGCAGGCCGGTCCGCTCGGCTGGGAGATCCCGGCCGCGATCGGCGTGAAGAAGGCCCGGCCGGACGCGGAGGTCGTCGGGATCGTCGGCGACTACTCGTTCCAGTTCCTGGTCGAGGAGCTGGCGGTCGGCGCGCAGTACGACGTGCCGTTCGTGCTGATCATGCTGAACAACGAGTACCTGGGCCTGATCCGGATGGCCGAGGACCACGGCGGCTACGACATGAAGTACGAGGTCGACATCCACTACGACGTCAACGGGTCGGACAACGTCAAGATCATGGAGGCGTACGGCTGCTCGGGCCTCCGCGTCACCGAGCCGGGCCAGATCCGCGACTCGCTGGAGTGGGCGCGCAAGGAGGCCGACCGCACGCGTCGTCCGGTGCTCGTCGAGATCATGATCGAACGGGAGGGCAACACCGCCAACGGCACGTCCATCGCGTCCATGCGCGAGTTCGAGCCGCTCCCGTGAGCCACGTCGTCGTGGCGCCGGACAAGTTCAAGGGATCGCTCACCGCGCCGCGGGTCGCCGAGGCGGTGGCCCGCGGCCTGCGGGAGGTCGTTCCCGACCTGGACGTGCGCTGCCTCCCGGTGGCCGACGGCGGCGACGGCACGGTCGACGCCGCCGTCGCCGCCGGGTTCGTGAAGGTCGGCCGGTGGGTCACCGGACCGCTCGGCAAGCCGGTCGCGGCGAGCTTCGCGATCAAGGGCACCACCGCTGTCGTGGAGGTCGCGGCGGCGTCCGGGCTGGCACTGCTCGACGCGCCCGCGCCGGTGACCGCGACCAGCCGCGGTACAGGAGAACTGCTGGTCAGCGCACTCGACCTGGGCTGCACGACGATCGTGCTCGGCGTCGGCGGCAGCGCGTGCACCGATGGCGGTGCGGGCATGCTCGACGCGATCGGCGACCGCGACTTCGGCCACGTCGACCTGGTGCTGGCGAGCGACGTGGACAACCCGCTGCTCGGCCCGCACGGCGCGGCCGCGGTGTACGGGCCGCAGAAGGGCGCGACGCCGGAACAGGTTGACGTGCTGGAGGAACGGCTCACCCGCTTCTCCCGGCGCGCGCCGGAGCTGGTGGACGTGCCGGGTGCGGGCGCGGCGGGCGGCATCGGGTTCGCCGCGCTGCTGCTCGGCGCGACGCGGCGTCCCGGCATCGAGGTGGTGCTGGAGCTGGTCGGGTTCGCGGAGGCGGTCGACGGCGCTCGGCTGGTGATCACCGGTGAGGGGTCGCTCGACGAGCAGACGCGGCACGGCAAGGCGCCCGCCGGAGTGGCGGCCGCGTCCGGTGACGTCCCGGTCGTCGCGGTGGCCGGGCGCTGCGAGATCCAACCGGGTGAACTCGGGTTGAAGGCGGCCTACGCGTTGCTCGACATCGAACCTGATGTCACGCGTTGCCTGGCTCAGGCGGCGCTGCTGCTGGAGCTCGCGGGTGGTCGCATCGCGCGGGACTGGCTGGGAGAGTGAGCGGCATGGACCTGGTGTTCCGCGCCCGCCGAGTGATCACCCCGGACGGCGAGACGGCGTGCGACGTGGGTGTTCGCGACGGTCGGATCGTCGCGATCGAACCCCGTCTCGACGGCGCCGAGGTGATCGAGCTGGGCGACGACGAGGTGCTGCTGCCCGGACTCGTCGACACGCACGTGCACGTCAACGACCCCGGTCGCAGCGAGTGGGAGGGCTTCGACTCGGCGACCCGCGCGGCCGCCGCCGGTGGCGTCACCACGATCGTCGACATGCCGCTGAACAGCCTGCCGCCGACGGTCGACGTGGCCGCGCTGGAGGTCAAGCGCAAGGCGGCGGAGGGCCGCGCGCACGTCGACGTCGGCTTCTGGGGCGGGATCATCCCCGGCAACATCGCCGAGCTGCGGCCGTTGCACGAGGCGGGCGTGTTCGGGTTCAAGGCGTTCCTGCTGCACTCGGGTGTGGACGAGTTCCCGCACGTGACCGAGGACGAGCTGATGGAGGTCGGCAAGGAGCTCGTCGGGCTCGGCGCGCTGACGATCGTGCACGCGGAGGACGAGCACTCGATCAGCGAGCCGGGGCCGGACTACGAGTCGTTCCTCGGGTCCCGGCCGGGCATCTCGGAGCTGACCGCGGCGGCCGGGGTGCTGGGCGTGGCGTATCAGACGGGCGCGCGGATGCACGTCGTGCACCTGTCCAGCCAGGAGGCGCTGTCGGTGATCTCGGCGGGGGAGAAGCTGAAGGCCCCGCTGACCGCCGAGACCTGCCCGCACTACCTGACGTTCACGTCCGAGGAGATCGCCGACGGCGCGACGCAGTTCAAGTGCTGCCCGCCGATCCGCGAGGCGGCCAACCGGGAGGAGCTGTGGCGCGCGCTCGGCGACGGCCGGATCCGGATGGTCGTGAGCGACCACTCGCCGTGCACGCCGGAGCTGAAGGAGGGCGACTTCGCGACCGCGTGGGGCGGCATCGCGTCGCTCCAGCTCGGACTGTCCGCGGTGTGGACCGGCGCGCGGCCGCGGGGCTACGCGCTGACCGACGTGGTGCGGTGGATGGCCGAGCGCCCGGCCGAGCTGGTGGGGCTGGAGCGCAAGGGCCGGATCGCGGTCGGCTGCGACGCCGACCTCGCCGTGTTCGCGCCGGACGAGGCGTTCGTAGTGGACCGGGAGAAGCTGCACCACCGCAACCCCGTGACGCCCTACCACGGCCGTCCGCTGGCCGGCGTGGTGCGCAGGACCTACCTGCGCGGCAAGGAGATCACCGGATCGTCGCCGTTCGGCGAGCTGCTCAGGAGAGGACAGGCATGACCGAGTGGACCCGGCTCCCCGACCTCGCGTCGCGCGCGGTGGGTGGTGGCGTGGTGTGGGCGAACGACGAGCTGTTCGCCGAGCGGGAGAACCTGATCACCGCCGCCGAACCCGTCTACCAGACCTACACCTTCGGCCACAAAGGACAGATCTACGACGGCTGGGAGACGCGGCGCAGGCGTGAGCCGGGGGTCGACCAGGCGGTGATCCGGCTCGGGCTGCCCGGTGTCGTGCGGGGCGTCGTCGTCGACACGGCGTTCTTCAAGGGCAACTACCCGCCGTTCGCGTGGGTCGAGGCCTGCTCCGCCGACGGCTACCCGTCGGCCGACGAGCTGACCGACTGGGAGACGATCGTGCCGCGGTCGCCGTTGCAGGGCGACCAGAAGCACTTCTTCGACGTGTCGTCCGAGCGCCGGTTCACGCACGTGTGCCTGACCATCGACCCGGACGGCGGCGTGGCGCGGCTGCGCGTGCACGGCTCGCCGGTCGCCGACCCCAGGCTGCTGGTGCCCGGCATCGACCTGGCGGCGCTGGAGAACGGAGCGACGGTCGTCGACTGCAGCAACCGGTTCTACAGCTCGCCGAACAACCTCATCGCGCCCGGACAGGCGACCCTGATGGGGGAGGGCTGGGAGACCGCGCGGCGCCGCGACTCGGGCAACGACTGGGTGTCGCTGCGGCTGGCCGCGCCCGGCGTCGTCACGATCGCCGAGCTGGACACGAGCCACTTCAAGGGCAACTCGCCCGGCTGGGCGTCCGTCTCCGGCTGCGACACCCGCAAGGACCCCGACACGTGGTTCGACCTGCTGCCGCGCACCCGGCTCCAGCCGGACACCCGGCACCGGTTCGTCGTTCCGGACGCGCCCGAGGCCACCCACGCGCGCCTGGACATCTACCCGGACGGCGGGATGGCCCGGTTGCGGCTGTTCGGCACCCTGACCGCCCAGGGCCAGCAGGAGCTGCACGACCGTTGGGCCGAACGGTCGTAACTCAGGGTGGTTGTACGACTTCAGTCTGATGTTCTGCCCTACCTCAGTCGGTTGTGAGCGCTCTCGGTCGCCTGGAAACGTCCTGTGCGCATTACTGGGGATCTAGGGAGGAAACCCGTGCAACCGAAGATTCGCGCGCTCGGAGTAGCGCTCGCGAGTACGGCACTTGTGGTCACGGCAGGGGGTGTGGCGGTCGCCCAAGAGGGTGTGCGGGCTGAGCAGCCTGCACAGGAGATCGCTCTTGCGCCGATCGACTGGAAGCCCTGTGATCAGCTGCCCGAGGTGGAGTGCGGCACGCTCACGCTGCCGATCGACTGGGCCAAGCCGAACGGGGAGAAGTTCGGCCTGGCCGTGGCCCGCCGCAAGGCGACGGACCCGGCGAAGCGCATCGGTTCGATGGTCATCAACCCCGGTGGTCCGGGTGGTTCGGGCGTCTCGTTCGCGATGTTCGCCAACGAGTACTTCAGCCCGGAGATCTCGCAGAAGTTCGACATCGTCGGCTTCGACCCGCGTGGTGTCGCGCGCAGCCAGCCGGTGAAGTGCTCGATCGACCTGCTGCAGAAGGCGCCTTCGGACTACCCGAAGAACGTCGCCGAGTTCGACCAGCTCATCGCGTACAACAAGGAGCTCCGCGAGGACTGCCGCAAGCAGAGCGGCCCGATCTTCGACCACGCCTCGACGGCCGACGTCATCCAGGACATCGACGCCATCCGCCGCGCACTGGGCGAGAAGAAGATCAACTACTACGGCGTCTCGTACGGCACGATCATGGGCCAGCACTACGCCGAGCGGTACGGCAAGAACATCCGCGCCATGATCATCGACAGCAACATGGACCACAGCCTCAACACGGCCGGGTTCATGGCGACCGAGGCCCGCACCGCGGAGGACTCGTTCCAGGAGTGGGTGAAGTGGAACGAGCGGACCGCGACCGCGCCGCTGCACGGCAAGGACGTCCGCAAGCTGTGGAAGGACCTGCTCGCCAAGGCGGACAAGGGTGAGCTCGTCGACCCGAACTCGCCCGACGGCCGCAAGGTGTCGACGCAGGAGCTGACCGGCAACGTCGTCGGCATGGCGTACGGCCCCGCGTGGAAGTCGTTCTCCCAGTGGGTCGCCTCGCTCGCCGCGGGCAAGCCCGCGGAGACGCCGGTCGACACCAAGGCGTTCGCAGCGGCGGCCGAGACCGCGCCGAACCCGTTCGCCGCGGTGTTCTGCAACGACTACAACGTCCGGGTCCGCAACTTCGGCGAATACCAGCGGCTCGTGGCGATGGAGAACTCCATCGCACCCAACACGCGCGGCTCGTCACTCGGCCACGGCGCCACCATGGGCTGCTCCGGCTACCCGGAGGCCACCAACCCGCAGCGCCCGCTGCGGATCCGCAACGCGCCCAAGATCCTGCTGACCAACGCGAAGCACGACCCGGCCACCGCGTACGAGTGGGCCGTCAACGCGCATCGGCAGTCTCGCGACACCACCGTCTTCGTCACCTACGACGGCTGGGGTCACGGCGTGTACGACCGGTCCGAGTGCACTCGGACGATCAACGACCGCTACCTCGTCGACCTGAAGCTCCCGCGCAACGGCACGCACTGCGCCGCTGTGGAGCCTGTTGACGGGCCTGCCTCGGCGTCTGTCGACACCATCAAGGTGAAGGTGCCTGCTGGGCCGTTCTCGGTTCGCTAGTTCCGGTTCGCTAGTTCCTGGTGGTGGGGTGGGGAGGTCCTCGCTGATCACCTCACGGTCGCCACATCGAAAAGCCCCTGTCAAGGCGGAAAAGCTGCCTTGACAGGGGCTTTTCGATGTGGCAAGGCTGCGCCTGATCAGCGAGGACCTCCCCACCCCCGGCCCTTCGGATGCTTGGGATCATTCGGCTGCCGGTTTGTGCTCGGGGGCCGCGCCCGGTTGGCAGTGCGGGGGTTGGGAGTGCGGCGGGCGCTCTTTTCTTTTGGTATCTGCCGGTTTGGGCGGTGCTCGCTTGGTTCGCGCCGGTTTCGGCGGTGCTCGCTTGGTATCTGCCGGTTTGGTTGGTGGGCACGGCGGTGGGTGGGTCGGTGTGTTCTGCCCGATGGTTTGCGCGTCGGCAGTCAGCGGGGTGGTGGGCACCGCGCGATTGGGCCTTGACTTGGGGTGTACCACCACGCCGCGAGGGGCCCCAAGTCAAGGCCCAATCGCTGCGCCGAAGGCGCGACGCAACCACCGACAGCAGAACACCGAAACACAGCAACCATCAGAACCCAGCCCCGACGACAACCGGCAGCCGAGCAAAGAACCAGCCCCGACGGGGACCGGCAGCCAAGCGAAGCCCCCCACTGAGCCAGCGGGCACGTCGATACGCCGGAATCGGCGCTAGTGCAGGGTGCCCGTGCTGATGTGGAGGTCGGCCGTCGTGTCGAGGCAAGCGTCGACCAACAGGCCCAGGCCGGTGGCGATGGTGGAGACCGGCATGGACGGCTTGTCGGTGTGTCCCTGCTCCGGCGAGAAGGGCACGTGGACGAACCCGCCCCGCACGTGTGGCATCTCGGTCGCCAGCAGGTGCATGAGGCCGTAGAAGACGTTGTTGCAGACGTACGTGCCCGCCGTGTGCGAGACGCTGGCCTCGATACCGGCCGACGCGATGCGGGCTACGGCGGCTTTCACCGGGAGCGTGGTGAAGTACGCGGCTGGGCCCGAGTCGACCACGGGGATGTCGATGGGCTGGTCGCCCGCGTTGTCGGGGATGCGGGCGTCGCGGATGTTCACCGCGATTCGCTCCGGGGTTATCGCCGCGCGGCCGCCTGCCTGGCCCACGCACACCACGAGATCTGGTGAGTGTTCGGCGATGGCCGCGCGCAGCACGGCTAGCGAGCCGGTGAAAGTGCACGGGAGCTGGGCCGTTGCGACTGTGCGGCGTGCCGCCAGTTCGGTTACGGCGTCCCAGGACGGGTTCGTCGTGGAGCCGCCGAACGGCTCGAAGCCCGTGAGCAGTGTGACCACTCGGGCAGACTAGATGTGTGGTGGACACCGACGTAAAGCGTTCTGGGTCCGGAATCACTTCGTTCGTGCTGGTCCTGGGGGCCATAGCGATCGTTGTCGCTGCTGTGTTCAGGCTGATCGGGATCGACGGGACGCGGCACATGCTCGCCACCGTCGCCCTCACGCCGTACATCGCCGTCGCCGGGTTGTTGTGGGGTGCGATCGCGCTGTTCGCGCGGCGATGGGTGGTGGGGCTGGTCGTCATGCTCGTGTCGATCGTGCTGGTCGCGAACGTGGCGGCCCGTGCGTTTCCCGACTCGCGGCCCAACGGGGTTGGTACCGCGGTGCGGGTGATGACGTCGAACACGTTGGGTGGGCTGGCGGATGCGCAGGTCATCGTCGACATCGTGCGCGAGCGGAACATCGACGTGCTGGCGTTGCAGGAGCTGACGCCGGAGATGGTCGGTGACCTCGACCGCGCCGGGCTGCGGGCACTGCTGCCGAACCGGGTTTTCCTCGCCGCGCCTGGGGGTGAGGGGTCGGGGATCGCGTCGCGGTATCCGGTTGTGCGGCGGGATCTGACCGGGCCCAGCACGTTGCGGCAGGCCGGGGCGCTGGTGGATCTGCCTGGGCCGGACATGGAAGTGGTGTCGGTGCACCCGTTGCCGCCGGTGGAGGTCGTGGGGCCCGAGCCGTGGCAGCGGGAGCTCGCCGGGTTGCCGCCGCGCGACCTCGGCGGGCCGGTGCGGGTACTGGCCGGGGACTTCAACGCCACGCTGGACCACGTGGCGTTGCGGCGGCTGGTCAACGCGGGCTACGTGGACGCCGCTGACCAGGTCGGGGCCGGGCTCATCCCGACCTGGCCGTCGGACTTCCCGTTGTGGCCGCCGCCCGTCACGCTCGACCACGTGCTGGTCGACGCCCGGTGCGCGGTCGACACCGTCGACGTCATCACGGTTCCCGGCACTGATCACCGGGCGGTGGTCACGCAGTTCGTCGTGCCAAAGTGACGAGCGCTTCCAGAGCGCCCATCGGCAGTGCGACGCCGCGGCCGTGGCGAACGTCGGGTTCGCGCGGGTTGATGCGGATCAAGGCGCCCGAGGAGGCGCTCGCGAGCTCTGCCTGACGGCGCACGGTCGGGACGGCGTTGCCCGCGCCGATCTCGACCACCACCAGGTTCTTCTTGGTGCGGCGCCACGCGGTCAGGTCGTCGAGCTGGGCCTGCGAGCGGTCCGGGACCCACGACCAGTCGCCGAACATCAGGATGTTCGGGCGGGCCAGGCCGCCGCAGTTGCGGCACGACGGCAGCTCGCCGACCGCGCGCATCGACTCCGGATCAACCTCGACGTCGAGCGCGCACTCCCAGATGTCGTCCGTGCACGGTTCGACGCACTGCAGGTGGTGGATGGAGCCGTGCACCTCGGCGACGTCGGCGAAACCCGCGCGCTGGAACTGACCGTCCACATTGGACGTGTAGACGCGTTGTTCGGCGCCCCACCGCTTGAGCAGCTGGAAACCCTCGTGCGGCACGGTGTCGCGGTACAGGTGCAGGCGGTGGCCGTAGAAACCCCACGCCAGCGCCGGATCGTCCGCGAAGTGGGCCGGGTCGGCCAGCTCCACGAACTTCAGGCCCAGCCGCGCGTACGGCGGGTAGGCCTCCCAGAAACCGCTGTCACCGCGGAAGTCGGGGAGGCCGGAGTCGACACCCATCCCGGCACCGGCGCAGATCAGCAGAGCGTCAGCACCGGCCAACAGCCACGCAGCCTGATCAATCATGAATCATTCTGGCTACGCTTCGGCTTGCTCGACAGAACCACCTCGAACTCGAGGAGGTCCGCGCCGGTCGACACGGGCTTCGCGCGCTCACCGGAGTGCGCGGCCTGGCCCATGCTGCCCTCGCGCCAGTTGGTGAAGTCCTGGTCGGTCTCCCAGTGCGTGACCACGAAGTAGCGGTCGTCGCCCGCGACCGGCCTGAGCAGCTCGAAGCCCAGGAACCCCGGAGCGTCGTCGACGGCGCCCAGTCGCGCGCCGAAGCGCTTCTCCAGCTCGGGGCCGTTGCCCTCGGGGACCTTGATCGCGTTGATCTTCACGACAGCCATGACGCCAGCCTATCGGCGCAACGAGCCCGGCCGCAGGTGCTCATCGGCCGGGATGCCGGCATCGCGGAACCACGCCTGGTAGAACGCGTCCAGCTGCTGGCCGGACACCTTCTCCACGTGGTCCTCGAACTCGGGCCACGACGCGTTGCCCTCCCGGTGCTCGGCGGTCCACGACGTCAGCGCCTGGAAGAACGCCTGGTCACCCACCTTCCTGCGCAGGGCGTGCATGGCGAGGATGCCCTTGTCGTAGACGCCGCGGAACTCGTTGCCCCGGCCCATGTCGTAGAGCTTCTGCGCCCAGAACCCGGTCTTCCCACTCAGCTCGTCGATGCGGGTGCGGTAGCGGTTGTCGAGGTTCTCGCCGTCCTTCGCCTCCGCCCACAGCCACTGCGAGTAGCTCGCTAGGCACTCGTTGAGGCAGATGTCCGCCCAGTTCTTCAACGACACCGAGTCGCCGAACCACTGGTGCGCGGTCTCGTGCACGATCGTCTCCAGGTCCGCCCACTGCGCGTAGGTCGGCCTGGTCTGCGTCTCCAGCGAGAACCCGATGCGGTCGGCCACGAAGATGCCGCCCGCCGCGCGCTGCGGGTACGGGCCGAACTTCGACGACAGCAGCCCGATCACCTCGGGCAGGCGGCCCTCGATGGCGCGCTTGTCGAGCGTGCCCGGCGCGTACGCGTCGACGACCGGCGTGCCGTCGGGCAACGTCGAGCGCACCACGGTCCACTTGTCGATCGCGACCGTGACCAGGTACGTCGCCATCGGCGTGTCCTCGGCCCAGTTGTACGTGGTCCAGCCGCCCGCCTTGGTCACCGCGCCCTCGATGCCGTTCGAGATCACCGACCAGCCGTCCGGCACGCGCGCGGCGATCTTGACCTTCGCCTTGTCGCGCGGGGTGTCGTTCGCCGGGAACCACGTGGTCGCCGAGTGCGGCTGACCCGCGGCGAAAGCACCGCCGGTGGTGGAGATCTGCCAGCCGCTGCGGCCGAGCGAGTCGTCGTCGACCAGCTGCGGCGTGCCGCCGTAGGTGACGGTCGTGGTGAACGGCCTGCCCTTGGCGAGCGGCGCGCTGGGCGTGATCACCAGCTCGTGGTCGCCCTCCTGCGCGAACTTCGCCGGCTGGTCGCCGACCTTCACGTCGCTGACCTGCAGGCCCAGCAGGTCGAGGTTGAACCGCGACAGGTCGTCCGCGGCGGTCGCGGTCACCCGCGCCACGCCGTCGAGCCGCTTGCTGCCGGGGTCGTAGCTGATCGACAGGTCGTACTGGGTGACGTCGTACCCGCTGTTGCCGTCCGTCGGGTAGTACGGGTCGCCCACTCCGGCGCCCGCCTCCACCGCGACCTGCGGCGACGTGGTGGCAGGCGCGGGTTCGCCACGGGGTATGCGCGTGACGACCACGACGCCCGCGACGAGCACCACGAGCACCAGCGCGAACAGGTAGCGGCGTGCCTTCATGTACTAATCATCCCTGTGGAGGCGGTTGAGTTCGGCGGAACGGGTCAAGGCATCGTGCTCCTGCACGGTCTGATGAGCAGGGCCACGACGTGGTGGACGGTCGCGCAGTGGCTGAAGCCCTACGGGCGTGTCGTCGGGATCGACGCACGTGGGCACGGTCGGAACCCGCAGCGGGGGCCGTGGCGGACCGAGGACTTCGTCGCCGACGCGGCCGGGTCGATCGAGGCGCTCGGCCTCGGACCCGCTGTGGTGATCGGGCACTCCATGGGCGGGCTGCACGCGCTGGGACTCGCGGCGACCCGTCCGGACCTGGTGCGCGCGATTGTGGTCGAGGACTTCGTCCCGGACAACCGCGGGAAGTCGGTAGAGGACTACCGGTGGTACTTCGAGGCGTGGCCGGAGCGGTTCGAGTCACCGCAGCACATCAAGGCGTACTTCGGCATGCCCGGCGCGGACGAGTACTTCGAGGAGCGCGCGGACGGCTGGCACCTCATCGCGCGCGTCGAGGACCTGTTCGAGATCGCCGCCGAGTGGGGCGAGCGCGACTACTGGCACTTCGTCGACGCCGTGCGCTGCCCGTTGCTGATCATCGAAGCGGGCAGGGGCGGCATGCTGCCCGGCCAGATGGAGGAGGTCGCGCGGCGTGCGAACGGCACGCACCTGCTCGTGCCCGAGGCTGGGCACGTGGTGCACGACGACGCGCCGGACGTCTACCGCGGCGCGGTCGAGGCCTTCCTGAGCAGCACGTCCACCTCGCCGGTCTGAGTGTCCACAACGGACACCTCGCGCACCTTCGCGCGGACCGGCTCCACCGGGAAGATCGCCGCGAAGAGCTGCTTCATCTCGCCGTCGGTGACGTCGTGCGCGAGCGTCACGTGCGGTACCCAGTTGCCGGGCAGGTAGTACGCGCTGGGGTTGCGCACCTTGCCCGCCAGCACGTCGTGGATCGCCGAGTGCACGGCCAGCAGCTCGGCGTCGACGACCGCGCTGAGGTGCAGCACGTTCTCCGTCGCGGAGAACACGCCGAGCGTGTGCAGCCACAGGTCCGGCACCCACAGCCGCGACAGGTCCTCGCGCAGCTCGGCGCGGGCCTTCGGGCCGATGGTGCCGGCGACGGCGTAGGTGAGGTGCGGCGGGTACTCGTGCTTGACACCGAGCTGCTGCCACAGGCCGCGCACCTTCGCGTCGGCCTCGTCGTCGAAGAACGCGACCAGCGCGTGCATCAGTGCTCCCCTGGAAGTGCGAAGAGCCCCGAAGCGGTCTGTTCGACGAGCCCGTCCTGAAGCAGCGAGTCGAGGCACTTCTCGCGCTGGGTGTGGTTGGACCAGACGACGTCGAGGTGCGCCTTGGCGACGGGCTCGCTGGTGCCGCGCAGCACGTCCAGCAGCAGCCCGCGCACCTGGCGGTCCGTGCCCGCGAAGCCCTGGACCTTCTTGGCCGGGCCGTCGTACGCGGGACGCCCGTTGCGCTGCCACGCGCAGGCCTCGTAGATCGGGCAGTCCGCGCAGCGCTGGCTCTTCGCGGTGCACACGAGCGCGCCGAGCTCCATCAGCGCGGCCGAGAACGTGGCCGCGTCGTCCTGCGGCAGCAACGCCTCCACGTCGCGGAGGTCCCGCTTGGTCGACGGCGGCCCGGCGTCACCGGCGCCGTGCACCGCGCGAGCCACGACGCGCCGGACGTTCGTGTCCACGACCGCGCACCGCTGCCCGTACGCGAACGCGGCGACCGCGCGGGCGGTGTAGGAACCGATGCCGGGCAGACCTTCCAGCGTCTCGATGTCGGACGGCACCACGTCGCCGTGGTCGCGGGCGATGGCCGTGGCGGCCTCGTGCAGCCGCAGCGCGCGGCGCGGGTAGCCGAGCTTGCCCCACGCGCGCAGCACGTCGCCGTGGCTGGCCGCGGCCATGGCACTCGGCACCGGCCAGCGGGCCAGCCACTCGTGCCAGATCGGCTCTACCCGCGCGACCGGGGTCTGTTGCAGCATGATCTCGCTGACCAGCACGCCCCACGCGGTGCAGTCCGGTCGGCGCCACGGCAGGTCGCGCGCGGTCCGGTCCCACCAGTCGAGCAGGAGTTCGGTGTCGACGCTCATCGCCCCACATTGTGGCCCACCATGGAGATGATCAGCCTCCATCCCCGGACCCGCATCGCCGCCGCACCCGACGGCGCGGTGCTCGTCGGCCACCCCTGGGGCGTGCACACCGTGCGCGGCGACTACCTCGGCCTGCAACGGCTCGTCGGCACACCCGTCGACCCATCCACTTTGGATGCCGCTGAGCTGCGCTTCCTGGCGACTTTCCCGTTCCTGGTCGTGCACTGGCTCGGCGACGCGCTGCGGCTCGTCCCGCTCGGCGTCGACGCCCGTCCCGCCGAGCCCCTCGCGGACGACGTGCCCGTGCGGCTGTCGCGGTTCGCGTTCTTCCACGGCGCCGACGACCGGCTGGTGCTGGAGTCGCCGCTGTCGCTGTACCGGGCGGAGCTGGATCCGTCGCTCAGCTTCGTCGCGTCACTGGTGCGGGCGCGGCCGATCGGCTCGTTCGCCGGTCTCGAGCGGATGGTCGTGCGGAACCTGGTGTCCGCCGGGCTGCTCGGCGGCGAGGACTCACCCGAGCTGCGCACGTGGGAGTTCCACGACCTGCTGTTCCACACCCGCAGCCGGGCCGGGCGGCACGACCACCCGGTCGGCGGCACCTACCCGCACCGCGACGCCGAGGCGCCCGCGATCAAGCCTGCCGGGCCTGGTCCGGTGATCGAGCTGCTCGTGCCGGGCGAGCGGGACGTGCCGTTCACGACCGTGCTGGAGCGACGGTGCTCGACCCGGTCGTACGGGGAGCGCGGGGTGACCCTCGACGAGCTGGGTGAGCTGCTGCACCGGGCCGCGTGGCGCGGTGGCAGGCCGTACCCGTCCGGGGGAGCGTCGTACGACCTGGAGGTCTACCTGGCGGTGCGTCGCTGCGAGGGCTTGGAGCGCGGCGTCTACCACTACGACGCGTTGGCCCACGTGCTCCGGCTGGTGAACCCGGACCTGGGTGAGCTGGCGCGCAGGCCGGCCGACTTCGAAGATCCGCCTGACGTGCTGCTGGTGATCACGTCGCGGTTCCGCAGGGTCAGCTGGAAGTACACGTCGATCGCGTACGCGACGACCCTGCGGAACGTCGGTGTGCTGTTCCAGACGCTCTACCTGGTGGCGTCCTCGATGGGGCTGGCGGCGTGCGCCATCGGTTCCGGCGACGTCGCCGTGGCCGAGAAGGTGCTCGGCCTGCCCTTCACCGAGGAGTCGACCGTGGGCGAGTTCGCGCTAGGCAGCCTTCGCGTCTGACGCCGTGACCTCGTGCAGCTGGCCGGTGTGGACGTCGTAGACGAAGCCGCGGACCTTGTCCGTGTGCGGGATGAACGCGCTGTGCTTGATGCGGGCCATCGAGCTGCGCACGCTGTTCTCGACGATCTTGAACGCCTCGACGGACCAGGTCGGCCGCAGGCCGGTGTCCTCTTCGAGCTCGTCCTTGAAGCCGTCCTCGGTGACCATCTCGAGGCCGCAGTTGGTGTGGTGCACGAGCAGCACCTCGCGGGTGCCGAGCTTGCGCTGGCTGAGCGCGAGGCTGCGGATCACGTCGTCCGTCACGACGCCGCCCGCGTTGCGCAGGACGTGCGCCTCACCCTGCTTGAGCCCGAAGATCTCGAACACGCGAATTCGGGAGTCCATGCAGGTCAAGATCGTGACGTGCAGAGACGGCTTTGGTGACGAGCGGTCACCGGGAACGACGTTCCCGAGCTCGTAGTTGCGCCTGAGCAGTTCGTCGATCGCGGTCATGAGCACACCTCCATGGCCTGGGACGGACCCCACCTGATGAGTGTGAACGGCTGTGTGTCGTTGACAAGGGTTTTTGGGTCAACATCACGTTCACCGCATCGAGTTACTAGGGGTTACCACGGAATTCCAGGTGGTGCGGATACCTTCGGGCACGTGATCGAGCCCACAGGGCCGCTGCCTTCCTCGGTGTACTGGCGCAGGCGCGCGGCCGCCATCGCCGCAGCCGTGGTCGCGCTGCTCCTGGTCGTGTGGCTCATCGGTGCGGTGTTCAGCGACGACGAGCCGGTCGGCCAGCCGACCAACGTCGCCGCCGCGTCCACGCCGCCGTCGTCCTTCGACCTGGCCACACCCACCACGTCCTCTTCATCGGCCACCGCCAGCCCCACGACTTCTCCGCCACCTCCGCCCCCGCCTCCTCCTCCGCCGCCTGGTCCGCCGCAGCCGTGCCCGGATGACGTGATCGGCGTGACCGCGGTGCCGGAGAAGCCGTCGTACCCGGCCGGGTCGCAGGTCGGGCTGGCCATCGCGATCTCCAACACCGGCAAGGTGCCGTGCATCCGGGACATCGGGCGGCACCTGCGGGAGCTGGTCGTCATGACGGCCGACGGCGCGGTGCAGCTGTGGTCGAGCAACCACTGCCTCGCCACGGCCGGTGACGAGGTGCGGATCTTGCAGCCGGGGGAGAAGTTCGACTTCGGGACCAAGTGGGTGGGCAGCACGTCCGAGCCGGGGTGCGGGAAGCACACGCGGCTGGGGCCTGGCGACTACCTGCTGGTGGCCAAGCTGGGGCCGAAGGCCAGCGCGCCGGTGCCCTTCCGGCTCACCTAGGGCCGAGCAGCGCCGGCCGCAGCTCGATCCACGCGCGCAACTCGTCGGCCACCGCACGAGACTCCACCAGCGGCAGGCAGGGCGTGAGCTCGTGCACCTGGTTCCGCAGCCGACGCAAGATCCGGACCTCCGCCGCGTCCCGCGGGTTCAGCCCGCTGACCGACCCGAGCACGCCAGCGGCGAAACCCAGCCACACGCACTGCCTCGTCCACGGCGGGGAGGTCGGTCCCACGTGAATTGAGGATCGTGAGCGCCATCGGCACCGCACCCTCGTCCACCGCGATCAGCCCGACGCGCGAGGGTGGGTTCGCGGTACTCGGCACACGCGGGCACCTGGACGAGCCGGAGCCTGCCGCACCGCCAGGTCGACGTCGCGGAACAGCAACCGCTTGCGGAACGGGCCGCAGTGCGAGACCAGAGGCCGTCTGACCCGATGGCGGCGCGCTTGATCAGCGAATCAAGGGTCCCCGGCCTGGGGGCACCCCTGATTTCAACTCTGCCATGAAGCACTGACAATTCCGGGCCGGCGGAGCGAGTTGTCCACAGGTCAGCTCGCTCCGCCGGTCAGTTGTCCACAGGGTCCCTCGAGATCAGGGCCCGAACCAGCGCTCTTCGGACGCGCCGCGCGGTGCGGCCGAGGTCTTGCCGACGATCAGCTCCGTCGACAGGTTCACCGAACGCGGACGAGTGCGCTCGTTGGTGTCGAGCAGCAGCTTGCCCGCCGCGCGGCCCTTCTCCAGCACCGGCTGGCGGACCGTCGTGAGCCCGGCCGCCTCGGCCTCGCGGATGCCGTCGAAACCGGTGATCGTCAGGTCGTGCGGCACCCGCAGCCCGCGCCGCGCGGCCTCGTTCATCGCGCCCAGCGCGAGGATGTCCGAGCAGCAGATCAACGCGGTGATCTGCGGGTCCGCGTCGAGCACCTGCGCCGCGGCGGACTCGCCGGACGCGATGTTGTGGTCGAACCGCTCGACGACCGGGATGCGCGACCAGTCGACGCCTGCCTCGCTGAACGCCTCCGCCAGGCCGGACAAGCGGTTGCGCTGCACGTGGAAGTGCGCGGCGTGCTGGCGTTCGGCCGTCACGAAGCCGTCGTTGCGGTCGCGGGCGAGCCGCATGCAGACGACGCCGACGCGGCGGTGGCCGAGCCCGATCAGGTGCTGTGCGAGGGAGTACATGGCGCCGCGGTCGTCGATGCCGACCCGGTCGACCGTGCCCATGTCGGGCTGGTCGCACACGACGGTGGGCACCGGGCGTTCCAGCACGGCGGCGAGGTGCGGGTCGTCGTCGGGCACCGAGTACACGACGAAACCGTCGACACCCGCGCGGTGCACGGACGCGACGTCCTCGCGCTCCGGGTTCGCGGGCACGAGCAGCAGACCGGTCCCCGCGTCTTCGCAGGCCAGTGCCAGCCCCTCCAGGAACCCGATCGCCGCCGGGTCGCGGAACGCGTAAGACAGGTTCTCGGTCAGGAGGAGACCGACGGCACCGGCCTTCCGCGTGCGCAACGACCGCGCAACGGGGTCCGGGCCGGGATATCCCAGCCTCCGAGCCGTGTCCAACACCCGGCGACGCAGCTCGGGGGAGAGCTGGTCGGGACGGTTGTACGCGTTGGACACCGTTGTCCGGGAAACGCCCAGTTCAGCGGCCAGAGAGGCCAGCGTCGCAGGGCGTCGCACATGCATCGACCGCGCCATGAAGTGACCGTAACGGTTCAGAACCAATTACTGAAGCGAGGGTGACCCGTGTCCCTCAAATGCCGCATCGCCGCAGGTTGACCATTCTGGAGTGTCAAGAAGGTGGTCCAGACCATTAAGTGTCTTGTTTGGGCGGTGCCGTCGACTCGCGCACGACCAGCCTCGGCCTGAACACGCGGGTGTAGTTGTCGCTCCCCGGCCTGCGGCGATCCGGATCCAGGCGCAGCACGAGCTCGTCGATCGCGGCCGTCGCCATCTCCTCGATCGGCTGCGCGAGGGTCGTCAGCGCGGGGGAGCTGTACGCCGCGAGCGGGATGTCGTCGAAGCCGACGACGGACAGCTCGTCCGGCACCGACACACCGCGCTGGTGCGCCTCGCGCATCACGCCGAGCGCCATGTGGTCGGACGAGCAGATCACCGCGGTCGGCGCGACCGTCTCGAAGAGCGTCGCCATCGCCTGGCCACCGCCCTCGGCGCTGAACGGCGCGTGCGCGACCAGGTCCGAACCAGCCGGGAGGTGGTGCTCCTCCAACGCCGCGGCCCAGCCCGCGCGCTTCAGCCGGGACGGCAGTGAGCGCGCCGGACCGGACACGAAGCCGATCCGCTCGTGGCCGAGCTCGATCAGGTGCTTCGTCGCCGTGTAGCCCGCGAGTTGTTCGTCCACCGTTACATCCGGCACGTCCAGCGCGGGCGTGGCACCGTTCAGGAAGACCATGTGGACGCCGTCGGCGAGCAACTTCGCGTAGTAGCTCGGCTGCGGCGCCTGCCCGAGCGGCACCTCGACGTTGGTGATCTCAGGTGACACGAACACCATGCCCTCGACCCCGCGGGCCAGGAGCATCCGGACGTACTCCTCCTCGCCCATCGGCGCACCGCTGCGGGTGTTGCACAGCAGCGACGAGTAGCCCAGCCGTGCGGCCCTGGTCTCCAGTGCCTCCGCGAACGCGGGGAACACCGGGTTCGAGAGCTCCGGCACGAGCAGGCCGATCACGCCTGTTCGTTGCAGCGCGCCCAGGCCACGCGGGGTGTAGGGCATCTCCGCCAGCACGGACAGCACGCGCTGCCTGGTCTCCTCGTTGACCCCGGCACGCCGGTTCAGCACGCGGCTGACCGTCGAGATGCTCACCCCGGCTGCCCTGGCGATCTCGGACAGACCCGGCACGGCGCCTCCCATTCGGTAGTGGTGAGCGCAAGGGTGCCGCTTGCAGCAAAATTTTGCAATGCGTCAGCGCCGTTACGGCTCAGTTACGCCCGAGGTCTTGACCTGACCATGGTTGAGGGAGTGAAATCCCCGTCAACAATTCCGCAAAACCTTGCAACAACCTCATCGTCGATGAGGCAAGCAGGAGGGAACGGCAGCAACGATGCGACGTACAACCCTCGTGACCGCCATGGCGACCGGTGTCGCCCTCGTGCTCACCGCCTGTGGCGGCGGTGGCGGCAGCTCGAGCGGCGGCGCCGACTCGGGTGAGGTCACCTTCTGGGACACCAGCGGCCCCAACGAGAGCCCGGTGTTCACCAAGATCGCGCAGGAATGCGCGACCAAGGACGGCTACAAGGTCAAGGTCGAGACCGTCGCCTTCGACCAGGCGCTGAACAACTACAAGACCGCCGCTCAGGGCGGTCAGGGCCCGGACGTCTTCCGCTCCGAGGTCGCGTGGGTGTCCCAGCTCGCGAAGAACAGCCTGATCGTCGACCTCTCCGGCACCGACCTGGCGAAGGACACCAGCGACTTCCTGGAGACGCCGCTCGGTTCCACCCAGTTCGAGGGCAAGGCGTACGCGGTCCCGCAGGTCACGGACTCGCTCGCGCTGCTGTACAACAAGAAGAAGCTCGCCGACGCGGGCGTCGAGCCGCCGAAGACGTGGGACGAGCTGAAGACCGCGGCCGCCAAGCTCGGCGGTGAGAAGTCGTTCTTCCTGAACAACGACGCGTACTACGCGCTGCCGTTCATCTACGGCGCGGGCGGCGACCTGGTCGACACCGACGCGAAGAAGATCACGGTCAACTCGGCGGAGAACGTGAAGGCGCTGCAGACGGCCAAGGGCCTGCTCGACGCCAAGGCCGCGACGACCGCGCTCGACCCCGGCAACTCGTACAACAACATGCAGGCCGCGTTCTCCTCGGGCGAGGCGGCCATGGTCGTCAACGGCCCGTGGGCCGTCGCCGACTACCTCAAGGGCGCCGCGTTCACCGACGCCGCGAACCTCGGCATCGCGCCCGTCCCCGGTGACGCCGCGGGCAAGGGCAGCGCCCCGGTCGGCGGCCACGACTACGTGATCCGCCAGGGCACCAAGGCCAAGACGTCGTCGATCAAGTTCATCCAGTGCATGAGCTCGACCGACTCGCAGGCCAAGATCGCCAAGGAGCTCGGCCTGCTGCCGACCCGCAAGTCCGCGTACTCCAACGCCGACGTCAAGGGCAACGCGGTCGTGTCCGCGTTCGAGCCGGTCGTGAAGACGGCGCACGCCCGCGCGTGGATCCCCGAGGGCGGCCAGCTGTTCGACCCGCTGAAGATCGCCTACGCCGACGTCCTCGCAGGCAAGAAGGAGGCCAAGGCGGCGCTCGACGAGGTCGCCAAGGCGTACAAGGACACCGTCGTCACCGAGTACTCGATCGGCTGATCTGAGGTCGTGAGTGACCAGGAGGGCGACAACCCTCCTGGTCACTCACGACCCTGTCTGAGGGGAGTGTTCGGTGCGACGGTTCCTGGACCGTTACTGGTACGCGTACGCGATGGTGCTGCCGGTCGTGGTGGTCATCGCCGTGCTGGTGCTGTACCCGCTCGCGCAGGGCGTCTACTTCACCTTCACCAACATCAACGAGGCCAACATCGCCAACCCGGTCCTCGACCGGCCGGCGACGTTCGACGTGGTGGGCTTCAAGAACTACCTGAACGTGCTCTCGGGCGACCAGAGCTACGGCGCGTTCTGGGGAACGCTGGTCCGCACGCTCATCTGGACGTTCAGCTGCGTGTTCTTCCACTACACGATCGGGCTCGGCCTGGCGCTGCTGCTCAACCGGCAGGTCAGGGGCCGCACGCTCTACCGCGTGCTGCTGATCCTCCCGTGGGCCGTGCCGGGGTTCATCAGCGCGTTCGCGTGGAAGTACATGTTCAACGCGCAGTACGGGATCATCAACCAGTTCCTGCGCTCCATCGGCCTGCCCGACCCGGTGTGGCTCGGCCAGTCGAACTGGGCGCTCGTCGCCGTGATCATCGTGAACGTGTGGCTCGGCGTGCCGTTCCAGATGGTCGCGCTGCTCGGCGGCCTGCAGTCGATCCCAGGTGACCTCTACGAGGCGGCCGAAGTGGACGGTGCCACGCCGTGGCAGCGGTTCGTGCACGTGACGCTGCCGGGCCTGCGTTCGGTCTCGTCGACGGTGATCCTGCTCGGCATCATCTGGACGTTCAACATGTTCCCGGTGATCTACCTGATCGCCGACAAGAACCCGAACACCCGGATCCTCGTCACCTACGCGTTCGAACGGTTCTTCTCCGGCGCCTCCCGCGACTACGCGGTCGCGTCGACCTACGGTGTCCTGATCCTCTCGTTGTTGTTGGTCTTCGCGTCGGTCTACCGCCGTGCGCTCCGCAAGCAAGGCGAGGTGTGGTGATGACGCTCGACGCCACTTCGCTCCAGGTCGTCAAGGCCTCGGACGCGCGGCTGAAGCGGACCGACCGGTCCCGTCTCGCCTCCTTCGGCCTCCACGCCACGCTGATCATCGCGTCGTTCATCGCGGTGTTCCCGGTCTTCTGGGTGCTCGTCACGTCGTTCAAGCCGGACGCGCGCGCGGTCGAGACGACACCCAAGCTGGTCAACGAGTCCTCTTTGGACAACTACTCGCGGATCCTCGCCGGGGACAAGGGCGGCTTCCTCACCTGGTTCGGCAACTCCGTGCTGATCGCACTGCTGACGACGATCATCGCCGTGTTCCTGGCCGCGACGACGGGCTACGCGGTGTCGCGCTTCCGGTTCCCCGGCAAGCGCGGCCTCATGATGTCGTTCCTCGTGGTGCAGATGTTCCCGTTCGCGGTCCTGATCGTGCCGCTGTACAACGTCCTGCTCACCCTGGGACTGCAGGGGAACTCGTTCGGCCTGGTGCTCGTGTACTGCACGACCGCCGTGCCGTTCTGCACCTACATGCTCAAGGGCTACTTCGACACGATCCCCATGGACATCGACGAGGCTGGCCGCGTCGACGGGCTCTCCCCGTTCGGCGTCTTCTGGCGGCTGGTGCTCCCGCTGGCCAGGCCGGGCCTCGCGGTCACCGCCTTCTACGCGTTCCTGACGGCCTGGGGCGAGGTCGCGTTCGCGTCCGCGTTCCTGTCCGCCGCGGACGAGTCGAAGACGCTCGCGGTCGGCCTGCAGGTGTTCGTGCAGCAGAACCGGACCGAGTGGGGCCACCTCGCGGCGGCGTCCATCCTGGTCTCGATCCCGGCCGTCATCGTGTTCTACCTGGTGCAACGCTTCCTGGTGACCGGTCTGGCGTCCGGCGCCGTCAAGGGCTGACACGTCTCTGTCGTTGCAAGCGCTTACGTTCCGCGGAGGTGTTCCCGTAAGCGCTTGCAATGAATAGCTTGGCGCTAACGCTTGAAGTGAAAGGTGCGTCACATGGCCGAGGTGTCCTACATCAAAGCTTCGCGGGTGTTCTCCGGGAACCCGCCCGTCCGAGCGGTGGACGAGCTGTCGCTCGACGTCGCGGACGGTGAGTTCCTGGTGCTGGTGGGACCCTCGGGCTCCGGCAAGTCGACCGCGCTGCGCATGCTGGCCGGCCTCGAGGACGTCGACGAGGGCGCGATCAACATCGGCGGCAAGGACGTCACCAACGTGCCGCCGAAGGGCCGGGACATCGCGATGGTGTTCCAGTCGTACGCGCTGTACCCGCACATGACGGTCGCGGAGAACATGGGCTTCGCGCTCAAGCTGCGCGGCGTCAACAAGGCCGAGATCAAGGAGAAGGTCGCCGAGGCGGCCAAGATGCTCGACCTCACGAAGTACCTGGACCGCAAGCCGAAGGCGCTGTCCGGCGGCCAGCGGCAGCGCGTCGCGATGGGACGCGCCATCGTGCGCGAGCCGTCCGTGTTCCTCATGGACGAGCCGCTGTCCAACCTGGACGCCAAGCTGCGCGTCGAGACCCGTGCGAACATCGCGGCGCTCCAGCAGCGCCTCGGCACGACCACGATCTACGTCACGCACGACCAGGTCGAGGCCATGACGATGGGCCACCGGGTCGCGGTGCTCAAGGACGGCCTGCTGCAGCAGTGCGACACCCCGCGCGCGCTGTACGACCGGCCGGCGAACGCGTTCGTCGCCGGGTTCATCGGCTCGCCCGCGATGAACCTCAAGACCGTGCCGCTCACGTCCGAGGGCGCGAAGCTCGACGGCATCGTGGTGCCGCTGTCGCGGTCCGCGCTCGACGCGGCGTCCAGCGAGCAGCTCGCCGAGGTCACGTTCGGCATCCGGCCCGAGGCGCTGGCGCTCGTGCCGTCCGGCGACGAGGGCATGGAGATGACCGTCGAACTCGTCGAGGAGCTCGGTGCGGACGCGCTCGTCCACGGCGCCGTGAAGATCGGTGACTCGAGCGAGCGCTTCGTCGTCCGCGTCGACGGCCGCACGCCGCCGTCGCTGGGCCAGAACGTGAAGGTCGTCGTCCGCGACGCGACCGAGATCCACCTGTTCCACCCGGAGTCGGGCGCACGCCTGGAGGCCTGAGTTCGAAGTGTCAAAGCCCACCTCAGCACCGCTGGGGTGGGCTTTCGCACACCCGGAGGTGGACAAGACGGCCACGGAGCGTCTTAAGATGAACTCGACAACGGTTTCCATTCCTAGATCGCGTGAACTGTCGAGGTGCCTCCGATGACTCTCCGCAACGCCCTGATCGGCGCTCTGGTCGCCATCAGCCTGACCGCGTGCGGGGCAGGCGCGACCACCACCGGCAACGGCAAGATCAAGGTCGCCGCGTCCACGAACGTGTGGGGCAGCGTCGTGCAGGCCGTCGGCGGTGACGCGGTCGAGGTCACCTCGATCATCAACGACCCGGCGTCCGACCCGCACGCCTACGAGAGCAAGCCCGCCGACGCCGTCGCGGTGCGCGAGGCCGAGCTCGTCATCTTCAACGGCGGCGGCTACGACGACTTCTTCGCCAAGCTGCTCGGCACCGAGACCGAGGGCGCCAAGAAGATCGAGGCGTTCGTGGTGGCCGGCAACGAGGCGCACGCCGCGCCGGACGGCGCCGAGCACGACCACGAGACGAACGAGCACGTCTGGTACGACCTGCCGACCGTGAAGAAGGTCGCCGAGCAGGCCGCGGTCGACCTCGGCGAGGTCGCACCGGACAAGAAGGCCACCTTCGAGGCGAACGCGAAGGAGTTCGGCACCAAGATCGACGCACTGCTCGAGCGCGTCCAGAAGGTCAAGCACGAGCAGAAGGTCGTCGCGACCGAGCCAGTCGCCCACTACCTGCTCGACGCCGCCGTCGCCGACGACGTGACGCCCGAGGCGTTCACCAAGGCCGTCGAGGCCGAGTCCGACGTGCCCGCAGCCGCGCTGGCCGAGACCAGGCAGCTGGTCGAGACCAAGCAGATCGCCGTGCTGATCGACAACTCGCAGACCGAGAACCCCGTGACCAAGCAGCTCGCCGAGAGCGCGAAGGCGCAGGGCATCCCGGTCGTGTCCGTGTCCGAGACGCTCCCGGAGGGCGTCACGGGTTACCTTGACTGGATGACGCAGCAGGTGGACGCGTTGGTCAACGCGCTCGGCAGGTGACCGCCACGATGACGCGATCCGCCGTCGCGCTGCGCGGCGCTCGACTGTCCTACGGCGACAGAGTGCTGTGGGACGGTCTCGACCTGGAGATCGAGCCCGGCGAGTTCATCGCCGTGCTCGGCCCGAACGGGTCCGGCAAGACCAGCCTCATGCGCGTGCTGCTCGGCCTCCAGCCGCTGTCCGCGGGCACCGTCGAGATCGCGGGCGGCAACCGCCGGCGCATCGGCTACATCCCCCAGCAGCGCGCCGTCGACCACTCCCTCACGCTGCGCGGCCGCGACCTCGTCGGGTTCGGGCTGGACGGGCACGAGTGGGGCACCGGCCTGCGCGGCCGCGGCGTGCGCAGGCGGAAGGTCGACGAGGCGCTCGCCGCCGTCGGCGCCACGAGCTACGCGGACGCGCCGATCGGGCTGCTCTCCGGCGGCGAGCAGCAGCGGCTGCGGGTCGCCCAGGCGCTCGTCGGCGACCCCGAGGTGCTGCTCTGCGACGAGCCGCTGCTGTCGCTCGACCTCGCGCACCAGCGCAGCGTCAGCGACCTGATCGACGCGCGCCGCCGCACCGCCGACACGGCCGTGCTGTTCGTGACGCACGAGATCAACCCGGTCCTGCCGCTCGTCGACCGGGTGCTGTACCTGGTGGAGGGCCGCTTCCGGATCGGCAAGCCGTCCGAGGTGATGACGTCCGAGACGCTCTCCGAGCTGTACCGGACGAACGTCGAGGTCGTGAAGGTCCGCGACCAGATCCTCGTCGTCGGCGCCTGCGAAGAGGGGCAGTCGCACCACCTGGCTGGAGAGGACGCATGACCTTCGGTCAGCTGCTCGGCATCGACTTCGTCCAGCAGGCCCTCATCGCGGGTGCCGTGCTCGGCCTCGTCGCGGGCGTGATCGGACCGCTCGTCGTCACCAGGAAGATGGCGTTCGCCGTGCACGGCACGAGCGAGCTCGCGTTCACCGGCGGCGCGGCCGCGCTGCTGCTCGGCGTCAGCGTCGGCTACGGGTCGTTGATCGGCTCGGTCGTCGCGGCCCTGCTGCTGGGACTGCTGAGCCAGCGCGACTCGGACCGCGACTCCGTCGTCGGCTCGATCCTCGCCTTCGGGCTGGGGCTGGGCATCCTGTTCGTGGCGCTCTACAAAGGACGCACCACCAACAAGTTCGGCCTGCTGACCGGGCAGATCATCGGTGTCGACACGACGAACCTGTGGCTGCTCGTCGGCAGCTCGGTCGGCGTGCTGGCCGTGCTGGCGTTCATCTACCGGCCGTTGCACTTCGCGTCCGTCGACCCGGATGTCGCCGTGGCGCGCGGGGTTCCGGTGAAGACGCTGACGATCGTCTTCGCGGTGCTCGTCGGTGTCGCCACGGCGTTGAGCGTGCAGATCGTCGGTGCGCTTCTCGTGCTCGCCTTGATGATCACGCCCGCGGCGGCCGCGTGCCGGGTGACCGCGTCACCGCTGCGCGCGACCGTGTTGTCGGTCGTGTTCGCCGAGGTCGCCGTGCTGGGCGGGATTCTCCTGTCGCTGCAACCGGGTCTGCCGGTGAGCGCGTTCGTCACGGCCATCAGCTTCGTGATATACCTCGTATGCAGAGCTATCGGGGTGCGCCAGCGACGTTCCACATAGTGGACCCGGCGCCAGGTGGCGTTACTGCGCACTTTGCGCTGCTCGGCGCGCTGACCAGGTGGCGTAACACGCGCGTAACAAACTGATCGTCGTTCTCCGTCCAGACTGTGGCGCATGAGCAGCCAACGTCAGGGATCACCCGAGCGGCGCCTCCGCGCCGACCGGGCCCGGCAGGCTGCGGACGTCATCCGCCAGCAGGTCGTCGGCCGCGCTTACCCAGGCGGTGTGCTGCCGGACGAGCGCTTCCTCGCCGCCGAGTTCTCGGTGTCGCGCAACAGCATCCGCGAAGCGCTCGACCTGCTGCGCGAAGAAGGCCTGATCGACCGCGTGCCCGGTGTCGGCACGGTCGTCGTCACCGAGAAGTACGCGCACGGGCTGAACCAGTTGATGGGACTGGCCGAAACCCTGCACGAGCACGGTGACGTCACCAACGACGTGCGCGCCCTGGGCGTGATCAAGGCGCCCTCGTCGGTCGCCGCGCGACTCGGCTCTCCTGATGTCGTGTACGTGGAACGGTTGCGGCGCCTCAACGGCCTGCCGCTGTCGCTCGACCTGACCTACCTCGCGCTCGACGTCGGCGAGCCGTTGCTTGGACTGGACCTCGAGAACCGCGACATCTTCTCGCTCATCGAGCAGACCTCGGGCCGTTCGCTGGGCGCCGCGTCCGTGACGCTGGAAGCCGTGAACGCCGACGCGCACTCCGCCGCTGTGCTGGAAGTGCCGCGCGGGTCTGCGTTGATGGTCGTGGAACGGCTGAGCCACTTCGCCTGCGGCCGCCCGGTCGACCTGGAGTTCATCCGCATGCGGGGCGATCGCCTCACCATGCGAGCGGAGCTGCGCCGGTCATGAACATCGCGCCTCGCTTCCGCCTGCACGTCGACCTGCGTCGACAGGCTTCCGCTATCTGTCGCTGATATGTAGCGACATATCTAGTTATGTAGCGATATATCGCGATCTATCTTTTCCTTCTACCTACTGGAGACCACTCATGGCTCTGGTCAACAACCGTGCCGATGTTCCGGTGACCATCGACGAATCCAAGTGCATCGACGGCTGCCGGCTGTGCGTCGACATGTGCCCGTTGGACTCGCTGGCGATCAACCCCGAGACCAACAAGGCGTACATGCACGTCGACGAGTGCTGGTACTGCGGCCCGTGCGCCGCCCGCTGCCCCACGGACGCCGTGACCATCAACATGCCCTACCTGCTGAGGTGAAAGCGATGCGCAGACTGCTGCTGGTTTCGGCTCTCCTCGTCACCGCCTGCGGCACGGGTTCGGCGTCCGGTGACGCGGTCCCCGTCGTCATCGGCTACCAGTCCAAGACGATCAACACGGTGACCGCCGGAACCCTGTTGAGGGACAAGGGTTTCTTCGAGGAACGCCTGAAGGAGCTCGGGAAGAAGACCGGCAAGCGGTACGAGGTCACCTGGCAGGACTACGACACCGGCGCGCCGATCACCGCGCAGATGATCGCCGGGAAGATCGACATCGGCTCGATGGGCGACTACCCGTTGCTCATCAACGGTTCTCGCACGCAGAAGCAGGGCGACGAGGGCACCCGGATGGTGTCCGTCACCGGCTACAACCCGCGCGGCGCGCTGAACTCGGTCGTCGTGCCGCCCGCGTCCACCGCGCGCACGCTGGCCGACCTGGCCGGGCAGAAGGTGTCCGCCAGCGTCGGGTCCGCGGGCCACGGCACGCTGGTGCGCGCCTTGGGCGACACGAAGGTGACCGTGGAGAACCAGCAGCCGTCGGTCGGCGCTTCGGCACTGCAGTCCGGCAACGTCGCCGCCCTGTCGCAGTTCGTGGCGTGGCCGGGCCAGCTGGTGTTCGCCAAGCAGGCGAAGCTGCTGTACGACGGTGCCGCGTTGAACCTGCCGACGCTGCACGGCGTCGTGGTGCGCAACCCGTTCGCGAAGCAGCAGCCCGAGGTGCTGGCCGAGTTCCTGCGCGCCCAGCTCGACGCGACGAAGTTCCTGCACGCCAAGCCGTTGGAGGCCGCGGAGATCGTGGCGAAGGCGACCAGCCTGCCCGTCGAGGTCGTCTACCTCTACAACGGACCGAACGGCATCGCGACGTTCGACCTGAGCCTGAAGTCCGTGCTGCGCAAGGCGTTGAAGGACGACGTGCCGTTCCTCAAGTCGATCGGCAACATCGAGGAGCTCGACGTCGACAAGTTCATCGACGATCAGCCGCTGAAGGCCGTCGTCGAGAGCACGGAAGACCTCACGAACCCCGCGAAGATCGGCGGTGACCCGGCGACCGCGAGCGAGGTGTGGTTCGACGGCGAGCCCGCGCCGCGCCCGGTCGCGACGCCGGCCGAGCTGCTGAAGCTGGTCAACCAGACCGGCAAGAAGCCGCGCGTCGGGTACGTGCCGGACGCCGAGATCGGCACGCGGTGGTTCGCCGAGCACGTGTTCTGGGTGAACGACGGCGGGAAGCTGCTGCCCTTCACGACCGAGGCCGCGGCGGCGAAGCGGGGTGCGGTGCTGACGTTCGAGCAGGCGCTCGCGGTGGCGGGGAAGTGATGGCGGGCCGGTGGGTCCTGCGCATCGGCTCGCTGGTGGTGGGGCTGGTGCTGTGGCAGGTGCTGACGGCGACCGACGCCGAGGTGTGGCTGCGGTTCTCGCAGCTGCCGACCGTGGTCGAGGTGGCGCAGCGGTTCGGCGAGCAGGTCGGCGGGGCCGACTACTACCGGGACCTCGGGAACAGCCTGCTGCGCATCACCAGCGGGTTCCTGCTGGCCGCGGTGCTCGGCGTGACGTTCGGCGTCGTCATCGCGCGGTCGAGGTTGCTGGGCGACCTGCTCCAGCCGTCGCTGGAGGTGGTGCGGCCGATCCCGGCGATCGCACTGGTGCCGATCGCGATCCTGCTGTTCCCGACCGACGAGCAGGGGATCGTGTTCATCACGTTCGTCGCGGCGTTCTTCCCGATCCTGGTGTCGACGCGGCACGCCGTGCGCGCGCTGCCGACCATCTGGGAGGACGCGCTGCGCACCATGGGCGGCAGCCGGTGGCAGGTGCTGCTCCGCGTCGTCCTGCCGGGCACGTTGCCCGGTGTCTTCGGCGGGCTGTCCGTCGGCATGGGTGTCGCGTGGATCTGCGTGATCTCCGCGGAGATGATCTCCGGTCAGTTCGGTGTGGGTTACCGGACGTGGCAGGCGTACACGGTCGTCGACTACCCCGGCGTGATCGTCGGGATGATCACGATCGGCCTGCTCGGCTGGCTGACGTCGTCCGCGGTGGAACTGCTGGGCCGCCGGGTGACCCGGTGGCTGCCTCGGGAGGCTTCCGCATGAGCGTGGTGATCTCCGGTCTCGGCGTCGGCTACGGACGTTCGCCGGTGTTGTCCGATCTCTCCTTGGAAGTGCGGCAAGGAGAACTGCTCGTCGTCGCCGGGCCGTCCGGGTGCGGCAAGTCGACGTTGCTGCGTGCGGTGGCCGGGCTCGTCCCGTACACCGGGCAGATCCTGGTCGACGGTGCCCCGGTGCGCGGGACGTCGCGGGAACGCGCGCTGGTGTTCCAGGAGGACGGACTGCTGCCGTGGCGCACCGCGCTGCGCAACGTCGAGCTTCCGCTTGCGCTGCAAGGGGTTCCGCGTGCCGTGCGGCGCTCGTCGGCGCTGGCGTGGCTCGACCGGGTCGGCCTGTCCGGGTTCGAGGGACATCTGCCGCGCGAGCTGTCCGGCGGGATGCGGCAACGCGTGCAGCTCGCGCGGACGCTGGCGCAGCAGCCTTCCCTGGTGCTGATGGACGAGCCGTTCGGGGCGCTGGACGCGCAGACCCGCGCGTCGATGCAGCAGCTGGTGTCCGATGTGCTGCGCGAGACCGGCACGACGACGATCTTCGTGACGCACGACGTCGACGAGGCCGTGCTGCTGGGCGACCGGGTGGTCGTGCTGGGCGCGGGCGAGGTCGACGTGCATCGCGACGCGATTCTGAAGGCGGTGCTGGCGTGAGCCACTACGAGTGCGACGTCCTGGTCATCGGCGGTGGCACGGCCGGGTCGATGGCCGCGATCACCGCCGCCGAGCACGGGCGTTCCGTGCTGCTGCTGGAGAAGGCGCACGTGCGGCACTCCGGCGCGCTGGCGATGGGCATGGACGGCGTCAACAACGCTGTCATACCGGGAAAAGCACTACCCGAGGACTACGTCGCGGAGATCACCCGCGCCAACGACGGCATCGTCAATCAACGCACGGTCATGCAGACCGCGACGCGTGGTTTCGAGATGGTGCAACGACTCGAGCGCTACGGCGTGAAGTTCGAGAAGGACTCGTTCGGCGAGTACCACGTGCGCCAGGTGCACCGGTCCGGCAGCTACGTGCTGCCGATGCCGGAGGGCAAGGACGTCAAGAAGGTGCTGTACCGGGTGATGCGCGAGCGGTCGATGCGCGAGCGCATCCGGATCGAGAACCGCGTGATGCCGGTGCGGGTGCTGGTGTCCGACGGGCGCGCGGTCGGTGCGGCGGGGTTCAACACGCGCACCGGCGAGTTCGTGACGGTGTCCGCGGGTGCGGTGATCCTGGCGACCGGGCCGTCCGGGCGGCTCGGCCTGCCCGCCTCCGGATATCTGTATGGCACTTATGAAAATCCGACCAACGCCGGTGACGGCTACTCGATGGCCTATCACGCGGGCGCCGAGCTGTCCGGGATCGAGTGCTTCCAGATCAATCCCCTGATCAAGGACTACAACGGCCCGGCATGCGCGTACGTGGGGAATCCCTTTGGCGCGTACCAGGTGAACAGCCTCGGTGAGCGCTTCGTCGACTGCGACTACTGGTCCGGTCAGATGATGGCCGAGGTGGCTTCCGAGATCGCTTCCGCGCGCGGTCCGATCTATTTGAAGGTGACGCATTTGCCGACGGAGTCGATCTCCGCTCTGGAAGGAATTCTGCACACCACGGAACGCCCTACTCGGGGAACTTTTCACGCCGGGCGCGGGCACGACTACCGGACGCACGACATCGAGATGCACATTTCCGAGATCGGCTTGTGCGGCGGCCATTCCGCGTCGGGTGTGTGGGTCGACGAGAACGGTCTCACCACGGTGCCCGGCCTTTATGCGGCCGGTGATCTCGCGTGCGTGCCGCACAACTACATGATCGGTGCGTTCGTCTTCGGTGATCTGGCCGGTGCGCACGCTTCCGAGCATTTCGTGCGTGGTGGTGCGCTGCCGGAGGACCAGGTCGACGAGGCCCGCTCGCTGATCTACCGGCACCTGGACAACCCGGACGGGCCGCCGCAGCCGCAGGTCGAGTACAAGCTGCGCCGGTTCGTGAACGACTACGTGGCACCGCCGAAGTCCGAGACGAAGCTGGAGATCGCGCTGGAGACGTTCGCGCGGATGTCCGACGAGATCGCGTCGATGGGGGCCAGGACGCCGCACGAGCTGATGCGGTGCGTGGAGGTGTCGTTCATCCGCGACTGCGCCGAGATGGCCGCGCACGCGTCGCTGATGCGCACCGAGTCGCGCTGGGGCCTCTACCACTCGCGCGTCGACCTGCCCGGCCGTGACGACGACACCTGGTTCCACCACCTCAACCTGCGGAAGAACGCCGCGGGCGAGATGGAGTTCGTGAAACGGCCGGTCAACCCGTACCTGGTGCCGGTGGACGGCGTCGAGCACCGGCCGGGGACGTTCGAGTACCTCGGCAGCCGGTCGGTCATGGTCTCTTCGTCCACTGTGGACTCTTCCTGCCCCTCCGAGGCCGTCTCGTCGCCCCGGCTGCTCGCGCTGCTGGAGCTGGTGGACACGCAGCCCGCGCTGAACGACCTGGAGCCGTTCCTCACCGACCCCGATCCGGCCGTGCGGCGAGCCGCGGTCGCGGTGCTGACCGAGGCCGTGCCGTCCGGGTTCGAGTTCGCGCTGGTCAGGGCGATGGAAGATCCGCTCGTGTGGGCCGCGGCCGCCGCGGGCCTGCGCGAGCTGGTGGAGGTGGTGCCGCCGAGCCCCGCCCTGCGCGACGCACTGGTCGCGTCACCGGCGCGCGCGGTGGCGCTGGAGGTGCTGTGGGCGTTGCGACTGGGTGGCGCCGCCGACTACGCGGCCGCGCTGGAGGACCCGGATCCGGCTGCTCGGGCGTCGGCGATCCGAGGTTTGGTGTCGCTGCGCGAGACCGCCCTGCTGGCCGCCGCGGCCACCGATCCGGAGCGCGAGCTGCGCGTTCTGGTGGCCCGAGGTATAGACGATCCCGATGTCCTCGCCCGGCTGGCGACCGATCCGGACCCGCTGGTGCGGGCGGCCGCGCTCTCGTCGGCGCCTCGTCTCGACCACCCGCGGGTCCTGCACGCACTGGCGCTCGCGGCCGTGTCCGACGAGGCGTGGGAGGTCCGGGTGGGGGCCGTGCGAGCCCTCGACTCGGCGGAGCCGGTGATCACCGCGCTGGCCGATCCGAACCTGGACGTCCGCAAGGCGGCGGTCCAGGTGCTGCCGCGGTGGCTGCCGTCCCGTGCGGTCGCCGAGGCGCTGGAAGGGGCGTTGTCCGACACCGACGCGGACGTCCGCGCCTACGCCCGGCGGGCCCTGGCCTAGGCGGTGCGGGTGCTGATCGGCTTCGTGATCTCGTCGTGGCGCGGGGCCGGGAGCAGCCGCGGCGGGATGTCCAGGCCGGCGACGCGGACCTGGTTGCGGCCGTTCTCCTTGGCCTTGTAGAGGGCCGCGTCGGCGCTGTGCTGGGCGGCGGCCAGGCTGTCGCCGTTGTCCGGGATCACGGCCACGCCGATCGACGACGAGATGGCGCGGGTGTCCGGCTCGCCCACCTCGGTCAGCTCGCGGCCGTACAGGGTGACCACGTTGCGGTGCTTGTCCGTGGTCAGCACGGCCAGCTCACCGATGGCCTCGCGGATGCGCTCGGCGATCGCCACGCCCTGCGCCAGGCCCGTGTCGGCCAGCGCGACGACGAACTCCTCGCCGCCGTCGCGGGCGGCCACGTCGCCGGGGCGGAGCTTCTCGCGCAGGATCCGGCCGACCTCGGCGAGCACGGCGTTGCCAGCGGGGTGGCCCCACGTGTCGTTGATGCGCTTGAAGAAGTCCAGGTCGATGACCAGGATCGTCACCGGCTGCGAGTCGGTCATGCACCGCTCGACGACGCGGTTCGCGTACTCGGCGAGGCCGTTGGTGTTCAGCAGGCCGGTGCGGAAGTCGGTGTGCGCGTCCTGCGTGAGCTGCTGGTGGGCCTGGCGCTGCTCGCGGAGCAGGCGTTCCATGTGCTCCTGGCGCTGCCTGGCCTCGTCCAGCATCCGGTTGACCGCGATCATGGGGAGCAGGGCCAGCAGCGGCGCGGCCCAGTGCATCACCATCAGCAGGCCGATGATGGCGCCGCCGGCGAGCGTGATGAGGTCGAGCAGGTTGTCCGCGCGGCTGCCCAGCGTGGACAGGAACGGGCGCTCGGGGAGCGTCAGCTTCATCGCGAAACCGACCAGCACGGCCTGCAGGGCGCCGTAGACGGCCCCGGCCAGCACGATCAGCGCGAAGAACGTGACGTCGGTGTACCAGTCGTGGTGCGCGTGCGGCCACGTCGTCGCCCACCACACCACGCCCGCGCCGGCCAACGCGCTGATCAGCATGCTCACCGACGTGAAGACGTAGCGGTGAGGCGATCGGCGGGCGATCTGCAGGGTGATGAGGCGGAGGAGCAGTATCTGGGCGACCGTGAGGGTCGCGGGCAGCGCGACGACAGCCGCGAACGTCCAGACCGACGTCAGCATGATGTGCGGGCCCTGTGCCGCGTCACGCCGACTTTCTTCGGCCCTTCGGACGGCGACCAAATGGACCACCATTGCGAGCGACAATCCCACCGCGCGCAACAGATCGAGTTTTGACGGCAGCGGAGAGTTCGTCAGCACAACGGCCAACACAACGAGTAGCGAAAGCTCTACGGTGAGTAGATAGGCGACGGCTTTCCTCGGCAAACGCCAAAGTTCCCAGTCACCGAATCGCTTCCACATCGTTGTGCTGGTTCGACGCCCATCCGTCAAACTCGAACTCACATATGCCCCCTTGGTCCTCGGTCAGTCACACTGTTCCGGGGGTCCTGGTACGTGCTCATCTGGCCTCGTCTCCGCAGGAGGTGATCGTCGTGCGTGACGACCGCGAGTGGTGAACTCCTGCCCCTAGTTCCCCTGTTCAGTCCCCCCGGTGATCAGGAAGTAGGTCCGTCATGCGTGATGACCGCGAGTGGTGATCTTGTTGTTCCTTCTCTTCTCCCTTCGTCGGCGAGCGTCCCTACCCAGTTATCGCTACAGGTGAGTGTCTTGTTTCACAGCGTCACGTCCGCACTCACTTCGTTGTTCGCGCGTGACCAAGAACTCGCCGCACGAATGGCCAGCAGTGCCCCCACGGCGCCCGCACCTGCGATGGTGAGGGTGATCGAGCCGACCGCCTGCGCGACGGTCCCGCCGATCGCCATGCCACCGCCCTGGCTGGCGCGGAGCGCGGTGCGTGCGATGCCGTGCGCCCTGCCCCGGTACGCATCGGGCATGGTGCGCCCCCATGCTGCGCGCGCGGGGGTGTGAAAAGCACCAGCCAGACCCGCGATCGTGAGCAACGCGACAGTCCATACGAGATTCGGATCGCTCGCGAAACCGATAAGCGGAACCAATGACAGGATGGCCAGCGGGCCGATGAGCCGGTCCCGCGCGCGATCGTCCCGCACGAACCGGTAGAGCAGCGCCACGCCGACGACGTTCGTCGCGGGCTCGAGGGCGAGGATCAGACCCGCCGACCACGGCGCGCCCAGCTCGACCGCCAGCGGCACCGCGAGGCCCGCGGGCACCATCGCGAACCCGGCGAGCAGCCGCAGTCCGAGAACGCTGCGCAGCGTCGGCGTGCTGAAGATCAGGTTGAGGGTGTTGCGCTTCGGCTTGGGCTCGTCGCCGACACCGATGCCCTTGCGGCGCGGCGCACGCGCCAGCGGGTCCGCGGCGGGGCGGTGGACGACCGAGAACTGGATGAGGATGGCGACGAGCACGAACGTCGCGGCGTCGACGGCCAGCGCGGCCTGAGGGCCCATGGCGGCCACGATGAAGCCCGCGCCCGCGAGCCCGACCATCTGAGCGACGTCGACCGACGACCCGAACAACGCGACGCCGTCGTTGTAGCGCTCCTTCGGCAGCGCCGACGGGAGGGTCGCCTCCTGCGCGGCGAGGAACGGCGACGCGATCATCTGCACGAGCACCAGCAGCACGATCATCACCGCGAGCGGTACCTGCGGAATCGCCATCAGCGCGACGAGCGCCGCTTGGAGCCACGCGCAGATCACCATCACCGCGCGCCTCGGGAAACGGTCCGCGAGCCAGGCCAGCATCGGGCCGGAAACAAGCGTCGGGAGCATTGTCATCGCGTAGACGGCAGCGGTCCACGCGGGCGATTTCGTGCGGTCGTACACGAGGAGTGACAACGCGACGGTCGCGAGCGAGTCGCCGGCCGTGGACACGGTCGACGCGATCCACATCCCACGGAACTCGCGCAGCACGAGCAGCCCGCGAAGGGCACCGTGGGAGCTCGCTCTGCGATGAGTCACGTTACCCCCGCCCGAAGTAACTATTTCTCGGATAGCAACGGTAGAAGCTGCCGGATCGTTCAGCGTCTGTCCTACCACAGTGTGTACCTGAACGGAGCAGGTCAATTACTCAAGGTAGTTACAATAGCGAAAAGTTGAGGGTTAAATCTTGACAGTTGACGAGATTTACCCCTGGTCGGAGCCCCCTGAGTCACTCTGGGTGACGGCTACCTCCGTTGGGATGTCACCTGTTGGGCCAAGTGGATCAGTCCACTGAGACGGGTCTACCAACTGGGCCCTCGCATCCGCTTCCTTTTCTTGCGATCAGTTTGCGATGCGAGGAGGAATGGTAGCGAATTCTCAGAACTGGTAGTAGAGGAAGGGGCTGAACGTTCCAGCCGCGACCAAGATCGCCGAGTAGGCGACTCCGGCAGTCATGAATGTTATTCGCAATGCGTTCGCCGCGCGCGTCCGAGAAGCCTCCAGGAACGGTCCGGTCACCGGTTCCGCCGGCAACACCACGATCACCATTGCCACCAGCAGCAACACGACGCGCTGGTTCGTCGCCGCGACCGACACGGCCTCTGACAGGCCCGTGAAGTCCGGGACCAGCATGTGCCCGAGCATCGTGAACGCGCGGCCGAGGTCCGGCGCGCGGAAGAACACCCAGCCGACGAGCACCAGCAGCATCGTCGCGACCCGGCGCGTGATCATCCTGCGCTTGTCGTCCGGAGCGACGTCCCAGCCGAATCGGCGTTCGAGCACGAGCAGCGCACCGTGGTAAAGACCCCACACGAGGAACGTCCAGTTCGCGCCGTGCCAGAAACCGGTGAGCACGAAGACGATTCCGAGGTTGCGATACGTCGTGCGCACTCCGCGCCGGTTGCCGCCGAGCGGGATGTACACGTAGTCGCGGAACCAGCGCGACAGCGACATGTGCCAGCGCCGCCAGAACTCGGTGATGGTGACCGAGGAATAGGGGCGCGCGAAGTTTTCCGGGAGACGGAATCCGAGCATGCGCCCGAGCCCGATGGCCATGTCCGAGTAACCGGAGAAGTCGAAGTACAGCTGAAGCGTGTACGTGATCGCGCCGAGCCACGCGATGCCGAACGTCATCTGGTCACCGGGCGTCGCGAAGCACGCGTCGGCCAGCGGGGCCAGCGAGTCGGCGATGATCACTTTCTTGCACATGCCGAGCGCGAACCGCGGGAATCCCGCGGCGATGTCGTCGAGCCGGTTCTCGCGCTGCTGCGGCAGCTGGTCCGCGATCTCCCGGTACCGCACGATCGGGCCCGCGACGAGCTGCGGGAACATCGCGATGTAGGTGACGAACGAGACCGGGTTGCGCGCCGCGTGGCGCTCGCCGCGGTAGATGTCCACCACGTACGAGATGTGGTGGAACGTGTAGAACGAGATGCCGATCGGCAGCGCCAGGTGCACCACCGGCAGGTCCGCGCCGACGACCTTCGCGATGTTCGCGAACTGCTCCGTCGCGAAGCCCGCGTACTTCCAGATCGCCAGCACCGACAGGTCCACCGCGATGACGCCGATCAGCAACTGCCTGCGCTGCTTGTCCGGCGTCGCGCCGACCTCGAGCCGCGGGCCCGCGAGGTAGTTCACCACCATGCACGCCAGCAGCAGCAACGTCGTCGCGCC
The DNA here is from genome assembly GCF_007845675.1 of Lentzea tibetensis. Lineage (GTDB taxonomy): Bacteria > Actinomycetota > Actinomycetes > Mycobacteriales > Pseudonocardiaceae > Lentzea > Lentzea tibetensis. The sequence goes on along the minus strand of NZ_VOBR01000009.1, from coordinate 78,190 downwards.
CGCACCCGTGGCGTAGAACAGCAGGCTCGCCACGGCCACGACACCGTTGCGCCAGAGCCGTGGGGCGACCAGGACGGCCGCCAGCACGGCTGGCATGAAGAACCAGAGGAACAGCGGTGAGGTGAACGACATCGCCTGCAGAGATTAGCGATTGGTGCTGGCGGCGGAGGGCCGATCGGCCTACGTCACATTCGCTGTCTCACCCCGCGCCTGGGAGGTGCCACAGACGTGGCGTGAACGGGCCGTTGATCAAGCTGGGGGCGCCGAATTGTCGGTGCTTCGCGGGAGAATGGACATCAGGGGATCCCCTGGGCGGGGACGCTTGCGACAGCGTGCCCGCGCACCAGGGGAACCGCGGAGAATCAGCCGCGAGCTTCGACGCGCCGCCTGCGCGCCACCTCGGCCAGCACCACGCCGGCCGCCACGGAGGCGTTGAGCGACTCGACACCGGGCGCCATCGGGATGGAGACGGTCTGGTCGCAGCTCTCCTTGACCAGCCGCGACAGCCCGCGCCCCTCGGAGCCGACGACGACCACGAGCGGGCCGGTCGCCAGGTCGAGGCCGTCGACGTCCACGTCACCGTCGGCGTCGAGGCCCACGATCATCAGGCCCTCGGACGCCCAGTCCTTCAGCGTCCGCGTCAGGTTCGTGGCGATCGCGATCGGCAGCTTCGCCGCGGTGCCCGCGGAGGTCCGCCACGCCACGGCCGTCACGGACGCGCTGCGCCGCTGCGGGAGCAGCACGCCCTGCGCGCCGAACGCGGCGGCGGACCGCACGACCGCGCCGAGGTTGCGCGGGTCGGTGACCCCGTCCAGCGCCACCAGCAGCGGGGCCTCGTCGGCCCGCAGCGCGAACTCGAGCAGCTGGTCCGGTGTGTCGTACTCGAACGGCGGCACCTGCAGGCCGAGGCCCTGGTGCAGTGCGCCGCCGGTGATGCGGTCCAGCTCGTTGCGGGTCACCTCGAGCACCGAGATGCCCCGGTCCGCGGCCAGGCGCACGGCCTCGGCCACGCGGTCGTCCGCCTCGATGCCGAGCGCGACGTACAGCGCCGTCGCGGGCGTGCCCGCGCGCAGGCACTCGACGACCGGGTTGCGGCCGGCGACGGTCTCCGGCTCCTTGCCCGCCGACTTGCGCCGCGTCTGCCTGACGGCGTCCTGCTTCGCCGCCGCCTTCGCGCGCTTGTACGCGGGGTGGTTCGGGCGTTCGGCCGCCTTCGGCGTCGGGCCCTTGCCCTGCAGGCCCTTGGACTTCTGCCCGCCGGAGCCGACGACCGCGCCCTTCTTCGAGCCCGGATTGCGCATCGCGCCCTTGCGCTTGGAGTTGCCAGCCACGAGCTCAGTCTTCCCTCAACGTCCACTGTGGACCGTCGGGGGTGTCCTCGACGGCGATCCCTGCTTCGATCAGCTGGTCGCGCAGCGCGTCCGACCGAGCGAAGTCCTTCTCCTTGCGCGCCTGCTGCCGGTCCGCGAGCACTCGCTCGACCAGCGCGGTCAACGCCTGGCGCGTGCCCGTGTCGGCGGTGGAAGTGTCGTTCCACTTGTCCGACAACGGATCCACGCCCAACACATCCGCCATCCGGCGCACGCACTCGGCCGCTTCGCGCACGACCTGGTCGGCACCGTCGGCCAGCCCCGTGTTGCCTTCGCGCACCTTGTTGTGCAGCGCGGCCAGCGCCTGCGGCGTGCCGAGGTCGTTGTCCATCGCGGTGACGAAGTCCGGGCACATCTCGCCACCGAGCTTCACCGGCCCGGTGCGCTCCGCGGCGCGGCGCAGGAACGACTCGATGCGGCGGTACGCCGTCACCGCCTCCTGCAGCGCCTCCTCGGAGTACTCGATCATCGACCGGTAGTGCGGGCCGACGAGGTAGTAGCGCAGCTCGGCCGCGCGCACGCGCTTCAGCATCTCGGGGATGGACACCGTGTTGCCCAGCGACTTCGACATCTTCTCGCCGCTGAGCGTGACCCACGCGTTGTGCATCCAGTAGTTCGAGAACCCGTCGCCCGCCGCGCGGGACTGGGCCTGTTCGTTCTCGTGGTGCGGGAAGATCAGGTCGATGCCGCCGCCGTGGATGTCGAACGTGTGGCCCAGGTAGCTCGTCGCCATCGCCGAGCACTCGAGGTGCCAGCCGGGACGCCCGTCGCCCCACGGCGTGGGCCACGACGGCTCGCCGGGCTTCGCCGACTTCCACAGCGTGAAGTCACGCGCGTCGCGCTTGCCGCGCACGTCCGTCTCGCCCTGCTGCACGTCCGCGACCTTCTGCCGGGACAGCGCGCCGTACTCGGGGAACGACGACACGGAGAAGTACACGTCGCCGTCCACGGCGTACGCGTGCCCCTTGTCGATCAGCCGCTGCATCAGCTCGACCATCTGCGTCACGTGCCCGGTGGCGCGCGGCGCGTACGACGGCGGCAGGCAGCCGAGCGCCTCGTAGGCGTCCTCGAAGGCGCGCTCGTGCGTGTACGCCCACTCCCACCACGGCCGGTCGTGCTCGGCGGCCTTGCTGAGGATCTTGTCGTCGATGTCCGTGACGTTGCGGACCAGCGTCACGTCGGCGCCGTCGCGCGCCAGCCAGCGGCGCAGCACGTCGAAGTTCAGGCCGCTGCGGACGTGCCCGATGTGCGGGATGCCCTGCACGGTCGCCCCGCACACGTAGATCGACGCCGTCCCGTTGACCTGCGGGTGGAACTCCCGCATGCTCCGGCTCGCGGTGTCGTAGATGTGGAGGCTCACACAGAGATGGTACGGGCGACCGCCAGGAGTGATTCTGCGCGGTCACCAGTCGGGAGCGGCTCGACCAGAGCGAACTGACACCCGATCGCCCGCGCGCCGCCGTCGGCTTCCTCGCTGTCGCCGACCATGACCGTCTCGGCCGGGTCGACGCCGAGCCGTTCGCACGCGATCTTGAAGATCTTCGGGTCGGGCTTGATCACGCCCTCCTCGAACGACAGCACGACCTCGTCGACGTATTGGCTGAGGCCGTGCGCGTCGAGAGCGGGCCGGATGTCGAAGCCCATGTTGCTGACCACCGCGACCGGGACGTCCGCCAGCAGCTCCAGCGCCGCGGCGGTGTCCGGGTACGGCACCCAGAACTCGGTGCCGCACATGCGCTCGTAGAAGCCGTCCGGGTCGGGGAGCCCGGCCTGGCGCAGCAGCGTGAGGAACACGTACCGGTGCTGGTCGGCGTCGAGGTCGCGGCGCTCCCACGCCTCGGCCAGCGCCGGGTCGCTGGGGGCCGTCGCGGCCCGCAGCACGTCACCCAGCTCGGTGATCTCGGGGTGTTCCATCCGGAACAACGTGCCGGAGAAGTCGAAGAGCGCGGCGCGGATGGTCATGCCTGCCACGCTACCTGGTCTGGACCACTTGGTCCGCTGGTCGACGAACTCCGGCAGCGGGCACCATTCGCCCACTTCCGGAGTTGTCACTGCATGGGCTGGTTCTGGGCGATGTCGCTGCCGGGTCTGGTGTGCCTGCTGGTCGTGCTGGCCGTGATCGAGCTCGTCGTGCGCGGCCGCCGGGGCACGCCGGTGTCCGCGGTCGGGTTCGAGCAGCTCGGCGCCACGTTCGAGGCGGGCAAGGCCGATGAGCTCGAGCACCGCAAGGCCGAGCTGATGATGCGCGACGACGAGGAGGACGGCGCACCGCCGCGCAGCCGGGTCGACCTCGACGGCGGCACCGCCAGCATCCAGCTGCCCTAGGAGGCGCCGGTGATCTTGCTCGGGCGGAGGCGGACGACCACGCGCACGTTGTCCGTGCCGATGTCGCCCTGGTAGTCCGTGCCGACGTACTTGTGCGCCAGCTCGTTGATCAGCTCGTCGCCGCCCTCGAGCGAGAGGGTGACCTCGCCGCGGAACTCGGTGTAGCGGTACGGGTTCGCGTGGTCGACCACGTTGATGCTGACCCGCGGGTCCTTGCGCAGGTTCCGGTCCTTCTTGCGCCCCATCACGGTGGACACGAGGACGTCGTCGCCGTCGCGCTTCACCCACACCACCGAGGTGTGCGGGCTGCCGTCCGGGTTCAGGGTCGCGATGGTCGCGAAGTTCTTGCCGTCGAGCAGATCGCGATGTGTCTCACTGAGCACCATGCCGCTCAGGTTACGGAGATCAGCAGTGCCGACGCGATGGCCGCGACGCCCTCTCCCCGGCCGGTGAGGCCGAGACCGTCACTGGTCGTCCCGGACACCGACACCGGGCCGCCGACGGCCTTGGACAGCGCTTCCTCGGCTTCCTGGCGGCGCTTGCCGATGCGCGGGGCGTTGCAGATCACCTGGACTGTGGCGTTCCCCACACGGTATCCGGCCTCTTCGACGAGCCGTCGCGCCTCGGCGAGGAACTCCGTGCCGTGGGCTCCTGACCAGCGCGGATCGGATGTTCCGAAGATCGCTCCCAGGTCGCCGAGGCCTGCAGCGGAGAGGAGTGCGTCACAGAGGGCGTGCGCCGCGACGTCGCCGTCCGAGTGACCGGCGCAACCGTCGACGCCCTCCCAGAGCAGGCCGGCCATCCAGCACTCGCGGCCGGGCTCGATCGGGTGGACGTCGACACCCTGGCCGATCCTCACGCGTTTCCTCCTGTCAGCACCGCTTCGGCGACCGCGAGGTCGAACGGCGTGGTGATCTTCATGGCGTGCGGGTGTCCGGGCACCGTGGTCACCGGGACGCCCAGCAGCTCGACGAGCGCGGCGTCGTCCGTGGCGGTCACACCGGAGCGGTATGCGCTGGCCAGCACTTTCGCGTCGAAACCCTGCGGGGTCTGCACGATGCGCAAGACCGCCCGATCGGGTGTGGCGACGACGACACCGGCCTGGTCGACCTGCTTGATGGTGTCCGCGACCGGGAGCACCGGGATGACGGCGTCCGCGCCGCTCAGCACCGCGTCGACGACGGTCTTGACGACCTCGGGCGGGGTGAAGGCGCGCGCGGCGTCGTGGACGAGCACGACGCGGGTGTCAGGGATCTCGGCGAGCGCGAACTCGAGCGCGAGGCGGACGGAGTCCGTGCGCTCGGCGCCCCCCGGAAGCACGTGCACCGCCCCGCCGACCGGAGCCAGCGAGGCGGTGACGGTGTTCACTGCGTCCACATCGGACGGAGGTGCCGCGATGACGACGTGATGCACGCAACCTGACGCGAACAGGCCACGTACGGCACGAGCCAGCAAAGGCTGTCCGTTGACTGGAACGAGCGCCTTGGGCATCCCGTAACCCAGGCGTTCGCCCCGTCCTGCCGCGGGCACGAGCGCGACCACACTCATGTTCGCGGTTTCCGAGTGGAGGTTTCGGGCTGTGTCAGGAGGCGGTAGCGAGGACTTCGTCGAGGAGGACCTCCGCCTTGTCCTCGTCGGTGCCCTCGGCCAGCGCCAGTTCGCTCACCAGTATCTGCCGTGCCTTCGCGAGCATTCGCTTTTCGCCGGCGGACAAGCCACGATCCTTCTCGCGCCGCCAGAGATCGCGCACCACTTCCGCAACCTTGTTCACATCGCCCGACGCGAGCTTCTCAAGGTTGGCCTTGTACCGCCGAGACCAGTTGGTCGGCTCCTCGGTGTGGGGAGCACGCAAGACCTCGAAAACCCGGTCGAGACCCTCCTGGCCGACAACGTCACGCACGCCGACGATCTCGGCGTTGTCAGCGGGAACTCGAACGGTGAGATCTCCCTGCGCGACCTTGAGGACGAGGTACTTCTTCTCCTCGCCCTTGATCACACGGGTCTCGATTGCTTCGATGAGAGCGGCACCGTGGTGCGGGTAGACGACGGTCTCTCCGACCTTGAAAACCATGTGTCCTCTGCCCCTTTCGCTGACTCCATCCTAACACGTCCGGCAATCCCCCGATGACCGAGCGATGATCCGTAAGTGCTGGTCAGGGCCATGTGGGGGGTTGACAAACCGCCCGTTCGCGTGCAACGTACGGGGCAGCAAAGATCGACTGGCACCACGTGCCATGCCGTTCGAGGGCCCCGGTTAGGCTCCTTGCCTGGTGGTTGTTCCCTAGGAAGGACGCTGGAGCCGTGAACTCAAAGGTCTCTCGCCGGTTGGTCGCGACGGCGGCCCTGGCCGCTGGTCTCGGTCTCTTCGCGGCAGGCTGCAGCGCCGGTCAGGTCACCCAGACCGACACGCAGGTCGCCGCGGTCGACGGTGCGAGCGGCGATGTCGGCTCGCTCGGCGTGCGCAACGCGATGCTCGCCTACCCGCACGAAGGCAACCGCTACCAGGCGGGTGAGGACGCCCCGGTGATCCTCGTGATCGCGAACTCGGGCGCCACCCCGGACAAGCTGCTGTCCATCAGCAGCCCGTTCGCCACCGGTGACGCGGAGATCGAGGGCGTCGCCGACCTGCCCGGCCAGTTCGCGCTGCGCGCGGACGCCGAGGGTGCGGAGCACTCGACCGGGTCCAGCACGCCGCACCCGACCTCTTCGTCGGCCGCGCACTCGTCGTCATCGGCGCACGGGACCAGCTCCTCGACGCCGAGCGTGACCGGCACGAGCACGCCGGGTTCCTCCTCGGTGGCGCCGTCGTCCACCGGCTCGCCCTCCGGCTCCGCGTCGGGTTCGAGCTCGGTGAAGCCGACGACGTCCTCGTCGAAGGCCGCGTCGGACCTGCCCGTCGGCAAGATCAAGATCGTGCTGAAGGGCCTCGTGCAGGACGTCGTGGCCGGTCAGACCATCAAGGTCACCTTCCTGTTCGAGAAGGCCGGCCCGCTCACCCTGGACGTGCCGGTCGCGCCGTCCAGCGAGGCCCGCGTCAGCGAGGGCCACGAGGGCGGCCACTAGTCCGCAGCTGTTCCGGAAGGGCCGCGACTCAGTCCGAGTCGCGGCCCTTCCGGCTGTTCGGGGCCGGGAGTGTCAGACCTGTGCCCTAACGTTCGCGGCGTGGCGAAGAATGCGGCGCGGCCGATCTTCCGGTGTGCGGAGTGCGGGCACGAGGTGGCGAAGTGGCTCGGCCGCTGCCCGGAGTGCCAGGCGTGGGGCAGCGTCGAGGAACGCGGCGTGGCGCCCGCGGCACGGGTGCTGGCGGGTGCGCCCAGCTCGGTGGCGCGGCCGATCGGCGAGGTCGACATCGAGTCGGCTCGCGCGAACCCGACCGGCGTCGACGAGCTGGACCGGGTGCTCGGCGGCGGCCTCGTGCCGGGCGCCGTCGTGCTGCTCGCGGGTGAGCCGGGTGTCGGCAAGTCGACCCTGCTGCTGGAGGTCGCGCACCGCTGGGCGTCGACGATGGGCCGCTGCCTCTACGTCACGGGCGAGGAGTCGGCCGGTCAGGTGCGGCTGAGGGCCGAGCGCACGGGCAACCTGCACGACGAGATGTACCTGGCGGCGGAGAGCGAGCTGTCGTCGTTGCTGGGCCAGGTCGACGCGGTGAAGCCGAGCATGGTGATCGTCGACTCGATCCAGACCATGTCCACGCTGAGCGTCGACGGCACGCCCGGTGGCGTGACTCAGGTGCGGTCCGTCGCATCGGGACTGATCGCGCTGGCGAAGGAGCGCGGGCTGCCGATCGTCCTGGTCGGGCACGTGACGAAGGACGGCTCGGTCGCGGGTCCGCGCGTGCTGGAGCACCTGGTGGACGTGGTGCTGCAGTTCGAGGGCGACCGGCACTCCAGCCTGCGGCTGCTGCGGGGGATCAAGAACCGCTACGGCGCCGCGGACGAGGTCGGCTGCTTCGAGCTGCGCGACGACGGCATCGTGGGCGTCCCCGACCCCTCCGGCCTGTTCCTGACGCGCCGGGAGAAGGCCGTGGAGGGCACGGCGGTGACGGTGATCGTCGAGGGCAAGCGGCCGATGCTGGGTGAGGTGCAGGCGCTCGTGGCGAAGACCAGCCTGCCCGCGCCTCGGCGCGCGGTGAGCGGGCTCGACTCGGCGCGCATCGCCATGGCGCTCGCGGTGCTGGAGAAGCGCGGCAAGGTCAACCTGTTCCAGAAGGACGTGTTCACCGCGACGGTCGGCGGCATGCGGCTGATCGAGCCCGCCGCGGACCTGGCCGTGGTGCTCGCGGTGGCGTCGGCCGAGCGGGAGATCGCGCTGCCCGCGGACCTGGTGGTGCTGGGCGAGGTGGGGCTCGCGGGGGAGATCCGGCGGGTCAACGGCGTGGGGCGGCGGCTGGCCGAAGCCGTGCGCCTGGGGTTCAAGAAGGCGCTGGTGCCGCCGGACGCGGGTCCGCTGCCGGACGGGGTGCGGGCGCTGGTCGCGCACGACCTGCAGACCGCTCTGGACGTGCTGGGGCTGAACAAGGGGAGATGACGCGGCACGTCTGCCGCGCCATCTCCGTCAGAGAGACGTCAGCCCATGAAGATGGACGACGTCTTGTTGTCGAAGCCGAACTCGCCGAGGTCGGCGACGTCACCGGTCACGACCAGCTTCTCGCCCTTGCAGTTGCGCTCGGACCACAGCGTGATCGGGCCGCCGAAGAGCTCGAGCGAGGTCGCCATGTCGTCCTGCGAGACGTTCTGGCAGCCCTTGCCCGCCAGGCCCTCGGCGACGGCGTCACCAGCGAAGTTCGCCTCGTCGATCAGGATCACGCTGGTGCTCTTCGGAGCTGCGGCAGCGGTTCCGGAAACGAAGGCGAAAGCGGTCATACCAATGGCGATGGCGGCAAGCGTCTTCTTCATGAGTAAACCTCGCTGATAATCCGTGGGGAGCTTGTCGGTCATTGGAGACACGGGCTGGAATGCGATCCGGATCAACGGAGTGGTCCGGATCACATTCACGGCTATCAGCTGAACGACACGGACGACGTCGTGTTGTCGAACTTGAATTCGCCGAGATCCGCGACGTTACCCTTGAGTACGAGCTTGCGGCCCTTGCAGTTCCGGTTCTCCCAGAGGGTGACCTTGCCGTAGGGCATGACCGAGGTGGCCATGTTGTCCTGCGACACGTTGTGGCAGCCCCTGCCGGCTAGGCCCTCGGCGACCGCGTCACCTGCGAAGTCCTTCTTGTCGATCAGGATCACGCTGGAGCGGCCCGGTGCTGCGTCGGCGGTCGCGGGGGTGATGGCGAAGACGGTCATCCCGACCGCGATCGCTGTGAGCGTCCTCTTCATGAGATTCCTTGTCGGCTCATGGCGGCGCGTGTGTGACGGCCCCTACACGCGCGCGAAGCCATCTCGGATCAATGGTGTGACGCGGATCACTTTTGATATCGCGTTACATTCTTCGTTAACGCATTCACGGTTAGAAAAAGCGTTTCTGGCCATATCCTGATATGCAGTAAGTGCATGGGTGACCCGTGCGGAACGCATGGCCGAGTCGTGACAGGTGCGGATAGAACTTGCGCGGCGCCGGACCGACGCTCGTGGCATGAGTACTTCAGTGATCGGAACCGAGGCGCGGTGGCGCCACTTCTTCCGCCACGCCGCCGAGATGGTCGTGGCGATGCTCGTCGGGATGGCGCTGGCCGACCAGCTCGTCGGCACGCCGCAGCGGCCGGACGTGGCGGCGTTCGTCGCCGCGACCGGCATGACGGTCGCGATGACCGTCTGGATGCTCCACCGCGGCCACGGGTGGGCCAGGGTCGTGGAGATGGCCGCGGCGATGTACCTGCCCTACCTGGTGCTGCTCGTGCCGCACTGGCTGGGTTTCCTGCCCGGCGAGCACGTGGTGATGGGCGGGCACGTGCTGATGCTGCCCGCCATGGCGTTCGCGATGCTCGCCCATCGGGAGGAGTACTCGCGGCACCACTCCGGGACGGCGCATCCGCTGGTCCGGGTGCTCGCGCACCGCGCGCCGACGTGGATCGCGCTGGCGATGGTGGGGGACAACTGGCAGAGCCCGAGCGCCCCCGAGCCGTGGACGTTGCTGCTCCTGCCGTCGGCCTACCTGTTCTTCGGCGTGGTGCGCGGGCAGTTCGCGGATCGGCGGATGCTCGCGGTGCAGGTGGCCGGGTTCGCGCTCTACCTGGCGCTGGCCGTGCTCGCGGCGAACGTCGAGTGGTCGCTGTGGGTCGTGGCGGCGGGCTGGGGCCTCCACGCCGTGTGGGACTTCGCGCACCACCGCGCCGACCGGGTGGCGCCGCGCTGGTGGTCGGAGTGGTGCGGTGTGGTCGACCTGGTCATCGCCGCGACAATCGTGCTGTTCTTGGTCTGAGGGGGTGGCGGTGGAGCGCAGGGCGATCCTGGCCGCGGTCGGCGTGATGTGGCTCGGCTGCCTGGTCGTGCCGGTGATCTCGGTGCTCGGCGAGCCCAGCCCCGTGTGGCGATGGCTCGGTGTGGCGGGCGTGCTGCTGCTGACCGTCGCGCACGCCTCGGCTCTCCACGCGGCCGCGACGCCGTCGGTGTCCGAGCGGCACCGGCGGCTGCTCGGCTGGGGTTTCGCGGCCGCGACGGTGCTGTCGATCTTCCTGGTCGCGCCCGCGGGCCCGGACGACCGCTACACCTGGGCCTGGATCGGCGGCGCGACCGCGGGCTTCGTGCCGTTGCTGCTCAACGGGGTCTGGCGCTGGGTGGCCGCTGCTTCGACGGTGGTCGTCGCGGTCGGGGTGGGTGCGGTCGCAGGTGGCTCGCCGCTCACCCACGGCGTGATCGCGGCCTCGATCGCGGCCTCGGTCATCGCGACGACCGTGCTGCCGTTCCGGCTGTGGCACCTCCTGCTCGACGCACGGGCGGGACGTGAAGCGGTGGCCAGGCTCGCGGTGTCCGAGGAACGGCTGCGGTTCGCTCGCGACGTGCACGACCTGCTCGGCCACCGGCTGGCCGTGATCGCGCTGAAGGCGGAGCTCGCATCGCGGTTGAGCGGCGTCGACCCGGCGCGGTCGGCGGCCGAGGCGGCGGAGGTGCGGAGCCTGGCCTCGTCGGCGCTGACCGAGGTCCGCGAGGCCGTGCACGGGTACCGCGCGGTCGACCTCGGTGATCAGCTGGTGGCGGTGGAGAACGTGCTGCGCGACGCGGGGATCCGGTGCACGACGAGTGGTTCGCCCGCGGAGATCTCCGGCGAGGTGGCCACTCAGCTCGCGCTGGCGTTGCGCGAGGGCTGCACCAACGTGCTGCGCCACAGCGCGGCCGCGTGGTGCACGATCGACGTCAGCCACGACGCGGAGGAGACGCGCATGACCATCGCGAACGACGGCGCGGGCACCCCCGTCGGTGATCGTCTGAGCTTCGGCCTGCGCGGCACTTCGGAACGTCTGGCCGCCGTGGGTGGCACGGTGCGCACCTCCTCGCGGGATGGCGTGTTCATCCTCGACGTCGTGGTCCCGGCGCCGTGATCCGCGTCCTGCTCGCCGACGACGAGGAGCTCATCCGCGACGCGCTGGCCGCGTTGCTGGAGCTGGAGCCGGACCTCTCCGTGGTGGCGCGCGCCGCTGACGGGCGGGCCGCGGTCGATCTCGCGCTGGCCCATCGGCCCGATGTCGCCGTGGTGGATCTGCAGATGCCCGAGCTGGACGGCCTGGAGGTCACCGCCGAGCTGACGAGCGTGCTGCCGTCGTGCGCGGTGGTGATCCTGACCGGGCGCGGACGGCCGCCGCACCTGCAGCAGGCGCTCGTGGCCGGTGCCAAGGGTTTCCTGCCGAAGGGCTCGCCCGGCGGGACGCTGGCCGACGTGATCCGGCGCGTCCACGGTGGCAGCCGGTACGTCGACCCCGCGCTGGCCGCCGACGCGTTGACGGCACCGCCCTGCCCGCTGACGCAGCGGGAGCTGGAGGTGTTGCGGCTGGCGGAGTTCGACACCCCGGTCGCCCTCATCGCGCAACGCACCAGCTTGTCCGCGGGGACGGTGCGCAACCACCTGTCCGCCGCGGTGACCAAGCTGGGCGTCGCGGGTCGTGTCGAGGCGTTTCGGGTCGCCCACGACAACGGTTGGCTCTAGATCAGGGGACGTTGATGTTGTTGTCGACGGGGAAGCCCGCGACGTCGCCGGAGATGGTGTTGTCGAACGTCGAGCCGTTCATGACGGTCCAGTGCAGGTCGATGTGGCCGGCGCCGCCGGGCACGTTGACGCTCTCGTGGCCGCTGAGGACGGGCTCGCCCGCGTTGGCGACGGGTGCGGCGAACGCGAGTGCGCCCAGTGCCAGTGCGGTCGTGGTGATCATGCGCTTCATGCGGATGATCTTTGGGGTCAAACGGGGTAGCTGTCGATAGCCCGGACGGGTGGCGCCACCGTGTCAACTGGTCGTGCGTGGTTGGGGCTGCCGGAGCAGCCCCAACCGGCTACGACTGCGACAGCAGCTGGGCGCAGCGGATCAGGCCCAGGTGCGAGTACGCCTGCGGGTGGTTGCCGAGCGACCGCTCCGCCACCGGGTCGTACTCCTCTGGCAACAGGCCCGTGGGTCCGGCGGCGTCGACCATCTGCGCGAACAGCTCCTCGGCCTCGGTGCGACGGCCGGTGAGCAGGTAGGCCTCGATCATCCAGGCGGCGCAGAGGTGGAAACCGCCCTCGTCGCCGGGAAGACCGTCGTCGCGCCGGTACCGGTACACGGTGGACCCGGACCGCAGCTCGGCCTCGATGGCCGTGACCGTGGACTGGAACCGCTCGTCGGCCGGGTCGATCATCCCGGCCAGCCCCACGAACAACGACGCGGCGTCGAGGTCGTCACCGTCGTAGGCCGTGGTGAACGACTGGACCTCGTCGCTCCACCCGTTCTTCAGCACGTCGGTGCCGATGGTCTCGCGCAACGGCTCCCAGGACGGGTCGAGCGCGCGGCCGAACTGCTTGCCCAGCTTGATCGCGCGGTCGATCGTCACCCAGCACATGACCTTGGAGTACACGTGGTGGCGCGGGGCGTGGCGCTCTTCCCAGATGCCGTGGTCCGGCTCGTGCCAGCGGCGCGCGACGGCCTCGGCCATCGCCTGGACCATCGTCCAGTCCGCGTCGGTCAACGACCCGCGGGCGTTCGCCAGCGACACGACCAGGTCGACGACCGGGCCGAACACGTCGAGCTGCACCTGCTGGTTCGCGAGGTTGCCGACGCGCACGGGACGGGAGCCCGCGTAGCCGGGCAGCGTGTCGATCACGGCCTCGGCGCCGAGCATGGTGCCGTGCAACGTGTACAGCGGGTGCAGGCGCTCCGGGCCCGGCAGTGTGGCCAGCACGCCGTGGATCCAGCCGAGGAACGCCTCGGCCTCGGCGAACGAGCCCACCGAGACCAGTGCCTGCGCGGTCAAAGCACCGTCGCGCAGCCAGCAGTAGCGGTAGTCCCAGTTGCGGATGCCGCCGAGCTCCTCGGGCAGCGACGTGGTGGCCGCCGCCATGATGGAGCCGGAGTCCTTGTGCACCAGGCCGCGCAGCGTCAACGCCGAGCGGCGCACCAGGTCCGTCTCGAGCGGCGGCAGCTCCAGCGTGTCCGCCCACTCCGACCAGTACGCACCGGCGCGCTCGCGGCGCGACGGCTCGGCGATCGGGTGCTCGGACAGGTCGTCCGTGCCGCAGCGCAGCTCCAGCAGCACCGGAGCGCCCTCGCGCGGACGCACGATGGCGCGTGCGGTCTCCTGCACGCCGTCCGAGGTGATCTCCCAGTCGACGCCGGTGGAGCGCAGCACCATCGGGTCCGAGGTGCCGACGACGCGCAGGCCGTCGCGTTCGCGCAGCAGCCGGACCGGCACCTGGCCGAACTCGGGACGCGGCGCGAACGTGATCACGGCGTTCGTGGAGCCGCTGATGCGGCGCACCAGGTCCGTGCGGTGCGACGCGAGGTCGTGCTCCAGGTAGTCCGTGACGAGCAGCCGGGACCAGCGAGTCTCGACGATCATCGTGCCCGGCAGGTAGCGCTGGCCCAGCGGCAGCGAACCGTGCTCCGGCTTGATCGAGAAGTGGCCGGCCGCCGGGCCGCCGAGCAGGTCGGCGAAGATCGCCGCCGAGTCCGGCTCCGGGTGGCACAACCAGTTGATCTTGGCGTCCGGCGTGACGAGGCCGACCGAGCGCTCGTTGGCGAGCATGGTCAGCCGCTCGATCGGGACGGCCTGGTCGCCGTGCAGCCAGTTCCTGCGCTCTTCCAGCAGGAACGCGAGCACGGTCGCGACGTCGGTGGTGTCCGCGACGGTGTACTCCGCCAGCGACTCGCCCTCGCCGACGCGGATGCCCACGTCCGGTCCGGTGAGGCGGGCGAACGCCTTCTCGTCGGTCACGTCGTCGCCGAGGAACACGGCGGCGGTCGCGCCCGCCTGGTGGCGCAGCACGTCGAGCGCGTGGCCCTTGTCGGTCTGGATGACGGCCAGCTCGACGACGGCCTTGCCCTCGGTGACCTGGACGCCGTCCCACGTGCACGGGCCGGAACGCACCTGGTCGAGCACGACCGCGCCCACCTCGGGCGTGGCGCGGCGGACGTGCACGGCGACGCTGGCCGGCTTCACCTCGAGGTGCACGCCTTCGTGCCCGTCGACGATCTGCTCCAGCTCGGCTTCGATGCGGCGGTGCAGCGACTTCGCGTTCGCGTCGATCGCGTGCACGAAGCCGACGTCGAACTCGGAACCGTGGGAGCCGACGAGGTGGACCTCGCCGGGCAGGCGGGACAGCGTGGCGAGATCGCGCAGCGCGCGACCGGAGATCACCGCGCTGGTCGTCTCGTGCAGGCCCGCTAGTGAACGCAGCGCACCGACGGACTCCGGGAGCGGGCGTGCCTGCTCCGGGTCTTCGACGATCGGTGCGAGTGTCCCGTCGTAGTCGCAGGCCACGAGCAGTCGTGGCGTCCGGGCCAGCTGGACGATGGCTCGGCGCAGGTCGGCGGGGAGGGCCTCGGCGGTCAACGCCCCTCCTCAAGCACTCGATGGGACAAGGGGTTTTCTGAACTGTTTCAGACGGAAGTCTGCGTGCCCAGTGCCTCGAGGAAAGACCTCGCCCAGCGGTCAACGTCGTGGGTCAGGACTTGGCGTCGCAGAGCGCGCATCCTACGGCGGCCCTCAGCCGGATCGATGTCGAGGGCTGCCTGCAGAGCGTTCTTGACACCGTCCAGATCGTGGGGGTTCACCAGGAACGCGCTGGTCAGTTCTGCTGCGGCACCGGCGAACTCGCTGAGGACCAGTGCTCCACCAAGATCATATCGGCAGGCGACGTACTCCTTGCAGACCAGGTTCATCCCGTCCCTGACCGGGGTGACGACCATGACGTCCGCCGCGCTCATGAACGCGACGAGCTCCTCGCGGTCCACCGACTGGTGCAGGTAGTGCACGACCGGCCTGCCGACCCGGCCGAACTCGCCGTTGATCCGGCCGACGGACCGCTCGATGTCCTCGCGCATGGCCTTGTAGTGGTCGACGCGTTCGCGACTCGGTGTCGCCAGCTGCACCATCGCCACGTCCTCCGGGTCGATCCGCTGGTCGCGGACCAGCTCGTACAGCGCGCGGAGCCGGACGTCGATGCCCTTCGTGTAGTCCAGCCGGTCCACGCCGAGCAGGATCTTCTTCGGATTTCCCAAGTCTGCCCGGATTTGTTTGGCGCGCTGCTGGACTTCCTTGCGCCTCGCGACCGCGTCCAGACCGGCCGAGTCGATCGAGATCGGGAACGCGCCGACGCGCACCGTGCGGTCGCCGACCTGCACGACACCGGGCCGCGTGCGCACGCCGACGGAACCGCGGCTGGGCTCCAGCCCGACGAGCCTGCGGGCCAGCCAGAGGAAGTTCTGCGCGCCGCCGGGCCGGTGGAAGCCGACCAGGTCGGCACCCAGGAGGCCGCGGATGATCTCGGTGCGCCACGGCAGCTGCATGAACAGCTCGACCGGCGGGAACGGGATGTGCAGGAAGAAACCGATCCGCAGGTCGGGGCGCTGCTCGCGGAGCATCGCCGGGACGAGCTGCAGCTGGTAGTCCTGCACCCACACCGTCGCGCCCTGTGCCGCGACCTTCGCGGTCGCGTCGGCGAAGCGCTGGTTGACCGTGCGGTAGGAGTTCCACCACCGCCGGTGGAACGCGGGCTGCGCGACGACGTCGTGGTAGAGCGGCCAGAGCGTGCCGTTGGAGAAGCCCTCGTAGTAGTCGCGGACCTCCTCGCCGGTCAGCATCACCGGGTGCAGCAGCAGGCCGTCGTCCTCGAACGGCGGGACGTCGGTGTCCGAGACGCCGGGCCAGCCGACCCAGGCACCGCTGTGCGAGCGCAAGAACGGTTCCAGCGCGCTGACCAGCCCTCCTGGACTGTGCTTCCAGCGTTCTGTGCCGTCAGGCAGGCGTTCCAGGTCAACCGGCAGCCGGTTGGCCACGACTACGAACTCCGCCCCGTTCTCGCCAATGTCGATGCTCACGTGACCGAGGCTAGTGCGGGTGCGTGACCAGGGCGTGTCGTGATGTTGTCCCTGTCACAACAGTTCACTCCAAACGACGCTTGGTGGGCCGCAGCGGCCCGGACATGCGCGGACCAGCGAACTTGCGCTCGAGCCTGCCGAGCCCGGTGCGCACCGGCTGCGCCAGGTACTCGCCGAACACCACGCCGCCCGCCAGCGCCATCGCGATGCCGCTCGCGAACACCAGCGTCGACAGCCCGGCCGGGTCGTTCTCGGCGGTGAGCTGGAACAGGCCGCGGTAGGTCGTCCAGCCGGGCAGCAGCGGCACCATGCCGGACACGGCAACGACGAGCGTCGGGACCTTGAGCCGCCGCGACATCGTGGCGCCGCCGAAGCCGACCACCGTCGCGGCGACCGCGCTGCTGAGCAGCACGTCCAGCCCCGCCGACGTGACCAGGCCGTACGTGCCGGTGCCGACCGCGCCCGCGCCCGCCGCGACGAGCAGCGCGCGGGGCTGGGCGTAGCAGGCGAGCGCGAAGAACCCCGAGGTCGCCGCACCCGCCGCGAACTGCAGCGGCACCGCGGAGATCAGCGGCGGCAGCGGGTCCGTCAGCGCGATGGGCAGTCCGAAGTGGACGGCCGTCCGCAGCGCCAGCGCGACGCCCGCGATGAGCCCGGCGCTGAGCAGCACGGTCTCGACGGTGCGCCCGGCGGCCGTGACGTTGTAGCCGCTGATCGCGTCCTGCACGGTGCTGACCAGCGCCAGACCGCTCAGCAGCACGACGATGCCGACGGCCACCAGCAGGCTCGGCCGCACGCTCGGCAGCAGTCCGGTGGCCCACACGGCGAGCGCCGTTCCCGCCGCGAGCGCGCCACCGACCAGCTGCTGGAAGAAGAAGGGCAGCGCGCGCCGGTTGAGCACCCGGCCGACCCGGTCGATCAGCGCGGTGACCACGGCCGCGGTGAGCGCGAGCAGCAGCCCGCCGCCGATGAGGAACGCCACCGCCGCCGCCATGCCCGCCCACGCCGCCGTGGCGACCCAGCGCGGGTACGGGTGCGAGGCGCTGGTGATCCGGTCCAGCTCGCCGTAGGCGTCCTCGGCGCTGATCTCGCCTGCGGTGATCGTCCGCACCAGCTGCTCGGCGTCGGCGAGCCGCGTGTAGTCCAGGCTGCGGGCGCGCACGACGCGCAACGAGGTGATCGGCGCGTGGTCGGTGCCCCGGTGGCACGAGACGCTGATCGAGGTGTAGATCACGTCGACCTCGGTGTGGGGAAGCCCATACGCGGTCGTGACGGCGAGAATCGTGGCGGTGACGTCGGCGGCTCCGGCGCCGCTGGACATCTGCACCTCGCCTACTCGCAGTGCCAAGTCGAGTACGAGGTGGACGGTGGAATCATCGGGCAGAGCCGGGCCGTGCAGGCTGTTCGTGGAAATTCAGGACACCTCCCTAGGGTGATCGTGTTACTCCGCCCGACTGTTGCTGTGGCGTCTGCCACCTCCGAACGGGGTACCCGAAAAGGGCGACATGATCACTGTCTGTTGGTTACGCTCCTGACCTGGTCAGAGGCCCCTGTGACACAGATTGATCCACTCAGTCGGTTGGTGCGACTCCTTCCGGAGCAATCCGATCACACTGAGAGCAGACCATTCGTCGCAGGTAGCACCCGCATCGGGCGCTTACGATGTCTCCGGCCAACGGGCCAGGCCGGCATAGCTCAATTGGCAGAGCACTCGCCTTGTAAGCGAAAGGTTAGGGGTTCGATTCCCCTTGCCGGCTCTCTCAGGACAAGGGTTCGCCCAGGTGGGCGGGCCCTTGTCTCATTAGGACGTGACCGCTGGTCACGTCTTGCGTGCGAGCCCGCGACCGACGGCGGGGCGAACGGCGGTCCCGAGATCTGGATCACTCGGCCGCCCGCCGTGCACAGGCGGACCTTCGTGCCGAGGCGAACTCGCATTTGGGTGGTGCGCGCCAGGGGATGTCGTGCCCGCGTCGGCGCCACGACTCCGAGTGTTGTCCGGCGACCATCTCATTAGGACATGACATCGTGGTCACCATGTCCTACCTCGCGGATAGCGGTCGCTACGACCAGATGACGTACCGGCGCACCGGCCGGAGCGGCCTCAAGCTGCCGGCGATCTCGCTCGGCCTGTGGCACAACTTCGGCGGCGACCGGCCGTACGAGCTGGGTCGCGGCATCGCGCGCCGGGCGTTCGACCTCGGCGTCACGCACTTCGACCTCGCCAACAACTACGGCCCGCCGTACGGCTCGGCCGAGGTGACGTTCGGGCAGATCCTGCGCGACGACCTGGGCAAGTACCGCGACGAGCTGGTGATCTCCACCAAGGCGGGGTACGACATGTGGCCCGGCCCGTACGGCGAGTGGGGGTCGCGCAAGTACCTGCTGGCGTCGCTCGACCAGTCGCTGAACCGGATGGGCCTGGACTACGTCGACATCTTCTACTCGCACCGCTTCGACCCCGAGACGCCGCTCGAGGAGACGGTCGGCGCGCTCGTGTCCGCGGTGCACCAGGGGAAGGCGCTGTACGTCGGCATCTCGTCGTACTCGGCGGCCAAGACCCGCGAGGCGGCCGAACTCCTGCGGTCGGCCGGTGTGCCGCTGCTGATCCACCAGCCGTCCTACTCGATGCTGAACCGGTGGATCGAGCCCGATCTGCTGGACGCGCTCGAAGAGGTCGGCGCGGGCTGCATCGCGTTCTCCCCGCTGGCGCAGGGGATGCTGACCGACAGGTACCTCAACGGCATTCCGGCCGACTCCCGCGCGGCGCAGAACAAGTCGCTCTCGCCGGACCTGCTGTCCGACGAGAACCTCGCGCGGATCCGGTCGCTGAACGAGATCGCGAAGTCGCGCGGGCAGTCGCTGGCGCAGCTCGCTCTCACGTGGACGATCAGGGACCCGCGCGTCACGTCCGCGTTGATCGGCGCGTCCTCGGTGGGGCAGCTGGAGCAGAACATCGCCGCGCTGGACGCCCCGCCGCTGACCGGCGACGAGATCGCGGAGATCGACAAGTACGCCGTCGAGTCGGGCATCGACCTCTGGGCGACGTCCTCGAACGCCGAGTAGCGCGTCAGAGGATGCGACGTGGCAGGCGGATCGTGAAGGTGGTGTTCCCCGGAACACTGGTCAGCTCGATCGATCCGCCGTGCGCGTGCACCAGCGACTGCACGACCGCGAGGCCCAGGCCGGAACCGCCGCGCTGGCGCGTGCGGGAGTCGTCGACCCGGTAGAACCGGTCGAAGATCTTGGTCTGGTCCTCGCGCGGAATGCCCAGCCCGGAGTCGGTGACGCGCACGATCACCTCGGACGCCGAGTTGGACACCGCCAGCACGACGGACGTCCCGGCGGGCGTGTGCACGGCGATGTTGGTCAGCAGGTTGTCCAGCACCTGCCGCAAGCGGGTCGGGTCGGCGCGCAGCAGCGCCGTGTCGGCGTCGACGGTCACCGGGTTGCCGGGGTGAGCGGTGCGGAACGCGTCGGCGGCGGCCTCGACGACGACGGCCATGTCGACCTCCTCCAGCCGCAGCGGCGGCTCGGACTCGGCGGAGTCCAGCCTGGCCAGCAGCAGCAGGTCGTCCAGCAGCACGCTCATCCGCGCGGCCTCGGACCGCAGCTTCTCCAGGTGCCGTTCCCGCTCGGCGGGCTCGTTGGCCGCCGCGTACCGGAACAGGTCCGCGTAGCCGCGCAACGACGTCAGCGGCGTGCGCAGCTCGTGCGACGCGTCGGCGATGAAGCGGCGCAACCGCTGCTCGGCCATGGCGCGGGCGGCCAGCGACGAGTCGATGTGCTCGAGCATCGTGTTGAACGCCGTGCGCAGCTCGGTGATCTCCACGCCACCGCCGCGGCTGTCGTCGCGGACCGGCAGGCGCGCGGAGTCGGTGAGGTCGTGCGACGTGATGTGGTGCGCGGTGTCGGCGATGTCGCTCAACGGCCGCAGGCCCCGGCGCAGCACGGCCTGGCCGCCGACGACCAGCGTGATCAGCGCGGCGAGGAAGGCGATCACCTCGACCGTGATGAGCTGCGTGACGGTGCTGTCCGCGTCGCCGACCGGGGCGGCCGACACCAGGACCAGGTCGGGGGCGACGAGGCAGCCGCGGGCGCGGAACTTGCCGTCGCCGCGCAGGTAGACGGTCTCGTAGTAGTCCTCGTTGCGGGACTTCAGCGCGACGGCGTCCAGCTCCTGGATGTCGTGCGGGATCTCGCCCGCGCGCTTGGTCACCTGGTCGCCGGACAGCGAGTAGACGACCGAGTACCAGCCCTGCGGGCTCTTGGTGACCTGGCCGTAGCTGCGAACGTCGTCCGACGCCGTCAGCTGGGTCAGGCGCATCTGCTCGTCCAGCCGGTGGTCGAGGTAGGTGCGCATGCTGGTGACCATGACCGTGCCGACGATCGCGAACACCGCCAGTGCGAGCGCGCCCAGCCCCAGAGCCAGCCGGGTACCCAGCCGCAGTTGGCGGCCTGAGGTCACTCCGCGGCCCGCCTGAGCACGTAGCCGACGCCGCGCACGGTGTGGATCAGCGGCTCACGGCCGTCGTCGAGCTTGCGGCGCAGGTGTGAGATCACCAACTCCACCACGTTGGACCGCCCTCCGAAGTCGTACTCCCAGACATGATCCAGGATCTGCGCCTTCGTCAGCACGGCGGGGGAGCGCCGCATGAGGTACCTGAGCAGTTCGTACTCGGTGGGCGTCAGGGTGACGAGCTTGCCGCCGCGCCGCACCTCACGCGTGTCCTCGTCCATCACCAGGTCCGCGACCTTGAGCACGGAGCGCTTCCACGACGGGCCCGTCGAGCGGCGCAGGACGGCGCGCAGCCGCGCCATCAGCTCCTCGACCGAGAACGGCTTGACCAGGTAGTCGTCGCCGCCACGGGTCAGCCCGGCCACCCGGTCCGCGGTGCCGTCGCGCGCGGTCAGGAACACCACCGGCACCATCGCGCCCGCGGCCCGCAGCCGGTCCAGGACGGTGAACCCGTCCAGGTCGGGGAGCATCAGGTCGAGCACGACGATGTCCGGCTGGAAGTCGCTGGCCTCGCGCAGCGCCTCCTCGCCGCTGCCCGCTGTCGCGGCCTGCCAGCCCTCGTAGCGCGCGACCGTCGCGACCAGGTCAGCGATGTGAGGCTCGTCATCGACGACGAGCAATCGAACCGAGTTCCCCTTGTCCACGTGCTCATGGTGCGTCACCTGGGGGGCACCCCGCTCGATCGACAGCAAGTCGACAGGCCGGCAACAGCATGGCCACAGGTCGGCAGCCAAAGCTCGGAGCCAGACGACCACCTGAACTAGGAGTCCGCCGTGACCACCATGCAGCTCCCCGCGCGCCCGGCGCCAGCCGGTGCGCGCGGTTCTCAGCACAAGGCGGTGGCCAGGACGGGTCTGTACGCCGTCCTCGGTCTCAACGTCCTGATCGTGACCGCCCTGTTCCTGATGGTTCCGAGCGGGAACCTGCTCATCGCGCTCGGCAGGCTGATGGGCCTGTACGGCGCGCTGGCGATGGCGTTCCAGCTGCTCCTGGTAGCGCGGCTGCCCTGGCTCGACCGCAGGCTCGGCATGGACAAGCTGACCGCGTGGCACCGGTGGGTCGGCTTCACGATCTTCTGGATGCTGATCGGCCACCTCGTCTTCATCATCTTCGGCAACGCCGGTGACGAGGGCCCGGTCGCCGAGCTGGTCCGCCAGGCCACCGAGCTCGAAGGCATCCTCCGCGCGCTGGTCGCGTGGGCGATCATCATGACCGTGGGCATCGTCTCCGCCCGCTTCGCGCGCCGGAAGCTGGCCTACGAGACCTGGCACTTCATCCACCTGTACACCTACATCGCGATCTTCCTCGCGTTCCTGCACCAGATCGTCGTCGGCAGCTCGTTCCGCAACTCCGCGCTCGGCACCGCGTACTGGTGGGGCCTGTGGGGCTTCGCGCTCGGCTCGGTTCTCATCGGACGCGTGGGCCTGCCGCTGTACCGCAACTGGAAGCACCAGTTCCGGGTCGCGGCGGTCGTGCCGGAGTCGGACAACGTCGTCTCCGTGTACATCGAGGGCAAGGACCTGGACAAGCTGCCCGCCCGCGCCGGCCAGTTCTTCCTCTGGCGCTTCATCGCCAAGGGCCGGATCTCGTCGGCCAACCCGTTCTCGCTGTCCGCGGCGCCGAACGGCAAGTACCTGCGGCTCACCGCGAAGGCGCTGGGCGACGGCAGTGCGGGCATCCGCGACATCAAGGTCGGCACCCGCGTCTTCGCCGAGGGCCCGTACGGCGCCTTCACCGCGATGCACCAGACCAAGCCCAACGCGCTGCTCGTCGCCGGTGGTGTCGGCATCACGCCGGTGCGCGCGCTGCTGGAGGAGATGCAGGGCCACGTCGTGATGCTCTACCGCGTCAGCGACCCGAACGAGGCCGTGCTGATGCGCGAGCTCCAGGAGATCGCGCACCGCAAGGGCGCGGTGCTGAAGCTGGTCACCGGCTCGTCGAAGGTGCTGACCGCGAACGGACCGCTGCTGGGCGCGCAGAACCTGGCCGCACTCGTGCCGGACGTGATGGACCGCGACGTGTTCGTCTGCGGCCCGCCCCCGATGACCGACGCCGTACTGGCCTCGCTCGCGGAGATCGGTGTTCCCGAGAACCAGGTGCACGCCGAGCGCTTCGCCATGGCGAGCTGAGAGGACTGACCGGACATGAAGCGAGCTGTACCCGTTCTCCTGCTCTCCGCGGCCGGGCTCGTCCCCGTGTGGATGTTCCAGCCCGGCGCGGAGGAGGCGATCAACGAGGTCGCCGCCCCGCCGGCGAGCACCCCTCCCGCTGCCACCTCGACCGCGCCCATCGTGCCTGGTCAGACCCAGACCCAGGCGCAGACCCCCGCCCAGACGCAGGCGCAGAACGCCGCCCGCGTCATCAAGGGCAAGCTGATCAAGACGTCTGAGGGCGACGTTCAGCTCCAGGTGACCTTCCAGGGCAACAAGATCAGTGACATCGCGGTCGTCACGGCGCCGAACACGGCGCCGACGCGCAAGGCGTTGCCGCTGCTCAAGGCGTCCGCGCTCAAGGCGCAGAGCGCGCAGATCGACACGGTGTCGGGCGCCACCGCGACCAGCGGTGGCTACCAGCAGTCGCTGCAGTCGGCCATCGACCAAGCCCAGTAGGAATGGGTGCAGTAGTGATGCGCAGGGTCGAGCACATCATGGGTCTGCCGATCTCGGTGGACCTCAGGGACGGGGATGCCGAACTGGCGGAGAAGGCGTTCGAGTGGCTGCGTGAGGCGGATGCGCGGTTCTCGCCCTTCAAACCCGACAGCGAGGTGTCCCGGCTGGATCGGGGTGAGCTCACTTCGCAGGAGCTCACCCCGGATCTGGTCGAGGTGCTCGACCTGTGCGCCTGGTACGAGCAGGCGACCGGCGGCGCGTTCAAGGTGCGCCTGCCCGGTCGCGGGCTCGACCCGTGCGCCGTCGTGAAGGGGTGGGCCGTCGAACGCGCCGGTGACGTCCTGCTCGCCGGCGGTGCGCGGAACTTCTGCCTCAACGCGGGCGGCGACGTCTTCGCGTCCGGCGAGCCCGAACCGGGAAAGCCTTGGCGCGTCGGTGTTCGCCACCCCGAGGAAGCGGACAAGCTCTGCGTCGTGCTCGCGGTGCGTGACGGATCCGTTGCCACGTCGGCCTTCTACGAACGCGGCCAGCACATCATCGACGGCCGGACCGGCGCGCCGGCGACCGGACTGCTCAGCCTGACGGTGTGCGCCCCCGACCTGACCACCGCTGACTCGACCGCGACGGCGGCGTTCGCGATGGGCGCCGAAGGCGTGGAATGGGCTGCGGCGCAAGAGAACTGCGAGGTCTTCGCGGTGCTCGAAGATCGACGTGTGATCCAGACTGCTGGACTTCCGGTACACCTCTGCTAACATGCCCGCCCAACGGACGCTCGGGGCTTCCGTTGGCACGATCGTTGATCAAGAGCAAGCCGAAGCTCGCGCTCGGGGTGAACTCCGGACTGCTGTTGACCAACCCGTGCACTGTGTGGAACGACCCGTCGGGGGCAGCGCAATCGGGAGCGCGCTCCGGCGGGTCGTTTTCCTTTACGCGTAACGGTTCTCGTCGAACGGCGCGTTGACGGCGGACCGGCCGAGGTCGCGGCCCATGTCGTCGAGCACGTCCACCAGTTCCAGCCCGCTGAGCCAGTCCCTCGGCAGCGCTTCGGTTCCGTGCAGCGCGCCCAGGATGTTCCCGGTCAGCGCGGCCGTCGCGTCGCTGCCGCCGGAGTGGTTCGCGGCGGCCCGCATCGCATCGACGAACTGCACCGCCTTCGGGTGCGACAGCACGACGTAGACGGCGATGGCCAGCGCCTCCGGCCCGGTCCACCCGCTGCCGAGCCGGTCGACCCGCACCGGCTGCTTCTCCTCCGCCAGCACGACGGCGCGCGTCAGCACGGTCGCGGTGTACGTGTCGTCCCGCAGCACCCGGCCGATGACCTGGTCGACGGCCTCGCGCAACGGGCGTCCGCGCACCGCAAGCAGGTGCACCAGCAGCGCCAGCGCACCGCCGGACACCCAGCCGCCCGTGCCGCCGTGCGTCAGCGCGGCGAACCGGCAGCCCAGGTCGTACGCGATCGCCGCGCTCGGCGCGAACCCGGCCGGAGCCGTCCTGGTGACGCCGTTGCAGCCCGACGAGTCGTTGGCCGGCGCCCGCGGTGTCGACGGCGTCTCGGCCGCGAGCGCGCGCAGGCAGGTCAGGCCGGGCGAGCGGCTCTCGTAGAGCCGTTCGTCGGCGAGCAGCCCGGTCACGCCCTGCTCGGGCGCGTCCTGCTGCTGGGTGACCAGCCAGCGCCGGTAGCTGTGCCACACGGTCTCGGCGGGCTCCCACTCGCCGGTCTGCTTCCCGCGCACCCACGCGCGCAGGTAGCCGTCGGCGGTGAACAGCGTGAGCTGGGTGTCGTCGGTGACCAGCGCGGGCTTCGGCGGCGAGAGCACGCCCTGCGCGCCGTGTTCGCGCTGGATGTCCGCCCAGCCGAGGTACTGCACCGGGGCGCCGAGCGCATCACCCAGCGCGCCGCCGAGGAGGCACCCGGCGCCGCGATCAACCACGGAAGAGGGATCTCGCGGCACGGGGGAACACTATCGCGCCGACCAGTTCAACTGAACGTGTATCTGCGAGACCCGTTCACGTACCTGACCAATTGACGAGATCGAGAACGCGGAGTGGGGAGGAGCATGCGGAGCAAAACCGGTCTGGAGTTCGGCGTGCTGGGCCCCCTGCAGGTCCTCGCCGACGGCAGTCCGATTCAGCTCGGCCGCAAGGGCATGCGCGGACTGCTCGCGATGCTCGTCGTCGGTGCCAACCGGCCGGTGGCGATCGACGACATCGTGGACTCGCTGTGGGGCGACGCCCCGCCCGCCACCGCTCGGACGATCGTGCACGGCTACGTGTCCAAGCTGCGCAAGGTGCTGGAGGAGGCCGACCCGACCGGCTCCGCGACCATCCGCACCACGCCACCGGGATACGAGCTGTCCGTCGACCCGTGGCGGCTCGACCAGCACCGGGCCCGCCAGCTCGTCGCGTCGGCACGGGGGAAGCCCGCCGCGATCCGGGCGGGGCTGCTGCGCGAGGCGCTCGGCCTGTGGCGCGGCCCGGTGCTCACCGACGTGCCCGGCGACCCGATCACGACCGACCTCGACGAGCTGCGGCTGTCCGCGATCGAGGAGCGCATCGACGCCGAGCTGGAGCTGGGCCGCCACCTCGAGCTGGTCGGCGAGCTGCGCCAGCTGTGCACCGAGTACCCGTTCCGGGAACGCATGGTGGCGCACAGCATGCGCGCGCTCTACCGGTCCGGTCAGCGCGCCGACGCGCTGGAGGCCTACCAGCGGTTCCACCGCCGCGCCGTCGAGGAGCTGGGCATCGACCCCGGCCCCGAGCTGCGCATGCTGCACAAGCAGGTGCTCCAGGACGACCCGGCGCTGAGCGTGATCGGCGCGGCCGAGACGCGCACCGTCGCACCGCGCGCGGGCATCGTCGTCCCGGCGCTGCTGCCCGCGTCCGCGTCCCGGCTGTACGGCCGCGGCGAGGACGGCAGGTGGCTCGACGACCTGTGCGACAGCAGGAACCTGACCGCGACGACGGTCGCGGTGCTCACCGGTCCGCCCGGTGTCGGCAAGAGCGCGCTCGCGATCACGTGGGGGCACGAGCACGCGGAGAAGTTCCCGCACGGAGTGCTGTACGCGGAGCTCGGCTCGGCGGAACCGGGGGAGGTGCTCACCAGGTTCCTGGTGGCACTGGGGGTTCCTGCCGACGGCGTGCCCGTGCAGGAGGAGGACCGGGTCGGCCTGTACCGCTCGCTGCTCGCCCGCAGGCGGGTGCTGGTGGTGCTGGACGACGCGGTGAACGTGGAGCAGTGCCAGGCGTTGCTGCCGCCCGGATCCGGCTCGCTGGTGCTGGTCACCTCGCGCCGCCGGTTGGAAGGGCTGGTCGTCAGCAACAGCGCCCGCATCCGCGGGCTCGGCGTGCTCGACGAGGACAGCGCGGTGCGGCTCGTGGACGACGTGCTGGGGAGGCCGTTGTCCGCGGATGATCCGGCGGCGAGCCGCAAGCTCGCCGAGCTGTGCGGATGTCTTCCGCTCGCGCTGAGGGTGGCCGCGGCGAAGCTGGTGATCAGTCCTGAGTGGACGGTCGAGGACCTGATCGGTGAGCTCGCCGAGGACGGCACCAGGCTCCGCTCGCTGGAGCTGCCCGAGTCCGAGGTCGGCGTGCGGCGTGCGCTCGACCTCTCCTGTCGCGGCCTGCCGGAGGAGCTCGGGGAGGTGTTCCGCACGGTGGGCCGCGCACCAGGACGGTGGGTGTCGCCGCACGCGGTGGCCGCGCTCGTCCGCACCCCGCTCGACTCGGCCCGGCGCCGATTATCGCAGCTCGTCGACGTGAACCTGCTGATCGAACCGTGGCCGGACGGCTACGCGATGCACGAGCTGGTCCGGTTGTACGTCAACGGGATCACGCCGTCGGACCCGCAGGCGTTGCGCCGCCTGGTGAACTACTACCTCGTGGCGTGCGACCACGTCCGCACGGCGATCAGGCCGGCCCGCGACGGGCTGGACTTCGCGTTGCGGGACAACGGGTGCACCGCGCTGCCGTCGGTGGCGACGCCGAAACGCGCGCTCACCTGGTTCGACCAGGAGTGGCCGAACCTCGTGGCGATCGTGCACGCGGCGGCCGAGGAGGGACTGCACGACCAGGTGTGGCAGCTGGTTCGGCTGGTGCACAACTACGCGACCGTGCGCGCGCTCACCGGGGAGTGGATCGCGCTCGTCGGGTTCGGCACGGCGTCGGCCGAGGTGACGGGGAGCCTCCTCGGCCAGGTGCTGATGCTGGACACGGCGTACACGACGAACGCGCGGATGGGCAGGCCCGTCCTGCTGCCGGACGCTCGTCGTGCGCACCGGATCGCGACCGAGCTGGGGGAGCGCCGGTACCTGGTGCTGACGCTCGCCCAGCTCGCGGACGTGCTGTTCCGCCTGCGCCACCACGACGAGGCGCTGCTGCACTTCTGGGAGTCCGTCGAACTGGCCAAACGCGAGGGCGACCTCGTCGGCGAGGCGCACGGGCTGAACAACGTCGCGCAGGTCGAGCAGGCCATGGGACGGCAGGAAACCGCTGTGCGCCACCAGTTCCAGGCGGTCGAGATCTACCACCGCAGCGGCGACCAGGCGTCGTACGTGTGCGGCATCGACAACCTCGCCGAGCTGTACCTCGAGCTGGGACGGCTGGACGAGGCCGAGGAGTACGCGCGCACCGGCATCGAGCTGGCGTCGGCGGGCGGAATGACGCTGTACGAGGCTTTCGGGCGGCACGTGCTCGGCGGTGTGCTGGTGCGCAGGGCCGAACGGGTGGCGGCGACGGCCGAGCTCGTCGAGGCGCTGCGGCTGTACGAGCAGGTCAACTCGCGACGTGCGGCCGAGGTCAGGGCGATCCTGGAATCGCTGAGCTCCGATGTTTAGCCGGTGTTTAGTGAGGTCGCGTCAGATCGTGGCAGGTTGGTGCTGGGCACGGATCACCTGGTGATCGGTGTCCTGGTGGCTGAAGGGGGAACGAGGGGGTAGGCCACCGAACGGAAGGGCTGACCGGCATTCGGGGGAGAGTGCCGGTCAGCCCTTCTCCTTCGTCAGGCTCCGGTCGTCCTCCGGCATCCGCGCGATGGGCAGCAGCTCGGGGCGCTTCGGCGCGAGACCGTCGCCCATCGACTCACCGCGCAGCAGCCTGCCGATCCACGGCACCACGTGCTCGCGCGCCCACCTGAGGTCCTGGCGGCGCTGCGTCATCCACTCCGCCTCCTCGGCGGCGGGCCACGGCGCGTTCCACTCCCCGTCGTTGGCGAGCCCCAACGCCTTCGCCACCCGCAGCGCGACCCGCCGATGGCCTTCCGGCGAGAGGTGCAGCCGGTCCTCGCTCCACGCGCGGCGGTCCTGCAGCACGTGCATGGACCACAGGTCGACCATGTGGCAGTGGTACCGCTCGGAGATCGACCACAGGTGCGAGTTGTAGATCGCGACCTTGCCGCGCAACGACCTCAGCAGCGGCGTGCTCCTGGTGTCGAACCCGGTGAAGATCACCACGTCGCACCCGGCCGCGCGCAGGTCCGCGACCGCCACCTCGTACTGCTCGGCGAGAGCGTCCGGGTCGCTGTTCGGGACCATGATGTCGTTGCCGCCGCCGCAGAACGTCACGAGATCCGGTTTGAGCGACGCCGCCAGCGGCACCTGCTGCTCGATGATCTCCGGCAGCATCTTGCCCCGGATCGCGAGGTTCGCGTACCGGAAGTCCGGCGCCTCGGCCGCGAGCAGCGTCGCGAGCCGATCGGCCCAGCCGACGAACGTGTCGCCGGGTCCGGGGTCGTCCATCCCCTCCGTGAAGCTGTCACCGACAGCAACCAGGCTTCTCCAGCGCAGCACAGCAGTCCCCCTCCTCCAACGGCTAGACAGCATGCATGTCCACGTGCCACCTACGCCACCGTCGGTTACGGCATCGTAGGTTTCGTCGCTGTAGGTGACGAACGAATTACCACTCGATCTAGCGATACAGTCCGGAGAATCGGGTTTTTCGTCTCATACCGCCAGTAGCGTGCCCGCCGTGCGACCCGGTCTGCCGCTGCCCATGACGTCCATCGGCGCTGTTCTACTGCTGCTCGGACTCGTCGTCGGGGTGGTGCTCGGCACCGGTCCGGGGCCTTCGCCGGTCGAGGACGTCCGTGAGCCCGCGGCCGAACCCGCGATCACGAACATAGGTGGCGACGATCCTCCCATGGAGTACAACGCGCCGTCATCGAGCTCTTCGCGGCCGCGCCCGTCCGCGGTGACGACCAGCGCGCCCCCCAGGTCGAAGCCCGTCGTGACGCCGGAGGCGACGCCCGAGGTCAGCGTCGCGCGGACGACGGCCGTCCCGCTGCCGACGCTGCCGACGTTGAGCACCAGCGCCCCCAGCGCGGACATTCCTTCTTCGGCAAGCGAAAACCCCCGGAGCGACATCGGCGCGTGATGCCGTTCCGGGGGCGTTGGGACCGTCACAGGGGGAACGCCGCCGCCGATCAGTTCCCCCCGTGACGGGGTTGGGACCGCTACCAGGGGCGCCGCCGCCGATCTACCCCTGGTAGCGGGGTTGGAACCACTATCCGGAGCGCCGCCGCCGATCAACTCCGGATAGTGGGGTTGGGACCGTTGCGAGGGGCGCCGCCGCCGATCTACCCCTCGCAACGGGGTCTGTGTGGAGTTGTGGTTTGTTGGCCGGGGCGCCGCCGCCGATCTACCGCTGTGTTCGACGCCTTTGCCAACGGGGTCTGTGTGGAGTTATGAACCCGCAGCGATACCGATTCCGCTGCTGGCAGGTGGAACCCGCTCGTCGTAAGCAGAACGCAGGCGCAGCTCCGCGGCCGGAGAAGCACCGATGGTGTCGAGGCCCAGCAGAGCGGCGCCGACCACGGGCGGCAGGTCGACGACCCGGACCTGGGCCAGCGGAGCCACTTCGAGCACCCGTCGCCGGACCTCGCCGAGCACGGTCTCGCCGGTGCCCGTCATGACGCCGCCGCCGAGCACCACGTCCACGGCCTCGTCGGCCAGGTCGAGGCGCTGCAACGACACCGTGGAGAGCAACGTGATCTCCTCGATCAGCCGGTCGACGACCGCCTGCGCGACCTCGTCCCCGCGCGCGGCCACGTCGAAGAGCAACGGGCACAGGGCGTGCGGGTCGAACTCGATCTCCTCGAAGTGCAGCTTCTCCACGGCCTGCGCGATCGACGTGACGCCGTAGTGCTCGATCAGCGCGGGCAGCAGCTCGGTCGGCTTGCCGCGGCCGTCCTCCGCGCGCACGGCCAGCCACAGCGCCTCGCTGCCGAGGTGACCGCCGCCGCCCCAGTCGCCCGAGATCTGGCCCAGCGCGGGGAAGCGGTGCGTGCGGCCGTCGCGGGCGACACCGACGGCGTTGATGCCCGCGCCGCAGACGACCGCGACACCGATGCCGTTCGTGGTGCCCGCGCGCAGCAGGGCGAACGTGTCGTTGCCGACGAACGTGCTGGTCGACCAGCCGCGCTCGGAGATCGCCTGCGTCAGGTCCTCTTCCTCGCGCGGCAGGTCGGCGCCTGCGAGGTACGCCGCGGTGTGCCGGGCGATCGGCTCGTCGGGGGAGAGCCCAGCCAGCGCCGCGGCCTCACGTGCCAAACCCTCGAACACGTCAAGGCCCTTCTGCAGGCCGACGACCTGAGGCGAGGCGCCTGGTCCGCGCACCTGCGCGAGCACCTTGCCGTCGGAGTCGACCAGCAGCACGGCTGTCTTGCTGTTCCCGCCGTCGATCGCGAGCACCCGGTCCGTCATTGAATCAAGCTCCCTTCACCCACGGCAGCAGATCGCGGTTCTGCGCGATCAGCTCGTCGGCCAGCTGGTCTGCGATGGCGTGCTGGCCGATCAGCGGGTGTGCGAGCAGCGCGTTGGCAACGCGGTCCCGGCCACCGTGGATCGCCGCTTCCAGCGCCAGGTACTCGTAGCTCGTCACGTGCGAGATCAGTCCGGAGATGGACGGCTCCACCGGGCGCTGCGGCAGTGCCACCGCGCCGGACGCCGTGACCGTGGCCGGGACCTCGATCACCGCGTCGTCCGGCAGGAACGGCAGCGTGCCGCCGTTGCGCACGTTCACCACGTGCCGTTCGGCGCCCGCACCACCGGTGAGGGCGTGCACCAGCTGCACCGCCGCCTCCGAGTAGTACGCGCCGCCGCGCTGGGAGAGCTGCTCCGGCTTCGTGACGACCTTGGGGTCGCTGTAGATGTCCAGCAGGTCCTTCTCCACCGCCGCGACGACCTCGGCGCGCGGGACCTCGGTCTGCTGCTTCTTCACGACCGCGTCGTGGTTGTAGAAGTAGTTCAGGTAGTAAGACGGCACCATGCCGAGGCGCTGCATCAGCGAGCCGTCGATGCCGATGTGCTCGGCCAGGCCCTCCGAGTGCTGCGCCAGCAGCTCCGGCAGGCGGTCGACGCCGTCGACGAGCACGCCCCGTTCCCACGACAGGTGGTTCAGGCCGACGTGGTCGAGCACCACCGAGTCCGGCTCGACGCCCAGCAGGCCGGAGGTCCAGCGCTGGAACGTGATCGCCACGTTGCACAGGCCGACCGCGCGGTGGCCCGCCTCGAGCAGGGCGCGGGTGACGATGCCGACCGGGTTGGTGAAGTTGACGATCCAGGTGTTCTCACCGGCCAGCGCGCGCACCTTGTCCGCGATGTCCAGCACCACGGGCACGGTGCGCAGCGCCTTCGCGAGACCACCGGCACCGGTGGTCTCCTGGCCGACGCAGCCGCAGGTCAGCGGGAACGTCTCGTCCGACGCGCGAGCCTGCTGACCACCGACGCGCAGCTGCAGCAGCACCGCGGAGGCACCCTCGACGCCCTGTTCGAGCGACGTGGTGGTGCGGATCTTCGCCGGATGACCGGCGTGCGAGAGCAGGCGCTGGCAGAACGGTCCGATGATCGACAGGCGGTGCTCGTCGGGATCCACGAGGACGATCTCGTCCACCGCGAGGCTGGTGCGACGGCCCGCGATGCCGTCGATCAGCTCGGGCGTGTAGGTGGACCCGCCACCGACGACGGTGAGTTTCATCCCTTGACTCCTGTGAACGTGATTCCCTTGACGAACGAGCGCTGCGCGAAGATGAACAACACGACGGCTGGGAGCATCGCCAGCAGGGTCACGGCCATCGCCGAGTTCCACTGCACGAAGTGCATGCCCTTGAACGAGGCCAGCGCCAGCGACAACGTCCACTGGTCCTTGACCTCGCTGGTGTAGAGCAGCGGGCCGAAGTAGTCGTTCCAGGTGAAGAGGAAGCAGAACAGCGCGGTCGCCGCGATGCCGGGACGGGCCATCGGCACGATGATCCGCGTCAGCGCCTGGAACTCCGAGCAGCCGTCGACCCGCGCGGCGTCCACGTAGGACTGCGGGATCGTGAGCATGAACTGGCGCAACAGGAAGATGCTGAACGCGTCGAACAGGAAGTACGGCACGATCAACGGCCACAGCGTGCCGGTGAGCCCGAGCGACGACCACGTGTCGTACAGCGGGACCGCGACGACCTGCGGCGGCAGCATCATGGCGCCGATGACGAGCATGAACGCCACGTTCGACCCGCGCCACTTCAGCTTCGCCAGCGCGTAGGCCGCCGGGATCGACGAGAGCAGCATGCCGAACGTCGCGAGCAGCGAGTACAGCAGGCTGTTGAACAGGTAGCGCAGCAGCGGGGCCTTCTCGAAGACCTCGACGAAGTTCTCCCAGTGCCACTCGCGCGGCCACAGGTCGGCGGTGAACGCCTGGTCGTCGGACATGACCGCGGTCAGCAGCACGAAGATCACGGGCGTCGCGAAGATCAGGCCCAGTGCGAGCCCGATGCTGTGCACCCCGATCCACTCGAGGATCTGCTTGGGGTTGCGCGGCTTGACGTACGGCTCTTCCCGTGCGACCACAACCGGGTTCGGAAGCGTGGTGGTCATGCGCCCGGTCCCCCTTCTTCCGCGGTCGAGTTCTTGCGCATCTTGTTGACCAGCACGATCGTGACCGCGAACGAGATGACGAACAGGACGGTCGCCATCGCGGCGGCGTATCCCATGTCGAAGTAGCGGAAACCGGTCTGGTACAGGAAGGTCGGGAAGGTCAGCAGCGAGTTCTGCGGGAACCCGAGGTTCTTCGTGCTGCCGGTCGGGTCGGCCGATCCGGTCGCCGCGGAACCCGCGACGACGGCCTGCGTGAACAGCTGCAACGCGAGGATCACCGAGTTCACCACGCCGAACAGCAGCACCGGCGAGATCGTCGGCAGCGTGATGTGCCACCACCGGCGGATCGGGCCCGCGCCGTCGATCTCAGCGGCTTCGTACTGGTCCTGCGGAACGTCCAGGATCGCGGCCAGCATGATGATCATCAGGTCGCCGCAGACCCACATCATGATCGCCGTGACACCGGGCTTGGCCCACGACGGGTCGGAGAACCACAGCGGGCTCTGCACGCCGATCATGTCCAGCAGACCGTCGACCGGGCCGCCGTTGGGGCGCAGCACCATGAAGAACACCAGCGTCGCCGCGACCGGCGGGGCGAGCGACGGCAGGTAGCAGAGCGTCCGGATGAGCCCGACGCCCGACTTCAGCCGCGCGATCACCGAGGCGACACCGAGCGCGAACACCGTCCGCGCGATGGTGAGCACCACGACGAACCACATCGTGTTCTGGATCGACTGCCAGAACAGCTTGTCGCCCCACATGAACGTGTAGTTCTTGAGGCCGACGAACTCCGGCGGGTTGATCAGGTCGTACTTCGTGAACGAGAAGATCACCGTGGCGATCAGCGGGTACCCGAAGAACAGGATGAACCCGATGAGTGCCGGCGCCATGAACGCGAGCACCGTGAAGCGGTTGCGTGCGCGGGCTCGGGACCGCCCCTTCGCAGGGGCGGCCCTTCGCACGTCCACGCGTTCGAGCGTGGCAGTCATCTCGTCGTCCTCTACTTGCCGCTCTTGGCGATCTGGTCGTCGATCGACTTGTCCACGCTCTCGAAGCCGGCCTTGAGATCGGTCGCCTTCCCGGACTGCCACTCGGCCGCGAAGTCGCCGACGGCCTTGATGTGCGCGTCACCGATCGGGGTCACCGGGTTGCCCTTGAGCTTGCCGCTCTTGGCCAGGTCGATGAACGTCTTGAACTGCTCGTCCACCTCGAGAGCCGGGTCGGTCAGCGACTCCTTGGTGCTGGGCACGTTCTTGATGGCGTTCGCCAGCGAGACGATGGTCTCCTTGTCGAACGTCATGTGCTTGATCAGCTCCCACGCGGCGCCGGGGTTCTTGGCGCCCTTGGGAATGCCCATGATCGTGCCGGTGGTGAAGCCGACGCCCTGCAGCTCGGCCTTCTTCGAGTCCAGCACGGGGAACGGCGCGGTGCCGAACTTGATGTTCGGGGCCTGGGCCTTGAGGAAGGCGGTGCGGTACTCGCCGTCCATCATCATCGCGATCTTGCCCTGGTGGAACGCGTGGTCGGCGGAGTACTCCTGGCCGAGACCGGCGCGGAAGCGCTCGAGCGCGTCGTAGCCGTAGAAGTCCACGAGCTCCTTCTGGAACTTGAACATCTCGGTCCAGCCCTCGCTGCCCGAGAGGCCGGACTTGCCGCTGGAGTTCTCCCACTCGGCGCCGAAGAACGGGGCCCAGATCTGCGGACGGTTGTTGTAGAACATCATCGTCGGCAGGAAGCCCGCGACCTCGATCGAGCCGTCAGCGGCCTTCTTGGTCGTCTTCTTCGCGTAGTCGAGCAGTTCCGACGTGGTCGTCGGCGGCTTGGACAGGCCGGCCGCGCTGAGCATGTCGGTGTTGAAGTACAGGCCGTAGATGTCCGTGAGCATTGGCAGCGCGCAGCGGTTGCCCTTGTACTCGGTGTAGCCCCGGACGGCCTCGTTGATCTGGTCCAGCGCCGGCTTGTCGCGGTCGATGTACGGCTTCAGCTCCTGGAACGCGCCCGTCGAGCAGAAGGAGCCGATGTTGTCCGTGGTGAACGACATCGCGACGTCCGGCGGGTTACCGCTCCGGATGCCCGCGGTGATCTTGTCGTCGTCCTGCGAGCCCTCGTGCTTGATCTCGATGTTCGGGTACTTCTTCTTGAACGAGTTGAGGGCCTTGGTGACCTCTTCGTACTCGCGGTCGGAGTAGTTGCTCCACACCGTGAGGGTGATCTTGTCGTCCTTGCCGGGCGCCGCGGCGGCACCGGAGTTCGCGTTGCCGCCGCCGCCCGCCGCACATGCGGTCAGGGACAGCGCTGCGGCGACACTGAGCAAGAGCGTCTTGCGCATGTGCACTCCTTCGATCAACGGGCGGACGGGGCGACCGCACGGCCGCGAAAGGGTTCAGTGGTGGCTGCAGGGAGACCGAAAACCTGTTCTCGCGCGACCGCGAGCGCCGAGTGCAGCGCTCCCGACCGGACCGGCTTGCCGGTGACCAGCGCGAGTTGGACGGGTGTCCGGGGCACGACCAGCTGCCGCAGCTCCGCTGCGACCAGGTCGTTGAGCGTCGTCCCGCCTGCCTGCGCGATCTCGCCGGACAGGAGGATCAGCTCGGGGTCGAGCACCGCGACGACGCTCGCCACACCGGTGGCGATCCGCCGCGAGAGGTCAACGAGGAACTCCCGGCCCGCAGGGCCTGCCGTGAGCGCCTTGCGAACCGCACCGTGACCGTTGCGGGCCGCGAGCCCGTGCGCACGGGCCAGCTTGCAGATCGAGACGTTGCTGAGCAGTTCACCGAACGTGCCACCGGCCCGGTCGGTGTCGGTCTCCGCGGCCGCGCGGTCCGGGATCTGCAGGCCGTCGATCTCGCCCGCACCTCCC
This sequence comes from Lentzea tibetensis, assembly GCF_007845675.1. Taxonomy (GTDB): domain Bacteria; phylum Actinomycetota; class Actinomycetes; order Mycobacteriales; family Pseudonocardiaceae; genus Lentzea; species Lentzea tibetensis. Next base: position 42,212 of record NZ_VOBR01000009.1, on the reverse strand, counting down.
GTCGCGCCGCGCAGCAGCGAACCGTTGATCACCACTGCCGCACCGACCAGGTCGGCGGGCCAGATGACCACGAAGTTGCGCACCTCGGTCGCGCGGCCGGCGATCATCTCCTCGAGCGCGACGAGGTTGACGTCGTTCTCCACGCTGACCGACGTGCCGAGCATCTCGGTGAGCGTGCCAGGCAGGTCGAACCCGCCCCAACCGGGCAGGTGCGGTGCGTAGGCCAGCTCACCGGTCGCCGGGTTGACCGCACCGGGGCTGCCGACCACGACGTGGAGCAGGCTCTCCGGCGTGAGGCCCGCCTGTCCGGCGGCCTTCCCGACGGCCGTGCTGAACGCCTCGAGCACCTCGGTGCTGCCGCCCCGCGGCATCGGCGCGCGGTGCTCGGTGAGCACCGCGCCGGAGATGTCCGCGATCGCGACGTCGACGGCGTCCGGGGTCAGGTCGACGGCCGCCACGTGGGCCAGCGCGCCGTTGACCGACCACAGCTGCGCCCTCGGCCCACGTCCGCCGCCGCGCAGTCCGTTGCGGACGACGGTGTCGGCGGACTCGAGCCGGGTGAGCAGCTGAGCGGTGGCCGGCTTGGAGAGGCCGATCAGACCTTCCAGCTCCGACCTGGTCAGCGGACCGTTGCGCAGCAGAGCCTCGATGGCTGCGCGGTCGTTGATCTCCCGCAGCAGTCGTGGGCTTCCGGCACGCATTAGGTCAGCTCCTGTCTGTTAACTTTCCAGACGATTTCGGGTCACGGTAGTGACGCGGTTCACCGTGGTCAATGCCCCGATACGGGTCTGTTACCTGAGTTAGGTTGCCCTAAGGCAGTCTGGAAGCATGACGGACGTGCGCCACTCGGAACCGGAGTCGCTGGCTCATCTGCTCGGAGGTCGCGGCGGTGCCGTGGACGCCTCCCTGCCGCCCGTGGCCTTCGTCGTCGGCTGGCTGCTGTTCTCTCACTCCATCGGAGTAGGCGCCCTGTTCGCCGTCGCTTGTGGCGTGGTGATCGGGGTCGTCCGGTTCGTCCGCGGGACCCGGCCGCGCGCCGTCCTGGTGTCCGTCGCTCTGGTGGTCGTCGCCGCGTTGGTCGCCATGTACACCGGGCGGCCCGAGGACTTCTTCCTCGTGCAGCTGCTGTCCAACGCCGCGTCCGCGCTGGTGTGGGCCGCTTCGATCGCGGTGCGCTGGCCGTTGCTCGGCGTCGTCGTGGGGACTGTGCTCGGGCAGAAGACGCGGTGGCGGCGGGATCCCGACCTGTTGCGCGCCTACAGCGTTGCCTCGTGGGCCTGGGTCGGGCAGTACGTGTTGCGCGTTCTCGTGTTCCTGCCGTTGTGGCTGGCTGCCCAGGTTGAGGTGCTCGCGGTGGCGCGGGTTGCGTTGACGTGGCCGTTGCAGCTGCTGTGCCTCGTGGTGTCTGGGTGGTTGCTGAAGCGCGCGCTGCCTGCTGGTCACCCTGGGATTCGGCATCCTCGGGAGTGAGGTTTTCGGTGGTGGGCGGGGAGGGTCTCGCTGATCACCTCACGGTCGCCACATCGAGACCCTCCCCGCCCCTGCCCTCCGGGAAAGTTTGTTCTGATCATTTGGCTGCCGGTTTGTGCTCGGGGGCCGCGCCCGGTTGGCAGTGCGGGGGTTGGGAGTGCGGCGGGCGCTCTTTTCTTTTGGTACCTGCCGGTTTGGGCGGTGCTCGCTTGGTTCGCGCCGGTTTCGGCGGTGCTCGCTTGGTATCTGCCGGTTTGGTTGGTGGGCACGGCGGTGGGTGGGTCGGTGTGTTCTGCCCGATGGACCGAAGCACAGCAACCATCAGACCTCAGCCCCGACGCGGACCGGCAGCCAGGCAAAGAACCCGGCCCCGACGAGAACCGGCAGCCAGGCAAAGAACCCGGCCCCGACGAGAACCGGCAGCCAAGCAAAGTACCCAGCCCGGCGACAACCGGCAGAGGCAAGCCCCGACGGACAGCCAAGCACGAGACCGGTACGTCGACACGCCGAAACCATGGGGGCGCACGGACCCCGGCCCACTGCGGACTCCACCTCAGCCCCAAGCGAGCACCCTGGGTACCAGCGAGCTGGTGCTCAGGCGGCGGGGCGAGGTGCCGTCGGCCCCAGCACGTCGACGGCAGCCAGCCAAGCGGCCCCGGCCGCGCCCTCGGTCGCCATGATCACGGGTGCCGTGGTGCGGGCCTGGAGCTCCTCCTTCACGGACAGACCGACCGGCGTGACGATCAGGCTCCCCACCAGCACGATCGGGGTGGCCTCGCCCGGCGTGCGCACGGCCAGCGCAGTGTCGGACAGCAGGTGTGCCGCCTCGTGCACGATGCGGTGTGCCTCGGGGTCGCCGTGGTGGTGGGCGGCGCTCACCAGTGGGGCGTAGCGGGCCATGAGGATGGGTGCTGCGGAGTTCACGGCGGTGATCAGTTGGGCGCGGGACTTGGCGCCTGCGGAGGTCAGAACGGCAGCGGCCAGGCCTTCTAGGGGTGCGTCGGCGTCCAGGAGGCGCAGGGTGGCGCGTACCGCTTCGCGGCCCAGCCAGAACGCCGAGCCGTCGTCGCCGATCAGCCAGCCGTAGCCGCCTGCGGTGCGGGTCATGTGGTGGTCGGTGATGCGGGCGCCGATGGCGCCGGTGCCTGCTACCAGCACTGTGCCGTCCGGGGACGAGGTGCCGGTGGCGAAGGCGGCCTCGCAGTCGGTGATCACGCGCATCGGGCACTGCAGGCCCGCGTCTTCCCACGCGGCGCGGAAGAGAGCGCTCACCTGGGGGTCGGCGGTCAGTTTCGACGCACCGGCCATGCCCAGCACGCCGGAGCGGACCTTGCGGGAGTCGAGGCCGTCGAGCGCTTCGCGCAAGGCCTCGGTCACGCAGGCGGCCGCTTGCTCCGGCGGGTGCGAGTTCGGGTTCGCTCCGCCCGCTATGCCCGCCCCCAGGCGTGCGCCGTCCAGATCCAGCACCAACGCCCTGGTGGACGTGCCACCCGCGTCCAGTCCGACGACCAGGTCCATTCAACCGAGTATGCCGAGAACACCTCACACGGGGCACGGCCAACCGGGTGTCTACAACGCCTGCGCTCGGTCACCGGACGCGTTGTGGTGGAACAGCAGCAGGTCGCCGGGAGGGGCCGCCGAACCCGCGGCGACCACAGTGGACAGTGACGGTACCTCGAGGTCGTAGGTGAAGGTCATCGGCGTGGAGATCACGTCGATCAGGCCGTCGGGGTCGCCCGGCGTCGTGTACTGGCCGCCCACGCCGACGGTGTAGGTCACCGGGCCCGCGCCGATGGCGGCGCGAGACACCGGCAGGACGACCACGTTGCTGTCGAACAGGTTCGTGTCCACGTCGCCCAGGTGGCCGTTGAGCGGTTGCTCGTCGACCAGCTCACCAGCGGCGGTCTCGGTGCGGGCCAGCCACACGTCCTGCAGCACGCGGTCGTTGCCGTCGGTCGGCTTCACCGCGCGGGTGACGAACTTCTTGCCGCCCACCTCGAAGCGGACGACCGGCCACGTGTTGCTGCCGAGGTTCGACCAGTTCTCCCAGGTGACGACGCCGAACGCCAGCAACGAGGCCGTCGAGGTGGCGCCCGCGTAGCGGAGGTCGGCGCCGCGCGCGGTGGCGTTCACGGCGCAGTTCTCGTGCACCGTGCCGCCGCACGACGGGAGCTGGTCGCTGCGGCCCTGCAGGCGCAGCGCCGTGACGCGGGACTGGTAGCCCTGCTGGTCGAGAGCGCGGCCGGTCACCTTGCCCGCCACCACCTTCAGACGGGACACGGGCTTCGGCGCCGCGTGCACCGGCACGTGCAGCGGAGACCCGGAGACGGGCGTGAACGTCACCAGGCCGGACGCCTCCGCCAGGTACTGCCTGCCGTGCGCCAGGTCGACGGTCGGGTCCGGGGTCTTGCGCAGCGCGGACCGGTCGGCGACGCGCAGCACCACCTGGGCGCGGGCCGTGCCGCCCGCGGGAACGACCACGTACGGCGACGTCAGCTGGTAGGTCACGCCGGGCACCGAGGTGATCGGCGTGTACGCGCCCGACAGGCGCACCGGGGTGGTGCCCTTGTTGACCAGGCGGATCCAGCGGCCGACGAGCAGCGGGCCGCCCACCTCGACGGTGCCGAACGACACCCCGACGGTGCCCTCCTCGGCCATCGCCAGCACGGACGTGCCGAGCGCCGACGACGCGTCGACCCGGCCCGCGCCCCCGCGCATCGGGGCCTCGCGCAGGCCGGTCGTGTTGTCGTCGCCGGAGCGGACCACGCCGCCCGCGGTGTTCATCAGCGCGGCCTTGATCTCCTCGACCGACCACGACGGGTGCGCCTGGCGGAGCAGCGCAGCGATGCCCGCGACGTGCGGTGACGCCATCGACGTGCCACCCATGCTCACGCCGTCGGCGCCGGTGCCCGCGGCCGCCGAGAAGATCGTGTCGCCGGGGGCCGCGAGGTCCGGCTTCGCGTTGCGGGAACCGCGCGAGGACGAGGGCGTGATCGTGTCCGTGAGCTTCGGCGTCACCGTCGGCGCGGACCTCTTCAGCGCCGAGTCCATCCGCACCCGCAGCGTGCCCGCCTCCAGCGCCGGACGCACGGCGGTGGTCGCCGTGGCGGTGAACTGGAACGCGGGGATCTTGTCGTTGCCCGCGATGCCCGCCGGGAACGCGTCCTTCGACGACGGCAGCAGCACGCCTGCCGCACCCGCGGCGGTCGCGTTGTTCGTGCGCGCACCCGAGCCGCACGCCCGCGTGGTGTCGTTGTCGTCCCACTCCAGCCAGACGAGCTTGCCCGCCAGCGGCTCGGTGATCGGCTTGCAACCATCCACATTGGACGACAGCCGCGCGACGGGGAGCTCGAGGGAGACGGGCGCGGTGTAGTTCTGGCTGTACTGCCCCGGATAACGGGTGCCGCTAACGGAAACGCCGTCCAGCATGGAGAACGCGTCGCGCGTGTTGGCCACCGAGATGGCCTCGGGCGTGTTGCCCGGCGAGCCGCCGACGTCGTAGAAGTCGCCGCCGTTGCCCGCCGCCGCGACCACGACCACGCCGTGCCGCACCAGCTTGCGCACGAACAGGCTGTCCGGGTCGTCGGGCGCGCCGAAGTCGCTGCCCAGCGACAGGTTCACCACGTCGAGGTGGTCGGAGAAGTCGCCGTCGCCGTTGGGGTCCAGCGCCCAGTCCAGCGCCTGCGCGGTCAGGTTCGTCGAACCCTCGCAGCCGAACACCTTCAACGCGTACAGCGACGCCAGCGGCGCGGTGCCGGGACCGATCCGCAGCGAAGGAAGATCCACCGACGCGTACGAACCGCGGAACGTCAACCCGTCCGCCGCGACGCCGAAGCCCGCCGCGGTGCCCGCGACGTGCGTGCCGTGGCCCTCGCAGTCCATCGGGTCCGCGTCCGGCTCCGGCAGCGACGTCGGGTCGGCGCCGTCGTACGCGTCGCCCGCGAAGTCGTGGCCGCCGACGACCTTGGCCGTGGGGAACGCGCCGCCGCCGAAGTCCGCGTGCCGGTAGTCGATGCCGGTGTCGATCACCCCGATCCGCATGCCCTCGCCCAGTCTGCCGGTCGACCGCCACGCGTCGACCGTCCGCGTCAGCGACACCGCCGAGGCGTTGCGGACCGACTTGGGCACGGTCCGGTGCACCGCCTTCACCTCGGGCATCCGCGCCAACGAGGCCAAACGGGACGAATCGGCGTTCAGCACGACGCCGGGAACGGCGTTGGACGTCTGCGCGATCTCCTCCGCCCGAGCCGCCGCGGCGACCCGCCGGGCCTGCGCCGACGTGCGCTCTCGTGCGCTCCGCGCCGCCGCCGCGCTGGAGGTGTCGACGGCGGCCGTCTCGGTGAGCTCGACGAAAACCGAGACCCGCTCGGTTGGTCCGATCGGCGTGACCAGTGCGCCGACCAGCAGCGCAGCGAGTGCGGTGTTCATGGTCAAACCTTCCTAGTCATCGGACGACTTCACGGCGGGCTCTAGACGGGACGGTTCCTGCGGGGCTATACATCCGATGTATTTGTGGGTGGTTGACCAGAGGAGGAACGGCCGTGCAGATCCTGCGCCTCGGGCCGGTCGGCGAAGAGCGTCCCGCTGTGAGGACCGACGACGGGACCACATACGACCTCCTAGGTCTCACCCCGGACATCGACGGGGCGTTCCTGGCGGGCGACGGCGTCAACCGGGTGCGCGAGGCGCTCAAGGTGGGCGGACTGCCGGCGGTCGAAGCCGAAGGCGTGCGCATCGGGCCGCCGCTGGCGGGAGTCGGCAAGATCATCTGCATCGGCCTGAACTACCGCGACCACGCGGAGGAGACCGGCGCGGACATCCCCGGCGAGCCGGTGATGTTCCTCAAGGTGCCGGACACGATCGTGGGGCCGTACGACGAGGTGCTCGTGCCGCGCAGGTCGGTCAAGACCGACTGGGAGGTCGAGCTCGGCGTCGTCATCGGCCGCACCGCCCGCTACCTGGAGTCCGAAGAGGACGCTCTGGCCTGCATCGGCGGATACGTGCTGTCGCACGACGTCTCCGAGCGCGAGTTCCAGATCGAGCGCGGCGGCACCTGGGACAAGGGCAAGAACTGCGAGACGTTCAACCCGCTCGGCCCCTTCCTCGTGCCCGCCGACGAGATCGCCGACCCGCAGAACCTCGAGCTCAGGCTCTGGGTGAACGGCGAACTCAAGCAGAACTCGACCACCAAGAACATGATCTTCCCGGTTGTCGAGATCGTCCGCTACCTGAGCCAGTTCATCGTCCTTCGACCGGGTGACGTGATCAACACCGGTACGCCCGCCGGCGTCGCTCTCGGTCAACCGGAGCCCAAGCCGTACCTCAGGGCGGGCGACGTCGTCGAACTGGAAATCGAGGGGCTCGGCAAACAGCGGCAGACCTTCGGGCAGGCCTGACCATGCCCAAGATCACCAGCCTGGACGTGCTGGACATCCGGTTCCCCACGTCCCGCGAGCTCGACGGGTCCGACGCGATGAACCCGGACCCGGACTACTCCGCCGCCTACGTCGTCCTGCGGACCGACGAGGGCCCGGAGGGCCACGGGCTCGCGTTCACCATCGGACGCGGCAACGACGTGCAGGCTGCGGCGATCAACTCGCTCGCGCCGCACCTCGTCGGCCGCGACGTGCCGGAGAACGCGCAGGGGCTCGCCGAGCTGTACTTCGAGCTGATCGGCGACTCGCAGCTGCGCTGGCTCGGCCCGGAGAAAGGCGTCGCGCACATGGCGATCGGCGCGGTCGTCAACGCCGCGTGGGACCTCGCCGCGCGCCGCGCGGGACTGCCGGTGTGGCGGTTCCTCGCGCAGATGACGCCCGAGGAGATCGTCAGCCTCGTCGACTTCCGCTACCTGAGCGACGCGATGACGCCGGACGACGCGCTGGGCATCCTGCGCGCCGTCGAGCACGGCCGGGCCGAACGCGCGGAAACCGTGGTGCGCAAGGGATATCCGGCGTACACGACGTCACCGGGCTGGCTCGGCTACTCCGACGACAAGCTCGCAGGCCTGGCGCGCCAGGCGCTCGCCGACGGCTTCGACATGATCAAGCTCAAGGTCGGCGGCAGCCTCGACGACGACGTGCGCCGGATGAAGCTGGCCCGCGAGGTCGTCGGCGACGACGTGCGCGTCGCGGTGGACGCGAACCAGCGCTGGGACGTCGACACGGCGGTGCGCTGGATGAAGGAGCTCGCACCGTACGACCCGTACTGGATCGAGGAGCCGACGTCGCCGGACGACGTGCTGGCGCACCGCGCCATCGCGGACGCGCTCGCGCCGATCAGGGTCGCGACGGGCGAGCACGTGCAGAACCGCGTGGTGTTCAAGCAGATGCTGCAGGCCGGTGCGATCGACGTGCTCCAGCTCGACGCCTGCCGCGTGGCCGGCGTGAACGAGAACATCGCGATCCTGTTGCTGGCCAAGAAGTTCGGCGTCCCGGTGTGCCCGCACGCCGGTGGGGTCGGGCTGTGCGAGCTCGTGCGGCACCTGTCGATGTTCGACTACGTCGCCGTCTCCGGGGAGATCGGCGACCGCGTCATCGAGTGGGTCGACCACCTGCACGAGCACTTCATCGACCCGGCGGTCGTGCGGAACGGCCGCTACCTGGCGCCGGACGCGCCGGGGTTCTCCGCCCAGCTCAAGGACGAGACGCTGTCCGACTACCGGTTCCCGGACGGTCCTGTGTGGACAGCTTTGGAGGGGCAGTGACTGACTTCGATGGGTTGGTAGCCGTCGTCACCGGCGGCGCGTCGGGCATCGGGCTGGCGACGGCCGAGCTGCTCTCCAGCAGGGGAGCGAAGGTCGCGGCGCTGGACATCAACCCGGACGTCAAGGACCCGCTGCTCGGCATCCGCACGGACGTGTCGGACGACGAGAGCGTGCAGTCCGCGATCGCCGAGGTGGTCGAGAAGTTCGGCCGGCTCGACGTCGTGGTGAACAACGCGGGCATCGGCGCGCAGGGTGACGTGAGCGCCAACTCCGACGAGGAGTGGAACCGCGTGCTCAACGTGAACGTGGTCGGCATGGCGCGGGTCGCCAGGGCGGCCCTGCCGCACCTGCGGAACTCGCCGTCGGCCGCGATCGTGAACACCTGCTCCATCGCGGCGTGGGCCGGGCTGCCGCAACGCGTTCTGTACTCGGCCAGCAAGGGCGCGGTCTACGGACTGACCCTCGCGATGGCCGCCGACCACGTGCGCGAGGGCATTCGCGTCAACGCGGTCGCCCCCGGCACGGCGGACACCCCGTGGGTGGGCCGCCTGCTCGACTCGGCGCCGGACCCGGCCGCCGAACGAGCCGCACTGGAGGCACGTCAGCCGCACGGACGGCTGGTCTCCGCCGACGAGGTCGCGGGCGCCATCGCCTACCTGGCGAGCCCGCTGTCCGGTTCCACCGCAGGCACCATCCTGGCTGTCGACGGTGGCATGTACGGGTTGCGCTTGCGCCCGAAGCCTTGAGGAGCAAGAAACTATGAAGCGTCGCAGCAGCCTCACCGCCGCGGTGTGCCTCGCGCTCGCCGGTGCACTGACAGCCTGCGGAGGCGGAGCCACCGGAACCGGCGGAACAGCCGGCGGTGTGGGCCCCATCGGCATGGACCACCCGCGTGCCGACTCGGACTTCTGGAACTCGTACATCAAGTACGCGCCCGAGAAGGCCAAGGAGCTGGGCATCGACCTGCTCAACCCCACCAACTCGCAGAACAAGGTGGAGAACCTGGTCGCGAACGCGCAGGCGTTGCAGAGCCAGGGCGCCAAGGCCATCGTCATGGCGCCGCAGGACACCGGTGCCATCGCCAGCACGCTCGACCGGCTGGACAAGGCGGGCATCCCGGTCGTCACCGTCGACACGCGCCCGGACAAGGGCAAGGCCTACATGGTCGTGCGCGCGGACAACAAGGCGTACGGCGAGAAGGCGTGCAAGTTCCTCGGTGACAAGCTCGGCGGCAAGGGCAAGGTCGTCGAGTTCCAGGGCTCGCTCTCCTCGGTCAACGGACGCGACCGCTCCGAAGCGTTCGCGGCGTGCATGAAGCAGAACTACCCCGGCATCACGGTGTTCGAGGAGCCGACCGAGTGGGAGGGCCCGAAGGCCTCCGCCGCTCTGCAGACTCGCCTGAACGAGCACCCGGACATCAACGGCATCTACATGCAGGCCGGTGGCGTGTTCCTCGCGCCGACGCTGCAGCTGCTGCGCCAGAAGAACCTGCTGGTGCCGCCGAGCGACCCGAAGCACGTCTTCATCGTCTCCAACGACGGCATCCCGCAGGAGCTGGAGGCCATCCGCAAGGGCGAGATCGACGCGACCGTGTCCCAGCCCGCCGACCTGTACGCGAAGTGGGCGCTGTTCTACGCCAAGGCGGCCGTGGAGAAGAAGACGTTCAAGCCGGGCAAGACCGACCACGACAGCGAGATCGTCGACGTCGGCAACGGCCTGCTGGAGGACCAGCTGCCCGCGCCGCTGATCACCAAGGAGAACGTCGACGACAAGGCCTTCTGGGGCAACCAGATCAACAAGTGATGATCACTGCCAGGAACATCACCAAACGGTTCGGCAGCACCGTCGCTCTCGACGACGTGGGCATCGAGATCCGTGAAGGTGAGTCGCACGCGCTCGTGGGCCGCAACGGCGCGGGCAAGTCGACGCTGGTGTCCGTGCTGACCGGCATGGCGTTGCCGGACAGCGGGGAGGTCAGCTTCTTCGGCGAACCCGCGCCGCCGGTCCACGATCGCGTGGCCTGGCGGAAGCACGTCGCGTGCGTGTACCAGAAGTCCACCGTGGTGCCCGAGCTGTCGGTCGCCGAGAACCTGTTCATCAACCGGCAGGACTTCGGCAGCGGCCTGATCAGCTGGAAGCGGCTGCGGCGCGAGGCGCGGGAGCTGCTCGACCTGTACGAGGTGGCGGTAGACCCGGACGACAAGGTCGCCGACCTCACCGTCGAGCAGCGGCAGCTCGTCGAGATCGCGCGGGCGCTGTCGATCGGCGCGCGGTTCGTCATCCTCGACGAGCCGACCGCGCAGCTCGACGGCCCCGCGATCGAGCGGCTGTTCGCGCGCATGAGGTCGTTGCAGGACAGGGGAGTGACGTTCCTCTTCATCTCCCACCACCTGCAGGAGATCTACGAGGTGTGCCAGACGGTGACGGTGTACCGGGACGCCCGGCACATCGTCACCGCGCCGGTCGCCGAGATGTCCAAACCGGACCTGATCGAGGCGATGACCGGCGAGGCAGGCGGGCTCAACGTGCCCGGTGGTGACGACCGGGTGACGTCCGACGTGCAGGTGCTGTCGATCGACTCGCTCTCCGGTGAGTCCTTTTCGGACGTGTCCTTCAGCGCCGCGCGCGGTGAGGTCATCGGGCTCGCGGGCAGCGCGTCGAGCGGCAAGCACCAGTTCGCCGAGACCGTGTACGGGCTGCGCAGGGCGTCGTCCGGCTCGGTCGCCGTGCACGGTTCGGTCGTGCGCAACGGCGACGTGCCCGCCGCGCTGCGCAGCGGGATCGGTTGTGTGCCGAGGGATCGGCACCACCAGGGGCTCGTGGTGGACCTGACCATCGCGGAGAACGCGACGATGAGCGTGCAGAGCACGTTCGTGCGTCGCTCCGCGTTGAACGGCGCGGGCCGCACGGCCATCGCCGAGTACGACATCAAGGCCGCCGGGCCGGACCAACCCGTGTCCGACCTGTCCGGCGGCAACCAGCAGAAGGTCGTGATGGCCAGGGCACTGGCCGGCGACCCTTCCGTGCTGGTGCTGATCAACCCGACCGCGGGCGTCGACGTGAAGTCCAAGGAGTCGCTGCTCGGGGTCGTCGACGCGCAGGCGCGCCAGGGCAAGGCCGCGATCGTCGTCTCCGACGAGCTGGACGACCTCCGGGTCTGCGACCGCGTTCTGGTGATGTTCCACGGCCGGGTCGTGCGCGAGTTCGCTCGCGGATGGCGCGACCAGGAGCTCATCGCCGCCATCGAAGGGATGACCTCGCAGTGACCAAGGCCATGACCCAGCTCCCGGCGCCTCCGCCGGCGCCGGAGAAGCAGCGGTTCCAGTTCGCGAAGTACCAGGACTTCGCGCTGGTGCCCGCGATCGTGCTGCTGATCATCATCGGTGGCGTGCTCAACCCGCGGTTCCTGACCATCGACAACCTGTTGTCGGTGCTCCAGTTCCAGAGCGAGCTGAGCCTGCTCGTGCTGGCGCAGGCGATGATCCTCATCGTCGGGAAGATGGACCTGTCGCTCGAGTCGACGATCGGCATCGCGCCCGCGTTCGCCATCGCGCTGGTGATCCCGACGGTGTCGAACGGGCTCGGCATCGAGCTGCCCGCGTGGACGGCGATCCCGATGTGCCTGCTCGTCGGCGCGTTGATCGGCGCTTTCAACGGGTTCCTGATCCTGAAGGTCGGGCTCTCCGGGTTCATGGTGACCCTGGGCATGCTGACCATGTTGCGCGGCTTGCAGGAGGCGCTGACCAAGGGGCAGACGCTGTTCGACGTGCCCCAGTCGTTCCTCTACCTCGGTGCGACGAAGTGGCTCGAGGTGCCGGCGGCGGTGTGGATCTTCGTGCTGCTCTTCGCGGCCGGGATCTTCGTGATGTCGTTCCTGCGCCAGGGCCGCTCGCTGTACGCGATCGGCGGCAACAAGGAAGCCGCGCGCGCCGCGGGCATCCGGGTCGACCGGGTGATCTGGGTCGTGCTGATCATCGGCGGTGTGCTGGCCGCGGTCGCGGGCATCCTGATGACCGGACGCCTCGGCACGGTCGCGGTGTCGCAGGGTGCCGGCATGATCTTCAAGGTGTTCGCGGCCGCCGTGATCGGCGGGATCTCGTTGAACGGCGGCAAGGGCACGCTGTTCGGCGCGCTGTCCGGTGTGCTGATGCTCGGGCTGGTCGAGCAGATCCTGCGCATGCAGGGCGTGTCCGGCTACTACATCAACGCCTCGTACGGCGCGGTGATCATCCTCGCGCTCGTCGTCACCAGGTTCGCCACCGGCCAGAAGCAGGAGTGAGGCTTGGAAACCGTCGCGCTGCACACGCGTCTTCGTGCTGGTCGTGAGGCTGACTACGACCGGATCCACGCTGAGATCCCCGCGGAGCTGGACGTCGCGCTGCGCGAGGCGGGCGTGCACTCGTGGCGGATCTGGCGCAGCGGTCGGGAGCTGTTCCACCTCGTCGAGGTCGACGACTACGCGGCGATGCGCTCGTTCCTGGCCTCGCACCCGGCCAACATCCCGTGGCAGGCTCGGATGGCGGAACTGTTGGAAGTCGAGGACGACTACTCCGGTGCGGTGCCTGATGTGCGAAAGGTGTGGGAGCTGCCATGCACGTCGACGTAATCCCCTCAGCGGAGGCGTCATGATGAAGGTTCCAGTCACCCGGCTCGGGTTCGGTGCCGCGCCGATCGGCAACCTGTACCGCGAGATCTCCGACGAGGAGGCCTTCGGCGCGGTGGAGTCCGCGTGGCAGAACGGGGTCCGCTACTTCGACACCGCGCCGCACTACGGGCTCGGCCTGTCGGAACGGCGGCTCGGCGTCGCGCTGACCGGCCGTCCGCGGTCGGAGTACGTGATCTCCACGAAGGTCGGGAGGCTGCTCGAGCCGAACGACGCGGGTGGTGACGACCTGGCGGCCGGTGGGTTCGCGGTGCCCGCGAAGTTCCGCCGGGTGTGGGACTTCAGCGCGGACGGCGTCAAGCGGTCGCTGGAGTCCTCTTTGGACCGGCTCGGCACCGATCACGTCGAGATCGTGTACCTGCACGACCCGGACGACCACTGGGAACAGGCGTTCTCCGAGGGCTATCCGGCGCTGGAGTCCTTGCGGGCGCAGGGGGTTGTCGGCGCGATCGGCGTGGGCATGAACCAGTGGGAGATGCCGGAGCGGTTCGTCCGCGAGACCGACATCGACGTGGTGATGCTCGCCGGGCGGTACTCGCTGCTGGAGCAACCGGCGCTGCCGTCGTTCCTGCCCGCGTGCGGGGAGCGCGGCGTTTCCGTTGTGGCGGCTGGTGTGTTCAACTCCGGGCTCCTGTCACGACCTGAGGTTCCCTCATCTGCCAAGTACAACTACGGCGACGCACCTGTCGAACTCGTATCAAGGGCGCGAGCGATCGCCGAGGTGTGCAAGCGGCACGAGGTGACGTTGCCGCAGGTCGCGATCCAGTTCCCGATGGGGCATCCGGCGGTGGCGTGCGTCGTGATCGGCTCGCGGACGGCCGAGCAGATGGATGCGAACTCCAGTTACTTCGAAACCCCGATACCTTCGGAGCTGTGGGACGAACTCCGTTCCGAACGACTGCTCGGGGAAGAGGTGCCGACGCCTTGATCCGCGGCGACGTGATTTTCTCAGCGGAGGCACCATGATCGTCGATGCGCATCACCACCTGTGGGATCTCTCGGTTCGCGATCAGGACTGGATCACCGACCCGCCGATGGGGGTGATCCGGCGCAGCTTCGACGTGTCGGACCTCGCTTCCGCTGCTGAAGGCGTGTCGGCGTCAGTGCTGGTGCAGACCGTGTGCGTGCCGGAGGAGACACCGGAGTTCCTCGCGGTGGCCGCGGATTCGCCGCTGGTCGGCGCGGTCGTGGGGTGGACGGACCTGACGTCGCCCGCGATCGGTGACGCGCTGGCCGGGCTGAGGTCCGAACGCGGTGGTGAGTGGCTGCGCGGGATCCGGCACCAGGTGCAGGGCGAGGCCGACCCGGAGTGGTTGTGCCGCAGGGACGTGTGGCGCGGGCTGGCGCAGGTCGGCGCGGCCGGGCTGGTGTACGAGCTGTTGACGTTGCCGCACCAGCTGCCCGCCGCGCGGCGCACCGTCGCCGCGTTGCCCAACGTTCAGTTCGTGCTGGACCACTGCTCGAAGCCACCGATCGCGTCCGGGGCCGTCGACGAGTGGGCGGAGCTGGTGCGTTCGCTGGCGGAGCACGAGAACGTGACGTGCAAGCTGTCCGGGCTCGTCACCGAGGCGGACTGGGCGTCGTGGAAGGTCGATGACCTGCGGCCGTACTTCGAGGTCGTGCTCGACGCGTTCGGGCCGTCGCGGCTGATGTTCGGCTCGGACTGGCCGGTGTGCCTGCTGGCCGCTTCCTACGGCGAGGTCGTGGACGCCGCCTCGACGTTGACGGCCGAGCTGTCGGCCGCGGAGCGCGACGAGATCTTCTCCGGCACCGCGACACGGGTGTACGGTCTGAACTCGTAAGGACAAACCCTGGTCAGCGCCAGGTTGGTGGTTGGAGCGTGCTGGCCGTCCCGCGCATGCGCGGGTACGGACACCTAAGGACTCCAACCAAATGAACGATCAGCTCATCTCATTCTTCCTCGCCCACCTGGGCGTTCCCGATGTCGCCGAGCGCGCCGAGGAGATCATCGCGGCGCACGGTGGCGACAGCCCGCACCTGCGGCTGACCGCCACCGTGATCGCCGGCTACCAGGTGCTGCTGCGCTCCGTGCCGCGCGACGAGGCGTTGCGCCGGGTCGCGGCGGCGTTCCACGAACCGATCCGGCCCTTCGTGCACGACGGCACGCGGGAGATGCTGGACTCGGCCGACGACCCGTTCACCGCGATGGTGGACACGTCGAAGGACCGCGAGGACAACTACTTCGGGGCGGACTTCACGTTCGTCCGGTCAGCCGACGACGGGCGCAGCTACCTCGTCGACGTGCACCGCTGCTTCTACTGGGACCTGTTGCGCGCCAACGACGTTCCGGAGCTGGGCCCGGTGTTCTGCGAGTTCGACGCCGCCTGGATCGGGGCCATCGACCCCGACCGCCACGGCTTCACGTTCAGCAGGCCGACCACGCTCGCGCGCGGCGGCGCGACCTGCCCGTTCCACTTCTACCGGAGCTGACGGAGCTCCTCCACGAGGCCGGGCGTGGCCTCGGCGAGCGGTGCGCGCACCGGGCCCGCGGGCAGGTTCCGCAGGCGCAGCGCGGCCTTCGTCGCGACCACGCCCGGCTCGCGGGTCATGATCGCGGTGATCGTGGGGAGCAGCTGCTGGTGCAGACGCAGGGCTTCGGCGTTGTCGCCCTTGTCGAACGCGTCGAGCATGGCGCGGATCTCGTTGCCCACCACGTGACCGACGGTGCTGATCACGCCCGCGCCGCCGATCGAGTACAGCGGGAGCGTCAGTTCGTCGTTGCCGGAGTAGAAGAGCAGGCCGGTCTCGGCGATCACACGTGCGCTCGCCAGCAGGTCGACCTTGCAGTCCTTCACGCCCACGACCTGCTCGTGCGCGGCCAGGCGCAGCAGGGTCTCCGTCTCGATCGGCGTCGCGGTGCGGCCGGGGATGTCGTACAGCACAACGGGAAGCCCGGTGGCGTCCGCGGTGGCGCGGAAGTGGTTCTCGACGCCTTCCTGCGTCGGGCGGCTGTAGTACGGCGTGACGACCAGCAGCCCGTTCGCGCCCGCCTTCTCGGCCTGCCGCGCCAGCTCGACCGTGTGGCGGGTCGAGTTCGTGCCGACGCCCGCGAGGAGGTGTGCGCGGTCGCCGACGGCCTCGGCCACCGCGCGGATCACCGACTCCTTCTCGGCGTCGGTGGTGGTGGGCGCCTCGCCGGTGGTGCCGTTGAGCACGAGTCCGTCGCAACCGCCCTCGTCGACCAGGTGCGCGGCCAGCTCCTGCGCGCCGTCGAGGTCGACGTCGCCGTTCTCGTGGAAGGGGGTGATCATCGCGACAAGCACTCGTCCGAACATGACTCCAGGGTCGTCCTGTTGAATGCAAAGTTCCAGTTAGAACTTCTGCCCTGATTGTTAAGCTGAGCTTTGTGTTGGATGTTCGCAGGTTGCGCCTGCTGCACGCGTTGTCGGTCCACGGCACGGTCACGGCCGCCGCGGAGGCGCTGCACGTGACCTCACCGGCGGTGTCGCAGCAGCTCGCGGCGCTGGAGCGGGAGGCGGGTGTCGCGCTGGTCGAACGGGACGGGCGGCGGCTCGCGCTGACCCGCGCCGGGCAGGTGCTCGCCGCGCACACGCAGCTCGTGCTCGACCAGCTCGCCGCCGCGGAGGCCGATCTGGCGGGGTTGCGCACGCGGGTGTCCGGCGCGGTGCGGCTGGGTGCGTTCGTCAGCGCGGCGTCGTCACTGCTGCCGCGGGCGATCCGGTCGCTGCGGGCCGCGCACGGCGACGACGTCGAGCTGCTGGTGCACGAGATGGAGCCGGAGGCGAGCCTGCCGGCGTTGCGGCGCGGCGAGATCGACATCGCGATCGTGCACGCCTACAACATCATGCCGCGCGACGTGCCCGTGTCGTGCGAGTCGCACGAGCTGCTGACCGAGCAGGTGTGCGTCGCGCTGCCGATGAACGATCCCTTGGTGCAGCAGGACTTCGTCGACCTGGCGGTGCTCGCGGACCGGCCGTGGATCATGCCGCGCACCGACGCGTCGTGTCACGAGCTGGCGCAACGTGCTTGTGGCGCAGCGGGTTTCGTGCCGCGCGCGCAGGCGTACTGCGACGACTTCGGCGTCATGTGCGGGCTCGTGGAAGCCGGGCTGGGGCTGGCGCTGGTGCCGTCGCTGGCGCGGCGTCCCGGTGTGGCGCTGCGGCCGATGAAGCAGCCGATCTACCGCACGGTGTCCGCTGTGGTGCGGCACCGCGCGGACGGGAAACCGGCCGTTCAGGTGGTGCTGGACCAGCTACGCCAGGTCTGACAACCACTGCTCGACGCCGGCGACGTGCACCGTCGACCAGCTCCTCGCCAGCTCGGGCTGGTGCGCGGCCAGCGCGTCCACGATCGCGCGGTGCTCGGCGACCGTGCGGTCGACGGCGTTGGACTGGGTGATGCCGCGCCAGATGCGCACGCGGACGGTCGGCCCGGCCAGCGTGTCCAGCAACTGGGCGAGGTAGGCGTTGCCGGAGCACTGCGCGATGGCGCGGTGGAAGTCCAGGTCGTGCTCGACCAGCTCCTCGACGGACTTCGCGGACTCGGCGGCGTCGCACAGCGCGCGCAGTCGGAGGACTTCCTCGGCGTCGATGCGCTGGGCGGCCATCGCGGCGGCCGCGGGTTCGAGGATGCGCCTGACCTGCAGGACCTCCAGCACGGAGTCCTCGCCGCGGTGCAGGTCGAGCACGAAGCTCAACGCCCCGAGCAGGTCGTCCGCACGCAGGCTGGACACGTACGTGCCGTCGCCCTGGCGCACGTCGAGCACTCGGACGAGTGACAGCGCCTTGACCGCCTCGCGCAGCGAGTTGCGCGACAGCCCGAGGCGTTCTGCCAGGTCAGCCTCCCTGGGCAGGCGGTCGCCGGGCTTGAGCTCCCCGGAGACGATCATCTCCTTGACGCGCAGGATCGCGTCGTCAGTTACCGCCACGGCACCCTCAACTCGTCACTAGACCTCGGATGTCTGGCCCACAGTATGCGTCACGGGTGTTCGCCTGTCGTTACGCGACGCGTCACGTGACGACGAATCACTAATTATTTCACGGATCAGTTATCTTCTAACGAGCAGGTGACGCGGACCCGTGTTGTCGCCATAATGGTCTGGACCATTCAGGGAGGGATCTTGGACGCCGTTGTCGCAGCTCCGCAGGCGCTGCTCGGTCGCACGATCGTCGGTCCTGCCTCGGTGCGGATCAGAGACGGTCGCATCGTCGAAGTGATCACCGGCAAGCCCCCGGCGGGCGCCGAGGTCCTGACCGACGGTCTGCTCACACCCGGACTCGTGGACGTGCAGGTGAACGGCGCCGTCGGCGTCGACTTCGCCGAGGTCGACGAGGACGGCATGCGTGCGGTTGCGGGAGCACTGCCTTCGACCGGTGTCACCCGGTTCCTGCCGACGCTCATCACCGCGCCCGTGCCGATCGCGCTGCGCCAGGCCCGCGCCGTGCTGGCCGCTTCCGCGGCGCTGCCACCGGGTTGCGGTGCTCTTCCACTGGGCGTGCACCTCGAGGGCCCGTTCCTGTCACCGAAACGGGCTGGCGTGCACGACCCGTCGCTGATGGTGGCACCGGGCCCCGCGGAGATCTCCTCGTTGCTGGAACTCAAGGGCGCGCTGCGGATGGTGACGCTCGCGCCCGAACAGCCAGGCGGCATGGAGGCGATCAGGCGGCTGGTTTCGGCCGGTGTGCTCGTCGCGGTCGGACATTCCGACGCGACCGGTGAGCAGACCCGTGCCGCGGCCGACGCCGGTGCCCGCATGGTGACGCACCTGTTCAACGCCCAGCGCCCGCTGGGACACCGCGAACCCGGCGTTCCCGGTGTCGCGCTGGTGGACGACCGGTTCACGCTCGGCCTGATCGCCGACCTCGCACACGTCGGTCCCGACGTGTGCCGTCTGGTGTTCAACGCGGCCGGTGCTCGTGTTGCGTTGGTGACCGATGCCGTTGCCGCCGCTGGGATGCCGCCCGGGCGGTACCAGCTCGGCGGTGCCGACGTCGTGCTCACCGAGGACGGTGTGCCGCGCTCGCCCGAAGGAACCATCGCGGGGTCCGCTCTGACGCTGGACCGCGCCGTGCGCAACATCGTTTCGGTCGGCGTGCCCGTCGCGGATGCCCTCGCTTCAGCGACGATCGTGCCCGCCGAGGTGATCGGTGAGTCCGGGCTCGGGCGTCTCGCGCCCGGTGCCGTCGCGGACCTCGTGTGGTGGGACGACCAGCTGCGGCCGCGGAAGGTGTGGGTGGACGGCAACGTCGTCTACGACGCCGCGAACCCGGCGTTGCCCGTGCCTGCGGCGGGGTACGCCACCGCAGGTCAGTAGCAAACCGAAAAGGGCCACCCTCGCGGATCTGAGTCCGCAAGGGTGGCCCTACCGGCACTTGACTAGAGCGTGCGCGTGACCTTGTTCAGGCCGCGCGGGTTGTCCGGGTCGCCACCGCGCGCCAGCGCCAGCCCGTGAGCCAGCCGCTGAATCGGCAGGATCTCGAGGATCGGCGCGACCTCCTCGGCCGTCTCCGGCACGAGAATCCGGTGCGCCGCCGCGACCTTGTCCGCCGCCGACCCGACCGCGGTGACGTCGGCACCGCGCTGGTGCACAGCCTCCAGCACGTCGCGCAACGCGTCGCCGCCCTTGCCGGACGACGTCACTGCGAGCACGGCCGTCTCGGCGTCCACGGCCGCGACCGGGCCGTGCAGCAGGTCGGCCCCGCTGTACGCCCGCGCCGCCAGGTACGACGTCTCCGCCAGCTTCAGCGAAGCCTCGAGAGCGGTCGGGTAGGAGAAGCCGCGGCCGGTCGTCAGCACCCGGTCCACGAACCGGTACCGGCCGACGACCTCGGAGATGCCCGGCGCCTCCAGCGCGGCCGAGGCCAGCTCACCCAGCGAGGCCGCTGCCGAGCCGTCGCCGCCGCGCGCCGCGTCGACGAGCAGGTACAGCGCCAGCAGGGTCGCCGAGTACGTCTTGGTGGCCGCGACGGCGTGCTCGACGCCCGCGCCGACGTCCACCGACAGCTCGGCGGCCGCGTTGATCGGCGAGGTCGCCGTGTTGGTGACTGCGACGGTCAGCGCGCCGCGGCGGCGTGCGGAGGCCGTGACCTCCAGCAGGTCCGGCGAACCACCGGACTGCGACACGGTCACCAGCAGCACGTCGCGCAGGTCGGGCTCGGCGCCGTAGAGCGTGGTCGTCGAGGCCGACACCAGACCGGCGGGCAGCTGCAGCAGCACCTCGGTCAGGTACTTCGCGTAGATCGCGGCGTGGTCGGACGAACCGCGCGCGGCGAACAGCACGAAGCGCGGCGAGCGCTCCCTGATGGTCTGCGCGATCGCCGCGAACTCGGCGCGGCGGTTGTAGAGGTCGGCGAAGACGGCGGGCTGCTCGGCGATCTCCTTGGCCATGTGCTGACCAGGCTGTGGGGCGGTCATGTCGTGCCTTTCATGATCAGCTCGGCCGCGGCCCGGAGACTCACCCGAGACCCGCCGTGGGTGTCGATGCGGGCCGCGCTGCCCAGGTCGGGACCCGGCACGCCGGTCTCGACGTGCACGATGTCCAGTCTCATATTAGTTAACAAAGTTACCAGTTGGCGAGCATGTTCATGTCGATGTGCATCCCTCGTCACCACCACGATGGTCCGCCCATCCGCGACGCCCGCAACCTCTTCTGCGGTGACCGAAGAAGACGCGATCACCTGCGTGCCGGGCAGCAGTTCGTGCAGGTAGGGGCCGAGACCCCAGGGCACGTCACCGACCGCGATCGACGGCGACACGACGAGGTCGACGACCAGCAGCGGACCCTTGACCGACACCGAGCCCCGCAGGGCCCGCCGGGCGGCCTCGATGCCGATCTCGGCGTCGTGCGCGTCCACCCGCGCGGGCGGCGTGCCCAGCGCGAGCGTGCGCGCCGCGGCCTGGGCCAGGCGCTCCTCGGACAGCTCGCCGGACTTCACGGCCGCCACGATGCTGTCGATCAGCCACTGGATGCCGTCGTCGTCCAGCGGCTCGCCGCCGAGGCACAGCGCGTCGACACCGGCCGCCAGCGCCTTCACGGCACCGACGGCGAGGTCGCCGCCGACGGCCTTCATGTCCAGCCCGTCGGTGATCACCGCGCCGGTGAAGCCCAGCTCCGAGCGCAGCACCTGGATCGCCCGCGCGTTCAGCGTGACCGGCGCGGAACCCCACTCGGGCACGACGAGGTGCCCGGTCATGATCGACCGCACCCCGGCGTTGACCGCCGCGCGGAACGGCACCAGCTCGACCGAGCGCAGCTGCTCGACCGTGCGCGGCAGCACCGGCAACTGCTCGTGCGAGTCCACTGTGGACGCGCCGTGGCCGGGGAAGTGCTTGGCGCAGGCGGCGACGCCGACGGTCTGCATGCCCTCGACGAACGCCGCGACGTGCCGTCCGGCCGCCACCGGGTCCGAACCGAAGGAGCGGACGCCGATGATCGGGTCCTCCAGCGTCAGCACCAGGTCCGCGGACGGCGCCAGGTTCAGCGAGATCCCGCACGCGGCGAGGCGCGCGCCGATCGACGTCGCGACCGACCTGGTCAGGTCCAGGTCGTCCGCGGCACCGAGCGCGTGGTTGCCCGGCACCTCGGAACCGCGGCCCGCGTCGAGGCGGGTGACGTCGCCACCCTCCTCGTCGATGCCGATCACCACGTCCGGGCGCGCCTCACGCAGCTGCGCGCACAACGAGGTGACCTGGGCGTCGTCGACGACGTTGCGGCCGAACAGGACGACGCCACCGAGGCCGTCGGACACCCGTCGGAGCAACCAGTCGGGGGCGGTCGTTCCGTGGAAACCGGGCAGTAGAACGGCTGCGGCCAACTGATCCACTCGTTATCCCTTCACCGCGCCGGCGGTGACGCCGGCGACCATCTTCCGCTGCACGACCAGGAAGAACACGAGCGCGGGCACCGTGAACAGCACCGAGGCGGCCATCGCGCCGCCCCAGTCGGTGCCGAAAGCGGTCTGGAACCCGGACAGGAACACCGGCAGGGTCTCCCTGTCCTGGCTGCGAATCAGCACCTTCGCGAACAGGAACTCGTTCCACGCGGTGATGAACGCGAACACCGACGTGGCCACCAGGCCTGGACCGAGCAGGGGCAGCGTCACCTTCTGGAACGCGCCCCAGCGGCCGCAGCCGTCGACCATCGCGGCCTCTTCGAGCTCGACCGGGATGCCGTTCACGAAGCCGCGCAACGTCCACGCGCAGAACGGCAGCGTCACCGCGAAGTACACGAGGATCAGCGAGGACAGGTGCTCGTACAGCTGCAGGTCGCGCATCATCAGGAACATCGGGATGAGCAGCGCCTCGAACGGCGCCAGCTGCGCGACGAGCATCAGCATCAGGAAGCTCTTGCGCCCGCGGAACCGCAGGCGGGACAGGGCGACCGCGGCGAGCAGGCCGACGAGGATCGAGGCGACGACCGCGGTCAGCGTCACCAGCAGGCTGTTGCCGAGCGACGACAGGAAGCCCTGCTTCGTCCACGCCGTGACGAAGTTCACCCCGGTGACCGAGAACGGCACGAGGTCGTAGCTGCTCGTCAGCAACGTGCCCTTCGGCTTCAGCGCCGAGGCGAGCATCCAGTACGTGGGGAACGCGAAGAACACCGCGAGCAGGAGCCCCGTGAGATTGGCGACGGACTTCTTCACAGCTGGCCCTCCTGGGTCTGCAGGAGCCTGCGCAGGTACTGGAACGTCAGCAGCGACAGGATGATGATCATCAGCACGCTGACCGCGGCGGCCACGCCGAAGTGGCTCTTCGCGATGCCTTCCAGGTACTGCAGCACGGCGAGCGTCGTGCTCTCGCCGCTCGGGCCGCCTTCCTTGACCACCCAGATCTGGGCGAAGACCTTGAAGTCCCACAGCGTCGACAGGAACGTCACCATCATCAGCAGCGGCTTGATCTCCGGCCAGGTGACCGCGCGGAACGTCTGGAACGGGGTCGCGCCGTCGATGCCCGCGGCCTCGTAGAGGTCACGGGGAATGCCGACCGCACCCGCGTAGAGCGAGAACGCGAGGAACGGGATCGCCTGCCACACGATCAGCAGCCCGACCACGGTCAGCGTCGACGTGCCCGACGAGAACCAGGAGTGCCCGGCGAACGAGTCGAAGCCGAGCTTGATCAGCGTCTTGTTCAGGATGCCGTACGTCTGGTCGAAGATCCAGATGTAGACGGTGGCGGACGCGAGGATCGGCATCGCCCACGCGCACAACATGGTGATCTGCAGAACCATGCGCACCCACGGGCTGAGCGCGCGCATCAGCAGCGCGATCAGCAGTCCGGCGAGGACGGACGCGCCGACCACGGCGACGGTGAAGACGATGGTGCGGACGGTGACGTCCCAGAAGCGTTCGTCCTTCAGGACCGTCACGTAGTTGTCGAAGCCGGTCCAGACGATCTCGCCTCGGACGAGCTCACCGAGGTTGAGCTGCCGGAACGAGGTCACGAACACCGAGACGACCGGAAAACCGATCAGCCACAGGATCGCGATGAGGGCGGGTGCCAGCAGGAGGTAGGGCAGCGCCCGGTCGAAGGCGCCGCCACGACGGCGCTTGCGCGCGCCGCCCGTCACGGCAGGCGGCAGCGCCGGCGGGACGGATCCCGCCGGCGCAGCCGTTTCGGTCGTCTTGACGGCCGTCATCGTCCGGTCGTCAGCTTCCCAGTGCCTTGCTGATGAGGTCGTTCGCTTCCTTCGTCGCCGTGTCCAGCGGCTTGGCGCCGGTCAGGTACGCGGTCAGCGCGTCCTTCAGCGGGTTCTGGCCGGACTCGACGGCAGCCCACTTCGGCGTGGTCGGGGTGACCTTGCCGTTCGGGGCGGCCTTCGCGAGCGCCTTGCCGACCGCGTTGGTCTCGAGCTTCGCGGTGTCCTTCGAGGTGCCGGGAACCGCGCCGCCCTCGGCCAGCATGTCCTGGTACTTCTTGCTGCTCAGCAGCTCGAGGTACTTCTTGGCCAGGTCGGCGTTCTTGCTGGTCTGCGGGATCGCGAGGTTCGAGCCGCCGAGGAAGACCGGCGCGGTCTTGCCCGCGGTCTTGGACGGGATCGGGAACGCCGAGGTCTTGTCCTTGAGCTCCGGCTTGTCCTTCACCGCGCTGCCGAGCTCCCACGGCAGACCGATCATCATCGCCACGTTGCCGGTCTCGAAGACCTCGTACTGCTGCGGCTTCGCCTCGTCGGTGTCCTTCGGCGCCTTGGTGCCGGAGGCGTCGTAGAGCGTCTTGTACGCCTCGAAGCCCGCCTTGGACTGCGCCGAGTCGAGCGCGCCCGTGAACTTGCCGCCGGACTCCTTGGCGACGTCGCCGCCCTCGTCCCAGAGCAGCGAGAGCAGGAAGTACCAGGACTGACCGGGGAGGTACAGCGACTGGAACTCGGGGTTGGACGCGTTCGCCGCCTTGAGCTTGTTCATCGCGTCGATCCACTCGGCGCGCGAGGTCGGCGGGTTGGCGATGCCCGCTGCCTGGAACAGGTCCGTGCGGTAGATGACCGTGCGGTTCGCGGCGTAGAACGGCATGCCGTACTTCTTGCCGCCCAGCGTCAGCGAGTCCTCGAGACCGCTCAGCCAGTCACCACCGTTGAGCTTGTCCTTGTCCGCGGTGAGGTCGAGCAGCGTGCCCTGGTCCGCGAAACCCGCGGTCTGGGTGTTGCCGAGCTCGATGACGTCCGGAGGAGTGTTGCTGCTGAGCGCGGTGGTCAGCTTCTCCTGGATGCCGTTCCACTTCTGGACTTCGTACTTGACCGTGACGCCGGCGTTCTTCTCCTGGAACTCCTTGTTCAAGGCGTCCGTCAGCGTGGTCGGCGCCGAGCCGTCCATCAGCCACACGGTCAGCGTCTTCGGTTCTCCCGAGTTGCCGCTGCCACTGTTGGTGCTCGTGCCACAACCGGCAACGGCTACCGCCAGTGCGGCGGCACCGGCAGCGAGTCCTCTCCAGCCCTTCACAGTCGCGCCCTTTCAGCAAGGCCCGGCGCCAGTCGCCGAACGCCCAAGTGGTGTAGACCAATGCGGCCTAGCGTGTGCCGCGCCACAGATCCTGTCAAGAACGATGCCAAGTCGTTGCGAAGTCATCCGATCATTTCCCTGTCGGTTCCGGCGTGTTCCGCGTGGTCTTCGCCGGTTCTCGGGGGTTCGAGCGCACGATGGGGCACGGACAAGGCATCCTTGAGTGGCGTGATGTGAGTTCGAGGAGGAGGCCATGCTGGAGACGACGCCTGCATCAGGCGTGGACGCCAGGACGCGTGCACAGCGCGAGCCGAAGTACTGGGGTCTCAAAAGGCACCTGCTCGACCTTCTGCGCGCCCTGCCGCCGGGGTCCCCGATCCCGACCGAACGGTCGCTGGCCGCGGAGTTCGACGTCTCCCGAACGACGGTGCGGCAAGCGCTTGCGGAGCTGACCGTCGAGGGACGACTGCTCCGGGTGCAGGGCAAGGGAACGTTCGCGGCTGAGCCGAAGGTCGCACAGCGACTCCAGCTGTCTTCGTACACAGAGGACATGAAGGCGCAGGGCCGCGTGCCCTCGTCCAAGCTGATCGAGGCCTCCGAGCAACCAGCGGAGGCCGAGCTGGCGCGACTGCTGGGCGTGCGTCCGGGCGCGAAGGTGCTCCGCCTGCACCGGCTGCGGCTGGCCGACGGTGAGCCGATGGCGATCGAGACCACCCACCTCGCGTTGGGCCGGTTCCGCGGGCTGCGCCGGTACCTGGCGCCTGGGGCGTCGTTGTACCAGGTGTTGCGGGAGCGGTTCGGCGTCGAGATGGGACACGCCGAGGAGACGATCGAGACCGCCTTGGCGTCGCCCGAGGAGGCCGAGCTGCTCGGGGCGGACATCGGACTGCCGATGCTGCTGCTGTCCCGGCACTCGTTCGACACCGAGGGCAACCCGATCGAGTGGGTGCGGTCCGTGTACCGGGGTGATCGGTACAAGTTCGTGGCGACGCTCAACCGGCCCCAGTAGTCAGCCTGTCGCGTGAAGTGCCGTCAGGGGCACCTTGCAAGTGCCCCTAACGGCACACCAACGGTAGAGCCGCGAGTGGGCCACACTGGGGCGATGGTCATCGCCTGGGGAACTCCGCGCGCCCGAGCCGTGCTCGCCACGACGATCATCGGGTCGGGCATGGCGATGCTCGACAGCACGGTCGTCAACGTCGCGCTGCCCCGCATCGGCGCCGAGCTGGACGCGTCGGTCACCGACCTCCAGTGGATCCTCAACGGCTACCTGCTCGCGCTGGCCGCGCTGATCCTGGTCGCCGGAGCGCTGGGAGACCGGTTCGGACGGCGGCGCGTCTACCTGGTCGGCGTGATCTGGTTCGGCGTGGCGTCGCTGCTGTGCGGCATCGCGGGCAACGTGTGGATGCTCGTCGCCGCGCGCGTGCTGCAGGGGATCGGCGGGGCGCTGCTGACGCCCGGCGCGCTGGCGATCCTGCAGTCGTCGTTCGCGCGGGAGGACCGGTCGCGCGCGATCGGCGCGTGGTCCGGACTGTCGGGCGTGGCGACGGCTATCGGACCGCTCGCTGGCGGGCTGCTCGTGCAGGTGTGGTCGTGGCGGCTCGCGTTCCTGATCAACATCCCGGTGGCCGCGCTGTGCGTCTGGCTGGCACTGCGGTCCGTGCCGGAGACGCGCGACGAGCAGGCCGGGCACCCCGACTACCTGAGCTCGCTCATCGGCGCCGCGGGGCTCGCGCTGCTCACCGGCGGGATCGTCGAGCAGTCCTTCGTCGCGGGCGCGTTCGGCGTGGTCGCACTCGTCGTGTTCGGCGTGATCCAGGCCCGCAGCCACGACCCGCTGGTGCCACCGGAGCTGTTCCACGACCGGACGTTCGTGCTGGCCAACATGCTGACGTTCCTGATGTACGGCGCGCTGGGCGGCGTGATGGTGCTGATGGTGCTCCAGCTGCAGGTGTCGCTGGGCTACTCGCCGACGTTCGCGGGACTGGCCAGCGTGCCGATCACGATCATCATGCTGCTCGCGTCGGCCCGGTCCGGCAGGCTCGCGCAGAAGTACGGGCCGCGCGCGCAGCTGGTCGTCGGACCACTGCTCGTCGCCGCCGGGATGTGGTTGCTGCGCAACGCGGTCCCCGGCGCGACGTACCTGACTGGCGTGCTGCCGGGTGTGGTGGTCTTCGGCATCGGACTCGCCTGCGTCGTCGCCCCGGTCACCGCCACCGTCCTGGCCGCGGCGCCCGACCGGCACGCCGGGGTCGCCTCGGGCGTGAACAACGCCGTCGCGCGCACCGGCAGCCTGCTGGCCGTCGCGATCCTGCCCGCCGTCGTCGGGCTCACCGGCTCCCGGTACACCGACCCGGTCGCGCTGACGGACAGCTGGCGCACGGCGCTGGCCCTGTGCGCGATCGCGGCGGCCATCGGAGGACTGTTCGCGCTCGGCACGGACAACAACGTCCTGAACGCCGCGCCGCCGCAGGAGGAGCAGCCGCATCCCGGCGAGTGCCTGCACTGCGGTGTCGAGGGACCGCCGACGCACGTCCGGTCCGGCAGTGCCCACGCCTGAACAGCGCTCCTGCCTCAGTCGCGCTCACGCTTGAGCTGCGCCCACGCCTGAGCTGCGCCCGCGCTTGAGCGGCGCTCCCGCCTGAGTCGCGCTCCCGCCTGAGTCGCGCTCAAGCTTGAGCGGCGCCCGCGCTTGAGTCGCGCCCGCGCTTGAGCGGCGCTCCCGCTTGAGTCGTGCCCGCGCTTGAGCAGCGCTCATGCCTGAGTCGCGCCCGAAGCCATCGCTGAATCAGGCGTCCCCGCCAGGGGGTCCCCCTGATTTCATTCTCCCAGCTGACACCGACAATTCAGGGCCGCGGACAGTCGTGAACGGCCCGTTCACCGCACGAATTCGGGCCGGCCCACCACGCCGGTCCACCACGGCGGTCAGCCAGCGCGAGTCAGCCAGCGCGAGTCAGCCGGCGAGCACGCGCGCCAGCAGCGCGGGGTCGATGTTGCCCCCGGACACCACGGCGACGGTCTTCCCCTCCGGCAGCCCCCGGTTCAGGTAAGCCGCGACAGCCGCGGCCCCACCGGGCTCGGCCACGAGCCGCGAACGCCGAGCGAGCAGCCCGACGGTGTCGAGCATCTCCTCCTCCGACACGGTCACCACGTCGTCGACCACGGACAGGATGTGCGCGAACGTGAGCTCGGACGGCTGCCCGCGCAACGCGTCGGCGACGGTGCGCGCCCGGTCGTCCGCACTCCAGTGCACCAAGGTCTTGGACCGGAACCCGATGGACGTCTCCGAGGCCAGCTCGGGCTCCACCCCGATCACCCGCACAGACGGCCGCAGCGCCTTCACGGCGGTCCCGATCCCGGAGATCAACCCACCCCCGCTGATCGGCACCACGACGACCTCGACGTCGGGCATGTCGGCCACGATCTCCAGCCCGATCGTCCCCTGACCGGCGATCACGTCCCGGTGGTCGAACGGCGGGATCAGCGTCAGCCCCTCAGCGGCGGCGATCGCCTCCGCCGCCGACTCGCGCTGTGCCATGGGCACCAGCTTCACCACGGCACCGTGCGAGCGCGTCGCATCGATCTTCACCTGAGGCGTGTTGTCGGGCACCACGATGGTCGCGGGCACGCCGAACAGCTTCGCCACGTACGCGACGGCCTGCGCGTGGTTGCCGCTCGAGTAGGCCACCACGCCACGGGCGCGCACGTCCGCGGGAACGAGGGACAGGGCGTTGTAGGCGCCGCGGATCTTGAACGCGCCGATCGGCTGCAGGCACTCCGGCTTCAGCCAGAGGCGGCCGTCGCGCCACGGCAGCAGCGGGGTGTGCAGCACCGCGTCGCCGAAGGTCGCCGCCGCCGCCTCGATGTCGGAGATCGTCACCAGTCGCATGAACCGATCATGCCCGCTCCGAGCTGGGTGAATGACGCGTATGTCACTGCGACCCAACCTCAGAAGTGGTTCGGGCGTCCCACAATTGTCATGACCCAGGAGAAGAACGAGAACATCACCCCGACCAAGATCGTCGCCAGCACGCTCGCCGCCGTCACCGCCGCCGTGCTCAGCCTGCGCATGGGCGTCGTGGGCACCGTCATCGGCGCCGTCGTCGCCAGCGTCATCACCACCGTGGGCGCCGTGCTCTACCAGCGGTCCATGGAACGCGAGAAGCGGTGGCAGGCCGTCGCCGTCGGCGGGCTGCTGGTGCTGACGATCACGATGCTGACCGTCTCGAGCGTCCAGCTCGTCAGCGGCACGCCCGTCGGTGCTGACACGAAGCCGACAGAGACCGAAAAGGTCGTCGAAAGAAGCACCGAGACGATCAAGGAAACGGTCCAGCCGACCACGACCACTCAGTCGCCTGCCGAAAGCACCACGACGACCGGACCACCCACTTCGTCGACCGTGCCATCAGCGCCTTCGAGCAGCTCAGGGCCATCGTCAACTGTCGACACCATTAGGTGATCACTTCATTACTTTGGGTGAGAGTTAACTGTCAACTGCTACGGAGCGCAGTTGATCAGTCGTGAGCTGTGACACACTTCGTCCTCAGTTGGCCCTTGGCGTTATAGATAACAGGCTTATAACGTCACTCGAATGGGCGACATGCCGGCTGGAAGAACGGCCGTGAGGAGGGCGAGATGCAGCTCGTGGGATTCCCACTGACGCGCAGCGCCCGAAGTGGTTTGACCAGGAGATTTGGAGGGGTGGGGCGACCCCTGCCGCCGCCCCACCACCCGTCCCCCTAGAGCCCCCGGGAGTGGTCCCTGCAACCAACTCTCGGGTTCCCCTGCACCCGAAGATGAGGGAGACGTCTGATGAACCGCACACGTGCGGCTCGTTTGGCCGGTGCCGTTGTTCTCGCCACCGGAGTCGTGACTGCTCTCAGCGTACCGGCGTTTGCGGACAGCGCCGCACCAGTCGCCGCAAGCTCTTCCGATACGGAGAGCTACTCGCCTGAGTTGCTCCAGGCGGTCCAGCGCGATCTGGGCCTGAACGCCGAACAACTGCGCGTCCGTCTGGACAGTGACGCGCGTTCCGGAGAGGTCGCGAGCAAAGCTTCTCAACAGCTCGGTGAGACGTTCGGCGGCGCCTGGATCGACCAGACGTCGGGACGGCTCACGGTCGCCACGACCAAGTCCGGCGTGACCGTCGACGGCGCTGACGTCAAGGTCGTCCAGCACTCGCAGCGCCAGCTCAACGGCACCAAGGCCGTGCTGGACGCGACGAAGGCACCCGCGGGCGTCACCGGCTGGCACGTCGACGAGACGACCAACAGCGTCGTCGTCGAGGTCAACCGCAACGCTGCGGCGGGCACCGAGGGCTTCATCCAGACCGCCAAGTCGCTCAGTCCGGCCGTCAAGGTCGTCGAGGTGGCCGAGTCCCCGACCACGCTGTACGACCTGCGCGGCGGTGACGCGGTCTACATGGGCGGCGGACGCTGCTCGCTCGGCTTCTCCGTCCAGGGCGGCTTCGTGATCGCAGGCCACTGCGGCCGCGCGGGCACCGCGACCCAGGGCTTCAACCGCGTCGCACAGGGCACTTACGCGGCTTCGGTGTTCCCCGGCAACGACATGGCCTGGGTGCGCACCAACGCGAACTGGACGCCGCGCGGGTGGGTCAACCGCTACGGCGGCGCGAACGTGCTCGTCAAGGGCTCGACCGAGACGGCCGTCGGCGGAGCGATCTGCCGCTCCGGCTCGACGACCGGCTGGCACTGCGGTTCCGTCCAGCAGAAGAACTCGACCGTGAACTACCCGCAGGGCACCGTGCGCGGTCTCACCCGCACGAACGTCTGCGCGGAGCCGGGCGACTCCGGTGGTTCGTGGATCTCGGGCACCCAGGCCCAGGGCGTGACCTCGGGTGGTTCGGGCAACTGCCGCACCGGTGGCACCACGTACTACCAGCCGGTGAACCCGATCCTGTCGCGCTACGGCCTGCGCCTCGTGACGGGCTGACCGCTCAGCTGAACTGAACAGATCGTTTCGAGAGCCCGTACCAGAAGCCTTCAACGCTGGTACGGGCTTTCTCGTCCGCTGCAGCGCCCAGCGCGACGAACAGCGGCGCGAAGTGCTCGGTCCGCGGGTGCGCGATCCCGGCCGCCGGTGCCTTGGTCTGGAAGTCCAGCAACGAGTCCACGTCGCCCGCGGCCAGCGCGCGGTGCGCCCAGTCGTCGAACTCGGCGGACCACGACGGCGGGGCGTAGTCCGGGCCCGCCGCGAAGTTCACGCAGCTCAGGTTGTGCGTCATGAAGCCGCTGCCGATGATCAGCACGCCCTGGTCGCGCAACGGTGCCAGCTTGCGGCCGATCTCGTGCAGCTCGCGCGGGTCCAGCGTCGGCATCGACATCTGGAGCACCGGCACGTCCGCGTCCGGGAACATCTCCTTCAGCGGCACGTAGGCGCCGTGGTCGAGCCCGCGCGCCTCGTCCTGCGACACGTGGCCGCCGAGCAGCTTGCGCACGTCTGCGGCCAGCTCCGGTGCGCCGGGCGCCGGGTAGGTGACCTGGTAGTACCGCTCGGGGAAGCCCCAGAAGTCGTAGGTCAGCGGCACGGTGGTGGTCGCGCCGAGTGTCGTCGGCGCCTCCTCCCAGTGCGCGGAGACCATGAGCACGGCCTCCGGGCGCTGGAGAGCACTGGACCAGTCGTTGAGCTCCTTGGTCCACGTCGGATCGTCAGCCAGCGGGGGAGCCCCGTGGCTCAGGTACAGCACAGGTGTCACGTCATCTAGCGTACGCGGTTTAGTTCAAATTTCAACAACTCTGCCGCGGCCTTCGGGTCATCGGCCTCGGTGATGGCGCGCACCACGACGACGCGGGTCGCGCCCGCCTCGATGACCTGGCCGATGTTGCCGTGGTCGATGCCGCCGATCGCGAACCACGGCCGGATGCAGCCTTTGGTCGCCCGCACGAGGTCCAGTCCGGGCGCGGGACGGCCCGGCTTCGTCGGCGTCGGCCAGCACGGGCCGGTGCAGAAGTAGTCCGCGCCGTGCTGGGTGGACGCCGCGCGCATCTGCTCGACGTCGTGCGTGGAGCGGCCGATGACCATCTCGTCGCCGACGACGTGGCGGGCGATGGCGACCGGCAGGTCGTCCTGGCCGAGGTGCAGCACGTCGGCCTTGACCGCGTACGCGACGTCCGCGCGGTCGTTCACCGCGAGCAGCGCGCCGTGGTCCTCGCAGACGCCCGCGATCTTCTCGAGCGCCGCGATCTCCTGCCGCGCCTCGAGTCCCTTGTCGCGCAACTGCACGACGTCCACGCCGCCCGCGAGCGCGGCGTCGACGAACTCCGCGAGGTCGGGCCGGTTGGGCGTGCAGAGGTAGAGCTTCGCGTCGGCGAGCCGTTGCCTGATCAGGTTTCCGTCGAGTCCTGGCACGGTCGCACCGTAACCGTTACGGTGGGATCTGGTCCGCACGGGAGCCTGGAGAAAACCGGGCTGAGAGGGAGCGTGGTTCGCTCCGACCGTCGAACCTGATCCGGGTCATGCCGGCGCAGGGAGCGTGAATGCCTTGACCGTGGAAGTGTCCGTCCTGGGCGGCGGTGTCATCGGCCTGTCCGCGGCCTGGTTCGCCGCGCGCGCCGGGTTCTCCGTCTCCGTGTCCGACAACGGTTCGCCGCACGCCGGTTCGCGCGTCGCGGGCGGCATGCTGGCGCCCGTCACCGAGGCGTGGCCCGGCGAGGAGGTCGTGCTCGACCTCGGTGTCCGCTCGCTGGAGATGTGGCCTTCGTTCGCCGCCGAACTGGGCGTTCCGTTGCTGGAGAACGGAACGCTCGCCGTCGCCACCGATCGCGCCGACCTCGAGGTGCTGGACAAACTGGCCGTGTACCTCCGCGAACGCGCGGAACGCCTGACGTCGCGCGAGATCCGCCGCCTCGAGCCGACGCTGGGACCCGCGGTGCGCGGCGGGCTGCTGACCGGTGACCTCGCGGTGGACAACGTCGTGCTGCTGGACGCGCTGCGGAGTGCTTGCGTCACAGCGGGTGTGCGGTTCGAGTCCACTGTGGATGCCGATGTGACGGTCATCGCGGCGGGGGCGTGGAGCGGCTCGCTGCACCCCGCGCTGCGCGACGTGATCCGCCCGGTGAAGGGCGAGATCCTCCGGCTGTCCGCACGTCCGGGCGCGCTGCCGCCGCCGACGCGGACGATCCGCGCGCACGTCGAGGGACGGCCGG
This sequence comes from Lentzea tibetensis, assembly GCF_007845675.1. Taxonomy (GTDB): domain Bacteria; phylum Actinomycetota; class Actinomycetes; order Mycobacteriales; family Pseudonocardiaceae; genus Lentzea; species Lentzea tibetensis. The sequence goes on along the minus strand of NZ_VOBR01000009.1, from coordinate 9,302 downwards.
TGTACCTGGTGCCGCGTGCGGGCGGGCTGGTGCTCGGCGCGACCCAGTACGAGGCGGGTTTCGACGCCGACGTGACCGTCGCCGGCGTGCGGGACCTGTTGCGGGACGCGGAAGTCGTGCTGCCAGGGATCGCCGAGTACGCGCTGACGTCGTGCGACGTCGGGTTCCGCGCGGGCAGCCCGGACAACGTGCCCGTCATCGACTGGCTCGAACCGGGCGTCATCGCCGCGACCGGCCACCACCGCAACGGCCTGCTGCTCGCACCGATCACGGCGCAGCGGGTGCTCGCGCTGCTCAGAGGAGGGAAACCGTGAACGCACGGGTCAACGGCTCGCTTCGGGAGCTGCCGGACGGGGCGACCGTCGCCGCCGTCGTCGAACTGACCGGCGCGCCGTCGTCCGGCGTGGCCGTCGCGCTGGACGGCACCGTCGTGCCGCGCGCGGCGTGGGCGTCGACCCCGGTGGCGGACGGCAGCGTCGTCGAAGTGCTCACCGCCGTGCAGGGAGGCTGACGTGGACGATCCGCTGATCATCGCGGGACGCGAGTTCCGGTCGCGGCTCATCACCGGAACCGGTGGCGCGTCGAACCTCTCCGTGCTCGAACGCGCACTCGTCGCGTCCGGCACGGAGCTGACGACGGTCGCCATGCGCCGGGTCGACGCCGCCGGCAACACGGGTGTGCTGGACCTGTTGCGGCGACTGGGAATCGGCGTGCTGCCCAACACCGCCGGGTGCCGCACGGCCGCGGAAGCCGTGCTGACCGCGCAACTCGCCCGTGAGGCGTTGGAAACCAACTGGGTGAAGCTGGAAGTCGTTGCGGACGAACGAACTCTGCTCCCGGACCCGATCGAACTGCTCGACGCCGCCGAACGCCTGGTCGACGACGGGTTCGTCGTCCTGCCCTACACCAACGACGATCCGGTGATGGCGCAGAAGCTCGAGGACGTCGGCTGCGCGACCGTGATGCCGCTCGGGTCGCCTATCGGGACAGGCCTGGGCATCCGCAACCCGCACAACATCGAGCTCATCACCGCGCGCGCGTCCGTCCCCGTCGTGCTGGACGCGGGCATCGGAACCGCTTCCGACGCCGCGCTGGCCATGGAACTGGGCTGCTCAGCCGTGTTGCTGGCCACCGCCGTCACCCGAGCGCAGGACCCGGAACGAATGGCCGCCGCCATGCGTTCTGCAGTCGACGGAGGCAGGCTCGCTCGGCTGGCCGGACGAATTCCGCAGAGGTTCTGGGCACAGGCGTCCTCCCCCGCCCTCTAACCTGTCTCCTTCTACTGAATGAACGTGAGGTCCCTGCGGGCCTCGCTGCCCTCGCGGAGCGCGGGCAACCAACACAGGAGGACGCTTGCCGTGACGGCCCCCATTGACGCCGAGGTCGAGGACGCGACGGCGCGTCTGTACCTGGCGATCGGCAGGCTGGCCCGGTTGCTGCGCCGCACCGGATCCCCTGGACTCGGCCCCGGCGCGGTCTCCGCGCTGGCCACGCTCGCCCGCTGCGGCCCCATGCGGCTCGGCGACCTCGCGACCAAGGAGGGCGTCGCCCCGCCGACGCTCTCCCGGATCGTCGCCGCGCTCGTCGAGGCCGGCTACGTCCGTCGCGAGCCGGACCCGCAGGACGGTCGCGCGTGGCTCGCCACGCCCACGCCCGAAGGCGAGACGATGGTGTCCGGCGTGCGGTCCGCGCGGGTGCGCGAGCTGCAGCGCCGCATCGAACAGCTGTCGCCGGAACACCAGTCCGCGCTGTGCAGCGCGCTGGACGCGCTCGAGACCCTGGTCGGCGAAGAGTCAAAGTGACTCGGCACGCGCCTTCAGCGCCGCGTTGAAGGCGTCGAACTCGGCGACGAGCACGTCACGGGTCTGGTCGAGCACGGCCTGCACCATCGGGCCGCTGAACGACTCCGCGTTCACGAGACGCGTGCCGGACCCGTGCTCGTGCAGCTCCCAGCGGTGCCTGCCGAAGAACAGCGCCGGATCACCGCCCTGCGACCTCAGCACGTGCGGCTCCATCGACGTGATCTCGCCGTCGAAGTCCCGCTCGGCAGGCGTGCCCTTGGCCGCCCTGACCTTGGTCTTCGTGCCGGACACCGCCAGGTACTCCATGACCGGGTTCCACTCCGCGTAGGCCGCGAAGTCCACCAGCACCCGCCACACGTCATCCGGCGCGGCCGCGATGACGATCTCCGTCTTGACCTCATTTTCCTGCATGGTTGTTCAGTCTAATGGGCTGGGTAAAGTTCTTTTCATCGTCGGGATCAAGGGGCAGGTGCAGCAGCGCGGCGTCGAGCGACGCCGCGGGATCGTCGACGCCGCGATCGAGCTGTTCGGGCGCAACGGGTACGCGGGAACGGGCGTCGCGGCCATCGCGAAGGCGGCCGGGGTCACGCTGTCCGCGGTGATCCACCACTTCGGCTCCAAGGAGAACCTGCTCAACGCGGTGCTCGACGAGTTCGACACGCGTGCCGCGGCCCGTGTGAGGTCGAAGGACCTCGTCCAGGCGCTGCTCGACGACGCCGAGTACACGATGGCGCACAAGGGACTCGCGACGCTGCACACCGTGCTGCAGGCTGAGCACCTGGCGGTCTCCTCGGAGGTGCGGGACCGGTTCCGCACGCGCAACCGGTTGCTGCGCAAGCACTTCGCGGCGCACCTGGGTGATGCGGGCGCGGTGGAGCTGATCGCGTTCCTCGAAGGCGCGCTGACGGTGTGGCTGCTCGACCCGGAGACCACCGATCTCCGGGCCATGTACGAGGGCTACCTGTCGAGGCTGCCCATCGGCAACGCCCTGCGCTCCTCCGGCAGCTGATGCTCCTCGACGAACACGTCGTTGCCCCACAACAGGCCCGAGCCGTTCTCGGCGGCCGTGACGGCCGTGGCGCGCACGCGGGGAAGGCCCCACCGGGCGAGCTCATCCGCCGCGGCGTCCACCGGCAGCCGGCCGAGACGATCAGCGAGGTCGGCGGTCTCCTCGGGCGACAACCAACCGTGGATGCCCTCGGTGCCACCGACCGGCCGGTGGCCGATCGCCCGGCCCCGTGACGCCAGTGAGCTCAGCAGGCCCCGGATCGGGTCGTCGTCGGCGACTCTCATGTCCGCCAAAGCCTGCCGATAGCGCAGCGTGGACATCGTCCGGCCGACGAACCGGTGCTCGCCGAGGCAGCGCGACGTGACCGCGGCTTCGACCAGCTCCTCGAACAGGTTGAGGATCCACGAGTCGACGTCGCAGCTCGGCTGCGCGCCGCACTCCGTCCAGTGCCGTGCGAGTGCTCCGGGGTGCTCCCGGATGTGGGGGAGCAGCTCGCCGACCCATTCGTCGCGCCAGGTGAAGTCGTCATCGGGGTCCGCGGGCACGGCCTCGATCAGCTCGGTGAGCCACGGCCGGATCTCGCCGGTGCTCGTCAGCTCGGTCAACGCGGGCACGACCTCGTCGAGGTACCGGCCGTGCTCGAACAGGAACAACTCGGCGTCCGAGCCCATCGGTCCCCCACCCGTCGAGCCTCCACATCGGAGACACCGGCCCCTCACCGGCGCCAAGAGGGTAGGCGGCCGCGACTGACCGCAGACAGCCGCGGTCACACCAGCTCACAGGCAGCCGCAGCTGCGCAGGCGTCCCCGCCAGGGGGTCCCCTGATTTCATTCTCCCAGCTGCCACTGACAATTCCGGTGGCCCGAGGCCGGTTCCGGGCGAACCCGATCCGTGAACGGCCCGTTCACGCCTCCGGCAGCCGCCACATCGGCGACACCGGACCGACCCCGCCGCCGAGCGGGTAGGCGGCCGCGACCGACCGCACGATGAAGTTCTTCCCGAACCGCACCGCCTCCGGCACGTCCGCCCCGCGAGCGAGCGCCGAGCTGATCGACGACGCGAGCGTGTCACCGCTGCCGTGGGTGTGCTTGGTGTCGTAGCGCGGGCCGGGGAGTTCGATGAACTCGCGGCCGTCGAACAGCAGGTCGAGGCACTCCGGGTCGTCCCACATGTGTCCGCCCTTGACCAGCACCCACGCCGGGCCCATGGCGTGCAACGCCTCCGCGGCCTTGCGCTGGTCCGCGCGGTCGCGAACGGTGATGCCGGTGATCAGCCGCACCTCGTCGAGGTTCGGCGTCACCAGCGTCGCGCGCGGGAACAGCAGGCCCCGCAACGCGTCCAGCGCGTTGTCCGCCAGCAGCTGGTTGCCGTGCATCGACGCCGCGACCGGGTCGACCACGAACGGGATGCCGGACCGTCCGATGCCGACTCGGTCCAGCGCGGGCGTGATGGCCTCGATGATCGCCGCGCTCGCCAGCATGCCGGTCTTCGCGGCCTGCACGCCGATGTCACCCGCGACGGACTCGATCTGGGCGGCGACGACGTCCGGCGGGATCTCGACGAAACCCGTGACGCCCAACGAGTTCTGCACCGTCACCGCGGTGACGGCGGTGCAGCCGTGCACCCCGCACGCGAAGAGCGTGCGGAGGTCGGCCTGGATGCCCGCACCACCGCCGGAATCGCTTCCGGCGATGGTGAGGACACGAGGGGGAGTGCTGGTCACGCTTCGACCACCGGCAGGTAGACCTTCGTGCCGCTGTCGACGAACTCGCTCGACTTCTCCGCCATGCCCGCCTCGATGGCGTCCACAGTGGACAGGCCGTGCTCCTCGGCGTAGCGCCGCACGTCCTGCGTGATCTTCATCGAGCAGAACTTCGGCCCGCACATCGAGCAGAAGTGCGCCGTCTTGGCCGGTTCGGCGGGCAGCGTCTCGTCGTGGAACGAGCGAGCCGTGTCCGGGTCGAGCGACAGGTTGAACTGGTCCTCCCAGCGGAACTCGAAGCGCGCCTTCGACAAGGCGTCGTCCCAGTCCTGGACGCCGGGGTGGCCCTTCGCCAGGTCCGCCGAGTGCGCCGCGATCTTGTACGTGATCACGCCGGTCTTCACGTCGTCGCGGTTCGGCAGGCCGAGGTGCTCCTTCGGCGTGACGTAGCAGAGCATCGCCGTGCCCAGCCAGCCGATCTGCGCCGCGCCGATCGCGGACGTGATGTGGTCGTACGCGGGCGCGATGTCCGTCGCCAGCGGCCCGAGCGTGTAGAACGGCGCCTCGCCGCACCACTCCTCCTCGAGCCGGACGTTCTCGGCGATCTTGTGCATCGGCACGTGGCCGGGGCCCTCGATCATCACCTGGACGTCCTTGGCGCGCGCGATGTGCGTGAGTTCGCCCAGCGTCCTGAGCTCGGCGAACTGCGCGTCGTCGTTGGCGTCCGCGATCGAGCCGGGCCGCAGGCCGTCGCCGAGCGAGAACGTCACGTCGTAGGTGCGCAGGATGTCGCACAGCTCCTCGAAGTGCGTGTAGAGGAAGCTCTCCTTGTGGTGCGCGAGGCACCACGCGGCCATGATCGAACCGCCGCGCGAGACGATGCCCGTCACCCGGCGAGCGGTCAGCGGGACGTAGCGGAGCAGCACGCCCGCGTGCACGGTCATGTAGTCGACGCCCTGCTCGCACTGCTCGAGCACGGTGTCCCGGTAGACCTCCCAGGACAGCTTCTCCGGATCCCCGTTGACCTTCTCCAGCGCCTGGTAGATCGGCACGGTGCCGACCGGGACCGGTGAGTTGCGCATGATCCACTCGCGGGTCTCGTGGATGCGCTTGCCGGTGGACAGGTCCATGATCGTGTCCGCGCCCCACCGGGTCGCCCACACCATCTTGTCGACCTCGTCCTCGATCGACGACGACACGGCCGAGTTGCCGATGTTCGCGTTGATCTTGACCAGGAACTTCTTGCCGATGATCATCGGCTCGGCCTCGGGGTGCTTGCGGTTCAACGGGATGACCGCGCGCCCGATGGCGACCTCGCTGCGCACGAACTCCGCGTCGATGTTCTCCCTGGTCGCGATGTAACGCATCTCCGGCGTGATGATCCCGGCCTTGGCGTACGCGAGCTGGGTCACCGCCCCGCCGACCGGTTCACGTGCGCTGATCCACTCATCACGCAGCGGTTTGAGTCCACTGTGGACGTCGATGGTGGCGTTGTCGTCGGTATACGGACCGGAAGTGTCGTACAGGTCGACGTGCTCGCCGTTCGTCAGTTCCACCCTGCGGAAAGGCACACCGTCGCGGTACACCTTGCGGGAGCCCGAGATCGGGCCGGTGGTCACGTTCGGTCGGACAGAGCGGTCGTCAAGTGCCGTCACGACATTCCTCCCTACGCCGGCATTACCCGGTCAGGTTCAGGCGGTCGGTGACGCCGGAGCCCAGCTCCAGTCACCCTCTCAGCCCGCTTCAGCGCGAGCTCCCGCGTTTTGAGTTGTCCGCCCGACCATAGTCAGGGCGCGGCGTGGCTGCCAAGGGGGCGGTTTGGGCCTACGCTCTTGCGCGTGGCTGATCACCAGCCGTATCCACCCGGCGCGCGACGCGGAGAACGTCCAGCCGTGGTCTCGGCGTGCCCTTCGTGCGGTGAACTGGCTGGTCGCGGCTACCCCGACTGCCGATATTGCGCGGAGCTGCTCGACCAGTTCTGGTTGGCGGACTGGGAGGTCCTGCGGACCGCCGAGCAGCTCGCGGACCGCGAGCTGGCCGAGCTCGTGGTCGGCGCCGACGTCGGCAAGTACCCGTGGACCTGCGTCGACTGGGCCATGACGCTGCTCGCGTGCTCCCGCTGCGGTGCCGAGCTCGGCACCGGGCCGGTCGAGTGCGTGCGCTGCGCCGTCACTGAGGAACGCAGGTGGTCGTGGGACCACACGGCGCATCCGCACACGATGGACGGCAACGAACACCTGCTGCGCGTCGCCCGCGCGGCGATGCGCGCACCGCACCGCAGGCGGGCGACGGTCGTGCAGACGTGGCGCCTGCTGCTGCCGTTCCTCGTGGCCGGGCACGCCGTCGAACCGCACCACCTGGACCGGATCCGCGCACACGTGCTCGGCGGCGGCTATCCCGCGCTGGCGGCGTGCACGGACCTCGAGGAGCTGGCCGGGTTGCCCGAGCTGTTCTGGCGCAGGGGCAACCCGATCTCAACGCGGGTCGAGTACGAGCCGGACTCCGAGCGCCAGCAGCACGCCACCCGAGATCTTCTCCAGCGCAAGGCGGACGCGCGAGCGGCTCAGCAGGGCGCGGACGCGGTGCAGCACGGCGACGACGACCAGGTACCAGGCGGTGTCGACGAGCACCCAGACGGCGGCGAACAGCAGGAGAACCCCTTTGCCGGTGCTCCCGGCGGGCACGAACTGCGGTAGGAACGAGATCGCGAACACGCCCAGCTTCGGGTTGGCCAGGTTCACGATCAGGCCCGACCGGAACGCCTTGTTCGTCGGCGCCGCCTCCAACCCGTGATCCTTGCTGAGCAGCGCCTTGACGCCCAGGTAGATCAGGAACAGCGCGCCGCCGATGCGCAGCGCGTGGTAGGCGAACTCCGACGCCGTGAGCAGGACGGACAGTCCCAGCGCGGCCGCGACCGCCCAGCAGGCGACGCCGACCTCCATGCCGATGACCGTGGCCAGCGCGCTGCGGCGTCCGTGCACCGACTGTCGCAGGACCAGCGCCGTACCGGGGCCGGGCGACAGTGCGATCAGGAACGACGCCGCGATCAGCGCGGCCAGGTTGTCCACCATGCCTTGAATGGTGGCTGGTGGGGGCAACCGGGTTTTAGTCGTCGTCCTCGTCGAGCAACTCCGCCGGCATCTCCTCGGACGGGTCCCAGGACAGGCCGGGGACACCCCACTCGTTGGCCTTGATCATGCGCTTGGCGTCGCGCTTGTTGCGGCCGATGAGCCGGTCCAGGTAGAGCAGGCCGTTGAGGTGGTCCGTCTCGTGCTGCAGGCAGCGCGCGAAGAACCCGGTGCCCTCGACCTCGACGGGCTTGCCGTCGCCGTCGAGCCCGGTGACCTTCGCCCACGTGGCGCGGCCCGTGGGGAACGCCTCGCCGGGCACCGACAGGCAGCCTTCGAAGTCGTCCTCGGGGTCCGGCATGCTCTCCGGGACCTCGGACGTCTCCAGCACCGGGTTGCACACGACCCCGCGGAACTGGGTGCCCTCGTCGTCCGGGCAGTCGTAGACGAAGACCCGCAGGTCGATGCCGATCTGGTTCGCCGCGAGCCCGACGCCCTCGGCCGCCGCCATCGTCTCGAACATGTCTTCGATCAGGGCGCGCAGCTCGTCGTCGAAGGTCTCGACCGGGCGGGTCGGGTTGTGGAGAACAGGATCGCCCGCGATCCGGATCCGGTGCACTGCCATGGGCCAGACCTTAAGCGACCCGAAACTGTCGGTGTCGAGCGGTAGGTTGGAACGATCACGTGATGTAATGCACCCCGCACGAATGACAGGCGTGTGGTTACCGCAAGGAGCCAGATGGAAGCCGCAGAGGCGCTCGCTCCGGCTGACGGGTTGACCAGCCGGGAACTGACGATGCTGGCGTTCGAACGCCAGTGGTGGAAGTACGCGGGTGCCAAGGAACAGGCCATCAGGGAACTGTTCGACATGTCCGCCGTCCGGTACTACCAGCTGCTCAACACCCTGATCGAGAAGGAAGCCGCGGTCGCGGCCGAACCCCTGCTCGTCAAACGCCTGCGCGGTGTCCGAGGCACCCGCGCCCAGGTCCGCGCGCGTTCCAGGAGTGCCGAGTGAGCTCGCCGGACACAGCTCCCGCATCCCGCCCGGCCAAGGCCGCCGGGTTCGCCCTTCTGGGTGTCGCCGCCGTCGCCTTGGTGATCGGCGTCGTGTCGCTGTTCAGCGGCGGCTCGTCCGACACACCACCACCCGCCGCTCAGTCGTCGACGGCACCGCCGGCCTCGGCGTCCGCCTCCGCGTCGGAGCAGCCGTCGTCGCAGCCCCCGGCCACCACGACGACGCCACCCACCACCACCGCCACACCGGCGACCACCTCCACGCCACCCGCGTCGAACCCACCCGCGCAGGTCACCAAGGTGGCGGTGCGCGTCTACAACAACAGCACCATCACCGGCCTGGCCGCCCGCGCGTCCGACGACGTGAAGCGCGCAGGGTGGGAGGTGTCGGAGACCGGGAACTACTCGCAGGGGCAGATCCCCACCACCACCGTGTACTTCCGGCCGGGGACGGACGAGGAAGCGTCGGCACGGGCACTCGGCGATGCGCTGAAGGCTCGGGTCGAGCCCCGGTTCGACGGGATCAATCACGCCGCTGCCGGTGTGATCTTGATAGTGACCAACGACTACAAGGGGTCTGGGACCAACAAGTAGGGCGTTTGCGTGGTGGGGCGGGGAGGGTCTCGCTGATCACCTCACGGTCGCCACATCGAAAAGCCCCTGTCAAGGCGGAAAAGCTGCCTTGACAGGGGCTTTTCGATGTGGCA
>NZ_VOBR01000089.1 GCF_007845675.1 Lentzea tibetensis | reverse complement strand
GCCCCTCTTGGGTTCTATTGATCGTTGCAACACCTGGGTTGTGAGCAGGGGTTGCAGTGGTCGAGAACCGGAAGTGTCGTGCATCGCAGAGGTCGAAGAAGCTGGTGGTTGAGTGCCAGGTTTATCTTGATCTTGTGGCGAGTGGTGTAAGCACGTCGGAGGCGTGTCGCAGGATCGGGGTCCCGCGCAGCACCGGTTACCGGTGGCGGCACGGGCGAGTGAGCCGGGCGGGGCGGGCGAGAACCGCCCCGCCGTCATCGGCCACCGGTTCCCGGCCGTCGGTGTCGGCACGGTTTCTGTGCCTGGACGAGCGGCTCGAGATCGCTGACCTGCGTCGCGCCGGCCGCGGGGTGCGGGCCATCGCCCGGCAGCTGGGCCGTGATCCAGCCACGATCAGCCGGGAACTGGCTCACAACAGCGATCCCGGCAGTGGTGACTACCAGCCGTATCGGGCCCAGGCCCGCGCCGAGCAGCGTCGGGCGCGCCCGAAGACCGGCAAGATCGCCGCGAACGACGAGTTGCGGATCTTGCTGCAGGAGATGCTCGACGACAAGCTCAGCCCGGAGCAGGTCTGCCGCAGACTGCGCCGCGACCACCCCGACCGGCCGGAGCTGCACGTGTCCCACGAGACGATCTACCAGGCGTTGTACCTGCAAGGCCGCGGCGAACTGCGCCGCGTGCTCGCCGCACAGCTCCGCACCGGACGCGCGGTCCGCGTGCCCCGCCCCACCAGCGCGCGGCGCCATCCCCGCTTCACCGAACCCATGATCATGATCAGTGACCGGCCCGCCGAGGCCGACGACCGCGCCGTCCCCGGACACTGGGAAGGCGACCTGATCATCGGCAAGGACCAGAAATCCGCGATCGGCACCCTGGTCGAACGCGCCACCCGCTACGTCCTGCTGGTCCACCTGGGACGGTCCCGCACCGCCGACCACGTCCGTGACCAGCTCGTCGCCACCATCACGACCCTGCCCCACCAGCTACGGCGATCCCTGACCTGGGACCAAGGCCCCGAAATGGCGCGGCACCACGAGTTCAGCATCGCCACCGACGTGCCCGTCTACTTCTGCGACCCGCACTCACCCTGGCAACGCGGATCCAACGAGAACACCAACGGCCTGCTGCGCCAGTACTTCCCCAAAGGCACCGACCTCGCCGCCCACAACCCCGACCACCTGGCCGCCGTCGCCGCCCAACTCAACCGCCGCCCACGCAAAACACTCGGCTGGGACACCCCAGCCGAGCGCCTGGCTAAGCTCCTGACCGAAGCCAGTTGATCATGCGTGTTGCAACGATCCCTCGAATCCGCCCCTTGCCCCCGCCTGGGCTCCGCCCCGGACCCCGGCACCACCGGAGGCCTCGGGCTGGGTTCCGTAGTGGGTCGCCTTGGTGGTGTCGGTCTCCGTACGGCGCACCAGAGGCAGCCACATTTCAGGGTGGGGGTCAAGACAAAAAGACGTCTTGACCCCCACCCTGAAATGCGGCAGGGCTTCGCCTGCGCCGTACGGAGACCGCCC
>NZ_VOBR01000088.1 GCF_007845675.1 Lentzea tibetensis | reverse complement strand
GGTTGGGTCGCGCCTTCGGCGCAGCGATTGGGCCTTGACAGTGAGGATGTGTGTGGTGGTCCTTGCTGGGTGGGTCTGACTCGTGGCTTGACTGACCTGGTGTCTTTCCCAAGATCTGTCGTCCGGCCTTGCGAGGACCATCGTGGGTGCTCACCGGATCCGGCGACCGTGACTTCATAGGAGCCTGTTGGCGCAGGCCACCCCATCACTGTCGTGTCCGACCGCCGGATCGGGCGAGTGCCATTCGTCCGTTCCCGCGAACAGGATGGCGTGACCAGGATGGCAAAGAGTCAGGCGAAACGCACCAGCGGCAGCACCCCGATGGTGCCGGTCGGGGAGATCACCGGCGGTGTCGACACGCACAAGAAGTTCCATGTCGCGGCGGCCCGTGACGGGCTGGGCCGGTTGCTGGGCACGAAACGGTTCGAGGCGACGCTGGCCGGATATGTGGCGCTGCTGGGCTGGCTGGCCGGGTTCGGACCGGTCACGCTGGTCGGGGTCGAGGGCACCGGCTGTTACGGCGCCGGCCTGACCGGCTATCTGACCGGCCGGGGGATCAGGGTGGTCGAGGTCGACCGGCCCAACCGGCAGCACCGCCGCCGCGCCGGCAAGTCCGATCCGGCGGACGCGATCGCCGCCGCGACCGCCGCGCAGTCCGGTGCGGCCACCACCACACCCAAGCCACGCACCGGACCTGTCGAATCGGTGCGGGTGCTGCGCGAAGCTCGTCAACTCTGGACCACCGCCCGCACCGCCGCGATCAACACCCTCAAAGCCCTGATCATCACCGCCCCGCCCGGCCTGCGTGAACAGCTGGAACCGTTGAGCGATACCGCCCTGATCTCGTGCTGCGCCGGGTTCGAGCCGATCGCGGCGGCCGACAGCGCGATCGTCCTGCTCGACCACGAGACCGCGGTCCGGCACACACTCGGGGAACTGGCTCGCACCATCGCCGCCCACACCACCCGCATCCGCGAGCTCGACACCCGGCTGCACGCCTTGGTCGAACACATCGCCCCGCGCACCAGTGGCCTGTTCGGGATCGGTCCCGGCCGCGCCGCGCAGCTGTTGCTCACCGCCACCAGCCCCGACCGGCTGCACAGCGAGGCCGCGTTCGCCCGCCTGACCGGCGTCGCCCCGCAGGACTGCGGCAGCGGGCACACCTCCGGACGGCACCGCCTGTCCCGCGCCGGTGACCGGCAAGCGAACTCGGTGCTCTACTACATCGTGCTCACCCGCCTGGCCTGGCACGAACCCACCCGCACCTACCTAGCACAGCGACTCAACCCCAACGGCGGCAACAAGAAACACCTCATCCGCTGCCTCAAACGCTACCTCGCCCGCGAGATCTACCCCCGGCTGATCGCCGACCTCACCCAGCTCACCCGCCAAAGCACACCAGCGGCTTGACCATCCATAGGAGCATCTTGGGGCCCCTCGCGGCGTGGTGGGGCCGGCTCCGCCGGCAGGAAGAGCACCTGCCGGCCCGATAGGGGTACCACGCCGCACCCCAAGTCAAGGCCCAATCGC
>NZ_VOBR01000087.1 GCF_007845675.1 Lentzea tibetensis | reverse complement strand
CAGCAACACCGAGCGCACTGCCGCCCTTGCTCCCTGGCTCGAGTACTACAACACTCGACGCCGCCACAGCGCGCTCGGAGGCTGCCCGCCCATCAGCCGACTGTCACCAACCTGATGGCCAGATACAACTAGGGCGCGACGGCCGCAGTCTGGGATGTTTTGATGCGTTTTCGCTGGTAGTGGCTGTGACGGGCTCGGGTTTGGTGGCGTCGTCGCCAGTCTGACCAGTGATCGGTATGTGCTTCGGGGTGTGAGGGGCGGGTCAGTCTCGCCCACAGTCGTCTGATTTCGTTGCAGAACAACGGGATCAGGTACTCGATCTCGATTCTGGTGCCCCTTTTTTCGCCGCGGACTCGTTCCTCGTGGGCGGCGACGGCGAGGAACGCGGCCGCGAGCATGGACAGGGTGATGTGCCGATACCAGGCGTCGTACTTGCGGACCTGATAGTGGTCGGTGCGACACGAGGTCGCACATGTCGAGTGAATACGCAGGTAGGAGGTCCGGCTGTGTCGGATGCGTAGTTCCAGGTGAGTGCTCAGCGCCTGTCTCCGCCCTGACGTGCGTCGCGGGTAACTGCGGGGTGCGAAGCTCAGGGAAGAAGCCCAAGGGGACCCGATCCGTCCGGGTGCCACAGGCAAGGAGAAGACCGGACGGGTGAACGTGAGTGAACCCTTGATGATGCCTCGTGAATCAGACCCTCGGGTTGTCGCCGTAGGCCTCGTCCACGGTGAACCATCCCACCTCGACACCGGAGTCGAGCAGGCGCCCCAACATCCGCTGGGCCAGTACGGGTTTGGTCGCGAACTCGACCTCGGCACCGATGCCGGCCTCCTCACAGCGTTCCCGGTCCCCGGTCCACGACACCGGCAAGTAGAGCTCGCGGTCGATCAACGCCCGACCCTGGGCTGACACGTAGGTCAGGAACACGCCGAGCTGGCAGTTCCCGATCCGCCCGGCGGTGCCGGAGTACTGGCGCTGCACCCCGGCGGACTTGGTGCCCTTCTTCACGAAACCGGTCTCATCGCCGACGACGACACCACTGGGGTCAACGAGGTACTCCAGCACGTAGGCGCGCAGATCGTCGCGCACCGCATCGGCGTCCCAGCGGTAGAAGTTCAGCAACCGCTGCATACCGTCCGGCGTCAGGTCACCGGCCTGCTCGGCCAGCGTCCAGGAGTTCTTCCACTCGGCACCCGAGAGCAGCCCAAGCAGATACATCCGCGCGCGGCGGCGGGAGTCCGCTTGCACGAAACGACCCGCCACCAGCGCGAACGCGTCGTCGAACCCGGCCTGCCACCGGGCAAGACGATCACCAACTACAGTCCATGACTCGGCCACCGCGTCTTCTTCGAGATCCAACACACCTTGAAATTGATCACGCGGTGGCCGTCTTCCTGATCACGACCCACGCCCATGATCACACTGTGCGGCTGCCGTACTACAGTAGCCAGCCGGCCAGCGCGGCGGGGGCAGCTGCGGAGTTTGCGGAGGATGTGCCAGGTCTTGAGTTGGGCGTTGGCGCGGTTGGCGTCCTTCTGGGACTCGGGTTTGTTGCGGCCTTTGTACGGGGTGATCACATGTCGGC
>NZ_VOBR01000086.1 GCF_007845675.1 Lentzea tibetensis | reverse complement strand
CCCACGGCGGGAACCCGGCCGCGCTGGACAGAAACTGGATGTTGCCGCCGAAGGTGCGATGCCTGCCGGAATACCACCGGTGACGGCCCTCGTCGGTGCGTTCGGCGACGCGGTCGGAGATTGACCAACCTTGCCGTGATGGTCTCAATTGGATACGACCCCACATCTTCCAGACATGCTGTTGACCTGTGCAAACAGGCCGAACTCCGTGTTGTTGCGTAACGCCTGCGGCTATTGCCGATGGAGGCTCGACGGCTCCCGACCATTCTTCCGTCAACGAAGGCGTGCGAGGGACGCGGGCGACTTCTTTCTGGCGGAGCTGCTACGGGTCGCCACAACAGGCATCGCTCAGCCCACGCCACCGCCATTCCATCTGACAGTCCACTCGCGACTCGGTCGACCGGCGCGGACGAGACACTGGGCCGAAGTGGCCTGAACCTTGGAGGAAGCGATGACCGGGGACGAGGCCCTGCTGCGCATGCTGTATCGAGAACACGGTCAGGCCGTGCTCGCGTACGCGACGCGACTCACCGGAGATCTCCACACCGCCGAAGACGTAGTGCAGGAGACGCTGTTACGGGCGTGGCGCAATTCCAGCGTTCTGGTCAACGGCAAGGGCTCGGTCCGTGGCTGGCTGATCACCGTGGCGCGCAACATCGTCACCGACCGGTACCGGGCCAAGGCGTCTCGGCCTCGCGAGGTCAACGATGATGGCGTTGCGCCGCAAGCGAAGCGCGACCACGCGGACGACGTCATTCAGACGGAGTTCGTCTTCCAGGCGCTCAACAGGCTGCCGGTGGAACAGCGCGCGGTGCTGGCGCAGGTCTACTACCGTGGTCGGACCGTCGCGGAGACAGCGCGGGTGTTGGGTATCCCGGAGGGCACGGTGAAGTCACGCGTCCACAACGCGATGCGGTCCCTGCGCGATCTGATGTCACCTGAGCAAGCGAGGGTGCGCAGGCGGGATGCGTGGGAACGCGCCAAGACCCCCGCGAAACCACACCTGCGTCTCGTGGACGGTCTACGCCCCACTGCCTGACGGTTGACCACACGCAACAGTGCCGCTACCAACGGTCTGCACTGTGCGGTCGAAGTTGTCGTCGGCAGCGGCCTTGCTGTGTCCACCTGCGGCTGCTCCCGCTCACCTATTTCGTCATCTTCGTCGGTGGTGCGATCACCCTGCTGACCGTCACCGCGGACATCGTCAACCCGATCAGGCTCGGCCAGTAGTGACCAATCTGCAGAAGTGGAAGGTGCACAACCCATGAGTGACGGCGTGATGCTCGGAATGCCGGCATTGCCGCCTCCGGTGCTGTCGGAACGTCGCAAGACGAGGCAGCTCATGGTGGGAAACGTCGGCGTCGGGAGCGAGTTCCCGGTGTCGGTGCAGTCCATGACGACCACGCTCACCGCGGACGTCAACGCCACACTGCAGCAGATCGCCGAGCTCACGGCCGCGGGCTGTGACATCGTGCGCGTCGCGTGCCCGTCGCAGGACGACGCGGACGCGTTGGCGGCGATCGCGAAGAAGTCGCAGATCCCGGTGATCGCGGACATCCACTTCCAGCCGAAGTACGTGTTCGCCGCGATCGAGGCGGG
>NZ_VOBR01000084.1 GCF_007845675.1 Lentzea tibetensis | reverse complement strand
CGCCGGTATTGCGAGGGCTGCTAAATTGCCTTCTCCGGGGGACGGAGTGAAAGGCTGCGCCAACTACTCTCCAGGGCATGATCGATGATGACCGTGGGGCACGCCGATCTGGTGTCCTGCCCGGCGAGCGCTTACCTCCACATCGAACTCGCCGACACTTCTCGATCCGAGGACTTCGGTCGTGGGCTGGTGGCGCGACGGCCCTGCCCTGGTTTGTGTGTGATCGATTGCGTGAGAAGTGACGATCTTCACCAGGCAGGGCCGTTGCGCCACCAGCGATGATCAGTTTTGAGTTGCGCTCTTACATCGCTCGTTTCACAGTCGCAGTTTGTTGCGTGGCCCCTGAAGGAATGCGGGTGGAGCTGGTTTTCTCTGTTGGCGAATGGCCGTTCTGACTGTTTTTATTGTTGCCGGTTGATCGCATTTTGGCGTAGGTGGCGGTTGATGGTGGTTCGGGTGTGTCTTGAGCTGGGGTTGGTGATGGGGGGTTTGTGGAGGCGGTGTGGTGCGGGTGTTTATCGGTGGTGGCGGGGTGTCGTTGGTGGATGTTGGTGGGGTTGGGTCCGTAGGTGTTGCGGAGGAGGGGGAATGTCTCTGGCCATTTCTTGTGTGGCCAGATGTGGCTGTTGTTGGTGACGTGGCCGTGGTTGGTGCCGGTGTAGGTGGTGCTGAGTTGGGCGAAGAGTTCGTGTTCGTTGGTGCTGGCGTAGTTGCCGGGCCAGGGGGCGTCGGGTTGCTGGAGCCTGTCGCGGTAGAGGAGTGTGATGTGGTGTTTGTCTGCGTCGTCGAGTGCGTGTTCGTGGATGGCGTGGGCGATCTCGTGGGGCAGGTGGGTGAGGGCGTTGTCGCGGATGGCGATGGTGCGGCCGGTGATGGCGGCGTTCTGGTCGTCCCAGTGGCGTCCGTCGCTGGTGGTGGTGCCGGCGAGGTGACGGAATTCAGGCAGGGCGGTGAGAGGCGTGTCCTTGGGGATGATCACGACGCGGACGCCGGCGTTGAGCAACCGTGCGGCGATGTGCTTGTTCTGCAGCATGAGCGCGGCCTGGTGCTCGGCCTCGCGTCGCACCGTGTCCGGCTGGGTGATCTCGGGTGAGGTCGTGACCAGCGCGGCGGCGGTCATGCACGCGAACTGCTCCGAGCTCAGACGGGGTGCGAGATCCTCTACCGAGTCGGAGAGGTTCTGCCGCGCCGTGTCGCGCTGTTCGGTCGCGATGTCGAGGTACAGCGCCTCGTTGTCCAGCGCGTCCCGCAAGCCGACACGAGCGGCCTCGAGTCGATCCAGGTCACGCAGGGTCGTGTCGGTGAACTGGCCGGCGCTGGTGTACCAATCCGGCAGTGACACCCATGCCAATGCCGCACTGCGCTGAAGGGCTTGGTCGAGCCTCGCCTCGAGGCCGGTCCGGGCTGGGGGGGAGTCGGCGGGTGTGTTCGACAGTTGGTGGGTGATCGCTGCGATCTCGACCAGGTTGCGGAGCTTGTCCGCCTGCTGTGAGCCCACCTGGTTCGTGTCCGCGGCGGCATAGACTGCGCTGATCGCCTTCGCCACCGCTGATGCCGACGTCTCCGCCGTTGCCAGACGCTCCCGCGCCAGCCGCACGAAATCATCACGGTAGAACACGACCCGTGCCTCGGCGGCCTCCACGACGTCGAGTTCAGCCGACAGCCTCACCGCGCCAGCCCGCACCACGGGATTCTCAGCCGGATGCACCTCCGGACGCTCACCCGAGTCCGGATCGATCCACCCCGCACCACCCAGCTCCGACTCGGACCACTCCAGAACACTGCTCAAGCCCGACCCCGACCGCGCCATGAACGGAGGCGCCAAAAAAGAACCATCAG
>NZ_VOBR01000082.1 GCF_007845675.1 Lentzea tibetensis | reverse complement strand
TCGCGCGCTGTCGGGGCGGTTGTGCGGGGCTGGGGTGTCCGGGCGGGAGGGGCTGTTGGGGTGTCCGCCGGGGGCGTCGGTGCGGGGGCGGGAGGCGTCCGGGCGCGTTCCGTCGGGCCTGGATCCAGGGCCGTCGGGCCTGGTGGCGGGGGTGTCCGGGCGGCCGCCGGGGCCGTGTGCGCTGGGCGAGTTAGGGCCGTGTGTGCTCGGGCCGCCGGCGTGCGGCATGCCGGGGCCACCGGTGTGGGGTGCGGCTGGGCCGACGCTGGGCTGCTGGGTGTGCGGTGTGCCGGGACCAGCGTGCGGCACGCTGGCGCTGGGGGCGTCGGCGTGGGTGGGGGTGGTCGCGGACTGCGGGCGCATCGGCCCGTCCGAACGCGCGCCCGGCGCGTCGGGGCGAGCGCCAGGGCCACCCTGCGGCGAGCCGCCACCAGGACCGCCGTGTGGGGCACCGCCAGCAGGCCCGCCATGCGGTGCGCTGGGCGCCGACGGTGCACCGGTATGCGGTGCGGCCGCGTTGGGGCCGCCTGTGTGTGGTGCTCCAGCAGAGGGGGCGGTTGGCGAGCCGGTGTGCGGGGTGCCCGCGTTCGGGCCTCCTGCGTGGGGTGATCCCGCTGCCGACGGCGAACCCGTGTTTGGAGCGCCGGATGCCGGGCCGGTGTGCGGTGTACCGGCGCTCGGGGACGGGGAATTCGGAGCGCCTGCGTTCGGAGCGTTGGTGTGCGGAGCGTTGGTCTGCGGGGCGTTGGTGTGCGGGGCGTTGGTGTGCGGGGCGTTGGTGTGCGGGGCGTTGGTGTGCGGGGCGTTGGTGTGCGGGGCGTTGGGTGAGCCTGAGGGGCCGAAGCTCGACTGTGACGGCACGTGAGGTGCCGACGGCCTCGACGGCGAGGGCGGCGCCGACGGTGTGGAGGGTGCGTGCGGCGTCGAGGACGCTGCGGGCGCGTGGGGTGCCGATGGTGTGCTGGGGGTGCCGCTGTGCGGGCGGGCGCCCGAAGGCGATGTGTCGGGGGTGCGGGGGCTGGGGGTGCCGGAGCCGAGGTCGCCTCGGCTGCCGGGGGTACCGGTCCAGCCGCCACCACCTGCGCTGGGCGGGCGCCGCCTGCGCTCGGGGAGCCGCCAGCTGACGGTGCGCCGCCTGCGGGTGCCGCGCCTGCGGGTCCGGCGGCTGGGGCGCCGGCCTGGTTCGGTTGGCCGGCGGGGCTGCTGGAGGGGCTGGTGTCACGCGGGCCGGGGGCGTGGGTGGGTGCCTCAGGGGCGGCGACGCCTGCCTGCTGGGTCTGGCCGGTGTTGTGCGGGGCGGCCGGGGCGTCGGGCTGGGAGCCGGGGCCGTGCGCGGCGGGCGCCGACGGGCCGCCTGCTGACGGGAAGCCCGCAGAGGGGGAGCCGGAGTGAGCACCGGCCGAAGGAGCGCCGGCGGAGGGTGAGCCGGTGTG
Source organism: Lentzea tibetensis (assembly GCF_007845675.1). GTDB lineage: Bacteria > Actinomycetota > Actinomycetes > Mycobacteriales > Pseudonocardiaceae > Lentzea > Lentzea tibetensis. The sequence goes on along the minus strand of NZ_VOBR01000082.1, from coordinate 532 downwards.
CGCACCAGCCGAAGGTGCGCCGGTGGAGCTGGGCGACGGGCTGTCCGGGCCGTGTGACGGGCCGCTTGGGGACTGGCCGGTCGAGCTGTGCGACGGCGCGCCCGAAGGGGCGTCTGCGCTAGGCGCGTGGGATGGGCTGGGTGCGCTGGCGGCGGACGGCGAGTGCGTCGGAGCCGACGGGGCGCTGGAGGACGGAGATCCTGGCGAGTGTGCGCTCGGAGACGACGGCGCGCCGGGAGATCCCGACGGCGAACCAGAGGGTGAACTCGACGGGGAGCCCGACGGCGAGCTCGCGGACGGCGAACTCGGTGATCCAGGCGAAGTCGGTGACCCAGGCGAGCTGGGCGAACCTGGCGTGCTGGGTGATCCCGGCGAGCCAGGTGTGCTGGGTGACCCAGGTGTGCTGGGTGTGGTGGAGCCTGGTCCGTCCGGTGAGGACGTCGAGGGTGAGTTGGGGGACGACGGTGCGTCCGGGGTGGAGGTCGAAGGTGAGCCGCTGGTGTGGGTGGAGCCGGCGTTGGGCGACAGGTCG
>NZ_VOBR01000081.1 GCF_007845675.1 Lentzea tibetensis | reverse complement strand
ACGTTGATCACCATCGCGCCCAGCCCCGCTGACCGCACACAACGAGAGCACCGCGAACACAAGGCCCGTCGGCACAACATCGACCAGGTCAACGCCCTCAAGACCCCGTTCGACACCAGCCACCTAGTGCCATCGTGGCGTAGCACCGGGAGCAATAGTCAATACCTGTGGATGAAGATCTTTTAGGCTGCGGTGGGTGGTGCGTGTTCGTCGGGTCGTTCGACGCGTTTGCCGTTCTCGAAGCGGGCGCCGGCGCGGACGAGAGCGACCAGTTGCGGGGCGTTCACCGCTCGCCAGCGGGCCTGGGCCGACTCGATCAGTTTGATGGAGATGGTCTGCCGCGACACGTCGGTGCCGTAGATCTCCGCGAGGTGCCGCGCTAGAAAGGCCGACTGGTCGCCTGCCAGAACGCAATCCTGCGGTAGAGCCAGTCGGCTAGTTGCCACGTGGAACGGTCCGACAACATCGTGGGGCTGATTGCCTGATGGCTGGGGAGGGGCGTGCAGTGACTGACGAGCATGATCCCGCGTGTCTGGCTGGACCATTGCTGGCCTCGGGCCGCGTGCAGGAAGCCTTGAGCGTGGTCAGCTGGGAGATCGATCGCGACCGCCGAGCCGAGTCAGGATGCGGCAGAAGGCGATTGCTGCTGCTGTCGGCGCCAGTCCGATGAGGGCGGCATCTTCGACGTGGACGTACGCCTGTGCAGCTGTGATCAACTCGACCTGGTGCGAGTGAGTAGTGTTGTGCCCCAGGGGGATCACGATGGATGAGGACGATAGGGCCTGCGCGAATTGCCAGCTGCCGGTGTATGGAGCTGAAGGCGGGCCCGGCCGTGGCAGGAACACCGCATGGCACGCTCATTGCCCGACATGCGCACAGTTGGTCGCGGACCAGATGGAGCCCGTGCTCTCGATCAAACGATCACGTGGTGCGCCAATGCAGATCCTCCGCTGCCGATGGTGTGGCGCCGAGCGCGCGTGCCCGGCAGGCTGGGCCACCCGCTGTCATCTCTGCTTCGACGAACGAACTTCGACCGTGGCAGGCGTTGTTCGACCTGCCACGGTGTCAGGTTGTCAAGTACCGGGTTTGATGGAGGGTGTGATCACCCGCTCGGTGCCCGAGACGGGTGTGGTTGTGTGGTGATGGTTGGTCTCGTGTTCCACGGGCGGGATCAGGCCGAGTTCGCCGTGGAGCCGCCGGTGGTTGTACCAGTCGATGTACTCGGCGACGGCGATCTCGAGGTCGTCGATGCCGCGCCAGGGGCCCTTGTTGCGGACCAGTTCGGCTTTGAAGATCGAGTTGAAGGCCTCGGCCATGGCGTTATCGTAGGAATCTCCTTTACTGCCAACGGATGCGACCGCACCGGCGTCGGCCAGGCGCTGGGTGTAGCGCACCGCGAGATATTGGGTGGTTTCAACCGGTCGTCGCAACACCTCGATGACGGAGGTGTTGATGGGCAGGCCTGCGGGATGGATGAAGGCGTTGACGGGTCGTTCTCCGATGAAGTCGCCTGGGGCGCCGGCGCTTTGGCGGGAGATCGAGCGTGGGTTCTGGCGTGAGGTCGCCAAGGGGCTGACGAGCGAGGATGCGGCTGCTGCGGTCGGCGTGTCGCAGGCGGCCGGGAGCCGGTGGTTCCGGGAGCGTGGCGGCATGCCGCTGTTCTTGCTCAACCCGGTCGCGGGCCGGTATTTGTCGTTCGCGGAGCGGGAAGAGATCGCCGCGCTGAAGGCCCAGGGCGCCGGGGTGCGGGAGATCGCCCGTCGGCTGGGTCGTGATCCTTCGACCATCTCCCGGGAACTGCGCCGCAACGCCGCGACGAGGGGAGGCAGGCTTGACTACCGGGCGTCGGTAGCGCAGTGGAAAGCGGACTTGCTTGCCAGGCGCCCGAAAGCGGCGAAGCTGGTCACCAACGATCGGCTGCGTGAGTACGTGCAGGAACGACTGTCCGGCCAGGTCCGCCGTTTCGATGGGACTCCGGTGGCAGGGCCGGTGACGATACCGTGGAAGGGGCGTAACAAGCCACGGCGTCAGGACCGGCGTTGGGCCACGGCGTGGAGCCCGCAACAGATATCTCGCCGGCTCAGGCTCGACTTCCCGGATGATGAGTCCATGCGCATCTCGCACGAGGCGATCTACCAGGCCCTGTTCATCCAGGGGCGCGGTGCGTTGAGGCGTGAACTGGTCGCCTGCCTGCGCACCGGTCGTGCTCTGCGGGTGCCACGCGCTCGATCGCGGCAGTGTCGCGACGGCATGGTCACGCCCGAGGTGATGATCAGCCAACGGCCGGCCGAGGCCTGCGACCGTGCCGTCCCAGGTCACTGGGAGGGTGATCTCATCATCGGGCTGGACAGGTCCGCGATCGGCACGCTCGTCGAGCGAACCACCCGCTTCACGATGCTCCTGCATCTGCCCCGCATGGTGGGCTTCGGCGTCGAGCCGCGCGTGCACAACGGCCCGGCGCTGGCCGGTCGCGGCGCCGAGGCTGTCCGCGACGCGATCGCCGCGACGATCACCACCCTGCCGGATCAACTGCGCCAGACCCTGACCTGGGACCGCGGGAAGGAGCTCGCGCAGCACGCCCGGCTGACCATCGATACCAGCGTGCGGGTCT
>NZ_VOBR01000080.1 GCF_007845675.1 Lentzea tibetensis | reverse complement strand
CGATACGAGCCAACGCATCCGCCTGGGCCCGCCCGGACAACGCCCCACGAGCCCACTCACAAAGCGCATCCCGCTCCTGCGCGGAGACCTCGACCAAACCGGCAGGAACAACAGCCGTGTAGAAATAGCCGTCTCGGGTCTTGTCCATCTCTTTGAGCAAGCCCGACGTGCGCATCTTGGCCAGGTCCGCTAGGGCAGTCGCTTTCCCGTGGCTGAGTCGGTAGTCACGCTGGACAACCTCGGCAAGCTCCTGGAGGGTCAGGGGCTTGCCGGTGCTGATCAACACCGCTAGTGTCGCGGCGGCACGCTTCTGGCCGACGCTATTGCCGAACGCGTCGCGCAACACGGCGGGAAGCGGCGGCAGGAGCCGCGCGGCACCCAAAGGCTCCGTGCCACCGATACGAGCCCGCGCATTGGCACGCCCACCAACATCAGCGAGCTCAGCAGCCCACTCTGCTAGACCAGGATCATTCCGAAGACTCTCAGGAACACAACCGACATAGAGATCTGTCAAACTATCCTTGCCGTAGAGACTCACCAAATTTTCACTGCCGAGATACGAGCGATACCTGTTGACGCTTGGCACGGAGACATCGACATTGTGTTCTGACTTCAACCTGGCTTGGATCATGTCGCTGGTGAGCGGCGTGCTGGTGCGCAGCAGAATCCCCAGGATCTGACTGGCCCGAGCGCCGCCGAACCCCATCTGGTGGGCCCTCCCGCCTGCTTGGAAGTCTTGGGCGATACGGGGCGGCAGGGGCGGCGGTACGGGCGGCTCGCCCTGTTGCACGGATACGACAAAAGGATTGTCAAGGCGGTTCTGCGCCTTGACCTTCATGGTCTCGGGAAGACCGGCAACCCAGCTACGCAGGTCGTTATTGGTTTCCAAGCCTGGCGGAACAGTACCCGTGTAGACGATGGTGTTGCCGTTCTTGCGGTCAACCGCTGCCATATTGGACCGCTGCAGCCATTGCGTGTAGTAGCGAGATTCCTTCGCGGCCGCGGTTCCCGACAGGGCAGTTTCCAGCTCCTTGTTGGTGGTCGGATCGTTGGCCAACAGGACCGACCACACACGAAGAGCATTCTCTTTGGCCAGGCTGCTTCTCGACATGCTGCCTGGGTGCAACGCGTTCTTGAGCGTGTCTGACATGAGAAAGGCAGGAGGGACGGTCGTGGTGTCCTGCTGTGCGATCGGATCGATGCCATCACTGCGCTGCCTGGCGCGCCCACGATCATTCACATCGGGCAGGTTGTCGATGAATCTCTGGAAAGACGGATCGCTCAGCAACTCAGTCGGCAGGGGGATTCTGGCACTGTATTGGGAGGAGGCAGTGGTTTTCGTTCCCGCGGTCGGAGAGCTTGCCAGGGACGCGGCGACCATCGCGTTCAGGTACGGCGCTACAGTTCCCTTGATCGCATTCGGGAAGTGATGATTTTCTTTGAGCCGATCCGCGATCTCCTGCTGGCTGAGGGGTTTTTCGGCGGTCAGCAGTACTTCGAAGGCCCTGGACGCGAGCAAGCGGTTTTCGGTGTTTCCACTTTTTCCCTTCGTGTTCTGGACCAGCTGCGCGTAGAGAGTTCCGGGCAGGCGCAGGATGTTGGGGCGGCTGCTCAGGTGCGTATTCGCCGCGGCGCAGGCGAGTGCAGGTAAGCCTTGGGCCCAGTCGAGCAGTGCCTGTCGCTCGGTTGGTGAGATATCTGAGGGTGCGACTGGACTGTAGAGAGATGCCTTTCCTGCCTGTCCGTTTTCGACGACCAGGCCGACTTCCTTCATCGCCAACAGATAGTTGGTCATTCTGGAAACTGGAAATTTGGGCGGAAGATCCCCGCTATTTGTGAGATCGCTGATACCCATCGGCTCAGGATGCGTAAGCAGCACACCCCACAGCGACGGAAACCACTCCGGTTTGCTTCCACCGCCTTTGAAATTTCGTTTGGCCGCGTTGATCTTTCCTTGGGGTAGCGGCGGATTGGTGGATTGTGTGGGTGTGGCGGTTTGACTGCTCGACTGTGCGAGAGATCGACTGTTCGGCGGTGGGGAGGGGGGCGATGTGATGTTGGTGTTGTACCGAGGGAGGGGTTGTGGCGTCAGCCGAGGGGCGGGAGTCACAGCGGTGCCACGAGGCAGGCTCACCGTGGTCGCCGTACCGGACGGGCTGGCTGTGTTGATGATGATCCGGTCAGCTCCGAGCCGCTGGTCGCCGGGCATGTCGCGCTCGATGTGGGGAAGGTAGCTTGTGATGACCAGGTTCAGCGCCTTCTGGACCTGGTTAGCCATGGGGAGAGGTCCGGAGACAGTCACGGGCGGCACGGCGTCGCCGTTCGCGTGATAGGCAAGAACCGTGTGAGCGGCATCGCGCGCAAAGCCGGTCAGGGCGTTGTACTGCTGGGGGGTTGGACCGTTGGCTCCGATCTCCAATGTCAGATCGGTTTCGACCTTTTCCCTCTTCGGGGCACGCTCACTCAGCGAGAGGTCATCAAGCGACTGGTCGAACGGACTGTTTCCGCGCCCGCGTTTGTCTTTCTTGTTTCCGTCGTGGTTCTCTGGCGGCATTTCTACCTCCCGCGTGTACGCATCCGGCTACATGTGCATACACGTCGAGAATCGCCCAGAAGTTCACAGGCACTTTGCCCTAGTTGTATCTGGCCAGGACGTTGGTAGCGGCGGGCAGGTGTTGACGTAAGGAGAGCCTCCGGCTGGGGTGTGGCTTGTCTAGGACCCACACCAGCCGGAGGCTCTCGTGTCTCACCGTAATGCCC
>NZ_VOBR01000008.1 GCF_007845675.1 Lentzea tibetensis | reverse complement strand
GGTCCGGGCATTACGGTGAGACACGAGAGCCTCCGGCTGGTGTGGGTCCTAGACAAGCCACACCCCAGCCGGAGGCTCTCCTTACGTCAACACCTGCCCGCCGCTACCAACGTCCTGGCCAGATACAACTAGAGCGACCAGGGGCCGACGATCTTCTGGCCGTCCGCGAGGATCCCGGTGGCCCCGACCGAGGTGGTCACGAGGAGCCTGGCGGGCCCGCCGACGAGCGTGATGTCGGTGAACGCCGAGCAGATCACGGCGTCACCCGGCCCGGCGTCCACGCCCTGGATCCGGATGTTGCCCGTCAGCACGTAGAACACCTCCTCCTTGTCGATCTGATGCGGCTCGGAGTCCGCACCTTCCGGCACGTCGACGGTCCACATGGCGATCTCCGCGCTGCCGCGTGACGGCACCGCCAGAGACCTGAACACGAAGCCGCCGCGCTCGAAAACGGGCGCGTCCGCGGCGGTGGCGAGTGGCATTCGATCCTCCAACTAGTCAACTTGGTTGTCGATGCTGACTGTACGATATGGTCAACCAAGTTGTCTACAAGGAGTGGAAGATGGAACCGGTCACGATGCTGCTCGCCATGTCGTACCGGGCCATGGGCGACCGGTTCCACGAGCGCCTCGCGCAGGTCGGGCTGGAACCGCTGCGGCCGGCGCACGGCTACGTCTTCCGCTTCCTGGCGGAGAAACGGGCGACGGCGCAGGACCTGGCGACGCACCTCGGCGTCACGAAGCAGGCCGCGGCGAAGATCGTGAACGAGCTCGTCGAGTGGCGCTACGTGCTGCGCGAGCCGCACCCGACGGACAAGCGGGCGCAGTACGTCACGCTCACCACGAAGGGGCGCGACTACCTCAGGTTCGCCGACGGCATGTGGGCTGATCTCGAAGGGGAGATGGCCGAGATCATCGGACCGGAACGGCTGGACGCGCTCAAGAACGACCTCAAGCGGTACCTCGACCACACGGGCGTGCACCACCTGCGTCCGGTCTGGTGAGCTACACCGCCTGCCACAGCGCCACCGCGGCGAACCCGGCGAACAGGAACCCGGCGACCCGCTGGATCCAGTGCGTCGGCAACCGCCCCGCGAGCTTGCGTCCCACCAGCACCGCGATCCCTGCCACGGCCACCAGTGCGAGCCACGCGCCGACGCCGACGGCCAGCGGAGCGCCATAACGCGCGGTGATGCCCGCCGTGGCGAGCTGCGACGCGTCGCCCCACTCCGCGGCGAACAGCACGCCGAACGACGCCAGGGCCGCGCGCCAGAACGGGACCTGGGCGACCTCGGGAGTACCGGCGTCCGAAGTGGACTCCGACGAGAAGCCTTCACGCAGCAGCAGGAACGCGCCGACGGCGAAGAGCAGGCCCACGACGAGCGACACCACGCGGTCCGGCAGCAGGGTCAGCGCCGACCCGAACGCCACCGCGACGACCGACTGCACCGCGAACGCCGCGACCACGCCGACGAACACGGGAAGCGCGCGGTAGCGGGTGGTCAGCACCAGGGTGGCGACCATGGTCTTGTCCGGGAGCTCGACGACGAACACCACCGCGAAGGCGGTGACGAGTGCGAGCAGTGAGGTGGCCAAGAGTTCCTCCGCGTCCGATGTGGAACCCGGACGGAGGCGCAACAGACCCCGACCGGGTGTGCTGCTACCCGGCCGGAGGTCTCGTTCGCCCGTGGAACCACGGGTGCGGGACCGGATCCACTCGAAGGCGGACCAGTATGTCGATCACCGCGCCGGTCCTGAGCTTTCCAGGACACGGGAACTACTCCCCTCTGGCGCCGCCGACTCTACCCGGCACGTTCACCCACCAGGGGTGATTTCCGGCACGGGACCAAGGTCCTGCCCGAACGGGGGACCGTCGTACCTGATGGGCGACATGATCCACACATACGCTCGATGACGTGGACGTGCTCGATGTGGCCCGGTGGCAGTTCGGCATCACCACCGTCTACCACTTCCTGATGGTGCCGTTGACCATCGGTCTGTCGCTCCTGGTGGCGATGATGCAGACCGCGTGGGTGCGCACGGACGACCCCAAGTACTTCGCGATGACGAAGTTCTGGGGCAAGCTCCTGCTGATCAACTTCGCCATGGGCGTGGTGACCGGCATCGTGCAGGAGTTCCAGTTCGGCATGGCGTGGAGCGAGTACTCCCGCTTCGTCGGCGACGTCTTCGGCGCACCGCTCGCGATGGAGGGGCTCGTCGCCTTCTTCGTCGAGTCGACCTTCCTCGGACTCTGGATCTTCGGCTGGGAGAAGCTGCCCCGGCGCGTGCACCTCGCGTGTGCGTGGGCGTTCTCGCTGGCCACGATGGCGTCCGCCTACTTCATCCTGGCCGCGAACTCGTGGATGCAGCACCCCGTCGGCATCGAGATGGTCGACGGACGGCCGCAGCTCAACTCGATCTGGGCGGTGCTGGGCAACAACACCGTGCTCGCCGCCTTCCCGCACACCATCGCCGGTGCGTTCGCCGTCGCGGGCGCGTTCCTCGTCAGCATCAGCGCCTGGCACCTGTGGAAGAAGTCGGAGCGCGAGGAGGTCTGGCGCGCGTCGCTGAAGTTCGGCACGTGGGTGGGCGTCGTCGCGTTCGCCGGTCTCTCGATCAGCGGTGACGTCCAGGGCAAGCTGATGTTCGAGCAGCAGCCGATGAAGATGGCCGCCGCGGAGGCGCTGTGCCACACCGAGCAGCCCGCGAGCTTCTCGGTGTTCGCGATCGGTGACGTGAGCCGCCCGGACTGCGAGAACGTCAAGAGCATCACGGTGCCCGCGCTGCTGAGCTTCCTCGCGCACAACGACTTCTCGAGCGAGGTCAAGGGCATCCAGGACCTCGTGCCGCTCTACCAGCAGAAGTACGGCACGAACTACCCGGTCGACGAACGGCTCGGCGAGCTGTCGGGCAAGCCGATCGACTACGTGCCCGCGCTGCCCGTGACGTACTGGGGCTTCCGGCTGATGATCGGCTTCGGCGCGATCGCCGCGGGCATCGGCCTGCTGACGCTGTGGATCACCCGGCGGAAGATCCCGGAGGGCCGGTGGTTCCCGATCGCGGCGCTGGCCAGCATCGCGACCCCGTTCCTCGCCAACAGCTTCGGCTGGATCTTCACGGAGATGGGGCGGCAGCCGTTCGTGGTCGTGCCCAACCCGTCCGGTGTGGACGGTGTCTGGATGTTCACCGCGCAGGCCGTGTCGTCGGTGCACCCCGGCGAGATCCTCACCTCGCTCATCGCGCTGACCGCCGCGTACGGCGTGCTGGCCTGCGTCGAGGTCTTCCTGATCCGCAAGTACGTGCGCGGCGGCATCGCGGGCGTCATGCCCGCGAAGACCGACGACGGCACGCTGGCCTTCGCTTACTGAGGGGGAGCAGTGGAAACGCTCTGGTTCTGCGTCATCGCCCTGCTCTGGCTGGGCTACCTCTTCCTGGAGGGCTTCGACTTCGGCGTCGGCATGTTGCTGCCGGTATTGGGGCGCGACAACACCGAACGCCGTGTCATGATCAACACCATCGGGCCGGTGTGGGACGGCAACGAGGTGTGGCTCCTCGTCGCGGGCGGTGCCACGTTCGCGGCGTTTCCCGGCTGGTACGCGGCGCTCTTCAGCGCTGCGTACCTGCCACTCACCTTGTTCCTGCTGGCGCTCATCGGGCGCGGCGTGGCGTTCGAGTACCGGGGCAAGGTCGACTCGGACCGCTGGCGCCGCACCTGGGACACCGTGATCGTCATCGGGTCGTGGGTCGCCGCGCTCGGCGTCGGGCTGATCATCTCGGCGACCGTGCTGGGACTTCCGCTCAACGCCAACGGTGACCGCGTCGGCTCGGTGTTCGCCGCGGTCCGCTGGGAGACCGTGCTCGGTGCGCTCGCGATCGCCGGGTACGCGCTGGTGCACGGCGCGACGTTCGTCGCGCTGAAGACCGAGGGGGAGATCCGCGACCGGGCGCGACGGCTCGCCGTCACCGTCGCCCCGGTCGCACTGCTGCCGCTGGTGTTCCTGCTGGCGCTGGTCGCGGGCTGGTGGGCGGCGGGGGTCGGGGTGCTGGCCGCACTCGGGGTGTGGCGGCTGGCGCGCGGCCGCGAGGGGCAGGCGTTCGGGTTGCTGGGACTCACGATCGCGGCGACGGTCGTGACGCTCTTCGGTTCCCTCTACCCGAACGTCCTGCCGTCCACGTTGGACCCGGCGTTCTCGCTGACGGTCGCGGGTGCCGCGTCGTCGCCGTACACGCTGACCGTGATGACGTGGGTGGCCGCGTTCGGCACGCCCGCGGTGCTGATCTACCAGGGCTGGACCTACTGGGTGTTCCGCAAGCGCATCGGCGTGCGGCACATCCCTGGCCACTGATGAGAGGCCCGCTGGGCGCGCTGCCCCAGCTCTCGCGCAGCGCACGCCGGGCGCTCGTCGTGGTCGGCGTGCTGGCCGCGCTGAACGCCGTTGCCCTGGTCGCGCAGGCCGTCGCGCTGGCGACCGCGTTGACGCAGGGCACCGGGTTCGCGCTGCTCGCGGGTGCCGTCGTCGCCCGAGCCGGGCTGGCCTGGGCAACGGAGTCCGCCGCCGCACGGGCCGCCGCCGGCGCGAAGGAGGAGCTGCGGACGGCGCTGCTCGCGTCGTCGATGGCCCGCGGCCCGGAGTGGATCTCGGCGCGCGGACCGGCCGAGCTGGCGGTGCTGGCGACCAAGGGGCTCGACGCGCTGGACGCGTACTTCACCCGCTACCTGCCCGCGCTCGTCACGGCCGTCGTCGTGCCGCCGGTGGTCGGCGCCTGGATCCTGCACACGGACTGGACGTCGGCCGCGCTGATCGTGCTGACGGTGCCGCTGATCCCCGTCTTCGCGGCGCTGGTCGGCTGGTACACCGAGAAGCGCGTGGCCCGTGCCGCCGAGGTCACCGAGCGGTTGTCCGGCTACCTGCTCGAACTCCTGCGCGCACTGCCCGTGCTGACGGTGTTCGGCCGGGCGAAGGCGCAGGCTGAGGCCGTGCGCGCGGCGGGAGAGCAGCACCGCCGCGCGACCATGGGCACGTTGCGGGTCGCGTTCCTGTCCGCGCTGGTGCTGGAGATCGCCGCGTCGCTGTCGGTCGCGCTGATCGCGGTCGGCATCGGCATCCGGCTCGTGTCCGGCGACCTGACGCTGGCGACCGCGCTGGTCGTGCTGATCCTGGCGCCCGAGTGCTACCTGCCGCTGCGCGCGGCCGGTGCGGCGCACCACGCCAGCGAGGACGGGCTGGAAGCCGTTCGCCGGGTCGCCGAGGTCACCGAAGGCAGCCCGCGGCCCGTCGCCACCGAGTTCCCGCGCGTGATCGACCAGGTGCGCGTGCGCGACCTGAGGGTGTTGCGGCGCGGTGGTTTCGCGCCGGACGGGGTCAGCTTCGAGGTCTCCGCGGGCGGGATCCACCGGCTCGAAGGCGCGAGCGGCCGGGGCAAGTCGACCACGATGTCCGTGCTGCTCGGGTTCGTGACGCCGGACGACGGCACGGCCGAGTTCGTCACGGCCGACGGTCAGCGGCTCAGCGCGGACTGCGCGCGGGACGCGGTCGCCTGGATCCCGCAACGGCCCGCGTTCGCCGCGGCCACCGTCGAGGCGGAGCTGGAGCTCACCGAACCACGCGCGACGCCGCTGGACCTGGTGCGGGTCACCGAGGAGGTCGCGGCCGACCACCTGCTGCACCGGCCGATCGCGCAGCTGTCCACCGGCGAGCGGCAGCGCGTCGCCGTCGCACGGGCGTTGCTGCGCGTGCGGTACGGCGCGACCGTGCTGCTCGCCGACGAGCCCACCGCGCACCTCGACCCGGTCACGGCCACGAAAGTCGACAAAGCGATCAAGCGAGTTGCCGACCTCGGCGCGATCGTCGTCGTGGCCACGCACCGCTCGCCCGAGCACGTCGAGGACGAGACCGCGGCTCCGGTTCGGCTGGAAGCGCCGGTCGCCGAGACCACGAAACCGAGTGGGTTGCTGACCAGGCGGATGCTGGCCGGCGCGGCGCTCGGTGTCGCCGCGGTCGGCTGCGGCGTCGCGCTGACCGCGTTGTCGGCGTACCTGATCGCGCGGGCCGCCGAGCAGCCGCCGATCCTCATGCTGTCCGTGCTCGTCGTCGGCGTGCGCACGTTCGCGCTGGCGAAGGGCGTGCTGCGGTACGTCGAACGGCTGGTGTCGCACGACGCCGCGTTCCGGCTCGCCGAACGGCTGCGCGTCGACTTGTGGCTGGCGATGGTCCGCCGAGGTCCGGCCCGGTTGCAGCAGGACGGCCTGCAGCGGCTCGTCGACGACACGGACACCGTGCGGGACCTGGGGCCGCGCGTGCTGCTGCCCCCGCTCGTCGCGTTCGGCGTCGGCACGGGCACGGTGGTGCTGTTCGCGTTCATCGACTGGAGAGCCGCGGTCGCGCTCGCGGTCGCGTTGCTGATCGGCGGGATCGCGGCGCCGCTGGTGGCGATGGTGACCGAACGCCGGGCGAGCATCGCGCTGGCCCACGGCAGGCGGGAGATCGCGGCCGAGGTGCTCGCGGTGCTCCGGGCCGCGCCGGACCTGATCGCCGCGGGAGCGCACGAGCGCAAGCTCGCGGAAATCGCCGCCAAGGACGCCGAACTGGCACGCCAGGCGCGGCGCCAGGCGTTCGGAACCGGTGCCGCGACGGCGATCCTGCACCTGACGACCGGCGGCGCGGCACTCGTGTGCAGCTCGCTCGGGGCGGGCCTGACGGGTCCGGTGCTCGGCCTGGTGCCGCTCGCGCTGGCCGAGGCGCTGAGCCCGCTGCCGCTCGCCGCGCAGCAACGCCGGGCGCTCGCCGAGGCGCACCAGCGACTGTCGCTGGACGCACCCGAAGAGCCGGAACCGTTGCGCGGCAAGCGGATCCTGCTGAGCAACGTCGACGTCGGCTGGCCGGACGCCGACCCCGTGCTCACCGACCTGAACCTCGACGTCAAGCCCGGCACGCACGTCGCGATCGTCGGCCCTTCGGGTTCCGGCAAGTCGACGCTCGTCGCGTTGCTGCTGGGATTCCTCAAGCCCACCAAGGGCATCGTCGAACTGCCGCGCGCGACGTGGTGCCCGCAGGAGCCGCAGCTGGTGTCGACGACGGTCCGCGAGAACCTCCGGATGTCGGGTCCGCACGACGACGAGCGGCTTCGTGAGGCGCTGCTCACGGCCGGACTTCCCGAGTGGACCGACCGGCTCGACGTCGTGATCCGGCAGGACCAGGTCAGCGGCGGTGAGGCGCAACGGCTGGCGCTCGCGCGGGCGTTGCTGCACGACGCGGACGTGCTGCTGCTGGACGAGCCGACGGCGCACCTCGACGAGGACACCGCGTACGAGGTCCTGCTCAACCTGAGCCGGGACGACCGGACGATCGTGCACATCACGCACCGCCCCGACGAGGCCGCTCGGGCGGACGTGGTGCTCGACATGGGACAGCCCGCATACCGTTGAACACCATGGACCCCCGCCTGGCGCGACGCGTGCTCGTCGCGTCCACCGAGATCACGTCGGCCGCGCTGGAAGACCCGGACGCGGTGCTCGGCCTCGTCGTGCGCAGCGCCGCCGAGCTGGCCGACGCCGACCTCGGGCTCGCGATGCTCACCGCCGAGGACGGCAAGCTGTCCGTCGAGGCGTCCAGCGGCGAACCGGTCGGCGCGGTCCTGTCATCGCGATCGGCGGCCGCCAAGGCGGCGCGCACCGGCGTGCCGGTCGTCGCGGACGACGTGACGAGCGATCCGCGGACGGCGCCGTTCGTGCCGAAGGCGCTGCGCGGCTACGGGCCGTTCGCGGTCGCGCCGTTCGGCACGAAGGACCGCAACCTCGGCGCGCTGGCCGTGTACCGCAAGCGCGGTGCGCGGCCGTTCACCCAGGTCACCGTGGACGTGCTGGCCGCGTTCGCCGCGCAGGCCGGGCTCGCGGTCGTGCTGGCGGAAGGCGTGACGGCCCGGCAGCGGGTCGCCGTCTACGAGGAACGCGACCGCATCGCGCGCGACCTGCACGACGTGATCATCCAGCGGCTCTACGCGGCGGGCGTCCAGCTCGACCTGCTGGAGAGGCGGATCGGCAAGAAGCTCGACGCGCCCGATCTCGCCCGGATCAGCATGGCCGTCGACCAGCTCGACGAGACCATCGCCGAGGTGCGCGCGACCGTCCGCAGGTTGCGCAGCGCCGACCCGGACGACCACGCGGACCTGCTCAGCTCCGTGCGCGCCGAGGTTCGCACGGCGGCCGAACTGCTCGGGTTCCCGGCAGAACTGCAGGTCAAGGGCGATCTGGCCGACGTTCCGGCCAAGCTCGCTGACGACGCGCGGGCGGCGTTGCGCGAGGCGCTGTCCAACGTGGTCCGGCATTCCGGCGCGACTCGGGTGCGCGTGGCCGCCCGGCGGGATGAGAAACGACTCCTGATTCGCATCGAGGACAACGGCTGTGGAATCCCGGAGGGGGTCGCTCACCGCGGCTTGCGGCACCTACAGGAACGCGCCAAAGCAGCCAACGGGGAGTGCGACATTCAGACGTCCCCAAACGGTACGACGATCACCTGGGTGGCCCCGATCGTCTAGCCACCCATGCGGCGGCTTGCGTTCTGCGCTCCATGCCCAACTTCGACAGAACCGAAGTCACGTAGTTCTTCACCGTCTTCTCGGCCAGAAAGAGTCTCTCCCCGATCTGGCGGTTCGTGAGCCCCTCACCGATGAGGTCCAGCACGCGCTGTTCCTGATCTGTCAGCCCGACCGGTGCGGGGCGTCGCATCCGCTCCAGCACGCGGGCCGTCGTCGCCGGGTCCAAAAGCGACCGTCCAGCCGCGACCTCGCGCACCGCCGTCACCACGTCCTGACCTCTCACCTGCTTCAACAGGTACCCGGACGCACCCGCCATGATCGCCCCGACGAGCGCTTCCTCATCGTCGAAAGCGGTCAGAACCAGGCATCTGAGCCCGAGATCCCGCAAAGAACGACATAGGTCCACACCACTGCCGTCCGGCAATTGCACATCGACCACGGCGACGTCGCACGCGACCGCCGCCGCCCGAGTGACAGCCTCGTCAACCGAACCCGCTTCCGCGACGACGGTGATGTCGGATTCGTCGTCGAGCATCTCGCGCAGACCTCTGCGCACGACCTCGTGGTCGTCCACCAACAAAACGCGCACTGGCACGAATCCACCGTACGTCGAATGGGTGTTCACGAGGGTGTCTCGTATTGGCACAGTGCAAGCATGACTGACGGCAGCGTGCGCCCGATCGAGGAAGCGGATCGAATCGTGGTCGCAAGGCTGGTTCTCGAATTGTGGGGTGCGCACACCGCCGTCGCGCACGGAGAGGTCTTCTTCCCCGCGAGCCTGCCCGGTTTCCTCGTCGAGAGGCAGGGACAGGTGCTCGGGCTGCTGACCTACGCGGTCAGCGACTCGCTGCTGGAGATCGTCACCGTCGACGCGCTGCGAAGAGGCAGAGGCGTCGGGTCAGCGCTGATCGACGCCACCGTCCGCAAAGCACGCCAGATCGGCTGCTCCCGCGTGCGGCTCACGACCACCAACGACAACCTCGACGCGCTGCGGTTCTACCAGCGCAGGGGGTTCAAGCTCTGTGCGCTGCGCCCGGACGCGGTGCGCGAGGCGCGCAAGCTCAAGCCGGAGATCCCCACGGTTGGGGATTTCGGCATCCCCATCACGGATGAGCTGGACCTCGAACGATGGGTCGCGCCCCGGCAGTAGTCCACAGCCATCCACATCCCTGTCCACAGGGTTGTGCACAACTTCAGCCGACACCCAGTGAGGAGAAGACCTCGTCCCACGCGGCCGCGACCTGGTGCGCGCACGTCTCCGGCGCGACCCCGCCGACACCGGTGCCGAGACCGGGCATCGCGATCGTGCGGACGACCGTGCGGATCGGACGGCCGTCCTCCAGCCGTCCCTCCTGCCACAGTCGCAGGACCGCGCGCGCCGCGAGGTAGGGGTGGACGGTCTCCGACGGCAGGTGCTCGCCGGGCCTGCGCATCGTCGGGGCGCTGATGAGCCACGCGGGCTCCTCCTCGCCGGTCGCGACGATCTGCGCCTCACCGACCGGCAGCTCGCCACCGTGGTACGCGAGCACCGCGCTGCGCACGTGCTGTTCGACGTGCGGGAACGCCCTGGCGTAGACGGCGTCGATGCCGCCGCGCATCCAGCCCTGCGAGTTGGCCGGGCTGACGACGGCCTGCGCCTCGATGTCCAGCACCGAACCCGGATGCACCCGCACGCCGGGCCTGCCGTCCGCGACGGCGAGCCAGGCACTCGCGAGCGGTTGTTCCACCGCGCACAACACGAGTTCAGGCGCTAGAACGGGCACCCGCACAGCATTCCAGTAGAGACACCTCGTTCGGAACCAGGTTTGGTACCGGCCACCTGGGTGATCCTCGCCTCAACTGGTCCGTAAGGTGGCGAGGGTGCCGCGCATCGCCTACTTCGGACCACAGGGGACGTTCACCGAGCAGGCCGCATCGGCCTTCGCTCGCGAGGACGACGAGCTGGTTCCCGTGGAGACCGTCCCGCTCGCGTTCGCCGCCGTCCGCAGTGGCGCCACGGACTTCTGCTGCGTGCCGGTGGAGAACTCCGTCGAGGGTGCCGTTCCGGCCACGATGGACGCTCTGGTCCGCGACGAGCCGCTCGTCGCCGTTGCCGAGCACGTGCTGCCCGTGCACTTCAGCGTCCTGGTCCGTCCGGGCACCGCGGAGATCCGCACCGTCGCGAGCCACCCGCACGCGCTGGCCCAGGTCCGCGAGTGGCTGGCTGCCCATCTGCCCGACGCGACACCCATCGCCACGACGTCCACCGCGGCCGCCGCCGTCGCCGTGCTGAACGGCGACTTCGACGCGGCCGTCAGCGCTCCCGTCGCGGTCACCCACTACCCGCTCTCGGAGTACGCGACGGAGGTCGCCGACGTCCGCGACGCGCGCACCCGCTTCCTGCTGCTCCGCCGCCCCGGCGCTCTGCCGGAGCCCACGGGCGCGGACCGGACGAGCGTCGTCGTGACCACGCCGAACCGCGTCGGCGTGCTGGCCGAGCTGCTCACCGAGCTCGCGCTGCGTGGGATCAATCTCACCGGACTCGAATCCCGCCCCACGAAGGGCAAACTGGGGGAGTACCGCTTCTACATCGACCTGGAAGGTCATGTCGCTGAGCCGCAGGTCGGCGACGCGCTGGCGGCGCTGCACCGGCACTCCCGCGAGATCAGGTTCCTCGGTTCGTACCCGAAGGCAGACCACGAGCCCGCGCCCATGAGCAACGCCGAGTTCACCGCCGCCACCGACTGGGTCGATGGTGTGCGAAAGGGCGAACGCGGGTGAGGTTGCTGCTGGTCAGACACGGTGAGACGGCGTCGAACATCGAGCGCGTGCTGGACACGCTGCCCCCTGGGCCGCCGCTCACCGAGCTCGGCCACAAGCAGGCCCGCGAGCTGGCCGACTCCCTCGAACGCACCGAGGACGTCGTCGCCGTGTACGCGTCCGTCGCCGTCAGGGCCCAGCAGACCGCCGCCCCCGTCGCCGAGCGGTTCGGGCTGTCCGTGCAGGTGCTCGAAGGTGTGCACGAGATCCAGGTCGGTGACCTGGAGGGTGCGAACACCAGGGAGGCGTACACCGGGTACCTGTCGACCGTGATCGCCTGGGCCGAGGGGCGCTTGGACGTCTCGTTCCCCAACGGTGAGACCGGGCAGCAGGTGCTGGACCGGTTCCTGCCCGCGGTGCGGTCCGTCGAGCAGGACGGGACCGTGGTGCTCGTCAGTCACGGCGGATCGGGCCGGATGGCCGCGCTGGCATTGGCACCCAACGTGCCCACCGAGCTGGCGGAGAACCTGCTGCCCAACACCGGTGTGGTCGTGCTGGAGTCCGGCGCGGACGGCTGGCGCTGCCTGTCGTGGGCGGGCGTGCCCGTCTAACCCCAGCCGAGCTCGTGCAGCTTGGCGTCGTCGATCCCGAAGTGGTGCGCGATCTCGTGGACCACCGTGATCGCCACCTCCTCGACGACGTCCTCCTCGTCGGAGCAGATGTCCAGGATCGCCTCGCGGTAGATGAAGATGTGGTCGGGCATGACGCCCGAGTAGTCGCTGTTCCGCTCGGTCAGCGCGATGCCCTGGTAGAGCCCGAGCAGTGACGGCTCCTCGGCGTTGCGGTCCTCGACCAGTACGACGACGTTGTCCATGGCCCGCGCGAACTCGGGTGGCAGCAGGTCCAACGACTCACCGACCAGCTCCTCGAAGCGGGCGCGGGTCATCTCCACGGTCACGGCGTGGCCGAGGTCTCGGTGCTCGGGCGCAGGGTCGGGACCTGGAGCCCGGACGACGGCGGCTGGCTCGACGACGGCGGCTGGCCGGACTCGGAGTGCAGCGGGGCGCCGGTCGGTTCGTCCTGCGGCCGGACCGAGGTGGTCTGCGGCGGGTTGGACGGCGTGATGGGCGGGGCGTTCGGGTTGCGGACGCTGCCGGTCCACGGGGCCAGCTTGCCGTTCACCGGCACGGCGCCGATCTTGCAGTTCGCCTTGCGCGAGCCGACGGCCCAGCTCTCCGCCAGCCGGGTGTCCCAGGTGACGAGCAGGCCCTTGGCCTTCAGGTCCGCGCCACCGGTGTACTCGGCCGTGATCGTCGCGCACTGGGCGGACATCGCGCCCTCCTGCTTGTCGACCGGCGGGAAGTCACCGGGCAGCGCGACGTTCAGGTCGACCACGCCGACGATCTCGAACGCGTGCGGCTGCGCGCACTCGATTGGGTCGCCCACGTCACCGGTCTGCGTGATGCCGAGACAGACCGTCGGGTCGAACACGTCGGACTGGTCGGCGGTCTTCGCGCTCCCGAACGACGGCAGCAGCGCGCCGGACGGCGCGGACACCTGCACGCCGCAGCGGACCGAGCGGTCGCCGTTGATCCAGCGCTTCTCGTCCGGGTTCAGCGAGCCGACGGAGTACTTGCCGTGCGGGTCGAACTTGTTCGACAGGTAGTTCAGCGACGTCTGCACGCAGTTGTCCTGGACGATCTTCTGCCACAGCGTGCCGTCCGGGAACGGCGCGTCCTTCGGGTAGGTCGCCTCGAGGTTGGCGGCGCCGGTCACCTCGAACTTGTGCTGCTTGCCGCACTCGACCTTCTGCGCGTCGGCCAGGTCCTTCGACCAGTTCAGGCAGTCGCCGGCGTTGGACTCGTACGCGGCGTTGACGGCCTCACGACCCCTGCCGAGGGGGCCGCCGGTGCCGAGCACCGAGGTGAAGGCGCTGACCAGCAACAACACGAAAGCCCCCGCGAGCGCGCCGACCATGACCACCCGCGTGTCGCGGGTGTTACCAGGTCGACTCAACCAACGGGCGCTCGGAGACATCTAATCCATGATGCCTGTGCCGTGTTAGGCGCGTGTTGGCCGGGTGACGAGTGTTTCTTTTAGGACACTCATCACTCGTTCGGCCGCGTCGCTCGGTACCTTCCCCGCGGGAGTGGTGATGACTGACAACAACATGCCAGGACCGGACAACCCGACTCCGCCGTTGGGTCAGCCGGCGCAGCAGCCTCCGCCGTACACGCCGGCACCGACCGGCCAGCAGCCCCAGCCGCCGCAGCAGACGGGGAAGGGCCAGATCCGGCAGCAGCAGCCCGGCGTCACCCAGCCGCGCCCGCCGACGGTCGCTGAGCAGCGTGCGCGTGCGGCGGCTCAGCAGCAGGAGCAGGCGCGGTTCCTCGCCGACGCCGCTGCGTACGAGAAGAAGCGCAAGAAGCGCAAGCGCTTGCTCATCGGTGGCGGTGTCACCGCGGGCGTCGTCGGACTCGTCGCGATCTGGTACGCGGCCGCGAGCCCGGACAACGTCACGGCGCAGTGCACCGACAACAACGACGTGATCGTCGACGACGACTACTGCAGCGACAGCTACTACCGCTCGCACGGCGGTTACAGCAGCGGTGGCTTCATCTACATCGGCGGCAGCTCGTACCGCTACAACTACGGCGGCAGCGGGTCCGTCGGCCAGAAGGTCAGCGGAGGCAGCTACACCCTGCCGAAGGGTGCGAACGTCTCCACGAAGTCCGGCACCAGCGTCCAGCGCGGCGGCTTCGGCATCAGCGGGAGCAGCAAGAGCGGGGGCAGCTGACTTGCGTCGCGACACCTCGCAACCGCGCCCGAACTGGCAGCGCACGGTTGCGGACCAGGGGCTCGTCTTCGGAGCGCCCGCCGCCGGGCTGAACGGCGCGCAGCGGCCGTACTGGGACGAGTCCGTCCACTACGTCTTCGACATGAGCGACATCCTGTCGCTGGAGGCGGACGTCGAGCTGCTCCACTCCATGTGCCTCGACGCCGTGGACAACGTCGTGACCACCGAGCGGTACCGCGACTTCGGCATCCCCGAGTGGGTGTGGCCGGGCATCGCGGAGTCGTGGAAGCGCCGCGACCCGCACGTCTACGGCCGGTTCGACCTGCGCTACGACGGCAAGGGCCCGGCGAAGCTGCTCGAGTACAACGCGGACACGCCCACGTCGCTGCTGGAGGCCTCGGTCGTCCAGTGGAACTGGAAGTCGGACGTCTTCCCCGACGACGACCAGTGGAACTCGATCCACGAGAAGCTGGTCGAGCGCTGGGCCGAGATCGGCGGCAAGCTGCCGTCCGGCGAGGTGCACTTCACCTGGTCCGCCGCGGACCCGTCCGGTGAGGACCACCTGACGCTCGCCTACCTGCAGGAGACCGCCGCCGAGGCCGGGCTGAACACCGTCGGCCTCGCCATCGAGGAGATCGGCTGGGACCCGCTGCTGAACCGGTTCGTCGACCTCGAAGAGGCGCCGATGAGCACGGTCGTGAAGCTGTACCCGTGGGAGTGGGTGGTCGAGGAGCAGTTCGGCCGTTACGCCGTCGAGTCGCTGCCGGGCACCCTGTGGGTCGAGCCGCTCTGGAAGATGCTGCTCTCCAACAAGGCGCTGCTCGCGGTGCTCTGGGAGATGTACCCCGGCCACCCGAACCTGCTCCCGGCGTACCTCAACGACCCCGGACTGCTCACGGAGTACGTCCGCAAGCCCCTCCTCGGCCGTGAAGGCTCGAACATCCAGATCGTGGCGCCCGGTTACGAGACCCAGACCGGCGGCGTCTACGGCAAGGAGGGGTTCGTCTACCAGCTGTTCGACCCGCTTCCGGAGTTCGACGGCTACCGCCCCGCGCTGGGTGCCTGGATCGTCGGCGACACGGCGGCGGGACTCGGCATCCGCGAAACGGTCGGTCTGGTGACCGACGATGGCGCGGCGTTCGTGCCGCATCGAATTGTTGAGTCAGAGTAATTTCATGGCCTCGGAAGGAACAGCTCACATGATCGACCTCGCGTTGGACCCCGGCTTCGGCTCGGCCATCGGCCGTGGTGTCGGCGCGATCGCGCTGTACGCCGTCGTCGGTCTGGTCCTGATGGTCTTCGGCTTCTACGCGATCGACTGGACGACGCCGGGCAAGCTGTCCGCGCTGGTCCGCAACGGCTGCCCCAACGCGGTCATCGTGACCGCGGCCGGCCTGTTCAGCATGGCGCTCATCGTGGTCGTGGCGATCTACAGCTCGGCTGGCAAGCTCGACGAGGGCCTGCTCAGCGCGCTGATCTTCGGCTTCGTCGGCATCATCGTGCAGGTCGCCGCCGTGCGACTGCTCGAGTGGATCACCCGGCTCGACATCGGTGCGCTGATCGAGTCCGACAAGTTCGCCCCGGCGAGCGTCGTCGTCGCCTCCGCCCACGTCGCACTGGGCCTCGTGGTCGCCGTCGCCATCAGCTAGTACTTCGGAGGGGTAGGCCACAAAAGGTTCCTCGTGTGGCCTACCCTCACCGTTTGTGATTGACCTCAAGGTGCTGCGCGAGAACCCGGAGATCGTGCGCGCTTCGCAGCGCGCCCGTGGCGAGGACGAGGGCGTTGTCGACTCCCTCCTGTCGGCGGACGAGCGCCGCCGTTCCGCCATCTCCCGCGCGGACTCGCTGCGCGGGGAGCAGAAGCTCCTCGGCAAGGAGGTCGGCAAGGCCAAGGGCGACGAGCGTGCGGCGCTGCTCGCCAAGGCCAAGGAGCTGGCCGCCGAGGTCAAGGCTGCCGAGGCCGAGCAGCACGCGGCGGCGGAGGAGTTCACCGCGCTGCACTCGACCGTCCCGAACCTGGTCCACCCGGACGCCCCGGTCGGCGGCGAGGACGACTTCGTCGTCGTCAAGACCGTCGGCGAGCCCCGGACCTTCGACTTCGAGCCGCAGGACCACCTCGACCTGGCCACCAGGCTCGGCGCGATCGACATGGAGCGCGGCGCGAAGGTCAGCGGCTCGCGCTTCTACTTCCTCACCGGCCCCGGCGCCCAGCTGGAGCTCGCGCTGCTGAACATGGCCGCGGCGCAGGCGACCGCCAACGGCTTCACGCTCACGATCACGCCGACGCTCGTGCGTCCGGAGATCATGGCGGGCACCGGTTTCCTCGGTGCGCACGCGAGCGAGATCTACCACCTGGAGAACGACGACCTGTACCTGGTCGGCACGTCCGAGGTGCCGCTCGCGGGCCTGCACGCCGACGAGATCCTCGACGGCGAGAAGCGCTACGCGGGCTGGTCGTCGTGCTACCGCCGCGAAGCCGGCTCGTACGGCAAGGACACCCGCGGCATCATCCGCGTGCACCAGTTCAACAAGGTCGAGATGTTCTCCTACGTCAAGCCGGAGGACGCCGAGGCCGAGCACGCCAGGCTGCTGGGCTGGGAAGAGGAGATGCTCGCCAAGATCGAGGTGCCCTACCGGGTCATCGACACGGCGACCGGCGACCTCGGCACGAGCGCGCACCGCAAGTTCGACTGCGAGGCGTGGGTGCCGACCCAGGGCAAGTACCGCGAGCTCACGTCGACGTCGAACTGCACCACGTTCCAGGCGCGCAGGCTGAACATCCGCTACCGCGACGAGAACGGCAAGCCGCAGACCGTCGCGACGCTGAACGGCACGCTGGCCACGACGCGCTGGATCGTCGCGATCCTGGAGAACCACCAGCAGGCCGACGGCTCCGTCGTCGTCCCGCAGGCTCTGCGTCCATTCATGGGTGGACTGGAAGTTCTTACGCCGAACCGGTGAATCCAGGTAACAATTTTCCAAAACCCGTATTTGGTCGGTACCTGATGCGTCCTATTGGCCGACACCACGTTGGGGGATGTGGTGCGGCACGTAGGGGGCAGTTCACATGGCATTCGAAGCAGCAGTCGACTCGCGGGACATCACGCCGGTGTTCCCGCCGTACCCGAGCCTGTGGATGGGCGGGTACGGCTGGGACCCGCGCGGCAACCACGGCGCGGTGGCGCGGAGCCTCCGCGCGCAGTGCCTGGTCATCTGGGACGACGGCACCCCGAAGGTGCTGCTGCGCGCGGACCTGATCAGCATTCCGCGCGACGTCAACCAGTTCATCCGGGACACCCTGGAGGACGAGGGACTGGTCGCGCGGAACGACCTCATGATGCTCGCCAGCCACACGCACTCCGGTGCGTGCTTCGGCGACACGAGGCCGAACCCGTACCTGTTGATGAACCTCAACGGGGAGGACGTCGACGCGGTCAACGGCACCGCCAACATCATCATCGACGAGCTGCTCGACCTGGTCCGCACCACGCTCGAGCTGGACCGGACCGACGTCACGCTGTCCTACACCGAGGGCTCGGCCAACATCGGCTACAACCGCTCGGTCGGCGACCAGGTGCTCGACACCGTGCCGATCCTGCGCGTGTCGACGCTGGACGAAGAGCTGTTCGCCGTGGTGTTCGGTGCGGCCGCGCACCCGGTCGCGCGCGGTGAGGACGAGGTGTTCGACGCCGACTACCCCGGCGTCGCGAGCGAGCTCATCGAGAGCATCACCGGCGTGCCCGCGCTGTTCGTGCAGGGCGCGTGCGGCGACCAGAACGCGCACGACCCGCACGGCGACGCGATGGTGGTGACGCTGGGGAACAAGCTCGGCCAGGAGGTCGTCGACCAGCTCGACACCGCGGACTTCTCGCCGGTCACCGGGCCGATCTCCACCGCGATGGTCGAGATCGACCTGCCGCTGCACGTCGACCTCGACGACCCGGACGTCGTCGACGAGCTGCGGGCCAAGTTCGAGGCGCGCCGGAATTCGTCGAACCCGATCGCCGTCGGCTGGCGGCACGCGGACCTGATGCTCAAGCTGATCGACTCCGAGGGCCTGCCGACGCACGTCCCGATGCCGATCCAGCGCTGGCGGTTCGCCGGTCTGACCATCCTGGGGCTCGCGCACGAGCCGCTGTCCGCCTACGACCTCAAGCTGAAGAAGGTGTTCAACGGCAACCTGTGGGTCGCCGGGTACGCCAACGAGTGCGAGGCCTACGTCGCGGACAACACCACGCTGCGGGCGGGCGGCTACGAGGCCGGTTGGGGCGACGGCGACGACGGCATCGCGGGCGACGGCGCGTGGACGATGTCGTACGCGTGGCCGAGCCCGCTGAAGTTCTCCGGGAGCCGTCAGGCCGCGCCGGGCACCACCGAGCGGATCGTGATCGACGCCTGCGTCAACCTGCTCAACACCTGAGCCGGTCCTGGCCTGTCCTGCCCGTCAAGTAGAGTGGCCTACCGGCCCCGTCCGGGTGGAAGCGCCTGGTGACGTGGGTTACACATCAACTCACGGGCAGGACAGGACCAGGTGGCGAACCGCATTCACGCGACCGCGATCATCGGCGCGGACGTCGAGCTCGGCGACGACAACGTGATCGGACCGTACACGGTGATCGCCGGGCCGTGCCGGATCGGTGACGGCAACTACATCGGCCCGCACGTCAGCATCGGCGGACCGGCCGAGTACCTGAGCGCTCCGCACCTGGCGGGCTGGGACGGCGAGAACGACGGTCCCGGTGTGGTGATCGGTGACCGCAACCGCATCCGCGAGTTCGTCACGATCAACCAGGGCGCGAAGGAAGCGACCCGGATCGGCAACGACAACTACCTGATGGGCCGCGCGCACATCGCGCACGACTGCGTGCTGGACAACGGCATCGTCGTCACGAGCGCCGTGCAGATCGCGGGCCACTGCCACGTGTGGACGGGCGCCAACATCGGCCTCGGCACCGTCGTGCACCAGGGCACCCAGATCGGACCGGGCGCGATGGTCGGCCTCGGCTCGGCCATCCGCAAGGAGGTCGGTGCGTTCACCATCACCCTCGGCAACCCGGCCCGCACCACCGGCGTCAACGTCATCGGCCTCTCGCGCCGCGGCTGCGACGAGGCCGCGATCGCCGGGCTCACCGGTTTCCTCACGGGCAAGGAGGCGGAGGTTCCCGCCGGCCTGCCGGAGGAGCTCGCCGCGCTGCTCAAGGCGTGGACCGAGCGTTCGAACGAGCACTGATCCAGCACCCGTCCGAGAGAACGAGAGAAGCATGTCCCTGAACGACCGTCTTCGTGGTGTCTTCGTGGACGCCCTCCAGCTCGACGACTCCGTCGACGTCGAGAACCTGAAGTACCGCGACATCGAGGCGTGGGACTCGGTCGGTCACATGGCGCTGGTCGCCTCGATCGAGGACGAGTTCGACGTCCAGTTCGAGACCGAGCAGGTCATCGACATGAGCAGCTTCAAGGTCGCCGTCGACATGCTGCGGGGTCTCGGCGCCGGTGAGTGACCTCACCGGCAAGGTCGCGGTGGTCACCGGCGGTACCCGCGGCATCGGTTTCGCCACGGCCGCCGCGCTCGCGGAGGCCGGCGCGACCGTCGTCGTGACGGGCCGCGACCGGGAGACCGCCGAGAAGCGCGCCGCCGAGCTGGGCGAGCGGGTCTCGGGCGTCGCGCTCGACGTCACCGACTCGGCCGCGGTGAAGGACGTCTTCAAGAACATCGCGAAGGAACACGGGCGCATCGACGTGCTCGTGGCCAGCGCGGGCATCCTCGAAGGCGGCCTCATCGGCATGCTCACCGACGAGCACATCGCCACCACGCTGGCGACGAACGTCGCGGGCACCATCACCTGCGTGCAGGCCGCGGCCAGGGCGATGATGCGCAAGCGTTCCGGCTCCATCGTGCTGCTCGGCTCGATCGTCGGTGAGCGCGGCAACGCCGGGCAGACCGTGTACGCCGCGTCGAAGGCCGCGCTGGTCGCGACCGCCAAGTCCGCGGCGAAGGAGCTCGGCAAGCAGGGGATCAGGGTCAACGCGGTCGCACCCGGTGTGATCCAGACGGACCTGATCTCCGAGCAGTCCGACGAGGTGCTCGAGCGCGTGAAGGAGACCACCGCGCTCCGCAGGCTCGGCACCCCGGAAGAAGTGGCCAAGGTGATCCGCTTCCTGGCGAGTGACGACGCGTCCTTCGTGACCGGCCAGGTGCTCGGGATCGACGGAGGTTTGGTGCTGTGACGCTGTTGCACGCTCAGGCTCGCCTGCGCGACGCCGCGACCGGTGAGCTGCTCGGCGGTGCCGAGCTAGCCAGCCGGGTGTCCGAGGTCGCGAAGGCTCTCGCCGACCTGCCGCCCGGAGTGCTCTTCCTCCGGACCGGGCTGGACCTGCCGAGCGTGCTGCGTTACCTCGGTGCGCTCGAGGCGGGCCGCGCGGTCGCGCTGCTCGACGCCGCGCAGGACAGGGACGTGCTCGACGACCTCGTCGAGCGCTTCCGTCCGGCCGCGGTGCTCGGCATCGAGGAGGAACCGCCCGCCGGTTACTCGGCGGAGTGGGTGCGCGAGGACGCCGAGGGCGTCGCGCCGCACCCCGACCTGGCCGTGCTGCTGCCGACCAGCGGTTCCACCGGCAACCCGAAGTTCGTGCGGCTGTCGCGTTCCGCGCTGCTCGCGAACGCGGACGCGATCGCCGAGGTGCTCGGCATCACCGCGGACGAGGTCGCACCGACCAGCCTGCCGCTGCACTACAGCTACGGCATGTCCGTGCTGAACAGCCACCTGCGCGTCGGCGCGACCGTGCTGATCGAGGGCTCCGGCGTCGTCGCGCGCCCCTTCTGGGACGCGGTCACGCAGTACGGCGCGACGTCACTCGCGGGTGTGCCCTATCACTACGAGATGCTCCGCAGGCTGCGGTTCGACCCGGCGAAGTACCCGACGCTGCGCACCCTCACCCAGGCGGGCGGCAAGCTTCGCACCGAGCTGGTGACGGAGTTCAACGACAAGATGCGCGCCGTCGGCGGCCAGATGTTCGTGATGTACGGCCAGACCGAGGCGGCGCCGCGCATGGCGACCGTTCCTTCGGACCGGCTCGCGGACAAGATCGGCTCGGCCGGCCCCGCGCTCCCCGGTGGACAGTTCTCGATCCGCGACGAGGACGGGAACGAACTCGCGGGCGCCGGTGTTGTCGGTGAGGTGGTGTACCGAGGGCCGAACGTGATGATGGGCTACGCCGAGTCGGAAGCCGAGCTCGCGCTCGGCGACGAGACCGGCGGCGCGCTGATCACCGGCGACCTCGGCTACCTCGACGAGGACGGGTTCCTCTACATCACCGGCCGCCTGAAGCGGATCGGCAAGGTGTTCGGCAACCGGGTCAGCCTGGACGACCTGGAGCAGATCGTGAAGGGCTTCGGCGCCGCCGCCGCCGTGCCCGCGGGCGACAAGGTCGTCGTGTGGCTCGACGGGGCCGACAAGGACACCTGCAAGCAGGCCGCGAAGCTGCTGTCCGAGACGCTGCACATGCACGTCACGGGCTTCGACGTGCGGCAGGCCGACGGCTTCCCGCAGCTGGCCAGCGGCAAGATCGACTACCGGTCCCTGGAGGCACGGGTATGAGCGTGTTCGGACGCGGCCAGGCCGAGCGGGAGACCGCGCTGCTGGCCGAGCTGACCGAGTTGACCGAGCACCACCGGGCGAACTCCGAGCAGTACGACCGCATCCTGTCGTCGCTCGGCATCAAGTCCGGTGAGCCGTTCGACTCGCTGCAGTCGCTGCCGTGGCTGCCCGTGCGGATGTTCAAGACGCACGACCTGAAGTCCATTCCGGACGACGAGGTCTTCAAGGTCCTCACCTCGTCCGGCACCACCGGCGGTGGCGCGTCGCGGATCTACCTCGACAAGGAAGCCGCCGGCGTGCAGACCCGCCAGCTCGGCGCGACGCTGCAGGAAGTGCTCGGCGGCAAGCGACTGCCGATGCTGATGGTCGACACGATCAGCATCATCAAGAACCGCCGCTCGTTCTCCGCGCGCGGCGCGGGTGTTCTGGGCATGGCGACCTTCGGCCGCGGCCACGTCTACGCGTTGGACGAGAACGACCAGCCCGACGTCGAGGCGGTCAAGGAGTTCCTCGCGAAGCACGGCTCCGAGCCGTTCCTGATCTTCGGCTTCACCTTCATGGTGTGGCAGTACCTCTACGAGGTCGCTCGGGACAACGAGCTCGACCTGTCGAACGGCATCCTGATCCACTCCGGTGGCTGGAAGAAGCTGATCGACATCGCGGTCGACAACGCCGAGTTCCGCCGCCGCTTCGCGGAGGACACCGGCCTGACCCGGATCTACAACTACTACGGGATGATCGAGCAGATCGGCACCGTGTTCCTCGAGGGCCCGTCCGGGAACTCCCTGTACTGCCCGGACTTCGCGGACGTGATCATCCGCAACCCGGACACCTGGGAGGAGCAGCCGGTCGGCGAGCCCGGCGTCATCGAGGTCGTCTCGACGCTGCCGCGCTCCTACCCCGGCCACGTGCTGCTGACCGAGGACCTCGGAGTGGTGCACGGCATCGACGACGGCGACTGGCCGGGCAAGCGGTTCTCCGTGCTCGGCAGGCTCCCGCGCGCCGAGGCCCGCGGTTGTTCGGACACCTTCTCTGGAGCGGTTGCCTCATGAAGCGGCGTTTTCCCGCTGGATCCGACGTCTCCTCCGTCGACGAGCTGCTCGCGAGCATCTCGGGTGAGCCCACCGGTGGTCGCCTGAAGGTCGGCGACGAGCGGATCGTGGACTTCCTGGTGTCGTTCGCGCGCAAGCTGCTCGCCCCGGCGACCGCCCGTCGCTTCCCCGAGCTGGCGTCGCTCGGCTTCTTCCTGCGTCGCGGCGAGATCGCGAAGGTGCTGCGCCAGCTCGAGACCCCGGCCGGCGTGCTGCGGTTCGGGCGCGGGCTCGTCTTCCACATCCCGCCCGCCAACGTGGACACGATCTTCGTGTACTCGTGGGCGCTGTCGGCGCTCGCCGGAAACCGCAACGTGGTGCGCATTTCGCCGCGTTCCGCCGGTGCGGCCGAAGCTGTTGTCGAGGCGCTGAACGAAGCGTTGAAGGACGCGCACCCGGCCGTGGCCGAGACGCAGGTCATGGTCACGTACGACCGCGACGACAAGGTGACGGCCGCGCTGTCCGCCGCGTGCGACCTGCGCGTCATCTGGGGTGGTGACCGCGCCGTCAACGAGGTGCGCAAGCTGCCCCTCGCGCCGCACTCGCGTGACGTCACGTTCCCGGACCGCGCCTCGTTCGCGCTGCTCTCGGTCGACGGCTGGAACAACGCCACGCCGGAGCAGAAGCGCGACGTCGCCGTCGGCTTCTACAACGACTCCTACTGGTTCGACCAGGCCGCCTGCTCGTCGCCGCGCGCGCTGTTCTGGGTCGGCGACGAGGTCGCGGCCCAGCAGGCGCGCGTCGAGTTCCGCAAGGAGCTCAGCGCGGTGCTGGAAGCCAAGAACCACGTCGTCGAGCCCGCGATGGCCGTGCAGAAGCGGGTGTCGGCGTACGGCGTCGCCGCGGACGGCCACGCCACGTCGATCTCCTTCGACGGCAACGCGGTCGCGACCCTGGAGCTCACCGCACCGGAAGACGTGCCGCGGGAGTGGTTGGGAGCGGGCACTTTCCCGTTCGCCACGCTGCCCTCGCTGTCCGCGCTGGTGTCTATGGTGGAGCGCAAGGACCAGACGCTGTCGGTGTTCGGCTTCTCCCAGGAGGAGCTGGAGTCGCTGGCGCACGACCTGGCCGGCCGCGGCATCGACCGCATCGTGCCGTTCGGCAACGCGCTCACGTTCTCCGAGCGCTGGGACGGCTACGACCTGCTCGCCGAGTTCACCCGCCTCGTGACCGTCCAGAGCTGACAGTTCTTTTTGGACGAACGAGGAAAGCCGCACCGGAGCCCGGTGCGGCTTTCCTCGTTTCTGTGATCAGGCGAACTGGATGTTGTCCGCGGTGAACTCGGTGGCGATGAGGTTGCTGGTGCGGTAGGTGTCGGGTGCGAAGCCGTTGTCGTTGCGCCAGGCGATGACGTTGCCGTCGGCTCCGACCTTGATGATTTCGGTCCTGCCGTCGCCGTTGAGGTCGGCGAACTGGATGTTGTCGGCGGTGAATTCGGTGGCGATGATGTGGCTGTCGCCGTATGGGCGATCGGCGAAGCCCTTGTCGTTGCGCCATGCCTGGACGTTGCCGTCGGCTCCGACCTTGGCGATCTCGGCCCTGCCGTCACCGTTGAGGTCGCCGAAGTGGATGTTGTCCGCGGTGAACTCGGTGGCGATGAGGTTGCTGGTGCGGTAGGTGTCGGGTGCGAAGCCGTTGTCGTTGCGCCAGGCGATGACGTTGCCGTCGTCCCCGACCTTGATGATCTCGGCCTTGCGGTCGCCGTTGAGGTCGGCGAACTGGATGTTGTCGGCGGTGAATTCGGTGGCGATGATGTGGCTGTCGCCGTATGGGCGATCGGCGAAGCCGTGGACGTTCTTCCAGGCGATGACGTTGCCGTCGTCCCCGACCTTGATGATCTCGGTTCTGCCGTCGCCGTCGAGGTCGGCGAACTGGATGTTGTCGTTGGAGAACTCGGTGGCGATGATCGCGTCGTCGCCGTAGGGGCGATCGGCGAAGCCGTTGTCGTTGCGCCAGGCGATGACGTTGCCGTCTGCTCCGACCTTGGCGATCTCGGCCCTGCCGTCACCGGAGAGCGAGGACCCCGTACGGGTGTCCAGGCGGTACAGGTTGTGCGTCTGCATCAACGCGATGACACTGTTGGCGTAGTTGGGATCCGTCGCGTACCTCTTGGCGATCTCTCGGATGAACCGGTCGGGATCGTCCCGGTACGGAAGTGCGTAGTCGTAGGTTCTGGTCTGGGTGATCGTCCTGCCGTAGTCGCGGAACGAGTCGGTCATCGAGCGGTAGACCCGGAAGTACGCCGTGGTCGGGTGACAGGTCGGCGTGCACTCCTGCGTCGGGTACCCGGCGCATCCGATCGCGATCGGTCCGGGCTTCGGCGGGCTGTCATGGCACTTGATGCCGAAGTAGTTCTTGTCGTTGACGGTGAGCTTGCTGCGACCCCAGGCGGACTCGTGGATCGCCTGCCCGGCGGTCACCGAGGCCGGGATCCGGTACTCCGCCTGCACGGCCTGGGCGTCCGGCGTGATGAGGTTGATGAAGTCCTGTTCACCGGCTGCGGTCACAGCGTTCATCGGGCCGTACCGCGACTCGACTTCCTGCGGTTCGGCGTGTGCGGTGCCTGCTACCAGTCCTGCGAACGCCGTGGCGAGCAGGGCAGCGGTCAGCTTTTTCATGGCTGTCAGTCCCTTCAAGTCTCGCGTGGGCGTCAGGCGAACTGGATGTTGTCCGCGGTGAATTCGGTGGCGATGAGGTTGCTGGTGCGGTAGGTGTCGGGTGCGAAGCCGTTGTCGTTGCGCCAGGCGATGACGTTGCCGTCGTCCCCGACCTTGATGATCTCGGTCCTGCCGTCGCCGTTGAGGTCGGCGAACTGGATGTTGTCCGCGGTGAACTCGGTGGCGATGATGTGGCTGGTGCGGTAGGTGTCCGAGGCGAAGCCGCCTTCGTTCTTCCAGGCGATGACGTTGCCGTCGTCCCCGACCTTGGCGATCTCGGCCTTGCCGTCGCCGTTGAGGTCGCCGAAGTGGACGTTGTCCGCGGTGAACTCGGTGGCGATGATGGCGCTGGCCCGGTAGGGGCGATCGGCGAAGCCACCTTCGTTCTTCCAGGCGATGACGTTGCCGTCGTCCCCGACCTTGATGATCTCGGCCTTGCGGTCGCCGTTGAGGTCGGCGAACTGGATGTTGTCCGCGGTGAATTCGGTGGCGATGAGGTTGCTGGTGCGGTAGGTGTCGGGTGCGAAGCCGTTGTCGTTGCGCCAGGCGATGACGTTGCCGTCGGCTCCGACCTTGATGATCTCGGTCCCGCCGTCGCCGTCGAGGTCGGCGAACTGGATGTTGTCCGCGGTGAACTCGGTGGCGAAGAGGTTGCTGGTGCGGTAGGTGTCGGGTGCGAAGCCGTTGTCGTTGCGCCAGGCGATGACGTTGCCGTCGTCCCCGACCTTGGCGATCTCGGCCCTGCCGTCACCGGAGAGCGAGGAACCGGTCGTGTCGTCGACGATGTGGTTGTAGCGGTACGGCTTGAACCGGTTGTCATTTCCGAAGTACGGGTACGGCACCTTGTGGTGGCTAGTGGGAGCTCCGTCCGGGCCTGCCTGCTCGTAGGCCCAGTAGCTCGTCTGAGAGCCGTCGACCCAGCGTTCGAAGATCGCGACGTGTCCGGCGTTGCCCCCGCTGCCCGGTCCCCCGTTCATCATGATGTCGCCCGCACGGAGCTCGCTCTTGGGGATCAGGTGCGAGACGTTCACGAGGGTCTCGGTGCTCAGGGAGTCGGACAGCCGCCACGCCATCGAGACGAACCCGGAGCAGTCGGTCCGGTAGCCGTTGTACTTCACCTTCTGGCTGTACGGAACCCGCGCGTCCACCCAGGTCTGCGCCCTCGCGATCACCTCGCCGCGGCTGATCGGGCTCGCGGTGACCACGACCTGCTGAACTTCGGCTGCGGTCGGCTCACCCTGGCCGGCTCCCGGTGCGGGTGCGGCGTGACCCGCCGACATCCCGGCGAACGTCATCGCCGTCGCGGTCAGCGCCAGCACGATTCCTGCTCTTCGCAGTTGCATCTTTCTCAGTCCCCCAGTTCCTGATGCTTCTGACACCGGGAACACTGCGGGAAGCACCTGCAAAGCCACTGCAAGTTCGCTGTTCAAGTACCTGCAGAGGGGTTACAGGTTGTTCACACTGTGAACGTCACCTGGTCTGCGATCACGCACAACGAGAAGCGGGCCAACACGACTCGTGCTGGCCCGCTTCGCTGTTCCCGGTCAGCTGTTGAGGTAGGTCCAGTTCTTGTTGAAGGCGCCACCGGCGTTGTCCTGCCAGGTGGTCATGATCGAGCCGTCGGTGAAGCGGGCGTATGCGGCCTTGGTGCCATTCGCCTGGCGGCCGATGACCGGGTCGGTGGTGAGGTTGCCGCCGATGTCGTCGACGCCGTCGAACTTGGTGCCGGCGGTGTACTGCCAGGCGGTGATCATGTGGCCGTCGGAGCGCCGGGCGAACACCTGGATGGCGTCGTTGGAGACCTGAACGGCGGGTGCGCCGAGGACCTGGCCGAAGTTGTCGCGGACGAGCTCCGAGTTGACGAACTTCTTACCGGCCTCGATCTGCCACTTGTGCCACAGCTGGCCGTCCGTGCCGCGGATGAACACGACCTGGGTGCCGTCCGACTTCCTCACCGCGACGGGGTCACCCGCGAACGCTCCACCGAGGTCATCCAGGGTGAAGGGGCCACCGGGCGTGGTCTGCCACGCGGTCATCAGGTGGTTGTCTGCCCGGAGGACGAAGACGCTGAGCCTGCCCTCGGCGTCGATCAGGACGGACGGCTTGCCGACGATCGTGCCGAGCGCGTCGTGGACGAGTGCCGAGTCGCCGAACTTGTAGCCGTTGTCGGGGTCCTGCCACTTGTGCCAGAGGCGGCCGTCGGTGCCGCGGATGAACGCGATGTTGACGTTGTTGCTCTTGGTCACCACGACCGGGTCGCCCGCGAAGTCGCCGCCGAGGTCCTTGATCCGGTCGATCGCACCGTCCGGGCCGTCCTGCCACAGGTGGATCAGGTGGCCGTCGTCACGCCGGGTGAACACGTTCATCTGGCCGGCGCTGTCCAGGTGCGAGGACGGCGTGCCGACCGCGCGAGTGTCGAGGTTCGTCCAGCCCTTCCAGTTCGAGCCGGATGCGTTCTGCCAGTTGGTGATGAGCTGGCCGGTGTTGGTGTCACGGGCGAAGACCTGCATCGCACCGCTGCCCTCCACCACCACCGACGGAGCCTCGCTCGTCCCCGCACCGATCGTCCACAGCGCGTTCACGATCTTCGTCGCGTCGCCGACCTCGACGCCGTACCGGAAGCGGAATTCCGCTGAGGGGCGCTGCACGTCCGCCGCGACGTCACCGATGGGCGCGTTGTTCCAGGAACCGTTGGGGTAGAAGTACTCCATGCTGTTCAGGAACTCGTTCGTGGCCCACACCGGGTTGGTGCGCTGCTGGAAGCTGCCCCACGAGTCCCGCTGCTGGAAGAGACCGACGGAGTCGCGGTCACCACCGTCGAGGTTGTGGTTCTGAGACTCCACGGCTGTGGTGACCAGCGCGATCGTTGCGGCGCGCGGGTTCAGGCCGCGGGTCTTCACCGCCTGCACGACCGCCCTGGCACACGACACGGTGTAGGCGTTGGTGTAGCCGCGCATCTTGCTGGTCATCAGCGGGCTGAGCCGGGCCGCGGTAGCCGCGTCATCGGCGGTGGGCCCACCCTGGACGCACGGGAGCGAGTTGTACGCGGCGCGAACGTCGTGCGGGTCGTTGGGAAGTGGTGCGGCGGAAGCGTTTCCGATGGTGCCGAGTAGCGGCATGACGATGGCTAACGCAGTGGTGATGCGCAGGGCATGCTTGTTGCTCATCTGAATTCCCCCAGAACTCATGTGACGAAGAATGGTGTGCTCGACCGGAATCTGTTGGTGCGTCAGCCGTTGGGGAGGTAGCTCCAGGTCTTCTCGAACGGGGCACCTGCGGTCTTCTGCCACGTGGTCTTGGTCGAGCCGTCGTTGAACCGGGCGAACGCGGACATGGCGCCGTCAGCCAGGCGTCCGATGACGGGCTCGGCCGCCAGGTCGCCGCCGATGTCGTCGACTCCGTCGAACTTGCCGCCGTTGGTGTACTGCCACGCGGTGATCATGTGGCCGTCGTTGCGCCGGGCGAACACCTGGATCAGGTCGTCCTTGATCGTGGCCGCCGGGGCGCCGAGCACCTGACCGAAGTTGTCGCGGACGAGCTCCGACGGGACGAAGGGCTGACCGGGCTTGTTCTGCCACTTGTGCCACAGCTGGCCGTCCGTGCCGCGGATGAACACCACCATCGCGCCGTCGGACTTGCGGACCGCGACCGGGTCACCGGCGAAGTCACCCAGGAGGTCGTGCTGGGTGAACTCACCGCCGGGCGCGCTCTGGTCCAGCGTGATCAGGTGACCGTCGGCACGCAGCACGAAGACGGTGAACCGGCCCTGCGCGTCGACCAGCACGGACGGCTTGCCGACGATCTGACCGAGGTGCGTGTGCACGAGCTGGGAAGGCTGGAAATCACCGATCGGACTGTTCTGCCACTTGTGCCACAACTGGCCGTCCGTGCCGCGGATGAACACGACCTTCACGTTGTCCGGCTTGCGGACCGCGACCGGGTCACCGGCGAAGTCGCCGCCGAGGTCCTTGAACTTGGTGATCGCGCCGTTGTCGCCGTCCTGCCACATCTGGACGAGGTGCCCGTCGGAGCGGCGCGCGAAGACGTTCATCTGGCCCTCGTGGTCGAGCAGCGACGACGGGGTGCCGACCGCGCCCGTGTTCAGCTGCGTCCAGCCCTTCCAGTCCTGACGGGGGCCGTTCTGCCAGTTCGTCACCAGCTTGCCGGTGCCGCGGTCGCTGGCGAACACCTGCAGCACGTCCTTCTCGATCGACACGGACGGAGCGTCGTTGGTGGGAGCAGGGGCGTCCTCGACGATGTTGTTGTAGCGGATCGGCTTGAAGCGGGCGGCGTAGTCGGCCGACCAGACCGCCACGTGCGCCTTGCCGGGCCCGCCGTGGTTGAGCATGATCGGCTTCGTCTTCGCGGCGTCCGACCAGCCCGCGAAGATCGCGACGTGCTCGTCGAACTTGTTCAGCGCGTCACCCGGCTTGAGGTCGGAGCGCGGGATCTCCCTGGAGACCTCGTGCAACGTCCAGGTGGTGTGCGACTGGGTGAGTCCCCAGGCCATGGACGTGTGTCCGGAGCAGTCTTTGCGGTAGGTGGCGTACTGGTTGGTGTGGCAGCCGTCCTGGTTGTAGTCGACGCCCTGGTCGATCCACGACTGCGCTCTCGCGATCACCTGGCTGCGGGTCAGCGTCTGGTTCGACGAGTACGTGCCGCAGAACACCTGGATTCGGACTTCGTCATCGGGTGGCGCGGCAGCGGCGGGTGCCTGCGCGCCGAGCAGAGCGGCGAACATCGCCGATGTCGCGACCACGGTCGTGCGAACGTTCATCTTGTAACTCCCCCAGTTGTCGAGCCGGTTCCCCAACCGGCACAACGAACAATGCGGGATGTAGCTGCAAGATCACTGCAAGTCGTCTGGAGACGACTCTGCAGGCGTTCTGGAGGACCTCTAGATCAGGTCGGCGACGTGCTTCGCGATCTCCAGCGCACCCGTCGCGGCGGGCGACGGCGCGTTCAGCACGTGCACCTGGTGCGGTGCGGACTCGATGAGGAAGTCGTCGACCAGCGAGCCGTCCGGCAGCATCGCCTGCGCCCGCACACCCGCCTCGGCGCGCACCAGGTCGGCCTCGCCGACGGCGGGCACGAGCCGGGCCAGGCTGGCCGCGAAACGCTTGCGGGACAACGACCTCAGCACCTCGTCGACGCCCGTCCTGCCGAACCGGCGGGCCAGCTTCCAGGTGCCGGGGAAACGGGCGACATCGGCCACGTCGCCGAGGGTGATGTCACGCCAGCGGTAGCCCTCGCGGCGCAGCGCCAGCACCGCGTTCGGGCCCGCGTGGACGCTGCCGTCGATCATGCGGGTCAGGTGGACGCCGAGGAACGGCAGCGCCGGGTCCGGGACCGGGTAGATCAGGCCGCGGACCAGGTCCCTGCGCTCGGGGCGCAGCTCGTAGTACTCGCCGCGGAACGGCACGATCGTCGCGGACGGCTCCAGCCCGGCCAGCCGGGCCACGCGGTCGCTGTGCAGGCCCGCGCAGTTCACCAGCGCGTCGCCGCTGACCACGCCCTGCGGTGTCGCGACCTCGACGCGGGAGCCGCGGGTGCGGATCGCCAGCGCCGGCGACTGCAGGCGCAGGTCGTGGCCGTCGAGGTCGCGGACGAGCGACGCGCAGACCGCGGGGAAGTCGACGATGCCGGTGGTCTCGACGCGCAGCGCGGCGACGCAGGACACCTCGGGCTCGTAGCTGCGGGCCTCGAAGGCGGTGATCAGCTTGGCCGGGACGCCGTTCGCCTCGGCGCGCGACGCGAGTGCGTGCAGGCGGGGGATCTCGTCGTTGCTCGTGGCGACGACGAGCTTGCCGCAGATCTCGACCGGGATGCCGTTGTCCTGGGCGTACCTGGCCATGGACGCGTTGCCGGCCACGGACATTCGGGCCTTCAGCGACCCCGGCTTGTAGTACAGGCCCGCGTGCAGGACGCCGCTGTTGTGACCGGTCTGGTGCGCCGCCCAGCCCGCTTCCTTCTCCAGGACGGTGATCGCGTTGCCGCGGAGTGCCAGCTCACGGGCGACGGACAGGCCTACGATCCCGCCCCCGATGACGATCACCTGACGCACTCGTCACGCTCCTGTTCTCGTGCAGTCGCCTGAGAATAGCCAGGTTGGCGGCGCAGACCAGGGGCATGTCGAGGTTGTTGCACACCCACTTCCGCCCGGTCTCACCGATGTCGGCGGCCAGTTCCGGGTCGCTCGCGAGGCGGACGATCGCCTCCGCGAGCTCCGCCGGGTCACCCGGCTGGACCAGCAGCGTCTCGGCGCCGCTGGCGAGCGTGGTGCCGGGGAAGTAGTCGGGGCGCTCGGCCATCACGGTCGGGGTGCCGGACGCCATGGCCTCGAGGCTCGCGATGCCGATGCCGAAGCCCTGCAGGTCGTGGATCTCCATGTCCGAACCGGCGAGCACGCCGGGCACGTCCGACTTCGGGAGCGGCCCGGTGCAGATGATGGCGTGGCGGACGCTCAGCTCCTCCGCGCGTTCGAGGAAGCGCGTGTAGTAGACGCGGCCGACGACCAGGACCTTCGTGTCCGGGTGGGCCAGCAGGACGTCCGGAAGGGCCTCCACGAGCGTCACCCGGTCGCGGACCGGGATGACGTGGCCGAGCGAGGCGATGAGCGGGCCGGGGCCGGTGTCGAAGCGCTCACGCAGGCGGGCGCGTTCCGCGGCCTTGTCGAGGAAGCCGAAGCGGTCCAGCTCGGCGCCGATCGGGACCTGCTCGATGCGGTGCTCGGGGATGCCGTAGCGGCGCTTGATGTAGCGGTGGAAGACCGTGTCGATCGCGACCACCGAGGTGGGGCGGATGAGCGACAGGATCGGACGCACGACCGCGGCGTCCAGGAACTTGAAGAACAGGTGGGACAGCGGGCCTGGGCTCTGCAGGCGGGTGTGCATGGTCAGCAGCGTCGGCCCGCGTTCGCGTCTGGCCCACAGGCCGGTCTGCCAGGTCAGGTCGAAGAACTGGCCGTGCTGGTGGACCACGTCCGGGCGGAACTCGTCCAGCAGCCCGAAGACGCGCTTCCGGTTGCCCCAGCGGAGCGCGAACGTGATGTCGAAGCTGAACGACAGCTTCGACTCGGGCAGCGTCCACGACGGCAGCCGGACGATCCGCACACCCTCGCGGACCTCCTCGGCTGGCGCGCCCTTGTAGGCGGCCGTCAGCACGAGCACCTCGTGGCCCTGGTCGGCGTAGTACTTGCTCAGGGTGTCCGCGACGTGGGCGCTGCCGCCTACTCGGGGAGGGAAGAAGTTGTTGACGACGGCGATGCGCACGCGCTGTTGAATCGGCACGTGCGCATCAGCGCTTTATCGCTGAACCGGGTGATCCCCCGTTAGCGACCGTGCGTCTTGCGGTGCAGCTTGCGGATCTTGAACAGCCCCATGCCCATCGCGTACGCGTCGTGGAACACGCGGATGGTGCTGCCCGCGCCGGTGTGGATGCGGCGCAGCTTCACCGGCACCTCGACGGGGTGGTTGCCCTCCAGTTCGGCGAGGTAGACGAGCTCCGTCGTGAGCAGGAAGCCGGGCGCCGTGAGCTTGCCCACGACTCCGCGCGCCCACGGACCGTCGAGCACGAACGTGCCCTGCGGGTCGCGGGTCTTCATGCCGAGGATCAGCCAGCGCAGAACCAGGAACCCGGTGCTCAGCACGGCACGCAGCAGCGTCCGGTCGAGCTCCGACTTCGGGTGCGCCTTCGAGCCGATGATGACCTTGTGCTTGTTCAGGCCGATCTTCTGCGCCTCGTCCAGGTCGTCGAACCCGAACGGCAGGTCGTCGGCGCTGAGGATGACGGACGAGCCCCGCGAGGAGCCGATGCCCTTCTTCAGCGCGTGGCCGAGGCCCTTCTCCGAGGTCAGGACGCGCAGCTCGACGCCGTCGAACTGCCACTCCTGCTCCAGCTTGGCCAGCAGTTCCGGCGAGCCGTCGGTCGATCCGTTCTCCACCACGAGGATTTCGGAGTGGGTCCCCTGAAGCCGGTCACCCAGCTCCTTGAGCGTGGCCTCGATCGCGTCCGAGCTGTTGTACGCGGGTACGACGTAGCTGAGGACGAGCTGATCGGTGGGCTCTGGTGTTCCCACAGTTTCTCCCTGGCAGACTGTGTCCGGGCGGTCTCGCACGACCGTAACGGCGAGCAACTTTAACGTGACCCCAGAATGCCCATTGGTCCGGGCATGCCTGCAGCGGGGCTGCACCCGAAAGGATCTTGATTGTGACTCTCACGGAACCTAGAGCCGCTGATCAATTGGGGTCGGCGGATCCGGGAGAGGGCGAGCGGGTGGGGTTGCGCAGTCGCTGGTCAGGCATTTTCACGGTCGCCGGGATTATCGCATTCGTCTCGGTCGTTGCCCAATTGCCGTTGATTCGCAACCGGGTCTTCTACTACTGGGACGACTCGGCCGCGGCGTTCCTCCCGCACTGGTTCCGCATCGGTGAGCTGCTGCGCCAGGGCAACTGGCCCGCGCTGATGCCCGAGAGCTGGATGGGCGGCAACTACGCCAGCGAGGCCATGCTCGGCCTGTGGAACCCGGTGTCGCTGGGCAACTACGTGATCGTCTCGCTGCTGCCGGACGTCGCCGTCGCCGCGACGTTCGTCAAGACCGAGTTCCTCGTCCTGCTCGCGGTCGGCGTGTACGTCCTGGCCAGGGAATACGGCTCCAACCGAGGCGCCGCGGCCGCCGTCGCGACGGCCCTGCCGTTCTCCGGCTACACGCTCTTCTTCGACGCCTCCGCGTGGGTCGCCGGCCTGATGGCGTTCGCCTGGCTGCCGTGGGTCTGGTGGGCCGCCCGCCGCTTCGCGACCGGCAAGTCGAACCCGATCTGGCTGCTCGTCTTCGGCTACCTGGCGATGACCGTCGGCAACCCGTACGGCGCGCTCGGTGTGGTCTTCATCCTGCTCGGCGTCGCACTCGAGCTCGCTGTGACGAAGAACTGGCGCAAGCTCGGTCACCTGGTCATCACCGGCGGCCTCGTCGGCGCGTCGTCGCTGGTCGTGTTCTTCCCGCTGCTCGGCAGCGCGGCCGTCACCTGGCGCACCGACAACTCGATCCGCAACGACGGCTTCCTGGTGCCGAACCTCGCCGACCTGATCGGCATGAGCGCACCCACGTACCAGGCGCAGTTCAACACCTGGACCGGTAGCTGGATCAGCTTCCCCATCACCTACATGGCGTGGTTCGTGGTGCCGCTGGTCCCGTGGCTGGCCTGGTCGATCCTGCGCGACCGGTGGCGCGACTACCTCGGCCTGTACGTGTTCGCGGGCATCTACATCCTGCTGCTCATCGGCCCGTCGAACCTGTGGCTGTTCCGCTGGCCCGCTCGCCTGCTCGAGTACGTCTACCTGCCGCTTTCGGTGCTGTTCGCGGTGCTCCTGACCAAGGGCTTCCAGAAGTCCGCCGCCCGCACCCGCATCGTGCTCACCGCCGTCCTCGTCGGCCTCGGCGCGTACCTGTCCATGGCGTCGACGCCGACCGGCTACCGCTGGCACGCACTGGCGACCGTTCTCGTCCTGCTCATGCTCGGCGCGGTGCTGTACACGGCCCGTTCTCGCCCCAAGTTCGTGGCGCTGACCCTGGTCCTCGGCACCGCCGCGACCCTCGGCCTGCAGGTCGCGCACTACCGCGGCAACCTCAACGTCAACCCGTGGAACTTCCCGCACAACGTGGCGGAGATGAAGCAGCGCTTCGACAGCCGCTACCAGGGCAACACCCTGCTGGTGTCCGACCTCGGCGCGCTGGAGAAGAACTCGGGCGGCATGTCGCCCGAAACCTCGTGGCAGCACGCCCTGTTCGGCTCCCAGTGGGAGATCGCGGGCGTAGACGCCCTCAACTCGTACACGGGCCTCGGCTACTCCGCGTTCTCCGAGACGTTCTGCATGAACTACTTCGGCGGCACCTGCCCGGCCGCGTACTCGGCCCTGTGGAAGAACGCCGGGTCGTTCAACGTGCAGCTCGCCGACGCCGTGCGCCTGCAGACCCTCGTGGTGGCCAACGGCTACGTCAAGGAGAACGGCCCCGAGAACGTGCCCGCCGGGTGGTCGGTGCAGGAGCGCAACTCCGTGGTCACGGTGCTGAAGCGCGACACCGCCCTGCCGTACGCCGGGTCGCGGCTGTCGTACGTGTCGCCTGGCGTGCAAGTGTCGTCCGCTGCTTCGACCGGGTTCGAAGGCGAGAAGGTCACCTACCGCGGATCCGGCAAGGTGCTGTTCGCGGCGCTCGCCTGGCCTGGGTGGACGGCCACTGTGGACGGCAAGGACGTCAAGGTCGAGCAGGGGCCTGCCGGGTTGATCCAGCTCGACCTTCCCACTTCTTCGGGTGAGTCCACCGTGGATCTCAGCTTCTCGCCGCCTGGGCTCGGGTTCGGGTGGAAGTTGTTGATCGGGGCTCTCCTGTTGGGGTTGTTGCACTCCCTGTTCCTGGCTGTTGCTGCTCGGCGGCGGTCGGGGGTGTCTGCTTCGGAGTGACGTTTGGTGGTGGGCGGGGAGGGTCTCGCTGATCACCTCACGGTCGCCACATCGAGAAGGCCCCGTCAAGGCGAAAAGCGTGCCTTGACGGGGCCTTCTCGATGTGGCAAGGCTGCGCCTGATCAGCGAGACCCTCCCCGCCCCGGCCCTTCGGATGCTTGGGATCGTTCGGCCGCCGGTTTTGGCTCGGGGGCCGCGCCCGTTGGGCAGTGCGGGGGTTGGGAGTGCGGCGGGCGCTCTTTCTTTTGGCTCCCTGCCGGTTTCGCTGGGCTCCCTTGGTACCTGCTGGTTGGTCGAACCCTTGCTTTGTGTCGGCGGCGGCCCGCAGGGGCGGGGGTGTGTCGTATCGGGCGGAAGGTGGGCCCAGCGGCAGGTGGGTCGAGCTGGGGGCCCGGCGGCAGGTGGGTCGGTGTGTTCTGCCTGGCGGTTTGCGCGTCGGCAGTCAGCTGGTGGTGGGCACCGCGCGATTGGGCCTTGACTTGGGGTGCGGCGTGGTACACCTCAACGGCCGGCAGGTTCCCTTCCCTGCCGGCGGAGCCGGCCCACCACGCCGCGAGGGGCCCCAAGTCAAGGCCCAATCGCTGCGCCGAAGGCGCGACCCAACCCACGACAGCAGAACACCGAAGCGCAGCAACCATCAGACCCCAGCCCGACGCGGACCGGCAGCCAGGCAAAGACTCGAGCCCCGACGAGAACCGGCAGCCAAGCAAAGACCCCCAGCCTCAACGAGAACCGGCAGCCAAGCGCAGCCCCCGCACGACGACCGGCATGTCGACACGCCCAACCCGCAAAGCCGCAGAGGGTTGCGCCACTTAGGACTCAGCAAGCGAACAAACACACCGCGCAGCAGCGGAAGCGCCGAAAACCGGGGCCGGGTATGCGAAAGGGGCCACCGGGCACGATGCCGGTGACCCCGATCGGGCAGCAACAGGGTCAGGCGAGAGCCGACTCCGTGGCGTGGTGCACGGCGAGGTGTGCGGGGAGGATCGCGTTGCGCTCCGCGATGACCTCGTCCGAACCGGCGCCCTTCTCCAGCAGGTCCAGGAAGTGGTTCAGCTGGGCGGCGAGCGGCTCGGCGGACTGCAGGATCGTCGGGAGCTCGATGACGGTCTGCTGCTTGTAGCCGACGCCGTCGGCCGCGGGGGAGTCCGCGACGTGGCGGTAGATGGTGATGTCGCGGCGCAGGAGGTCGATCTCGATCAGGCGGTCGAGTTCGAGCACCGAGATCTGGCGGACCTTGCGCTGGCTGATGCGGCTCGCCGAGATGGTGGCGAGCGCGCCGCTGCCGAACGACATGGTGGCGTCCGCGGAGTCTTCCGAGCGGTTCTCGCGGGACTGCTCGTGGAAGAAGCCGAAGGAGCCCTTCACCGCGGACGGGACGTCGGCGATGAAGCGGATCGCCAGGTCCACGTCGTGGATCAGCAGGTCGGTCGCGACGCCGGTCTTGATGCGCGGCACGAACGGCGAGTGGCGGACCGCGTTGATCTGGACCACGTCGTGCACGAACTGCTTCGCGGTCAGGATCGCCGGGTTGAAGCGCTCGAGGAAGCCGCAGACCAGCGGCAGGCCCAGCTTCTCGGACTCGTTGACGAGCTCCTCGGACTGGGCGTAAGTCGCCGCGAGGGGCTTCTCGACCAGCAGCGGCTTGCCGAGGGCGAGCACCTGCTTCGCGATGTCGTAGTGCGCCTCGGTCGCCGCGGCGATGACGACGGCGTCGATGCCGTCGAGGTTGCCGATCTCCGGGGCGTACGTGGTGTCGTAGCGGGTCGCGATCTCCTTGCCGACGTCCTCGCGCTGCTCGACGAGCAGGGCGAACTCGACGCGGGTCGACTGCGACAGCACGCGGGCGTGCAGAGCGCCCATCATGCCCGCGCCGACGAGGGC
Organism: Lentzea tibetensis; assembly: GCF_007845675.1. Taxonomy (GTDB): domain Bacteria; phylum Actinomycetota; class Actinomycetes; order Mycobacteriales; family Pseudonocardiaceae; genus Lentzea; species Lentzea tibetensis. Next base: position 277,332 of record NZ_VOBR01000008.1, on the reverse strand, counting down.
GATCTTGGGAAGGGCGGTCACGCGCCGAACACCTCCCGGACGGCGGAGACGATGGTCTCCAGCTCGGCGTCGGTCAGCTTCGGGTGGACCGGCAGGGACAGCGCCTGCTCGGCGACCTTCTGGGCCACCGGCACGTCGGACGCGATGACCTGCGGGTTCTCCCGGTAGCAGTCGTAGTCGAACACCAGCTTCGGGTAGTAGATCCCGTTGCCGATGCCCTTCTCGGTGAGCTTCGCGGCGAGCTCGTCGCGGGTCACCGCGGCGTCGTCGCCGACGAGCACCGTGTACTGGTGCCACACGTGCTCGCGGCCCGGCAGGACGGTCGGAACCGTGAGGCCCGGCACGTCCGCGAGGCCCTTGGACAGCGCCTCCGCGTTGCGGCGGCGCGCCTCGGTGAGCTGCGGCAGCTTCTCCATCTGCGGGATGCCGAGCGCCGCGTGCAGGTCCGTGAGGCGGTAGTTGTGGCCCGCCATCTCGTACTGGTAGCGGGCGCGCATGCCCTGGTTGCGCATCACGCGGAGCTTGTCGGCGAGCGCGTCGTCCGACGTGGTGATGACACCACCCTCGGCGGTGGTCACGTTCTTCGTCGCGTAGAGCGAGAAGCAGCCGATGCCGAAGCTGCCTGCCGGCTTGCCCTCGAACGTCGCGCCGACGGCCTGCGCCGAGTCCTCGACGATCGCGAGACCGTGCTGCTCAGCCAGCGGGACGAGGCGGCCCATGTCGGCCATCTGGCCGTAGAGGTGGACCGGCATGAGGACCTTGGTGCGCTCGGTGACCTGAGCGCTGACCTTCTCCGGATCGATGTTGAAGTCGGTGGCGCTGATGTCCGCGAACCGGGCGGTGGCGCCCGCCTCGAGGATCGCGTTCAGCGTCGCGACGAAGGTGAACGGCGTGGTGATGACCTCGTCGCCCGGCTTGAGGTCGAGCGCCTGGATGGACGCGACCAGTGCGGTGGTGCCGTTGTTGACGGCAACCGCGTGCGGCACACCGGCCACGGCGGCGAACGCATCTTCGAACCGCTTGACCATCGGGCCCTGCGCGATGACGCCGGAACGGAGCACCTCGAGAACGAGTGGCTCAGCGTCCTGTACGTCGACGACGGTGATGGGAATCATGCAGCAGACTTTCGCTTCCGGAGACGGTGGGAGTGCGTCCGGTACAGTGACCTCTTGGCTTCCCGCCCCGGCGCGGCTCCACAGGTTACCTGCCTGTTGGGGGGACCCCTCTGAGGGTGTGCGAACAGGGGTAACAGCGAAGAAACACCCCTGAAGCAGGGACACAGGTCTGTGGCCAACGCCGAACCCCCCGAAAGCGGAGTACCGATGACCGTCGAGCCCGACACGACGACGAACACCGAGGAACCAGTGCCCGCCGAGAAGCCCGCGCGCACAACCAAGGCCGTCGTCATCGCGTGGGCCCGCCGCCTGCTCGTCGTCCTCGTGCTGGCGGGTGCGATCTACTCGCTCGTGTCCCAGTGGGACGAGGTCTCCGCGACGCTGCTCTCGCTGCCGTGGCAGTCGGTCGTCCTTTCGACACTGATGGTCGTGATCGGTGTCTTCATCGGACCGGTCGTCTGGAAGATCGTCCTTTCGGACCTCGGCGCACCCGTGCGCTACATCGACTCGGCGAAGTTCTACCTGGTCGGTCAGCTCGGCAAGTACATCCCTGGCGCCGTGTGGGCCGTGCTCCTCTCGATGGAGCTCGCCAAGGAAGCCGGCGTCAACCGCGCCCGCAGCTTCACCGCGGGCCTGGTCGCGACCGGTCTCGGCGTGGTCGCGTCACTGATCGCCGGTCTCGCCGCGCTGCCGGTGATCCTGCAGGGCGGCGAGGAGAGCAAGCAGCTGCTGTGGCTCTTCGCGCTGCTCGTCGTCGGTCTCGCGTTCCTGCACCCGAAGCTGCTGACCTGGTCGGTCAACCTCGTCCTCAAGACGCTGCGCAAGGCGCCCATCGAGCGCCGCTTCACCGGCGTCGAGGTGCTGAAGGCGCTCGGCGCCGCCGTGGCGATCTACCTCTGCTACGGCGTGCACCTGTGGCTGCTGGTGAACTCGCTGGGCTCGGCGCGCTTCGACACGCTCGTGCTCTGCGCGGGCGCGATGGCGATCTCCATGACCGCGGGCCTGCTGGCGTTCTTCCTGCCCTCCGGCCTCGGTGCCCGCGAGCTGGTCATCACCGCCGCCGTCGCGACCGTCCTGCCCGCGGGCCAGGCCATCGCGCTGGCGCTGGTGTCGCGTCTCATGTTCACCGTCGCCGACCTCGGCTCCGCGGGCCTGGCAGCGCTGCTGTCCTACGCGCAGCGCCGTCGCGGCATCGCCCCGGTTCCCGCCGAGGACTAGAACCAGCGCTCCAGCGCCAAAGCGACCCCATCGTCCGTGTTGGACGCCGTGACCTCGTCCGCGGCCTCCAACGCATCGGGGTGCGCGTTGGCCATCGCGACGCCGTGACCGACCCACCGCAGCATCGGCACGTCGTTCGGCATGTCGCCGAACGCGATGACGTCCGGCGCCGCGACACCGAAGCGTTCGGCCACATCGGACAGCCCTGAGGCTTTCGTCACACCCCGAGCGGCGATCTCGATCAGCCCCGAGTTCGTGGAGTACGTCACGCTGAACTCGTCGCGCAGCACGGCCAGCGCCGCCTCAGCCATCTCACCGCTGCGCATGTCGGCCTTCCTGACCAGCAGCTTCACCGCCGGGTGCCCCAGCACCTCGGCCCGCGTGACGACGGTCTGACCGTTGCCCCACGGATCGGTGTACGCCGTCTCGGCGACGAACGGGTCGATGTCCCAAGCGGACTTCCCGATCCGCTCCGCGGCCAGCCCCGCACCAGGCAGGACGGTGTCCAGCGCGCTCGCGACGTCCGCGAGCTGCACCGTCGTCAGGCCCCGCTGCCAGATGACGCGGTCCTCACCCACGTCGTAGAGCACCGCGCCGTTGGCGCACACGGCCAGCCCGTCGACCCCCGCCTGCTCCGCGACGCCCGGCATCCAGCGCGGCGGACGCCCGCTCACCAGCACGAATGGGATCCCGGACTCCCGCACCCGACCGGTCGCCGACGCCGTGCGCCCGCTCACCCGCTCGTCGACTCCCAGCAGCGTTCCGTCGACATCCGAAGCAACCATTCGTGGTCTCTGCACCTGTCCATGGTGCATTGGTCGTTACTGTCGTGGGGTGCGCGTTGGCATTGTGATCCTCCCCGAACACAGGTGGTGGGTGGCTGAACCGAAGTGGCGGGTGGCCGAAGAGCTGGGCTTCCAGCACGCCTGGACCTACGACCACCTCGGCTGGCAGAGCCAGCCCGAGCGGCCGTGGTTCTCCGCCGTGCCGACGCTCACAGCGGCCGCCATGATCACCGAGAAGATCCGGCTCGGCACCCTCGTGACCTCCCCGGACTTCCGCCACCCCGTGTCGTTCGCGCGTGAGCTGCTGACGCTCGACGACATCTCCGACGGCCGCCTCACGCTCGGCGTCGGCGTCGGCGAGTCGGAGTACGACGCCACCGTCCTCGGCGACCGCCCCGAGGACGACCGCCAGCAGCGCTTCGGCGAGTTCGTCCACCTGCTCGACAGCCTGCTCGCCCGCGACACGACGACGTGGCGAGGCGAACACTTCGCCGCCGAGCAGGCGCACAGCCAGCCCGGCTGCGTGCAGCGACCCAGGCTCCCGTTCCTGATCGCCGCGAACGACGCGGCCACCATGGACATCGCCGCCCGATACGGCACCGGCTGGCTCGCCACCGGCTCGACCGCGGAGACCGCCGCCGACTGGTGGCGCGACATCGCCGAGCAGGCGCGCGCGTTCGACGAGGTGCTGGAGTCGATCGGCCGCAAGCGCTCGACCGTCGACCGCTACGTGCACCTCGACTCGGCGCCGCAGTACTCGATGGCCAGCGTCGACTGCTTCCGCGACGCCATCGGCAGGGCCCGCGAGCTGGGCTTCACCGACGCGCTGTCGCACTGGCCGAGGGCCGACGGCATCCACGCCGGACGCGAGTCCGTGCTGGAGGAGGTCGCGTCGGACGTGCTGCCCGAGCTGGTGTGAGCTACCTCAACCGGTAGACGGTCGCGTCCGCGTTCTCGTAGACCTTCTCCAGGAACGACTCCCGGTCCAGGTCACGCACACCGGGCATGCGGTCGACCCACTGCCGCACCCATCCGCGTCCAACGAGCGCATAACGAACGTTCAAGTGCCGCACCGCGTCCCGCACCGCCGGATCGCGGTCGTAGTCCCTGAAGCGCGCCTGCAGCAGCCCGATCGACGGCGCCTCCAGCGACCCGTCGTAGTGCCCCGCGACCGGCTGGACGCCCGCGATCGCGTACATCCACAGCGTGCCGTCCATCCGGTCGTTCATCACGCGCTCGCCCGGTCTCACCAGCTCACCGAGCTTCTGCATGGCCCGGACCTCGTCGCGCGTCACGACGAACGACTGGTCCTCGCGCGCCGTGTAGCCGTACGCGCGGTACGCCTGGTTGACGTTGGTCCGGAAGTACAGACCGTGCGTGAGCAGCGCGAACGCCAGCAGCACGATGATCGACGACAGCACCGGCACACGCCGCCGCAACAGCCGGTCCAGGTGGTCGTGCACCCAGGTCAGCCCGTTGCCCGCGACCACGACCAGCGGCACGCAGGCCAGCGCGATCAGCCGGAACTGGTCGTTCCACCACGGGCTCGTCGCCTTCGCCACCCACGGCTGCGGGAACGACGCGGTCAGCACCCAGAACACCCCGAACAGCGCCGCGGTCCATGCGATCCAGCGCAGGCCCGCGAGGTGCGACAACGTCGCGAGCCCGATGATCAGCGCCACCGAGAGCCAGTACTGCGGGTGCGGGATGACGTGCTGGAACGTGATCAACGTCCCCACCGACTGGCTCACCGGGAACGTCGACGGCCAGTCCATCAGCTGGATCTGCCCACCGATCGTCAACGCGCCGAGCAGGTGTGGCGCGCACAACAGGGCCGCCGCACCGGCCGGGATCAGCAGCAGCACCAGCTCGCGGCGCATCCGCGGCCACGCCCGCCACCAGCGGTGGGCCAGCAGCGGCAGCACGAACAGGATCCCGTTGAACAACGTGCTGGAGTGCAACGCCAGCAGGCCGACCGCGCACCCGCCGAACACCGCGCCGGTGTCGAAACCGGGCCGCGAGAGGTACCGGTCCAGCACCACGGCGAGCACCGGCGTCAGCGCGAGCCCGACCGTGAACGGCAGGAGTGGGCCTCGCCACAGGTTGTCGTAGGTCGCACTGGTCGCGGTGACGGCGGCGATCGCGGTGTAGCCGGCGGTCACGGCACGGCGCCGGAAGTGCTTGACCAGCACGACCAGCGACAACGCGAGCATCCCCGGCAGCAGCGCGGTGTTCGCGTTGAGCACGGCCGGGATCGGTGCGGCGCCGAGCTTGAACACGACCGCGCCGACCAGGTGGTAGGCGTTCGGGTAGAAGACGCCCTGCGGTACCTCGTACCAGTTCACGCGGCCCGTCGCGTACAGGCTGCCCTCGCCGGTCTCGGCGATGTAGCGGATGCCGTTCGCGTGGTACCCGGCGTCCCAGTCCTGCGGGATCGCGTTCAGGTCGCCCATCGCGGTCATCAGCACCGCGGCGCCGAACGCCGTGGCGGCGAGCAGCGTCGCGCCGACCGCGAGGTGGGCCCGCAACGGCCACCGGTCAGCGGGTTCCGCACCGGGGGAGAACCGCCTGGCCAGCGCGAACAACCCGACGAAGACCACCGTGCCGATCGCGAACGTCACGGGGTTGAACGGGATGCCGACCTTCCACATCCACGGCCCGAGCAGGCCGGCGATCGCGTACGTCAGCACCGGGGCGACGGCCGCGAGCGTCCACCCGCGCAGCCCCGCGGCCGCGGCGGCGAGACCACCGGGCACCCACAGGAGTGCCGCGCAGAGGAGCACGGTGGAGATGGTCAGCAGAGCACTCGCGTCGTTCGGCACAACCGTCACCTGGGGAGATGTGTGAGGGGAATTACCCCGCGTAGTTGCCGAATGCTATCGGTGACCAGCAAGAGGTGGTGTAGGGGGCGGTTGGGGTTTGCGCAACCCCTTATGTAACCTCGACGCCCGTGAGCTTCGCAGGTTATGACCTGATTGTCGTCGGATCCGGATTCTTCGGTCTCACGGTCGCCGAGCGCACCGCAACCCAGCTGAACAAGCGGGTGCTGGTGCTGGAGCGTCGTGCCCACATCGGCGGTAACGCCTACTCGGAGGCAGAGCCCGAGACAGGAATCGAGGTGCACGTCTACGGTGCGCACCTCTTCCACACCTCGAACAAGAGGGTCTGGGAGTACTGCAACCAGTTCACCGAGTTCACCGGCTACCAGCACCGCGTCTTCGCGATGCACAACGGCACGGCGTACCAGTTCCCGATGGGCCTCGGCCTGATCACGCAGTTCGTCGGCAAGTACCTGTCGCCGGACGAGGCGCGCGCGTGGGTCGCCGAGCAGGCCGCTGAGATCGACTCGAAGGACGCGTCGAACCTCGAGGAGAAGGCGATCTCGCTGATCGGCCGCCCCCTCTACGAGGCCTTCGTCCGCGACTACACCGCCAAGCAGTGGCAGACGGACCCGAAGGAGCTGCCCGCAGCGGTCATCAGCCGCCTGCCGGTGCGCTACACCTTCGACAACCGCTACTTCAACGACACCTACGAGGGTCTGCCGGTCAACGGCTACACCGCGTGGCTCGAGAAGATGGCGGACCACCCGAACATCGACGTGAAGCTGGACACGGACTTCTTCGACGTGCGCGAGGAGATCCCGGCCGGTACGCCGATCGTCTACACGGGCCCGGTCGACCGCTACTTCGACTACTCCGAGGGCTGGCTGGGCTGGCGCACGCTCGACTTCGAGCGCGAGGTGCTGCCGACGGGTGACTTCCAGGGCACCTCGGTCATGAACTACAACGACGCGGACGTGCCGTTCACCCGCATCCACGAGTTCCGCCACTTCCACCCGGAGCGCGAGTACCCGAGCGACAAGACGGTCATCGTCCGCGAGTTCTCCCGCGCCGCGGAGAAGGACGACGAGCCGTACTACCCGATCAACACGCCCGAGGACCGCGAGAAGCTGGAGCGCTACCGCGAGCTGGCCAAGGCGGAGGCCGCGGAGCGCAACGTGCTGTTCGGCGGTCGTCTCGGCACTTACAAGTACCTCGACATGCACATGGCGATCGGCTCGGCGCTCACCGCGTTCGACAACAAGATCGCGCCGCACCTCACCGAGGGCAAGCCGATCACCGGCGACCTCGACTGACCAGCAGCGAACACGCATCGCCCGGCCGGACAACCTGTGCGGCCGGGCGAGCGTCTTTAGACACTGAGTACTATGGGCGCCTGACGCGCCGCGCCACGACAACTCCTGTGGCGGTAGCCATCCCATGAAGCTGACCCGAACCGACCGAGTTCGGTTCGCCGGAGGAAGCACGTGACCGAGCAGGCCAAAGCCGCAAGCGCAACCAAGATCAACCCGAACCAGGTCCTGCAGCGCGTGATCATGCCGCGGGACGAGGACCCGCTGGACGTGCGGCCCCTCTACCTCGACGAGCCGGCGAACGTGCACAGCCACGTCTCGTCCAGGCGCGCGGTGACGGTCCCCACCTCGGCCAAGGTCTCCTTCGCTTCCTACTTCAACGCCTTCCCGGCGAGCTACTGGAAGCGCTGGACGGTCGTCGACGAGGTCGTGCTGCGCATGTCCGTGCGCGGTTCGGGTCGCATCGACGTGTACCGCTCCAAGCCCAGCGGTGACGTCATCCACCTCGAGGGCCAGATGGTCCGCAGCCCGAAGGCGTGGACCGAGGTCGCGGTCCCCGTGTCGCTGACCCCGTTCGAGGACGGCGGCTGGATCTGGTTCGACGTCTTCACCGACGACTCGACGCTGGAGATCGACAACGCGGCCTGGACGACGGACAAGGAACTGCCGTCGCAAAAGGTCGCCATCGGCATGACCACCATGCGCCCGGTCGACGCGGTCATCGCGCTGCGCGCGCTCGGTGAGGACCCGCAGGTCCTCGACGTCGTGCAGAAGGTGTTCGTCGCGGACCAGGGTGCCGTGAAGGTGCGCGACACCGTCGGCTACGACGAGGCCCGGAAGGTCCTCGGCGACAAGCTGGAGATCATCGAGCAGGACAACCTCGGCGGCTCCGGCGGCTTCACCCGCGGCCTGTACGAGGCGATCGAGCACACCGACGTCGACCAGATCATGCTCATGGATGACGACATCCGCCTCGAGCCGGACGCGGTGCTGCGCTCCAACGCGTTCGCCCGCGCCGCCGCGCAGCCGGTGATCGTCGGCAGCCACATGCTCAACCTCCAGGCCCGCGCCCGCCTGCACAGCATGGGCGAGGTCGTCGACCTCGGCACGTGCTACTGGCGTGCGGCGCCCGGCGCGCTGACCGACCACGACTTCGGCACCGAGTCGCTGCGCGAGACCGAGGAGCTGCACACCCGCATCGACTCCACCTACAACGGCTGGTGGATGTGCCTCTTCCCGCGCGAGATCGTGCAGCGCACGGGCTACCCGCTGCCGCTCTTCATCAAGTGGGACGACGCGGAGTACTCGCTGCGCGCGCTGGAGAAGGGCTACCCGACCGTCTCGCTGCCCGGCTCGGCCGTGTGGCACATGCCGTGGACGGACAAGAACGACGCCACGGACTGGCAGGCGTACTTCCACACCCGCAACCGCCTCGTCCTCGCGGCGCTGCACAGCCCGTACGACGTGCGGTCGACGCTGCTCAAGCAGGGTCTGAAGCTGTCGCTGCGGCACCTGCTGTCCATGGAGTACTCGACGGTCGCCGTGCAGCAGAAGGCGATCGAGGACTTCCTGGCCGGTCCGTCGAAGCTGTTCGACTCGCTGCGCACCGCGCTGCCGGAGATCAGGGAGCTGCGCAAGCACTACTCGGACGCCCAGGTCCTGCCGTCCGCGCGCCAGTTCCCGGCGCCGACGTTCGACATGGTGCGCGCCGAGCAGATGCTGACGCCGCCGACCAACCCGGCCACCATCGCGGCGGAGGCGGCCAAGGCGCTCGTGCACAACCTGCGCGACCCGGAGCCGGCCACCGCTGAGCGCCCGCAGATCAACGTGCCCGCGACCAACGCGCGCTGGTTCCTCCTCGGCAACCTGGACAGCGCCACGGTGTCCAGCGCCGACGGCAGCGGCGTCGCGTTCCGCAAGCGCGACCCGAAGGAGTTCCGCCAGCTCATGGCCCGCGCGGTGCGCAACTACCGCCGCCTCGGCCAGGAGTGGCCGCGGATGAAGAAGGTCTACCGCGACGCGCTGCCCGAGCTCACCTCGGTCGAGTCGTGGCGGAAGGTCTTCGAGAACAACTGATGTCGTGCGCCTGCCTCAGCGGACCAACACGCTGAGGCAGGTCACGCAGCCTTCCAGCTTTTCGAACTCGCTGATGTCGACCACCCGCGTGCGGAAGCCGAGATCAGCGAGTTCTTCTGCTGTCCGGACCGCGGACGCGCTGATCAGCACCTCGTCGCCGCCCAACGGCACGACGTGGCAGCCCGGCTCCTCGTCGACCACGCGCACCCCGGACAGGCCGGCGATCTCGCCGAGCGCGAGGAACGTCCCGTCCGGCAGCGCCGTCACCGCGGACTTGAGGTGCAGCACGCCCTGCGGCCGCAGCGGCACCACGGTCCTCCCGAGCGGCGACAGCAGTGCGCGCAGCTGCTGGATGCCCTCGGCGTTCGTGCGCCCGCCCCGCCCGACGTAGACGGTGTCGCCGACCTGCAACACGTCGCCGCCGTCCAACGTGCCGGGCTCCTCGATCCGCGCGATCCGCAGACCCAGCTCCCGCGCCGTCTCCTCGGCCCCGGCCGTCTCGCCACGCCGCTCCGGCGCGCCGGACCTGGTCAGGATCGCCAGGTCCGCGCACACGACGAGCGCGTCCTCGATGAACACCGAGTCCGGGTGGTCCTCGGCCGCCGGGACGTCCCTGACCTCCCAGCCCGCGTCCGACAGCGCCTGCCGGTAGGCGTCGTGCTGCCGCATCGCCAGCTCGACGTCGACGGGCGTGCGGTCGATGTGCGTGACGAGGCCGTCGGCCAGCCGGGAGCTGGGCCTGCGAACGAGAGCGATCATGTGGTCCGTTCTACCCGTTGGTCTCGATCAGGTCACGCCAGGCATCGAACTTTCAAGATCAAGCGTCTGGCTGGCATGGGGGATACGAAGCGAGCAGATTTCTACGACGGACCGGCCCACGACTACCTGCGCTACTGGGACGGCCGCGACTACGAACACGCGGCCGAGCGCATCGCGCTGGAACGGCTGCTGACGGGCGAGCACTTCGCGCACGCCGTCGACGTGGGCGGTGGTTACGGACGCCTGTCCGTGCTGCTGCACCGCTACGCCGACCGCGTCACGCTGGCCGAGCCGAGCCGCCGCCAGCTGGACATCGCGGCCGACGTGCACCCGGAGTTGGAGACCGTGCAGGCGCAGGCCGCTGACCTGCCGTTCGCCGACGGTTCGGTCGACCTGGTCACGATGATCAGGGTCATGCACCACCTGCCCGATCCGACCGCCGAGCTCGCCGAGATCGCCCGCGTGCTCGACCCGGTCGGCGCGGCCGTGGTCGAGGTCGCCAACCTCGGGCACTTCCGCAACCGGCTGCGCCACCTCGGCCGCGGCATCCCGTCCGAGCCGGTCGACATCCGGTCGCCGGAGAACCGGCACGACGACGAGATCCCGTTCGTCAACCACAACCTCGACACCGTGACGCGGCAGCTGAACGACGCCGGGCTGCGGGTGGAGAGGGTGCTGTCCGTGTCCAACTTCCGGTCGGCCACGCTGAAGCGCGTGGTGCCGCACCGGGTGCTGGTGCGCATGGAGGAGATGGCTCAGGTCTGGCTCGCGTCGCTGCGGTTCGGGCCGAGCATCTTCCTGCTGCTGCGGAAGAGGTAGGCGTGCCGTCGCACGACGAGATCCAGGAGTGGATAGCCGGGTGGCCCGAGGAGTGGGAGCTGCCGGAGGAGCTGGTCGGCCCCACCGAGAACACGGTGGCGAACCTGGCGATCCGAATGCTCGAGTGCGAGAACCTGTCTCACAAGGCGCGCATCCTGCTCGGGCGCTTCATCGGTGAGCACTCGCTGCTCCAGCTGTGGATCCTCAGTGACGTCAAGGGGCGCGGAGCCCGTGACATCAGGGAGGTCTACGGCGTCGACCAGGACGGGATCCGCCTGGTGTACGAGGCGTGGAAGCAGTTCCAGGCCGCGCCGCTGGACCACCGTGCCACGCTCGACGAAGCACTCGAAACGGCAGTCGTGACCTGGGCCGACTACCGGAAGAACTAGTGCCGTGGCCGTCAGCCTTCGCCGCGTCTTCGGCGCTCAGCAGGGCGCCTCGCGGCACCGGCCCCACGCCCACAGCCACCAGGATGAGGACGCGGGGCCGGCACCGCGATGCACCCGTCTGACCGCCGAATACGGGGCAAAGGCTGACGGCCACGGCACTAACCCTTGATGCCCGTCTCGGTCACGCCGCGTACCAGGAACCGCTGCAGCGCGACGAACACGATCACCAGCGGCGTGATCGAGACGGCCGCCGCGAGGAACAGCTCGTGGACGTTCAACGACTGCGCGGTCAGGAACGTCGACAGCGCCACCTGCACGGTCCACGCGTCCTGGTCCTGGGCGATCACCAGCGGCCACAGGAACTGGTTCCACGACGTCACGAACGAGATCACGCCCAGCGCCGCGAAGAAGCCGCGCGAGTTGGGCACCACGATCCGCCAGAACGTGCCCCAGTGGCCGAGGCCGTCGATGCGGGCGGCCTCCTCCAGCTCGTGCGGGAAGTTCAGGAAGTACTGGCGGAACAGGAAAGCCGTGAAGCCGCTGAACAGTCCGGGGATCACCAGCCCGCGCAGGTCCGACACCCAGCCGAGCGTCGACACCACGACGAACGTCGGCACGAACGTCACCGCGGCCGGGATCATCAGCGTCGCCACGACCGCGTAGAAGACGACGTTCGAGTAGCGGTAGGGGATCCGCGCCAATCCGTACCCGGCCAACGAGCAGAACAGCAGCTGTCCCACCGTCTGCAGCACCGCCACCACCAGTGAGTTGACCATGCTGCGCACCATCGGCACCGCGGGGTCGCTGAACAGCTCGGTGAAGTTCTCCCAGTGGAACGAGGCGGGGAACAGCGTCCACGACGTCGCGGTGATCTCCGACTCCAGCGCGAGACCGTTGCGCACGATCAGGTAGAACGGCACCAGGAACAGCCCGGCCGACACCCACAAAGCCAGATACCGCAACGCTTTCACCGCGCGAACACCTTGCCGTGGGCCAGCGTGACGCCGGCGATCAGCAGGGTCAGGATCACCGCACCCGCGCTGCCGTGCCCGAAGTCCTGGCCACCGCTGCCCAGCGCGATGTTGTAGAGGTACAGCAAAGGCGGCCGCCCGAACGGCCCGGCGCCCAGCACGTTGTAGAACTCGTCGAACGCCTGGTAGGCCGCGACGAGCAGGAGCAGCAGCACCGCGACCGACGTCGTCCGCAGCTGCGGCAGCGTGATGAACCGCAACGTCTGCCAGCCCGACGAAGCACCGTCGATGGACGCCGCCTCGTACAGCACCCGCGGAATCCGCTGCAGGCCCGCGATGAACAGGATCATGTAGAACCCGAGCTGCAGCCACAGCCGCAGGGTCACCAGCACCAGCCAGTACCAGGGCGGCGAGGTGCTCACGGTCCAGGCGATCGGTTCAGCGCCGAACCAGCCGAGCACGGTGTTCGCCAGGCCGAAGCGCACGCCGTTGAAGATCGACAGCTTCCACACCAGCGACGCGACCACGTACGAGCACGCGAACGGCATGAAGAACACCGAGCGGAAGAACGCCTGCATCGAGCGGATCCCGTTGACCAGCAACGCCAGCGCCAGCGCGAGCACGAAGGTCAGCGGCACCACGAACAACGCGAACAGGCTGAACGTGCCCAGCGAGCGGAGGAACGACGCGTCGGTCAGCATGTCCGCGTAGTTGGCGAAGCCGACGAACGTCGACGGTGTCACCGTGTTGCGCGCGTCGAAGAACGACAGCAGCACGCTCCACCCGATCGGCAGGTACACGAAGATCGCCAAACCGGCCGTGAACGGGCCGACGAACAGCCAGAACGCGCGGCTGTGCCTCATCCGTAGATGCGCTTCAACTCGTCCCGCACCTTCGACACGGCGGTCCGCAGCTCGGCGTCGGCCGGTGCGCCGTCACGGATGACGCGCGACACCGCGTCGGTGTACGACGTCCGCATCGCCGAGGTCCAGTCCGGCGGGTTGGACGACTTCGCGTTGTCCCGCACGAACTTCACCGCGTCCGCCGCCTGCCCGGACTGCAGCTTCGCCGCCTTCGCGGCCAGCGACGCGCGCGGCGGGATGTGGAAGCCGTAGGACAGGTTGAAGTCCTCCTGGTAGTCCGCGCGCTCGACCCACAGCCAGCGCACGAACTCCTTCGCCTCGTCGATCCGCGACGACTTGGCGTTCACCATCGCGCCGAACGCGCCGACCGGCACCGACGGACGACCCGCGTCGTTCAGGCGAGGCCACGGCAGCACGCCGAAGTCGTCACCCAGTGCCTTCTGCACGGCGGGCACGGTCCACAGGCCGGTCCACTGCATCGCGACGAGCCCCTGCGTGAACGCGTCCGGCTCCGCCCAGTCCTTCACCGCACCCAGCAACAGCGCGCCGCTGGAGTACAGGTCGCGCAGCTTGCCGATCGCCTGCGCCGCCAGCGGGTCGTCGAACCCGACCTGGTGCTCCGGCGTCACGTAGTCCAGTCCGGCCGACCACAGCGCGGGCCCGCCCAGCACCGCCGCGCCACCGTCGTTGCCGGCGAAGAGTCCCTTCACGCCACCGCTCGTGAGCTTGCGAGCGGCCTCGACCAGTTCGTCCACAGTGGACGGCGGCTGCAGCCCGGCCGCGGCGAACATGCTCTTGCGGTAGAACAACATCTGCATGTCCACGGCCTGCGGGACGCCGTAGACCTTCCCGTCGACGGTGTGCCCGGCGAGGATCGTCGCCGTGAAGTCGTCGCGCGCCGATGAGATCACGTCGTCCAGCGCGACGATCTGGTTCGACCGCACCGCGCTGATCTGCAGCGTCGACTCGAAGACGTCAGGGCCGGTGCCGGACAGCAGGCTCGTCGCGAGCTTCGACTCGTAGTCGCCGGGGTTCCACTGGACCTCGACGGGCACCTTGTCGTAGGACTTCGCGTAGCGCTCGACTGCCTGCTGCACACCGGGTTCGCCGTACGCGTGGTACCACTGCCGCAGGGCCTGGCCGTTGCCACGACCGGTGTTGGAGCCGCACGCGGCGAGCAGAACGGTGGCGGCGCTGGCGCTGAGCAGTCTGCGTCGAGAGATCACCCTTCACGTCTTACCCCACTCAGGAGAAGTACGCGATCACAACGTGCGAGAAGTTGACTACGAACTGTTGCCCGTCCGCACCTTCGATGATCTGGGTATGCCCGTTTCGCACGATCTGCGTCAGCCGCTCACCGAGGTCGGTGGCGACCTCGGGCCTCACCTTGAGCGAGATCGGGTTCGGGTTGGCGGCGAGGTGCAGGACGAGTTCTTTGCTCATGACACCGAGCAAACAGCCCGCCCCGCACGGCCACAACGCGGGTTCGCCGACAGCGATTACCCGTAAAGCGAACTACGGGCGGAAGAAGCGTTCCTTCTGTCCGAGGCGCACGAGCTTGAGCCACTCGACGAACGCCTTGGGGTCCTTGCGGACGGCGAGGAAGTACAAGCCGAACCGGAACACCTCGAGCAGGCCGAGCTTCCGCATGCCCGGCTGGGACAGCAGGTAGCCGCGGTTGCGGTAGGTGAAGTAACGCTTGACCGGGTTCTCCGGGTCCTGCGCGTGGAACCGGCCGCCCAGCATGGGCTTGAACTCGTCCGAGCCGTCGGGGTGGACGTAGGCCACCTTCAGCGACGTGCCGAACGGCAGGCCGGTGCGCACGAGGCGGCGGTGGATCTCCACCTCGTCGCCGCGGAAGAACAGCCGGTAGTCCGGCACGCCGATGACGTCGATGGTGGACGCGCGGAAAAGCGCGCCGTTGAACAGCGACGCGATGCCCGGCAGGAAGTCCGTGCCGAGCTCGGAGGCGTTGCGCTTCCAGGTGAGGCCGCGACGCAGCGGGAACGCGAGCTTCGTCGGCTGGTCGATGTTGGTGACCATCGGCGAGATCGCGGCCAGCTTGCGGCGCTCGGCCTCGTCCATGAGCGTGGCGAGCACGTGCTCGTCGGCAGGGCGGCCGTCGTCGTCCGCGAGCCACAGCCAGTCCGCGCCGAGCGCCAGCGCGTGCAGCATGCCGAGCGCGAACCCGCCTGCACCACCGAGATTGGTGTGCGACGGCAGGTACGTCGTCGGGATCGGGCACTGCTCGACCAGGTCCTCGACCGGCTGGTCGGGGCCGTTGTCCACGACAACGAGGTGGTCCGGAGTCCGCGTCTGCGTCGCGAGTGCCTTCAGCGACTCGGCGAGCAGTTCCCTGCGATGGCGGGTGACCACCACAGCCACCACGGAGCCCTTGGGCAGTGCCTCGAGAGTCACGATCTATTCGCCGCCATTTCCGCTGAGAACGGGAGCTTGGCTGATCCTGTCGAGCGTCTCCGGGGTGAACCGCTCGTAGGGGTCGTAACCCTTGTAGGAGGTCACGATCTCGCGCAGGTCGCCCTGCATCTTGACCTGGCCCTCGTCCATCCAGAGCCCGGTGTCGCACAGCTCGAAGAGGAACTCGTCGGAGTGGCTCGCGAACACCAGGAGGCCGGACCGCGCGACCAGGTCCTTGAGGCGGTCGCGCGCCTTGCCGAGGAACGCCGCGTCGACCGCGCCGATGCCCTCGTCCAGCAGCAGGATCTCCGGGTCGATCGAGGTGACGACACCCAGCGCCAGGCGGACGCGCATACCCGTCGAGTACGTGCGCAGCGGCATCTGCAGGTAGTCACCGAGCTCGGTGAACTCCGCGATGTCGTCGACCCGCTTCTCCATCTCCTTGCGGGTCATGCCCAGGAAGAGGCCGCGGATCATGATGTTCTCGTACCCGGAGATCTCCGGGTCCATGCCGACGCCGAGGTCGAAGACCGGCGCGACCTTGCCGACGATGCGCGAGCTGCCCCGCGTGGGCTCGTAGATGCCCGCGAGCAGACGCAGCAGCGTGGACTTGCCGGCACCGTTGTGGCCGACCAGGCCGACCCGGTCACCCTCCTTGATGGAGAGGTTGATGTCGTGCAGCGCCTCGATGATCGGAACGCGACCTTCAGAGCCGATCTTGCCGCCGACCTTGCCGAGCGCCAGCTTCTTCAGCGACCTCGACTTGGCGTCGAAGATCGGGAAGTCGACGGATGCGTTCCAGACGTCAATGCTGACCATGTTGTGTTCGACCTCCCTCAGACCCAGTAGGACACGCGAGCGCGCCAGTTGCGCAGCGCCACCAGCGCCAGCGTCCAGCCGATGATCGTGAACGCACCGACGATCGCCCAGTGGTGCCACATGATCGGGTGCCCGATCATCGGCGCGCGGACGACCTCGATGTAGTGGTAGACGGGGTTCAGCTCGGCGATGAGCAGCCGCCAGTTGCCGCCGCCCTGGTCGCCCGTGACGCGGTGCAGCACGCCGGCGTGCCAGACGATCGGCGTCATGAAGAACACCAGGTTGATGAAGCTGTTCACGACCGGCGGGATGTCGCGGAAGCGCGTGCTGATGATGCCGAACAGGAGCGCGATCCACACCGCGTTGATCGCCAGCAGTGCGAAGCCGGGGAACACCAGCAGGATGTTCCAGCTCAGACCCGGCTTGATGACGGGGTCGCTGCCCAGCTTGTACGGGTGGTCGAGGCTCGTGAAGAAGATCGCCACCACGATCACGTAGACGATCATGTTGTGCGCGAAGAACAGGACCTGGCGCCACACCAGCCGCAGCACGTGCACCGTGATCGGCGCGGGGAGGTGCTTGATGAGCCCCTCGTTCGCGATGAACACGTCTGTGCCCTCGGTCACGCAGCCGAGGATGAACGCCCAGATGACGAAGCCAGCGGTGACGTACGGCAGGAACGTCGACGTGTCTTCGTTGAACAGCTGGGAGTAGAGCAGGCCGAGCGCGAGAGCCGTCGTTCCCATCGAGATGGTGATCCACAACGGACCGATGACGGATCGGCGGTAGCGCTGCTTGATGTCCTGCCAGCCGAGATGGCCCCACAGCTCCCGGTGGGCCCACGCCTGGCGCACGTCCGCGAAAGCGCGTGCGAACGTGCGCGAGTTCGGGGCAGGGGGTGCCTCAGGTCGGTCGAGCGTACTGGTGGCTTGCACGAGGACTGAGAGTACCGGCGCCCAGAGGGTGCTCTGTTCGCCGGTCGGTCACGGGCCGGTATACCCGGTCAGACCTTGGTCACCTTGACGATCACCTGTTCGTGATCGTAGGTGTACCCCAGGTACTCGAACTGGAGCCCGGTCTCCTCGACGTACTCTGCCCAGGCCTTGTACTCGTGCTGCTGCCAGCCGGGGAAGTTGAAGTACTCGTCGAACAGCACGATGCTGCCTTCGACCAGGCGCGGGCCGCACAGCCCCAGCACGGTCTTCGTCGACGAGTACAGGTCGCAGTCGACGTGCAGGAACGTGACCGGCCCCTCGTGCTCCTCGAGGAACCCCGGCAGCGTGTCGTCGAACCAGCCGACCACCAGCTCGGCGCCCGGCACGTCGGGCAGCCCGTCGACGTTGAACGCACCCGCCGGGAAGCCGTTGCGCCAGTCCTCTGGCAGGCCCTCGAACGAGTCGAAGCCGTAGACGTCCTCGCCACCGCGCGCCGTCGAGATGATCTTCAGCGTGCTGCCGGTGTAGACGCCGAACTCGAGTGCCATGCCGCCGTCGGGCACCAGCGAGAGCGCGTGCTCCAGCGTGGCGTGCGGGTGGTTGAAGTGCGGCACGGTCGGCATGAACTCGCGCACGAACCGCGCGCTCTGCAGCGCGGCCTCCTGCTCACCCGCGAACACGAGGTCGCGCCGCGCCCTGATCTCGTGCTTGATCGTGTGGTCCACGATCCGGTTGGACTGGTGACGCAGCTCCTCGCGCAGGCCGTCGACCTGCGCCTGCACGTCCGCGATCCGGGCCAGCTGCTCCCGGTGGTACGGAGCGACCGCGTCTTCCACGGCGCGCATCACCTTGTCGCGAAACGCCTTGCGGAAGTAGCCGGGCTCAAGGCTCCGGCGGACTCGGTCGAGCACGGTCGGCTCTCCTCTTCAACGGGGTTGCCGCATCGTAGGGGCCCGCCCTGGGTCAGAGGTACTGCCCGGTGCCCTTCCCCCCGACGCCCTCGCCGCCGCCCTGGCCCGCGGGCAGCGCACGGCCCCGCATCTGCTCCAACTGCGCGCGTGCGGCCATCTGCTGGGCGAACAGCGCCGTCTGGATGCCGTGGAAGAGGCCCTCCAGCCACCCGACCAGCTGCGCCTGCGCGATCCGCAGCTCCGCGTCCGACGGGGTGCTGTCCTCGGTGAACGGCAGCGACAGCCGCTCCAGCTCGTCGCGCAGCTCGGGCGCGAGGCCGTCCTCGAGCTCGTCGATGGACCGCTTGTGGATCTCCTTGAGGCGGTTCCTGCTGGCCTCGTCGAGCGGAGCGGCACGCACCTCCTCGAGGAGTTGCTTGATCATCGTGCCGATCCGCATGACCTTCGCCGGCTGGGCGACGAGCTCGGTGATGTCCTCGTTGCCTTCGGGCTCGTCACCGTTCGCGCCCATCACGAACACTGGCTGCTCCTCGTTCATATCCCCATCCTGGCCCGATCGGCGGCTGGCGGGACAACCGGGTGGCCCCTGGACTTCATTCCTTTCGGCCTCCTCCGTACGGTGTGCGCATGGCGTTCGACGTCGCACGGGTACGAGGGCTCTTCCCCGCGCTCGGCGACGGCTGGGTCCACCTGGACGCTCCAGCGGGCATGCAGGTGCCCGAACAGGTCGCGACCGCCGTCTCCACCGCGCTGCGGGCACCCGTGTCCGGCCCCGGTGGCCTGTTCCCCGCCTCGCAGCGCGCCGAGGCGATCGTCGACGCCGCCCGCCGGTCCGTCGCGGACCTGGTCGGCGGTGACCCGGCCGGTGTCGTGCTGGGGCCGTCCGCCGCGGTCCTGCTGCAACGGCTGGCCGACGCGCTGACCGACGACTGGTTCATGGGCGACGAGGTCCTGGTTTCCCGGTTGGACCACCCGGCGAACATCGCGCCGTGGCTGCGCGCCACGCAGCGCACCGGCAGCGCCGTGAAGTGGGCCGAGGTGGACATCGAGACCTGCGAGCTGCCCAGCTGGCAGTACGACGAGCTGGTCACGGACCGCACCAAGCTCATCGCCATCACGGCCGCGTCAGGGGCCGTCGGCACCCGTCCGGACCTCGCCAAGATCGCCTCCGTCGCTCGTGCGCACGGCGCCATGATGGTCGTCGACGCCTCGTCCGCGGCACCTTTCGTCCCGCTCGACATCAACGCGATGGAAGCCGACGTCGTTGCGGTCGGAGCCAACGCGTGGGGTGGCCCGCCGGTCGGCGCGCTGGTGTTCCGCGACCCGTCGCTGCTCGACCGGCTCCCGTCGTGCTCCGTGGAGCCCGCCGCGCGCGGTCCGGAGCGGCTGGAGCTCGGCCCGCACGCCTATCCGTTGCTCGCCGGCCTGGTCGCCTCGATCGAGTACCTGGCCGAGCTGGATGATGTCGCGACGGGCACGCGGCGTGAGCGCTTGGTCACGTCACTGGCATCGGTGAAGGCGTACCAGGCCGGGCTGCTCGCTAATCTCATCAACGAACTCCGCTCGCTGCGCCACGTGATGGTGATCGGCGACGCCATGCGCCGCGTGCCCGCGCTGGCGTTCACGATCGCCGGGGTCAAGGCGACGGAGGGGGTCGAGCACCTCGCCGAGCGCGGGGTCTGCGCGTTCGCCGACTCCGGCCAGCACGGCGTCTTCTCCGTGCTCGGCCTCGGCGAGGTGGGCGGAGCGATCCGCGTCGGCCTCGCGCACTACACGAACGCGGTCGAGGTCGACGAACTTGTCAGGGCGGTAGCCGAGCTGGGGTAGCGCGGAGGTGCGGTGGACGACTCGCTCGCACGCGAGCTCGCCGACCTCGCGGCGATGCAGCGGCTCACCCCGCTGATGTCGGACTACCTGCCGGCGACCGCGCACGAGATGCGCCCGGCCGCGCTGGTCGCGGTCATCGACGAGATCGTGCTCGGCGCGCGGACCGTGCTCGTCGAGGCAGGCTGCGGGGCGTCGTCGATCCTGCTGGCGCGGCTGCTGGCCAGGCGCGGGTTCGGGCGGTTGCTGTCGATCGAGCACGACGAGCGCACCGCCGCGTTCGTCGCCTCCCAGCTGCGCCGCGAGGGCCTCGGGCACGTGGCGCGCGTCGTGCACGCACCGTTGGAACGGCATCCGGCCGCGTTGTCGCGGCACGGCCAGTGGTACTCGCCGGGGCTCGTGCACGACGAGGTGTTCGGCTACGTCGACCGGTACGGGCTGGTCGACCTGCTGGTCGTGGACGGCCCCGGTTTCGGCGACTCGCGCTACCCGGCGCTGCCGGTGCTGCGCGGCGTGCTCGCGCCCGGTGCGTCGGTGCTGGTGGACGACGTGGACCGGCCGGACGAGCAGGCCGTGCTGGTGCGGTGGTCGGAGGAGTTCAAGATGAAGTTCCGCACCGCACCTCGCACGTCGCTGGCGGTCGCTACCTTTCTGCCCTGAGCAGCACCTTGCCGAAGACGCTGCCCTCCTCGAGCGTGCGGTGCGCGCCGGCCGCGTCCGACATCGGGACCACCTCGTGCACGATCGGCTTCACCGCGCCGCTCTCGACCAGCGGCCAGAGCCGGGCGCGCACGTCCGCGACGATCTCGCCCTTCTCCGCGACGGGACGCCCGCGCAGGCCGGCCGCCTTCACCGACGCGCGCTTGGCGAGCAGTTTGCCGAGGTCCAGCTCGCCGGTGCGGCCGCCCTGCATGCCGATCACCACGAGCCGTCCGCCGGTGGTGAGCACGTCGATGTTGCGCTTCAGGTAGGAGGCGCCCATGTTGTCGAGGACGACGTCGGCCTCCTCGACCTCGGCGACGAAGTCCTGGGTGCGGTAGTTGACGGTGATGTCCGCGCCCAGCTCGGCGCACCTGGCGAGCCGGTCGTCCGAGCCCGCGGTCACCGCGACCCGCGCGCCGAGCGCCTTGCCGACCTGGATCGCGTGCGTGCCGATGCCGCCCGCGCCGCCGTGGACGAGGAACGTCTCGCCGCTGCGCAGACCGGCGTCCATGACGACGTTCGACCACACCGTGCACGCGACCTCGGGCAGCGCCGCGGCGGTCACCAGGTCGACGCCCTTCGGCACCGGCAGCAGCTGCTCCTGCGGCACCACGACCTGCTGGCCGTAGCCGCCGCCCGCGAGCAACGCGCAGACCTCGTCGCCGACGTTCCAGCCCTCGACGCCGTCGCCGAGTGCGGCGACCGTGCCGGAGCACTCCAGTCCGATGATGTCGCTCGCGCCGGGCGGCGGCGGGTAGAAACCCTGGCGCTGCAACAGGTCCGCCCGGTTGACCGCACTCGCCGCGACGTCGATCAGGACCTCGCCGGGACCGGGCTCCAGGTCGGGCACCTC
The DNA here is from genome assembly GCF_007845675.1 of Lentzea tibetensis. Classification (GTDB taxonomy): domain Bacteria; phylum Actinomycetota; class Actinomycetes; order Mycobacteriales; family Pseudonocardiaceae; genus Lentzea; species Lentzea tibetensis. Next base: position 255,743 of record NZ_VOBR01000008.1, on the reverse strand, counting down.
CGTCCACTCCAGAACGTCGGGACCGCCGGGCTCGCGAACAGTGATGGCACGCATGCCTTCGACCGTAATCGGATCGACAGGTGCGGCAACATCGGAGCATGGACCCGTGGCCGCTGAGGCACCTGGTGATCCGGACGCCGAGGCTCGAGCTGCGCCCGGACGACGACGCGGGCCTGCTCGAACTGGCCGAGCTCGCGGCGGAGGGCATCCACCCGTCCGACGAGATGCCGTTCGCGGTCGCGTGGACCGACGCGCCGCCGTCGGAGCTCGGTCTGCGGATGCTCCAGTACTACTGGGCCCAGCGCGCCGCACTGACGTCAGCTGACTGGTCCGTCAACTTCCTGATCAGGATCGACGGGAAGGTCATCGGCACGCAGGGGCTCTCGGCGCTGAACTTCAAGGTGCTCCAAGAGGTCTCTTCCGGTTCGTGGCTCGGCAGGCGTTATCAGGGAAACGGATACGGAACCGAGATGAGAGCCGCGGTTCTGCTATTCGCATTCGACCATCTGGGCGCGGTGATCGCGCGCTCGGCGGCATGGGAGAAGAACGCGGCCTCTAACCGGGTGAGCGAGAAGCTCGGTTATACACGCGAGGGCACACACCGGCTCGCGCCGCGCGGGGAACCGTTGACGCACATCTACCTCCGCCTCGACGAAAACCGTTTTCAACGGCCGTCTTGGCAGGTGACCGTCGAGGGTCTAGCGGACTGTGTTCATCTGCTCACTGGGTGAGAACCCGCCGAGAGAGGGATTGCTTTCCGGCGTCCGAATTTGTGAATGTTCAGCTCTCCGGAACGAAGGGGAATCGTTCATGTCTGCCAGAGCCAAATTTGCGGGCGTCTTGGCTGTGTGCGCACTTGTCGCCGCACCCACCGCGACCGCTTCCGCCGCCGAGCCCACCGGGCCGGCACTGGCCAAGAAGCTCGCCAAAGCCGTCACCACCGACGGCATCAACCGCCACCTGATCGCTTTGCAGCGCATCGCCGACCGCAACGGCGGCACTCGCGCCGTCCTCACGCCGGGCTACGACGCCAGCGTCGAGTACGTGGCGGGCAAGCTCAGGGGGGCGGGTTTCGACGTCTCGACGCCCTCGTTCACCTTCCAGGAGCAGGTCCCGGACGCGCAGTCGGCCAAGGTCGGCGCCCAGTCGTTCGAGGCGATCCCCATGGAGGAGTCGCCGCAGACCCCGGTCGGCGGCATCACCGGCCCGATCCGCGTCGTCCCCGAGGACGCCACGACCGGTTGTGAGGCAACGGACTTCGCCGGTCAGGACTTCACCGGCACCGTCGCACTGATCCGCCGCGGCGGCTGCACGTTCGAGATCAAGCACAAGAACGCGGCGGCGGCGGGCGCGATCGGTGTGATCGTCTCCAACAACGTCGACGGCGCGCTGTCCGGCGTCACGCTGGTCAACCCCGGCGTCGTGCCGGTCGGTGGCGTCAGCAAGGCCGACGGCACCGCGCTGGCCGGCCTCGCGGGCCAGGCCGTGACCCTCGACCTGCGGTTCCACTTCGAGACCCGCACCGCGCGCAACGTCATCGCCCAGACGAAGACGGGCCGCAAGGACAACGTCGTGATGGCGGGTGCGCACCTCGACAGCGTCGAGACCGGCCCCGGCATCAACGACAACGGCTCCGGCTCGGCCGGTCTCCTCGAGACCGCGCTGCAGCTCGGCAGCAAGCCGAAGGTCAACAACGCGGTTCGCTTCGCCTGGTGGGGTGCCGAGGAGCTCGGCCTCATCGGCTCGACCGAGTACGTCCGCGCGCTGACCTTCGAGCAGCAGCTGGACATCGCGCTGTACCTGAACTTCGACATGATCGGCTCCCCGAACGCCGGGTACTTCGTGTACGACGGCGACAACTCGGACAACGTCGGCGCGGGCCCCGGCCCGTTCGGCTCGGCGCAGATCGAGAAGGCGTTCGTCGACTACTTCACCGCGACGGGCCAGCCGACCGAGGGCACCGACTTCAGCGGTCGCTCGGACTACGGCGAGTTCATCGCGCAGGGCATCCCGGCCGGTGGTCTCTTCACCGGTGCCGAGGGCATCAAGACCGATGCCCAGGCCGCGAAGTGGGGCGGCACCGCCGGTGTCGCGTACGACAAGTGCTACCACTCGAAGTGCGACAACCTCGGCAACCTGGACCGCGTGGCACTGGGCAAGAACGGCGACGCCCTCGCCTTCGTGACCGCCACCTACGCGATCAGCACCGAGGACATCAACGGCGTTCCGCCGCGCTCCAAGCGCGCCGCGGCCCGCATGTCCATGAAGGTCGCATCGGCGCCGCACTCGCACGCTGACGCAGCCTGACCTGGTGTGAACCTGGGGGTCGTCGAACATCCGTTCGAACGATCCCCAGGTTCATCCACACCTGTGGACAACTGGCCCACTTGCGGCTGGGGTGTGGGGGCTTGCCCCCACAGGACACCTGGAGCGAGCTGGTCCGCGCTGTCCGCGGACACAGCTCGCCCACTTGCGGAAGCGGAGGGATTTGAACCCCCGGACGGTTGCCCGTCTCCCGCTTTCAAGGCGGGTGCATTCGGCCGCTCTGCCACGCTTCCTCGTGCGGGGTAGAGACTAGCTGTCCACCGCACGCAGATGAGTCATGACCCGGTCGAACACCTTGGCCAGCACTTCCTGCTCCTCGGAGGTGAGCAGGTCGACGATGTGCTTGCGCACTCCGTCGAGGTGCGTGGGAGCGGACTCCTCCAGCAATGCCATACCGACCGGCGTGAGTTCGGCGAACACGCCGCGCCCGTCTTCGGGGCATTCCCGGCGGAGAACGAGTCCCGCTTTCTCCATCCGCGCGATCTGATGCGACACGCGACTCTTGGACGACGCGACGTCGTCGGCGAGTTGCGTCATCCGCATCCGGTGCGCTTTCTGCTCGGACAATCGGACGAGGATCTCGTAGTCCGCGAGTGACACCCCGTGGCCGTCCTGAAGCTCTCGGTGCAGACGGTCCATGAGCATGGACGAACCGTTCACGTAGGTGCGCCACGCGCGCATCTCGCCTTCGTCGAGCCAGTTGGGCTCTTGCTCACATCGGGTCACGTGAACAGGCTAAGCCCGAACCATGACGATCGAGCCACTTCTCTGGTGCCGATGAGTTTCGAAAGGCAGACTCCGGCCGGACATTCCACGCAGGAAGGCTTCTCATGAGTTCGTTCAGACGGCTATCCGTGCTGGCGATCACAGCCGCCGCCGCGGCCGCAGTCACCGTCTCCAACGCGACGGCCGACATCGAGGCCCAGCACGCCCGCGGCACCGTCGACGTTCGCCTGATCGGCATCAACGACCTCCACGGCAACATCGAGCCGCCATCCGGTTCGTCCGGCCGTGTCGTGCTGGCTGACGGAACGACGGTCGACGCGGGTGGTGCCGCGTACAACGCGACGCACATCAAGAACCTCGAGAGCGAGGTCAAGAACTCGGTCGTGGTCGGTCAGGGAGACCTGATCGGCGCGTCTCCGATCGTGTCGGCGCTGTTCCACGACGAGCCCACGATCGAGATCCTCAACAAGGTCGGCATGGACACGACCGCCGCGGGCAACCACGAGTTCGACGAGGGCTACAAGGAGCTGCTGCGCATGCAGCGCGGCGGCTGCCACCCGGTCGACGGCTGCCAGTTCCGCGACAGGTACCGGGGTGCGAACTTCCCGATCCTCGGCGCGAACGTGACGCTCGCGAAGAACGGCCTGCCCGCGCTGCCGCCGTTCTGGGTCGAGATCCGCGACGGCATCCCGATCGGTTTCATCGGCATGCCGCTGAAGGACGTCCCGACCCTGGTCGACCCGAACGGGATCAAGGAGCTGAAGTTCGGCGACGAGATCGCGGCGGCCAACAAGTACGCGAACCTGCTGGACACGCTCGGCATCAAGTCGATCGTGCTGCTGATCCACCAGGGCGACCAGGTCAGCTCGACCCCCGGCGGCCCGAACGGCTGCACCGTCCAGCCCGGCAACCCCGGCAGCGCGATCGCGACGGCCGTCAGCCCCAAGATCGACGCGGTCTTCTCCGGCCACAGCCACCAGCACTACAACTGCGTGGTGAAGGACCCGGCAGGCAACCCGCGCCCGTTCATCGAAGGCCTGGCGTTCGGCCGCGAGCTGAGCGTCGTCGACCTGAAGATCGACCGCAGGACGCGCGACGTGGTCCGCAACGCCACCAAGGCGGACAACAAGATCGTCACCCGCACCGTCACCCCGGACCCCGCCGTCCAGGCCGTCATCGACCTGGCCAAGACGAAGTCCGGCCCGATCGCGAACGAGCCGGTCGGCACGATCAGCCAGGACATCGTCCGCGGTGCGCCCGGTGCGATCGAGATGCCGGTGGGCTACCTGATCGCCGACTCGCAACTCGAGGCCACCAGGGTCAACGGTGCGGTCGCCGCGCTGATGAACCCCGGCGGCGTGCGCGCCGACCTGACGTTCGCCAGCTCGCCCGCGGGCGAGGGCAACGGCGTCGTGACGTACGGCGAGGCGTTCACCGTCCAGCCGTTCGGCAACAACCTGACGACGGTCACGATGTCCGGTGCGCTGCTGAAGTCCGCGCTGGAGCAGCAGTGGGGCCCCGGTGCGCGGCAGATCATGCTGCAGCCGTCGGCAGGCCTCACCTACTCCTGGTCGGCGAGCCAGCCGATCGGGTCGCGGATCAGCAACCTCGCGATCAACGGCACGCCGGTCGACCCCGCGGCGAGCTACCGGATCACCATCAACAGCTTCCTGCAGGCCGGTGGCGACGGGTTCAGCGAGTTCCTCAAGGCCACGGACGTCATCGGTGGCGTCGTCGACCTGGACGGGCTCACGGCGTACCTGGGCACGCACCCGAACGTCGCGGCGCCCCCGCTCGGACGGATCACCAGCAACCCGTAGCACCAAGTGAGAAAGCCACCTTCGCACTGGACCATTGGTGCGAAGGTGGCTTTTTCGCTGCCCCGGTTGCGCCATTTGATCTAAGGTGGGGCCCGATGTCGTGGGTGCGTCGGCTTCTCCTCCTCGCCGGACTGGTGTTCGGCTCGTGGCTGCTGGGCTCCTCAGCCTCGGCGGCCGAGGCCAGTGCCGACGTCCGCATCGACATCGATCTTCCGCTCGTCGGCGTCACCGTCGAGCTGGACACCACGCCAGAGGTGCCGCTGCCGCCGGTCGAGCGCCCGCTCCCCGCGCAGCCGAGGACCGAGGTCCCACCGCCTCCACCGCCGGTCGAGCCGGTGCCCGCCGCGCCTGTTGCCAAACCGGTCGCCGCGGTCAGCGCCGCGCCGGTGGTCGCGGAGAGGCCGCCGCCCGCCGGGGTGCCCGCGCCTCCGGCGGAACCGCAGCACGCGGACCTGCCGACGCCAGGCAGCCCGCCGCCGAGCGGCGCGGGCCAGTTGACGACGAACACCCCGCCTGTCGGCACGCTCACGTTCACCACGTCCGCAGCCCGCCACGCCGTCGCGCTGGTGCGCTCCGCGGACCTGGACGTTCCGAGGTTCACCTACGCGGAAGACCCGTCGTTCTCACCTGACTGATCCCCGTGGCGTGCGCACGAGTCCACGAGGGTCACCACATCAGGGAGAACGAACAACCATGCGCAAGAACGTGCAAAGGGCGGTCGGCGCCGCCATCTTCACCGGCGGCCTGCTGGTCGCGAGCTCCGGAATGGCCAGCGCGTCCGACCTGCTCAAGGTCGACGACGAGGTGCGCGTCGGCGACGTCCTCAGCGTGCCGATCAAGGTCTGCGGCAACGCCGTCAACGTCCTGTCGAACGGCGACGCGACCTGCCCGCCCGCCCAGCCCGCTCCGCGCGCGGCCAACGAGCCGCTGATCTCGGCGCCGGTGACCGTCTGCGGCAACTCGGTCGGCGTGCTCGGTGGCGGCAGCGGCAGCTGCGGTGAGCCGCCGTCGTCCGAGCCCGGCGGCTCGCTGATCTCCGCGCCCGTGACGGTGTGCGGCAACGGCGTCGGCGTGGGCGGCGACGCCTCCGGCGACTGCGGCAAGAGCGAGGAGCCGCCCGGTGAGGAGCCGCCGGGTGAGGAGCCCCCCGGCACCGAGCCGCCCGGAAACCAGCCCCCCGGAAACCAGCCGCCGAACAACGGCCCGACCCCTCCCGGCTCCGACCTCGACGAGATCGGTGACCACCTGGGCCTCGGCCGTCCGTCGCTGATCGGCTCGCCGTCCGCGCAGGCGTCCGAGCCCGTGAAGCCGCTGCCGAAGACCGGTGTCGACGCGCTGCAGATGCTGCTCGCCGCGGCCGCGCTCGTCGTGAGCGGCCAGATGGCGCGCCGCGCCGCCCGTCGCCAGGCCTGAGTCAGTCCACTTTGCCCGGAGGTTCCTCGCGAGGAACCTCCGGGCAAACGCTTTCCCGGTCGCTCTGCGCACACCCGTTCACCCGAGACGGAGACACTCCACTTCACCAATTCAGGTTCCGGGTGAGGTGTTGAGATTGGGGCTGATCAAGCGCATGCTCGATAACGAGCTGGCAACCGGCAGGTGTACGAATGGCCACCCGGAGGCCACGCCCAGAAGGGGTAGGTGGTGCCGTGCAGGTAACTCCTCGCTGTGGCGATACGCGGTCAGCTGCATCCCCGCGATCGGATCGGACATAGCCGCTCCGGGCGCGAATGCGAGCAGCGCAGACGGGGTCTCGGGTGCCCAGGCGCCATAGGCGTCGCTCGGTGCACTACGACGCTGTTGAGCTCGACATCGGTTTCGTCTCTGGGCGTCACCGGTCGAGCGCCACGCCGACCTTCCGCCGGCCGTCGTCGTCACTTCCAAATGGGAAAGCCTCGGTGCGGTGCCCCGACGTCGGGCCCCGCACCGAGGCGTCTTTCGTGCTTTATGGTGTGCCGCAATCAGGTCCTTGTTCAGGAGGCACGCGGTGCAGTTCAACGAGGGTGCGGAACTAGACGTATCGCAGGTCGAGGACCTCCGCGGTGTCGGCGGCCGAGTGGCTCTGGGTGGCGGTGGCCTCGGCATCGTCGGCGTCATCATCTTCTTCCTGGTCCAGCAGTTCACCGGCGTGCAGCTCCCCGCAGGCGGCCTGCCCGACCTCGGCCAGGACCAGCAGGTCGAGTCGTCGCAGCTGGCGGAGAAGTGCAAGACGGGCGCGGACGCGAACCGCGACGACGACTGCCGGATCGTCGCGACGATCAACTCGATCCAGGCCTTCTGGAAGGACCAGTTCGCCCGCAGCGGCAACACCTACCAGGTCACCACCACGAACTTCTTCCGCGGCAGCGTGAACACCCGCTGCGGCAACGCCACCTCGGCCGTCGGCCCCTTCTACTGCCCGGCCGACTCGCAGGTCTACATCGACCTGAACTTCTTCCAGGAACTGCGCACCAAGTTCGGCGCCACCGGCGGCCCGTTCGTCGAGGCCTACGTGCTGGCCCACGAGTACGGCCACCACATCCAGAACCTGCTCGGCACGTCCGACCGCGTCCGCACCCGCCAGGGCCCGACGTCCGACTCGGTCCGGCTGGAACTCCAGGCCGACTGCTACGCGGGCGCCTGGGGCAACGCCGCGACGAAGCTCCCGACCGCCAACGGTCAACCCCTGATCTCGAACATCACCCAGGAGGACGTCGCCGCCGCTCTGGACGCCGCGTCCCGCATCGGCGACGACTTCATCCAGCGCGAACTGGGCGGCGGGCAGGTCGACACCACCCAGTTCAGCCACGGCAGCTCCGCGCAGCGGCAGAAGTGGTTCACGCAGGGCCTGAACACGGGCGACCCGGCGCGCTGCGACACGTTCGGCACGAACAACCTGGGCTAGGGGCTGAGCGTCAGCCCAGCGGCTGGGAGAACCGGATCATGTTTCCGGACGGGTCGCGGAATGCGCAGTCGCGCATTCCGTAGGCCTGGTCGATGGGCTCCTGCAACACCTCGGCCCCGGACGAGCGAATGTCCTCAAAGGTCTTGTCCACGTCGTCGGTCGCGAAGATGACGCCGCTCAACGACCCCTTGGCCAGCAGGGCTTTCATCGTGTCGTGATCCGGCGCGGGGATGGGCGGCCCGATCTTGAGCAGGCCGATCTCGACCTCGGGCTGCGACGCGGGCCCGACGGTCAGCCAGCGCATGTGGTCCATGGTGGCGTCGACGCGCACCTCGAGGCCGAGCGCGTCCCGGTAGAACGTGAGCGCGGCGTCCTGGTCGTGCACGTAGATGAACGAGTGCGAGAGCTTGAGGTCCATGCGACCGACCCTAGGAAGCCGGGCGGCCGCGCGCTTCTCCGTTCCTGCTCGGTCGGGTCATGCCCTTCGCGATGCACGCGGGCACCCGTGCCACGGCCTCGTGCGAACGGGCGCGGTAGGCCCTCGGCGACTCGCCGACCAGTTCGGTGAACCGCGCGCTGAACGAGCCCAGTGACGTGCAGCCGACTTCCATGCACACCTCGGTCACCGAGAGGTCGCCGCGGCGCAGCAACGCTTTCGCCCGCTCGATGCGGCGGGTCATGAGGTAGCCGTACGGGGTTTCGCCGTACGCGGCGCGGAACTGCCGGGAGAAGTGCGACGGGGACATCAGCGCGGCGCGCGCCATCGTCGGCACGTCGAGCGGGCGCGCGTACTCGCGGTCCATGAAGTCACGCGCGCGGCGCAGGTGGGTGAGGTCCTCCGGCGTCACATCCCCGAGCATGCCACGCACCACTGACGAACAATCCGAAGAGGATCTTGAATGGTTGTCAGATCGCATTCACCACACCACGCACGCGGTTAACGGTGGGCCGGTGAAGATTTGGTGTGGATTCTTCCCGGCATCACCCGGTTGAGGTACTTTCCGGGCGTTCGACGGGAGCGTGCGGGGGCGCGGGGAACCGTCGGGCCACCACTGGGGCTCTACATGGGGGACCTTTGTCCGAGAGATCGATCAGCCGTGCCCTGCTCAGATTCGGCGCGGTGACCACTGCTGCCGCGCTCCTGTTCGGCGCGGCGCCCGCGTCCGCTCAGGAGACGGAGCCGCCGACCGTCCCGACCGAGACGACGGCACCGCCCAGCACCACTCCGCCGGTGGAGACGCCGCCGTCTTCCGAGACGCCGACGCAGCCGACCCAGCCGAGCGAGCCGTCGCAACCGACGCAGCCGAGCACGCCGACCGAGCCGTCGAAGCCGTCCGAGACGCCGGCCACGCCGGAGAAGCCTGCCGAACAGCCGAAGCTGGAGCAGGAGCAGAAGAAGGCCGACCTGAAGGTCACGGCGGCGTTCGACAAGGCCGAGTACGAGGCCGGTGTGGACTTCGGCATCACGGTCACCGTCGCGAACGTCGGTGCCGTGCCCGCGCAGGACATCCGCTTCGCGACCGAGACGAACACCATCTGGCTGCGCACCGGCCACGAGCAGCTCGGCTCGCGTCCGACCCTCGGTCCCGGCGAGCAGAAGACGATCAAGCTCACGGCCGCCGCCAAGTCGAGCAGCAACAGCGTCGTCGACCTCTCGGCCCGCGCGTACCTGGACGGCATCGCCGACCCCACGCCCAACAACAACGAGTCGCGTGCCTCGGCGCGCGTCATCCAGCGGACCGGCACCGTGTCCGGCGTCCTGTACGCCGACCGCAACGGCAACGGCAAGGCCGACGCGGGCGAAGGCGTTGCCAACACCTACATCAGCGGTGAGGGCGGCTCGCCGCGCGGCTACCTGAGCGCCCGGACGGACGAGAACGGCCGCTTCGCGAGCTACCCGGTGAACGCGGGCAAGTACGCGCTGCGCCTCGACACCCCCAAGCTCACGCCGAAGCCGGGCGTGGTGGTCGTCGAGGAGGGCAAGAACACCTCCGTCGAACTCGCCGTGATCGAGACGACGATGGACTCGCTCAAGCCCGTCGTCGAGCTCGACCGCAACATCTACGGCAAGGACGACCCGATCTCGGTCAAGGTCACCCTGACCAACACCGGCAAGGCGCCGCTGACCGGTGTGGTCGCGCTGTGCGACACCGGCGGGCCCGACTACTACCTCAGGGGCGACGGTCCCGGCTGGGCACCGTTGAACCCGGACGGTCCCGGCCTGTCCATCGCGGCCGGTGAGACCAAGGTCGTCACCGTCACCGACGTCGTTCCCGAGGCCGCCTACCTCCAGGGCCAGCTCGGCGTCGCCTGCAACTTCGGCAACAACGGCCGCAACCCGTTCGGCACCGTCGGCGCCTCGGACTGGGCGGTGGTCGAGGGAGCGTTCGGCATCGTCCAGGGCAAGGTCGTCAACCAGGACGACGGCTCGGCCGTGGCGAGCGCGCGGATCATCGGGCTCGACCCGGTCACCCGCAGGCCTGTCCCCGGTGCCGCCACCAACGCCGACGCCACCGGCGAGTGGCGGATGTACGGCGTGCGCAAGGGCGACCTCGTGCTCACCGCGGCCGGCCCGTGGAAGCTCGCCGACGGCAGCACGGGGCTGCCCGTGAAGGTGATCGGTGGCGGTGAGGTGACGGCCGATCTCGTGGTCGTGCCCGGCCCCGTCGTTCCCGACCCGACGGTCCACAAGCCGGACCTCGCGCTCACCGCGGTCTTCGACAAGCCGTCCTACGACGTCTACGACCAGATCCAGCTCAAGGTCAAGATCGCGAACATCGGCACCGGCTTCCCGTCGTGGAGCGGGTACCTCCAGGTCGACCACCTGGACAACCGCCTCGACTTCGACGACTCGCAGCTCGCGCCGCTGCGCGGCATGACGCAGGGCCTGTGGCCGGGTGAGAGCAGGGAAGCGACCCTGGTCGGCACGGTGAGCCCGTACTCGCCGAAGGACACGGTGGCGTTCAAGGCGAACATCAGCACCGGCGACGACTCCAACCCGGCCAACAACTCGGTCGACGTCAGCTCGAAGGTCACCTACGGCGTCGGCGACGCGGTCGTCACCGTCTACGGCGACCGCAACGACAACGGCGCGCAGGACGCCGGCGAGGAGCTCGCCGGCCGCAAGATCTCGGTCTTCGGTGGCCGCCCCTACAAGTCCGTCGAAGGCAGCACAGACGCGGCGGGCAAGGTCGCGTTCCGCGGCCTCAGCGCGGGCGGGTACGAGGTCTCGCAGGACATCGCCCATGACGACGAGTGGGTGCCGGAGAGCAGCCAGTACGTCCGCACGACCGTCAACAACGGCGTGGAGACCCAGGTCGCGGTCCGCATGGTCCGTCCGCTGTCGCACACGGTCGAGGCGAGCCTCCAGTTCGGCAAGTCCTCGTACCGGCCGGGCGAGCAGGTCTCGCTGTTCGTCACCGTGCAGAACAACGGTGACAAGCCGGTGCAGGTCAAGGCGGCGTGCTACGGCGAGGTGCCGGCCTACTACCTCACCAACGACAACGTCCGGTGGGGCAAGTGGATCTTCGATGGTGAGGGCTACGAGGTCGAGCCGCACCGGACGGTGAGCCTGTACGTCGAGCAGCCGATGCCCGCGGTGGCTCCTGACCACGGTCTCGTCGGCGTGGCGTGCAGCTTCGGCACGGACCCGATGGCGTGGGGCAACCCGCGCGCCGACGCCAAGGCGAAGGTGCCGGGGGCGACCTGGACCACGAGCGGCTCGGTGCTGACCAGCGGTGCGGAGGAGAAGGGCGTCGGCGGCACGAAGGTCGTCCTCCTCGACCCCGACACCAACAAGCCGGTCGCGCGCACCACGACCGACGCGCAGGGCGCCTTCACGTTCCCGGACCTGCCGGTCGGCCACTACACGCCGGTCGTCGTGGGGCCGTGGAAGGTCGTCTCGCACCGGCAGGGACCGCTGTTCGGCGTCGTCAAGGGCGACCCGAACCCGGTGAACGTCTACGTCGAGCCCGGCCCGAACGTGGCGGACCCGGACACCGGTGACCTGGTGGTCGTGCCTCCGCCGCACGGCGGCAACCCGCCGCTGGGCAAGGTCAAGGGTGGCGGTCTCGCCACCACCGGTGTGAGCGTGGTCGGACTGACCGCGTTCGGACTGCTGCTGGTCATGGCGGGTGCAGCCCTGCGCGGCCGCCGTCGACCGGTGATCGCGTGAGCTAGTCAGCGGAAGGGGGCGGCACCACATCCGGTGCCGCCCCCTTCGACGAAACGGGGAACCTCTTGTCCGACAGATCGATCAGCCGGACCCTGCTCCGGCTGGGTGCGGTGACCACCGCGGCGGTGCTCCTGTTCGGCGCGTCCAACGCGGCCGCGCAGGAGACGGAGCCGCCGTCGCTGCCGACCGAGACCACGGCTCCGCCGAGCACCACCGAGCCGCCTGCCGGGACCACGACGCCGAGCACGCCACCGTCGTCGTCCGAACCGGCACCGACCCAGCCGACGCAACCAACTCAGCCGACGCAGCCGACGCAGCCGCAGCCGACGAGCACCCAGCCCAAGCCTGCTGAACCGAAGGTGAAGGCCGAGGAGCCGAAGGCGGACCTGCGCGTCACGGCGACGCTGGACAAGGCGAGCTACGAGTCGCACGAGACGGTCCGCGCGACGGTCACGATCACGAACAAGAGCAACGTGGCCGCGCAGCGCGTGCACCACGTCTTCAACACCGGCCTGCTGGTGGACCACGCCCAGTGGGGCGACCTGCGTCAGGACAAGCCGGGCGTGCGCATCGAGGCGGGGGCGACGCACGTCGTCACGGTCACCGGCTCGATCGCCGAGATCGCAGGCGGCAAGGTCGACTTCTCGGGCAGCGTCCGCTCCGACGACGGTGACGCGTTCCTCCAGGACAACTACTTCAGCGCCAAGGCGGACGTCACCGCCACCAAGGGCGGCGCGGGCGGCCTCGTCTACGCCGACGTGAACCGCAACGGCAAGGCCGACATCGGCGAGGCGGTCGCGGGTGCGGTCGTCACGGTCTACGGCGGCTCGCCCAGCGGCAGCCACCAGACGACGACCGGCGCGGACGGCCGCTGGACGTTGCCGGACATCGCGTCCGGCCACTACGACGCCTGGTACGACCTGCCCGGTGGCTGGGTCGTCCGGCACACCGACGGTGCCGCGCACCGGTTCGACGTCGTGCCCGGCAAGCCCGCCGACGTGACCGCGGGCGCCGTGCGGCCGATGGCCGAGTCGCTCACCGCGAGCCTCGCGCTCGGCCAGGACACCTACCTGGCAGGCGACACCGCGACGATCACGGTGCGGCTGGCCAACAAGAGCACCTTCCCGATCACCGGCATCCAGGCCGGCTGCAACCGCATCGGCGAGGGCAACCACCTCAACGGCGGTCCCGGCTGGGGTGCGCTCACCACTGGTGTCGACCTGGCGGCGGGCGAGTCCAAGACGATCACCGCGACCGAGATCGTTCCGGACGACGCCAGGTCGTACGGCACGGTGCAGGTCACGTGCGACTTCGAGCCGAACTCCGCAGACAACGGCGACGGCCCTGAGGCGAGTGACTCGGCCAAGGTGCCCGGCGGCTTCGGCGGGTTCAGCGGCACGGTCGCGCAGGACAAGAACAACAACCGCACCGTCGACGCGGGCGAGGGCGTGGGCACGAAGCTCGTCCTGCTCGACTGGGACTCGCGCACGCGCGTCGCGGTCGCCGAGACGAACGCGGACGGGATCTTCCAGTTCACCAACGTCCCCGCCGGCACCTACGACACGGTGCTGCTCGGGCCGTGGCGCTTCACCGAGGGCAACGCGGGCTTCGTGCGGATCTTCGACGGCGACGACTCCCGCGAGGTCACGCACTTCGTCGCGCCCGGTCCCGTCGGGCCCGACCTCGAGGTGACCGCGAGCTTCGACAGGACGTCGTACGACATCGGCGACACCGCCGAGGTCAGCGTCACGATCAAGAACCGGGGCAACAGCACCGCCACCGCCGTGTTCCAGCCGGTGTTCGTCGACACTTCCTACTTCTACGACCTCGACCAGTGGGGCGACCTGCGACCGCGTGGACCCGGCAAGACCATCGAACCCGGTGACGTGCACGTGGTCACGCTGAAGGGCACGCTCGAGCACGCCACCGGGGGCACGGTCAACCTCAAGGGCATCGTCAAGGCGTCCGGCGACGTCGACGAGTCCAACAACGGGTTCCTCATCACCGCCGCCGTCACGCACAAGACCGGCGACGCCGTGATCACCGTCTACGGCGACCGCAACGAGAACGGCAAGTTCGACCAGGGTGAGGAGCTGAAGAACACCCCCGTCGAGATCGAGGGCGGCGTGATCTTCCGCTGGTTCCGGAAGCAGACCGATGCATCGGGCAAGGTCGAGTTCGACGACATCCCGGTCGGCAACTACCGGCTGATGGTCAACTCCGCGGACGGCTGGCTGCTGCCGGAGCAGGTGGTCAAGTTCGAGCTCAAGGCCGACGAGCCGCTGCGGTTGCAGATCCGGACCGTCCGGCCGCTGTCGGACAAGCTGGTCGTGTCCACGAAGTTCGACAAGCCGGCCTTCAAGATCGACGAACCGGCCACGCTCACCATCACGGTCAACAACAACACGGGCACGGCGTTCACCGCCTTCGCCTCGTGCGGCGGTGAGCTCTACAGCATCGAGAACGGCGACGGCTGGGGTCCGCTCAGGGAGGGTGGTCCCGGAGTCCTGTTCGCGGTCGGCGAGACGAAGGTGATCAAGGTCAGCAGCCCGATCCCGTCCTACGCCGCCGACTACGGCATCGTCGCGGTGTCGTGCTCGTTCGGGCCGAAGCCGTTCGAGCCGGGCGCCCCGTGGATCAGCGCCGTCGCCAAGGTGCCGGGCGCGGTGTGGACGACCCACGGGCAGATCCTGCGGGCCGACGACGGAACGCCGGTCGCGCGCACCACGGCGGTCCTGCTGGACCGGGAGAGCGGCAAGCCCGTTGCCCGTGCGGTGAGCGACGCCGACGGGAAGTTCACCTTCCCGAACGTGCCGGTCGGCCGCTACACGCCGGTCGTCGTCGGCCCGTGGAAGGTCGTGTTCCGCGGGCAGAGCGACGGCTACGACGTCATCCGCGGTCGGCAGGAGCCGCAGAACATCTACGTCGAGGCCGGTCCCGAGGTGCCGGACCCCGGCTTCCCCGAGGAGCCGGCGCCGCCGGGTGACCACAAGCCCAAGCCTCCGGCCGGCAAGCGTGAGGCGCTCGCCAAGACGGGTGCGAGCGTGCTCGGTCTGTCGGTGGCCGGCCTGCTCCTGCTGGCGTTCGGCTTCGGCGCCCGCGCCGCGAGCCGTCGCAGGATGAGCTGATCGCGTAGTGCGCGCAAAGGGCGGCATCCCGCGCGGGTGTCGCCCTTTGTGTTGCGCGGACCACAGCGCGTCGTCCCGAATGGAGTGTTAGCGTTGCTAACCATTATGGAGCTGACGCTGCTCGAAGCGGTCATCGTCGTGCTGGCAGGCGTGTTCGCCGGCGGGATCAACACCGTCGTGGGCTCCGGCACGCTCGTGACGTTCCCCGTCCTGCTCGCAGTCGGCTACCCGCCCGTCGTGGCGAACGTGTCCAACAGCCTCGGCCTGGTGCCGGGCAGCCTGAGCGGCGCGTGGGGGTACCGCGAGGAGCTGAAGGGCCAGCAGAGCCGGATCGCCAGGCTGCTGCCCGCGTCGATCCTCGGCGGCATCGTCGGCGCGATCCTGCTGGTCACGCTGCCGGAGAAGGCGTTCACCGGGATCGTGCCGGTGCTGATCGTCATCGCGCTGGTGCTGGTCGTGCTCCAGCCGTGGCTGAACAGGAAGCTCGCCGAGCGGACCAACGAAGAACACGGCGGCATCGCGCTGTGGATCGGCGTGTTCCTCGCGGGCGTCTACGGCGGCTACTTCGGTGCCGCGCAGGGCGTGCTGGTCATGGGGCTCATGGGCGTGCTGATGAACGAGCACCTGCAGCGGATGAACGCGCTGAAGAACCTGCTGACCGCGTTCGTGAACCTGGTCGCGGGCATCCTGTTCATCTTCATCGCCCACGTCTCGTGGGTCGCCGTGGCACTGCTCGCCGTCGGCTCCGTCGTCGGCGGCCAGATCGGCGCGAAGATCGGCCGCAAACTCCCACCGGTCGCGCTGCGCGCGGTCATCGTCGTGGTGGGAGTCGCGGCGATCGTTCAGCTGCTCACGAAGTGAAGCGCCTAAGAATTGAACGACAGCGCGGCCGCCAGGAACGCGTCGTTCTCCTCGGGCTCCCCGATCGTGACGCGGCAGCCCTCACCGGCGAACGCGCGCACGACGACCTTGTGCGACAGGCAGTGCTCGTTGAACGCGGCGGTGCGCTCACCGAGCGGCAGCCACACGAAGTTCGCCTGCGACACCGGCACCTCGAAGCCCGCGGAGACCAGCTCGTCGCGCACCCGGCCGCGCTCGGCGACGATCGCGCGGCAGCGGACCATCAGCTCGTCCTCGGCGTCCAGCGACGCGAGCGCGGCGACCTGTGCGAGCGCGTTCACGCTGAACGGCACGAACACCTTGCGCAGCGCCTCGGCGACCGCGGGCGGCGCGACCGCGTAGCCCACGCGCAGGCCCGCGAGCCCGTACGCCTTGGAGAACGTCCGCAGCACGGCCACGTTGTCGCGGCCCTTCGCCCACTGGGCCTTGGCGAGCTCGACGCCGTCCGGGACGTCCGGGTCGTCGACGAACTCCTTGTACGCCTCGTCGAGCACGACGAGCACGTCCGACGGGACCTTCTCGATGAACGCCTCGATCTGCTCGGTCGTCACCGCGGTGCCGGTCGGGTTGTTCGGGTTGCACACGAAGACCATGCGCGTCTTCGGCCTGATCGCCGCGGCCATCGCGTCCAGGTCGTGCACGTGGCCGTCGGTCAGCGGCACGCGCACCTGACCGGCGCCCGCGACGTGCGTGACGATCGGGTACGCCTCGAACGAGCGCCACGCGAACAGCACGTCGTCGGACTCGGTGCAGGTCGCCTGCACCAACTGCTGGCACAGCGACACCGATCCGCAGCCGACCGCGATGGTCTCCGCGGGCACGCCCAGCTTCTCGGAGAGCCGGGTGGTGAGCTCGACGGCGGCGCTGTCCGGATACCGGTTGATCGCCGTCGCGGCGTCCGCGATCGCCTGCACGACGCTCGGCAACGGGCCCGCGGACACCTCGTTGCTGGCGAGCTTGATCGCACCGGGGATGGACCTGCCCGGCACGTACGCGGGCAAGGTGGCCAGGTCTGGGCGGGTTCGGACGGTCATGCCCCGGATCCTTTCACTGCTCCGTCCGATTGGTCACGTTGACTTTTGTTCACGCGGTCGTGGAAGGCTGGGGGGCATGACCCGCATCGAGACTCTCTCCCTGACCGACGGCCGCCAGCTGCGCATGACCGTCGCTGAACCGGAGAACGCGGTACGCGGTGGGCTCGTCGTGCTGCACGAGGCGCGCGGGATCACCACCGGCGTGCGCAGCCTCGTGAAGAGCCTCGCCGCGGAGGGCTGGCTCGCGGTCGCACCTCATCTCTACGGCGAGGCGGACCGGGTGCACGGTGCCGATGTGCACGACCAGGTGAGCAGGCTTTCGGGTGACGCGGTGCTGGAGGACACGGACGTCGCGTTCGTGTGGCTGGGCCAGCAGGGCGTCAGCGCGGACCGGATGGGCGTGGTCGGGTTCGACCTCGGCGGCTCGGTGGCGATGGTCGTCGCGGCCAGCCGGACCATCGGGGCGGCCGTGACCGTGCAGGGACCAGGGATCCTCGAACCGCTGTCCGACGGACTCCCGGCGCTGGTGGACGTGGCCGGCGAGCTGACGTGCCCGTGGCTCGGGATCTACGGCGACGACGAGTCCGAGGCGGTCGAGAAGCTCAGGGACGCGGTGATCGCCGGCGAGACCGCGTCCGATGTGGTCCGTTTCGACAAGACCAGCGACGAAGCGTGGCAGCGTGCGCTTAACTGGTTCGACGCACATCTCCGTTAAGGGTCTTTACGGCGGATTGGAACCGAACGGCGCCCCAGGTACATCTAATGGGTGCGGCGTGAGGTAACGCTTGGTGCTGCTGTGGCGAGGTGCAGTGCAGGGGGTAGGGATGGCTGAAGGCACGGAGATTCCGGGTTCCACACCGGCGACGACGACCAATGTGACCAGCGAGACCGCGACGACCCAGTCGTTGAAGGTCATGCACTCCGACGTGTACATGGCCGACAAGGCCGTGAGCGCGATGGACTCCGCGGTCAGCAAGGGCAAGCTCCAGCTCGACGAGGGATCGGCTGAAGCGTTGATCAAGGCGCTCGCTGACGCGCGCGACCAGGTGCAGAGCCTCTACGACGAGGCGAAGCCGAAGCTCGAGACGCCGCTGAAGTTCGGGTCGAACCCCGTTGCCGACGCGATCAGCGCCAAGTTCACGGACATCTCCGTCGGCAGCGAGTCGTCGGCCGTGTACGTGATGGAGAGGTTGATCTACATCCTGCACGACGTCGAGGACACGGTGAAGAACGCGGTCACGACGACGCAGCACGCCGACGAGGACCTGGCGCAGGACATGAAGAGGAACGGGGCGAGCTGATGACGAAGCCGCACTCGGAAGAAGACAAGCGCCACGACGACGAGTCGGACTCGAAGGACCTCCACGAGCCGGTCGACTGGATGACGTACACGCACCAGCAGCTGTACGACATGCTCACCAAGGGCGTCGAGCTCGGCAGCGCGCACGAGGTGAAGGACGGCTGGGCCAAGCTCAGCAGCGTTCTCGCCGACGTGCAGACGAAGCTGAACACGGCCATCGACAACTCGGACAAGGGCTGGGAAGGCGAGTCCGCGGAGAAGGCGCGCGACGGTCTGCGGTCGGTGACGACCTGGGCGTCGGACACCGCCGAGCACGCGGGCTCCGTCGCCAAGGCCATCGACACCGAGATCAAGAACGTGACGGACGCGATCAACGCGATGCCGCCGCCCCCGGCTCCCGCGCCGCCTCCCGTGCCCGTGCCGCCGCCGACCCCGACGCCGATCGGTGCGTGGGCCGTGCGCGAGGACCTGATGATGCAGCACGACATCACCGGGGCGCAGTTCGGCGGCATCACCGCGCAGTCGCCGGCGAACCCGTTCGCCAACGCCCCGGTCATCGCGTCCGGCACCGTCGACACGGTGGTCGCCAGCGACGCCGCGCACCGGCAGGCGGCCGACGTGATGGCCGCGTTCCAGCGCAACTCGATCGCGGTCGACCAGACCGTGCCGCAGCTCGCGCCGCCGACCAATCCGGTCAACCAGAACGTCGGACCCGGCGGAGCATCCGTCCCGAAGACGACGGGCACGCCGGACGGCGGCACGTCGGCCACCGGCGCGCCGGTGCCGGTGGGTTCCGGCGGGCAGACCAGCAACACGCGCACGTCGTCCTCGCGTGGTGGCAGCTTCGGCCGCGTGCCCACGGGCGGTGGCGGTGGTGGCGGCAGCTACAGCCGCACGTTCATGCCTCCCGCCGCGTCGGCGGGTGGTGCGGGCGGTGGCGGTGCGGGCGCGCCCAGTTCGGGCGGTGCGGCCGGTGTCGCGGGCAGCGCCGAGTCGGTGCGTTCCGGTGCCGGCGCGGGTGCCGCGGCGGCCGCGGGCAACGTCAACCAGACCAAGGCGTTCCAGAACCCGCTCCAGATGGGTGCCGCGCCGATGGGCGCCGCGCCCGCGGCGGCCGGTGGTCGCGAGGACGAGCGCGAGTACAAGCACGCCGCTTATCTCGAAGAGGACGACAACGTGTTCGGGCTCGACCGCAAGGCCGCTCCGCCGGTGATCGGGCAATGAGCGAGTCCGACAGAGGCTTCAAGCTCAGCACGCGCGAGTTCTTCCTGCTCTGGCAGGCGGTGCACGGCGAAGAACGCGAGGTGCCGCTCGGCACGCCCCACTTCGGGCGCACCCGAGCGGCGCGTCAGCGCATGGTCGAGGAGACCTCGCAGGAGCTGTACCGGCGCGGCCTCGGCACGATCACCCGCCCGGATCCCGACCTCCGCGCACTGGTCAGCGGCCTGGCCGAGTTCGAGAAGGCACTGGAGATCGTGTTCTTCAAGGGCACGGACATGGCCCGCGGCCTCGCCACGGCGGGCTGGAGCGGCACGTTCGCGGCCCGCGTCGGCGACGACGTGCACCTGCGCTCGTTCCGCGCCACCGCGCTCGCGTCGGCCACCGTCGCGTCGCTCCCGGCGTTGCAGGCGGGCAACGGGCGCGCCGTGAACGTGCGCTGGGACGACTACGTCCGCGCGGGCGAGGCCGGTGAGCGCGAAGGCGTGCCGGGCTTCATGGAGGTGCTGCGCTACGCGGGCATCCGCGAGCCCGAGGCGTACACGCTGATGCGCGCTGTGACGAACCGCATAGGCGGCGGCCAGCTCGGCCTGACGGCCCGCAACCGCGACGGCAACGCGCGGCCGACCGGCCGCACGGTGTCCTGGTTGGACACTCGCGAGGGCCGCTACCTCGTCCGGCAGGCGGACGGTTGGCTCGTTCTGGCGCCCACCGATCAGGCACGACTCACCGGTGCGGTGGACGAGCTGTTGTCCACCAACTAGAAACTGGAGCATGACCGACACCGACGTCGAAGTGCTCTGGCGCCCGGACCCCACCAGGGACAACGGGATGCTCGCGTTCCGGTCGTGGCTGCGCGAAGAGCGCGGCCACGACTTCGCCTCCTACGAGGACCTCTGGCAGTGGTCCGTGAGCGACCTCGAGGGCTTCTGGGACGCGATCGCGGCCTACTTCGACATCGCGTTCCACGCGCCACCGTCCCGAGTGCTGGCGTCGTCGGCCATGCCGGGCGCGACCTGGTTCCCCGGCGCGACCCTCAACTACGCGGAGCACGCACTCCGCAAGGGCGCCGACGACGACCTGGCGGTGATCTTCCACCGCGAGGACGGCCTGTCCGCGCACCTGACGTTCGGCGTCCTGCGCACCCGCGTCGCCGCGTTCCGGGCCGCTCTCGTGTCCCTGGGCGTCACTTCAGGCGACCGGGTGGTCGGTCTGGTACCGAACTCGCCGGAGGCGCTGATCGCCTTCCTGGCGGCCGCGTCGCTCGGCGCCACGTGGTCGTCCTGCTCCCCGGACTTCGGCGCCCGCGCGGTGGCCGACCGCTTCACCCAGATCTCGCCGACGGTGTTCGTGGCGGTGTCCGGCTACGTCTACAACGGCCGGTCCTTCGACACCCGCCCGGTCGTCGAGGAGATTCGCTCCCAGATCCCGTCGCTGCGCGCCACCGTGCTGATCGACTACCTGGACAACGGCGCCGCTCTGGACGACACCGTCTCGTGGTCGTCCCTGATGTCGTCGTTCGCGGGTTCGGCTCTGGACTTCACGCCCGTCCCGTTCGACCACCCGCTGTGGATCCTCTACTCGTCCGGCACCACCGGCCTGCCCAAGGGCATCGTCCAGGGCCACGGCGGCATCGTGCTGGAGCACGTGAAGATGCTGGCGCTGCACAGCGACCTCGGGCCGGGGGACAGGTTCTTCTGGTTCACCACCACCGGCTGGATGATGTGGAACTACCTCGTCTCCGGCCTCCTGGTGGGCACCACGATCGTCCTGTTCGACGGCAGCCCCGCCCACCCGGACCTGAACGTGTTGTGGCACTTGGCCGAACAGCACCGCGTCACCTACTTCGGCACCTCCGCGCCGTACGTCCAGTCGTGTCTGAAGGAGGGCCTGACCCCGTCGTCCCGCTACGACCTGACGGGCCTGCGCGTGGTCGGCTCGACCGGCGCGCCACTCACCCCGGAGGGCTTCCGCTGGATCGCCTCGGCCGTGGGCAAGGACGTCCAGATCGCCTCGGTGTCCGGCGGAACCGACCTCTGCACGGCTTTCGTGGCCGCGTCCCCGGACCGCCCGGTGTGGCTGGGCGAACTGTCCTGCCGCGCCCTGGGCGCTGCCGTCGAGGCTTTCGACGAGTCCGGAACGGCTGTCGTCGAACAGGTCGGCGAGCTGGTGATCACGGCGCCCATGCCGTCGATGCCGGTGTACTTCTGGGGCGACGAAGACGGCTCACGACTCCGTGAGGCCTACTTCGAGACCTATCCGGGCATCTGGCGCCACGGCGACTGGATCCGCATCACCTCGCGCGGCTCAGCCGTCATCTACGGCCGCAGCGACTCGACGCTGAACCGCGGCGGCGTCCGCATGGGCACGTCCGAGTTCTACCGCGTCGTCGAAGGCCTGGAAGGCATCGAGGACTCACTCGTGATCGACACGTCCGGCGCGGGCCAGTCCGACGGCGAGCTCCTGTGCTTCGTCGTCCTGTCGCCAGGCGTCGCTCTCTCCGACGTGGAACCGGTGCTGCGCGCGGAACTCCGCCTGAACCTGTCCCCGCGCCACGTGCCCAACCGCTTCGTCGCCGTCACCGAGATCCCGCGCACCCTGAACGGCAAGAAGTGCGAGGTCCCGGTCAAGAAGATCCTGGCCGGAGTGGCCCCCGAACGGGCCGTCTCCATCGACGCACTGCGCAATCCCGCTGCCCTGCAACCGTTCCTCGACATCGCCAGCGGATGATCTACGTCACTCGTTCGTGCGTGAACAGCGCCTGAACGGGGTCCCTTGATCGGTGTTTGCCCGGTCTGAGCTGGGCAAACACCGGTACGAGGGGGGCGTTTTGCTTCTCGGTTGAGGACCTGTGTAATCTATGCGTCGTGGCCGAGGGCCCCGGGAGGCTTCGCCTAGTCTGGTCTATGGCGCCGCACTGCTAATGCGGTTTGGGGTTACCCCCCATCCCGGGTTCAAATCCCGGAGCCTCCGCAAGGCCGAGCCTCCGGGCTCGGATACAATTGAATACATGCGCTCGTAGCTCAACGGATAGAGCATCTGACTACGGATCAGAAGGTTGCAGGTTCGAATCCTGCCGAGCGCGCCAGCTCAGAGCCCCTGTGGAGAAGTTTCCACAGGGGCTCTGACCGCATTTGTGACCGCAGTTCACTTCTCGGCTGCTTCGTCGAAGAACACACCCATCTTGTTGACCGCTTCTTGCTGCACGCTCTCGATCACCTCGATGTAGGTGCCCGTGGTGACGCTGATCGAGCTGTGCCGCAGGATCCGTTGCACCGTCGCGGCATCGACGCCCATGGCGAAGAGGAGCGTCGCGCACGAGTGTCGGAGGTCATGGACGCGGATGACCCGGACGCCCGCCTTGTGGCACAACGCCTCGAACGCGCGGTTGATGTTCCGCGGCTCGATCGGTGTGCCCTTGGGCGTTGTGAAGACCAGACCGCTGTCCTGCCAACGCTTGCCAGCTGCCAGCCGTTCGCCCACCTGCACCGCCCTGTGTCGCTTGAGGACGGCGACCAGGGGAGTGGGTAGCGGGATCGTCGCCGCCGACGAGTCGGTCTTCACCTCGTCGAGCTTCAACTTCCCGTCGACCCGGTGCAGTGCCTGCGCGATGGTGACCTTCTGGCCGGCCAGGTCGACGTCGTCCCACCGCAGACCGAGCGCTTCACCACGCCGTAGGCCGATGCTCAGACCCACCGCCCACAGCGCGTACAGGCGGTGCTCCTTGGCCGTCGCGAGGAACTTCTTCGCTTCCTGCGCAGTCCACGCCCTGTGCTTTCGCTTCCCGTTGTTGGGCAGCTTGACCAAAGTCGCGACATTCCGGGTGAGCAGGTCTTCTTCGATTGCGTCTTGAAGCGCTGCACGCAGCAGCCGGAGCAGGTACCGCACGCTTGCCGAAGACGGGACCTTGTTGCAGCACTCCTTGGGCTTCTTGGCGCAGCAGCGTGCTTCTCGTCCTTCCTTCTCCGCCCATTTCACGTCTTTGCCCTGCGCGCAGCATTGGCACGTCTTGCTCACCGTGTTGAGCCACGTGCGGATGTGCTGGGCCGTCAGCTCCTTGAGCTTCTTCTTGCCTATGCCCGGAACGATGTAGAGCCGCGTCAGTCCCTCGTACGAGCTGTACGTCGTCCGACGAACCGAAGGCTCCGCGATCTCCTTCACCCAGTAGGCGAAGAACTCCGCGACGGTGAGCTTGGTCGTAGCAACTGGGACACCGCGCCGGTTGGCGTCCTGAAGCGCGATCTTCTTGTCGTTGCACTCCTCCCAGCTCTTCCCGTAGACGCACTTCCGCTTCCATTCGCCCTCAGGCGTGCAGACGAAGACCTGCGCTTCGTACCGGCCGTCCTTCCGCTGCTTGATCGTCCCTTCGCCGTTCGCCCTGCGACCCATCAGGCCACCTCCCCGAGCAGTCCGCCGAGATAGGCGTCCAACGCGCCTTGCGGAACACGTCGACAACGGCCCACCTGAACCGAATGCAGATAGCCGTCCCAGATCAGGCGGTAGACGGTCCACCGGCTGACCGAGAGCAGGTCTGCGACTGTTTGCACTGGTAGAAGCTGGTTCCTGTCAGACATCGAATCCCCCATTGATCAAGCCGCGAGCGGAGTTGCCGAAACAATCGGGTCTGGGGGAGAGCAGCCGGCCGCGAGCATCGCGCGGTCGTATTCGGCTCTCCACGTGACCCGCTGGGCGATGGCATGCATGAGCAGGTGCGCCCTCGGAGGCACGTTCGGGTCACCAGGCCGGACCTTGTGCCAGACCAGCCGCGACGTGTCCTTCACCGGCTTCTCGATGCCGACCGCAGCAAGCGCCTGGACGACGAACCGCTTCCGGTCCGCCCGGTGATCGGCCAGCGTCTTGCCCGACCACTTCCGCGAGACGAGCACCCGCCGTCCAGGCAGCCCGAGCGTGGTCCGCCGATGCGCCCTTCCCTTGCAGCGCCCCGCAGTCATCCGCGAGTTGGCCCCGCGAGGCTGGACGCCGTAGAGCAGCCACACCGGGCACCGCTCCGAGCACGGGGTGACGGCGAGCTCGTCTGCCAGCCGGTCCGCGTGCCTGCGCTGCCGGTCGGTGTCTTGCTCGATCACCTCACCTATGGACTTCGTGAGGTACTTGGTCAGGTAGCCGATGTGCCGCCCGGACTCCTCCGAGCCGCCGAGGATGCCCTTGGAGTGCACCTGGCGGCCGAAGGTGACGACGTGCGCCGGTTCCTCGACCTCGGCGTCATCCCAAGTGGACAAGGCCTTGCCGGTGTCCGGGTCGACGAACGCTTCCGCCTTGCCGTCCCAGACCGGCAGCTCGTTGCCGAAGTAGATCCGCTCGTCGTGGTTGGGCCACCACACCTGGTGGTAGGTAGCCGCCGTGACCAGCCTGATCACGTCGTGCGGGATCGAACCGCGGATCGCCGCGTGCAGGTGCGGAGCAGCCCGTTTCTGGGGCTCGACCGTGGCGAAGTACTGGGCGTCCCACCCGACTGCCCGCCGCAGGTTCTGCCACCACCGGTCGACCAGCGACGCGAAGTGCACCGCGTCCCGAGCGGCACGGCGATAGTCGTAGCGGTCCGGATCAACGGGCGTGCCGTCCTCGTGCACCCGCCCGTAGGTGTCGAGCGTGAGCGTCACGAACATCGACGGCCGGAACGCGCCGGCGAACTCCCGCCCGATCGTCCGCTTCTCCACCCGCCGCCGAGGAAGTTCCGGCGCATCCTGCCGACGCTTCGTCGAGCGCTTCACCGGCCGCTTGCCGGGGTCGTCCGGCGAGGGCAGCCGACCACGAACGCCGAGTTGCCGAAGTTCCGCGTCGACGCTGTGGATCTCTTCTCGCAGCTCGTCGGCTTCTGGAGAGTTGCCCTCCTCCTGGTACGCCTTCATCAGGTCAGCTCGGTATGTCAGCAGCTCTGTCTGGTCTTTGGTCGGAGGTTCCGGCGTGAAGTCCGGCTCGACCTCCATGTGCCAGCCCTCACGGCACTGGGTCATCCGCAACGCCTTGGCCTTCTTGGCGCAGGGTGCGCACACGCTCTCGACCGTCGAGCCGCACGGCACCGCGACGTAGCGGATCTCGAAGGTCTCGTGATCCTCGACCTCCATCGTGAACGGCCGGACGCAGACTCCGTGCTGCTCAGCAGCAGCCTTGGCGACGTCGATAGCCGCGGGCTGTCTCATCCGTTCCGCGCGGGTCTGTGCTCCAACATCGGCGGGGAGAGTGGGGATGGCTGCGTTCATGCCGCCGCGCTCCCTTCGTTGCCGCCAGGTCGACCGGGGAGGTCATGGACTGTGGCCTTGGCGAAGAACAGACCGAGCTCAACCAGGTCCGCGTCCGTGACATGGAAGGCCCTTGCTCGCTCCGGTTCCCGTTGCCCGTCCTCCTTGAGCCAGGCGACACCGGGTGTGTTCTCGCTGATCTCGTGAGCAGCCGCGCCCCGCTGCCGTACGCCGTCGCCCAGCACCATGTCGACCTGCTGCGGTTCGTCGAGGCGCAGGGCAACACGGGTGGTGAACAGGTGCCGGAAGCTCACGACCTCCTTGCGCGGGTCCTGCACCAGGCCGACGACGGCGTAGCCGGGTGCCCGTCCCTGCGAGGTGATCGTCTGGATTGCGCGGGTGGCACGTTCGCGCAGTTGCTTGTCCTGCTGGTACGCGACGAGGTCTGCCAGCTCGTCGACCACCAGGACGGTGAACGGCTCACCGGTCGAGCGTGCCCACAGTCGACGGATGCCCCGGTATCGCGAGGCCCGCTCCTTGACCTCCGCCGCGATTTCCTCGAGCAGTTCGACGGCGTCCGCCCCGTTGTCGTAGACGACCTTGTCGAAGGCGTCCGGGCACTGGCCCAGCTCCATGCCGCCCTTGGGATCGATGCCGACGAGCCGGACGAGGCCAGCACGGATAGCGGGTGCCAGCTGCCAGACGATCGACCACAGCACCGAGCCCTTGCCCGCGCCAGGCACACCGACGACAAGAACCTGTGAGCCGAGGAGACGCAGCCGCCAAGGCTTTCCGGTCTCGGTTCGGCCGACGACCACCTTCTTGAGGTCAACCTCAGTCGAGTCCGACAGCTGCGGAACGGCCACAGGACGTGTCAGCGGGTCTGAGTGGATGAAGTCGAGTTCGAGAACCCGAGGCTTGAGCACCCGCACCCGGCATGACTTCGAGTTGAAGGAGTGCGCCAGGTTGTCCCTCCGCGCTTCCCACTGCTCCGGGGACTGGGCGGGGATCATGCGGACCCGCACCTTGTCCCGCCAACCCTCGGACCGGACGCGACGCAGTTTCGGGCGGTACTCCTTGCCCCGGTTCTCCTTGGCGAGGTCAGCGAGCCGCATGACCGTCCGCCACTGCGGTACGTACACCGTTGCCCGCCGCCATTCGGTCAGCAGTCGGTGCCACCCGAGCCGGAGGAACGATGTCCGGTCGAGGCCGCACCAGAGCACCAACGCAGCCGTGAGAGCCAGCAGCGCCAGCACCAGTGGCGACAGGCCGAAGTGGAGGTAGAACACGTAGCCGCTGAGCGGCAGAAGCGTTGAGACGGGGTAGCGGACCACGACGAGGACCAGACGTACGGCCAGCCGTGCCAGCAGCCACAGCAGGACGAACGGAGCCGCCGCGACCTTCGCCCAGTTGGGCAGCCACACCCACCAGGGAAACCGCGGACGGGCACCTTCGAACGGTGCAGGATCGACCCACTTGGTTCCGCTCATCGCGCACCGCCCGTGCAAGCAACGCACTGGAAGACGGTGCCCACGTTGAGGACGCGCCCGGCCGGCCGGAACGCACCGAGACCGGAGGTGCACAACGTCTTGCAGGTCATGCACTCGAAGCCTTCGACCTGTGCTTCCGACAGTTCGAGACTGACGAGCTGCCCGTCATCGAGAAGAACGGCGTACGTCCTCACCGCCTGCTTGCTGGCAACCACCCTGGCGAAGAGCTCCTGCTTCTCTGCTGCGTTCATCGCTCACCGCCGCAGTTGATGACCACGACGTTGACGAAGATCAGCGACAACCACCCGAGGCAGGCGCAGCACCTGATCTGTCCAGGCGCGAACACGCCGAACCGCTTGCAGCGCTGGCACTTGCGGCCATTGCGCAACTTCCAACCACCTGGCGGATAGCGTCGAGTTGACGCGCT
The DNA here is from genome assembly GCF_007845675.1 of Lentzea tibetensis. Lineage (GTDB taxonomy): Bacteria > Actinomycetota > Actinomycetes > Mycobacteriales > Pseudonocardiaceae > Lentzea > Lentzea tibetensis. The sequence continues at coordinate 228,120 of NZ_VOBR01000008.1, read as the reverse complement.
CCCCCGGAGAGCGGATACGCTCTGCATGACTCGAATCTCCTTGTGTCCCAACGATTTCAGGGTCGTTCGAGTCGGTGTAAGTCGCCGGGGAACAGTCGAGCCCGCCAAGACTTGGACTGTTTCCCGCGCGACACACCAACACGGTTTCTTCAGTTGTCGATCAGCCTTGGCCGAGCCGCCGATTCAGCGCCTTGCACCAGGAGCACAGCGGCCGTTTCTCGTTGCTGCGGAACCAGCCGCCGCCCAGGCAGCGTGTGCAGTTCCGCCACTCCATCCGCACGCGACGAGTCATCGGATGCACCGCGGTCCAGCCCATCGCGTACCTGAACCGCGCCAGCAGCCGTAGCTTCGTCACGCCTCCCGTTGACCGGGCAGGTTCTCCGGACGCGGATCGAGCACCAGAGCGAGAAGTCCGGCCTCATTGGCCAGCGACCGCAGGAAAGCGGCCATCTCCTTCTGCGCGTCAGGCCCTTCCGGCATGTGGATAACGATCATCGAAGGATCGAGATGGAGCCGCAGGCAGTACGCGTAGGTCACCGCGGGCCAGGGCACGACCTCCGCCTTGGCGTTCGGCCCCGGCGACACCATCAGCTTGAGCATCACTGTTCCTCGTCCTCAGTTCGGGAGAGCTCCAACCGCGCGCGCCGCTCGAACTCCTCCGCAGCGATGGAGCAGGCATGGCGAGCCCACAAAGGCACCGCCAGATCAGCGGCCAAGATCCGCCACGCCTGCGCCACGGCCGAGTAGCCAAGAGCGAGCCGGAGCAGCGCCTGCTGATCGCCCGTGCTGGACGCGGCGAACAACGCTGCTGTCTGCTCCGCATACGCGGTGTTCCAGCGAGCGACCGCCTCACGCGACGGCCGCGCCACCCTCAGGCCGCCGGCTTCTGCTCGTTCTGACCCTGCTGACCCGCAGGCTTGCTCTCGCGCTTCGGCGGCGTGCCGACCTGCGGCGAGCTGATGGCCATGGCCCGGACGATGAAGCCCTGGTACTTGAACCGGTCCCCCATGACGCGCGGCTCGACAGTCAGCCCTTCGAACGCGACCGGCCGCACTTCGACACCGGGCATGACCTGCACGGCCTGCGGTGGAACAGGCTGGACGTCCGCCAGCACGGTGATCGTGACGGAGGCGTCCCGTTCCTTCTCGGCAGACGGGTCCGTGACGACGACCTTCCACTGCCGCTTGCCCGAACGTTCGTCGATCTTCTGCTTGGCCTGCTTACCGCGGGCCTTGTCCTCCTGGCTCATGTACTCCATGTCCGGGGCGACCTCACCGACCATCAGCGCACCCATGGGAAACACCTGGTCAAACACGGCGTTGAAGCGCGTGCCGTACGGAACAGCCATGACAACCTCCGCAACTTCGCTAGCCGGGCTAGCCAAGTAGAAGGTAAGCCAGGTTGGCTAGACAAGTCAAGCGGCTGGCGAGGCAAGTTCAATCGAGCTAGCTCACTAGGCGGGCTAGACAACACTGGGTAACCTGACTTGCGACTCGTGCCTTACCGCGAGTCGCAAGTCGCGAGACACCAGAGGAGGCAGGCAATGGCGCTGGACCCGGATGACCCGCGACCGCCGTATGTGCAGGTGGCGAACGCTCTGCGGGCCGCCATCCTGACCAAGGTCTTCAAGGCGGGGGACAAGCTCCCCTCACGCGCCGAGCTGGCGAAGAAGTACGAAGTCGCACCGATGACCGTGCAAAACGCCCTGCGCGAACTGCGCGACGAAGGCCTGATCGTCTCCCGACAGGGCAGCGGCGTCTTCGTCCGCGAGCGCACCGAGCGCCCGGTCGGCCTGCGTCCGCACATCGAGCGCGCCTTCGACGCCGAGCACGTGTCGATCGACTTCGCAGGCTTCTCTGGCGAGACACTTCAAGGTGTCATGCAGGAGCCGCTGGACAAGATCCGAATCGGCCGGCTGACACCCGCCTCGATCAACATTCGGATGCTCGTCCCGGACACATCTCAGCCGTGGTCGATTCCCTGCCAGGTCGATGACTTGCAGGACAGCCCAGGTTTCCGCAAGCGCATGGACGAGATCATGCGCCGCCACACCCTCTCGATCATCGACAACGTTCAGGAGCTCGGAGACCTAGGCCTGGTGAAGGACGTCTCCGCGGAGATCAAGGTTCACAGGGCAGCACCGCTGTTCAAGCTCTACCTGCTCAACAACGAGGAAGCCTTCTTCGGCTTCTACCCGGTTCGTGAGCACGTGATCCGCTTCGACGGAGAGCCCAAGCCGATCTACGACCTGGTGGGCAAGGAAGCCATCCTCTTCCACCACAGCGTCACCGACGACGACACCAGCACTGGCAGTCAGTACGTCGAGCAAGCCCGCATGTGGTTCGACTCCATGTGGAGCACGGTCTCAACGGAGTACCAGCGGTGACGAGCAGCCGCGTGTCGGTGGACGATCCTTCGATAATTCATCGCATCTTGGCCGACACGAAAACGCTTCTGCTGGACTTTGACGGTCCTATCTGTTCAGTTTTCGCAGGTTTTCCCGCCCCTGTCGTAGCTGAACAACTTCGCGAAGTTCTCGCAGAGGGTGCATGCCATGATCTTCCCTTCGCAGTTCAGAAGACCGATGATCCGTTCGATATCTTAACCTTCGCGTCCACTCTGGGCAGTGAGGAAGCGCGCTACGTAGAGGCCGCATTGCGAGCTCATGAAGTCGAGGCGATTGCGACTGCTGAGCCCACTTTCGGTGCTCATGATCTCGTCCGTGCATGGCATTCTGACGGTCGGAAACTGGCCATCGTCAGCAACAACAGTGCTGCCGCGGTTGAGGAATACCTTCACCTTCACGGATTGGCTCCCCACGTCAGTTACGTATCTGCGCGCACTGAGCCTGACCCCTCACTATTGAAGCCGAGTACATTCCTACTTCGTCAGGCGAGCGATGCTCTGGGGATTGCTGCGGCGGAATGTACCCTCGTGGGCGACTCGCTGACTGACATTCAGGCCGCCCATGATTCCGGTGTGCTGGTGATTGGGTACGCCAACAAACCCGGCAAGATCGAGTTGTTCGCCAACCGGTCTCCGATTGCCATTGTAACGAGCATCGCGCTACTACTCGCTAGCCTCCCGTGACGGTCCTTCTATTGCCAAAATCGGTTTTGATGGCAGTTCGAGAATAGGCTCGGGCTCGGGCTCGGGCTCGAATGGCAATTCGAACAAGCTGCCCTGCCCTAGGGTTGTATGCCGGCTTCTGCGCCGCTTTGCAGATACCGTCTTCGGCGCATCAGGCTGGCATGCCCGGCGGGCTATGATCGAATGGACCTCTCTTTTTCCGCTTCGTCCAAGTAACTTTCGAGAGATCAGCCACCTACCCTCAGGTTCCTTGGCTGCGAGTCCTGCGCTTTCGAGCAACTCCAACGCGCGTCTAACATCGTTAGCGGTGCCGACGCCGTGGTGTTTACGGAGAAGAACTGCTGTGTCGGCAGGGTTGATCGAGATGTCACTAGTGCCGACGCCGTAAGCCGTAGGCCATGTCTTTGCCCATAGATGTGTGGCCAAGTACAGGCGATCTGCTTGGTCATTGATCAGCGCACGTGCGGACTTTATCTTCACGAACCGTGATGCGGAGATATTAAGGCCCTCGTCAAGGTAGTCGCCAATGTTTGGCTGACGTTCATTGCAATGAAGGCTGCCATTCTCCTTACGGAGTACCCTCTGGAACATGTAGGTCTGGTCTTCGCGCGCGTACTGAACTATGACAGGAGCGTGTGAAGGCTTGTATGGGTGGTCGGGATTCCTTAGTCTATCAATGATGATGCGCTGAACGGCTTGTGGGCCTAACCTCATACTGACGATCTGCATTACGTCGGCATGAGAAGCCTTTGCTAGCTTCCCGGCCCCAGCCGGGATTCCTGGTAGTGTGTCGTAGTTCGCGAGTTGCTTGCAAAGCTTATCTACACTGTTCTCATGCGTTGCAAACTTGGCTATCTCGCCAACAATTGCCGTATTGTCTGCAAAAAGCACGGTAAAATCTGGGGTAAGCGTCAACGTATTTGAAACTTTAATCTTGGGGAAGCGTTCGAAATGTTTTACCGTCGACGGCAACGACTTAACGTTTGGGTCGGTAAACATCCATTCGAAGGCTGACACGACATCAACGTGCTGATCGTAGGTGGCGAAGTCTTCGAGTAGCTTTCTCTCACAATTCGCGGTCTTTTCGTCCTTCGCCGCCACGTGGCTACCTGCTTGCCACTAGGTCGTCGAGAGAGACCTCGTCGTCTTCGGCCGCATCGGAGATATCTGTTGCGAGGAACCTTTCGCCAAGTCGCTGGCTAAGTCGAGTCAAAGATCCGCGGCTTGCTCGAAAACCTGGGTAGATATCGATCGAATCTGCGTCGGTGACAAACAGATCGAAGTTTGATCCATCTGAGTAGTCGGTTACGACTACATGCAGATAGGGGTTTCGGTGTAGAACTGCAACGCTGACCTGACTGAGTTCTTCCAAAGTTTCAAGAACTTCGGACGTGTCGATTTCTGTGCCAAGGAAAGCGCCTGGAAGCTTCACTGATATTGGCGTTCCGACTGGCTTTCCCACTCGTCTGTGCCGGTTTGCCATGAGGCTTCTGCGCGTCGCGCCAGCCTTGGCAAGACGAGACAGTACGACATCATCGAAGGCGGTGAAGTTGCCCGAATAAAACGTTGCTCCTGCAAGCCTACGAAGGTGCAGCGAAAGAAGTTGACCGACCCGCATTGTCATTGTGCGTACGGATGCATGGTTGGCTTCAACTTCGGCGATGGCTTCGAGAGGGGAGAGACGTAGGCCGTCAGACCTACTTTTCCAACTGCGGCCAAGGGACGATTGATCGACTAGGTTGCGTGCCGTAAGGCGGCTGACTTCTGCGTCGCCAATTTCGCTCAGGGCCCTACCGATGTCGATGAAGTCGGCATGGTTTAGGAAGCATGGGACAACCTCGGGATTGGCGCGTCCGATCCAGCGCTCAACCTTCTGCCACCGAGGATCGGTAAAAGGCGTGGTTGCTGCCAGATGGAAGACGCCTCTGTGGGCCGTTGGCCAGGCAGAAATTACAAAACTTCCGCGGTTGTCAACGATTTCTAAGTGCTGCACTCCGCGTCGGTCTTTTTCGGTACCTGAAAGCGCGCGAGGGAGAAGTGACTCCAGTGGGCTGTTCGATTCGGCGAGGATGGTTTCGACATTGATCTGCTCGCCTGATTCAATACCGATAGCATCGACCGCGTCCGCCAGCGACAGGTGCTTCTGACCCTGGCCCAGCAGTTCGAGCAACGCCTCATCGAACCTGCTGATCGCCCATGGTGAATCCCGCATGTCGCCCCCTCTCCGGTCCGATCGAAAGTAGTCCGTCCTTCAGCTCGCTTCTAGCACCCGACAGCATGACGTCGCCGTGTGGATGGGACATCGGTCCGGTAGCCGGATGCGTTTCAATCCGTTGCCGAACCTAGCTCTATGGGATCAAGGCGCGCCGCCGTCGGCGGCGCGCTGTGCCCGTCGCCTTGGCACCGTGTCCACATCCATCCCGGCACGCCAGGCTCCCGCTTCGCTCCGCCTGTCGGCCGGGCGGCGCGGCACAGCCGCCTCGGACAGCGCCGCCGACGACGGCGCGCAGAACCGAACTGGTTCCGGCCTGCAAGGCCGTGGCGATCGCACCGTGGTCACCGCGGACTGAGCTGGCACGGGCGATCGACGCCCGCTGACGCTCCGCGCCAACGGCCAATGAGTTGTCCTTACATCATGAGCTGGCCGGGGCAGCCAGGCCGAGTTCTCTCCTGGCGGCCAGCAGGGCCCGGTGCTTAACGGGTGCCAGCACCGTCCAGGGTTGTTCATCACGTCGATTCCAAGCGAGATCTGTGATCATCTCGGTTAAGGCGAGAGCACGATCGTGCACGTCACGCGAACACAAGACGAGCAGCTCGGCATCGGCGTACCACATCTGGCTCGTCTGCTCTGAGCAGTAGTCATCGTCGATCTTGTCACCGTGCCAACGGCGCTCGGCAAGCCGTTCCAACTCCCGAGCCTGCGAGAGGTAGCGGAGTACCGCTTCTTTACGCTCATCACGCAGGCGGCTTGCAGAGCTGCGCTCGTCGCGCTTCACGGCAGCTCGCAGTGTCATCTGATGTCCGAGCACGGATGCAAAGAAGCCGATGGAGGCACCAGCGAGGGCAGCGAAGGCAGGGATCACAGCGGATAACCAGATGGGCATGTCCCTGCTATCGCGGTTCACTACCAACCGTTTCACTGGGGTGGCTTCACCCCGACCCGCCATGATCAGTCACGGCCAGCGGCGTCGCGTCAAGGCGGGAAAGCGTGCCTTGACCCGCCACCACTGACCGCGAGATCGGCTTCGGGTCGGGGTGATGCCGGAGGTGTGGGCAGCCCAAACCCGACCGCAGTCCTGACCGCAACGACATGCCAACGAGGGCAACTCGTGCACCCTCTGCACCGATGGTCGAGCCAGCAGAACGCCTGGTCAGCGCATCGGCAGCTTCCTACGGATCAGAAGGTTGCAGGTTCGAATCCTGCCGAGCGCGCTGCTCAGAGGCCCGGTACCGCTTGGTACCGGGCCTCTAGTCTCTTTTTGGGTCTCATTCACCGTTTTTCACGCAGGCATAGGACCGATCTGCAGACCTGGAACATTCAACGGCCAGGTCTAGGCTGCGCGCGTGGATTTACGTGCCTGCGCCGACCAACTCGAGCGCACTCAGGGTCACATGGCCATCTACCGGGCTTACCAGATCGCGGCCGCGGGCGGCTTGGAGCTCGGTGAAGAGTGGGTCCTCGCCGACGACGCGGAACGCGTCGCGTTCGTGACCTACCTCGAGCGTCAGTACTGCGGCGACAAGTTCGCCAGCATGGATGTGTGGTGGCAGGAGCAGCGGTTCCGCGAGTGGGTGGACTACATCCGCGAGTGGGAAGACCAGGACTGGTTCCACCTGTACGTCAAGAGCGCGCACACGAACGCCGGCCACCCAGGACGTGGTGGCCTGATCCGGTGCGTTCCCCAGCCCGGCGGTGGCTACCTGCTGGACCTGGGTGAGCGGTCCCGCGCCGAACACAGGCTCGTGCTCATCGATGACGCGGACCGCCTCGCGTTCGTCGCGTACCTCGAACGGCGGTACACCGGTACCCACTACGCCACCATCGACGAATGGGAGGAAGCCCAGCACCAGAGGTACGAAGAGAGGCGCCGGAGGTACCTGGAGAGCAAGCACTCGGCGGACGACGATTCGTCAACCGCGAGTTAGGTTTCTGCATGTGCGCGAGGCGCATAGGCCTTATGGCGCAAGGAACACAGAAGTTTCGTCCACTGTGGATGTGGTGTGGCGGGCGTGTGGTGAGGCCCACTCGAATTGGTTTCGACGCACAGAGGGTGTGCGGAAATCAAAGTGAGGCCTTGCGCCTCAGCGAGGGGATAGACCGTCTTATGTTGAAGAACCTGCGAGTTGCCGCTCTGAAGGCCGGCGCTGTCGCGACCGTCGTCTCCGCGGCTGCCCTGGTCAGCGTCGGCACGGCTCATGCCGCGGCCGGTGCAACGGTCAGCACTTCCGGCAACCAGATCGCGTACATCGCGAGCGGTGGCGCCAACAACAACCTCGAGGTGACCCAGGACGCCGGCTTCTACTGGTTCGACGACATCGTCGACCTCGCGCCGGGCAACGGCTGCTCCTGGATGCCGGGCCACGACAAGACCGTCGTGCGGTGCGGGGGCGCGGGCATCGCGTCGATCAGCATCTACACCGCCGGTGGCGACGACATCGTCGACGCTCGCGTGCACAGCGTGTGGATCCCGATGCTCATCCTGGGCGGCACGGGCGACGACCTGCTCGCCGGCCAGAACGGCAACGACGTCGTCGAGGGCGGCAGCGACTTCGACCGGGTCTACGGCAACCAGGGCAACGACACCCTGTTCGGTGGTCACCGCACGATCGCCGACAACACGTCCGGCAACTTCATCGTCGGCGGTGGCGGCGACGACGACATGTACGGCGGTTCGAAGAACGACGAGATGGACGGCCAGCAGGGCAACGACTACATGTGGGGCGACTCCGGCAACGACACCATGCGCGGTGGCGACGGCAACGACCACATGCGCGGCTTCAACGGCAACGACACCCTGCTGGGCGAGAACGGTGACGACAACCTCGAGGGTGGCGCTCACACCAACACGGTCAACGGCGGCGCGAACACCGACACCTGCACGGGTGGCCCGACCTTCGTCAGCTGCGAGACCGTCCTCGGCTGATCGACCGAGGTAGTGAGCCCCCTGCCGGAAGACCGGCAGGGGGCTCACCTATAGCGCGACGGGTCACGTTGGCGGGTCAGCTGGAAACCGCTTACCGATGATCCGCAACCTCTTGTCGTCCGAGGGGCGGCGCGTAGTCGGTCCGCTCCCCACACTCGAGGTGTGGGGAGACTCGACGGGAAGGCCGTGGTGGTCACCGGCGCAGCGCAGGGGCTGGGCCGGGCGTTCGCCGAGCACGCGGCCCGTGAGGGGGCCGCCGTGGTGGTCAACGACGTCGAGGGGGAGCTGGCCGAGGCGGTGGCCGCAGGGATCAGGGGGTTCGGCGGCCGCGCCTCGGCCAGCGTGAGATCTGTCGCGGCGCCGGAGCAGGCGGCGGCCGTCATCGAGGACTGCCTCGCGGCGTTCGGGAAGGTCGACGGGCTCGTCAACAACCCCGGGCTCCGGCACGAGTCGCCGCTCGCGGACGAAGATCCCGCGCGGTTGAAAGAACTGATCGAGGTGAACGTCCTCGGCACGTTCCACTGCGCCATCAATGCCGCGAAAGTGATGCGGCCCGGCAGCTCGATGGTCAACCTCGGCTCTGTTTCCATGGTGGGGCAGCCGGGTGTCACGGCCTATTCCGCGTCGAAAGGCGCGGTCGCCTCGATGACGGTCGGCTGGGCCGTCGAACTGAAGAGTCGAGGAATTCGGGTCAACGCCATCTGCCCCGTCGCCGTCACGCGGATGGGGCCGGGCGGCGACCCTCCGGAAAAGTCGCACCGCTCGTGACCCACCTGCTGAGCGACGAGTCAGCTGACGTCACCGGCCAGCTCATCCGGTTCGCGAACGGCAGGCTCTTCGTGATCCGGCAGATGGGGCCGAAGGAGGACGTCGCCGAGTTCGGCGCGCTCGGCGGGGCGCTCGAGGCGCCGCCCGCCCAACGCTGGCTCTGACCGGTTGTACGGCGTTGTTTGTTCAGCGCTGAACACCGAAGCCAGACAACTCACCCCCTGTTAGACAACTGGTGAGGGTCGAACTAACAGGGGGTTGGGTCATGTTTCCTGACGAATGGAGCGGGGCGCCCGCGTGCCGGGCACGTCCCCGAAGCACGTGCCGGTGACGGGGGCTGAACGGGGGCGGCGCTCCGTTGCCGCCCCCGTCCCGCCGTTCAGTGGCCGACCGGGAGGTTGCCGGCCACGACGCCCGCGGCCGTGAGCGGCACGTTGGCCACGGCCAGGGGGACATCGACGACCTTGCCGGGGACGCGGCCGACGGCCTCGCCGATCGACTCGTGGTTCTCGGCCATCGCGCCGACGACGGGGGCGCCGGCGACGACGGAGCCCGCGACCGGGGCGTTGGTGGCGACCTCGGCGACGGTGCTGGCGGCGGCCAGCGGGACCTTGGCGACGTTCACGGGCACGGCAGCGATCTTGCCGGGCACCTGACCGACCGCGTCGAGGACCTCGCCGGGCACTCGGGGCGCCTCGTGGGTCTCCGCGGCGGACGCCTGGGTGCCGACGGAGAGCATCGCGGCCGCGCCTGCGAGGGCGATGACGGCGGGCTTGGCGATGCGGGCGACGGTGTTACGCACAACTAACTCCAGGGAGGGGAATTGTCTGACAACGACAAGGCAATCCTCTGGTGAATCCGCAGGTCACGTCGATCGCTGAACTGGCTGAAACGGATTGATAACATCCAATTGAGATATACGCTCCGCGACGTGGAATGAGACGCGCCCACTATGTGGTAGTCGCGCGCAAGGGAGTTTCAACAACTGTTCCGTCACCCGGACGTGTGAATCCATTTATGCGTACTCGGCCATGCAGGATTTATTTGTTTCCGTACGACCCGGCTGGACTGCGGCGCACTCGGCGGCCAGGATCTCCCCGTGGACAAGGTGGAGATCATGCAGCGGGCGCTCGGCGTACTGATGCTCACGTACGACCACGAGGCGGCTGAGGCGGGAGACGACCTGCGCGCCGCCCTCAAGGTTCTGCAGCAGGGCGTGTTCAGCTACGAGGTCGCGCTCGGCGAACCGCCCGCGCCGGGCACCGAAGAGGTCGTGAAGCAGGCACTCGATCAGGTGCTCTCGCAGTTCGCCTGGTTCACCGCCGGGTTCATGTTCGCGTTCCGCGGTGTCGTGCAGGCCTACGAGAACGACTGCCCAGACGTGGATGTCAAGGAAGTCCTCCGCGCGCTCGCCATTCAGCTCGCCGAGCGAAATGTTGAGTGAGTCTCACAAAATTCACGGGTTGTTTTGATCTCAACGGCATGTCTAATCTCGGGCATTGTTCAACGGCAGCGCCTGGGTCTACTTCCCCGGCTTGGGAGTGTGCGGTGAAACGCACGCGGACGCCGATCTGGTGGCCGGGGTGTCGTTGCTGCAGTTCCTCGGTGGTGCTCACGGCGGTGACGAGATCCAGGTCACCGGGGAAAACGGCGCCACGACGACCGCCACGGTCGCCACCCTGTGCGTGACGTGCTTGTCGGGTGACATCGACCTGTCGCCGGCTGCGTTCGACAAGCTCGCGCCGCGCGCCAAAGGTCGGATCAAGGTCACCTGGGACTTCATCTAGCCGATCGAGTCCCACGGAACCGATTCGTACGCGTCGACGAGTGCTTTCACCTGGTGCTCGTCGACCGCGAACTCGTGCCCGTTGATCGCGGTCACCGGCGAAACGCCGGCCGAATTCGTCACGAAAGCGCCGGAGAACGAGCCGACGTCCGCCAGCCGCACTTCCTGGCGCCGTGACGGCACCAAGGACTCCAGCAGCTGCATCGTCGTGCCGTGCAGTTGAGGAGCCGACGGCCACACCACGTCCGACCCGTCGAAGAAACCGACGTTCGCGATCGTCGTCTCGGTGACCAGCCCGTCCGGCGCCACCAGCAGCGCGTCGTCGAAACCCGCCTGAACGGCCACGTTGCCGAAGTGGGTCTGTGCGAACGTGCCGACGTGCTTGATGTGCGGCACCGGCCGCACGTAGTCGACGCTCAGCAGCCGCCGCGCCCCGCGGCCGGGGTTCGGGTCGCGCAGCGACACGACGAGCGTCGGCTCCACGCCCACCACGGTGATCCGCACGGTCGCGTCCCGGCGTGCGCCCAGCGCCGCCAGCACACGCGCGGGCAGATCGTCCGGCAGCGGGACGCCGTACAACTCCTGCGTTGCGGACCTCAACCGCTCCCAGTGCAACGACAGCCCGCGCACGCGCAGGTCGCGGACCTGCATGGACGTGAAGTGGCCGTAGTTGGCCAACAGGTCGGTGACAGTGGTCTCACGCACGAAGTTCCTCCAGCACGGCGTCGGAAAACGGGGTCCACGCGGAGACGGCCCACGGGCCGAACGCCCGGTCGGTCAACGCCACGCACGCCACCCCCGCCTCCGGATCCACCCACAGGAACGTCCCGGTCTGCCCGAAGTGGCCGAACGTCCGGGGCGAGTTGCCGGTCCCGGTCCAGTGCGGCGACTTCGACGATCGAATCTCGAACCCCAGCCCCCAGTCGTTCGGCCGCTGGTGCCCGTACCCCGGCAGCACACCGGAGAGCCCTGGAAGAACGACGGAGGACGCTTCCAGCACCAGCTCGGCGGACACGAGCCGCGGTGCCTGCAGCTCGGCCGCGAACAGCGCCAGGTCCGCCACCGACGACACCGCTCCGGCCGCGGGGCTGCCCTCCAGCCGCGTCGACGTCATCCCGAGCGGCTGGAACACGGCCTCGTCGAGGTAGGAGGCGAACTTGATCTCGCACGCCGACTCGACGAACGACGCCATCACCTCGAACCCGGCGTTGGAGTAGATCCGCCGGGTGCCCGGCTCGGCCTGGACCGACGACGAGTCGAACGCGAGCCCGGACGTGTGCGAGATGAGGTGGCGCAGGGTCGATCCGGGCGGGCCGGCCGGCTGGTCCCACTCGACGGCGCCCTCCTCGACGGCGACGAGCACCGCGTACGAGGTGAGCAGCTTCGTCACCGATGCGAGCCGGAACACCCGCGACTGGTCGCCGAACGACCCCAAGACCGAGCCCGACGAGGACACCACGGCCGCCGCCGCGTTCTCCACCGGCCACGAACCCGCCAACCGCACGCTCTCCATGGGCCAGACGTTAACGTTCAAGAGTGACAGTCCGGGAACTGATCGTCCTCGGCACCTCGAGCCAGGTGCCGACGCGCAGCCGCAACCACAACGGCTACCTGCTGCGCTGGGACGGCGAGGGCTTCTTGTTCGACCCCGGTGACGGGTCGCAGCGCCAGCTCCTGCGCAGCGGCGCGGCCGCGAGCGACATCACCCGGCTGTGCATCACGCACTTCCACGGCGACCACTGCCTCGGCGTGCCCGGCATCGTGCAGCGGCTGAGCCTGGACAAGGTCCAGCACACCGTCCACGCGCACTTCCCGAAGTCCGGCAGCCACTTCTTCGAACGCCTCCGCTACGCCAGCGCGTTCTACGACGCGGTGGACATCAAGGAGGAGCCCGTCGAGAGCAGCGGCGTGATCGCGACCGGCAGGTTCGGCACGCTCGAGGCGCACCGGCTCGACCACGGCATCGAGAGCTTCGGCTACCGGCTCGTCGAACCGGACGGCAGGCGCATCCTCCCGGATGAGCTCAAGGCGCGCGGCATCTCCGGCAGGCAGGTGTCGGTCCTGCAACGCGACGGCGTGCTGGACGGCGTGACGCTGGAGGAGGTCAGCGAGCCGAGGCCGGGGCAGAAGTTCGCGTTCGTCATGGACACGCGGCTGTGCGACGGCGTCTACGAGCTCGCCGACCACGCCGACCTGCTCGTGATCGAGTCGACCTACCTCGACCGGGACGTGCAGCTCGCGGGCGACCACGGCCACCTCACGGCGAAGCAGGCGGCGCGCGTCGCGCAGGAGAGCCGGGTGCGCACGCTCGTGCTGACCCACTTCTCCCAGCGCTACGACGACCCCAAGGAGTTCTACGCGGAGGCCAAGGCGGTGTTCGACGGCGACGTCGTCGTCGCTAGCGACCTCGACCGGATCCCGGTGCCGAAGCGAGCCACTGGTCGCTGACGATCTCGTCCAGCGTCGAGTGCTCCGGCTTCCAGCCGAGCGCGCGCAGCCGTGACGTGTCCGCGCGCAGCTCGCGCACCTCGCCGGGGTGCGCGGGCCGCCGCGTGACGTCCACCGCCCGCCCGGTGACGCGCTCCACGGCCGCCAGGACGTCGTTGACGGACGCCGCGCACGCGCCGACGTTGTAGACGGCCGACTCGCCCACCTCGCAGTTCTCCAGCGCGATCGCCACGGCGCTCGCGATGTCGCGCACGTGCACGAAGTCCCGCACTGCCGACCCGTCGCCGAACACCTCGAATCCGGGGACCTCCCCGGCGGCCGCACCCACCAGTCGGGTGATCACCCGACTGGTGTCCGTGTCGCCTCCACCGGCCGCGTTGAAGAGCCGCAGCACCGTCCCCCCGATCCGGCCGGAAGCAGCCGTCCAGGCGAGCAGGTCCTCGGCCGCCGCCTTCGACGCGGCGTAGGGCGACGAGGGTGCGCGCGGGCAGTCCTCGGTGATCGGTTGATCAAGGGGCGCACCGTAAACACCCGCCGTCGACGCCAGCACGACCCGGTGCCCGTCGAGCGCGGAGAGCAGGTTCAGCGTGCCCCCGACGTTGACCTCGTAGTAGCGCAGCGGCTGCTGGAACGACTCCCGCACGTTGCCGAGTGCGGCCAGGTGGACCACCGCGTCGACACCGGTCGCGTCGAAGGGCTCGTGCAGCCGCTGAGCAGGGCAGATCACGTCCCAGCCGCGAAACCGCAGCTCAGGGACGACTGCTCGGCCGACGTACCCAGTGGCGCCCGTCACGAGAACTCGCACAAGTTGACCCTAAAGGTGGACGGGAACTACGCCGATAACACACGAGTGAGTTACCCCCACCGCGCTGTGCACACAAGCATCGCAGGCCTCCTGCACGACCACGCCGTGCACGAGTACAAGCGTCAGGAGTTCCTCCGCAACGTCGCAGACATCGTCGGTGCCGCGCCCGCGCCTGAGGTTCAGCTCCCCGAGCTGCCCGCGCCCGCCGTCACGACTCCTCGCTCGTTCCTCAGCAGGGTCGACCAGGTTCTGAGGGACGCCGCGCGCCAGTAGGCGCCGCACCGAACCCCTCGCCGGGGCCCGACAAGCCGAAGATCGACCGGCTCGCAACAACCTTCATCCGGCCGTTGCCGGACCGTGCTTCGCCGCACATACCGGGTGCATCTACGCTACGCGTCACCCGGCGCTCGCCGGACACATCCATCGCTTCTCACAAAGCGGGTTCTCGGCGATGAATCATGTTCTCGCAGCGCTCAACGAGCGCCTCGGCAGGTTGTTCGGAGATCGGCTGGTCGTGCTGGCCGGCGGTACGCGGTTGGCGAAGCGCGCGCATGAACTCCATGCGCTCGGCGCTCGCCATACCCTCGTGCTCGATACCGATGATCACGCGCCGCTGCATGATTCCGACATCGCCCGCTGGGTGTCGCTGGGCATCAAGGGCGGGTTCGTCGCGATCGAGCAGCGCAGGCTGGGCAAGCTGCTGAGCAAGCCGGCGCCCGAGGTGCGCGCGATCCTGCGCGACTTCGACCCGGACAGCGAAGCGGTCGTGATCAGCACGCCGTACAACGAGATCCCGTCGTTCCAGGGCAGGCCGGTGCTCAACCACCGCCGCGCCGACTGGGTCGAGCTGGAGAACAAGACCACCATCGACGCGCTGTGGGACGAGCTGTCCGCCCCGCGCGCGCCCGCGATGGTGTTCGACCTCGACTTCGAGCACCTGTGGGCGGCCTCCGAGCTGCTCGACCGCGGCGCTGGCGTCGTGTGGTCCGGCGACGGCCCCGCGATCAACGGCGGCGCGAACTTCGTCCGCCGGGTGCGCTCGCCGGAGGAGGCGCGCGACGCCTTCGCCGTGCTCGAGCCGAAGTGCGAGCAGGTCCGCGTGATGCCGTTCCTGGAAGGCATCCCGGTCAGCGTGCACGGCGTCGTCTTCCCGGACGGCACCGCGGTGCTCCGTCCGATCGAGATGGTCGTGCCGCGCCGCCAGAACTCGGCCCGGTTCCTCTACGCGGGCTGCGCGTCGTACTACGACCCGCCCGTCTGGATCCGCGACGAGATGCGCAACCTGGCCCGCCGCGTCGGCGAGCGGCTGCGCGAGACGGTCGACTACCGCGGCACGTTCACGCTCGACGGCATCGCCACCGAGGACGGCTTCCTGCCGACCGAGATCAACACCCGCTACGGCGGCGCGATGGTGTGCTTCGAGGACGCCCAGCCGCAGCTCCCGCTCGCGCTGGTCCAGGTCGCCCTGGTGGCGGGCTGGGATCTCGGCATCACGTCCATGGAGTTCGAGGACCTGCTGCTGCAGTCCGCCGACCACGTGCGCGCCGGGTCCGTCGGCGCCAACGTGCGCGCGATCCAGCCGACCGAGCAGGTCGAGCGGCGCGTCGTGTTCAACGGGTGGAACTGCCGGTTCGCGCACGGCGATGAGCCGTCGCACGCCACGCTGCGGCTGAGCCCGTCGCCCATCGGCGGGCGGCTGGAGCTCGACCTGCACCGGGAGACCGTCGAGATCGGACGCCCGGTCGTGTCGCTCACCGTCGCCGCCTTCGCGCTGGCCGACCAGGAGTGGGGCACGGGCCTCGGCCCGCTGGAGCCCGCTCTCGCGGTCGAGGACATGCAGTCCGAGGAGTCGATGCAGTCCGAGGCGGTCATCGCCTAGCTGCTGTGCCCGCCGGGGCCACCTTCGTCAGGGTGGCCCCGACGGCATCTCGAGTTCCTCGTCGCCGTACGCGGAGATGAGGGCGAACCGGTAGCCGATCTGGGCGACGGTGATCTCGCGAGGCTGGTGAGCGGGCCGGGCGTTGGTCTCGTACTCCCGCAGCACGTCCGGGTGCCCCTGAGCCAGCCCGCGCACCAGCAGGTCGGGTGTGTCCTGCTTCTGCAGCAGGTGCAGGGCGATGTCGGCGGACTCGCGCAGCATGGTGTCGGTCTGGTCGCACTCGTTGGCGATGTCGCTCATCAGCGCCTCGACGTACTCGGGGCACCGGTCGGCCACCGCGCACGCCAGCGCGACCACGCACCCGACGCGTTCCTGCGCCAGCGCCTCGAAGATCTTGGGTGCCCCGACGGCCACGGCGTGCCGGGTCTGGGTGATCCAGTCGGGCGCGGTGCGCGGGAGCTCGCGGCCCGCGGAGTTCCAGCGGCGGCGGGTGCGCTTGCCGTCCTCGGTGAAGCCCTTGCCCGCCAACGCGAGCGCGGCCAGCAGGAAGACCACGCGGTCGCGGACGTGGGCCGCGACCTTGTACGAGGCACCGAGCTCGACCAGGAACGGCACGGCGTAGGCGCTGGCCTCGGACACCGTGTCGTCGGTCAGGAGTCTGTCCGACAACGAGACCAGCGCGCGTTCGCGCTCGTCGCGCGCGGAGGCGACGAGCGCGCGCAGCAAGCGGTCGACTCCCTCGGCACTTCCACGCCCGTCGGAGAGTTCGTGCCAGGGAATCCTGTCGAGTCCACGCAACGGATCAGGCCGTTGCCACGCACGCGGCAGCTCCATGCGCGAGAACGCTACGGGATGTCGTGGTCTTCGCCCGGTTGGCGCAGCCGTACGATCAAGCCGTGTCCTACACGGTGGCCGACATCTTCTCGGGAGCCGGCGGCATGAGCTACGGCTTCCACGCCCACCGGGACTTCCGCGTGGTCGGGGCCGCCGATGCGCAGATCGGGAAGCCGTCGTCGCGACTGGGCTCCTTGCGCTGCAACGACACCTACCACGCGAACATCGGGATCAACCCGCTCGAGGTCGACCTCGCGACCGTGTCGCCGTCCGCCCTGCGCGAGGTGTGGGGCCTGCGCAGAGGCCAGCTCGACGTGCTGCTCGCGTGCCCGCCGTGCTCCGGCTTCAGCCGCATCACCGCGGCCAACCACCTGCGCGACGACCCGCGCAACTCGCTCGTCGGGCGCATCGCCGTCTACGCAGAGGAGCTGCGGCCCAAGGTCGTGCTGCTGGAGAACGCGCGCGAGCTCGTCAAGGGCAAGCAGCGGCACCACTTCGAGCGGCTCGCGGACGAGCTGACCCGCATCGGCTACCAGGTGCGCGGCGACACGCACATGTTCTCCCGCTTCGGGCTGCCGCAGCTGCGCGAGCGGTCGCTGATGGTCGCCGTCGACACCGGGTTGCCGCTGCTCACGATGGAAGACCTGTGGGACGGCAGGGAGATCCGCGAGAACGCGGTCACCGTGCGCCGCGCGATCAGCAAGCTGCCCGTGATCGAGGCGGGCGAGGCGCACGCGGAAGACCCGATCCACGTGTCACCGCGGTTCACCCAGGACCGCACGATGGACCGCATGCGCGCGATCCCCGCGGACGGCGGCTCGTGGGCGGACCTGCTCCGGTCACCGGACACCGAGCAGCTGCTCAACCCCGCCCAGCTCAAGATCGTCGAAGCCGGGCGGTGGGGTTCGCACCCCGACGTCTACGGGCGGATGTGGTGGGACGAGCCCGCGCGCACGATCAAGCGCGAATGCGCGCACGTCGGCAACGGCCGGTACGCGCACCCCGTGCAGAACCGCCTGTGCACGGTCCGGGAAATGGCACTTCTCCAGGGATTTCCGCGTTCGTTCAAGTTCGACGTTTCGATACTCGGCAACGCCTACCGGCACGTCGGCGACGCGGTTCCGCCGCTCATCGCGCACCAGCTCGCGGCGCTCGTGAAATGGATTCTCACCGGCCACCGACCGGCCGCGCGGGAACTGTGCCTGCGCGGCACTTCCCTGCGCCCCGGCGACATCAGGCCGGTCGCGGCGACCGAACTTGTCGCGTGAACTCTTTCGGGCGTTAACGAGCACAACGATCTTTCACTGGTCCGGGTGATCACTGTCCCCTGATGCGGTGATAGGGCGTGTCTATGGTTGCAGGCGTTCCATTTGGTCGATGAAATCTCTGCGCATCCCCAAGCCGACTGCACGGAAACCCATCTCGTGCATGGATTGCTGGGTTCTTTTGAAGGAGTAATCCCCAATGCGCAAGACCCTCCTCGGCGCGCTCGTCCCCGTTGCGGCCATCGCCGGCATGCTCGGCGCCGGTACGGCTCAGGCCGACGACGCCCCGAACCAGGCCCCGACCCTGGACGCGCTGAACGACCAGTGGAACAACGGCGGTGGCGCGATCGGCTACGGCGCGGCCTCCATGGTTTCCGCCGCTTGGCTGGGCATCCCGTCCTCGGCCGTGTTCTACGGGCAGGACGTGACCGGCCTCGGTGACGTCGAGTACGTCCCGGCGGAAGGCTGAGACTGCTTCCGCCCGCGCTTCTTCGGGGGCGCGGGCGCGCAAAGGGCGGCGGATCACCGATCCGCCGCCCTTTCGCATGTCCGGCGTCTGTCCACATGTAACTGTTCGGCAACGAATCCAGTTGTGTTGACTGTTAACGCTGGTCGCTGCCGCTGTACAGCGACGTCCATAGTGGACCAATGCGTCTCATTTGCCCTGGTGTAGCCGTTCGTGTGCGAAGCGTGAGACCTGCCCGATCGAGGGTAACCCGATCGGATACCGTGCGGTTCGCTTCCTGTCAGTTCTGTGTTGGTAGGGGTACCGGCCGCTCTGATCAGGTCACGACTTTCTCATGCGTTCGGGCTAACTTCAGCGAGCAAGGAGACCCATGGCTTCCCGGTTGCGGATCGGCGCGGCACTGCTCGGCGCCTCCGTCGCATTGACACTCTCGGCACTCCCCGCCACGGCTGAGGTCGTGGTGAAGCCGGACAACAGCGCCAGCCAGGACGGCCTGGACGTCTACCTCCAGGGCATGAACGGCAAGCTGGACACGAGCCTCATCGGCCTCCAGGTCATCGACGGCGAGAAGGTGAAGGTCCAGGCGTACTGCGTCGAGCTGCCGACGCCCCTCAAGAACAGCCTGGGGCTCAAGGAAGTTCCGTGGGACCAGCACCCGAACACGGACTCGCTGTTCCGCAAGAACCCGGACCGCAACCGCGAGAAGATCAACTGGATCCTGCACAACTCCTACCCGGAGAAGAAGCCCAAGGACATCATCAAGGGCCTCGACCTGGACCAGAAGGAAGCCATCGCGGGCACGCAGGCCGCCGTGTGGCACTTCAGCGACGGCGCCAAGCTCGACGCGGACCGCACGGGCAACGACGACGTCGTGAAGCTGTACGAGTACCTGACCGGCAAGGACAACGTCGGCCTCGACGTGCAGCCGGAGCCCACGCTGAAGGTCGACCCGACCTTCAAGGAGGGCAAGGCGGGCGAGAAGATCGGCCCGTTCACCGTCAGCACGACGGCCGACCAGGTCAAGGTGAAGGGCAAGCTGCCCAAGGGCGTCACCATCACCGACAAGGACGGCAAGCCGCTCGAGCAGGTCAACGACGCCGAGCTCAAGGGTGCCGCGGCTCCCGGTGACAAGGTCACCGAGTTCTTCGTGAACGTCCCGCAGGACGCGGCCGCCGGTGAGGCGAAGTTCGCGCTCGAGGTGAACGCCACCCTGGAGAAGGGCCGCCTGTTCGTCCAGAGCGAGCCGGGCAACGACAAGAAGACGCAGTCGCTGATCGTCGCGGCCCCGTCGAAGGTCACCGTCGACGCCGACGCGGCCGCCAAGTGGGTCGCCGCTCCGGTCGTGACGCAGCCGAGCACGCCGAGCTCGACGCCGTCCACCACGCCGACGACGCCGACGACCACGACCACCACCAAGCCGGCCCCCGCGCCGGGTGGCGGCGGCAACGACGACGACCTGGCCAGCACGGGTGCGTCGATCTTCGTCCCGCTCGGCATCGGCCTCGGCCTGCTGGGCGCGGGCGCCGGTGCGCTGTTCTTCCTGCGCCGCAAGAAGGCCAGCGCCTGACCCACTGATCTTCGGTCCGAAGTCGACTGAAGCGAACGCCCCCTGAGCCCGCGCCGGCTCAGGGGGCGTTCTTCTGCGTTTCTAACGGCGTGCGAAGCCCGCCACGGTGATGTCACCGTCCGCAATGGACACGTCGCGGTCGCTCGACGCGCCGGAGAACAACGCTCGCACCGGATCGCGGAAGTTCTCCAGGATCTCCACGCGCTGCACCGGCTTCGCGGTCGGGATCACCGTCTCCGGCGTCCACTTCCCGCAGCGCACGATGTAGGTGTTGACGTTCGGCTTGCCGTCCTCCGTCGCGTACACCCGCCACGTCAACGGGTCCAGCTGCTCCATGTCCCTGGTGCGCAGGCCGCGCGCCACCTCGGTCGTCTCCCACCTGCGACCGTTCCAAGTGGACATGTAGTTGTGCAGCGGGCCCTTGTCCGGGTCGCCCGTGAACCACAGCAGGAACGGCTTCTGGCCCAGCGTGGTGCCGACGAGCTGGATGTAGTCCGGCGACTTCACGGCGTTCGGCAGCGTCAGCGGGGTCTCCGCGACCTTCAGATATTTCTCCTGGTCCGCGTCGTCGATCTGGGTGCCGAGATCGCGTCCGGTCACCGAGTAGAAGTGCAGGTTCCTCGGGTCGAACCAGGCGTAGTAGATGTTGCGGTGGTACCGGTCGTGCAGATGGCCCTCGGTGCCGCCACCGGCGAGCGTGTAGACGATCCGCACCCGGCCGTTGCGCTCCTGCCGCAGCTGGCCGATGTAGATCTCGTTCATGTTGTCCGCACGGCTGGTCGAGCCGATCGCGAACTCGTCACCGGTGATGTCCTTGGAGCTCTTCCACGTCTTGCCGCTGTCCTTGGACACCATGTAGAGCATCGGCCTGGTGTCGGTCGGCTTCGTCGGGTCGAGGTCGCGCGAGGTCTCCCGGTAGAAGACGTAGATCGTGCCGTCGCGGGTCACGAACGGCATCGGGTACGTGGCGGCGTTCTTGGAGACCAGTGTCTCGGTCCACGTGCCTTCGGCGGAGTGCGCCTGCGGCGAGCGGGACATCCGCAGCTCGATGTTGTGCATGCCGCGGAAGACGAGCAGGTGCCCGTCGGGTGCCTGGATCATCGTGGGGTAGTTGTGCGAGTCGGAGTCGCCGTCGGCGACCCGCACCGGCGTGGACCACGCGGAGCTGCGGTGGTCGTAGGCCTGGACGAAGTTGTCCTCGTACTTGCCGGCCCACGAGATGAAGGTCTTGCGCACCTTCGCGTCGTACAGCCCACCGGCCACCGGCCTGCGGTCGCTGCGGGCCGCGACGGACGTGGCGACCGTCGTGGTCGAGAACTTCGGTGCTCCAGGGGTGGCGTCCGCTGGAGCGGTGACAACGAATGGCACTAGCAGCACAACCGGAAGAATCCGGCGCACGAGCCGTGACATGTGGCGTTCCTCCTGGTTCTGGCCGCGCGGATGCGGCCGACCAGGCGGCGGCGCGGCCATCATCACCGGCATCGAGCCGAGTTGTCCAGGCGGCTGTAGCGTGATTTGGCCAGCCGTGACGGGGAACCGGTCCGGTACCCTGCGACAGGAGTGCGAGGGAGCACCGATGAACTTCGACGAGATCAAGAACAAGGCGATGGACCTGGCCGAGGAGCACCACGAGAAGGTCGACCAGGGCGTTGACGCGGCAGCCAAGGCGGTCGCGGGCAAGTTCGGTCATGAAGAGCAGATCGAGTCGGTCGCCGACAAGATCAAGGACATTCTTCCGGGTGGGTGAGTGAACTCCTCGAACACGGCCGAACGGGTCGCCCCCAGCGGGGAGGCCCGTCCTGCCGCACGCAGGCCCGAAATGGTCACCTGGCAGGGCTACGCCGAGCCGCGGCTGGAGCAGGTGAGACTCCTGCTCTCGCCGGACAAACGGCTCCGCGCGTCCGGCAGACTCGTCGCCGCGGGGCCGAGGGAGCAGTTCAGCGCTTCCTTCGAGCTGTCCGTCGGTGAGGGTGGCCAGGTGAAACGGGTGCTGCTGCGCACGGCCACGGTCGAGGAGGAGCGTCAGGTCTCCATCGCCCGCAGCGAGGACGGCGCGTGGCTCGTCGACCACGGCAAGGGCGCCGAACGCGCGACGTTCGACGGCGCGCTGGACGTGGACGTGCAGTTCTCCGTGCTGTTCAACGCGATCCCGATCCGCAGGCTCGGGTTGCACCGCGAGCCGGGCGAGCACGACCTGCCCGTCGTGAAGGTGACCCTGCCGGACCTGACGGTGAGCGCGGTGCGGCAGAGCTACCGCACGGTGTCCGTCGGCGACACCGGGTCGGTCGTCAACTTCACCAGCGGCGAGTTCGACCAGGACATCACCGTCGACGCGACCGGCATCGTCGTCGACTACCCGACGATCTCCCGCCGCATCTGACCTAGTCCCACCAGAATCCCCATTCGGTGCTGCCGACGAGTTCTTCGGCGTAGTCGCCGATGGTCGAGCTGGTGCGGACGTTCTCCGGGCAGAACGTGAAGTGCTCGGCCGCGACCCGCAGCGCCTGCTCGTGGTCCACCGGCGGCGCGGCCACGCTCACGTGCAGCAACGCGTGGCTCTCCAGCCCGACCACGCGCGCGCCGAACCGGTCCTCCCACGACCGCAGCACCGAGGCGAGCCTGCCGATGTCGCTGACGTAGTTGGTCGGCCCCTTCCACCCCATCGCCACCAGCGCGTCGGATCCGCGCCGCGCTGCGACCAGACCCAGCCGCGCCCGTTCGGTCATCAGGCTCTCCGCCAGCCGCGAGGCCGCCTCGCCGGGGTCGTGCCGCTGCGGGTGTGGGGGAGCGAGCCCAGGCCACTGCCTGCCGAACGGATCGGTGACCAGTTCTTCCTCGTCGGGATCAGGCTCGGCCAGGCCGTGCCACCAGCCGGCCATCAGCTGCTCGGGGTCGTGGTTCTCGGGTGCGGTGTTCCCGGCGTGCCAGACCTCGCCGGACGCCCACGGACGGCCCGGATCGTCGACCTCGGACGTGGTCAGCACGAGCGGCCACAGCCCGTCGTGGTCCAGTCGTCGCCACAGGGCGGCGTCGACGGGGTCGTCGCTGAGCCAGAACGCGGGCGCACCCTCGGTGGCGTGGACGATCCGGCCCGGCGGCAGCGGGACCGCGCGCAGGAGTTCGCTCAGCACAGCCGGAGACTAGCCGGGCGGAAACCGCTCGGGCCGTGCTCGCGCAGGCGTCCCCGCCGGGGGAACCCCTGACTTTCATTCTCCCAGCGAGCACCGACAATTCGGCGCGCGAACAGCCGACCCTGTGGACAACTCACGCCCGCAGCGAGCCCTGTGGACAACTCGAAGCACGGCTAGGCCCGAACGGCCACCGCGACGCCCTGCCCGACCCCGACGCACGCGGCCGCGATGCCGAGGCCACCGCCACGTGCCCGCAGGTGCCGCGCCACGTCGACGATCACGCGCGGCATCGACGCGCCCAGCGGGTGCCCGTAGGCGAGCGCGCCGCCGTGCACGTTGACCTTCTCCCGGTCCACCTCGGGCAGGTGGTGCAGCACCGAGAGCGCCATCGCCGCGAACGCCTCGTTGATCTCCCAGAGGTCCACGTCCTCGGCCTGCACGCGCAACCGCTTCAGCAGCTTCCTGATCGCGGAGACGGGCGCCAGCGTGAACCGGTGCGGCTCTTCTGCGGTCACGGCGCTGCCCAGCACCTCGGCGATCGGCTCGACGCCGAGCTCGGCGGCGACGGCCTCGGTGCCCATCAGCACGGCCGCCGCGCCGTCGTTCAGCGGCGACGAGTTGCCCGCGGTCACCGGTCCGTGGTCGGAGAACGCGGACTTGAGCTTGCCCAGCTTGTCCAGCGACGTCTCCGGCCGCACCGACTCGTCGCGCCGCACGCACCCGCCGTCCGCGAGCTGCACGGAGAACGCGAACCCCTCGTGCACGCCCGCGTCCCACGCGGCCGCGGCACGCCGGTGCGAGCGCAGCGCGAAGGTGTCCATCTGCTCGCGCGTGATGCCCAGCTCGACCGCGACCTGCTCGGCTGCGAGCCCGAGCGGCACGGTCCACTGCTTCGGCATGCGCGGGTTCACCAGCCGCCAGCCCAGCGCCGTCGACACGGTCTCGAGCCGGTCCGGGAACGCCTTCTCCGGCCGCGCGGTCACGAACGGTGCGCGCGACATGCCCTCGACGCCGCCCGCGATCAGCAGGTCCGCGTCACCGGCCGCCAGCGTCCGCGAGGCCTGGATGATCGCCTCACCGCCCGACGCGCACAGCCGGTTCAGCGTCACGCCCGGCACCGTGGCAGGCATGCCCGCCAGCAGCACGGCCATCCGCGCGACGTCCCGGTTCTCCTCACCGGCACCGTTCGTGTTGCCCAGCAGCACGTCGTCGACGCGCGCGGGATCGAGCCGGTCGTGCCTGCGCAGCAGTTCGACGATCGGCAGTGCGGCGAGGTCGTCGACCCGGATGCCGGCCAGCCCGCCGCGGTAGCGGCCGAACGGGGTCCGGGTGGCGTCGAGGATCAGTGGGCGCGGCATGCATCCCATCTTGCTGGATCAGGGCTTCAGCACGAAGGAAACGTGTGCGGACTCGGTCGGGGTCTCTGAATCGGTGCTGAAGGCTCTGATCTCGATGGTGTGCGGGCTCGTGGACAGCGTCGAGGTGTTCAGTGAGATCCGCCACCGGCCTCCGACGCCCGGTCCGTCCGCCGCGGTCGCGACGGTGGCGATGCGCGTGTCGTCCATCCGCACGTCGAACCCCGCGAGCCCGGAGACCGCGCTGGCCAGCGAGTCCATCCGCACCTCGAGCACGAGCCGTCCGCGCGCCAGCCCCTCGCCCTGCGGGACCGGCTGCGCGGTCGCGTCGAGCAGTTCGGCTCGCGGCTGCGCGAGCCGCGTGTGCTGGCCGCTCAGCGGCTCAGTGGGGGTCGACGGCGGCGGGTGGCTGGAACCGGGAGTGGGTGTCAGCTCCACGTCGGCGTGCGTGACCTGCACGCGTGTCGCGGAGGTCAGCGAGGCCCTGATGGGCTCGGTGATCGCCTCGGGCGGCAGGTCGGCGATCGCCGGGTACTCGATGCCCGCCTGCCACTCGATGCCGGGCAACGCGGGCCGCAGCGTCACCTCGGCGCCGCCGAACAGCACCTTCATGTTCGGGTCCATCGCCTCGGCCGGGACGATCACCAGCCGCAGGTGGCCACCGCTGACACCGGGCAGCTTCGGTTCCGGCGCCGGCCGCGGGATGTTGACGTCGACGTTCAGGTCCGGCGTCGGACCCAGCTCCGGCGGCTTCGTCGCACCACCGCGGAACCCGACCAGGTCGATGCCCGCGCGGGTCCGGTCACCCGCCAGCGCGGCGACGCCGACCAGCGCCGTCGCCTCCTGCCACGGCGGCACGAACGGCGACGTCGCGACGACCTGGCCGTCGCGTTCCGCCCGGATCCCGCTCGGCGTGATCACCAGCTCCCAGCGCGAGCTCAGACCGGGCGGCGCCTGCGGGAGCGACTTCGACGTGCCGTTCGGGAACAGCTCGACCAGCGAGTTCCCCGAGGCGTCCGTCGTGACGGCCAGTCGCACGGCCTGCGGCAGCACCTCGTCCGGCTGGATGCTCACCGGCCCCGGCACCAGGTCGAGCAGCAGCTGGCCACCGCTGTTCGGCGCGTCCGTCTCGACGACGAACCGGCTCTCCTCCGCCCGAACGAACGGCGCGCGCGACCGCAGCGACACCACGTTCGTCGCGCAGTTGCTGCTGACCACGAGCCGCTGGTGGTCGTCACCGTCGCCGGGGGTCGCCCGCGCGCAGTCCGTGCGCTTCGCGAACCGCCAGCGCGTTGGATCAGGGGAGTTGGGGCCGTCGAAGCGGTCCACGAACGCGTACTGGGCGTTGTCCGCGCGCGGCGTGCCCTTCGCGGTGACCGGCTCGGAGCGCTGGCCGAACGCGTCGACGGCGCGGATCTCGAGCTGCTGCTCCTTCTCGTTCTCCAGCCCGTCGAGCTGGATCGCCTGCCTGGT
Organism: Lentzea tibetensis; assembly: GCF_007845675.1. Taxonomy (GTDB): domain Bacteria; phylum Actinomycetota; class Actinomycetes; order Mycobacteriales; family Pseudonocardiaceae; genus Lentzea; species Lentzea tibetensis. The sequence goes on along the minus strand of NZ_VOBR01000008.1, from coordinate 202,109 downwards.
CACGAACCGGACGTTGCCGCCCCAGCGCACCTCGTAGCCCGGCGCGTCGCCGTCCCAGCGCACCTTCAGCCGGTGGTGGCCGGGGCTCGTCACCGGGTTGGCCGGCGAGTGCGGCCGGTCCTTGGTACTCGGGATCAGCACACCGTCCACCGCGTACGCCGTCAGCGCGGTCGGCGGCGGCTTCTTGGGCTGCTTCAGGTCGTCGCCCGCACCGACCGTGCGCAGGATGACGACACCGCCGACCAGCGCCACAGCGGCGGCGACGATGACGACCCGGCGGCGGTCCATGGGGCCAAGCTAAGACGTTTCCCGCACCTCGAACACGGTTTCGGTGGTAACGGGTTCGCCATGATCCGGCGGCAGAACGGTCAGCTTCACCCGGTGGCCGCCGGGTGAGTAGTCGGTGGTCTTCACCCAGATCTCGTGCCTGCCCCTGGCGGCGGGACCGTCCTCGGTCGTCGGCAGGGTCAGCAGGCGCTTGCCGTCGATCTCCAGCTCGATGCCCTCGTGGTTGCCGTTGGCGACCTCGGCGGTGATCAGCACCCGGCCGGTGCGCGGGAACTGCGTCGCGGGCTCGATCCCGGAGTCGTGCACGGCCTTCACCTTGGGCGGCACCGAGTTGGCGGCGGGCTGGTGGTCGGACAGGCGGGGCAGCGGGCCCGGTCGCGCGCCGGGCTTGTGCGTGAGGATCAGCGACGACATCAGGATCGGCACGTTCGTGCGGACGGCCGGCTCCCTGCGGTTCAGCGGCACGTCGACGTACACGTACCTCGGATCGACGGTGTTCATCTCCTTGGTGGTGAGCGGGAGGCCGCCGTAGTCGACGGTCACCGGCCCCTTCGCCTCGGGCGCGACCGCGAGCACCAGGCGCGCGGCCACCGCGTCGTCGAGCTGCTGGCTCGGCACCTTGCCGAGGTCGGTGCCCTCGCCGAGACCCACGCGGCTCGCCGGGATCTCGCGTTCCGGCACGCCGCCGATGCCGAACGAGTCCAGCATCGCCTGCTTGTCCACCAGGATCCGCGGGCGGGCGACGGTCCACGGCACGGTGACCGCCTCGGCCGCGACGACCACGCCGTCCCGCAGCGCGATGACCGCGTCCTTGAGGATGCGCACCTCCCAGCGATGCCGCGCCTCCGGTGCGAGCCCGGTCGCCGGGGAGTCACCCAGCGGGATCAGCTTCTCGGTGAGCGGGAGGATCGGGTCCGCGCGCAGCCGCGTGCCCTGGCTGGTGAGCTCGAGCTGCACCATGCCCTGCACGGGGTCGACCAGGGGCATCGCGTCGTGCAGCGGCTCGGGCAGCAGCTGGAGCTTGATGGAGCTCTCGTCGCCGCCTGCGGCCGTCAGCATCACGCGGCCGACCACGCCCTCGTCGTCCGGCACGGCGAGCCGCAGCGGCCGGTTCGACTGCAGGGAGGTGGAGCAGCTGACGTCGAGGCGCTTGCCCGCGCCGAACGGCCTCAGCCCGAGGCACGCCGGGTCGCCGAGCACCCGCCACTGGCGCGGGTCGAGGCTCTCCGGGCCGTCGAACCGGTCGATCGGCTGGTTGAGCTTGCCCGACCCGTGGTCGGCGTGCACCTGCCGCGGGACGGCGTCCACGACGAGCGGGTCCGACCGCTTGCCGACCGGGTTCACGCTGCGGATCTCGACGTCGACCGACTGGTCGGGCACGAGCCCGGTCAGCTCGGCCTCCGCCGCGCTGACCAGCTGCGAGTGGTCGCCCCAGCGCACCTCGTAGGCGTCGGAGTTGCCCGCCCAGGCGAGTTGCAGGGTGTCCGGTTCGAGTGCGGACGTGCGCGCGTTGACCGGCTTCTCCGGCTCGGGCGCGGCGACCAGCTCGACTGAAGGGTCGACGAACTTCTGCAGGCCTTGCGGGGTGCTCTCCAGGCGCAGCACGACAGCAGTGGCGGTCACGAGCACGAGCCCACCGGCGACGGCGGCGATTTTCCGTCGATCCACCCGGCGACCCTACGAGGTTTCCGCTTTCGCGGTTGTGCCGTTCAGAGCAATGATCCGGCCGCCACGCGCGCCAAGGCTCCTGAGCGCGTCCAGTGCTTCCGGCGCGGTCAGGTCGATCGTCAGCGGCGTCCGGTCCGGCTGGGTGACCAGCTGCTGGCGGGCCTGGTGACCAGCGTCGATGGTCTTCGCGAGCCCACCGGTGCTGGCGAGCGAACCGCGGGCCGCGCCGAGCCTGCCCAGCGCGTCGTCGACCGCGCCGAGCAGCGCGTCCCTGTTGCCCTCGCACATCGCGCGCACCAGCTCCGGCCTGCTGCCCGCGACCCGCGTGCCGTCACCGAAGCTGCCCGCCGCCAGCGCGAGCGCCAGCGGCCCGCCGTCCGCGCCGACCGCCGCGAGCACCGCCGCCATGACGTGCGGCAGGTGGCTGATCCGGGCGACCGCCGCGTCGTGCTCCTCCGGCGTCGTCGGCACGACGTGCGCACCCGTGTCGAGCGCCAGCGTGATCACGTCGATCAGCACGTCGTCCAGCTGCTCGGGCGTGACCACCCACGCGGCGCCGCGGAACAGGTCCGCCCGGCCCGCTTCCCAGCCGCTGCGGCTCGTGCCGGACATGGGGTGGCCGCCGACGAACCTGGCCTCCGGCGCGTACCGGTGGACGGCGTCGGAGACCGGCCCCTTGACGCTCGTGACGTCGGTGAGCCGGGTGCCGGGACGGACCTTGCGCAGCACGTCCGGCACCGCGGGCAGCGGGACGGCGAGCACCACGAGCGCGTCTTCGTCTCTCGCCTTCGCGAGTGCCTCGTCGAGCGGGAACACGGTGAAGCCGTCCTGTTCGGCCTTCACCGCGTCCGCCAGCTCGGCCGCGCCCCAGACCGTCCGCCCCGCCGCCTTCGCGGCGCGCAGCACGGAGCCGCCGATCAGTCCCAGTCCGACCACGCACACGTCTCGCACACGAGACATTCTGCTCTCACCGGAGAGCGTCCAGTGCGAACGCCGCATACGTCGCGACGCCGTGCTCCATCGCGGCCTCGTCGAACAGCACGCGGTTGGAGTGGTTCGGCGCCGCTTCGGCCAGATCGACACCGCGCGGGCAGGCCCCGAGGAACGCCAGCGCGCCCGGCACCTTCTGCAGCACGTACGAGAAGTCCTCGGCACCCATCAGCGGGTCCGTCATCGGCTCGCTCCACCGCGCGCCCATCGACTCGGCGGCCAGGTCGACGACGTGCTGCCCGACGCGGTCGTCGTTCACCGTGACCGGATATCCGGGCACGATGCTGACCTCGGCGTGGCAGCCGTACGCGGCGGCCGTGTGCTTGACGACCTGCTTGAGCTCCTTGTGGACCAGGCCGCGGGTGGCCTCGGACAACGTCCGGATCGTGCCCTCGAGCGTCGCCGTCTCCGGGATGATGTTGGTCGTCGTGCCCGCCTTGAGGTGCGCGACCGTCACGACCGCGGGCGCGTGCACGCTCACCCGCCTGCCGACCATCGTCTGCAGCGCACCCACCATCGCCGCCGCCGCGGGCACCGGGTCCAGCGCGTCGTGCGGCATCGCACCGTGCCCGCCACGCCCCTTCACGTGCACGTGGAACGTGTCCGCGCTCGCCATGATCGGCCCCGGCCTGCACGTCACCACACCGCTGCGCAGCGTCGACGTGATGTGCAGCGCGAACGCCTTCTCCACCGGCCGCCCCGCCACGTCCAGCAGACCCTCGTCCAGCATGAAGCGGGCGCCGTGGAAGCCCTCCTCGCCCGGCTGGAACATGAACACGACCTTGCCCTTCAACGCGCCCTTGCGGTCCGCGAGCAGCCGCGCCGCCGACGCCAGCATCGCCACGTGCGTGTCGTGCCCGCAGGCGTGCATCGAGCCGTCCACTTCGGACGAGTAGTTGAGCCCCGTCGCCTCCTGGAGTGGCAGCGCGTCCATGTCGCCGCGCAGCAGCACCGTCGGTCCGGGCTCCTCACCGTCGAGCACCGCGACGACCGACGTCGTCGACTTCCCCGTGGTCACGTGCAACGGCAGCCCCTCCAGCGCGTGCAACACCGAAGCCTGGGTGTTCGGCAGCTTCAGCCCCTGTTCGGGGTGCTTGTGGATCTGCCGCCGGAGCGCCACCGTGCGGGGCTGCAGCGCGCGGGCGGCCTCGAGCAGGCCGGTGAACCGGGGATCCGTCGTGGTTGTGCTCATGACTCGATAGTGACAGCCGTCACGCGATGTGCGGGGGCTCAGCTACCGGGAAGGTCGTCCGACCCCTACGGTGTGACCATGACGGAGCAGGAGCCGGTCAACGGCTTCGCGGTGGCGGTGGTCCGAGAGGACGGCCGTTGGCGGTGCAGCAGGATGGACAGTTCCGCGCTGTCCGAGCTCGATGCGGCGATCACCCAGCTGCGTCAGATGCGATCGACGGGAGCGTTCTTCGGACTTCTCGCCGTCGACGACGAGTTCTTCATCATCCTGAGGCCGGTGCCAGGCGGAGTCGCGCTGCTGCTGTCCGACGCCGCCGCCGCGCTGGACTACGACATCGCGGCCGACGTGCTGGACCTGCTCCGCGTCGAACCACCCGACGAAGAGGACAACGAGCTGTGGCCCGAGGGTGATCTCTCGGTGCTCGCCGACCTAGGCATGCCGTCGCACGAGCTGCAGATCATCGTGGACGAGGTCGACCTCTACCCCGACGAGCAGCTCCAGATGATCGCGCAGCGGGTCGGGTTCGGCGACGAGTTCGTCAAGCTCCTGGACACCATTCAGGCGTGACGTTGCCGTCTGATGAGGACATGATCCGCGCGGCGCTTCGCGTTGCGCGTGATTCGGGTGCCGACGTGCCCATCGGTGCCGTCGTGTTCTCACCGTCCGGTTCCGCGCTGGCCTCCGCGTGCAACGCGCGTGAGGCACTCGGTGATCCCACCGCGCACGCCGAGATCCTGGCCCTCCGCGCCGCCGCCGCGGAGTTCGGCGACGGGTGGCGGTTGGACGGCTGCACCCTGGCGGTGACCGTCGAGCCCTGCACGATGTGCGCCGGGGCCCTAGTGCTCGCGCGCGTGTCCCGTGTGATCTTCGGCGCATGGGAGCCCAAAACCGGGGCTGTGGGGTCGCTTTGGGACGTGGTGCGGGACCGCAGACTCAACCACCGGCCCGAGGTGCGCGGCGGTGTGCTCGAGGCCGAGTGCGTTGACCTGCTCGAATCGTTCTTCCGGGGGCAGCGTTAAGTCGATGGCCTTCGTCTTGTATTGTTCTTAGCGGTGGCGTGTCCGAGCGGCCGAAGGAGCACGCCTCGAAAGCGTGTGAGGGGCAACCCTCCGTGGGTTCAAATCCCACCGCCACCGCAGGTCAGAGCCCCGATCACCACCACAGGTGATCGGGGCTCTGTCATCTAGTCTCAATTGTCGTCTCAGTTGTGGCCGCTAGGCCGGAACCGGTACCGCTGCCGTGCCGTCCTCGTCGCCCGATTCGTCGGCCGCCTCGGCAGGCCTCCAGAGCAGCCCACCGACGCGCTGAGCGACGTCTCGCCGGATCGCTGCCGTGATGTGCTGGTACTTGGCAGCCATCGCCGTGTTCGACCAGCCCATGATCCCCATCACCGTCCGCTCGGCGACGCCGAGCAACAGCAGCACCGTCGCGGCCGTGTGCCGAGCATCGTGCAGCCGACCGTCCGGGACACCTGCGGCCTTCAGCAGCCTCTTCCACTCGGTGTAGTCCGTGCGCGGATTCAAGGGGCCACCGGTCGGCGTGGTGAACACATAGCCGCTCTCCGTCCAGAGCTGCGCCGCGCGCTGCCGCTCCCTGCCCTGCGTGGCCCTGTGCTGCTCCAGCAACGTCACAAGCTCGTCAGGTAGGCCGATCCCGCGCGTACCCGCTCGTGACTTCGTACCGGCCGTCTCCTTCCGCAGGGGCACCCGCTGAGGGCAATGACCACCGAGCTTGCGACCGCAGGAGTCAGCGCACCCGTGCTTCCACCGAGGACGCAGACGGCTACGACGCACGTTCAGCGTGCCGACATCGAGATTGACGTCTGCCCATCGCAGGCCAAGAGCCTCACCCTGGCGCAAACCGAGCGCGAGTGCGATTGCCCATCGCGCGCTGTTGCGCCGTGCCTGCGCCGCTTCAAGCAGCTTCTTGACCTCGTCCACGGTGTAGGGCTCGACCTCGAAATCCTCGATCTTGGGAGCATGCGCGAGCAATGCCGGGTTCTCGGTGATGTGCTTACGTCGCACGGCGATGTTCAGCGCCGCTCGGATCGTCCGGTGCACCTGGTGAGCACGCGACGACTTCGCGCCTTCGCGGATCATCTTTCGGTAGAACTTCTCCAGGTGTTCCGGTTCGAGCTTGTCGATCCGATGCTTGCCGATGCCGGGGATGAGATGCACGCGTGCCGCGACCTCGTAAGCGCTGAATGCGTTCTCAGTGATAGCAGGCGGGGCAACTATGTTCTCCAGCCAATGGTTCAGCCACTTCTCGACCGTCCAGGCTTTGCCGGTCTTACGAACTTTGCCCGCGTCGCGCTCTTGTTCGAGCTTGGCAACCTTCTTCGCAACCTCCGGCCGCGTTAGGGCCTGCACATGCCGTCGATCGGGACTGCCATCATCCTTTGTTCCGACCGTGACGCGCCCGTGCCAGTAGCCGTCAGAACCTTCGTAGATGCTCGACTCGCCATTCGACTTGCGTCCCATGGTTCCCCCTCCTACGCAGCTTCCGGGCTGGGCGTGCTGGACATGAGCTTTGCGACGTACCTCGTAAGCGCGTCCAAAGGAATGCGGCGCAGGCGGCCGATGTGCACCGACTCCACCTCGCCATTGCTGACCAGCTCGTACATGAGCGTCCGGCCGATGTTGAGTCGCTTTGCCGCCTGCTCCACCGTCAACACGATGTACTCGACAGACGTCCGGTCGTTCTCGTCCATGTCAGAGCCCTTCCGGCGATGCGGTGGATACCTCGGCAGGCAGATAGCGTGCCCATGCGTCGCCGAGTCCGGTTTGCCCCTCGACCACGTAGCCCTTGAACGTCTTGTTATTGCTCTTGTACGGCGTGACCTTGACTCCGTAGACACCCAGCTCGGAGGCCAGTCCGCGCGCGGTGAGCGGCTTTCCGTAGAGGTCTCCCCACGGGGCCTCGTCCATGCTGTGCAGCACGGCGAGGATTTCCACGGTGCTCATCCGCAGGACGTTGCGTTCGTTGAAAATCGTCCGCAGGTCTGCCAGTAGCCGGATACCGGGAGAGGTCGGCGTGGCGTTCGCGGTCGTCACGAAATGCACGCACGACGCACGAGCGGTGTCCGGCCAGTGCCCTCCGGCAACATCCGCGATCGCGAGCAACGGTTCCCAGATTTCGGCAGGCCGGTCGGTGACACCCTCGGGCATCTCCGGCACGGCCGCGCCGACCCGTTCGCCGACGCATTCCATCCACGTTGCGAGCGCGTCGCGGATCGGTTCGGACTCGACTTCCACCCGCCGTTCGCGGAACGCGTCCACTTTCTCGTCGACTCGACGTCGGCGCATGTGGATGGTGATGGCGCGCGTGGTGATGGTCGCGGGCATCCGTCCGGCGATACCCGCCAGTGCGGCAGGCGCGTAGACCGGAAACCGCTCGATCATCATGTTGTTCGCATCGCCTTTGCAGCGGGCGACCATCGCAGACCGCTTGTAGCCCGCGTTCAGTAGTGCGCGCAGGTCTTCGTTCCCTGACCCCTTGGCGTCGAAGATCGCGTCCACCTCGTCGAACAGGATGGAGATCGGGCCTGCGCCGACCATGCGGAACAGCGCGGCCGACGTCGCGGAGAACGTCATCTCCGGTGCTTTCACGAGGTGGCGTGCCACCTCCAGCGCCCGTGTCTTGCCGGAACCCGGTTCGACGCTGGACAGCACGAGCCGGGGCGTGACGTAGAAGTGCTCGGCCGCCCAGGTGTGCGCGTACCAGAGCGCCAGCATCGGGGCGCAGTGCTCATCGGGGAACGCGTTGAACCGGGACAGGAACGCCCGCACCGCGTCCAGCACCTCAGCGCCGTTGTGGGTGTCGCTCATGCCGCACCCCGCTCGGCGAACAGGGGCGCGGTCGTCGCGACCGATTCGGCCGGCACACGTCGCGGGCGGGACGCTCCCGCACGGATGCCGTTCTGGATGCTGCGGCGCACCTTCGCTTCGGTGCAGTCGCACCTGTCACTGATCATGTGCGCTGCCGCTGCGACGAGACGCGCCTCTGCTGTAGCCGAGGGGAGCAGCCCGGCACCGACGAGCTGACCGAGTGCGATTCCAGCGACGAACGCGGTCATGTCGTGCGTGCCTGGTTGCGCCGCAGAAACCTTGTCGCACTCACCGTTCAGTGCGGCCGTGACGTAGCCCGGCAACTGCTCAGCGGCCACTACAACAGGCGCTGAGACGGCCGTACGCGGCTTGGGAGTGAGGGCCTGGACCAACCAGATGGGCAGTTCGGCAGGCGCGACGTCCTCGGTCAGCCAATACTCGCCGTCCGGGGTGATCGAACCGGGCGCGACGACGTAGCCACCGTGCGCGCGGGTGTCGACTTTCCAGCCGAGTCCGTTGCCGTGCTCGCCCTCGGTGTTGCGCAGTTCCACAGCGGACGGCTCACGGAAGTACAGATGCGTCCCGCCTCGCGCGGTGCGGATGGTCCGTGTCTCCCACGGAACGGGCTCACCCGCGTCCGCGCAGACGATGGTGAACACGTCATGCCCGTCGCGCACCCCCTCCCGGCTCCAGCTCTGTGGAGGCACGTCCTCGGGTGACTTGCGGGTGTCGAGGTCGATCACGACCAGCCCGCTCGGTCCGGTGGCAATACCGATGTTGAACGCTCCAGCCGCCCAGCACTGCCGGATCACATTCGCGTCGGTCGTGGCGCGCTGCTCCGGCTTCTGGTGACCATCACGGCACACGCTGGTACGCGGGCACCGCGTCTCGCTGTGCAGCGCGGGACGCTTGGTACCAGGGCGCAGAGGGAACACGTGGAAGCCCATCTCTGCGGCCTCCAGCGCGTGGAACATCAGCCTGTTGCGGTCCAGTGAGGCGCTGTTCATCTCACATCTCCTGGTGACTGTGTGTGTTCGTAGGAAGGCAAGGGGGTGCCGTGACGGCCACCCGGAACGGGTGCCGACAGGGCAGGGAGGGAAGAGGGTGAGCGGGTCGAAGACCCTCGATTTGGGTCGTTCTTCGAGGTCAGCCGGTTGCGGTTACCGCGGTTCCCTGTCGGCTGTCCGCGCTGGTCAGGTCAGGGAAGCGGGGGCAGGGAAGCGGGTGGGGAAGTTTCCCCGCCTCCCTGACCTCCCGTGGATCACTTCCCCGCGTCCTCGTCGCGGTCGAAGTCCTCGACATCAGCCGCCACGTCGTCACGCTCGGTGATAGCTGTGGCGATGTCGTCCGCGCGCACGACGCTGTGCCCGTTGGACTTCGCGACCTCCACACCCGCGTCGGCGAGCGCGCTCTTGAGGTCCTGGAACGTCCAGCCCTCGTACTCGTCGGGGCGGTGTTCGACGAGCCGACCGAGCAGCACCTGAGTGCGGACGCGCTTGTCCTCACGCAGCACGGTCGCGATATCGGCGAGGTGGTCGACCAGCTCCGGCGCGGCGTCGACATCGTCGGCAACCGGGACGTCGCGTCCCGCGTCGGCGATGAGCTGCATCGCCCGCGTGATCACGGGGGTGACGTCGTCGCGGCCGTCCTCGAACGCGATGTAGAACACCCGGACCAGCTCGAACACGTTGTCCGTCAGTCCAACCGCGACGGCCGTGCCCCGGTCGGTCTTCATCCGCAGGTCAGTCGCGCGGATGCCCTGCTTGTACTTGCCAGCACCGAGAAGACCGTCGTTGGCGACGTGGTCGGCGACAGCGAATGCGACGCCGACCGAGATGTTGCGGGTGACCTCACGCGGGATCGAGTCCTTGGTAGGCGACTGCGTCGCCAACAGCAGGATCACGCCGTACTTGCGGCCGCGCTTGATCAGCCGGATAGCGAGCTTGCCCGCTTCCTCACCGTAGGTGGGGTGCTGGAACAGCTCGTGGACCTCGTCGATCGCGCAGACCAGCGGGTGCAGGCCGACGCCGCGCTTGTCGGCGAGTTTGCGCGAGGTCTTCGGGGTTCCCATCTCCCCCAACACCTTTCCGCGTCGCTCCATCTCGGCGAGCATGTCGCGCAGGGCCTGCAACGCGGCCTCCGCCACGCTGTCGTCCATGCCCATCGCGTAGCGCGTGAGGCGCGGCCGGAACGGGTCGAAGTCCGGCGACTCACCCATCACGAACGCCCACAGCTCGGCGGTCGGATCGAGCGCGGCACCGAGCATCGCCGTGCGCAACGCGGCCGACTTGCCCTGACCGGGGCGGCCACCGACCAACCAGTTCGCCTCGAACAGCGGTGCGTTGATCAGCATTCCGCGCTGCGTCAGGCCGAACGGCACGCCCTCGAACAGGTCCACCTGACCGTCATGCAACAGCGGCCAGTCACCAGCGCCGCGACCGAGCTTGCCCTTGTCGGCCACCCACAGATCGAGGATGCCGTCTTCGCTACCCTCGGTCGGCCACGTCTCCAGTGACGCACGACCGAGGTTCGCGGCGAGCTTCTTCCGTTGCCCCGCAACCATGTCTGCCGTGACACCCATCGGCAGGCGAACCTGTGCGTAGGTGCCATCACCGTCCACACGGGCCGGGACCGAGTAGACGAGCTGACCACCGGACTTGAAGAACTTGTCCAGCGGAGCGACCCCGAGGTGCGCCAGCGCCTGCGAGATCATCCGCTCGTCCACATAGGAGTCGTTGTCGTCCCTGTTGGGCTGCACGAGGAAACCCGCACCGGGCTTGCGGTCACGACCCTCGAACACCGACGCGACCAGCACACCCGCAGGGACCACGAACAGCGCCACAGACCACACGGTGCTGAGTACCGCGCCGACGATGTCGAGCACGCCGTAGACCGAGGCGAGCCACTCCCACATCTCCGAGCGCTCGAACAGCGCGCCTGCGATGACGAGCGCGAGGGCGATCGGCGCGACCACGGCGGCCGTCACCAACAGACGGCGCAGCACCATCGCGAGCCGCGTCCACCGGGCATGCGCGTCCGCCCGGATCATCTCCTGAGCGGCACGGCGCGCCTCGACATCTCCAGCGAGCCGAGCGGCACGCACGTCGGCACGCAAGTCGCCGTAGGTGGCCCAGGTCCACCCCTTGACCACGAACCGCCAGTGACCGCGCAGCGAGTACCAGACCAGCGTCCGAGCGTCGCGGGGCGACTGCCTGACCCGGTAGCGCAGCCGCGCCGTCTGGTCCGAGGTGCGGAGGACCCGCACGACCTGACCGCCCGCATCTCGCACCCGCTGAGCGGACAGGCGACGGTCCAGCGCGGCGCTGTCCAGCGGCGTGACGAGCTCGCCGTCGAACACCTTGCGCTCGATCTCGGTGCTGGAGGTGGAAGCCGCGGTGACCTCGGTGGTGTCTTCGCTGGTCACGGTGCGGCGCAGGGGTACGACGTTGTCGGAGTCGTCGCGGTCCGGGTCGGGCGTGCCGAGCTTGGTGGGGGTGCTCATCGCTGCGCCTCCGTCTCGTCGTGCAGAAGGTGAGTCAGCGCCGCGCCGCAGCCGAGTACGACCACGGGCAGGCAGGACACGAACGTGGTGATCCACCACGGGGCGGAGGTGACGCCGGCCGCGACCATCAGGTGGTAGGCGACCTGTCCGGCCGCGCCGAGCACGAGCGAGCCGATGGCAGACCAGCGGGCGAACCGGCGAGCCTTGACCGAGCGGGTGCCACCGGACAACCAGACCCGCAGTGCGTACGCGGCGTAGGCCTCGACACCGATCGGCAGAGTGATCGCGGAGTTGATGACGAACCCGTCCGCGATACCGGGCAACAACCGGATCGGACCGAACCCGGTCAGCTCACCCAGCCCCACCCAGCCGCCCCAGATGGCTACGAACGCGCCTGCGGCGAGCAACAGCAGCGGCCACGACCGGACCCGCTTGACCGGCGCCGACGCGGGCACATCGTCGGCAACCTCGGCCGCATCGACCACAGCGGGGACCGGGTCCACAACCTCAGTGACCTCGGTCGCGGCCGTCATCGGCTCGACCTCGACCACCGCGACCGGACCCGCGTCGACCACTGCGACGGTCTCGGCGTCCTCGACCTCAGTGGCCGGAACCGAATGCAGCCGACGCGGGCTTTCGACCTCGTCCGCGTCGCGATGGGTGGGGTCGAATCCGGCCGCCTCCAGCGCAGCGAGCACGGCGCTCGCCTTCGGTGCGCCCACCTTGAACTCGGTCTTGATCCTGTTGCGGGAGGGGACCTGACCCAGCTCGATCGCACGGGCCTTGACCCGCTCGGTGAGCGTGTCGATCTCGATCGGATACGCGCTGGTCATCGCTTGCCCCCCTTGGTGTGTGCGTGCTCGGTGGTGGTGACAGTGAGAGCCCGCACGATCAGTGCAGCGGTGACGAACGCGGGCACGGCCAGAGCGGCAGCGGTCACCCGTGGGTCGGTGGCGTTCGCGATGATCAGCCACTGAGCCCCGCCGATCGCGGCCGTGGTCAGCAACGTCCGCACGGTGTTGCCACCCATGCGGGACACCTCGCGGGTCTTCCGCGCGGCCTTGGCCCCGCCGCGTACTGCGGCGATGAGAACCAGCACGCTCAGCGCGAGGACGACCAGCATCCACGGCTCGATCTTGTCGACGATGCTCATCGCCCGGCCTCCGCTTCGCCGTCTTTGCAGACCCTGCGCGCAGCGGCCTTGGCGGTGAGGTCGTACGGGGGCTTGACGTCGTACGGCTCGTTGTTGGCGTCGCACTTGGCGGAGAAGTACGGGACGTTGTGCCCATCGACGGTGACGTTCTCGCCCCACACCTCGTCCACAGTGCGCGGTGGGATGGCGGTGGTCTCTTGCGGGGCGATGCCTGGACCGGTTGCCGGGCCGCACCCGGCCACGAGCACGACCAAGCTGAGTACGGCGACGGCGATCCGAGTGTTGTGCCGGGGGGCCGTCTGGTCCTGTGCTGTCCTGTCGGACATGCTGGTGATCTCCTGACTCATCTGATGGGTGTTGGAGACCCGGACCGGCGTCGACTTCTTGGCGGGAGTGCGCCGGTTCGGGGCGATCAGACGGCGTTGCGTGTTCATCACGCGGCCTCCGTCATCTCGTGGTTTTCGCTGGCCTCGAAGCAGGTCCAGCACTGGCGGGTGCTGGTCGGCACGACGTAGAGGCGGTCGTGGCCGCAGTCGGCACAGATCCGGCGCGCGAGGTTGGCCTTGGCCAGCGCGGTCCACTTGGCGGGAGTCATCGGCCGGACCGGTGCGGCGGTCGCGATCAGGTACAGCGACGCGAACCACGTCACGCCGGACCGGTTGTGCCGTCCGTAGAGCACCGCGACCGGGTCGTTTCCGTTGGGGCGCAGGTCCTTCGCCCGTAACTGCCGGAACGTGGCGAGCTTGTCGCGCGGGGCGCAGTCGTAGGACAGCAGCGGCAACCCGTCATGCGTGCCTCGAGTGAACTGCCACCCGGTAGCCCACGGCACCTGTGCCCGCACCCACGGGAACGTCTTGCCCGCCATCACGCACGCCCCGCGCGGTTGCGCACGCGGCCGGACACCGTGCGGGTCCTGCTCGTGATCAGCACACCAGGACCCGAGTTGAGGCTGATGTCCCCGGACACCGAGTTGGCGTCCACACTGGATGGTTGGACCGCGTGCACCGAGATGTCTCCGGACACCGTGCGCACCCGTGCGGTGTTGACCAGCTCGGCGACGTCGACGTCGCCGGACGTCGTGCTCACCAGGACGTCGAACGCCTCGCCCACCTCGACGTCACCGGAGACGCTGTGCACGAGGGTGAGCCCTGCGTAAGCCACGCTGACGTAACCGGACGTGGTGTCGACGTCCAGGTTGTCGACGCTGTGCGCGGTCAGATCACCGGACAGGGAGTGGAACCGCAGGCTGCGCAGATGTCCGGTAGCGACCACGGGCGCGGTCTCGGAGACCACGGCCAGCGTGGAGCCGAGCGGCAGGCGAGCAACGATGCGGACGCCGCCACCGGTCTGGACAACGGCCGTGTCCGTGCCGCTGATCACGCGGCCGTTGACGATGTTGGTGCCGAAGACCACTCCGCTGAACGTCTGGACTACGACACGACCAGGCTGGATCACGGTCGCGCTGCTGTAGGGAGTGCTCGGGCGGGGCACCGTCACCGAGAGCTGGTCGCCGGTCTCGGTGACCAGGGCGTCGGCGATGAGCCGCGCGGCCGTGGTGTCGCTGTCCAGCATCGGCGTGAGCGTGACCTCGGCGTGCTTGCGGGTGTCTTCCACGTGGACCTCGACGTGACCGTGCGCGAGGTCAAGCGCGAGGTGAACGCGGCCAGGGTGGGTGATCGTGAGCATCAGGCGGCCTCCGTCCCAGTCGGTGCGGAGGTGATGCTGCGGACGCGCAGAACGCGCACCGTGCTGCTGAGCAGCCGCTTGGCCTCGCGCCGCTCCCGCTGCGCCAGAGCCGAACCGTCCAGCAACGCACTGGTCGGACGGGGCGCCTCTTCGGCGAGCCTGTCGGCGAACATCCACCTGATCTCGTCAGCGGTCAGCCCGTCCGGGCTGAACCAGTTCTGACTCTCTTCCTGCGAGTGCATCGGGTGTCCCTCTCATGTGTCCGGCGCCACATCGGCGATGAGAGGAAGCTAACAGTTGTTAGGAATACAGGTCAACTGAATGGGCAAAACTTTCCCAAAAACCTCCTCTACCTGCACAGACGCTGATATGCGCCTGTTAGGCCACTGGTATGATCCTGGCCAGGACGAGCGCACCGGAGGTCGCATGCCCGGCAAGAGCCCTCGCGTCTCGCGAGCGGAGTCCCTGCATCAGCAGGTGGCTAAGAACATCCGCAACCAGATCGCGGCAGGCGTGCTGCGTGACGGCCAGCCGTTGCCGTCTACGCGCGAGCTGGCCGAGCGGTTTGACGTGAGTGTGTTCACGATCAACGAAGCGATGAAGACGCTCGTAGCTGACGGTGTGGTCGTCACCAAGCCTCGTGCAGGACGAGTCGTGAACGCCCCTGAACAAGCTGAGCACACCGAAGTGCGCACGGAATCGCCCCATGTCCTCCTCGTCGGCGGCTATGCGGGCAGCGGAAAGACCGAGCTTGGTCGCGTCCTTGCACGTGAAACCGGGTGGGCAATCCTCGACAAGGACACTTTGACGCGTCCGGTAGTCGAAGCGGCGCTTGAGCTTCTTGGCTGTTCGCCTCACGATCGCGAGTCTGATGATTATGTCTCACGCATTCGCCCACGTGAGTATGAGGCTCTAATTCACGCAATGACTGAGAACGTGCAGTGCGGGAACAGTGCGATCGTCACTGCGCCTTTTATGAAAGAGTTCAAGGATGTTGCTTGGCTCAACAGGTTGCAGGCCACCTGTGCTGCAATGAACGCGAAAATTACCTTCGTATGGGTTCATTGTGACGTGGACACGATGCACACATACATCCGTCAACGCGGAGCTGCACGAGACTCCTATAAGCTTGAGAACTGGGACAGCTATACCGACTCGATCGACGTGGGATTTCGTCCACCAGTTCCGCATGCGACGATCGACAACAGTGCATCTGGTGCCCCGTTGCAAACTCAGGCGCGCGATCTTGTCTCCCGAGTTGTAAGTCAGGGATGATATGTTGCTGTGGGTCGATACGGAGGGGCGGTAAGGGTCGTGACTGCGGTAAGGATTCTTGTTAGCGGCGAGGCTGATGATAAGGCGGGGCACAAGTATCTTTCTGCCATCCCAGGTGTTGAGGTTGTCACCTACGATCCGAATGACTTGACACTCACTGAGTTGCAACTTGCCGCTGAGATTTTGATGCCGCCGTACCGGGGGAGTCATCGGCCGTATGAGCTGGTTGACCAGATGCCCAAGCTGCGTATGGTTCAACTGCTATCTGCTGGTGTGGACGAGTGGAGGCCGTACGTTCCCGATCATGTGACATTGGCGAGCGCGCGAGGTGGGCACGCTAGTTCGGTGTCCGAGTGGGTGCTGTCAGCGATTCTGGCTCAATTGCGTCATTGGCCAGCGTTGGTGCGGTTTCAGGACGAACATACGTGGGCTCATCGCCGGTTCGACGCTGATACTCTCGCAGGAAAACGTGTACTCATTGTTGGAGCTGGCCATATCGGAAGTGCTGTGGCTGAGAAGCTTGCTGCTTTTGATGCCGACTCAACACTGGTCGCTAGCGCGGCGCGCGACGGTATCTGCGCGCCGAGTGAGCTTCCGAGCCTCATTGGTGGCCACGCGGTCGTGGTGATTACTGCTCCGCTGACCAACGATACGCAGGGGCTTGTGGACGCCAAATTTCTTGCTGCAATGGATGACGGAGCTCTGCTGGTCAATGCTGGCCGTGGCCAGATTGTCGATACCGATGCGCTTGTGGTCGAACTGCAGAGCGGCCGTCTGCGTGCTGCGTTGGATGTGACAGACCCTGAGCCTCTGCCAAGTGACCATCCTCTGTGGTCCTGCACCGGTGCCATCATCAGTCCGCACTCTGCCCGCACGGTTCCGGGTACGAACCGGCGCTGCTACGCCGTGGCCGCAGAGCAGATCAGGGCGTTTCTGACAGGTGAAGTCCCCTCGAACGTGGCTCGCTGACGACGGTCTGCAGGATGGCGGTAGGCGGGGCTCAGGAATCAGTAACTGCGGTAACTGCGGTAACCGTGCAGGTCAGAGGGCGTACCGATCGGGGTGCGGTTACCGATTGAATCGGTAACCCGAGCACATAGCCTCGTGGCGTCGCGCAACTCTGTTGGGTATTGGTCCTTACCGCGGAACTGTCTGTGTAGCTAGCCGGCGCGACCGTCGCCGCAGGTGAAGCGGTTGCGGTGCTCACGAGAGCCTATGCGCGTGAGACGGATTGGTTCAGCCCCCTCCGGCTTCAGCCGTTCTATGCCGTTGTCGGTCCAGTGGCTGTCGCATCCAACCGGAGCTGGTTACCGATCCAATCGGTAACCCCATGATCAAAGGTAACCGCCTGACCTGCGTGGTTACCGCAGTTACCGCAGTTACCGATGCTCTACAAGGATTGGAGGCTGGCTCTCAGAACAGCTGGGAACCTCGGCGGGCACGAGCGGTGCTATCGGATCAGAGCCCGCATCAACCGTTGCAATCCCGATGCATGGTGTGGTGCACGTGTAGCGGTTAGGTTCACGGGAGCGACACTGAGGGCATGAACGACTCCTCGGACGATGGACCGCACACTGGCGCTGATCTCACCGATCACGAACGCGAGCTGATCAAGGCGGCCCGGCGCGGTAGTGAGATGGTATGCAGCTCGCAGGAGGTGAGCGAGCTTTTCTCATCCGCCAACCCGGCGGTGGAGATCCGAGCTGAGTTGATCCGCGATCTCCTGATAGGGCGATACGGTGCGCTTGATCCTCGCGGCGTCCGCGTGCGGAGGGCGAGGATAGTTGGTGAGCTGGACCTTGATCGGGTGAGTGGCATTACTGGCTTTGCGCTCGTCGAGTGCGCAGTTGTGGACCACATTAAGGCGGAGTATGCAGTTCTGCCCAGCTTGAGTCTGCTTGGTAGCCGTATTGCTTCAATACACGCTGACGGTGTGCGAATCGAGCAAGACCTGAACCTCGAGCAAATGTATGTGGCCGCAAATCTGAGCGGCGGTGCCATACGTCTAATTCTAGGTCACGTCAAGGGGCAGTTCATTTGTGACGGACTTAATGCAAGTAATCAAGCTGGTCCGGCGGTACTTATTGACAGCATTAAGGTTGATGCAGACGTCTTCCTCCGTGGGGCCCGTATAGGTGGTGTCGGCGACGAAGGCGCTATTCGAATGCCGACGGCTAAAATCGGCGGGCAACTCACACTCGATGACTTTCAAGCGGCGAATAGTTCTGGACCTGCGGTTATTGCGGACGGTATGAGCGTTGGCAGCAATCTCTACTTGCAAAAGCTAGAGCTGGTTGGTTCGGGGTCCCATGGCGCGCTCCGCTGCCTTAATGCGGCTATTGGCGGTCAGCTGCTAGTCAAAGAGTCAAGCGTATTTAATCTTTCAGGTCCGGCCATCTGTGCCGACGGGATTGATGTCGGATCTGACGCGATCTTCCGAGATGTGAGATTTTCTGGACGAGATGCCGACGGTGCTGTGCGTCTCCCTGGCGCGCAGATCGGCCGCCAGTTCGAATTCGTAGACAGCGAGGTTATAAACGATGCAGGTGTGGCACTACAGGTCGAGGGGGTCGACGTCCGCGGGAAGATATTTCTAAGGCGCTGCAAGTTTGAGGGCGAAGGGAGATCTGGTGCAGTACGATTTGCTACCGCACATGTAGGTGGCGTTGTTGAAATAACTGATATTGAAGCGGTTAACAGCTCTGGGCCAGCTCTGCATGCGGATAGCCTCCGAGTGGATACACACTTTGTTGTTAAGCGAGTTAAGGCTCACGGAAACTCGAAAACGGGAGCAATTCGACTTTCTGGTGCGCGAATCACTGGACAGCTTGACCTAGAGGACGTCGAAGTGGTAAACGATGAAGGATCGGCGCTCTTCGCTGACGGCCTCTATGTTGGTGCGAACCTAGTTATGGGAATGAATGCCCGTGGCGCAGGAACTAGAGGGACAGTTCGCCTGCCTGGAGCGCATATCGGGGGGCAATTTGTTGGCAAGGACTTCAGACTCGCGGGCGCTACCCATGCGCTGGTGCTAGAGGGCGCATATGTAGGAGCGGGCCTCCATTTTCCGGCTAAGGTCGTATGTTTGAGTCACGTTCGGGATGAAAAATGTGGCGGTCGATTTCGTGTCAGCATTGGTGACCTTAAGTTCGCCTCGTTGGCCATATGTGATTGGCGCGACTGGTTGCATATCATTCGCTTTCACGCGGTTGCGTATGAACCTCAGCCGTTTCAACATCTTGCTTCAGTTGAACGCGCTGCAGGTCATGACGGCAATGCGACCCATATCCTGATAACTCAGCAACGTGACCGGCGAGCGCGAGCTGGTAGGCGGACCTTTTACAGCAGTTCGGCTTGGGTATTTCACGCGATGATGGGTTTCCTGATCAGGTATGGATACCGCACAGGCCGCGCGTTTGGGGTGCTATTTATATTGTTGATTTTGGCGGGCATTACCGGCTATTGGGCTGGACAAGTGGAAACCCGGCCGGGGCACCATGTGGCAGAGCGCACTGTTCCCACAGGGGCAATGTCAAGCGCGGGGCCTGGAGTCCCTTGTTCGTCGATAGAGCTCATCGGGCTCGGTCTGGATCGTGGTCTTCCGCTGGGGCCTACCGGCGTGAGAGGTCGCTGCGACATAGATATGGCTACAGGGCGCGGATCCTTCTTTGCTGCCATTATTTGGTTTATTCAGGCCCTTGTATGGTTCTTGCTCACTCTCGCCATCGTTGGATACACGAATCTCGTGCGTAAGCCTGGTTGACCTCGACGGCGGTGCGAAAGCGCGAGGTTTGGTTTGCGTGTCGTTGCCAGTAGGGCGGTTCGACTTCCCCGAGCCGTCATTGCCTCGCCACATCCATTGTTAGGCCAGCGAGTAGCGGCTATCGCGCCTTCCGCGCCCTCCTTCAAGTACGACGCGGCCTGCCTCGCGCATGCTTGCCAGAGCGTATTGGACTTGCCGGTAAGTCAAACCTGTCACGTCCATGATTTCACTGATCGTCGAGGGGTTATCGCGCAGAGCGTCTAGAATTGCGCTGGTTGTTTCGGGTAGATACTCCTCATCGATGAGATTAATGGGCGGTTCGACAATGTTGTCGTCTAAATCCTCTGCGAGTTCGTATACTCTGCCGCCCCGTTCGCCGCGTGCTTGAGCTAGCCCTGCGTCTACAAGGCCAGCGAATGTGCGAGTTGCGTCACGCGAATCCATAGGAAAAGCATCACGGAGCGTCTTGTTCGTCCAGGTTTCACCATGTCGCATCGCTACAAGCACGTGACGTTGCACGTCACTAAGCAGAATGCCGTCCGTGGTAGTGCTTAGCCAATGGAGGTCATCTTCGGCGAGTAGTGCATGGTTTGGCATTAGCACTGCGAAACGAATACCTTGATCATGGAACCGTGGTGGAACCATTCCTGCTTCTTGTACGGCCCTTAGTACAGTTGGAATGCCGGTAGCAAGCGCCTCCACAACCCGCTGATCCCCGCTATATCGCACGTTCTGGCAGATTCGGACCAGGAACCCGTTTCGTGCTGACGTCACCCCAGTCTGGCCTAGGCGGGCCGTGGTTAGTCCCCACAATCCACCTGGATTTGATAGGACGAGTTGCGAATTGTCCAGGCGTAGGGTTATAGCCTCACCTAGGGCGTGCGGTCCCAGGTCTCGGTGTACAAGTGCGTTCGATAGGAGTTCACGTACTGCCTCTGCAGGATATTCTGGTTCGTCACGTCCGTGGCCGTCGCGGCCAAATCTTATGCGACTCCTGGTGTTCCTATTTACCCATCGAAGAGCCTCGTCAAGCATGACAGGTATAGGGCCGTCGAACCGGCGGGCGTCTACCGCCCGAGTGCCAGCAGGATCTTGGGAGCTTGGGCTGACGCTCGCTTGGATTACCAAGTTAGGAAAGAACTGCTGAGGGTATGCCCCTAGGGCTAGGAGTCCAGCAATGCTCGGCCTCCTGGCATTGCCCACCAGAACTCCGGTGCGGAACAACAGTTCGTCATGGGGGAATCGCTGAAGGGCCGTAGAGGTTGAGTGGCAGGAGGATACATAGGAATTTACCAAGTCATCGTCTAGGTCATGTATCGATGCTTCGGGTACTTCCTGCTGATCGAATCGGGGTGTCTCGCGACTTGCCAAGAATGCCTGTTCTTCAAGTTCGGAGATTGGGTAGTCGCCATCGTATGAGCGGAGGTAAGCACGATTGGTGGAGCGAGCACGGCAAGGCTTGCTTGTACTGGGGAGCTCACCAACTTCAGCAACTACGATCTGTGCATCTTCAAAAGTCACACTGGTTGTTGCGATGGTCAATGGCGGGGTGACGGCGTTGCGCGCTGCCGCCGCGATGGCTTGCTGGCAGGCAGCGACGTCGTACACGCCCCGTGCTTCGAAGCCAGAGTGCTCATCAAGACCGAAGATGATGAGGCCGCCTCCGGGGGTGTTCCCGAAGGCGGACAGGGTTGGGGCTAGGTTCTCCGGGAACCCTCCGGCCGCGCGCTTGACTTCAACCTCGGCTAGGTCGCTGCCCTCGGTCCGCAGGTCAGCGACGAGCAGCCCAAGCTCGATGGCGTCCACATGGCAAATCTACATCAACCTTTTGTTGATTTGATGATTTGACGTGCGCCACGTCCTGTGTGGCTGCACCGTGCTGCGATGAGAGCTCCGTCGCCGACGTTTCTGCCTGCTCAGACCCCCTTCGCGGCAGAAGCTCCGCTCGGCTGGGGCGCGAGCCTGCATGGTGGAGGTCGTCTCATACGTCGTCTCATTCATGGTGTGTCCAGCACCGTTCAGCACCGTTCGCGGGCGGTCAGCTCGATCGCAGACATACCCTCTGAACTGCGCGAACGCATCTCGGCGATGCTTGCCGGACGATGGATCGCAGACCTCGAAAGCGTGTGAGGGGCAACCCTCCGTGGGTTCAAATCCCACCGCCACCGCTGCTCAGAGCCCCGGTTACCTCGGTAGCCGGGGCTCTTGACGTTTTGCCGGACATGGCGCTGCGGCACCTCATACGCTTCGCTCCGTGATCGCTTTCCGTGAGGCCGGAACACGTGGCGACATCCCGGTCGTGCTGCTCCACGCGTTGGGCAGCACCGCAGGCACCTGGGACGACTTCGCAGCCCGACTGGCCGCTCATGGCCGCCATGTCCTCGCCGTGGATCTGCGGGGACATGGGCAGAGCTCCTGGGCGGAGAAGTACTCGCTGGAGCTGATGTGCGACGACGTGCTCGGCTTCCTCGACGACCATGGTGTCGAGCAGGCGGACGTGGTGGGTCATTCGATGGGCGGGAGAGTCGCCGTTCTCCTCGCTCAACGGGAGCCCGGACGCGTGCGGCGGCTGGTCGTCGAGGACACCCCGCCTCCGCCCGAGAGGCCACCGCAGGAACCGCTGGCACCGGTGGCCGAACCGTCCGAGCCGCTGCCGTTCGACTGGCGCCTGATCGAGCCGATCATGACCGAGCTCAGGAGCCCTGACGCCGGCTGGTGGGAACGGCTCAACGCGATCACCACACCGACGTTGCTCGTCAGCGGCGGTCCGAGCAGCCACGTCTCGGTCGACGCGCTCGCGCGGATGAGCGAGGCCATCGCCGACTGCCTGCTGGTGACCGTCCAGGACGCCGGGCATCGCGTGCACAGCGCCAAGCCGGACGAGTTCTGGTCCGCCGTGGCCCCGTTCCTCAGCCGAACGTGACCCGCTTCAGCCAGTAGTCCAGCAGCTCCGCGTCACCGAGCACCTCAACAGCGGAGACGTCACGCCGTCCGTAGAGCACGAGCAGCAGGTCGACCAGCGGCCCGCGCATCGCCACCGAGCACTTCTCGTGCCCTTCCCGGCACACGATCAGCTCGCCGGTGAGATCGACCACCCACTCGGCGGGCGCGTCCGTCGCGTGCAGGTGGATCGTCCGGCCCGGCGCCAGCAGCTCGCGCTTCTCCGGCTTGAACTCGAACATGATCGGCAGGGCCTCGAGCTCCATCCACTCCGCGAGCGTGTCGAGTCCCACGTCCGTGGACACGGTGAACTCGACGCCCAGCGGCAGGGTGCCGTCAGCGCGGTGCACGACGGTCTCGTGGGTGAAGCGGCGGGCGAAGAACAGCGCCGGTCGGTCCACGGGTAGCGGAGCCCACATCTGCGCGTCCGGACCCGCTTCGCGCAGTGCGTCCGCCAGTTCGTCGGCGCCCTCGACCAGCCACGACGCCAGCTCCGCAGGGTCCTCGTCCACGTACCCGGAGAGCTCGCGGAAGTGGGCGTCGGACGGCGGTGCGGAGGCCCTGGTGCGGACCACCTCGGCAGCCCATCGCTGACCCCCGCCGAGGTGCCTGACCAGCTGGTTCACCGTCCAGCCGGGACAGGAGGGAACGGGGGCGGAAAGATCCCTGTCGGCGATGGCCGATGCCAGCAGCTCGGACTGGGTGACGATCTCCGTGCGGTAGCGCTCGAAGCTCAGCATGCCCCCACCCTAGGGAAAGACCAGGGAGGCCGGCCGATGCCTGGGAGGGGACCACCGGCCGGCGCTCCTTGTCGGACAGCATACCCCATGCTCGAACACTTGTTCGAGTGATCTTTGCCTGGCCAGGTGGTTAACCGTTAGTAACAACGTCTTCCAAACCTCACTCGATCGGGGAAGGATTCGGCGACGCCGCAATCCTCGGAGGACGAGTTGAGACCTTCCCTGCCCAGAGCCGGACTGGCCACCGCCGCCGTCTTACTGGCCGCCGCCGCACCCGCCATCGCCGCACCCAGCGCAGACGCCGTGATCGCCGAGGTCTACGGCGCGGGCGGCAACAACGGGGCCACGCTCAAGTCGGACTTCGTCGAGCTCGCCAACAAGGGACCGGCGCCGGTCGACCTGACCGGCTGGAGCGTGCAGTACATCTCCGCGAACCCCGGCGCCACCACCACGTGGCAGGTGACGCCCCTCACCGGTGCGATCGCGCCCGGCAAGACCTTCCTCGTCGCCGAGTCGAAGGGCGCGGGCGGCACGGTCGACCTGCCGACCCCTGACGCGACCGGGACCATCGCGATGAGCGGTACCGCGGGCACGATCGCGCTGGTCAACGGTGCCACCGCGCTGACATGCAAGACGGTCGCCGACTGCGCAGCCGACGCGCGCATCAAGGACCTCATCGGCTACGGCGGTGCCGTCGTGCGCGAGGGCAACCCCACCGCGGCGCTCACGCCGGCCACGAGCGCGTTCCGCTCGACCGACTTCGCCGACACCGACGACAACGCGACGGACTTCAAGCTCGCCGCGCCGAACCCGGTGAACTCGAAGGGCGAGGGCGTCGGCACGCCGCCCGACCCCGATCCCGACCCCACGCCCGGTGACAAGCGCATCCACGACGTCCAGGGCTTCACGCGCGTCTCGCCGCTGCTCGGCCAGAAGGTCACCAACGTCCCCGGTGTCGTCACCGGCACGCGCGCGACCGGCGACCGCGGCTTCTGGATCCAGGACACCACCCAGGCCGACGCCGACCCGCGCACCAGCGAGGGCGTCTTCGTCTACACCGCCGGCACGGCCCCGACCGTCGAGGTCGGCGACTCCGTGCTCGTGACGGGCACCGTCGCCGAGTACCGGCCCGGCGGCGACACCGGCTCGAACCAGACGCTGACCGAGATCACCTTCCCGACGGTCACGACGCTGTCCAAGGGCAACGCCGTGCCCGCGCCGGTCGTGCTCGCGAACATCCCGACCGGCTACCTGCCGGAGGCCGGTGGCGCCAGCATCGAGGCGCTGCCGCTGGAGCCCGCCAAGTACGGCCTGGACTACTACGAGTCCCTCGAGGGCACGCTGGTCCGCGTCGACAACGCGCGCGTCGTCGGCCCGAGCAACGCGTTCGGCGAAGCCTGGATCACGGTCAACCCCGACCAGAACAAGGCCGCGCGCGGCGGCACCGTCTACACCGGGTACGACCAGCCGAACAGCGGCCGGCTCAAGGTGAAGGCCACGCCGCTGCCGGCGTCGAACGTCGGTGACGTGTTCAGCGGCGCCACCACCGGCGCGATCGAGTACACGAACTTCGGCGGCTACACGCTCGCCGCGCTGCAGCTCGGCCAGCACGTCTCGAGCAACCTCCAGCCCGAGGTCACGCCGCAGAGCCGCAACAGCGAGCTGTCCGTCGCGACGTACAACGTCGAGAACCTCGCGCCGACCAACCCGCAGGCCAAGTTCGACCGGCTCGCGGCCGCCGTCGTGAACAACCTGCGCAGCCCCGATGTCGTTGTGCTGGAAGAGATCCAGGACAACAACGGCGCCACGAACGACGGCACCGTCGCGGCCGACCAGACGCTGCAGAAGTTCGTTGACGCGATCGTCGCCGCGGGCGGCCCGCGCTACGGCTGGCGGCAGATCGACCCGGTCAACCTGCAGGACGGCGGCGAGCCCGGCGGCAACATCCGGGTCGCGTTCCTGTTCAACGCCAACCGGGTGTCCTTCGTGGACCGTCCGGGCGGCGACTCGGTGACCCCGGTCAACGTGGTGAAGAAGAACGGCCGCGCCGCGCTGTCCGTCTCGCCGGGCCGCATCGAGCCTGCGAACGTCGCGTGGGAGAACAGCCGCAAGCCGCTCGCCGGTGAGTTCAAGTTCCGCGGCCGCACGGTGTTCGTGGTCGCGAACCACTTCAACTCCAAGGGCGGCGACCAGGCGATCCACGGCCGCTTCCAGCAGCCGAACCGCAGCTCGGAGATCCAGCGCGCCAAGCAGGCCGCGACGCTGCGCGGGTTCGTCGACCAGGTGAAGGCGATCGACAAGGGCGCGAACGTCGTCCTCGCCGGCGACCTGAACGACTACCAGTTCTCACCCGCGGTGAAGACGTTCACCGCCGACGGCGCGATGAAGGCGCTGATCGAGACGCTGCCCGTGAACGAGCGGTACAGCTACGTGTTCGAGGGCAACGCCCAGGTGCTCGACCACATCCTGATCAGCAAGAACATCACCCGGTTCGGCTACGACGTCGTGCACATCAACGCCGAGTTCTCCGACCAGGCGAGCGACCACGACCCGCAGATCGTGCGCGCCCGCCCGAGCACCGGCAACGCTCAGGCCGACGAGGTCCTCTTCGCCATCGAGGACATCCTCGACTGCCTGCGCGGCTAGACCGAGGTTCGCTGGTAGGTCTCGCGATCCATGTCGAACACCTCGACGGTGACCGAGACCGACAGGCCGGGTACGGGCGTGATGCTCTGCCCGGCCTGTTCCAGCACCACCGCGCCGAGTTGCTGCTTGGCCTCGGTGGTGCGCCCGGTGAGCAGGCCCACGCGGACGTGCACCATCGCCGCGCCGCCGGTGTCCTCACCGATCACGCACTCGTCGATCGGCCGGAAACGGGTCTTGAAGTGGGCGGGCTCGCTGCCCACGACCGGCCCGGCGGCCTTGTGCAGCGCGAGCGCGAACCCCCTGCGGTCGAACGACCGGCTCAGTTCGGGGGAGTAGTCGACCGTGATCTGTGGCATGCGTCAACGGTATCGGCGCTAGCTCGACCCCGACGACCCCGCGGACATCGTCGCGGCGGAGACGCTGGCCGTGATCCCGGCCATCACCGCGGCCTGCACCGCCTCGAGGGCACCCTTCACGGCCGCACCCGCCCAGTTGCCCTGACTGATCGTCTTGGCGCGGGCGTTCAGCTCCCTGCGGTCGCCTGCGACGACCTTGTGCACCGACTTCACCGCGTACACCAACGAGATGAGCGCGCCCGTCCGCGCGTCCGGTTCCGCACGCCCCTGCAGCACCGCGCCGACCTCGTTGCGCACCGTCGCGCTGGGGCCGGGGTCGATGATCACCCAGCTGGTCGTCGGGAAGAGCCCGAGCACCTTCTTCTTCTCCAGACGGAGCACGCCGCGGTCGGCGAGGCGCTGCATCACGTCGTTGCGGACGTTGCGGCGCAACCGTTCCACCGCTCGCTGCGGCTTGGACGGTTTGTCCAACCTGGACAGCGCCTGGTGGAGGAACGGGTCGCCGGACCCGCTGAGCGCCTGGAGTTTCCTGCCGTCCGGCCCGAAGCCGACGTGGCCTCCGTTGACGAGGTCGAGCAGCACCGCGCCCGCGAGCGCGTTCTCGACTTCGGTGGAACCGGCGAGCACGCGGCCGTCGGTCTCGTCGATCAGGAGCAGCATCAGATCTTCAGCGAGCATGGAACCCACGTTAATGCGACAAAGCCCCGGATGCCGGAGCATCCGAGGCTTTGGTCAGCGGAGGATACGGGATTTGAACCCGTGAGGGGGTTAACCCAACACGATTTCCAGTCGTGCGCACTAGGCCACTATGCGAATCCTCCGTCGCCGAGTCTAACGGAGGGTGCACTTCGTTCCCAAAACGGGTGGTGGGTGCGCGTGAGCGAGACGACAGCGCCACCCCGTAGGAAGTCTGTCGAGGGGCGGCGAGGGGCGCCGCTCCAAGACTGGGGAGTCGTCCATGCGCCATGAGCGCCGCAAGACCACCTTGTTAGTCACGGCGGTAGCCGCGGGCCTGTTCCTGCCGCTCGCCGCCACCGGCACGGCGGCCGCGGAGACCGCCACCACCCAGCCGCTCACGTCCTTCTCGTTCGTCAGCGAGAAGGGCGACTGGGTCGGCCAGGGACAGTCGCTTTCCTACGAAGCTCCCGCGACGAGCATCACGTACTCGGGCAACGGCGGCGGAGTCCGAGTGTTCGTGAACGTCGGCACGGGAGGCTGGAGCGCCGAGCTCGCCCCGCCCAGGGGCGAGAACCTGCACCCCGGCAAGTACTACGACGCCGAGCGCTCCGCGTTCCGCGAGGGACGCGCGCCGGGGCTCGACGTGTCCGGTGACCACCGGGGCTGCAACGAGGTCTACGGCGAGTTCGCCATCGACCAGATCGCCTTCGACGCGTCCGGCTCGCTGAGCCTGCTCGAGGCGACGTTCCTGCAGCGCTGCGAGTCGGCGACCGCGCCCGCGCTCCGCGGGACGCTGCGCTACCAGGCGCTGCCGCTGTCGTACCGGTTCACCAGCGATCAGGGCGACTACATCGGTGCGGGGAAGTCCAAGGCGTACAGCGGGTCGACCACGATCTTCGGGCTGACCGGCACCAGCGCGCACGTGACGTTCCGGGTCTCCGGGCTGCGGGACGACTGGAGCGTGGACCTGGCCGCGCCTCCGGGCGCCGCGCTGGCGGCGGGCACCTACACCGGTGCGCGGCGCTGGCCGTTCAACGACGGGGCGCCGGGTCTCGACGTCAGCGGCAACGGGCGGGGCTGCAACCAGCTGAACGGGACGTTCACCATCCACGAGATCAGGTTCAAGCCGGACGGCTCGGTCGCGGCTCTGTCGGCTGACGTCGAACAGCACTGCGAGGGCGCGACTCCCGCCCTGCGCGCGAGCATCCGGTACGGCGCCGGCTCATGGGGTGCCTCAGCGGCCGCCTGACGCAGCCAGCTACACTCGAAGCGGACCTCGTGCGGCACACATCTCGCGAACCTCCCCAGGGCCGGAAGGCAGCAAGGATAAGCGGGCTCTGGTGGGTGCACGGGGTCCCCTTTCGTCTCCGTGGCGGTCGCCACCAGCGTCAGTCAGAACTGTCGGTGCCCACCGGTACTGTCTCGGTCGTGGCGCTCGCTCTGTATCGCAAGTACCGTCCGGCAACCTTCGCCGAGGTCGTCGGTCAGGAGCACGTGACCGAGCCGTTGCGGGTCGCTCTGTCCGCAGGCCGGGTCAATCACGCCTACCTCTTCTCCGGGCCGCGAGGCTGCGGCAAGACGTCCAGCGCGCGCATCCTGGCGCGGTCGCTCAACTGCGTGAAGGGCCCGACGCCCGACCCGTGCGGCGAGTGCAACTCGTGCATCGGCCTGGCGCCCAACGGGCCGGGCAGCGTCGACGTGGTCGAGCTCGACGCGGCGTCGCACGGTGGTGTCGACGATGCCCGCGAGCTGCGCGACAAGGCGTTCTACGCGCCCGCCGAGGCCCGCTACCGGGTGTTCATCATCGACGAGGCGCACATGGTCACCACGCAGGGCTTCAACGCCCTGCTGAAGATCGTGGAAGAGCCGCCGGAGCACCTGATCTTCATCTTCGCCACGACCGAGCCGGACAAGGTGCTGCCGACCATCCGCTCGCGCACGCACCACTACCCGTTCCGGCTCATCCCGCCCGGCGTCATGCGCACCCTGCTCGAACGCAACTGCGCCGCCGAGGGCGTCACCGTCGAGCAGGCGGTGTTCCCGCTGGTCATCCGCGCGGGCGGCGGGTCGGCGCGCGACACGCAGTCCGTACTGGACCAGCTGCTCGCCGGCGCCGGACCCGACGGGGTGAAGTACGACCGCGCCGTGACGCTGCTCGGCGTCACCGACTCGGCCCTGATCAACGACGTCGTCGACGGCCTCGCCGCAGGTGACGGAGCCGCCGTGTTCGGCACGATCGACCGGCTCGTCGAAGCGGGCCACGACCCGCGCCGCTTCGCATCCGACCTGCTCGACCGCCTGCGCGACCTGGTGCTGCTGTGCGCGGTGCCGGACGCCGCCGAGCGCAACCTCGTCTCGGCGCCGGCGGACGAGCTCGCGACGATGTCCGCGCAGGCCGAGCGCATCGGTCCGGCCGCGCTGACCAGGTACGCGGAGATCGTGCACACCGGGCTCGTCGACATGCGCGGTGCCACGGCTGCCCGGTTGCTGCTGGAACTGCTCGTCTCGCGGATGCTGCTGCCTTCGGTGAGCCAGTCCGAGGCCGCGTTGTTGCAGCGCCTGGAGCAGCTGGAACGGCGCCCGCCCGCTGCGGTGGGTGAGGCAGGCGGTGGTGATGCCGGCGCTCCGGTGTTCCAGCGCAAGTCGCAGCAGTCCCCCGCGGCTCCTCAGCCGGCCCAGCCACCCGCGCCTCAGCGGCAAGCCGCACCGCCGCAAGCCGCACCGCCGCAAGCCGCACCGCCGCAAGCCGCACCGCCGCAAGCCGCACCGGCGCAGGTCGTGCCGGCCGAGGCGCCGAGTGCGCCGGCTCAGGCACCGGCTGCTGCCGTGCCGCCTCCGCCACGGCCGCCCGCGGTTTCGGCACCGCAAGCCGCACCGCCCGCTGAGGCCGGATGGCCTCAGCCCGCCACACCCGGCCAAGTTCCGACCGCGCCTGATTCGGCGCCCGCTGCTGCCGAGCCCAGTGATCCCGAGCCTGCCGATGTCCCCGAGGTGGCCGAGCCCGCAGTGGCGAGCGGAACAGGCGCCATGGACGCGACTGCGGTGCGGCGCGTCTGGTCCGAACTGCTGTCCGCGGTGCGAGGCGCGAGCCGCAGCACCGAGGCGATGCTCACGAACGCGACGGTCACCGAGGTCGACGGCAACACGGTGACGATCACCCACACGTCGGCCCCACTGGCCCGCAGGCTGGCAGAGCCGCGCAACACCGAGGCCATCGCGAACGCGCTGGGCGCGGTGCTCGGCGGCACCTGGCAGGTGCGGTGCGTGCACGGCCAGCCGGGCGCGGCGGGCCAGCCCGCACCGCCACCGAAGCAGGCCAGGCCCGCGCCGACCAGGCCGAGCCAAGCCAGCCGAGCTCCCGAGCAACAGCGGCAAGCGCCGCCGTCGCGCCCCGCGGCGGACGACGTACCGCCGCCCCCGGAGCCGCCCGAGCCCGACGACCCCCTCCCGCCGGAGCCAGAAGACGAAGAGGCGATGCTCGCCGAGGCGGCGCGCCCGGTCGACCCGGACGACGACACACCTCGCCAGGACCCCGAAGAGGTGATGCTCAAACTGCTCGCCGACGAGCTCGGAGCTCGGCCGCTGAAGCAGAAGAGCTGATCGCTGCTGCAAGTCGGCACGCCGACCCGTGCCCGTGCGAGCGTGCCGAGTTCCTGCGCGCCGTCGGCGCGTTTCGCGCGCTGGAATCGGCGCCCCGCCGGGTTCGCCTACGCTTGAAGTTTCCAGACGAAGGAGAGGACCAAGCGGTGCAACCCGGTCAGTTCGACATGCAGCAGCTCCTCCAGCAGGCGCAGAACATGCAGCAGCAGATGGCGGTGGCCCAGCAGGAGCTGGCCGAGACCGAGGTCACCGGGACGGCAGGTGGCGGGCTGGTCACCGCGACGGTGACCGGCGGCGGCGAGCTCAAGGGCATCGTCATCGACCCGAAGGTCGTCGACCCCGACGACGTCGACACCCTCGCCGACCTCGTGGTCGCCGCGGTCAGGGACGCCAACCGCGCCGCGCAGGAACTGGTCGAGGCCAAGCTCGGCCCGCTCGCGTCGGGTGGGCTCGGCGGGTTGCTGGGCTGATGTACGAGGGGCCGGTACAGGACCTGATCGACGAGCTCGGCCGGCTGCCGGGCGTGGGTCCGAAGAGCGCGCAGCGGATCGCGTTCCACCTGCTCGCGGCCGAGACGGCGGACATCCAGAAGCTGCAGGACGCACTCCAGAAGGTGAAGGAAGGCGTCATGTTCTGCGACGTCTGCGGCAACGTGAGCGCGGAGACCACGTGCCGCATCTGCCGCGACCCCAAGCGGGACCTCACGCTGGTGTGCGTCGTCGAGGAGCCGAAGGACGTGCTCGCCGTCGAGCGGACCCGCGAGTTCAGGGGGCGCTACCACGTGCTCGGTGGCGCGCTCGACCCGTTGAGCGGCATCGGTCCCGACCAGCTGCGCATCCGGCAGCTGCTCAATCGCATCGGCACGGCGGTCAACGGGGTGGACATCGCCGAGGTGATCATCGCGACCGACCCGAACACCGAGGGCGAGGCCACGGCCACGTACCTGGTGCGGATGTTGCGCGACTTCCCCGGCCTCACCGTCACGCGGCTCGCCAGCGGCCTGCCGATGGGCGGAGACCTGGAGTTCGCCGACGAGCTCACCCTGGGGCGTGCCCTATCTGGTCGCCGGAGCATGTGACCGAACGTCCACCGCGGCTGGGGCGAACACGCCTCGTCGCGGTGGACGGGCCGTCCGGCGCTGGCAAGTCGACGTTCGCGAAAACCCTTGCGGCACAACTGAACGCGACGCTCATCCCAACCGACCACTTCGCCACGTGGGACGACCCGGTCGCGTGGTGGCCGCGCCTCCGAGCGGTCCTCGACAAGATCGCCGAGAACGAGGAAGCCACGTACCGGATGACCGACTGGTCGGAAGGCTTCCCGAAGCCCGGCGAAGACAGGACCATCAGGCCAACAGAAATCCTTGTCGTAGAAGGGGTTTCGTCAGCGCGAAAGTCCATTGCGGACAAACTCACCGCGGCGATCTGGGTCGAGCTCGAAGACGCGGACGAACGGCTCGAACGCGCGGTCGCCAGGGACGGTGAGAAGAGCCGCGAGCACCTGACCAGGTGGCAGGCGTTCGAACGGGGCTGGTTCGCCGTCGACGGAACGAAAGCGCGCGCTGACTACGTTGTCACGTCGAGCTGAGCTCGAACGACCTCAGCCTCCGGAGTGCCGATCTCGACGAACAGGTCCAGCGCGATCTTCCAGTGCTTCCGCGCGTCCTCAACGGATCCGGACGCCCGCAACGCGTCTCCGGCCAGGTGCATCGAACGCGCGTGCACCAGCCGTTGCCCCGAGGTCTCACCCAGTGACGCGGCCCGTCGCGCGCAGTCCAAGGCACCCAAGGCGTCCCCGGTCGACAGGTGGATCCGCCCCAGCGTGACCAGCACGTCCATCTCGGCCAGCCGGAACTGGTACCGCTCGGCCCGGTCCAGCGCCTCACGGGCCATCCCGAACGCGTCGTCGAGCCTGCCGACAGCCCGGTAGGCCGAGGCCAGACCGCGGCGGGCGGCGCAGTTGCCCCACGGGTAGCTGGTGTCCTGCGCGATCGCCAGGGCCTCCAGGTGCTCGACGATCGCCTCCTCCGGACGTCCGGCGCCTTCCAGAGCGCGCCCGAGCATGTTCTTGGCGTCGCACACGGCCTTGACGTTCTCCAGGTCGGTGGCGAGCGCGACCGCCGCACGGGCCTCGGCGGCGGCCTCCTCGAAACGACCGCGCATGGTCAGCGTGATCGCGAGACCCTCGTGCGTCGTGTTGGCGAACGTGCGCGCGTTGGCGCGCTCGTAGAGAGCGCCGGCCTGCACGAAGTACGACACGGCGGTCTCCGGACGTCCGAGCAGCGCGTGCACCTCGCCCAGTGCACGCATGCTGTTGGCCTGGGTGATCCACGCGTCCAGCCGGGTGCCGACCTCCAGCGCCTCCTCGAACGACGCCATCGCGCGGTCGAGCTGGCCGAGCTGGTGGTAGACGCCGCCGAGGTTGAACAGGGCCGTGGCCTGCAGCTGGTCGGACTGGATCCGCCTGGTGATCACCAGCGCGCGCTCGAGGTGGGTCGCCGCGGACTCCAGCTCACCGAGGTCGATGTAGACGCTGCCCGCGTTCGACAGCACCGCCGCCTCGACCTCCGGCAGGCTGCCCAGCTGCTCCTGGATCGGGATCGCCTGCTGGTAGTAGTCCAGCGCCACCCGGTGCTGGCCGGTCATCCAGTACAGCGTGCCGAGCGAGAACAGCATCGCGAGCTGACCCATCTCGTCCCGCGGCGAGCGCGCACCGGCCAGGCCCGCCTTGGCGGTCTCGCGCCACTCGACGGGCAGGCCCTGCGTGTAGAAGTAGCCGCGCAGCGCGTCCGACAGGAGCCAGACCGCGCTCTCCGGGTCCCGCTCCACCGCGTACGCGACCAACGCGACGAGATTGGCGCGCTCGGCGTCGAGCCAGGTCAGCGCCTCGGTCGACGAGCTGAACGTGCGCGGCGTGACGCCCTCGCGCGGCTCCGGCCGGGGGAACCGCATCAGCGTGCTCTTCAACGCCTCCGTGGCGTTGTCGACCGAGCGCACGCACCAGTCGATCAACCGGCGCAGCGCCAGCCGCGAGTCGGCGAGGCCGTCCTCGAACGCCAGGCGCTCGGCCGCGTAGTCGCGCAGCAGGTCGTGGAACTGGTAGCGCGACGGCGCGTGGTTCGTGATCAGGTTCGCGGTCGCCAGCCGGTCGAGGCGGCGACGGGCGTCCTGCGTGGTCAGGCCGGACAGCGCGGCGGCCATCTCGGGGGTGAAGTCGGTGCCCGGCGCCAGCGACAGCCTGCGGAACAGCTGCGCCAGGTCGGGCTTCAGCGCCGTGTAGGAGAGGTCGAACGCGGCGTGCACGGCGACCCGCTCGTCGCCCTCCACGGCCAGTGCCGCGAGCCGGTTGCCCGCGCGCAGCTCCTCCACGTAGTCCGAGACCGACAGCTCCGGGCGCGACACCAGGTTCGCGGCCGCGATGCGCAGGGCCAGCGGCAGGTGCGCGCACAACGACGCCAGCTCGTCGGCCGCCGCGCGCTCGTCCGCGACCGCGTCCTCGCCGAGGATGCCCTGCAGGAGCGACCGGGTCTCGGTCGCGTCGAGCACGTCGAGCCGCACGTTCGACGCCGCGTGCGACACGGCGAGGCCGCGCAGCGTGTCGCGGCTGGTCACGAGCACCGCGCAGCCGGGTGAGCCGGGCAGCAGCGGGCGGATCTGCTCCGCGGACGACGCGTTGTCCAGCACCAGCAGCACCTGCTGGCCGGTCAGCGTCGACCGGAACATCGCCTCCTGCTCGTCCTGATCGAGTGGCACCTGATCGGGTGGAGTTCCGAGCGCGCGGAGGAACCGCGGCAGCACGTCCACCGCCGAGAGCGGCGGGCCGGGCGCGTAGCCGCGCAGGTTCACGTAGAGCTGGCCGTCCGGGAAGTCCCCGCGCATCCGGTGCGCCGCGTGCACGGCCAGCGCGGTCTTGCCGACACCGGGCGGGCCGGCGAGCGTCACGACCGGCACGCCCTGCGCGGTCCGCAGCAGCGCGATGATCAGCGAAACGGCCTCGTCGCGGCCGACGAAGTCACCGATGTCCGCGGGGAGCTGGGACGGGACGACGCGCTCCGGCTTCGCGACCAGCGGCGTGCTGGGGCTGTCCGAGTTCACCGAGTCGATGGACCCGGTCAGCACCTGGTTGTGCACTCGGCGCAGCTCGTCACCGGGGTCGATGCCGAGCTCGTCGGCCAGCAACGACGAAACGCGCTGGTACGCGGCGAGCGCCTCGCTCTGCCGCCCGGAGCGGTAGAGGGCGATCATCAGCTGCGCCCAGAACCGCTCGCGCAGCGGATGTTCGCTGGTCAGCCGGGACAGCTCAGCCACGAGCTCGGCGTGCCTGCCCAGCTCGAGGTCGACCTCGACCCTGCGCTCCATCACGTGCAGGCGGCGCTCGTTGAGGCGCGGCACCTCGTCGCGGTGCAGGATCTCGGACGGCACGTCGACCATGGCCGGTCCGCGCCAGAGCCCGAGAGCCGCGGTGAACGCGGCGGAGGCGGCCGGGAGGTTGCCCGCCGCGCGCTCCTGTTCGCCCTGCTCGATGAGCGGCTCGAAGCGCAGCAGGTCGATGGTCTTCTCGTCGACGTCGATGAGGTACCCGTCCGGCACCGTGCGGATCGGCGTCGCGGGTCCGAGCAGCTGTCTGAGGCGCATGACGTAGGTCTGCAACGTGGCCCTGGCGCGCGCGGGAGGGTCCTCGCCCCACACGTTCTCGGCCAGTTCGTCCACGGAGACACTCGTGCCGGCCCGCAGCAACAGGGAGACGAGCAGCGCCCGCTGCCTTCCGGCCCGCACGAGCAGCGGCTCGGAGTCGACGAGCACCTGCAGAGGGCCGAGTACGCGGAACTCGACCTGCCGGCTCATGCGACCTCCCTTCCTGTTGTCGATGTCCGTTCTACAGCCTAGGAGAGCGTCTGCCCGATCATCCCTGGTCACGTTGGGTCAGCGAATGTGCGCCAGACGTATCAGAATGCCTGGTCTAGTGGCCGGATCGTGACCTGTGTTGCCTCGGAAGGGGTATGTGCACCGGTTATGGTCGGCGACCACACCGTGAGATGTGCGGATTGTTCCAAGGGGTGTTTGATGATCCATTCAGGTACGGCTCGCCGCCGTTTGATTGCCGCGATCGGCATCACCGGCGCAGCCGCGCTCGCCCTGTCCGCCTGCGCCACATCAGAGCGCGGTTCGGACACCGGTTCAGGCAAGGTCGGTGGCACGTTCACCTTCGGCGCAGCAGGTGCACCGAAGCTGTTCGATCCGTTCTACGCGACCGATGGCGAGACGTTCCGCGTGTCCCGCCAGATGTACGAGGGTCTGGTCGGCTTCAAGCCCGGCACGGCTGAGGTCGAGCCCGCGCTGGCGACGAAGTGGGAATCCACCCCCGACGGCAAGACCTGGACGTTCACGCTGAAGGAGGGCGTCAAGTTCCACGACGGCACCCCCTTCAACGCCGAGGCGACCTGCGTCAACTTCAACCGCTGGTACAACCAGAAGGGCGCGGCGCAGAGCGACGCGGTCTCCCAGTACTGGCTGGACAACTTCGGTGGCTTCGCCGACACGCCGGACAAGCCCTCGCTGTACAAGTCCTGCACCGCCAAGGACGCGAAGACCGCGGTCGTCGAGCTGACCGGCGCGACCTCGCAGTTCCCCTCGGTGCTCGGCTTCACGTCGTTCTCCATCTCCAGCCCCGAGGCGCTGAAGAAGTACGACGCCGACAACGTCGTCCAGGCCGGTGACAGCTTCACCTACCCGGCCTACGCGAACGAGCACCCGACGGGGACCGGCCCGTTCAAGTTCGGCAAGTTCGACAAGGCCAACAACGTGGTCGAGCTCGTCCGCAACGACGACTACCACGGCGACAAGGCCAAGCTGGACAAGGTCGTCTTCCGGATCATCCCGGACGAGACCGCCCGCAAGCAGGCGCTCGAGGCCGGCGACATCGACGGCTACGACCTGCCGAACGCGGCTGACTGGAAGGGCCTGCAGGACAAGGGCTTCAACGTCGCGATCCGTCCGGCGTTCAACGTCATGTACCTGGGCATCAACCAGAAGAACAACCCGAAGCTGCAGGACCTGAAGGTCCGCCAGGCGATCATGTCGGCGATCAACCGCGAGCAGCTGGTCAAGTCGCAGCTGCCCGAGGGCGCCAAGGTCGCGACGCAGTTCATGCCGGACACCATCAACGGCTTCAACAAGAGCGTTCCCGAGGTCAAGTACGACCTCGAGAAGGCCAAGTCGCTGCTGAAGGAAGCCGGCGCCGAGGGCCTGACGCTGAAGTTCTACTGGCCGACCGAGGTCACCCGTCCGTACATGCCTTCCCCGAAGGACATCTACGGCGCGATCGCGGGCGACCTGGAGAAGGCCGGCATCAAGCTCGACACCGTCAGCAAGCCGTGGAACGGCGGCTACCTGACCGACGTCGACAACGGCGTCCCGGACCTGTTCCTCCTCGGCTGGACCGGTGACAACGGCACCGCGCAGAACTGGATCGGCACGTTCTTCGGCCGCACCGACAACCGCTTCAACACGGGTGCGTCGGCGTGGGGCAAGTCGCTGGCCGACGCGCTGGCCGCTGCCAACTCCGAGCCGGACGAGGCGAAGCGCACCCAGATGTACTCCGACCTGAACAAGAAGATCATGGAGGAGTACCTCCCGGCCATCCCGGTGTCCCACTCGCCGCCTGCACTGGTGCTGAAGAAGGACATCAAGGGCATCGTGCCCAGCCCGTTGACCGACGAGAAGTTCGGCCCCGCGAGCAAGGGCTGACGCCCTCGCTCCACGGCCAGACAGCTCAATAGAGAGAACAACGGGGTAGCTCCGTGCTCCGCTACACGATTCGACGGCTGATCCAGCTGGTCGGCGTGGTGCTGGTGCTCTCCCTGCTGCTCTTCGCGTGGTTGCGTTCCCTTCCAGGAGGGCCGGTCTCGGCCCTCCTGGGGGAGCGCGCCACGCCGGAGTCGCGGGCGGCACTCACCAAACAGCTCGGCCTGGACCAGCCGATCCTCATCCAGTACTTCAAGTTCCTCGGGCGCGCCCTGTCCGGAGACTTCGGTGTCTCCAACGGCGTCCAGCCCGGCGACTCCGCGATGGAGATCTTCCTCCAGCGCTTCCCCGCGACGGTCGAACTGAGCGTGTTCGCGCTCGTCATCGCCATCGTGTTCGGCATTCCGCTCGGGTACCTCGCGGCCAAGCGCCGCGGCACCTGGTTCGACAACTCCAGCGTCATCGGTTCGCTGGTCGGCGTCGCGATTCCGGTGTTCTTCCTGGCGTACGTGCTGAAGGACGTCTTCTCGAAGGCTCTCGGCCTCCCGTCCACCGGGCGGCAGGACGCCATCGAGGCCACGCGCGTCACCGGGTTCTTCACGCTCGACGGCATCCTCACCGGTGAGTGGGACGCGACGTTCAACGCGCTGGAACACCTGATCCTGCCCGCGCTCGCGCTGTCCAGCATCCCGTTCGCGGTGATCTTCCGGATCACCCGCGCCGCGGTGCTCGACGTGCTCGACGAGGACTTCGTGCGCACCGCCGAGTCCAAGGGTCTCACCGCGCAGGTCATCCGCCGCAGGCACGTGCTGCGCAACGCGATGCTGCCGGTCGTCACCACGGTCGGCCTGCAGACCGGTGCGTTGCTCTCCGGCGCCGTGCTCACCGAGAAGGTGTTCGGCTTCGCCGGTGTCGGCGAGGCGCTCGCGCTCGGCTTCGAAAGACGTGACTATCCGGTGCTGCTGTTGCTGATCATCATGGCGACGATCGTCTACGTCCTGGTCAACCTGCTGGTGGACCTCTCGTACGCGCTGATCGACCCGCGCATCAGGGCTAGGTGATCCACATGGCACTCGGTGTTACCAAGAAGGAAAAGATCGACGACCTGGCGGAGAGCGCGGGCGTCTCGCTCGCGGCCAGCGCCTGGAAGAGACTGCGCCGCAGCCCGGTGTTCCTCATCGGCGCGGGCATCACCGCCGTCTTCGTCGTCCTGTCGATCCTGTCGCCGTGGCTGGCGCCGCACGACCCCGGTGATCCGATGTTGATCACCCAGGTCATCAAGGCGCGCAACGAGATCCCGGCACCGCAGCCGGGCCACCCGCTCGGCGGTGACCTGCAGGGCCGCGACTTCCTGTCGCGCATGCTGGTCGGCTCGCAGCAGACGCTGATCGTCGGCGTCGGTGCGACGCTGATCGGACTGACCGGCGGGCTGATCCTCGGCACGCTGGCCGGCGCGATCGGCGGCTGGGTCGACTCGGTCGTCATGCGCCTGGTCGACGTCATGCTGTCGCTTCCGGCACTGCTGCTGGCGTTCAGCATCGCGGCCATGTTCGCGCGGCCGAGCCAGTTCTCGGTGATCATCGCGATCTCGATCGTGCAGATCCCGGTGTTCGCGCGACTGCTGAGAGGCTCGATGCTCGCGCAGCGCGGGAGTGACCACGTGCTCGCGGCGACGTCGCTCGGCGTGAAGCGCGGCGCGATCATCTTCCGGCACATGCTGCCGAACTCGCTCGGTCCGGTGATCGTCCAGTCCACGCTGGTGCTGGCGACCGCGATCATCGAGGCGGCCGCGCTGTCGTTCCTCGGTCTCGGCAACCCCAACGACCGGGTTCCGGAGTGGGGCCAGATGCTCGGCGACGTGCAGAAGG
Organism: Lentzea tibetensis; assembly: GCF_007845675.1. Lineage (GTDB taxonomy): Bacteria > Actinomycetota > Actinomycetes > Mycobacteriales > Pseudonocardiaceae > Lentzea > Lentzea tibetensis. The sequence continues at coordinate 163,194 of NZ_VOBR01000008.1, read as the reverse complement.
TGTTCGACACGCATCCGCACCTCGCGGTGTGGCCCGCGGTCTGCATCATCATCGTCGCGCTCGGCTTCACGTTGATGGGTGAGACGTTGCGCGAGGCACTCGACCCGAAGAACAGGCGGTGAGTCGTCGTGGCACTACTGGAAGTTCGTGACCTCACCGTGGTCTTCGAGCGCAAGGGCGAGGACCCGTTCCGGGCCGTGGACGGCGTCAGCTTCGACGTCGAGCCCGGCCAGACGGTCGGCCTCGTCGGCGAGTCCGGCTGCGGCAAGTCCGTCACGTCGCTCGCGATCATGGGCCTGCTGCCCAAGCGCGGTGCGCGCGTCACCGGCTCGGTCGTCTACGACGGCACCGAGCTGCTGAAGCTGTCGGACCGCGAGATGCGCGACCGCCGCGGCCGCGACCTGGGCATGGTGTTCCAGGACCCGCTGTCGTCGCTGAACCCGGTCATCCCGATCGGCGTGCAGGTGTCCGAGGTGCTGGAACGGCACCGCGGCATGTCGCGCAAGGAAGCGATGAGCGAGGCGAAGGACCTGCTGGACAAGGTCGGCATCCCCGACCCCAACCGGCGGCTCACCGAGTACCCGCACCAGCTCTCCGGCGGCATGCGGCAGCGCGCGCTCATCGCGATCGCGCTGGCCTGCCGTCCGAAGCTGCTGATCGCGGACGAGCCCACCACCGCGCTCGACGTGACCATCCAGGCGCAGATCCTGGCGCTGATGAAGGAACTGGTGCAGGACCTCGGCACCGCGCTCGTCATGATCACGCACGACCTCGGTGTCGTCGCGGGACTGTGCGACGAGGTGAACGTCCTGTACGCGGGCAAGGTCGTCGAGAAGGCGATGCGGCACGAGCTGTTCGCCAGGCCGCGTCACCCCTACACGCACGGCCTGCTCGCGTCGATCCCCAGGCTCGACGCGCCGCGCGGGGAGAAGCTGACCCCGATCAAGGGCTCGGTTTCGGACAACATCCCGTGGGCGCAAGGGTGTGCGTTCGCTCCGCGCTGCCCGAACGCGCTGGACCTGTGCTTTTCGGAAACGCCCGCCGAGGAGGACCAGCTCGGTCGCCTGCTGCGCTGCCACAACCCGGTGGTGCCGGGAACTCCCGCCGTCGAGGAGGTGCCGGTATGACCGAGCTTTCGGCGTCCTCCGCTGGGACGCGCACGTCGGCCGAGACCTTGGTATCCGTCGAAGACATGAAGGTGCACTTCCCGATCAAGCGGGGAGTGCTGCTGGACCGCACGGTCGGCTACGTCTACGCGGTGGACGGCGTCGACCTGGAGATCAAGCGCGGCGAGACTTACGGCCTCGTCGGCGAGTCCGGGTGCGGCAAGTCCACGCTGGGCAGGGCGATGCTGCGGCTCACCGAGCCGACCAACGGCCGGATGATCTTCGACGGCACGGACTTCTCGTCGCTCAAGGGCGAGGAGCTGCGCACCACGCGGCGCCGCATCCAGATGGTGTTCCAGGACCCGCTGTCCTCTTTGGACCCGCGGCAGTCCGTGGAGTCCATCCTGGTCGAGGGTCTGCGTGCGCACGGCATGGACAAGGGCAAGGAGTCGACGGGCAAGCGCCTGCGCGAGCTCCTGGCCGCGGTCGGCCTGCCCGCGAAGTCGCTGCGGAAGTACCCGCACGAGTTCTCGGGTGGTCAGCGGCAGCGCATCGGCATCGCGCGTGCGCTGGCGGTCGAGCCGGACCTGATCGTCGCCGACGAGCCGGTGTCCGCGCTGGACGTGTCGGTGCAGGCGCAGGTCGTGAACCTGTTGCAGGAGCTGCAGGACCAGTTCGGGCTGACCTTCCTGGTGATCGCGCACGACCTCGCGGTCGTGAAGCACATCTCCGACCGGGTCGGCGTGATGTACCTGGGTGGTCTGGTCGAAGAGGCGACCGCGGACGACCTGTACGCCGAGCCGCTGCACCCGTACACGCGTGCCCTGCTGTCCGCCGTCCCGGTGCCCGACCCGCAGGTCGAGGACCGGCGTGAGCGGATCCTGCTCGCGGGTGACCTCCCGTCGCCCGCGAACCCGCCGTCGGGCTGCCGGTTCCACACCCGGTGCCCGTGGCGGCAGCAGACCAAGTGCGACACCGACCGTCCCGTGCTGCGCGAGATCAAGCCGGGTCACAAGGTGGCGTGCCACTGGGCGGAGGACATCGAGGCGGGCAAGATCAAGCCGCACGAGGTCGCGCCGATCCTGGTCGAGGAGATGGACGGCATGTCGCCGGACATCCCCCTCGTCGGTCCCGCTTCGGTGACCGAGGCGCTCAACCCGTAGTTCTGATGTGTGCCGTCAGGGGCACCCTTGCGACGTTCTTCGCCGCGAGGGTGCCCCTGACGCGTTTCAGGCCCAGGTGGGGGTGCGGCCGCTCATGGCGATCAGGCGGTCGGTCAGCGAGGCGTCGTCCGCGATCTGGACCGGGTGGTTGAAGGCGGCTTCCGGGCCGCGGACCTGCGGCGTGTCCGGCAGCCGTTCAGCCAGCTTGAGCGCGGCCTGCGCGAGTACCGGGTCGAGGTCGGCGGGCCGGCCGAGCGCCCGGTTGAGGTCCCACGCGTGCACGACGGTGTCGACGAGGTGCACGCCCACCTTGACGCTGCCGGGCAGCTTGCCGAAGGTGCCGAAGTCGGCGACCTCGTCCAGGTAGCCGTCGCTGTTGAACTTCCTCGTGACCGCCTCCGCGGCGTCCGCGTAGCTGCCGTCCGCGGGTTGCCCGGCGAAGCCGTAGGTCGAGTCGACGAGGTGTTGTAGCAGCTCACCGATGTTCCACTTCGCGCACGGCGTGCGCAGCTCGTACTGGTCCGGCCTGATCGTGGCGATCAGCTCGAGGTTGACGTCCAGTGCCTGGCGGTTGAGCGCTCGAAGGTCCATGGCCCCGCAGCCTACAAACAATACGAACGATCGTGCTACTAGTTTGCGAGATACGGTGTGCGGGTGACCAGGGACGGACGGCTGGAGCGGGGCGAGCAGTCCCGCAGGCTGATCCTGCGCCGGGCCGCGGAGATCGCGTCGGCCGAGGGGCTGGAGAGCCTGTCGATCGGGCGGCTGGCCGGTGAGCTCGGGCTGAGCAAGAGCGGCGTGTTCGCGCTGTTCGGCTCGAAGGAGGACCTGCAGCTCGCGACCGTCGCGCTGGCCCAGCAGTCGGTGGTCGACGAGGTCGTGCGCCCCGCGCTCGCCTCAGCGGATCCGTTGTGGACGTTGTGCGAGGGCTGGCTGTCCTACTCGGAGCGGCGCGTGTTCCCCGGCGGCTGCTTCTTCGCGTCCGTGCGGCCCGAGTTCGACGGACGACCCGGCCGGGTGCGCGACGCGATCGCCGAAGCAGGGCGCAAGCAGCTGTCGCTGATCGCTCGGCTGGCACGTGACGCCGGACTGCCGGACCCCGAGCAGCTGGCGTTCGAGGTGGTGGCCCTGCTGGACGCCGCCAACGCCGCGTCCGCGCTCTACGACGACGCGTCGGCGTACGACAGGGCGCGGGTGGCGTTGCGGGCCCGGATCGCCATGCCGACGGGAACGCTCAGCAGCGTCGCGACGCCGAACGACACGAGCATCGCGAGCGCGGGCTCGTCGACGATCTGACCACCGACGTAGCCGACGGTCGCCGGGTAGCAGCTCCACAGCAGCGACCCGATCGCGGCGACCGGCGCGAACCGCTTCAGCGGCCACTTCAACGAGCCCGCCAGCATCGCGCCGACGATGCCGCCCGCCGGGATGAACCGCGCCGCGATCAGGATCGACTCACCGCGGCGCGCCAGCTGGTCGGCCGTCCACACGACCATCGATCGCGCCTTGGTGCTCTTGTTGAGCTTCTGCAGCGCGCGCATGCCCATCTTGCGGCCGAGGTGGAAGTTCACCAGGTCCGCGACGAGGCAGCCCGCGGCGGCCGTGGCGATGACGGCGGGCAGCGGCAGGTCGCCGGATGCCGCCAGCACGCCCGCACCGATCAGCACGGCTTCGGTCGGGGCCAGCGGTACCGCGGCTACCAGGAACAGCACGGCGAGGCTGGCGGCGGTGGCGCTCATGATCCGAGAACGTACGTCACCCAGGTGAACAATCCCGGTCGACTGTGTTCTTCAGCATTCGCACAGCAATCAGGTCGAGTTGTTTCCGGAGTGTTTCTCCAGGTGTTTCCGTGCTGGACACGAAAGGCCTGCCCTCACACGGAGTTCTCGAGCAAGTGCCACCTGACCCGGCGAGCTCGTGGCCGAGCTCGCCGGGCAGATCGGGTCAGCGGTTCGCGCGGTTGACCGCGGAGACGACCGCGCGCAGTGACGCGGCCACGGTGGAGCTGTCGATGCCGACGCCCCACAGGACGCGGTCGCCCACGGTGCACTCGAGGTACGCGGCGGCGCGGGCGTCGTCACCGGCGGACAGGGCGTGCTCGGCGTAGTCGAGCACGCGGACGTCGTAGCCGACGGAGGCCAGCGCGTCGACGAACGCCGCGATGGGGCCGTTGCCGGAGCCGGTGATCTCGTGCTCCTCGCCGTCGACGCGCAGCACCGCGGTGATCTCCTCGTGGCCGCTGCCGTCGGACGACGCGCGGTGGCGCACCAGGTGCAGCGGGACGCGGCCCTCGAGGTACTCGGTGGCGAACGTGTCCCACATGTCCTTCGGGCCGATCTCGCCGCCCTGGGTGTCGGTGACGTCCTGGATCACCCTGGAGAACTCGATCTGCAGGCGGCGCGGCAGGTCGAGGTGGTGCTCCTGCTTCATCAGGTAGGCGACGCCGCCCTTGCCGGACTGCGAGTTGACCCGGATGACGGCCTCGTAATTGCGGCCGACGTCCTTGGGGTCGATCGGCAGGTAGGGGACTTCCCACGGGAACTCGTCGACGTGCTGGTCGGCGTCCTTGGCGGCGGCCTCCAGTGCCTCGAGGCCCTTCTTGATCGCGTCCTGGTGCGAGCCGGAGAACGCGGTGAACACCAGGTCGCCGCCGTACGGGTGGCGCTCGGCCACCGGCAGCTGGTTGCAGTACTCGACGGTGCGGCGGACCTCGTCGATGTCGGAGAAGTCGATCTGCGGGTCGATGCCCTGGCTGAACAGGTTCATCGCCAGCGTCACCAGGCACACGTTGCCGGTGCGCTCGCCGTTGCCGAACAGGCAGCCCTCGATGCGGTCCGCGCCGGCCAGGTAACCCAGTTCGGCGGCGGCCACGCCGGTGCCGCGGTCGTTGTGCGGGTGCAGCGACAGGATGATCGACTCGCGGCGGGCCAGGTTGCGCGACATCCACTCGATGGAGTCCGCGTAGACGTTCGGGGTGGCCATCTCCACCGTCGCCGGCAGGTTGATGATCAGCGGCTTCTCGGGCGTCGGCGCGATCACGGCGGAGACGGCGTCGCACACCTCGAGTGCGTAGGACAGCTCGGTGCCGGTGTAGGACTCGGGCGAGTACTCGTAGCGGAAGTCCGTCTCGGGGTACTTGCGAGCCTCTTCGAGCGCGAACACCGCGGCGTCCACGGCGATCTTCTTGATGCCGTCGCGGTCGGACCGGAACACCACCCTGCGCTGCAGGATCGACGTCGAGTTGTAGAAGTGGACGATCGCCCTGCGGGCGCCGCGCAGCGACTCGAACGTGCGCGCGATCAGCTCCGGGCGGCACTGGGTCAGCACCTGGATCGTCACGTCATCGGGCACCGCGCCGTCCTCGATGATCTCGCGGACGAAGTCGAAGTCGGTCTGCGACGCGGCAGGGAAACCGACCTCGATCTCCTTGAAACCCATCCGCACCAGCAGGTCGAACATCTTGCGCTTGCGGGCGGGCGACATCGGGTCGATCAGCGCCTGGTTGCCGTCCCGCAGGTCGACCGCGCACCACAGCGGTGCCTTCTCGATCCGCTTACTCGGCCACGTGCGATCCGGTACCTCGACGACCTCGACGGTCTCGTGGAACGGGCGGTAGCGGTGGAACGGCATCGCGCTGCCGAGCTGCGTGTTCCACTCGGGTTGCGCGGAGGGTGCGGGACGCGCCGGCTTGCGGATGCGACTGTTGCCGGAGGTGTAGGCGTCGGGGCTCGTGGTCATGATCAGATGCTCCTGCTGGTCGTTGCCTGGATACGACCGGCGGCAACGCTGAGTCCCGCGACGGGGGGCCGGTCTGATCAGACCCCGTCACGGCAGCGAAGCAGGAGAGCACGCGCCACGTCGGACAGACTAACCACACTCGCCGCCGAGGTGGAACCGAGCGCCCAAATGGTGGACGTCACTCGATCGGGTTTCAACCTGAGGTAATGCGGGCATCTCTCACGTATGGCCAGATTACGTACAGGAACCGGTCGCGGCACGGCGTCACGCGTGATCAGCGGCATCGGTGCTGTCTTCGCGCTCATCGAGATCCTCTACATCCTGATGATCATCTTCGGGGCGAACCAGTCCAACGCGTTCTTCGGGTTCTTGAAGTCGCTCGCGGAACCGCTGGCGCTGTTCTTCCCAGGGCTCTTCGAAACCGGTAACTACAACATCAGCATCCTGCTGAACTACGGTCTCGCTGCCGTCTTCTGGCTGGTCGTGACCGGAATTCTTGCGCGTGCGGTCGCTCGCTACTGAGCCCATCTACTTATGGGTAGGTAGTCTCCGGCCATGCGCAGCCGCATCGTCGGGGTAGTGGCCGCGGTGCTGAGCTGGATCGGGCTCGCGCTGGCGGTGGTGCTCGTCGTTCACGTCGTGCTCACCGTCGGCGGAGCCAATCCGGACAACAGCATCACCCGCACCGTCCGGGACCTCGCCCAGCCGCTCGCGCTCGGGTTCCGCGACCTCTTCACCCCGGACGACGCCAAGCTGCGCGTCCTGGTCAACTTCGGCATCGCCGCGTTGTTCTGGCTCGCCGTCCGCTCCCTCGTCCTCCGCCTGGTCCGCAGGCTCGGCTAGCAGCCGGGCAACGGCGGCAGCGCCGCCGCGGACACCGCGGCCGGGGTGCGCTCCTGGATGCCGAGCTGCACCGTGAAGGCACCGCCCACGATGCTCAACCAGTAGCCGGGCCCGGTCGTGCGGGCCGTGCTCCCGCTGCGGATGTCCGTCACGTGCGAGTCCTCCGCGCGCCACGTCACCAGGTCGCCGGACACGCTCGGGTCCATGATCCCGCCGGTCTGGCCGCCGAGTCCCTTCGCCAGCACCTGAGCCTGCGGCCAGCCCGCGCGCCACCCGATGAGCTGGTTGTCCGTGACCCACACGATCGTGTGGTCGTCGGCCGCCATCTGGTCGCGCTTCCCCATCGCCGTGAGCTGCGCGGGCGGCGTGACGCTGGTGCCGTCGAGCGCGTTGACCGCACGCAGCGAGGCGTCCTCGTGCCACACCATCAAGTCGCCGAAGAACACCGGGCGGCTGGTGGCCGCCTTGGAGACCACTTCGTCCTGCTTCGTGGCGAGGTCGTAGAGGTGCAGGTCCTTGCCGCGCACCCAGGCCGCCTTGCCGCGGTGCACGAAGCTGTAGAACAGCGGACCGTTGCGGCCCTCGCTGTTGTCCTCGAGCTGGAACGGCTCGCCGGCCGAGTGCGAGTCCCACGCGTACGCGGTCCACCTGGCCAGGTTGCCGGGGCTGTGGCCGACGCCGAACGTGAGCCAGCGGCCGTCGAAGTCGGCACCGACGAACTCGCCCTCGTCGATCTGCATCACCTGCCGCTGCTTGCCCCCGGAGATCATCAGCAGGCCCTTGTCCTTGCTCTTCGTGAACACCGTGCTCGCGTCGGCGTTCGCGGCGGCCACACCTGCTTGCGCACCGGAGTCGGTGAGCTTGGCCGCGTCGACCCGGCGCCGCCACTCGTCCGGCAGGGCCACCTCGCACAGCGCCGTCGGTGCGGCGACCGTCGGCGGCGGCGGGGTCGACGCCGGCGCGGGCGGCTCGGCAGATGACTGGGTGGTGGTGCACGCCGCGATCAGCAGCACGGGCAGGACGAAGAGACGCTTCACAACCGGTTCCCCCAAGACTTTCGACCGGCCGTGCTCAGAAAGCCGACTGCCCCCAGCGGCCGGTGAACACGGTTTCGGTGAGAGGACGCCTGACCCTCTCCCTGCGTTCTCTGTCCTGCAGATCTTTTGGCAGATCTTCGACTCGGCCCGGCCTGCCGATCGCGACGACGACGATCGGCCGCACGTCCTCGGGCATCTCGAACGCCTCGCGCACGTGCTCCTTGTAGAACCCACCCATCTGGTGCGTGATCAACCCGGCCTCGACCGCCTGCAGCACCAGGTTCTCCACCGCGAGCCCCAGCCCGTACTCGGTGTTCGGCAGCTCACCGCGCTCGTCGGACGTGATCACCGCGCCCAGCAGCAGCACCGACGCGCGGCCCGCCCAGTTCTGGTTGCCGGTCCGCAGCGTGTCGAAGATCCGCTTGTACGAGTCGTCGCCGCGGTAGCCGACGACGAACCGCGCGGGTTGGCTGTTGCCGTGCGACGGCGCCCAGCGCGCGGCCTCCAGCAGCACCCGCATCTCGTCCGGCGTCACCACCGCCGTCTCGTCGAACGCCCGAGGACTCCACCGGGAAGCGATCAGCTCGTTCATGCAGTCTTGGCCCCTCTTGGCAATCAAATCGCGAACTGCCACACGGTGATCGCGTAGGCCCCGAACCAGGCGCTGAAGACGGCGACCATGCCCAGCACGGTCAGCGACGTCGACAGCCTGCGCTTCGCGAGCGCCAGCGCGATGGGCACGAGCAACGTGAAGGCGGGCACCAGCAGGCGGGCCTTGGAGTTCATCAGGCCGTTCGAGCCGATGTCCATCATCAGCACGCCGATCCCGTAGACGATCAGCGGCCACTCCAGCCTGCGCTGGAAAGCGATCCACACCAGCACGACCGCCGCGGCGAGGAACCACACGGTCGCCAGCTCCAGCACCGACCGCGGGTTGCCCAGGTGCTGCAGCGCGAACTTCACCGTCGCCGCGCCGCCGTCGAACCGCGAGTCCCAGCCGCGTTCCTGCACGGCGAACCAGCCGTCGAGCTGACCGGTGCGCACGGCCACCCAGCCGAGGTAGCCGAGCATGCCCAGCGGGGCCACCGCACCGCCGACCCACGCCTTCCAGTCGTTGCGCTTCTCGATCACCGCGACGAGCGCCGCCAGTCCGACCGCGGCGATCAGCGCGGCCGCGGTCGGGCGCACCAGACCGGCCGCCGCGCAGCACACCCCGGCCATGATCCAGCGCCGCTCGACCACGCCGACGAGCGACCACGCGGCGAACGCGCAGAACGTCGCCTCGGCGTAGGTCATCGACAGCACGATCGCCATCGGCGACGCGGCGAACAGCGTCACGAGCATCAGCCCGGCGCGCGGCGAACCGTCGCGGACCGACTTGCCCAGCCGGAACAGGCCGTACGCGCAGAACACGCCGCTGACGAGGCTCACCGTGAACGCCGCGCCGGTCACCTCGACGCCTGGCAGGCCGTCGACCCAGCGGACCAGCGCCGGGTAGCCGGGGAAGAACGCCAGCGGCGTCTCGGAGGTGCGTCTGCCGAAGGCGTCCACCAGTCCGGGATCGACGTTGCGGTAGCCGCTGTCGGCGATGCCGAGGAACCAGTGGCCGTCCCACGACGTGAGGACCTTGGTGACGGATTTGTTCGTGTGGTCGGCCATCAGCCCGAGCACGACGAGCCCCAGCTGCCGGACGGCGAGGAACACCAGCGCCGGCGCCAGCAGCCACGTGACGCGGTGTCTGAGCACCCGCGCGCGCAAGCCGTCCTGCATCGCTGAGGGAGCCTCCACCACGTCGAGGGTCGACACCCCGGACAGAGTAGTGCCCGTCACGGCGACGCATTCTCACTGGTTGGTCCGGGTAGGCTCGCCTCCGACGTGGGATTTTGAGGTTTTCGTGAGGAGGCAGGTCGGTGGCGCTCGTCGTCCAGAAGTACGGCGGATCATCGGTTGGGAGTGCCGAGCGGATCAAACGCGTGGCCGAGCGCATCGTCGCGACTCGAAAAGCAGGCAACGACGTCGTCGTCGCCGTGTCGGCCATGGGTGACTCGACCGACGAGCTGCTCGACCTGGCCCGCCAGGTGTCCCCGGTCCCGCCCGCGCGTGAGCTCGACATGCTGCTCACGTCCGGCGAACGCATCTCGATGTCGCTGCTCGCGATGGCGATCCACTCGCTGGGTGCCGTAGCGCGGTCGTACACCGGGTCGCAGGCTGGAGTGATCACCACCGCCGTGCACGGCAAGGCGCGGATCATCGACGTCACGCCGAGCCGCATCCAGGACGCGCTGTCCGACGGTGCGATCGCGATCGTCGCCGGGTTCCAGGGCGTCAGCCAGGACTCGAAGGAGATCACCACGCTCGGCCGCGGTGGCACGGACACCACCGCGGTGGCGCTCGCCGCCGCGCTCAAGGCCGACGTGTGCGAGATCTACACCGACGTGGACGGCGTGTTCACCGCCGACCCGCGCATCGTGCCGAACGCCCGGCGCCTGGAGACGATCTCCTACGAGGAGATGCTCGAGATGGCCGCGTGCGGCGCGAAGGTGCTCATGCTCCGCTGCGTCGAGTACGCCCGTCGCTACGGCGTACCGGTGCACGTCCGATCTTCGTTCAGCAACAAGCCCGGAACCATCGTGTCCGGGTCAGTGGAGGACCTTCCCGTGGAACAGGCGATGATCACCGGCGTCGCGCACGACCGGTCCGAGGCCAAGGTCACCGTGACCGCAGTGCCCGACCACCCCGGCGTGGCAGCCAAGATCTTCCGTGTCGTTGCCCAGGCAGAGCTGGACATCGACATGGTGGTGCAGAACATCTCGCAGGCGGCGTCCGGCCGCACCGACATCACGTTCACGCTGTCCAAGGACGACGGTCCGCGCGCGGTGGCGGCGCTGGAGAAGTCGCGCGGCGAGATCGGCTTCGAGCAGGTCCTCTACGACGACCACGTCGGCAAGGTCTCGCTGATCGGCGCGGGCATGCGCTCGCACCCCGGCGTCACCGCGACGTTCTGCGAGGCGCTCGCCACGGCGGGCGTCAACATCGAGATCATCTCCACCTCGGAGATCCGCATCTCGGTCATCTGCCGCGACACCCAGCTCGACGACGCCGTGCGCGCGCTGCACGACGCGTTCGAGCTCGGTGGCGACGAAGAGGCCGTCGTGTACGCGGGGAGTGGCCGATGAGCGCCCCGGTTCTCGCGCTGGTCGGCGCGACCGGTGCCGTGGGCACCGTGATGATCGACATCATGAACAGCCGCTCGGCCTTCCCGTGGGGTGAGGTCCGGCTGATCGCGTCCGCGCGTTCCGCCGGCAAGAAGATCAGCGTGCGCGGCCAGGAGCTGACCGTCATCGAGCTGTCGCCCGAGGCGTTCGACGGCGTCGACATCGCGATGTTCGACGTGCCGGACGAGATCTCCGCCGAGTGGGCGCCCATCGCGGCGTCGCGCGGCGCGGTCGCGGTCGACAACTCCGGCGCGTTCCGGATGGACGCGGACGTGCCGCTGGTGGTGCCCGAGGTCAACGCGGACGCGATCGCGGACCGCCCCCGCGGCATCATCGCGAACCCGAACTGCACGACCCTGTCGATGATGGCCGCTCTCGGTGCGCTGCACCGCGAGTTCGAGCTGCGCGAGCTGGTCGTCGCCTCCTACCAGGCGGCATCCGGTGGCGGGCAGTCCGCGATCGATCGCCTGTACGCCGAGCTGTCCGCGCTGGCCGGCAAGGGGGTCGGTGTCGAGGCGGGCGACGTGCGGTCCACTTTGGAGGCCGCGGGCCTGCCGATCTCGGACTCGCCGTTCCCCGCGCCGCTGGCGCTGAACGTCGTGCCGTGGGCCGGTTCGCTGAAGGACGACGGCTGGAGCTCCGAGGAGCTGAAGGTCCGCAACGAGTCCCGCAAGATCCTGGGCATTCCGGACCTCAAGGTGTCCGCCACGTGCGTGCGCGTGCCGGTCGTGACGACGCACTCGCTGGCCGTCCACGCGACGTTCGCGCGGGAGGTCACCGTCGAGGCGGCGCACAAGATCCTCGAGGCGCAGCCGACGATCGTCCTGGTCGACGACCCGGCGGCCAAGCGGTTCCCGACGCCCGCGGACGTGGTCGGCGAGGACCCGACGTACGTCGGCCGCGTGCGCCAGGCGCTGGACTTCCCGAACACGCTGGACTTCTTCGTGTGCGGCGACAACCTCCGCAAGGGCGCGGCGCTGAACACCTACGAGATCGCCGAAGTGCTGGCGGCTCGGATCTGATCACGATCCGCCGTCCCGGCCGGTGAGTTCCCGGCCGGGACGGGGATCGATACCGTGGGGCATGACCGAAGTCGTTCTCGGCGTTGATCTGGGAACCACGGCGACGAAGGTGATCGCCGTCGATCGGCGGGCCAAGGTGGTCGCCTCGGCGGAACGGTCGTCGCCGATGCGCACGACCGCGGACGGCTTCGCGACGCACGACCCGCGCGAGGTGCTGGACGCGGCGTTCAGCGCACTGCGCGAGGTCGCGGCGGGTGACTACGAGGTCCGGGCGTTGGCGCTGACCGGCGCGATGCACACGCTGCTGGGACTCGACGCGAACGGCGACCCGGTGACGGAGTCGCTGAGCTGGGCCGACAACCGCGCCGTCGAGCAGACGGCCCGGCTGCGCGGCACGCCGGAAGGCCGCGCGCTGCACCGGGCCACCGGCACCCCGATCCACACGATGGCGCCACTGTCCAAACTGGCCTGGATGGCCGAGCACGGCGTCACCGCGGCGAAGTGGTGCGGTCTCAAGGACTTCGTCGCCTCGAAGCTCACCGGCGCGCTGACGACCGAGCACTCGTCCGGCTCCGGCACCGGCCTGATGGACATCCACTCGTTGACCTGGCACCCGGACGCGCTCGCGTTCGCCAGGGTGTCCGCGACCCAGCTCCCCGAGCTGGAAGCACCCACCTCGCACCGCCCGCTGGTCGCGGAAGTCGGGCTGCCCCCTGGTCTGCCGGTCGTCGCGGGCGGCGGTGACGGCCCGATGGGCAACCTCGGCGTCGGCGCGGTCGTGCCCGGCGTGGGTGCGGTGTCGCTCGGCACCAGCGGCGCGTTGCGCGTCACGCAGGACGGTCCCGGCGTCGACGAGGAGTGCCGGACGTTCTGCTACGCCATCGGCGACGGCCTGTGGGCGCGCGGCGGCGCGGTGAGCAACGGCGGCGTGGTCGCGCAGTGGGCGGCCGAGACGTTCGGCGTCGAGGTGGGGGAGCTGCTCACCCGAGCGGCGGCTGTTCCCCTTGGCGCGCAAGGGATCGTGGCGCTGCCGTACCTGTTGGGCGAGCGGGCGCCGTGGTGGGACCCGACGGTCACCGGCGCGCTGCTCGGCCTGCGCCGCGAGCACGGTCCGGCGGAGATCACGCGGGCGCTCGTCGAAGGCGTGTGCCAGCAGCTGGCGCTGGTGCTGGACGCGGTGCCGCACGTCGAGGAGATCCGCGTGACCGGCGGCGCGTTCCGCAGCTCGCTCTGGTCGGGCGTGCTGTCCGCCGCGCTGGGGCTGCCGCTGACGGTCGCCGAGGACAGCGGGGGCTCGGCCGTCGGTGTCGCGCTGCTCGGCTGGCGCGCGCTGGGGGAGCTGTCGTCGTTGACCGAGGCGGCCGCACTGGTCGTGCCGACGCGGACGATCACGCCCGACCCGGACGCGGTGGCGTTCTACGCGCGCCGCAGGCCGCTCGTGCAGCGCGCCTACCTGGCCCTGAAGGACCTTTGGGAGGACCAAAGGCCTTAGCGGTGTTCGCCCGTCCGGCGCACGCTCCGGTGATGACGTTCATTCAGCTCATCGAGTACCGGACGAGCCAGCCCGAGCAGCTGGACAAGATGATGGACGAGTGGATGGCGGCCACCGAGGGCCAGCGGACCGTCACCAGAGCCGTCGTGGCGAGCGACCACGACAAGCCCGGCACGTACATGGAGATCGTCGAGTTCCCGTCCTACGACGAGGCGATGCGCAACTCCGAGATGCCGGAGACCGGCGAGTTCGCCGCGCGGATGGCGGCGCTGTGCGACGGCGAGCCGATCTTCCGCAACCTGGACGTGCAGCGGGAGGAGAAGCTCTGAGGGCTCACGCCTCCGACTCGGCCGCCTCCAGACAAGCGGGGCAGTGACCCCAGAACACCACCTCGGCCTCGTCGATCGTGAAGCCGAGCGTGTCGGACGGTTCGAGGCAGGGTGCCGCGCCGACGACGCAGTCGACGTCCTCGGTGCGCCCGCACGACCGGCACACGAGGTGATGATGGTTGTCGCCGGTGCGCGTCTCGTACCGCGCGGGGTGCCCCGCCGGCTCGATCCTGCGCACCAGGTCGGAGCGCGTGCACGCGTTCAGCACGTCGTACACGGCCTGGGTCGACACCGTGCCCAGCCGGGCCCGCACGCCGTCGGCGACCTGCTCGGCCGTCGTGTGCGGGTGGGTGGAGAGCCACTCCAGCACTGCGAGCCGGGGCGCGGTGATGCGCATCCCGGCTTGTTTGAGCAGCTCACGTGGTTCTGGGCTCATCGGTCCACCACCTTAGCGAGCTGTTCTTGAACCAGCCAATAACAGGAAACCTTAAAGTCCTTGCTGCGCGGGTGACCATGGTGAGGTGAGCCTCGCCCCGTTTCAACACGTCCTGCGCCTGCCGCGGGTTCGACCGCTGATGATGTTGATGTTGCTGGCGAGGATCCCGCCCACCGCCGCAGGCGTCACCATGACGCTGCACGTCGCGGTGACTCTCGACCGAGGCTACGGCGCCGCCGGGCTCGCCGGTATGGCCATCACCGTGGGCATCGGCGTCGGATCACCGTTGATGGGCTGGCTGATCGACCGGCGCGGCCTGCGGTTCATGCTGATCCTCTCGGTGGTGTGCGAGACGACGTTCTGGTTGTTCGCGCCGCTGATGTCGTACTGGGTGCTGCTGGTCGTCGGCTTCGTCGCGGGCGTCGCGTGCCTGCCGGTGATGTCCATCGGGCGGCAGGCGATCACCGCGCTGGTGCCGGTCGACCAGCGGCGCACCGCGTTCTCGCTCGACTCGATCTCCGTCGAGCTGTCGTTCATGGTGGGCCCCGCGCTCGGCGTGCTCGTCGCGACCAGGGTGTCGACCGGTGCGGCGCTGGTCGCGATCGGCCTGGGCGTGCTCGCGTCGGGGGTGTTGCTGTTCTTCGTGAACCCGCCGCTGGTGCACGAGGACGAGCCGGTCGAAGGACCGCACCCGAGCAGGAGAGCGTGGATCACCGGGCCGCTGGTCGCGACGCTCGTCGTCGCGGCGGGTGCGGTGTTCACGCTCGGCGGCATGGAGGTCGCCATCGTCGCGAGCCTCGAACGCGTCGGCCAGGCGAGCTGGATCGGCCTGGTGTTCATCGTGATGTGCGCGGCGTCCATCGTCGGCGGCCTCATCTACGGCTCGCTCAAGCGCGCACCCGGCCAGGTCGCGCTGATGGCGATGCTGGCCGCGCTGGCGATCCCGGTCGGGCTCGCGGACGGCGACTGGCTGCTCATCGCGATCGCGCTGATCCCGATGAACGTCATGTGCTCGCCGACGATCGCCGCGACCAGCGAACGCATCACCGGGCTCGTGCCGCCTGCCGTGCGCGGCGAGGCGCTCGGCCTGCACGGCTCGGCGTTCACGTTCGGCGCCGCGGCGGGCGGACCGGTCGCGGGCTTCGCGATCGACCACGGCGGTCCCGCGATGGGCTTCGCCGTCGCGGGCGTCGGTGGCCTGCTCCTGGCGCTGCTCGCGCACCTGCTGCAGCGCCGGGAGCCGTCAGGCGGTTTCGGTCACGTCCTGGGCGGAGTTGGCGAGCGCGAAGCCGGTGCGTAGCGCGCCGACCGCCTCGGAGACGGCCTCGCGGAACACCCCGCCGACACCGAGGATGTTGGCGAACCCGTGGAACAGGCCCTCGTGGCGGCGCAGCACGACCGGGACTCCGGCCGAGGCCAGGCGTTCCGCAAACGCTTCACCCTCGTCGCGCAGCGGGTCGAAGCCCGCCGTCGCGAGGTAGGTCGGCGGCATCGCGCTCAGGTCCTCGGCGAGCATCACCGACAGCCGCGGGTCGAACCGCGCGTCGAACTCGGGCGCGTAGTGGTCGAGGAACCAGTCCATCTTCTCGTCGGTCAGGAAGAACCCGTTGCCGAAGATCTCCCGCGACCGCCTGCGCACCGACGCGTCGACCGCCGGGTAGAAGAGCAGCAGGAACACCGCCGTGCCCGGCGACTGGTGCGCGGTGACCGCGGCCAGGTTCCCGCCCGCGCTGTCACCGCCGAGCGCGATGCGCGCCGGGTCGATGCCCAGGTCCTTCGCCTTGTTGACCACGTAGTCGAGCACGGACTTGGCGTCCTCGATCGCGGCCGGGAACGGGTTCTCCGGCGCGAGCCGGTAGTCCGCGGCCAGCACCCGCACGCCCGCCTCCGCGGAGAGGAAGCGGCACAGCTGGTCGTGGCTCGCGAGGTTGCCGGTCACCCAGCCGCCACCGTGGTAGAAGATCAACAACGGTGAGCCGTCGGCCAGGCCGTGCGGCGTGTAGAGCCGCGCGTCGAACTCGCCGATCCGCAGGTCGCGGGTGTTCACCGAGGTGATCGGCGGCCCGGACACCAGCTTCGTCGACATGTCGAGGTCGAAGCGGCTCGACTCCGGTGTCTTCGTGTTCCAGTCCCGGCCGGTCAACGACTGGAGACGCAGCAGCAGCTGCGCCTCCGGATGCAGGTCCTGCCCGTCGAGGCGGATCGGCGGGCCCGAGATCAGGCGCCGCAGCGGTGCGGGCAGACCGAACGCGAAGCGCAGTGCACCGCCCAGAAGCTGGGCCTGGAGGTTCGACATGTGTCGCACGTTACTAGCCAGTAGTGCCCAGCTCCACCCATGTCGAAGTGAAAGGATCGGAGGCATGACGGTCACGGTGGTCGGTATCGGCGGCTCGATCAGGGCTGACTCGCAGAGCGAGCGGGCACTGCGGATCGCGCTCGCCGGTGCGGCGGAGGCGGGTGCGGAGACGATCGAGTACAGCGGTACGGATCTGCTGCTGCCGTTCTACGACCCCGCCCAGCCCGACCGCCCCGAGATCGCGAAGAAGCTCGTCGAGGACCTGGCCCGCGCGGACGGCGTCATCCTGGTCTCGCCCGGCTACCACGGCACGGTGTCCGGCCTGGTCAAGAACGCGCTCGACTACGTGGAGGACCTCCGCAACGACGACCGCCCGTACCTGCACGACCGCGCGGTCGGCTGCGTCGCCGCCGCGTACGGCTGGCAGGCGTCGGTGAACACGCTGAGCGCACTCCGTTCGATCGTCCACGCGCTGCGCGGCTGGCCCACCCCGCTGGGTGCGGCGGTGAACTCGGCGCAGGTGAAGTTCGACGCGGACGGCACGTGCTCGGACGCCGACGTGGCGGCCAACCTCAGGACGATCGGACGGCAGGTCGTCGAGTTCGCGCAGGCTCGTGCGTCTCACCACGGGGTGAGCTGAGCCACCCTCGGGAAGATGTTTCGAGCCAACCGGTGTTGTGCCCCGTAGGACACAACATCCCCCCGGCTCAAAGGAGAGCGTGACGATGCAGGTGCTGTACACGGCTGAGGCCATTGCCATCGGTGAGGGCCGCAACGGCGAGGTCCGTTCCTCCGACGGCGTGATCGACGAGCGTCTCGCGACCCCCAAGGAGCTCGGCGGCCCCGGTGGCGAGGCCACCAACCCGGAGCAGCTGTTCGCCGCCGGCTACGCCGCGTGCTTCAACAGCGCCCTCAAGCTCGTCGCGCGTCACGCGAAGGTCGACCTCAAGCACTCCGAGGTCACCGCGAAGGTCGGCATCGGCCCGAACGGCGCGGGCGGCTTCCAGCTCGCCGTCGAGCTGGTCGTGAGCACCCCCGGCCTCGACCAGGCCGTCGCGGACAAGCTCGTCGAGCAGGCCCACCAGGTCTGCCCGTACTCCAACGCCACCCGCGGCAACATCGACGTGGCGATCAGCGCCACCGTCTGACGTCTTCCTCCGTCGGGGGCACTTCGCGGACACGGGTCCGCCAAGTGCCCCCGACGGCGTTTCTAGATGAACGTGGGTGAGCCGCAGCAGGTCTTGTACTTGCGTGCGGATCCGCACCAGCACGGGTCGTTGCGGCCCGGTGGCCAGATCATCGCGCCGCGGGTCGCGGCGACGTGCTCGGCGTAGTCGGCGCGTGTGCGCCCGGCCGCCGGATCGCCGTCACCGGCGAAGTCCTCGTAGTCGTCGGCCGATCCGACCGCGACCATCGCGTGCCCGCCCACGTCGGCGAAGCCGCGCAGGAACCGTTCCACCTCCTGGCGATGTGCCTCGTGCGGGCGATCCAGCCCGCGGAACGCCGGATAGCCGTCCGGCCAGCGCTTCATGACCTCTACCAGCTCGTCAGCGGGCCAGTAGACCGCTGTCAGCTGCTCAGTCACAGCTGACCGACCGCCTTCTCCTCCAACTCGCGGGCTTCGTCCACGAGATCAGCGAGTTCGACATAGAGGCCAGCCTGGACCGGCGTCGCCCGCTCCGCCAGACCGCTCATCCGACTGCCCAGCGCGCGTACCTCGTCCGCGACGGCCGCCCCACCGCTGATCATCAGCCGCATGCGCTCGGTGACCAGCTGTTCGTACTCCTGGAGCACCGGCATCGCCCCGATCGAACGAGCCGCGACGTCCGACCAGATCCGTCCGGCGGCTTCGAACTCGGTCACGCCCGGCAGGCCGGCCTCCCGGAGGAAGTCCGCGTAGAGCTGCCGCGTCGCGCTCGGCGCCGTGTACTCGACCTCCAGGCAGTCGTGCAGCCTGCGCAGCACGAAGAACTCCGCACCCGGCGTCGCCCAGCGCTGCGACCAGCCCTTCTTGCCCTTGACGTCGCGCATCTCGGCGGCCAGCTTGCGCATGCCGGAGAAGCCGAAGTTCACGTCGAAGTTGTTGCCCAGCACCGGGCCGGTGAGGTGCGCGACGGTCGTGCTGACCGCGGTCCTGACGTCCGGCTTCCCGGTCGCGGCACCGATGGTGATCATCTCGTGCTTCTTGCCCCACGCGGCCAGGAAGTCGGCCAGCGGCAGCGGGTTCGGCTGCAGGCACTCGTCGTCGACCAGCACCGTGTCGCCGTCGAGGCCCTGCACGCCGACCGGGTACGGCTCAGGGCCCCACTCGCCGGTGAGCCCGTGCCACGGCAGCTTCGTGCGGTCGACCGTGCAGATCACCGTGCCCGTCGCCTCCCGCAGCGCCTTCTCGGCCTTGCGGACGGAACCGGTCGTGGTGACCTGGTGCTCGATCCCCGCGTTGCGCAGCGCGGCCGGGATGAACGGGTCCGGGTGGTGCCTGGCGACGATCGTCATCGTCGGCGCCTTGAGCTCCTTGTACTCGAACACGAAGTACATGAAGCCGATGCCGCCTGCCAGCCCGGCGAGCATCGCCTCGGACCACCCGTCGCCCAGTGCGTTCCTGAGCAGCGCGGAGTCGTGCATCAGCCCGCCGCCCGCCGACCTCGGGGCGTTGGCCAGCACGTGACGACGTGCGGTGGTGTACGACTCGCCGGTCCGCTCCATGCGGGAGCGGACGAGACGCTTGAGGGACTTCTGCTCGGTCATCGTGTGCCTCTCGCGGACGGACACGAGCGGACCCCACGCCCCGCCCGAACCGTCCGGGCGCACGACAACGGCTGCGTCGAGCAGCGCCCCGAGGACATCAGGTCCCCTTCGCCTCCGCGAGCGCCGGTCTGCGTGGGCGACCGGTCAGGAGGTACGGCGCGGGACGGCGCCGACGACCAGGTTAACCCTCCAGCGCACGCCGTGCGAAGTCCACTTCGGCCGCGACCTGGCGGATGGTCTCGGCGACGACCAGCGAGCCGTGGCCGGCGTCGTAGCGGTAGACCTCGTACTTCCCGCCGCGCTCGGCGAGCGCGTCCAGGTAGTTGTCGATCTGCCGGATCGGGCAGCGCGGGTCGTTCTCACCGGCGAGCACCAGCACCGGCGCCTTGACGTGGTCGATGTAGGTGAGCGGTGAGCACTTCCGGTACACGTCCGGCAGCTCCTCCGGCGACCCGCCGAACAGCGCCCGGTCGAACGCCCGCAGCGGCTCCATCTCGTCCTCGTAGGCCGCGAAGTAGTCCGCGACCGGCACGCCCGCGACGCTCGCCGCCCAGCGCTCCGGCTGCGTCCCGATCGCCAGCAGCGACAGGTACCCGCCCCAGCTGGCGCCGTTGACGACGCACCTGGCCGGGTCCGCCAGCCCGCTCTCGACGGCCCAGTCGTGCACCGCGGCCACGTCCTCGAGCTCGGTCAGCCCCGGACGGCCCTCGATCGCGTCGCGCCACACCGAGCCGTAGCCCGTCGAGCCGCGGTAGTTGACGTGCACCACGGCGAACCCGGCATCCAGCCACACCGCGCGGTACGCGGAGAACCGGTCCTCGTCGGCCGAGTGCGGGCCGCCGTGCAGCAGGAACACCGTGGGGAACGGGCCGTCGCCGGCCGGCTTGGAGATCAGCGCGTGCACGTCACCGACGAACGCGTCGGTGAGCTCCGAGGTCGGCGCGGCCTTGTGGCCTGGCGGCTCCAGCAGCACGCGCTCGGTGCCGCTCGGGTCGAGCGCCCTGATGACGCCGGGCCGTGCGGCCGACGACCACGAGTACTCGATCGTGCCGTCCGGGCGCACGCCCGCCGAACCGATCACTCCCTTCGCGACGTCCACAGTGGACAGCTGCTTCGTCGCGATGTCGTAGCGGTGCATGGTGTTGCGGGCTTCGTGCGTGTGCAGGACGAGCAGCGCGCTGCCGTCCGGGTACCAGTCAGCCGTCACCTCGCCCGGCAGGTCGATGACCAGCTCGGTCTCCGTGTCCGCGGTGAGGTCCCAGATCAGCAGCTCCTCGCGCCCGCGCCGCTCGTGCGCGACGAGCAGCCGGTTGTCGCCGAGCACCGGGCTGAACGCGATCGCGTCGAGCCCCTTGCCCTTGCCGTCCCACCGATCGGCCTTCGTTGAGCCGTCCTCGACGTTCAGGATGCGCAGCGCCATGTGCCGGTTGTCGCCGTGCTCGGAGTGCGCGATCGCGACCAGCGTCTCGTCCTTGGAGAGCGCCGCGACGCCGCCGTCGTGCTCGTCGCGGTAGATGACCTCGGCCTTGTTCCCCTTGCGGGACAACCAGATCGTCGTGCCGTCGTCGGTCGACGCCGCGACCGCCACCACGTCACGCCCGATCTCGAGTCCCGCCGGGTAGCCCGCGTCGACACCCTCGACGGCCGGCGCGGCGCTGCCCTCGTGGAACGGCTCGCGCACCCACAGGCCGAACTCGTCGCCGTCGTGGTCGTCGAACCACCAGATCTCCGTGCCGTCCGGGTTCAGCGTGCCGTGCGACGTGCCGTTCGGCCGGTCCGTGACCCTGCGGTGCTGGTCCGTCGCCCGGTCCCAGGCGTAGATCTCCCAGACGCCGCTCGCGTTCGACAGGTAGAGCGACCGGTCAGCCGCGTCCTCGGCCCAGCCGGGCAGCGTCACGCGGGCAGCGGTGAACCGCTCGCGCCACCGCGCCTCGGCGGCGGGGTCGTCGAACAGCTGGTCGGGCACGTTGGCCGAGGGGTGCGTCGTCACAGCACCACACTAGTGACCCGAGCGGGTGCTGCCGGGCCGTGGCACGCGCCCGGCAGCACCCGTCCTCGCGGTCAGGGAGCGACGTCGGCGTAGCTGGTCCCGAGCTTGCCCGAGTTCAGCCAGGCCGTCGCGCGCCCGCTGTTGGGGCCTGAGCGGTAGACGCCCCACTTCGTGTTGACGTGCGTGCCCCACAACGTCGCGCCGGGGTAGCGCTTCTGCCCGTTGGTGAACGTCTGCTGCTCACCGTTGCGCCAGAGCTCGACCCAGCCGTCGCCGCCGCGCGACAGCTTGAACCCGATCACCCAGTCGTTCCACTGGTTCACCGGGAAGTCCGTCGACCAGATGTGCTTCGTGCCCCCGTTCGGCGACGTGAGCTGGAAGTGCAGCTTGCCGTCGCCGAGCGTGCGGAGCACGAACGGGCCCGACTTCGGCTGGCCGCCGCTCGCACCGGAGATGTGCAGCTGGTAGACGGCGATCCAGTGCTTGCCGTTCGGGTTCACCTGCCAGAGCGCGCGCCAGCCGAAGTAGAACGTCTGGCCGACCTCCGCCGCGCCGAGGCGGTACGGAGAGCCGTTCTTCCGCATGCCACGGCTTTCGCACCGCTCCTTGCCCTCCGACCAATCCCAGGTCTCGTACTTGATGGAAGGCCCGTACTTGCCCTGCGGGTCGTTGGCTGCGGTGATGGCGCCGGGGTCGCGTTCGAGCCCGTCGAACACGGCCGCCGGCCCCAGCTTCGGATCGGCTTCCCACAGGACACCGGGAACGGCGGAGGCCTGCACGGGCATGGTCAGCACAGCCGCAAGTGCCAGTGCGAACGCCAGATGAGGTCGTCGCATCTGATCTCCTCGAGATCACGCCCGCGGCGTCGCGGTGAGGCATAGATCGGATGTCTGCGGCGTGATCCAACGGTAGCCAATACTCACGGGCGCGTCCACACCGCCACGTAGTCGACGGCCATCGAACGGCCGGGCGTGGTCGACGGGGTCGGCGTCGTGCGACCGGCGACCCCGTTGGGGAACGCGCCGCCGATCGCCACGTTCAGCAGGATGAAGTAGCCGGAGTGCGAGGTCATGTTGTTCCACGACGTCGCGTCCACCTGGTTCTGCCGGACCGTGTGGTAGTGCTGGCCGTCGACGTACCAGCGCAGCTGGTTCGGGCTGACCGAGCGGTCCCACTCGAACCGGTAGGTGTGGAAGTTCCCCGCGCACTGGGCGCCGGGGCAGACGCGGGCCGCGCCGAGCCCGTTCGTCTCGTTGCACGATCCGCCGGGGTTGACGCCGCAGTGCAGCACGCCCCAGACGCTGTTGATCCCGTTGACGTTCTCCATGACGTCGAACTCGCCGATCGACGGCCAGTTCCAGAAGACCCCCCGGTACGGCGAGCCGAGCGCCCAGAACGCGGGCCAGTAGCCGAGCGCGCCGGTACCGGTGATGTTGGGCATCTGGATGCGGCCCTCGATGCGCAGCACACCGCCTGCCGGTGCCTTGAAGTTCGAGCGGCGGGTCTCGATGCGCGCCGACGTCCACTCGCCGTTCGCCGCCCGCAACGGGACGATCCGCAGGTTGCCGGTGCCGTCGAGCCGCAGGTTGGCGCGGTCGTTCGTGTACCGCTGGATCTCGCCGGTGCCCCAGTTGGCGGGACCGCCGGGGTAGCTGTGGCCGATGTCCACGATCCAGTTGTTCGGGTTCGGCGCGCTGTTGTTCGCGCCGGTGAAATCGTCGCTCCAGGCCAGCGTCCAGCCGGGCGGGGTGGGTGGCACGGCTGCCTGCGCCGGGTTCGCCATGGGGAGAAGCAACAGCAACGCGCTCGCCAGCGCGAGTTTCCTACCAGCCACGGTGATGACCTCTCTGTCATGCGGGCAGCGGCGGATTCCTTCATGGAAGCGCTCTCACAGGTGTCCGTCAACGAGCAATGGGATTACCGTCTGAAAGATGGCCGCCGACACGACCGCGCTGCTCGAACGCGCGGGCACGCTGGAAGAGGTTCAACGCGTCGTCAGAACGACCGCGCGCCGGCTGCTGGACGCGCACGGCGCGACACTGGTGCTGCTCGACGGCGACCAGTGCTACTACGCCGACGAGGACTCGATGAGCCCGCTGTGGAAGGGCCAGCGGTTCCCCGCCGCGAACTGCATCAGCGGCTGGGCGATGCTGCACCGGCAGACCGTCGCGATCCGCGACATCAGGTTCGACTCGCGCATCCCGCAGGAGGCGTACCGGCCGACGTTCGTGCGCAGCCTCGTCATGGCGCCGATCCTGCATCCCGACGCCATCGGGGCGACCGGTGGCTACTGGGCCGTCCCGCACGCGGCGACCCCGGACGAGATCGCCGCACTCGAAGAGCTGGCCGATGCGAGCGGTGAGGCGCTGGAGCGCTTCCCCGAGGGAATCCCCGCCCGCGGGTTCCTCAGCTAGGAGAGTTCTTCCTCGAAGATGGTGTCCATCTGCTGCGACGCCCGTGACAGAGCGCGCACCACCGACACGGTGACGACGAACAGGACGGCAATGGCCACCGTCGTCCAAATCGAGGTGAGCAGGAATACGATCCCCAGCGCCTGAAGCACGACAACAGCCCGTGCCGTGAACACCAACCAGGGTTTGTGAACAGGTCGAATCGCGGTAACCGAACTCATCTGGGCTTCTTTCGTGGTGGAGATCAGCGTGCTTCGGACGCGGTGCCCGTGTGTCGAGTCGATCACCTGGCTTGTTACGTTGAGTGAGTTGAACCTTCAACAGTCACTCGTAAGGGTTAACGCTACGTGTTGGTTCCGCAGTGTTTGACCCGGAACGGTGGCGCACAGTGCATGCGGACCACCGTGGCCCTACTGACTGCGACTGTCGAGTTGTTCCACCCGATCGTGCGGTATCGAACCGAATCGGCGCCAGGCGCCAATCGTCAGCAGTGTCATGACTGCGAATGCCGCCCAGAACGGTGCGACGATTCCGAACAGCCGCGCGACGAATCCACCGAACAGCGCACCGAGTGACACCCCGCCGATCACGAGCAACATGAAGGCGCTGCCGACCCGGCCGCGCAGCTCGTCCGGCACGGCCCGGTGCCGCAGCGACGCCGTGATGACGGTGAACACCGCCGCGTGCACGCCGAAGAGCGCCATGGTCGCGCCCGCGACCCACGGCGACCGGGTCAGCGCGAGCGACAGGTGCGTGCCGGTCTCGATCACCAGCCCGATCCGCAGCAGCACCGCGGGCCCGAACCGCTCGATCAGCCGCGGCGCGAGGACCGTGCCGGGGATGCCGCCGAGCGCCATCGCGGTCAGCAGCAGGCCGTACCCCGTACCGGTGACGCCGAGCCGCTGCTCCGCGTAGAGCACGTAGATCGACAGCGCGCCCATGAGCGTGATGTTCATCAGGCACAACGACAACGCGAGCAGCCGCACCACGTGGTGCGCCCACAGCCAGCGCAGGCCTTCGGCGATCTCCGTGCGGAGCCTGCGCCTGCTCGTCTCGGTCGCGCGTGGCCGTTCGACGCGCACGAACGAGATCAGCAGCGCGGCGAGCACGAAGCTGGCAGCGTCGATCCCGTACGGCAGCGCCGCCGCCACCACGAACAGCGCGGCACCGATCGGCGGCGCGACGAGCCCGTTGCCGATGACCTGGACGTACTGCAGCCGCGCCATCGCCCTCGGCAGCTGGTCCGGCTCGACGACGCTCGGCACCATCGTGCCCGCTGCGTTGTCCGCGAACGTCTCACCGAGGCCGAGCACGAACAGCGCCGCGTAGACCACCGGGATGGATGCTGTGCCGGTCGCGATCGCGACGGTGAGCGCGGCGACCACGAGCCCGCGCAGGACGTTGACGACCACGACCAGCAGCCGCCGGTCCAACCGGTCGACCAGCGCCCCGCTGACCAGCCCGAACAGCAGCCACGGCAACCGCTGCACGAACACCGCGCCCGCGACGAGCGTCGGGTCGTTCGTCAGCGACGCCAGCAGCAGCGGCCCGGCGGCGAGGATCAGCCCGTCACCCGTGTTCGAGATCGCGTTGGCCCACCACAGCCGCGTGAAATCGCGCCCGAGCCGCTTGCGGGTGATCTGCGTCGCCACCTGCCGAAACTAGCAACGCCGATCACCCGGCGGCCTGGGTTTCGCTCAGGGCTTGCGCAACACCACGCGCAACACCTTCAACGCGTCGGCGCGGCGGCGGGGCGACCGCGCCCACACCGCGGTGAACACCATGACCCACAACGGGAACGACAGCAGTACGAAGAAGAAACCTGACTGTGCGAGCATTTCCACCCCTCGAAGCGTGTGTTGTTCAGGCGCTGATCGCGCGCCGGCGCGCCGTCAGCTCGCAGGAGCACGGGCCCCAGTTCCCCGAGTACTCCCCGAAAACGGCGAAGCCGACCGTGACCGCCGCGGCGTGCTGCAGGAACCGCCTGCGCTTCGCCGTCTCGTCGTCCGCGCAGTCGCAGGCCGGAACCTCTTCGTCGAACGCCAGCCCCATGTACCCGCGCGGCACACCGAGCCCGTTCGCGATCCGGCTGAGCAACTCGTACGACTCGACCCGCCGCCCGCCGGCGATCGCGGCGACCTCGACGGGCGACTGCCCGGTGAGCTCACCGATCCGCTCCCGCGCGACGCCGCGCCGTTCGAGCAGCCGGTAGACCGCCCCCACGTCACGCCGCGCGAGCGCCGTCCGCATGTCGTCGTGCTCCCAGCCACCGGGCAGCAGCTCGACGTGGTCCGACCGCACCGCGTGCTCGTTCAGCGCGGGTCCGGGGAACGTGGCGATCACCCACTCCATCCACGCCCGCTCGGGCTCGGCTCCGGTTCCCCGCCCGACTTTCACGTCCGACAGCGCGACACCGCGCACCACGTCCGACATGTCGTGCGGACTGGCGGACACCTTTGGCAACGCGGCCGACGAGCCGCTCAGGATCTCCGCCATCGACCAGCTGGACGGCCCACCGCGCCAGTAGATCTCCAGCGAGTCGTTCGACGGCACCACGTCCAGCCACGCCGCGCCCTTCCACAGCGGTAACCGCCGCAGCACACCGCTCATGAGCTTGACGGGCCCGGCGGGAGGCTCCGCAGTGCTCTCGACCGGCGTGCCGATGCGGTCGAGGGCATCCCGCCACACGTTCTTGGTGACCCCGAGCAGCCGCACCGCACCGTGCCGCCCGACCAGGTCGAGGTGGTCGCGTCCGGGCACCGGCCGCAACCCTCTGATGCCGATCAGCTCGTCACCCGCGCGCAACGGCAACGCCTGGCCCAGCAGGAGCTCGACCACCACCGGGTCGACCTCGAGCGCCAGCACCGGCGAACCGAGGTGCACCCGCCCGACGACCGCCGTGGGCCGGAGCGGATGCCCGCGCCGCCGCATGCCCGCCATCGTGCGGTTGACCGCCAGCAACAACGCCGCTTCGAGGGCCTGCTGCCCCGCCGTGCGCGCGGCGGGCACGAGCTGCCCGCCGGTCTTCCCGAACTGCTTGCGCTGCCGGCGCACCATGTTCACCGTCTCACCGGTGCACCAGCAGCGCATCGCGATGTGCGTAGGCCTGTCACAGGCCAGCAATGGGTTCAGATCATCCGTCCACACAACATCCTCCGCGAACGTTGCCCGGCCAACGCTGCTGAGCCAGAGGTCATCGCCTGGAGCAGCTCGAAAGGTTGAGATCGCGGGCACGTCTTGCGCGACGTGCTTTGGAGGCACCCACTCCATCCGGGACCGGAGGAGCCTCAGTGGCGTCCGCTGTAGCCGGGAGCGAACCTACAACGCCTCGATCGGTGCCTGTGGAAAACCGTTAGATGACCACTCGAACGGCTGAACTTCCGCTGTGTTCGCGCTGGTTCCCTTGAGTAACGCGCTTCGGGCGGAGGCCGAACAACCACCGGCGAACCCGAATCCGGACAACCGAAGGACCCGCATGAGCCGCATCGCCGCCTCACTCCTCTGCTTCGCCGCTGCGGGCTGCGCCATCCCACCGGCTGCGAACACGACGACCACCGCTCCGCCCAGCGTGGTCACCGAGACGGTGACGAGCGCGGCACCGCCGCCAGCGGCGAAGGCGCCCGCGAAGACGTGCACGGTGCCCGCCGTCGTGGGCATGGTCCACCAGACCGCGCAGGACACCATGCAGGCGGCCGGGCTCTACTTCCTCCGCGAGGAGGACGCGACGGGCCAGGGCCGCATCCTCGCGCTCGACCGCAACTGGACCACCACCGCGCAAAGCGTCGCCGCCGGGCAGGTCGTCGACTGCACGACGCCCATCACCCTGTCCGCGAAGAAGATCGGCGAACGCTAGCCAAGAACGCGAGCACCGCGTTGGTGGGCGAACCGGGGGTCCGGGGGCTTGCCCCCGGCTGGGGTCTGGGGGCTAGGTCCCCAGAAAACACCGTAGGGCCTGTATATCCGCGCTTTCTGCGGATATACAGGCCCTACAGGAACTACGTCGGGGTGACAGGATTTGAACCTGCGACCTCTTCGTCCCGAACTAGGTACGGCTCGCAGTGTGGCCTGTACTGCCTGGTAAGCGTGCTGGTCAAGGCGTTGGAACCCGTTGGCGTGCGTTGGTGTTGCGCGCCCCTCGGGAGAGGTTCTTCTCCCAGATTTCTCCCAGTGGCGTGCAGCGAGTGCAGAGAACGCACCACAACAGGCTGGAACGGGGAGGGGTGCAGCCGCTCAGGCGTAGCACCAGGGTGATTTCTCCTTGCCATGCAACAAAAGTGGCGCTACGGCCCTCTCAGAGCCTTCTGTGTGGACCGCCACGGCTGTCATAGCCACGCTGCTCTGGGCGAGCAGGCGCGTCTTGTCGTGGTCGCAGCGCGTCTTCTAGGACCCACTGAGACACTCGAACGGCGCGGTGTTGCTGCGTGAGTGCGAACGAGACGTAGCCGACCCAGTGGCCGGTGGTGGTCACGGACCAGATGCTCAACTCGCCCGGCACAGTGGCCTGCATGTCCATGCCGTCCGCGACGTGCCTGCGCGGCCGGCCGATTCGGAACACTGCACCTAGATCCACCCAGACCGGACGTGGTGGTCGGATGTAGATCTGCTGACCATGCAGCTCAGGCAGGTTTGCTCCGATCGGACCGCGTACATCGAACATGCGTTCGAGTATGAACCGCCACCCCTCCCCGTTCCAGCCCGTACACGAACACCTCTGGGACAGGTGGGACAGCTCGATCAGAGTCCTGTCCCACCTGAAAGTGCAGCTCAACCCTGCTGTCAGGACCAATGGGACAGGTGGGACAGGTGAACGCCTCCGTCCGACGCGCTACAACACGTCTGCGGTCGCTCACCTGCGAGTTAGTGCAAACGACGGCAACGGTGGGATCTGAACCCACGGAGGTTGCCCCTCGCCCGTTCTTGAGGTCTGCGCTTCACGGGTCATCGACCGGTGGCGCTCCTCAGCGGTCGCACACTCCTTCGAGGTGGCTGGTCACCGCGGCTAGTGGCTGTCATACCCGCGGGCCTACCGAGATGACCTACGAGGTAGATAGTTGTGCTCAAACCAGCCACGCTCCTGCGCTATGTCCTGCACAGCACGGACTCGCTTGGGGCCGCCGCTCCACATAAAGGCAAGCGATACGAACATATCAGGCAATTCCCAAGCGTTATCCAGAATCTCCTTACAGAGATCGACCGAGACAGTGCCAAACTCGCGATAGGATGTCCGACTAAGCGGCTGGTCATACGCAAGTTCCTTCGTATTATTAATCAAGCGGACGATCTCTAGACACTCAGTCCAGTCGATATCCTCTGATGCACCAGCCCGCGCAATCAATCGCGTGTATCGCACCGCCAGAGCTGGAGTGAGTGCAAGAGTAGCAACGTCCCTCTTTAGGAAGTCAACAGCTGCAGAAAGCGGCATCTTTTCAAGGTACATAGCGCGGGTAGACGAATGAACCGAGTTCAGTTCTGCAAGACTGCCACCCGCATCGTGAAGATCTGGCACCCGGCCCGAATATTGCTCCGTCACAGCTGCTGCACCGATGAGACTGTCGCGATGCGTAGAGTCCATACGTTGAATCACGTCGTCGAAATGCCCGATGAGGGACAGGTGAACATCTCCTCTAGCCCATGAGAAGAAGGCTATCGCCCAAGTAGCAGCGTCGGAGGGCGATTCAATTCGACTATACTGTTCGAGCCACCACTGCTTCTGATTTCCGCGCCGCCGCGCGTTGCGTAGCCTGTCAATCAACGGGAAACTAGAGTCGAATAGCGCCCCCGCACCCGCGCCCCGTTCGTTTTGATCCGGTATGGACGCTCCAATGTTCGCGATCTCTAAGGCGCTCCAGCAAAAACCAAACTGCTCCAACAAGGTTTGAGTAAATGTTCGGGCAAAGCCAAATGGTGACAGATCGCCCTTGGATTTGCTGGCATTTATTGAGAGCAGAACGGCTTCAAGTTCTGCACTTACCTTACGCAGTGAAGCAATCCTTGGATTTTCGTCGCTGTTGAACGCACGGAAAAAGTTCTCAGGTGGAATATCACCCGTAGCGAACGCGCTCCATGGCGTATAGATCACCACGTTCGCCCATAAGGCCAGCGGTGACGGTGTTCGACGCAGGCTAATCGCAGTACTGCGATTGTTTAGGGCAATTCGGCAAACTTCATTCAGAATTTCACGTGAAGCGTATACATGCTCATTGCCATAGATTAGAAGCGTTGATAGTCGAGCCTCTCGACTTGCATCCGCATTCAGGAACCTATCCGACTCTTGAGGCGTCATACGACTGATAAGACCCGTCACCCCGGCTAGATGCGCCCACTCCAGCGGGTAATCCTCAAACCAAGACGTATTATCCGCAAGCCAGTTCCGCGTCATCGCCCCCGCAGGATCGTGTATCGCAATTCCGTTGCACAATGCGATATGTTGATCACCGCTTCGTGTATGCCCTATGCGTTCCAGGAATAGTGCAACAAGTCTTGATCCACCCGACTTTGGGGAGAGTTGTGTGTTTCGTTGACCATCCAAGCTCGGATCTGAAGCGAACAACCATCGGATTCCTACATCATCAAATACCTTCTCCACAACCTGATTTACTGCCTTGGGTGACTGGTTGAAGACCCAATCTTCAAGGAGAAAGAAGGCCAAACTACGAGGGAACAACATATGATATCCGGACAATTCGGGATCAAACAGATCGCACACACGATCCGCTAGGTC
Source organism: Lentzea tibetensis (assembly GCF_007845675.1). GTDB lineage: Bacteria > Actinomycetota > Actinomycetes > Mycobacteriales > Pseudonocardiaceae > Lentzea > Lentzea tibetensis. Next base: position 132,647 of record NZ_VOBR01000008.1, on the reverse strand, counting down.
CCGCAACTCTCCTACACTAAAGCACCCAGCATAGAAACGCGTAACGTTCAGCCAGTACGTGTTTCCCGCAATTCCTGCGAAGCGTTCCGGCTTAGTCCCGGCGCGCTCGTGACCGGACGGTGAATACGATGCCGTGTCGTAAAGGTACCGTGCAGCGAAGTACTCACGAAGTGGCTGAACCTCAAATTCGTACGTGCCTTCGACGCGAGATACGAGAGCAACGACACGTTCAACAACGCCACTCCACAGGTAGTCGACGAGTTCTGTCGGGTGCCCCTCGTTCTCGAGATATTCGACTAGCAGTGCGCGTAGCTCACTTGTTTCTATTCGACCGCTAGACTTATCCTTCTCAGCTAGGGCGTGAAGGTAGTAACCCAGGAACTGGTGTATGCTAACGAGCAATTCCCGATTGTCGCGGACTACGGGACTCTTTTCCGATTCGCGGTTAAGGAAGACATCGACATAGGTGTCGTACAGTGCAGTTCGTTTGTCTGGCAGACTCTCGCCACGGACATGAATAAGATTCAGCAGGATAGAAAGTTGCATTGTATTCTTCCCAAGTTCGGCCGTATGGGAAGACTGCAGCTTTAGACGTAGGGTCCGTTGCAGTTGCATTATGTCGTTGGCTGACAAGCCTCGAACCTTGGCCCATTTAGACGTGTACTCAAGTGCCAAGCTTTGATCTATTGAGGCCAATGAAAAGTAGGCAAACTTCTTACCTGACAGCGTGGGTGAGTTTGCTATCGCAGTTGGGCGGCTGGTGACGATGACACTCAGCCGTTGCCCTGTGGAGTCCATGCGAACGAGAGCCGCTGTTATCTCGTCGACAACTAGCAATCGGTCATCTAGATCGGCTACTTCATCTAGCGCATCTAGTATCAAAAGTACGGGACGATTTCCGACAACCTCATGTACATCCGACACAGCGAAGTCAAAGCCGCCCGAATAACGGGCTATGTGACCCGCTATTGCAGATTCCAGTGTTTTGGCACGCCCATGCTCCTCGCCTGGTGATGACGCCCAGGGGTCGATACCACGCAACCACATCGCGATGTCACGCAATTCGATCTTAATAGGAAGCATTACCGGACTGTCTCGATGGCGGTCTGGAAGCTTCGCTATGCCCGCGTGCTCTTTCAGAATGCGGACTCTCTGAACCTGAGCAACGTATTGGGCTAGTGTCGACTTACCCTGTCCAGGCGCACCTTCCAGAACCACACGATTTACACCTTGATGAAAGAATGGGTCCAGAAGAACATCTGCGGCCGCATGGGCAGGCGGTTGTTGACGACCGCCTGGCTGGAACCCATGGACTTCGTTCTCAGTTAGCATTGCTGCCGGACGCAGTCTCGATTTACTACGGTAACGAGTTATCTGCGCTTTAGTGAATATAAACCTTCGAAAGGCTCGACCCTGTAGGTCATCAGCACCTAACGCCGGGCCATGAAACGATGTCATAGGGACGTCGACGAACAGGTCAAGAAGTTGACTCTCGACTTCCGCCTGCTTGAATCGAAGTGTCGAGTCTTGCTCATGTTGATGTGAGAGATAGGCGATCAAGGCCGTGGCTCGTCGCCGTTCCTCTGTAAGCGACGGTCCAGCCTCCATTATCAACCGCGGGATGTCCGCTCCCGTTAGGAGCGCTGGGTAGCGAAGCTTAAGGTCAAAGTTGTTGTCTAGACGCCTATCGAGATCATCCCTCCACCAACAAAGGGCAGGAATAGGAAGACTCTTTTTGAAGTGCTTGTTTAGTTTGTCTAGCTTCCCTATGTCGAGGTGAGACGATGTTGACATGTTGGTAATCAGGACATACTTGCGTGCCCCTCGGGAAGCGAGATTAGCGATCTTGGGCAGCTCGTCGTCAATAGCATTAATCAGCCACTTGAGTGGGTCCTTGATCATATTAGGCTTACGTGCAAATTTTACCTGGTAGACGATGATCCCATGTCCATCGTCAACGTAACGAAGCGCATCTCGCCCGCCGTCGGGCATGCCTACTGGCAGGCATTGCACGTCCTTGTGTTCAGCAACCAGGAGGGCTTGACACACCATCTGAAACGCTTCATCGAGAAGCGCCTCATAGTCGTATGTCACGTCGAGCCTCCTTCGTACCGAATGCCAAGGACGGGGATTGTACGGGCTCTAACGTGATAGCAAGTACGACCTGGTGCTACTCCATTCGGCTGGTTCTGCGCTGCGCTGTGCGGTGCTGTGCCACTGGTTGATCTCCCACCTCGCCGTGGGCCTGCCAGCCGGCTCACACACTTTCGAGGTCTGCGATCCACCGTCCGGCCAACGTCGCTCGTTGACGACTCAGCGTGGTCGCACGCGAGTATGGAAGGCCTCGTTCTGGACGTCGGCCGTTGGTGGTATGCCGGCCGAACGTCGAGGCTCGTCGAGCGTGCCCCGTTCAGCGAAGCAGCTGCCTGGTCGACGCAAGAGCGCGGGACGGTGTACGTCGAGGGCTACGTCTTGACGCATGACGGCGACGTATCGGCCGCTGCATGGTACGGGCGTGACGATCAAGTCGTGTACGGGCAGCGCGCGAGCGCGTATCTGGGCGTACCGCTGTCGGCCGCGTTCCGAAAGCGCATCAAGCAGCAGAACGGTACGGCAGCCGTATTGATGAGCCTTCACGCAAAGCTGCTTTCGGTGCTTCAGCACGGCCTTCCAACGAGCGCCGTGCTGCCGGGCGGTCGGGCTGGACCGCGGTCGATGTGAAGGCCAATGGGGTAGTGCAAGCCATGCTCTGCCGCACATCGGGACAGGTGGGACTGCCGCCATGCCCACCTGTCTCACCTGAAACCGCCGCTCAACCACGCTGGCCGGACGAGTGGGACAGGTGGGACAGCCTTTGAGTGGTGGGCCGTCCTGCTCCTTTCGGCGGCAGTCTCACTGTCTCGCGTTCCAACGCGCGGTTTTGTCCCCTGATTGCAGCGTGCCAATTCGATGACTTAGTTCCCGGCGAACGTTTTCATCTCCACGATCTGCAAGGCGGATATAGCTAGCTAGCGTGTGCAAGTCACGCATTGACACGAGAACTGCGAAACCATCCCACTGTCGCGGGTCATGTCCGTAAGCATCGACAAAGTCCTGCAACTCACGCGAGCCTCGACCAAATCGAACTCCTCCCTGAAAGGTGTTCGCCAGATCCAGTTCGCGCGGACCATACGCGACTTCGTCCCAATCGGCCATCAGTACTTGTTCAGCTGGCCCCCAGAGCGTGTTACCTGGGTAAGCATCGCCGTGAATCATCCCATTGCCGAGAGGGCTATCCAATTCGGCGTACTGTCTAATCAGGTCTTCTCTCCGGTCGAGCAACCAAGCCTGATCTGAGGAGGACAGCCAGGTGGACTCTTTTACTGTTTCACCAAGACTGTGGAGCGGCGGGTAAGGCTCCAACTGCACAGGTGGATCACCAAGGTGGTGCAGTTTGGACAGTAGAGACCCAAGTGGTGCAGATGGCGGCTGAGGTTTGCCGTCCTGAGGGTAGTGGCGCCAAAACGTCACAGTGGCGCCGAGGTTGTCCAGATCTACTGGTTGGTTGACAGCAGTGGGCGCAGTGGCCGGAAATGAGCATTCTTCGACCAGCCATCGAGCTACTGTAACAGCCGTACGCGCACGACTGCGGTCGTCGCTTCGGTGATTCACCTTGGCGAAAACCTCGTGACGCGGCAGAAGGTAAACGGCACTGCCGTGCTCGCGCAGCGGACGTACATCCGACGGATCGAGGTCAACTAGTTCGCAAGCGGCGATGAGGGCGGGATCAACTGCTGGTGCGCTAGTCATCGCCATCACCCTATGGCCCTCCGGTCTGGACGCGGAACAACAAACTCGTGAACAGCTTCGGTCAGTTGCTTAGCTTCAGCGGAACCAGTGTAATTCGGAAGAGCGAGCGTTCGTGTTACGCGATTCAGGCCATCTCTTAGTTGTTGAATGCGCTGCTCAGATGGAAGTGCAAATACCGGACGTAGAGCGTCGCCTGCGCCATCAACTTCGCCTCGTGCAAGACGTGCGATTGCTACATCAACTCGAGCGAGCGCTTCATCACCGTAGCTACGGTCTTCTACCAACCCGTTCTCATACATGCTGATCGCCTTCAATGCGGCACGCTCCGCCTGCTCGTGCTCGCCAACCAGGGATAGCACACCACCCGCGTAGTAATTCGCTTTGGCCGCCGGGAATGTAAGCAGTCCGCCAAACTCGCCAAGGTCATCGGATTCGGGCCCGGTATCCCATGCCCGTTGGGCACGTGCCAGCGCGACTAGAGCCTCTTCCTTCTTGCCTGTTCGCGCCAAGCATCGCGCCTCTAGACTAGCTAGCCGTCCACGCGATTCGGCGGTTACTGCGAATTCCTGACCACGTCTCGCGAAATCGACAGCCTCACTACAACGTCTCGTCCATTCGGCGATCAGCGCTTGAGTTCCCGCAACCCACGCACGCAGTCCATCATGATCGGCTTGTTCTGCACATGCAGCGGCGGCCCGCGCTTGCGCCATTCCGGATCCTGGTTCGCCAAGGTTCTGACTGGCGTGCGCAAGCAACAGCAGGTTGGTGCCGGTCAGAAAGAATAGCTCACGGGATTGCTTTGGATGAGGGCGTTCGCGAACGAGACCAAATGTGACGTCTCGCAATCGGATCAGGTCGTCAAAGACGGGCTTTAGTGGCGCATGTACATAGTCCACCGCAACACGTCGCAGTTCATACTGAACGTGATCAAGAATCAGCGGGTCTACCTGCTCGCTGAGAGCCCAAGAGGCGAATTCAAGCGATTCACGTGCAGCCCTACTTACATCATCAGTTCGCTCGAAAGTGCTCGTGGCGACCGCTACAGTCGATCCATTTGCCTTCCGCATGAACCTTTCACGCGCGCTCTCCGGTGCCCGTTCAAGAGCGGTGTCGAGCAGTTCTTGCATCTCGCGCACTGGAGTGATGTCCGCACGTTGATGCCATGTGGCGATGGTCCGCACGGCCACTCCGAGATGCTGCGCGAAAGCTTCATTCGTCATGCGCAGAGCTTGTTGTAGTGCGCACGCCGTATCGCCGGTCCAAGACTCGACCAGGTCCATCTCACGTCACCCGCTCCCCCCGGAGTGCACTCCCAATGCACAGTCGCTGCACTGCGGCTGCACTGCCGATGCATGGTTCGTGTCGCCAACTAGCAGTTGACTGTAAGACATGAAACGAACGACCCGCACCGGATCGAATCCGCAGCTAACCACGGTCAGCTTGTTCGAGTGCTTCGACGCGGCTCTGAAGATCACTGACTGTCCGAACGAGCTCGGCAAGACTCGGAAGGGTCTCCCCTTGCCGAGTTGAACCAGCAGTGACCTGGACCTGGCCATCACGAACGGCCGCAAGGTGGTCACGTGGCCAGTCCAGTGCTTCTGAAACGCTCGATAGGGTGCGTGCCTTTGCGTTGGGGGACTTAGCTTTCTGAAGCAACCTCAGGGCCGCGACGCTCACCCCCGAACGCTCTGCCAGCTGTAGTTGCATCAAGCCTAGGTCGCTCATCCGAGCGTTGATCGCCGCCGCGACCGCTTCCCAGTCCTTCTGCACCAACGACCTCCTATTAGCGCTCTCACCAGCGATAACTCTAGCGACTGACGTCGCGTCGTTGCAGGTCCACCAGAACCATCACCCGTTTGGGCGTGGACAGCGCTCGTGTTGCTAGCGCTACTGTTAGCGCTGTCAAGCGCCACCAACGAAGGGAACCACCTCCGATGAACAGCACCAAGACTTACCCGGACGGCCTTGACCACCTGGTCCTTTCTGCGATTGAGCAGCAGTTGTCCGAGGAGATTGCTTCGGCTGCTGCGCCGACGTCGGGTCTGTTGGACGGTTCGGCTCGTGAGCGGCGCAATCGTCGGATCTTGGCTCGTGCCCTCGCGGGGGTCAAAACCCAGTACGGCGTGACGCTGGCTCAGGCCGTCGCACAGGAGGCGCAGCAGCTTCGACCGGCATCGGTTGCGTCCCTGCCGCGTGCTGCTGGTCGTGTCGTGCGGGCGGAGGCTGCGTGATGACCCCGCCCGGCGAGCACGTCATGACCAGGATCGACCAGGCACAGACGGACGTGGCTGACCAGCTGCGCCGCGCGGACGCTAAGGCCGCGTCGCTGCTGCCGCTGTTCGGCGGGTTCCTAGCTGGTGTGGTCGCGTTGACCACGCGCAGCATGCCGGCCGTTGTCGAGGTGTTGCTGTGGCTGTCGGCGCTGCCGATGACGGCGAGCGTGCTGTTGCTGCTGTCTGCGGTGCGTCCGCGGATCAGCAAGCACGGCCGGTTCGGGTTCGCGCTCTTCGCGGAGTTCGCGGATCGTCCTTCGGACCTGCTGACTGCGTTGGCGGAAGAGACGTCGATTGTCGCTCAGGCCGTGGTGGTGTGCCGCAGCTCGGTGATCGTTCAGCTGAAGTACGGCCGTGTGCGCCGTGCGGTGGACCTGCTGATCTGCGGTCTGCTCGTGCTGGTCGTCGCTCTCGTCGTGACGGCGGTGGCGTGATGAGCACCTACTTCTCCGCGCTGTCGGTCGCGATGGCACACCAGTTGTCCCAGCCGCCGCCGTCCTCTCCTGCGTCCGTCCGGTGTGGCTGGTGGCGTGAGCATCACGACTTGCTGATCGGTGTGGCGGACGCCGTCGACGTCGGCCGCCAGGAGGCTGACCGGGCGCGGCAGCTTGCTGGGCATGCGCTGGGCGAGGTGCGCAGCCTGCTGTGTGAGGCGGTGTCGTGAGATGGCCGGCCGGACGTTCCCGCCGTTGCAGCTCGCCACCGTGCCGTGGTCAGACGCGCAGCAGTACACGAACGGCCTGTACGAGGGGCTGCCGCTGCTGGCCTACCACTGCGCACCGCGCAGCCTGCTCGCCACACGGCGTCAACTCCGCGCGATGGACTTGCGCCCCAACGGGTTCGACCCGGTCGCGGTGCTCTACGGGCGGCACAACCGGTCCAAGAAGACGTGGTTCGCGTCGCTGTACCTGATCGAGAACGCCGCACCGATCCGGCCGATGACACCCGCGAAGTGGACCGCACTGGCCAAAGCGAACCTGGCCCGCCGTATCTGCCGCACCTGCGGCAAAGACCCGCTCTATGTGCTGCCGACCAGCACTCGCCAGTGCTGGCCCTGCTTTGAAGCCAACGAGAACAACGACGTGATGGAGGCTGCGTGATGGAACACCTGCTGGAACTCAACGACATCGCCGGGCTCGTGCTGCGCGAGGGAGTGAAGGCGAACGCGCCGCAACCGTGCCGAGTGTCCATTTACAGCTACGGCCACGGCCCGGAACTGGAGCTCCAGTTGTCCAGCACCGGCTGGCGGGAGAAGGTCCGCGCGGTGGCGCTGTGGGCGGACGTGCTGGGCACGTGCGTCACGCTCACCGAGCACGACATCCACGTCGACGTCAGCGCGGCCACGCGGGTCAACGGGCGCGCGGTGCGGGTGTGGCACCACCTCACCCACCGCGACGCCTACGAGCTGGCCACGTTGCTGGACACCGACTTCGGCCGCGGCCCGATCGAGGCCACGCCCGCGGTGATCGCCACGGCATTCGAGGTGTTCGACGACGCCGAAGCGATGTTCGCTGCGCTGGACGCCAGCACCGAGCAGGTCGTGACCTGATGACCGCCACCTTCGCCCGAGTCCTGGACCACACCGCGACGAACTGCCGCCTCAACTGCGGCCTGATGACCGTGCTCATCGACCGGTATGGCACCGGCCAGATGACCCGCGTGCACTGCGGCACCTACCGCGAGAAGTGCCCCCAGGAACCGCGTCCCGTGCCGCAGTGGCGCGGCTAGCTGTGCCCCGAACCGGCGACTGACTCCGACCAAGAAGACCCCCGCCGGTTCGGGCCCAACACCCGATCGATCACCAGACCGAAAGGGCCACACCAGTGTCCACCACACCACCTGCCGACGGCACTGCAGACCAGCCGCCGCCGTCGCTCGCCGAAGTCCTCTCCGCCTGGACGAGACACATGCCCGATGTCGAGGCTCCGATCTCCGAGCTGGCCGAGTGGTTCGACCTCAAGTCCGAGTTGTTGCAACCGATCACCACCGACCCTGACCATCCCGAGTTCGACCAGGCGCGCGAGTTCGCCCGCGTCGCTGCCCAGTCCGCGCAGTCGTTGCGAGACAAGGAGACCGGACGATGAACCACTTCGCCATCCGTGCCGCGTTGCTCGGTCTCGCCGCGGCCGTGCTGCTCGCTGGCTGCGTCCCGCAGACCGCCCGGACCGGCGACGACCCGGTGACTGCTGCTCCTGTGCCGCCCGCGGTCGACGAGGTGTGGGGTGAGGGCGTCACCGTCGACGGGGAGCCCGTTCCGTACTTCTCCGCGAAGTGCGATGCCAACGGAGAACCGTTCGACGTCAAGCCGCCGTGGGACTCGCGGGCGACGGCTGCCGCGCGTCGGGTCTGCCAGGACGGGGAGGCCGGACGATGACCGCGATTCCGTGGCCCGTGCTGCTGGTCGGGCTCGTGCTGGCGCTCGCCGCTGTGGTGTTGCTGTGGAAGCTGCTGCTGACCGCGGCCGGTGTCGGTGTCGCCCAGTGGCTGATCGTGCAGGCGGCCGAGGACAGCGCCGCAGTGCAGATCACCGTGTTCGCGGTCATGGCTCTGCCGACCGTGCTCGTTCTGTCCCGCGTGCTGAGCACGCATCGTCCCGCGGTTGCCGGTGGGCACCGCTTTGCCCACGCCAGTAAGGAGACCGTGGCATGAGCACCACCTTCTACACCGGCCGCGCGGAGCGGACGATGGCCGCGGCGATGGCGGAGCAGCACAAGGCCGCAGCGGAGGCGCAGCGTGCCGAGACCGCGCTGAGGCTGTTCCAGGTCCAGCGTGAGCACGAGCTGGCCGCGGACGAGTTGGCGGAGCGCCGCGCCGCCCGCCGCCGCGCGGATCGTCGTGCTGCTCGTGCGGAGCGGTCCGCGCAGCTGTCGCGTGCGCTGGCGCGGGTGCCGGACTGGCTGTTGTCGGCGCTGTGGGCAGCGGTCATCGTCGCGCCGATCACGCTGGCATGGCGGGCTCAGCAAGCGTTCGCCGTCACCACGTTGCACGTGCCCGCAGGCTGGTCATGGTTGTTCCCGCTGGCGGTGGAGGCGGGGGCGTGGGTGTGCGCGTTCGAGGCGCACCGCCGCGCCCGTAGGGGTGCGCCGATCGGGTCGCTGCTGACGTGGATGTGGCTGCTGTCCGGTATCGCCGCAGGGATCCAGCTCGGTCACGCCACCACGGACTACGGGCCGGTGGCGGGTGTTGCGCTGGCCGCAATGTCGTTGCTGGGTGTGCTGCTGCACCACATCCGGTCCACGGTGGACCGGGCGGCGGTGGAGGGCAGGACGAGTGCGGAGCTGCGTCGGGCGGCGTGGCGTCGGGTGCGGTTCCCGCGGCTGTCGTGGGCGGCTGCGAGCATCGCCGCCGCACGCGGCGCCGGTATCACGGCGGATCAGGCGTGGACGGCGGCGTGGACCGACCGCTACGGCGTCGGCCCGGACTCGTCACGGCGTGACCGGTCGCTGGCGCGGGTCATCGTGCGCCACCAGCACAAGGCCGATCGTGAGGCCGCCCGCAACGGCGGGCTGGTCATCGTGGGCGGCGTGATCCTGCCGGTGACCGTGCCCGTGCTCGAGTCGGCCGGCATCGCCGCGCCGCCGACCGTGGACACCGTGTCCGAGGTGCCTGCCGACGAGTCGGAAACCGGGATCGTACAGGCACAACTGCCCGAGAAGACGGCCCAGCTGCTGATCAAGGTGCGGTCCGCCGTCGCCGCGGGGGAGTTGCCCGCGCGGCCGTCGGCCAGCGCGATCCGCGCGATGTTCAAGGGCGCGTCTGAGACCGCCAGCGATGTGCGTGACCTGATCAGGAAGGAGGCCGCGTGATGACCACGACCGAGAACCACCCCACCCCCGCCGAGTCGACCGGAGGAGACGCCAGCGTGACGGACAACGTGGTGCACCTGCGGCCCCAGCCCGCACCCGAGCAGCAGCTCGACGCGGACCCGCGTGCCGAGATCGAGGTGGCGCCGCCGGTCATTGACGCTGAACTGGTCGACGAGACCGGTGCGGGGGACGTGACCGGGTCGGTGACGCTGGTCGACCAGCCCGGTGGCGACTCCGTGCACTGGGTGCGGCGGCTGCGCGAGACCGAGCGCCTGCCGATCGTGCCGGACTACCTCAAGACCGCGCAGGAAGCGCGCGCCACCGCGGTGTGGGTGGGTAAGCACTACGCGCACACCACCGCCTACCACGGCGTCCGCGTCCCGCTCTACGCACTCAAGCTCGCTGTGCGGTCACCGCTGGGGGCGTTGATGCTCGCCGCGGCCACCGGCCGTTGGGTGTTAGACATGGAAGGCCGCCCGGTGCGCTCCGGTGCGGCGATGCGGCAGGACGCCGAGATGTACCTCAAGCTGTCGCACCAGCGTGACGCCCGTGTCCGCACGCGGCTGATCGTGACCGGTGCCGTGCTGGTCGCGGTCACGGTCGGTGTGATCGTGCTGATGTCCGTGCCGGACCTCGTGCCCTCATGGATCCTGTGGGCCGGTGGCGCGCTCATGGCCGCGGCGCTGGGCAAGTACGGCACCCCTGCTGACCAGCCCGTCACGTCTCGTGCCGTGGTCGGTGCGCAGTTGCAGAAGCTCACCTCCGACGTGGTGGAGAAGGCCCTGATGGTGCTGGGTATCGCGGGGATCAACCAGGCCATGTCGAAGAACGCGCGGGCGATCGGGTTCACCGCGCCGATCACCCGCGACGGCCCCGGCTGGCGTGCCGAGGTCGACCTGCCCGCGGGCGTCACGGCGGCGGAGGTGCTGGACAAGCGGGACAAGCTGGCGTCCGGTCTGGGCAGGCCGCTCGGGTGCGTGTGGCCTGAGGGACGCCCGGATGTCCACCCTGGACGGTTGGTGCTGTGGGTAGGCGACCAGGACATGAGCAAGGCCCGTCAGCCCGCGTGGGCGTTGCGCAAGGGCGAGAAGATCGACCTGTTCAAACCGCAGCCGTTCGGCACGGACGTCCGCGGCGGGTGGGTGTCGCTCACGCTCATGTACGTGGCCGGCATCATCGGCGCGGTCCCGCGGATGGGCAAGACGTTCACGCTGCGGGAGCTGCTGCTCATCGCCGCGATGGACCCGCGCTCGGAGCTGCACACCTTCGACCTCAAGGGAACCGGTGACCTGTCCCCGCTGGAGCCGGTCAGCTACCGCTACCGGGCCGGTGACGATCCGGAGGACCTCGAGTACGCGCTGGCGGACCTGCGCGCGCTGCGCGACGAGATGCGCCGCCGTACCAAGGTGATCCGGGAACTGCCGAAGGACCTGTGCCCGGAGTCGAAGGTGACTACGGAGCTGGCGTCGAAGAAGTCGCTGGGCCTACATCCGGTCGTGGTGGGGGTGGACGAGTGCCAGGTGTGGTTCGAGCACCCTGACTACGGCAAGGAGTTCGAGGAGATCTGCACGGACCTGGTGAAGCGTGGTCCGGCGACCGGGATCGTGCTGGTGCTGGCCACGCAGCGGCCGGACTCCAAGTCCATCCCCACGCCGATCAGCGACAACGCGATCCTGAGGTTCTGCCTCAAGGTGGCCGGGCAGGTGCCCAACGACATGGTGTTGGGCACCTCGTCCTACCGCAACGGTGAGCGCGCCACCACGTTCTCCTTCACGGACAAGGGAATCGGGCTGCTCAAGGGCGTCACGGACGAGACCAAGACGGTCAAGTGCGTGTACATCGACGCACCCAGCGCCGAGAAGATCGTGGCCCGGTGCCGGGCTGTCCGCGTCACCGCGGGCAGGCTCACCGGCTACGCGGCCGGTCTGGACGCCGCGGTGGACGACGTGGAGGCCGCGGACACGCTGCTGAGCGACCTGCTCAACGTGTTCGGCAGCAGGGACAAGGCGTGGTCGGAGTCCCTTGTGGACGCACTGGTGGAGCTGCGCCCCGCGGCCTACGCGGCGTGGGGCGAGCTGTCCAACGGCGCGGCCAAGGCCACCCAGCTGGCCGCGGCGCTCAAGCCGTTCAGCATCAGCACCAAACAGGTCTGGGGCACCGACCCCGCGACCGGGAAGGGCGCCAACCGCATGGGTGTCGAACGCACCCACATCGCCGACGCTCTCACCGAGCGTGACGGAAAGCGCAAGCGCGGCTAGCTACCGCACCGGCCCTAGGTCTAGAGCCTGCACCCTCTAGACCTAGGCCCCCCTCTAGACACCCACATACCCGCTGATCAGCGCCCTAGCACCTAGCGGCGCCGGACTCGCGCGCCCAAAACAACCCGGAGGGGTCCTTTGACACCCCGAACAATCCTGACGTTCGCACTCGTCCTCGAACTCACAGCGGTCACGATCAGTGACCATCCTGCGTCCGGTGTCGCCACGCTGCTGCTCACGCTGCTCGCAGCCGGATACGCCTGGTCCTGCTGGGCCTTCCCGTTCCGGCCGTGCCCGTCCTGCAAGGGCAGCGGACGCCACGTCAGCAGCGGCCTGTTCCGCGGCGTCCAGCTCTGCAAGCGCTGCAAAGCCACCGGGCTGAAGCTGCGCCGCGGCCGAGCCATCTACAACGCGCTGCACCGTCACCGCACCCGAACCCGCCGCAACCGATAACCCCAGCTCACGAAAGGGACGTGACATGTGCCGTGCAGGCGGACGCCGCTGCACCGGCAGCGCCACCAGCAGCCGCGCCACCCAGAACGCCCGACAGCAACGCAGCCGAGCACGCCGCGCCCTGCGCAACGCCCGCGGCGCGGGCGATGACGCCGCCATCGCGCAAGCACAGCAACGGCTCGACACCGCGAACGCCGAACTCAAGCACCACAGGGAGAACTCCGTGAACAGCCACGACGACAAGACGCCTGCACACACCGGGGACGTGACACCCGACGGTGGCCAGGACAGCGACGTGACCGATGTGCAGCGGGAACGAGCCGCCGCCATCGAAGCCAGCAAGACAGCGCTGGACAACGGCGACGGCGCCGCCTACGCCGCCGCACTGGACCGGCTCGCCGCCCTGCCGCGCGAAACCCCGCCCACCAGGAAGTCCACCGCGAGTGGTGACGTCGTGGTCACCCGGTTCAGCGGCACCACCTCCGGCACGGTCGTGCAGGCAGGCCAGGTCAACGGCGGCATCACCATGAGCGACCACCAGGGGCACGGCATCGGCAGGGCCATCGTGCGCGGCAGCGGCAATGTCGTATCCAGCGGCGACATCGTCAACGGCCGACCAGTCCCAACGGGGGACGTGACCGGTTCGGCCATCAGCACCGGGCAGGCCAGCCACGGCATCCAGCACGACCGGCCGCAGCACTCGCAGGTCGTCATCGGCAACGGCAACACCGTCAGCGGCCACCCGAACCGGTCCGGCAGCACCGCGCAGGTGGTTCGAGGCAACGGCAACACCGTCAGCGGTGGCCGCACCATGAACACCGCAGGCGACGCACCGCATGGGCGGCCGCAACAGCTCGCCACCACGTTCGACAACGGCCGCATCCAGCACCACGTCAGCGGCGAGATGCGCGGCATCCAGGCCGACGTCATCGACGGCGGGATCACCTTCGGCCCTGGTGGGGGCTTCACCATCGGCAACAACGCAGGCCAGCCCAAGGACGTGACACCGCCACCCCTGCAGCAGCACAACCGCCACCAGCCCACCCGTACGGCGGAAACCGCTGCGCCACAAGGAAACAACAGCACCGGACCGGTCGTCATCACCGACGACGACGGCCACTCGATCGTCCAAGCCGGACACGTCAACGGCGGTGTCTGGGTCAACGGCCGCCGCGTCCGGTAGCGGCATCCGCACTGCTCACGGCAGGGACGTGACATCCATCGTTCCTGCCGTGAGTTCCCAGCGCGCCCACTGTCCACACGGGAGGAACCGCGATGAGAACTGAGTTCCTTCTGGGCTTCCACCAGCCTGTGGCGTTGGAGCGGGCGGGCGTTCCGCTGTTCGTATCGGACACCCGGCTGCGTGACCGCAAGACGCTGCCTCGCGCAGCTGCGCCGTGGGCTCTGGACAGCGGTGGGTTCACCCAGTTGCAGAAGTTCGGCGACTGGACGGTGCCGCCGCGGGAGTACGTGGCGCGGGTGCGGCGCTACCGCGACGAGATCGGCCAGTTGATGTGGTGCGCGCCGCAGGACCGGATGTGCGAGCCCATCGTCATCTCCGGTGGCTGGGCCGGGCGGTTGTACTTCGTCGGCACCAAGTTGTCGGTACCAGAACACCAACGGCTCACGGTGGACAACGCGGTGGAGCTATCCATGCTCGATGCGGACCTGCCGTGGCGGCGGGTGTTGCAGGGGTACAAGAAGGACGAGTACCTGCGGTGCGCTGATCTCTACGAGCGGTCCGGGATCGACCTCACCCAGGAATCGCTCGTGTGCTTGGGGTCGGTATGCCGCAGGCAGGGCACCAGGGAAGTACTCGACATCCTCCGCGCCCTGCACCGCCGGGGCATCACCCGCGTGCACGTCTTCGGGGCGAAGACCTTGGGTCTGCGTTTGTACGGCGATCTGGCCTACTCCGCTGACTCGCTCGCGTGGTCCGAAGACGCCCGCCGTATCGGGCGGCCTGTCTGCGGAACGGTCCATCCGCGCGGTGGCAAGAACTGCGCCAACTGCCTGCCCTACGCACTCCAGTGGCGTGCCCGACTCCTCAACGACCACACGCGACCCATGCCGTGGCAACTGGGGCTGTTCGACGAGATCGGAGACGCAGCATGACCGCACCACACTCCACCAGGCCTGCAGTAGCGGTATCCGCACTGCTCGCGCCAGGGACGTGACAACCCCGTTCCTGGCGCGAGTCCTCACCTGTTCACCGTCCAGAAAGGCCTCTACGGCAATGACGCTGACCTTCACCGACATCTTCTGTGGCGCGGGCGGTTCCTCGATCGGACTGTCCGCCGCGGGGTTCGAGCTCAAGCTGGCCGCGAACCACTGGCCACGAGCGATCGAGACGCACGCCGCGAACTTCCCCGGCGCGGAGCACCTGTGCGCGGACGTCTCGAACTACGACATGCGGCGCTTGCCGCGCACCGACGTGCTGTGGGCCTCGCCGATCTGCACCGAGATCAGCCCGGCCGGCGGCCGAAAACGGCAGACCGCGCAGCTCGATCTGCTGGAGCAGGGACCGGTGGCGCGGGCCGGGTTCGAGCGGACCCGCGCCACGTTCATGGACGTCATCCGCGCTACCGAGGTGCACCGCTACCGCGCGGTGCTGGTGGAGAACGTGGTCGACGTCGCCACCGACTGGGAGCTGTTCGACTGGTGGATCGGCGGCATGAAGCTGCTGGGCTACAACGTTCAGTTCACCAGCGTCAGCTCCGCGCACGTCGGCGACGACACCAACCCGCACGCCCCGCAGTGGCGCGACCGGCTCTACATGACGTTCACGCGTGAGGGCATCCCGCTTCCCGACGTCACCCCCACGCCGCTCGCGTGGTGCGGGGAGTGCGGGCAGCAGGTGCGGGCGGTGCAGTCGTGGCGGCGTGCTCGTGGCCGGACGGTCGGCAAGTACCGGCAGCAGTACGACTACCGCTGTCCCAACAGCGGGTGCCGTCACGCCCTGGTGGAGCCGTTCGTGCTGCCGGCCGCCGCCGCGATCGACTGGACCGATCTCGGCGAGCGCATCGGCGACCGGTCCCGGCCGCTGGCCGCGTCCACCATGCGGCGGATCCAGGTCGGGCTGTCGATGTTCGGCGAACCGACCATGGTCACGGTCACCCACGGTGGGGACGACGGCCGCGCCTACCCGGTCGGTGCCGCGCCGCTGCACACCCGCACTGTGAAGATCGGGGACGGGCTGGCCACACCGGGCTGTCTCGTGCCGTCCGGTGGTACTTGGCGCACGGACCCGACCAGCCCCGCGCATCCGATGCCCGCGCGGACCATGCGGGAGAACGACGCGCTGCTGTGTGCGCCGTTCGTCACCGTGCTGCGCAACCACGCCACCGCCACCGACGTGAACGCTCCGCTGACGACGGTGTCCGCTGGGGGCAACCACCACGGGCTCACCGTGCCGCCCGGCGCGGAGAACGCCTTCTACGTCAAGAACTACGGCGGGAACCTCGATCCCCGCCACTCCGCCAAGACCATCGGCGACCCGTTCGGCACGGTCACCACCCGAGACCACCACGCCCTGGTCGTCCCCTACCGCAAGGGAGCGAAACCACACCGCACCGATCAGCCGCTGTCCACCGTGGCCACCCGCGAGCAACACGGCATGCTCCGCGCCGCGGTCGACGTCGATGACTGCCGCTACCGCATGCTGCGACCCCGCGAGCAGCTGCGCGCCCAACGCTTCCCCGACACCTACGCGGTCACCGGCAACATCGCCGAACAGACCATGCAGGCCGGAAACGCCGTCTCATCCAACGTCGCCCAATGGCTCGCCGGGCGTCTCGCCGCAGTCCTCGCCTGAACACCCCGTGCTGCTCGCGCCGGGGACGTGACCATCCGTCCCCGGCGCTGGTTCCCACCAGGAGAACTCAACCCCGTGCACGACCACCGTCCACATGGGAGAAAACGATGACCAGCCACACCACCACCCTGATCGGCACGCCGGACGAGGACCCGGACAACCCACTGCTGGACGCTGCGCTGGCTGCCGCCGCACGCGGCTGGCCGGTCTTTCCGCTCGTGCCCGGCGGCAAAGCCCCTGAGGTGCGGGACTGGGAGCGGCGCGCCACCACCGACCCCGACCGCATCCGACGCTGCTGGACCCACGGGCCCTACAACATCGGGCTGGCCACCGGCCCCGCCGGACTCGTCGTGGTGGACCTGGACGCCGCCAAGCCCGGTGACGTCCGGCCGGCCGGGACGGACCTGGACGGCGTCGCGCACGGGAGCGAAGTCCTCGCGATGCTCGCCAACGACAGCGGCAACACCTTGCCGCCGACCCGGACCGTGGCCACGCCGTCCGGCGGGCTGCACCTGTACTTCACCGCGCCCGCAGAACTCGAGTACCGCAACACCCAGGGCCGGTTGGGCTGGCACATCGACACCCGCGCACACGGCGGGTACGTCGTCGCGGCCGGATCGGTCGTGCACGGCCGGACCTACCAGGTGACCGAGGACCTGCCGGTGGTCGACCTGCCTGCGTGGCTGGCTGAGCGGCTGCGTCCGGCTCCGTCGCGTCCGCCGGTCCCGCCTGCCCGGTTGCAGGCGCCGGGCAAACGCGGCCGGTACCTGGCCGCGGCGATCGCCGCTGAGGTCGCCCGTGTCGAAGGCGCGGCATCCGGGGAGCGCAACGGCGCGCTCTACATGGCCGCGCAGAACCTCGGGCAACTCGTGGCCGGGGGAGAACTCACCGAACAGGAGGTGCGGGACGTGCTCATGCACGCAGCGGCCGGATACATCGCCGTCAACCCCAGTCGGATCTTCAAGGCCGAAGGAACCATCACCTCCGGTCTTCGAGCGGGCGCGCGACGGCCGCGGAAGGTGGCCGCGTGACCGGCCGCGTGCTCGTGACCGGGAGCCGCGACTGGTCCGATGTACACCGCCTTCGGCGAATGCTCGCCGTTGTCCGCGCCTGCTACCCGACAGCCGTGCTCGTGCACGGCGGCTGCCGAGGAGCGGACCGCATCGCCGCACACATTTGGCGCGGCTGGGGCCTGCCGACCGAGGAACACCAGCCCGACTGGAAACAGCACGGAAAGGCAGCGGGCCCGCGCCGCAACCGGCACATGGTCCAGCTCGGAGCAGACGTCTGCGTGGCCTTCCTGCACCCGGAATCCCGCGGCTCCGTGCAGACCGCCGTACTCGCTGAGCAAGCCGGAATCCAGACCTTCCGCATACACCACAAGGAGGTGACGTCATGACAGAACCGCAGCCGCCAGCAGAGAACGCCAACCTGTTCGGCGAGACGTGGACAGCCGATCGGCTCATGGCCGCCGAGTTCCCGCCGCCGAAATGGGCCGTCCCCGGTGTCCTGTGCGAAGGCGTCACCCTGCTCGCCGGTCCGCCGAAGGTGGGCAAGTCGTGGATGTCGCTCGGGCTGGGCCTCGACATCGCGGCCGGCCGCCCGGCGTTCGGGTCGATCGACATCGCCGCGGGCCCGGTGCTCTACCTGGCCCTGGAAGACACGCCACGGCGCCTTCAGAACCGCATGGGCAAGATGCTCAAGGAGATCGGAACGGCGCCGCCGATGCTCACCCTCGCAATGGACTGCCCACCACTCCCACAGGGTGGTGACAGGGCCATCGCCGGGTGGCTGCACCGCAACGGCAACGCACGACTCGTCGTCATCGACGTGTTCGCCAAAGTCCGCGGAACCGAGCAAGGCCACGTGCCGCAATATGACGCGGACTACGCGGCCATGACCCGCATCAAGAAGGTGGCCGACTACTACGGCATCGCCGTGGTGCTGGTCCACCACGTCCGCAAAGCCGTGCACGAGGACTTCCTGGCCACCGTGTCCGGCACCAACGGAATCGCAGGCGCAGCCGACGCCGTGCTCGTGCTCGAACGCGCCCGCAACAACGCAGACGGCGTCCTGCACGTCACCGGCCGCGACGTCGAAGAAGCCGACCACGCCCTGTCCTTCAACCCCACCACCGGGGCCTGGTCGATCCTCGACGGCCCCGCCATCGACCACACCGTCGGAGACACCCGCGCCCTGATCCTGCGCTACCTGCGCGAACACCCCGGCAGCCAACCCAAAGACATCGCCGCGGCCATCGGCGTCACCGCGGACAACGTCCGTCGCACCTGCGCCCGCATGTGCGACGCGAACCAACTCACCAAGAACGCCACCAGCCAGTACTTCGTGCCGCTCTGACCCAGACGGGACCGAGACCAACACGGAGCTGTCCCACCTGTCCCACCTGTCCGACCACGCCACCTGACCAGCACAAACCAGGTGGGACAGTGCGCGCCCAGCGCTGTCCCACCTGTCCCATCCAGGGGAGGCACCACGATGGCCAAGCAGGTATCCATGGACCGGCCTACGAGTGATTCGGTCCTTCACCGGCCGCGCGACGTCGCAAAGCGTCTCGGCTGCTCAGAGTGGTGGATCAAAGAACAAGCGCGTAATCGTCGAATTCCGTTCAGCTGGATTGGCGGCCGGTACCTATTCACGGATGAACATGTATCGGAAATCGTCGCAATATTCGAGAGGCGCCCGGTCGAACTGGTCGTGCCCGCCGCCCATCATGACCAGCTCGCGCAAGCGCGGGAAGTTCGTGTAACCAATCCAACGACGAGACTGAAAGCGCGTGCACCGAAACGCGCCCGAAATGCACGGGCTCAGTCAACGGCTGCTTAAGGAAAAAACCTGGCGCCCGTCGTAGCTAAGGCTGCGACGGGCGCTTCCTTCGCTTGGAGTGCAAATGGGCTATGCGGAGAAGCGTGGAACCTACTGGCGTGGCCGATACAAGATTGCGCCGGGAAAGTACGGGACCGTAGCCGACGAGGACGGCGTTGTCATTCGCTTCTCCAAGAAGCGTGACGCCGAGAAAGCGGCTGACGAAGCCGAGGCGGCGATTCGAAACGGGAAACGAGTCGCGCCGCCGGATAAGGTGCTGTTTGGCGACTACGTCAGCGGGTGGTACGCAGAGCAGGACCTTGCCGCATCGACCATGCAAAATTATCGGAGGCACATTGAGGAGCACCTGCTGCCCACCTTCGAAGAGGTGCCGCTACGTAGCATCCAGCTCGCTGATGTCAACTCCTGGGAGAAGGCAGAACGTGCGGCGGGCTATGCCGAGTCAAGTATCAAGACCTGGCGTGGCACTCTCCACCTCATCTTGGAGGATGCGTTTGACGAGGGTCTGGTTGATGCCAATCCGGCGACCAAGCGTCGCGGGCGGGGAAAGCGGGCCGGACGCTCGCGAAAGCGTGGGCCGGAGAAGGTGGTCACAACGGCCCTGGGGATCATCCTCCTTGCCGAGCGGGCAGCGTTGTTGTCGGGCCGAGACGACGAATTTGTTGGCGTTGTAACCAAGGGGTTCACGGGTATGAGGTGGGGGGAGCTTGTCGGACTGGAGACTGAATACGTCAGAGAGACGAGCATTCGTGTCGAATGGCAGCTATATGAACTCGACACGGGGGAGCTGCACCGTTGCCCTCCAAAGGATGACTCACGTAGGACGATTGATATCCCGCAATGGCACTCTCAATTGCTGATCCAACACATCGCGTGCAGCGATACCGGTCTCTGTTCCTGTCATGAACGTAGCTACGTCTTCAGCGGGCACCGCGCTTCCAACGGCTCCGTTCGAAAGGTTGGACCGAAGGTGGTGGATGTCGCCCGCCTTGCGGGTGTGTCGACTGGAACCGTGTCGGCTGTGCTCAATCGCGCAGAATCCGTGAAGGCGGCAACGAGGGCCGACGTCGAAGCCGCGATTGCGGAGCTTGGCTACGTACGGGGTGGGGCACCGGCACAGCTTGCGGCGCACTGGCGTCGCAACGGGTTCGCCACGTGGTTGTTTCGGCCCGCGGCCACCGGGTGGTATCCGAGCAAGGCGCCATCACCAGCGCGGCCTGTGCCCGTGATCGGCAATCCATGGCCGGGTATCCCCGTGCGAGGAAGGAATGCACCGGGGCGTGCAGACTCGTGCTGGCTGCCGATCGCAAACGGGCTGACACCTCACGGCCTGCGGCACACGCATAGGACGCTCCTGGTGGAACTGGGCGTGCCCAGCAAGCTGATCGACGAACGCATCGGGCACGAGGACGGCTCAGTGCAAGGCCGCTACACCCACGTGACGTCCCGCATGCGGGAGCGCCTTCTGCAGGACCTCACGGACGTCTGGGAGACCGCTCTAGCCGAGCGTCGGGTGATGTGTCGAACGTCGCCTGTGCAGGCCCTCGACAGGCTGCTGTGGGCAGCCTGATGGGGTAGGGGTTTCGGGTCGGAAACACAAGTTCGTCTCCCGGATTTCTCCCAGGGACGGCCGGAAACACAGATCAGGCCCTGTCCGCGTCTACTGCGGACAGGGCCTGAGGTGGCCACTAAGCCGTGATCATCGCTCAAAGGGGTGATCGTTTCGTGACCTCATAACGCTGGCCGGGAACTCAACGATTGATCTTGCGAGGCAGCAGACAGCCGCACGGTTCACTTGGAGTGATCTTGGCTCAGCAACACGACCCGCCACCGGCGTTCTTGCGCATGTGGTGGCACATCCCGAACTGGTCCCGCATGCTGCCCGCCGTCGTGGTGGGCGGCGGCGCGCTCGCGTCGATGGCGCTGGTATCGACCTCCATGCCGCCGTCACCCGACACACCGGACATGGCGGCTCCGGCGACACCAGGCCTGATGGTCCAGGCGCCCTTCGATTCTCGCGACATGACGGCCGTCGACTATGTGCATACCTCCGGCACAACGGCAAGCAGCGCCAAAACCACGGCGAAGTTGGTGTCCTCGGCAACAACCGCAACCGTGGCACAGTCCGAGACGCAGCAGCAGGCTGGGCCCCAGCCCCTGCAACAGGTCCAGCTCGATCAGCTCCAGCCGCGCGGCGGTGACATCGACAGCTCTGTCCAAACCGCATCTCCCGCCGATTCCGGCGGCGGCGCGGACACGGCCGGTGTGCAGCTACCCCCTGCCAACCTCAGTGGTGCGAACCTGACTGGTGTGCGGGAGGCGGCTCGTGCCGAGCTGACTGGCATCAACGTGCCTGGTGCGGACGGCACCCGCCTCGTTAGCCACTTCGTGAGCAATTAGCTAACGCACCGGGCCCATGCTGGTACGGAACATGCCGGCCGAATCCACCATCCAGTTGGCCTGCCCGCCCGGCGAGGACACCTGGTGGTTGCTAACCCGAGGTTCTGTACGCGCGGCGTGCTCGGCCAACTGGCGTGAGAGTGATGGTGATGTTCGGGAACAAGTCGCACAGGTTCAGAAGGTCGGCGATGTGAGCAATCCATCCGTCGTCGATGATTACTAGCTGTTTCGGTTCGAGGGCTTTTGCGGCACCGATAACCAGGTGCATGCCTGCGGCACCTATGAACGCGAGTTCAGAACAGTCCAAGGTGACGTCGCCGCCTCGACGAACTGCTTCGTCTAGCGCGGCCCTGAACGGCTCGCAGCTCGAGAAGTCGATCTCGCCTTGAACCCGAACGGTCGTGTTCATGTGGCCCGGTGCCTTCCCGTCTGTATCGCACTCTGAGCCTCTGATACCAGAAGGTTGGTGCTAGGGCGGGCTGTAGTACAGGGTCAAACGATACTTCTCGGCAGGAGCGTTCGACCCCTGTGACATTCGGCTACCTCCGGTGTCGTCTCCGGGGGCGGCTGGCTGAATGGGCCAACGTCGTCCAGCTCAGGGCGCACGATTACATCAGGGTCCCCGCGGCTCGACCCGTACTACTCCTGCACACCGTCGCGCTGTGGCCGTCAGCGGGCCAGAGGTTGGCGGAGCCGGGCCCTGGCCCTGCCGGAACGGCCTTCAACGCAGTGCGCGAGCGGGCCCCGCAGGGCCGCCTGACAAGCTGTTGCGGGCTGCCTGACGGGGGAGGGGTTTGGGAGTCGAAACTCAAGATCTTCTCCCAGATTTCTCCCAGGAGAGCCCGGAAACACAGATCAGGCCCCGTCCATGTCTACTGTGGACGGGGCCTGATCTGCACTTATCTTTGTCGGGGTGACAGGATTTGAACCTGCGACCTCTTCGTCCCGAACGAAGCGCGCTACCAAGCTGCGCCACACCCCGATTTGGGAACGAGGAGAACTCTACAGGACGTCCGCATCCGACTTGAAATCAGCCCCCTCAGCACGGGCCTGACCTGCCTCAACGGCCCGCGGCACCAACGTCAGCAACGAAGCCTCAGGCGGGCATGCGAACCGAACGGGCGCGTACGGCGAGGTGCCCAACCCGGCGGACACGTGCAGCCACATGTGGGAACCCCACCGCGAAACACCCTTGGCCCGAGACCGGTCCAACTCGCAGTTGGTCACGAGAGCCCCGTAGAAGGGGATGCACAGCTGCCCGCCGTGCGTGTGCCCGGCCATGACGAAGTCGTAGCCGTCGGCCGCGAACGGGTCGAGCACGCGCGGCTCGGGCGAGTGGGTGACGCCGAGGCGCAGCGCGGCGCGCGGGTCGGGTGCGCCCGCGATGTCGGCGTAGCGGTCGCGCTTGAGGTGCGGGTCGTCGAGTCCGGCCATGAAGATGGACTGACCGGCGACGTCGATGGTGCGGCGCACGTGGGTGAGGTCGTGCCAGCCGCGCTCGATCATCCCGGCGCGCAGGTCGCGCCAGGGGAGCGTGATGCCGTGGACGCGCTTGGTCTTGGCGGACGGCAGCAGGTAGCGCACCGGGTTCTTGAGGCGCGGCGCGTAGTAGTCGTTGCTGCCGAACACGAACACGCCCGGCTTGTCGAGCAGCGGGTTCAGCGCGCGCAGCACGGCGGGTACGGCCTGCTTGTGCGCGAGGTTGTCGCCGGTGTTGACGACGAGGTCCGGCTCGAGCTCGGCCAGCGAAGCCACCCAGCGCTGCTTGGACTTCTGGCCCGGCATCATGTGCAGGTCGGAGATGTGCAGCACGCGGATGGGCCTGGCGCCGGGTGCGAGCACCGGCACGGTCGCCTGGCGCAGTGTCCACCGCGTCCGTTCGTATCCGGCGGCGTAAGCGACGGTCGCGGCGCCGACGGCGGTCGTTGCTAGCAGGGCTCGGCCGAACGTGTTCACGGCCTCAAGGGTACGGACCCCCGGTAACTCGATCGGCGCCGCGTCGGGCGGGCGGTACCGTTCCCACCCATGGCTGACCTGAAGACCCGGCTGCAGAGTGACCTCACCGCAGCCATCAAGAGCCGAGAGACGATCACCGCGGGCGCACTGCGGATGGCGCTCACGGCCGTGACGACCGAGGAGGTCTCCGGCAAGAGCGCGCGCCAACTCACCGACGACGAGGTCGTCAAGGTGCTGACCCGCGAGGTGAAGAAGCGCAAGGAGGCCGCCGAGGCCTTCGCGAACGCGGGCCGGGACGAGAAGGCCCAGCTCGAGCGGGACGAGAGCGCGGTGCTGGAGGCGTACCTGCCAGCCCAGCTCGACGACGCCGAGCTCACGGCCATCGTGGACGCCGCGGTGGCCGAGGTCGCCGAGCAGCTCGGCGAGCAGCCCGGCCAGCGTCAGATGGGGCAGGTCATGAAGATCGTCAACGGCAAGGTGGCCGGTCGCGCCGAAGGTGGCCGCATCGCGGGCGCCGTGAAGGCCAAGCTGTCGTCCTGACGGCAGAAACGACGAGGGGCCACTCCCGCGCTGGGAGTGGCCCCTTCGTCATCTGGGTTCGCCGGGATCCGTCGGCAACGTGATCGGCGGCGGCTCACCGGGGCGACCGGGTTCGCCCGGCTGACCGGGCGGCTGCCCCGGCTCCTGCGTCTCCGTCGGCACCGGCGGCGGCAGGTAGCCCGTGCTCACCAGCAGCGTGACCACGGTGCCGCGCAACGCGTTGCCGCGCGGCGTCTGGCTGACGACCGTCCCCTTCGGCTGGTCGGAGTTGTGGTTCTGCACGCTGACCTTGTACCCGGCTCGCTCGAGGATCCCGGTCGCGTCGTTGACGTTGCGGCCGACGACGTCCGGGATCTGGATCTCCTTGCCGCCCTTGCGGTAGCGGTCCTCGATCGGCGGCAGCTGCGACACCGGCATGCCGCCGTGCACCTTCGTCATGGTGTCGAACCACGTCTTCGCCGGGATCGTGCCGCCGAAGATGTTGCCGTTGCCGCACAGCCGGGGCTGCGCGCCGAGGCAGATGGGCCGGGGGTTGGTGCCGTCGTTGAACGTCTGCACCGCGCCCGCGAAGTCCGGCGTCGCGCCGATGAACGCCGCGGACTTGTACTCCTCGGTGGTGCCCGTCTTGGCGATCATCGGCCGGGTCCACTTGAACTGGCGGGCCGCCGCGGCCGCCGTGCCGTTGCCCTGGTCGTCCTTGCTCATGCCGACCGCGAGGCCGTTCGCCAGGCCCTCGGCGACGACCTGCTCGCACGGCGACTCGTTCAGCGGCACCTGCTTGCCGTTGCGGTCCAGGACCTTCATCAGCGGCGTCGGCGGGCACCACTTGCCGCCGCTGATGATCGTGGCCGCCACGTTCGCCAGCTCCAGCGTCGACACCGGTGCGGGCGACAGCGTGAACGACGCGTTGCCGCCGTTCTGCTTGTAGTACTCGGTCTGCGAGATCCGCAGCTGCTTGTCCTTGGCTTTCGAGTCCGGCCGGGTGCCCGCGATGTTCGTCGCCATCGTCTCGCGCATGCCGAGCCGTCCGGCCATGTCGACGACGGCGTCCATGCCGACGTGCTCCTCGAGGATGACGAAGCCGGTGTTCGGCGAGGTCTGCAGCGCCGTCTGGAGCGACATCGACGACGGGTAGCCGCTGGACGCGTTGCCGAGGCAGTACCAGCGGGTGTTCGGCTCACCCGTGCCGGGGCACTTGGCGCCGCCGCCCTTGAAGACCTTCGACACGTACGAGCTGGGTGTGGCCATCGTGTTCTCGATGCCCATGCCCTTCTCCATCGCGGCGGCAGCGGTGAACGTCTTGTAGACCGAGCCCGCGCCGAACTTGTTCTCCACGCCGCTCGGGAGGTCGAACGTGGTCTGGTTCTGGTCGGCCTTGAGGCCGTAGTCGCGGTTGGCCACGAGGGCCAGCACGTCGTGCCTCTCCTTGCCGGGCTTGACGATCGCCATCGCGTTCGCGATGCCGTCGACGTTCTTCGCGGCCTGGCCCTCGGCGGCCTGCTTCGCGACCGCGGTGACGCCGCGGTCCAAAGTGGTCTGAATGACGTAACCGCTGGTGCGCAGCTGTTCCTCGCTGAAACCCGCGCGCTGCAAGTAGTTCACGACGTACGAGCAGAAGAACCCGTTCTCCGGTCCGGCACCGACGCAACCGTTGGGCGGCGTGCGCACCGGTGTCGCGAGTCCGAGGCCTTCTTTCTTCGCCGCCTCTGCCGCGTCGCGTGAAAGCTTGTCGTTCTCGACCATCTTGTCGATCACTTTGTTGCGACGTTCCAGAGCCTTGTCCGGATACTCTTCGGGGTTGAGTGCTGACGGACTGTTCACCATTCCGGCGAGCATTGCCGCCTGAGGCACCGTCAACTTGTCCGGAGTCGTGTTGAAGTAAGCCTGCGAAGCCGCGGCGATTCCGTAGATGGTCGAACCGAAAGGCACCACGTTGAGGTAGCGGGCGAGGATCTCCTCCTTGCCCAGCTTGCGCTCCAGCTGCAGCGAGATCCGGGCCTCGCGCATCTTGCGCGCGATCGTCTGCTCCTGGGCCTTCTGCTGCTCGACCTTGTTGTTCCGCGCGACCACGTGCACCAGGTAGTTCTTGACGTACTGCTGGGTCAGCGTGGACGCACCCTGCGACACCGAGCCGCTGACCTGGTTCGTCACCGCCGCGCGGAAGGTGCCCTTCCAGTCGACGCCCTGGTGCTCGTAGAACCGCCTGTCCTCGACCGAGATCAGCGCCGCCTTCATGGTCGGCGAGATCTTCTCGGGCGGTGTCAGGACTCTGTACTGGTCGTACAGGTACGCGATGGGCGCTCCGTCCTTGTCCGTGACCGTTGTGATCAGCGGTGGGTCTGTGGTCACGAGGTCGGCCGAGATGCTGTCCACGGTGTCGCTCGCGCGGTTGGACACGAGGCCCATCGCGCCGACCACCGGGAACAGCATGCCGGCGAGGAGGACCCCGGCCAGCAGGCACAGGCCGAGCATCTTGAGCACGCCATTCCTGACTCGCACGTGCGTCAGCGTACGCGTGACACGAATGGGTGATGATGATCAGCAAGACCCGTCACTCAGGATGAGTAGGCGTACTCAAGACAGGTAACGGGTGTGCAACCCAGGGTTGGACATGGAACCGGGAGGCTCTACAGTCCGTCAACGTCCAATGAATGCGGCCGTCGGCGTCCGACGCTACGGCATCCGCGGCAGGGGTGTGGCGGATTTCAGGAAATTGGACAGCACTGAGGAGTGGGGGATATGGATCAGGGGGATTGGCGTATCAACGCTTCGTGCCGGGATGAGGAGCCAGATCAGCTCTTCGTCCGAGGCGCGGAGCAGCGCAAAGCGAAGCTCGTGTGCCTCGGATGTCCCGTGCGCACCGAGTGTCTCGCCGAAGCTCTCGACAATCGGATCGAGTTCGGCGTCTGGGGCGGAATGACGGAGCGTGAGCGTAGGGCTCTGCTGCGTCGCCGTCCGGATGTCGATTCCTGGTTCGAGCTGCTCGAGAACGCGCGCAACGAGCACTTCGAAGACAGCAGAGTGGGATAACCCCTCACTCTCCGGCGAGCCGGTGACCGATCTCGCGCAGACCTTCCAGGTCGTGCACGTCGGCAGGCAACGCGGGCACGCCCACGAGTGAGACCCCCGGATGCGCGCGGGTGAACCGGGCCAGCAGTCGACGCTCCCGTTCGGCGACAGCTGCCCGGTCCGCGTGCAACCGCAGCACGGCCGCCGCCAGCGGCGCCTCGCCAGCGCGGTCGAGGTCGTCAGCCGCGGCGAGCGCCTTCGGTGCGGGCAGCGCGGCCAGCATCGGATGCGTGCGGTTCGCGACGAGCCCGCACAACGGCATGCCCTCGGTGCTGAGCCGTTCGACGAAGTAGCTCGCCTCGCGCAACGCGTCCGGCTCGGCCGCCGCGACCACCAGGAACCCCGTTCCCGGTGAGCGCAGCAGCTCGTACGTGCGCTGCGCGCGTTCGCGGAAACCGCCGAACATGCTGTCGAAGGCCTGCACGAACGTCGACGCGTCGTGCAGCAGCTGCCCGCCGACCACAGTAGACACCGCCTTGGTGAACAGGTTGAAACCCGTGCCCACCAGCTTCAACAGGCCGCGGCCGCTCGCCCGCGCGGGCGCGGACAGCATCTTGATGAACCGGCCGTCGAGCACAGTGGACAGTCGCTGCGGCGCGTCGAGGAAGTCCAGCGCCGACCGGCTCGGCGGCGTGTCCACGATGATCAGGTCCCACGACCCGTCGGCCACCAGCTGGCCGAGCTTCTCCATCGCCATGTACTCCTGCGTGCCGGAGAACGACGACGAAATGGTCTGGTAGAAGGGGTTCGACAGGATCTGGTCGGCCCGGTCGCGGCCGGCGTGCGTCAGCACCATGTCGTCGAACGTGCGACGCATGTCCAGCATCATCGCGAACAGCTCGCCCTTGGGCTCGAAGCCCTCCACGTTCACCTGGCGCGGCTGGTTGTCCAGTTCCCGCAGGCCGAGCGACTGCGCGAGCCGCCGGGCCGGGTCGATCGTCAGCACGACCGTGCGACGTCCTCGTTCCGCCGCGCGCAGGCCCAGCGCGGCCGCGGTCGTCGTCTTGCCGACGCCGCCGGAGCCGCAGCACACCAGCACGCGCGTCGCCGGGTCGTCGATCAGCGGGTCGATGTCGAGTCTGTTCACCGCACACCCGCCGCCACGAGCGTCTCGGCCAGTTCGTACAGCGCGGCCAGGTCGACGCCGTCGGTGAGCTCCGGCAGTTCGACGGTCGGCAGGTCGGACTCGGCGAGCTGCTCCTTCGCCGTCTCCTCCATGCGCACCCGGATCGCGTGCTCCACCGTCTCGTCGATCAACCCCACCAGCGTGTCCTCGTCGACGTCCAGCCCGGCGGCCGCGAGCCCGGCCCTGAGCCGCACGTCGTCGACCCGGCCCGCCGCGGCGGCCTTGACCGACCGCACGGGCAGCCGCGACGGCCGCACCCGGTTGACGATCACGGCACCCGGCCGCAGATCGGCGCCGTCGAGCTCGTGAACCGCGTCCAGCGTCTCCCGCACGGGCATCTCCTCCAGCAGCGCGACCAGGTGCACCGCGGTGTCACCGGAGTGCAGCAGCCGCACCACGCCGTCGCTCTGCCCCTTGATCGGCCCGACCTTCGCCAGGTCCGCCATGGCCTTCGTGACGTCCAGGAACTTCACGACCCGGCCGGTCGGCGGCGCGTCCAGCACGACGGCGTCGTAGCTGTGCCGCCCCGCGTCGCCGGTGCGGTTCACGCACTCCTTGACCTTGCCGGTGAGCAGCACGTCCCGCAGACCCGGCGCGAGCGTCGTCGCGAACTCGATCGCGCCCATCTTCCGCAGCGTCCGGCCAGCGAACCCCAGGTTGTAGAACATCGCCAGGTACTCCAGCAGCGCCGCCTCGGCGTCGATCGCCAGCGCGTGCACCTCACCACCGCCCGGCGCGGACGCGATGCGCTCCTCGGAGTACGGCAGCGGCGCGCGGTCGAAGAGCTGGGCGATGCCCTGCCTGCCCTCGACCTCGATCAGCAGCACCCGCCGTCCACCGGTCGCCAGCGCGAGCGCGAGCGCGGCGGCCACCGTGGTCTTCCCCGTGCCGCCCTTGCCGGAGACCACGTGCAGGCGAGCGCGAGTCAGCTCCTCGGTCCACGACGTCACGTTCGCCAGCCTATGTCGGCTTCGGTCAATCCATCATGGTGAGAAAGAAAACGGCCAAAGCGGTCGCGGCCACGAGACCCCACGCGACGACGCTCGGCAGCCACGTCGCGATGTTGACCACGACCACGCCGACGACCAGCAGGCCGATGAGCCCGGCGCGGACCACCTCCACGTGGCTGGAGTGCTGGCGGTCCCGCACCTGGGCCATGGCGACGAGCACCATGATCAACCCACCGACGCCGAAGAGGCTGGTGGCGACGATCCGCCAGGTCTCCATGTGATCAAGGTAGCCGGAACAGGGCGTTCTGGGCAGAGGTTAGGCTCCGCGCCATGACGAAGTGGGAGTACGCGACCGTTCCGTTGTTGATCCACGCCACGAAGCAGATCCTGGACCAGTGGGGCGACGACGGCTGGGAGCTGGTCACGGTGCTGGCCAACCCGACGGGCGAGCAGCACGTCGCCTATCTGAAGCGGGCGAAGTCATGAGCTGGTCAGCGCGCCTCGCCGAGCTGGGGATCGAACTGCCGGGTGTCGCTGCTCCGCTGGCCGCCTACGTGCCCGCCGTGCGCTCCGGCTCCCACGTCTACACGTCCGGCCAGCTGCCGTTCGTCGAAGGCACGCTCGTCGCGACCGGCAAGGTCGGTGCCGAGGTCAGCCCCGAAGAGGCCAAGGACCTCGCGCGCGTGTCCGTGCTGAACGCGCTCGCCGCGGTCGACTCGGTCGTGGGCATCGACTCGATCGTCCGGATCGTGAAGGTCGTCGGTTTCGTCGCCTCCGCAGAGGGGTTCACCGGGCAGCCCGCCGTCGTCAACGGCGCCTCCGAGCTGCTGGGTGAGGTCTTCGGAGATGCCGGAAAGCACGCGCGTTCTGCCGTTGGCGTGGCAGAGTTGCCGATCGGTTCGCCCGTGGAGATCGAGCTCATCGTCGAGGTGTGAGATGTCGGACACGTGTCACGAGTTGCTGTTCCGCCTGGCGGGCCGGCTGCCCGACGACCTGCTCTGGCGCTACCGCGACTGGGCGGCGTCGGACGCGTACCCCGTGCTCGCGCGGTCGCTGCCACGGACTTTGCTGCACGACCGCGTCCCTTTGACCGATCTTGAACTAGGCCTTCTGCACGACGCGCTCGTCCCCTATGGGGCCGATCCGGGTTCGATCAGTTCGGTCAAGGGACTGGACGAACTGCCGCCCACCGACTACACCTTCACAGCGGAATCACCTGATCGGGTGTCCATGGGGGATTCCGCGACCGTTGTGCTCGGTGCGACGCTGCGAGGCCGGCACGGTGTCGGTGAGGTCCGCTCGTGCTGGCGTGTCGGACAGGGCGCCGCCAGGCGCGTCATCCTGGTCGCCGCCACCACCGGCCACGCCCGGCTGACCGGTGAGCTGCAGCGGGTGCTGAGGGCGCTGGGGGAGAACGCTCCCTGCGTCGAGGTCATGTCGTCTGGAATGGACCTTCCGCCCTACCACCGGGCGGCGTTGGCGGCTTCGGAGCTGGTGTGCGCCGGCGCCGAGTCCGATGAGCACCTCGTGCTCAGTTAAGGAGAGTTGGCGTGACGAGCGACGGCGTCGGTCTGCCGGTCCGTTTACACGATCTCCTGCTGGCGATGGCGGGTCGCGTCGATGACGACGCGCTGTCGCAAGCGCGTGAGTTCCTGGCCGTGGGAGAGCTCGACCGCGCGGTCGAGCTGCTGGTCGGCACGCTGCTCGCAGGCCGCATCCCGGTGCTGCCGGACGAACGTTCGGCGCTGGTGCACCTGCTGAGCGAGGTCCGCTCGAACCCGTCCCTCGCCGACCGGCTGCCGGTCGTCGAGGTGCTGCCGCACATCCGGCACCGCTTCACGTCCGAGACGGACCCGTTCGCCGGCGTCTCCGACGCACTCTCGCAGGCCATCTCGGTGCTGCCGGACATCCGCGACGTGCGCTGCGTGTGGCGCTCGTCGCCCGCCGGTGCCACGCCCGGCCCGCTCCCGCAGCGCGTGGTGCTGGTCGACATCGGCCCCAAGGGCTTCGCGCCCGCCACGGCCTACCGCATCGACTGCGTGCTGCGCCGTGCGGGCGTCCGCGCGTCGATCGAGGTCGTCACCGTCGGCACCCAGCTCGGCGAGTACCACGCGTCCGCGATGACCTCCGCCCGCGCGCTCTCCGTCGGCGCGCCCACTCACACCGCGCCCGCTCCGGTGGCTCAGGCCCCGGTCAGGGCTCCCGTCGCTCCCGCCACGTCCTCCCCGCCGCCCCGTGGCGACGCACCGGGGGCACCCACGACCTGGTTCGACCAGTCGGACGAGCTTCCCGCTCCGGCGCCGGTGGCCGAGCCGACACCGGCGCCGGAGCCAGCAGAGAGCACCGGCTCACGACGTTCCCGTTCCTTCGACGGGGCGCAGCCCTACCCGCCGAAGCCGGTGAAGCGCATCCCGGTGGCCACGTCCCCGGACGAGCCCGCTGAGG
Organism: Lentzea tibetensis; assembly: GCF_007845675.1. Classification (GTDB taxonomy): domain Bacteria; phylum Actinomycetota; class Actinomycetes; order Mycobacteriales; family Pseudonocardiaceae; genus Lentzea; species Lentzea tibetensis. Next base: position 100,924 of record NZ_VOBR01000008.1, on the reverse strand, counting down.
TCGTCGACTCACCCACCCCGGAGCCGCCCACGCGGGCCGAGGTGACCACCGAGCTGAAGCCGGACGAGCTGGCCGCACTGCAGGCCGCACTGGCCGAGTCGCCGGGCGAGCCTTCGTCGGTCGACGCGAACCTGAGCGAGCGCGAGCGGGCCCTCCTGCAGCAGTTGCACGAGGAGCTGGCGCAGCGCGAGCAGTCCGGTGCCAAGGCGACCGACACCGGGCGGTGGCAGATCGACCGGTCCAGCGCTCGGCAGAGCGCCTTCGGCGGTGCCAACAACGGGCACCCGCCGTTCCCGCCCGCCGGCTGAGGCTCGCGTTCGTTCGACCCGCATGCTGCAACAGGGGTCCCCCGCCCTAGGGGACCCCTGTTTTGATTCTCCCAGCTCACACCGACAATTTCGGCGCGCTGAACGCGTTCTGGGCGCGTGAACGGCCCGTTGACGCGGCGAGTTCGCCTGATCAGGCGTGTGTGCGGAGGTACTCGAGCTGCGCCCGCACCGACCACTCGGCGGCAGGCCAGAGCACCCGGTCCACATCGGCGTACACGATCTCGACGACCTGCCGGGGCGTCGCCACCCCACCGAGCCCCGCGACCGCGGCCCGCACCTGCTCCAACCGCTGCGTCCGGTGGGCCAGGTACGCCCGCGCGGCCTCACCGGCATCGGCCAGCTCAGGCCCGTGACCGGGCAGGACCGCTGTCCCCGGCGGCAGGTCGGCCAGCACGCGCAGCGACTCGAAGTAGTCGGCGAGCCTGCCGTCGGGATGGGCGACGATCGTCGTCCCGCGCCCGAGCACGGTGTCGCCGGTCAGCACGGCCTCGTCGCCGATGACGAAGCACAGCGAGTCGGCCGTGTGCCCAGGCGTGCCCAGCACCCGGATCTCGAGCCCCGCGCGAGCGATCACGTCGCCGCCCGCGAGTCCCTCCGACCCGAGCCGGTGAGCGGGGTCGAGCGCACGCACCGGAGCACCGACCAGTTCGGCGAAACGGCGTGCGCCCGCGGAGTGGTCGGGATGGCCGTGGGTGAGCAGCACTTCGTCCACCGGGCCGCAGGCCGCGACGCGGCGGAGGTGCGCCTCGTCGTCCGGGCCGGGGTCGACCACGACGCAGGACGCCGCGTCCGGGGCGCGCAGGACCCACGTGTTGGTGCCGTCGAGCGTCATCGGCGACGGGTTGTCCGCGAGCACGACGGCGGCGTGCGGGGTCACCTGGCGCAGCTCGCCGTAGAGCGGGTGGCCGGCGCGGGCGCCGATCAGCGGACTGCCGCTCACGGCAGCACCACCCGCACCACGTCGCCGTCGCGGACCAGCTTCGGAATGATCTTCTCGACCGAACGCTCCGCGGTCATCACCTTGTCGACGGAGCCGAGCTCACCCACGTCGGCGAGGGTGAGCATGGTGGGCGGCATGAGCATGTGCTTGCCCGCGCGAGCGTCGGCGATGGCGTCCGCGGGGCGCTGCCAGGCGCTGTGCGAGGCCTCGGTGGTCTCGCCGTCGGCGATCTGGCCCTCGGGCAGCGCGGCCATGAAGAAGCGGGTGTCGTAGCGTCGCGGCTCGCCGACCGGGGTCACCCAGTTGCTCCACGGGCGCAGCAGGTCCGCGCGCAGCACCAGCTTGGCCTCGGCCAGGAACTGGGCCAGCGACACCTCGCGGTCCACCAGCGCCTGCCTGGCGTCGGCGAACGGGCGGGTGTCGGCGACGACGCTCGTCGCGTCCGGGCCCGCCAGCAGGACGCCGGACTCCTCGAACGTCTCCCGCACGGCCGCGCACACGAAAGCGGACGCGGTGGGCGGGTCGACGTCGAAGACGCGGCCCCACCAGGCAGGCTCGGGACCCGCCCAGGCGATCCCGGTGTCCGCGTCGCGACGGTCGACGCCGCCGCCGGGGAACACCGTCATACCGCCCGCGAACGCCATGCCGGTGACGCGGCGGAGGAGGAACGCCTCCACGCCCTCCACGCCGTCGCGCAGCAGCACGACGGTGACGGCATCACGCGGCAGGACGGGTTCGGCCGGCTGCTCAGCGGGTACCAGGTTTCCCGGCAAGGTCATGTCCTCGGGCATTCTCCGAGCCTACGACCGCCGACACGCGAGGATGGAGCGATGGTCACCAAGGTCTCGGGCTGCCTGGTCAAAATCCTGCTGGTGCTGGTCGGTGTCGTGCTGGGCACGGTGCTCACCGGACTGACCGGCGTCCTGCTGCTCCTGCCCGACCGGGAGCTGGTCAGCAGCACCCCGCCGTCCCCGCAGGGGCCGGGTCTCTACGTCAAGAAGGTCGAGCGGACGGTCGGCGGCACGAGCTTCGAGCTGTGGATGGGGCCGTCCGAGGACCGCGGTCACGTGGTGCCGATCCCGAACGGCTGGGACAACGCGCCCGAGCACGAGTTCACGCCCGACGGCGTGCGGCTGAAGTTCCGCAGCGGCGGCGAGATCTTCGTACCCAAGGCCAGCTACTCCTGAGGCAGGATGTCCGCGTGGACGAACAGCTGCGCGTAGGACTCGTCGGAGCAGGGCCGTGGGCACAGATGGTGCACGCGCCCGGCATCGCCAACCACCCCGGAACCAGGCTGACCGCGGTGTGGGCCCGCCGCCAGGAGGCCGCGGCCGAACTGGCGGGTGCGCACGGCGCGTCGGTCGCCGAGGACTACGCCGAGATGCTGTCCACAGTGGACGCCGTCGCGTTCTGCGTGCCACCGGGCGTGCAGGGTGAAATGGCCATCCAGGCCGCGCAGGCGGGCAAGCACGTCGTGCTGGAGAAGCCGATCGCGGCCACCGTGGACGTCGCCGAACGCCTCGCCGCAGCGGTCGAGGAGTCGGGCGTCGCATCGCTCGTCGTGCTGACCCGCCGCTACGCGCCGGAGACCAAGGAGCTGCTCAAGCAGCTGCACCGCACCGGCGGCTGGACGGGCGCGGACGCCCGCTGGCTCGCGGGCGCCCTGCTGGACGGCCCGTTCTCGAACTCGCCGTGGCGACACGACCGCGGTGCGCTGGACGACATCGGCCCGCACGCGTTCGACTTGCTCGACGCGGCGCTCGGCCAGATCACCGACGTCATCGCCGCGCACCGCAACGCCACCGGCCTGTGGCAGGTGATCCTGCAGCACTCCGGCGGTGCGACGAGCACCGTGTCGCTGTCGCTGAACCTGCCGATGCAGCCGCCGTTCGCGGACTTCACCGTGTTCGGCGAGCACGGCCACCGCACGCTGTCCAGCCGCGACACGACCGCGTTGGAGTGCTACACGAACCTGCTCGACGACTTCGTCGCGATGGTGCACAGCGGCACGACCACGCACGAGTGCGACGTCCACCGCGGCCTCCACCTGCAGCGCGTGCTCGACCTGGCGCGTCGCAAGGCAGGCGCGTGATCCCGTTCGACGTCGACCCGGAGAGCCTGCACGACTCCCCGGTGTCGCCGCACGAGGCGTGGACGCGCATCGGCGTCGCGGCACGCATGCTGCGCGAACTGGACATGTCCGAATACGCCCTGCTCAAAGCGATGGAGATCGACCCGACCGTCGCGACGCGCATCCGGCTCGCGCACACCCTCCAGTGGCAGGGCCGGTTCGACGAGGCCCACCAGGAGTTCGCACGCTGCCTCGACAGCGGCGAGCTGACCGGCTACGTGCACCAGCACTGGGGCAAGTGCTTCTACGACCAGGGCAACTGGGTCCGCGCCGTCGAACACTTCACGCTCGCGGCCGAACTCCGCGAGGGCGGCGATCCGTCGCTCGTCTCGTCGACCGCGCTCGCACTCGACGCCGCCGATGCCTGCCTCACCGCGTCGCTGGTGGCGGTCGAGCTGAACCGGCTCGTGCCCGCCGTGCACCGCAGCTCAGCCCGCCCGCGAATCCGCCCACCGCACCTGTGGGTGCTCGCGGACGTGGCGAGCCTGCTGCCCGCACCACTGGACGTCGTGTGCGCCGTGCACCGCTACCACGCCGAGCAGCGCGACCTCGGCCTGCTCGAACTGGCCCGCGAGGGGTGGATCACCGTCACCGACGTCGTCGCGCCGACCGAACACGCCGTGCCGTTCCTCGCGGAGATCAACGCCCACCACGCGGCCGCCGCCGACGCGATGTGGCCGGACGCCCCGTCGCTGGACATCGCGGTCGACCACCCGTTCTCCGCGGCGGTGACCGGCGAGACGCCGGGTGCACGGTTGTTCGACCAGCTCAGGGCGCTGCGGTACCACCGGGCCGACGCGCACGCGGCGGCCTGGCAGGCCGAGGGGCTGAGCATCGAGGGTGTGCGGGCGTTGCGCGATGACGACCCGGTGCGGATGCGGATCGAGGCTTCCACCGACCGGGTGGCTGCGCGGCCGTACCGCGCGCTCAGCCGGGAGGCGCGGGCCGCGCTGCTCGAGACGTTGCGCGGGCTGGCCGGCGACTCGGTGGTGTGAACGGGAGCACTGCGCTTCCCAAGCTCCGCCGTGTTGTGCGGCGCGCCGCCGGTACCTCGCTTCGCATGGCCAGTGCCGGGCCGGGCTTTCGCGCCGACGGGCGGTGTGGGTGTCCGCACCGCCCGGCTCGCGCGCCGCACCTCCCGCAGCAGCGTGCCGTGCCTACCGCGGCCGTGGACCGTGCCCTTCGCACTGATTACCGCCGTGCCGCGCTGCACGCGGCCGTGCGCCGTACTTCCCGCAGCAGCGTGCCGTGTCTCCTGCGGCCGTGGGCCGTGCCCTTCGCACTGGCTACCGCCGTGCCGTGCTGCGCGGTCGTGCGCCGCACTTCCCGCGCCTTGGCACTGCCGCGCACGTTCCGCGGCCAGGCGCTGCCGTGGCGTCGGCCGGGTCCGTGGGCCGGGCGGCGTGCCCACCGCAGGTCCGCCGCCTGCTCTGCCGTCGCGGCGATCAGCACCCGGAGTGCCGGGCTGCCGGGGCTGATGCAACCTCGCCCGGTCCGCCGCCCGAACCCGTCCGCCGCCGCGCCCCGCCTCCTCTTCGCGGGAGCGCCGAACACCCGCAATCGGGACAAAGTCAGACCATCTGAGCGACGCCCCGAACCAACGGGACGACACCCAGACCGAGCTGACGTCGCCTGGCCCGAGCCGACGACGCCCAGGCCGAGCCGGACGTGTCCCGCACCCAACCTGACGTCGCCTGGACCAAGCCAGGCGAGACCCAGATCGAGCCAGCGAGACCGAGACCAAGCCGGCCGAGCCCGACGTGGCCCGCACCAACGCGACTTCGCCTGGACCAACCCGACTTCGCCTGGACCAACCCGACTTCGCCTGGACCAACCCGACTTCGCCTGGACCAAGCCGACTTCGCCTGGACCAAGCCGACAAGGCCCAGATCGAGCCAGCGAGGCCGAGACCAAGCTGCCGAGACCAGGCCGGCGAGGCCGACGAGCGAGCGGCCGGCCGCGCCGTTTTCTACACAAGAGCGCAGAACAGCGCGGAGCGGGACAACCCAACCGCCGTGAACGGCCCGTTCACGCCACTGAGCGCATCGGCACCACGAGGTAGGTGAGCTCCACGCCGTCGTCATCGGGTGGGGAGGTGAGCACGGTGGAGCGGAGGCCGTCCTGGATGCGGAGTTCCACGCGGCGGCCGGTGAAGGCGTGCAGGGCGTCGGACAGGTAGCGGGCCTGGAAGGTCTTGGTGATGTGGTTGCCGTCGACGGTGGCTTTCACCGACTCCTCGGACTCGCCGGACTGGGGGTCCGAGCCGCGTACGCGCAGTTCCGAGTCGTCGACCTGGAGGGTCACCGAGCCGTGCGGGCCCGCGTAGGGGGTCGCGCGGCGGACGGCGCGGGCCAGCGCGTCTGCGTCCACGAGCACGGTGCTGTCGATGACTGCCTCCAGGAGTCTGCGTGCCCGGTCGTCCGGGAACGGTGCGGCCAAGAGTGCTGTGGTGATCGAGTCGTCTGCCCAGGCCAGACCGATGCGGTCTGCTGAGGCGTGCAGTGCTACCCGGCCTGAGGTCTGGCGGACCAGGTCGGCCAGAGCCGCGGCGGGAACCAAGAGGTCGAGGGGCGAAGCCGGTTCCCACGGCAGGGTCGCGTAGGCCATGCGGTACCGGTCCGTGGCGATCAGGTGCAGCACCGGGCCGACGGACTGGACGCGCAGGCCGGTGAAGATCGGGAACGCGTCGTCCCGCGAGGCCGCGGACGCCACCGGCACCACAGCGGCCGACAGCGCAGCGGCTGAGACGTGCCCGCACAACGGGGGTAACAAGGGCGTGCCCGGATGGGAAGCGACGTCCAGCAGCGGCAGCGCGAAGCGGGCTGACGGCGTGCGCACCGCCAGCCGGGAGCCCTCGACCACGAGCCGCACCGAAGGGTCTTCCAGCGACTGCAGGGTCGATGCCAGCGGCTTCGCGGGCACCAGGACCACCCCATCCGCGTGCACCGAAGCGGAACGCCGCAGCACAGCGCCGGCCCCGGACACGGCGACCCCGTTCTCGGCGGCCGACAGGAGCAGGCCTGCGAGAACGGGGTCGTGGACGCGTGTCGGCAGCAGCCGGGCGACCTCGGCTGCGGCGCCGGCCAGCGAGGCCGTGGGGGCGGTCAGATCCATGGGGGTCAAGCTAGCCACGGGGTCTGACAATTTCGGGCGCCATGTCCCGGGAAGGTAACGACACGCTTAACGGAGGGGAAGCGCTCCGTCTCAGCCGGTGACGAGCTCCAGCTCCTCGCGGCGCGGCAGATCCGCGGGCACACCTCGGCGAACGGTGGCCCGGAAGATCCACACGAGAACGGCGATCAGCATTCCGGCGACACCGGCCGCCAGGAACGCCGGGCGGGTGCCGAAGTGCTCGACCAGCTGGCCGCTCACGGCCTGGCCGAGAGCAAGACCGATGGTCACCGAGGTGATCACCCAGCCGAACGCCTCCGCAGCCGTGCCGGACGGCGTGACCTGCTCGATCGCCGCCGAGTGCGCGGTCGACTGCGGCGTGATCAGCACGCCGACGACCAGCAGCGCCATGGAGAGGCCGATCAGGGTGACCGGCACCGCGAGCAGCAGCGCCAGCAGGCCGAACCCGCCCAGCAGCACCGGCAGGCGCAGGTGCATCGGGCGCGGCCACGGGCGCATGCCGTACAGCACGCCGAAGATCACCGAGCTGATCGACCACAGCGACAGCAGCAGGCCGCCCATCGAACGCTCACCGAGAGCCGTGGCGAACGCGGGCACCGCGACTTCGACGAAACCGATGGTCACACCGAAGCCGAGTGCGGCCAGCGCCACCGTGCGCATGCCGGGCGACGCGAACGCGCCGAGCAGCGACGCCGGACGAGCGGGCGCGGGACCCCACGCGCGGACCACCGGGTTCAGCGCGAACCACACCGCGCCGACGACCATCATCGCCGCACCGACGACCACACCGGTCCCGGCCCACGGCAGCGCGATCAGCACGCCGGCCAGACCCGGCCCGAGCACGAAGAACACCTCCATGCTGATCGCCTCGTAGGCGTACCCGGCCATGCGGGTCGGGCCGACGGGCACCATCCGCTCCCACAGGGCACGCGAAGCGGCACCGACCATCGGCTCGGTGAAGCCGACGCCGAACGCCAGCGCGATCAGCACCAGCACTGGCGCGCCGGACTCCACGGCCAGGACGGACACCGCGACGAACAGCGAGAACAGTCCGACGGTGCCGAGCAGCGGACGGGTCGGGCCGAAGCGGTCGATCAACCTGCCCTGCACGATCGCGCCCGACGCGACACCGACCAGCGCGGCGGCGGACACCAGACCAGCGGACGCGAACGAGCCGGTGACGCGTTCGACGTAGAGCAGCATCGACAGCCCGACCATGGCGATCGGCAGGCGGGCGAGCAGCGACGCGACGACGGGGCCGCGCATTCCGGGAGTGGTCAGTGCGGCGCGGTAGTCGGAGATGCGGGCGGAGTGGGACATGTGTACCAGTCTGTCAGAGTTGGTACGGGAGTACCACTAAATTGTCGGTGTGATCGGTCACCACATTGCGATTTGGTCACGGTAATGGGATGACCGGGTGAAACATGCAACGAAAGCCCAGGACACGGGGTCCTTGAGGGTGAAAGGACTTGAGCGGAGGTGGTGGAGTCATGCGAAAGTTGACTCATCCACCGAACCAACCTCTGGCATGAGGGTCGGGGCCTAACGCGCCAGAGGGATGGAGGCACGGTCCGTCGGGGGATGGGCCGTGCACAACAAAGGCCGGTGCGCCGCGTCGGGGGCGGCGCCCGGCCTTTGCTGTACGAACCAGTCCTACCGGGCCCGGCGAGCCAGTCGCTCGGGGTCCAGGATCAGCACGCTCTTGCCTTCGAGACGCAGCCAACCGCGGTGTGCGAAGTCGGCCAGCGCCTTGTTGACGGTCTCACGCGACGCGCCGACGAACTGCGCGATCTCCTCCTGCGTCAGGTCGTGCGTGACGCGGAGCAGACCGGCCTCCTGCGAGCCGAAGCGCTGCGCGAGCTGCAGCAACGCCTTGGCGACGCGACCGGGCACGTCCGTGAAGATCAGGTCGGCCAGCATGGAGTTCGTCCGGCGCAGCCTCCTGGCCAGAGCGCGCAGCAGCTGCTCCGCGATCTCCGGCCGGTTGGTGATCCACTGCCGCAACGCGGGCCGGTCCATCGACACCGCGCGCACCTCGGTCACCGTGGTCGCGGTGGACGTGCGAGGACCGGGATCGAAGATCGACAGCTCACCGAACATGTCGGAGGGTCCGAAGATCCCCAACAGGTTCTCGCGGCCGTCCGGAGACTTCCGGCCGATCTTCACCTTGCCGGACTGAATGATGTACAGGCGGTCGCCCGGCTCACCCTCCGCGAAGATCACGTGACCGCGCGGGAACTCAACGGACTCCAGCGTCTGTGCCAGGGCCTCCGCTGCAGCCGGTTCAACCCCCTGGAAGATGCCCGCGCGGGCCAGGGTCTCGTCCACCTCATCCCTCCTAATCGACGCGACGGCACGCCTACCACCGTCTTTGGTGGAGTCAGCGCCGTGCCGCCGATCACTGCCGTGCAGTCTAAGGGCTGTGTAGTGGATCGCTGACCGGCTCGCCGTCTTACTAGGAATACGACGCTTTTTCGATCCAGTAGCCCAACCGGGCAGTCTAGGTCACGAGCGAACGCGCTGCTTCTTCAGGTTGCGGGCGCGGCCACCCAGCCTGCGCAGGCGGAACAGCTCGAGAGCGCGACCGATGCCGTGTCCGTAGAGCGCCCTGACCTCGTCGGGACGGGCGGACTCCAGGAACTCCTCGACCTCGTCCTCCTGCACGGCGACGTGCCGGAGTCTCGCTTCCACGCGCTCCATGAAGAGCGCGAAGAACATGATCACGATCGGTACGGCGATGACGAACCAGGCAGTCATGATGCTCCGCATCCTCGCGCATGAGGGATTCGATGACGCGTCAGGGGGTGTTGTCGGCGTGTTGACTAGGCTTGTTACGTGCCCCGAGCCAAGAAGCCCGAAACCAAGATCGGTCTGGTCCGCAGGGCCCGTCGGATGGTGCGCACGTTGGCGGAGGGCTACCCCGACGCGCACTGCGAGCTGGACTTCACGAACCCGCTCGAACTGATCGTCGCGGTCGTGCTGTCAGCGCAGTGCACCGACAAAAAGGTCAACGAGGTCACCCCCGCGCTCTTCGCCAAGTACCCGACGGCCGCCGACTACGCCGGCGCCGACCGGATTGAGTTGGAAGAGATGATTCGCCCGACCGGTTTCTACCGGAACAAGACGACGTCTCTGATGGGTCTCGGTGCGGCGCTGGTCGAGCGCCACAACGGGGAAGTTCCTGGAAAGCTCGAGGAGCTGGTGAAGCTCCCCGGTGTAGGACGCAAGACGGCCAACGTGGTTCTGGGCAACGCGTTCGGTGTGCCCGGCATCACAGTCGACACCCACTTCGGCAGGCTCGTCCGGCGCTGGAACTGGACCGCGGAGGAAGACCCGGTCAAGGTCGAGCACGAGATCGGCGCGATCATCGAGAAGCGCGACTGGACCATGGCGTCGCACTGGATCATCTTCCACGGCCGCCGCGTCTGCCACGCCAAAACCCCAGCGTGCGGGGCCTGCCTGCTCGCTCCGGACTGCCCGTCGTTCGGCACCGGCCCCGAGGATCCGGTCAAGGCCGCGAAGCTCGTCAAGGGCGAGGAGAAGGACCACCTGCTCGTGTTGGCCGAGCGGGTTCGGGCCGGTGAGAAGGTCGGGTGAACACCCGTACGCGCTGGCTCGTAGTAGTACTCGTGCTCGCAGTGGCGGGCGTGGTCGCTCTGTGGCCGCGCGAACAGGAGGGGCAACCCCCCGCGTCACCGGCACGTCCTACGCAGGACCTCGCCGCGCTGCGCCACCAGGCGTCGCTGCGGCCCTGCTTGCCCGGTGCGGAAGGTGGTGTCCAGGTGACGTGCCTCGGCGACGGCACCCGGACGGGCCTCGCGCTGAACGGGCCGATCCTGATCAACTTCTGGGCGACGTGGTGCGTCCCGTGCCAGGGAGAGCTGCGCGTGCTCGACTCCTACGCCCAGCAGCCCGGCGCGGTGCCGGTGGTGCCGGTGCTCGTGGAGAGCAGGGAGGGCGACGGGCTCGAACTGCTCGCGAAGCTCGGCGTCAAGCTGCCGTCCGTCTTCGACGAGCGGGACGACCTGCGCAGGCAGCTGAAAGCGCCGAAGTCGTTGCCGTCGAGCTACGTGATCAGCCCGGACGGCACGGCGCGGCAGGTGACGAACCCGCTGGTGTTCACGTCACCGGAGCAGGTGGGGGAGGCGGTCCGATGAGCTTGCCCGAGTGGATGGAACGGCTCGTCAAGGCGACCGAGGACATCGACCCGGCCGCGTTCACCCGCATGTCCCCGCCGCAGCCCGGCGTCGGCAGGCGCGCCGCCGTGCTGATGCTGTTCGGCGAGGGCGTCGACGGCCCGGACGTGTTGTTGCTGCGCAGGGCGGACACGCTCGGCTCGCACCCCGGCCAGGTCGCGTTCCCCGGCGGCGCATCGGATCCCTCGGACGACGGCCCGGTGGCCACCGCATTACGCGAGGCTTACGAGGAGACCGGTGTACTTGAGGCAGGAGTGAGACCAGTTGCCCTTCTGCCGGAGCTCTACGTGCCGGTGTCGGGGTTCGTGGTCACGCCAGTGCTCGCCCATTGGGAACAGCCGAACCCCGTCACGCCAGTGGACCCAGCCGAAACGGCGGCGGTCGCTCGTGTGCCTATCGCGCACCTTGCCGACCCGGCCAACCGATTCCGGGTCCGACACACTGCGGGATACGTCGGAGCTGCCTTCGCCGCACCGGGCATGCTGGTGTGGGGCTTCACCGCGGGCCTGCTCAACGGCTTGCTCGCACTCGGCGGCTGGGAACAGCCGTGGGATGCGACAGATGTGCGCGACCTTGAACTAGCGTTGCGCGCTACACAGCGAGGCGGAGGTATCGGTTGAACTGGGTTGACCTGCTCGTACTGGGCCTCGCCGTCGTCGCGGCGGTGTCGGGCGCCAGGCAGGGCATGGTCGTCGCGCTGCCCGCGTTCGTGGGCGTGCTCGTCGGCCTGATCCTCGGCACCCAGATCGCCCCGCTGCTCGTTTCGCAGTTCGAGAACGTCGTCACCAAGGTCGTCTTCGCGGTCGGCATCGTGGTGCTGCTGGTGGCGCTCGGCGAGACCATCGGCGTCTACATCGGCAGAACCGTCAAGGCGAAGGTCAACGCGTCCCCTCTGCGCGGCGCGGACAACGCGCTCGGCGCCGTCGTTCAGGGCGGCGTCGTCTTCATCGTGGCGTGGATGATCGCCCTGCCGCTGACCTCGGTCGCCGGCCTGCCGGACCTGGCCAAGGCGCTGAACCAGTCGGTGATCCTCGAGACCGTCGACGACACCATGCCGGTGGCCGCCCGCAAGCTGTCGCAGGACCTGCAGAAGCTCTTCGACGTCTCCGGCTTCCCCGCCGCGATGGACCCGTTCAACCGCACCCCGCTCAAGGACGTCGGCCCGCCCAACCCGCAGCTCGCCGGTTCGCCGGTGGTGAAGAAGCTGCAGACCAGCGTGCTGAAGGTCCGCGGCCGCGCGCCGTCGTGCTCCAGGGCGCTGGAGGGCACCGGTTTCGTGATCTCCCCCGAGCGCGTGATGACCAACGCGCACGTCGTCGCGGGCACCAACGAGGTGACCGTCGAGGTCGGCCGCGGCCAGTTCGACGCCACGGTCGTCCACTACGACGCGCAGCTCGACGTGGCCATCCTGGCCGTGCCGGACCTGGACGCGCAGCCGCTGCAGTTCCGCACCGACGAGATCCAGCAGGGCGAGGACGGCATCGTGCTCGGCTACCCGCTGGACGGGCCGTACACCCCGTCCGAGGCGCGCATCCGGGAGCGGATCCCGCTGCTGCGCGGCCCGGACATCTACGACGCGCAGACCGTCACCCGTGACGTCTACACGGTGCGCGCCAAGGTGCGCAGCGGTAACTCGGGTGGTCCGCTGGTCGACCCGCAGGGCCGGGTCATGGGTGTCGTGTTCGGTGCCGCGGTCGACGACCAGGAGACCGGGTTCGTGCTGACCGCGCAGCAGGTCCAGTCGGTGGTGCAGAAGGCGCCGACGATGGTCCGCCGCGCGTCGACCCAGGGGTGCGCCTCCTAGCTGAGACGGGCGGCGCTGCCGCTCCGGTCCCAGATCAACACCGAAAACGACGTGCCTCGCGCGGTCGATACGCTGTATCGTAAAAATACAGTGTATCGAAGGGGCTGACGTGCGGGAAACGGATGTTCTGGTGGTGGGCGGCGGCCTGGTGGGGCTGTCGGCGGCGTTGTTCCTGGCTTGGCGCGGGGTGCCGACCGTGCTGGTCGAGCGGTATCCGGGCAGCTCGGCGCATCCGCGCGCGATCGGGTACACGGCGCGCACGGTCGAGCTGTTGCGGGCGGTCGGGTTGGAGCCGGACATCCCGCCACCGCTGAAAGGCGTGTCGGTGCGGCGGGTGCGTGCGGAGAGCCTGGCCGGGCAGTGGTTCGAGGAGCTGCACTGGTCACCGGAGGCGCCCGCGCCGACCGTCGAGTGCTCGCCGTGCGCCGGCGCCGGGCTCGCGCAGGACCGGATGGAACCGATCCTGCGCGACAAGGCCCGCGAGCTGGGCGCGGACATCCGGCTCAGCACCGAGCTGCGGTCGTTCGAGCAGGACGACGACGGCGTCACGGCGGTGGTGCGCGGCAGCGACGGCGCCGAGTACCAGGTCAGGGCGAAGTACCTGGTCGCGGCGGACGGCCATCGCAGCCCGGTGCGGGAGGAGCTCGGCATCGGCCGCGGCGGCCGCGGGCACCTGCACACCGCGCGCAGCGTGCTGTTCCGCGCGCCGCTGCAGCAGCACCTGGAGGAGGGCGTCGGGCAGTTCGTCACCGACGTCGGTTTCCTCACCACCTACGGCGACGGCCGCTGGGTGCTGATGGTCGACGACAGCACCCCGCAGGACGAGGAGACGTTGCGGCACGTCGTGAACCGGGCCATCGGGCGGGAGGACCTCGACGTCGAGATCATCACGACCGGGCGCTGGGAGGTGACCGCGGCCATCGCGGACTCCTACCGGCGCGACCGGATCTTCCTCGCGGGCGACGCCGCGCACACGTTGCCGCCGAGCCGCGGCGGCTACGGCGCGAACACCGGCATCGAGGACGCGCACAACCTCGCGTGGAAGCTCGCCGCCGTGCTGTCCGGCGAGTCAGGGCCTGCGTTGCTGGACACCTACGAGCCCGAGCGCAAGCCGGTCGCGTGGCTCTGCCACCAGCAGATCTTCGCCCGCAGCGACGGCCACGACCCGGACGGCCCCGTCGAGGACGCGCCGATCATCGACGACCAGGCGATGGGCTTCGGGATCCTCTACCGCTCCGCGTCCGTCATCGGCGCGGGCGACGACCTGCCACCCGCGCGCAGGCCGGACGAGTGGGCGGGGCAGCCGGGCACGCGCGCGCCGCACCTGTGGCTGGCCGACGGACGGTCCACTTTGGACCTGTTCCAGCGCGGCTGGGTGCTGCTCGCCGAGACCGCGGAGTGGACCGGTGCCGCGGCCGAGGCCGGGATCCGGTGCGAGCGGGTCGGTGACCGGTTCGCGGAGACGTTCGGCGTGACGGCGCGGGGCGCGTCGCTGATCAGGCCGGACGGGTACGTCGCATGGCGTTCGAACGACCTGCCCGCGGACCCGGTCGCCGAGCTGACGGGGGTGCTGCGGCAGGTTGCGTGCGCCTAGGCCTTCGCCAGGAACTCGGCGAGGATGCGGCTCGTGGTGTGCGGTGCTTCCTGGTTCGGGAAGTGCCCCACCTCGGGCAGGCAGCGGAACTCCGAGTCCGCCCACTCCTGCGAGGCGCGCGCGGTCTGCTCGAGCATCACCGGGTCGAGCGCGCCGTGCACCTGGAGCACCGGCATCTCGAGCCTGCGGGTCAGCGCCTCGACGAAGCGCCGTCCGTCGCTGCGCAGCTGCGACCGCAGCGCCCACCGGTAGTACTCCATCGCGCAGTGCGCGACGCCCGGCACCATCATCGCCTGCCGGTTGCGGCGGATGACCTCGTCGAACTCGGGCGCCGACCGCCACTTGGGGCCGGACCAGGCGTGCAGCAGCCGGGCGACGGTCGCGGCGTTCTCGCCGGTCAGCCAGCGTTCGGGGTAGAGCGGCAGCTGGAAGCGGAACACGTAGCCGGAGACGCGGGGCTTGCGCCACACGGACCGGCGCAGCGCGAGCGGGTGCGGTGCGGACATCGCCGTCACGGACGAGACGACGCGCGGGTGCATCGCGCCGACGGTCCACGCGAGCAGCCCGCCCCACGCGTGCCCGACGAGGTGGGCGCGGGTGGCGCCGAGCGCGCGGACCAGACCCGCGACGTCACCGGCCAGGGTGAACCCGTCGTAGCCGCGCGGTGGTTTGTCCGAGTCGCCGTAGCCGCGCAGGTCGACCGCGACCGCGCGGTAGCCGGCGTCCGCGAGCGAGGTCAGCTGGTGGCGCCACGACCACCAGAACTCGGGGAACCCGTGCAGCAGCAGCACGAGCGGCCCGTCGCCCAGTTCGGCGACGTGCAGGCGGATGCCGTTCGCCGACACGTCGCGGTGCGTCCAGGGTCCGGGCACCCGGACCACGGACGGGTCGGGCACGCGGCTCAGTTGTCGTCGCCCCGGTGTCGCAGCGCGGCCATCGTGTCCTTGGCCGACTCGATCGTCCGCTGGGGTGCGCGGATCTTGCGGAACCTGCGGTAGCCGAGGAAGCCGAGCAGACCGGCGCTGACCAGCATGAGGAACGTGACGATCGCGAAGCCCGTCCACAGTGGCCACCCGAAGGAGTACGGGATGAACGCGAGCGACATGAAGAGGAAGAACAGGCTGAAGCAGACGATGGCCAGCGCGGCGATGAAGTAGACGCTGCCCTGCAGGCCCTTCTTCACCTCGGCCTTGATCTCGCCCTTCGCGAGCTCGACCTCTGCTCTGACCAGAGTCGACACGTGGGCCGTCGCATCGCGGACCAGGCCGCCGATGGACTGCTCTGCCGTCGGGTCGTCTGCGGTCAGCGGAATCGACGGAACGTGCTGCTCCCTGATGGTCACCCGGACATCGTGCCATGCGCCCGGCTGCGGCGAATGAGCAACACCGCGGCGAGCAGCGAGGCGGTCATCGACGCGATGAGCACGGCGGCCTTCGCGGCATCCGAGTCCTGAAGCGACAGGTCGGCGATCAGCAGACTGACCGTGAATCCCACGCCGCCGAGCATCGCGACGGCGACGATGTCGCGCGGTCCGGCGCCGGACGGCCACACCGCGAGCCGGAACCACACGGCCAGCGCGGACGCCCCGACGATGCCGACCAGCTTGCCGACGATCAGTCCGGCGATCACTCCGATGGCGATCTTGTCGTGGAACACCTCCACGAGCGCGTCGCCGTTCACCGGCACACCCGCCGCGAACAGCGCGAACACCGGCACGGCCAGGCCGGCGGACCACGGCTGGAGCAGGTGCTCCATGCGCAGCGCGGGCGCCTCGGGCTCGTGCGGGTCGCGCCGCACCCTGGTCAGCAGCGCCAGCGCGACACCGGCGATGGTCGCGTGGATGCCGCTCTCGTGCACGAACCACCACGTCGCCAGCGCGATCGGGACGTAGAGGAACGGCGAGCGGACCCGTTTGTGCTGCAAGAACCAGTACGCGGCCAGCAACACCGCGGCCGCACCCGCGGCGAGCAGGTTGAACGTCGAGGTGAACAGCACCGCGATCACGACGATCGCGCCGAGGTCGTCGACGACCGCGAGCGACAGCAGGAACACCCGCAGACTCGACGGCAGCCCGGACGCGGTCAGCGCGAGCACGCCCAGCGCGAACGCGATGTCCGTCGCGACCGGGATCGCCCACGCGCGTTCGATACCGGGCTGGCCCCAGCCGATGCCCAGCGCGATCAGCGCGGGCACGACCATGCCGCCGATCGCCGCGATCACCGGCAACGCCGCCGCGCGGACG
This sequence comes from Lentzea tibetensis, assembly GCF_007845675.1. GTDB lineage: Bacteria > Actinomycetota > Actinomycetes > Mycobacteriales > Pseudonocardiaceae > Lentzea > Lentzea tibetensis. Next base: position 84,556 of record NZ_VOBR01000008.1, on the reverse strand, counting down.
TCCGACAGCTCGCCGACGACCAGCTCGCGCTTGAGCTCCAGCCCCGCGACGAAGAAGAAGATGGCGAGCAGGCCGTCCTTGGCCCACACCCCTGTCGTCAGCGGACCGAGGTGCAGATCGCGGAGTCCGAAGTAGGCGCCGGACAGCGGGGAGTTGGCCCAGATCAGCGCGACGGCCGTGGCGGCGAGCAGGATCGTGCCGCCGACGGTCTCGGTGCGCAGGTAGCGGGCGAACTCTGCGACGGACGGCTTGCGCGACAAGGGCGATCAACTCCGGAGCGGTCGGCGGGTACCACGAATCCTCGTGCCGACCAGACTTCCCGGCTCACCAAGACGGAATCCTAACGCGAAGGGGAGCCGCCGGAGCGACTCCCTTTCGTATTGCTAACGAATTCTCAGTCTTCGGACTTGCCCGACTGCAGGCCCGCCGAGATGAGGTCCATGACTGACGAGTCCGCCAGCGTCGTCACGTCGCCGACCTGGCGGTTCTCCGCCACGTCGCGCAGCAGGCGGCGCATGATCTTGCCGGAGCGCGTCTTCGGCAGCTCGGGCACGACCATGATCTGCCGCGGCTTCGCGATCGGGCCGATCTCCTTGGCGACGTGGTCGCGCAGCGCCTTGATCGCGTCCGCGCCACCCGCGTCGGCACCCGCGCCACCGCGCAGGATCACGAACGCGACGATGCCCTGGCCGGTCGTCTCGTCGGACGCGCCGACGACGGCCGCCTCGGCGACGGTCGGGTGCGACACCAGCGCCGACTCGACCTCGGTCGTCGAGATGCGGTGACCGGACACGTTCATCACGTCGTCGACCCGGCCGAGCAGCCAGATGTCGCCGTCGTCGTCGTACTTCGCACCGTCACCGGCGAAGTAGAAGCCCTGGTCGGCGAAACGCGACCAGTACGTGTCGCGGTAGCGCTCCTCGTCGCCCCAGATGCCGCGCAGCATCGACGGCCACGGCTCGTCGAGCACCAGGTAGCCACCGCCACCCGCGGGGACCTCGACACCCTCGTCGTTGACGACCTTCGCGCCGATGCCGGGCAGCGGGCGCTGCGCCGAACCGGGCTTGGTCGAGACGACACCGGGCAGCGGCGAGATCATGATCGCGCCGGTCTCGGTCTGCCACCACGTGTCCACGATCGGCGCCTTGCCGCCACCGACGTTCTCGCGATACCAGATCCACGCCTCGGGGTTGATCGGCTCGCCGACCGAACCCAGCACGCGCAGCGACGACAGGTCGTACTTGGCGGGGATGTCCGCGCCCCACTTCATGAACGTGCGGATCAGCGTCGGCGCCGTGTAGTAGATCGAGACGCCGTACTTCTGCACGATCTCCCAGTGGCGGCCCTCGTGCGGCGTGTTGGGCGTGCCTTCGTAGACGACCTGCGTCACGCGGTTCGACAGCGGGCCGTAGACGATGTAGCTGTGGCCGGTGACCCAGCCGATGTCCGCGGTGCACCAGTAGACGTCGGTCTCCGGCTTGAGGTCGAACACGTTGTGGTGCGTGTACGACGCCTGCGTCAGGTAGCCGCCGGACGTGTGCAGGATGCCCTTCGGCTTCCCCGTCGTGCCGGACGTGTAGAGGATGAACAGCGGGTGCTCGGAGTCGAACGCCTCCGGCGTGTGCTGGTCGGACTGGCTGTCGACGAGCTCGTGCCACCACACGTCGCGGTCGTTCCACTCGACGTCGCTGTCGGTGCGCTTGACGACGAGGACCTTCTCGACGCAGTCGGCGTTCGCGACCGCCTCGTCCACCGCGGGCTTCAGCGGGAACGGGTTGCCGCGGCGGTACTGGCCGTCGGTCGTGATCACGAGCTTGCACGAGGAGTCCTCGATGCGGGTGCGCAGCGCCTCGGCGGAGAAACCGCCGAACACGACGCTGTGCATCGCGCCGAGCCGCGCGCAGGCGAGCATCGAGAAGATCGCCTCGGGGATCATGGGCATGTAGATCGCGACGCGGTCCTCGGCGCCGACACCCAGTGACGCCAGTGCGTTCGCGGCCTTGGAGACCTCGCGCTGCAGCTCGGCGTAGGTGATGGCGCGGCTGTCGCCGGGCTCGCCCTCCCAGTGGATGGCGACCTGCTCGCCGTGACCGGACTCGACGTGCCGGTCGACGCAGTTGTACGCGACGTTCAGCTTGCCGCCGACGAACCACTTCGCGAACGGGGCGTCCGACCAGTCGAGCACCTGCGACCACTTGGTGTCCCAGTGCAGCCGTTCCGCCTGCTTGGCCCAGAACGCCTCGCGGTCGGCCTTGGCCTCCTCGTACAGCTCCGGCTTCGCGTTGGCCTGCGCAGCGAAATCCTCACTGGGCGGGAACGTCCTGCTCTCGGTGAGCAGGTTGTCCAGGGCCGGGCCCTGGCCTTGCGACTGGGACATGGTGCGAGACCTCCTGGAGAATCCAGACCGCTATGGATGCGGGTACTGACCGTAGTGCGAGCCAGTTCACTTCCAACAGGCTCCTCCCCCGAAAGGTTCAGACCAATCGAGGGTCGGCGGAAACACGGCTGTCATTGTGTAACCCGATTTGTCGGGTATTCGCACGTCCGCCGCGTTGAACGTGCAACTTGCTGCGCCCAGCGGCTGCCTTCGTGAGCTGGGTCACTCGTTTCACCTGGTCAGGTACTGTGCGCCACCGTGACCGATCCGCTCGCTCCGCTGCTCGACCTCCACGACGTGGCCGATGCCGTCGCCACCGCGCGGGACGCCGTCTTCCAGGTGCACCGCCATCGGGTGAACTTGCGCGGATGGGCCACCACCGCCGCCGAGGCGTCGGTGCGCGCGGCCCGCGCGTCCGCCGCTCTGGAGGGCGGACCGACCGAGATTCCCGCTGACGGCGCGGTGTCGGATCCGGTGCTGGCCGGGTCGTTGCGGGTGGCGGAAGCGTTGGGCGGCTTGGTGTCCACGTGGCAGCGCGCGCCGTTGCAGGCGCTGGCCCGGCTGCACGTGCTGGCCGCCGCCGACCTGGTTTCCGCCGAGGAGCGCGCGGCGATCGCGTCCGGTCAGTCGTCGGCGCTCGGACGTCCGCGCGAGGCGCTCGGGGTGTCGGAACGGCTGAGCATGCTCGGGTCGCTGGTCACCGGAGGCAGCTCCGCGCCGGCACCCCTGCTGGTCGCCGTGGTGCACGGCGAGCTGCTGACCCTGACCCCGTTCGAGGTGGCGAACGGGGTCGTCGCTCGGGCCGCGGCACGGCTGGCCTCGCTCTCGACCGGCCTCGACCCCAAGGGGCTCGGCGTGCCCGAGGTGTCGTGCCTGCGCCGTCAGGCCGAGTACGACGCGGCCGCCGTCGCGTTCACCACCGGCACGCCCGAAGGCGTGCGCGAGTGGATCCTCTTCGTCTGCTCCGCGCTGGAAGCGGGCGCCCGCGAGGCGAAGAGCATCGCGGACGCCGCACTCACCGGGTGATCTCGGCGAGGACCTCCGCCGCGCGCACGGCGTCCTCGTCGCGGACGTAGAGCGGGGCGAACCCGAACCGCAGCACGTCCGGCGGCCGGTGGTCGCCGATCACGTTCCGCGCGATCAGCTCGTCCATGACCCGCGCGGCGTCGGGGCAGCGCACGGAGATCTGGTTCCCGCGCCACTCCGAGTCAGGCGTGATCACCTCCAGCGAGGTGAGCTTCTCCACCTGCTGGCGGAACAACGCGGTCAGCTCGAGTCCGCGCGTCCTCAGCTCGCCGAGGTCGACGTCGTCCCACACGTCCAGCGCGGCGTCCAGTGCCAGCATCGACAGGATGTCCGGCGTACCGACCCGAGCCCGCACGACGCCGGGATCCGGCGTGTACGAAGGTTCCATCGCGAACGGCGCGGCGTGCCCGTGCCACCCGGACAGCGGGTTCTCGAACGACGCCTGCCCGGCCGTCGGCACGTAGATGAAGGCGGGCGACCCCGGCCCGCCGTTCAGGAACTTGTAGGTGCACCCGACCGCGAGGTCGACGCCCAGTGCGTCCAGCTCGATGGGCAGCACGCCGACGCTGTGGCACAGGTCCCAGACGATCCGGGCGCCGACGGCGTGCGCCTCCTCGGTCAGCCGGGCCATGTCGTACAGCTCGCCGGTCCGGTAGTCGACGTGGTTGAGCAGCACCACGGCGGTGTCCTCGGACAAGTCCAAAGAGGACGGAGACGCGGCACGGATCCGCAGCCCGGTCAGCGAAGCCACCGAGGACGCGATGTACCCGTCCGTCGGGAACGTCCCGGCGTCCACGACGATCTCGCCACCGGACGACCCGCGCACGGCCGCCATCATCGCCTTGAAGATGTTGACCGAGGTGGAGTCGCCGACCACGACCTGGCCGGGCGCGGCACCGACGAGGCGCGCGATCCGGTCACCGATCCGCTGCGGAGCCTCCCACCAGCCCTCGGACCACGACCGGATCAGCCGGCGGCCCCACTGCACCCGCACGACCTCGGCCACCCGCGCCGCCACCGCACGCGGGGGAGCGCCGAGCGAGTTGCCGTCCAGGTAGATGACGTCGTCGTCCAGGTCGAACAGCTCGCGCCTCACACAAAACTCCTCGCGGTCCACAGTTCCGGGAACACAGCTCGTTGGGTGCGCTTCTCCAGCCACGCGACGCCTGCCGAACCGCCGGTGCCGACCTTCGAGCCCATCGAACGGCGCGTCGCGAGCAGGTGGTCGTAGCGCCAGCGCGCGAACTCCTCGGCGATGTCGGTCAGCGCCTCGCCGAGCTCCAGCAGGTCGCGATCGGTGCCGCGGTAGATCTCCGCCCACACCTGCTCGACGTCGGCCGACGGCTCGTAAGCCTGGCTCAGGTCGCGCTCCAGCACGGCGGCGGGAATCGCGAACCCGGCGCGGGACAACGCGCCCAGCACGTCGTCGTACAGCGACGGCTCGCCGAGCGACTGCTCCAGCCGGTCGTGCATCGCGGGCACCGCGCGGTGCGGCACGAGCATCGACCGGGACTTCTCGCCGAGCAGGAACTCCATCTCGCGGTACTTGCCGGACTGGAAGCCCGACCCCTCGCCGAGCGCGTCGCGGAACGAGTTGAACTCGGTGGGCGTCATGCGCGCGATCGGGCGCCACGCGGCGGACAGGGCCTGCATGTGCAGGTCGGACCGGCGCAGCGTGCGGACGGCCGCGCGCAGGTCGTCGCCGCGCAGCTCGGTCTGCGCCTGGCGCCACTCGAAGCACAGCAGGCCGAAGTACAGCTCCATGACCTGGGTGATCACCAGGAACGACATCTCGCGCGGGTCCTTCGACCACTGCTGCTGCAGCGTGTGCAGCACCGAGGCGTGCGAGTAGTCCTCGTAAGGCGTCGTGCCGCCGAAGTCGAGCTTCGGCGTCTCAGACATGGGGCAAGTCATGGGGTAATCATCTGCCAATTCGACGCTCGCCTGAATGGGTGATGAACTAGGAACGGCATCGAACTTTTCACGTTCGCAAAGCAGTTTCGTGACTAGCTTTGCGTTCATGTTGGACGAGATCGACCACGCACTCCTCGAGGCGCTCCAGGAGGACGCGAGGCTGTCGTACAACGAGCTCGCGCGCCGCGTGCACGTGTCGCCGCCGACGGTCGCGCAACGGGTCCGCAGGCTGGAGAACACGGGCGTCATCACGGGCTACCGCGCGACTGTCGACCCGACCGCGGTGGGACGGCCGGTCGTCGCGCTGGTGCGGATGAAGTGCTACGGCCCGCGGTGCATCACCGTGCACCCCGAGCTGCTGGACGACTGCCCCGAGGTCGTCGAGGTGGTGCGGCTGACCGGCGACATCTGCTCGGTCGTCAAGGTCGCCGCCACGTCGATCCAGGAGCTGGAACGCCTGCTGGTGCGGCTCGGCAGCCACGGCGAGACGTCCAGCGCGATGGTGCTGTCGACGCCGATCCCGTGGCGCCCCGTGCTACCCGGCTAGCGCGACCAGAGCGTTGCGCACGTGGCCGTTCGACGAGGTCAGCGCCTCGGCGGCACGGGCGGTCGGCGCGCCGGACAGCAGGTGCACGAGCGCCACCTTCAGGTCACCGCTCGCCTCGGCCAGCGCCTGCAGGCACTCCTGCTCGCCGAGCCCGGTCGCCTCGCCCAGTATCCGCACGGTCCGGCCGCGCAGCTTCGCGTTCGTCGCGCGCATGCTGACCATGAGGTTCGAGTACGTCCGGCCGAGCTTGATCATCACGGCCGACGAGAACGCGGTGAGCACCAGCTTCTGCGACGAACCGGCCTTCATCCGGGTGGAGCCCGCGATCGCCTCCGGCCCGGTGTCCAACGCGACCAGCACGTCCACCTCGGTCGGCACGGTCGCGTTGTTCGACACGAGCACGGTCCGCGCGCCCATCGAACGGGCCTCTTCCAGCGCGCCGATCACGAACGGCGTGCGCCCGGACGCGGTGATGCCGAGCACGACGTCATCGGCCGTCGCGGCCGTGCGGATCTGGGTGGCGCCGGAGTGGTCCTCGACGTCCTCCATCGCCCGCACCAGCGCCTCGGACCCGCCCGCGTGGTGCGCGAGGAACCAGTCCGGCGGTGTGTTGAACGTCGGCACCAGCTCCGCCGCGTCGAGCGTCGCGAGCCTGCCGGACGTGCCTGCTCCGACGTAGTGCACGCGGCCGCCGGACCGCAGTGCGGCGACCGCGAGGTCGACCGCGCGGGCCAGCTCCGGCAGCACCGCCGCGACCGCGGCGGGCACCGTGCTGTCCTCGTCGTTGATCAGTCTGAGCACTTCCAGCGTGGACACCCGGTCGATGTCGACGGTCCGCGGGTTCCGCTGTTCTGTCGGAGACTCCACGCGCACCGCCACACCGTTCCGGGGGGAGGTCATTTACTGCTCTCCCGCTGTCGGCGCCTTCCATCCGGTCTCGCGCCGAGCCGGTGCCCGGACACCGCGGAGTAGGTGGCCTCGAGCGCCGTCTTCGCCGAGTCGACGTGCCGCTGCGCGACGCCGATGAACAGGCAGTCGATGACCGTGAGCTGCGCGATCCTGCTGGCCATCGCACCGGAGCGGAACGTCGTCTCGCGCGCGGCCGTGGTCAGCACGTGGTCCGCGACCTCGGTGATCGGTGACCGCGGGAAGTTCGTCAGCGCCACCGTCGTCGCACCGTGCTCGCGCGCGATCCGCAGCGCCTCGACGGTCTCCGCGGTCGAGCCGGTGTGCGAGATGCCGACCGCGACGTCCTCGCTGGTCAGCACGGCGGCCGACGTCAGCGCGACGTGCGTGTCGTTCCACGCGAAGCAGGTGCGGCCGATGCGGTGCAGCTTCTGCTGCAGGTCGAACGCGACGAACGCACTCGCGCCGAACCCGTAGGCGTCGACCCGCCGCGCGCCGGCGATCGCGTCGACGACCTTCTGCAGCGACTCGACGTCGAGCTGCTCGGCCGTCTCCTCGACCGCGCGGGCGTCGGCGAACGCGACCTTGCCGACGACCTGGCGCAGGTCGTCGCCGGGGCCGATGTCGCCGCCCATGTCCTGGTTGGAACGGGCGGCGCTGCGGGCCGTGTCGGCGGCGAGCGCGATGCGCAGCTCCGGGTAGCCGCCGACGCCGATCGCCTTGCAGAAGCGCGTCACCGTCGTCTCACTCGTGCCAGCCTGCTCGGCGACCTCGGTGATGCTGCGGTGAGCAACCGTGCCGGGGTTCTCGAGCACCACCTTCGCCACCCGCTGCTCCGCACGGGCGAGGCCCGGCAGCAGCGACCGGATCTTCACCAGGGGGCTGGACTCGGCACTGGATTCTGTGGACACGTGGGAAACTTACTAACCGCCACCCTGGGGGTCAACGGACAGTGGGCGGAACTCACCCCAACTGTGTCCCAAAGTCACCCCGATGGGGACATTTCCTCACGGCGTGTCGACAGAAGGTCACCGGACGTTGGGAGTCTTCCTCGTGCTGACCGCGATTCGGTTCCACGCGTTGATGGTGATGATCAACGCGATGAGCTGCGCGAGCTCGTGGTCGTCGAACTGCTTGGCCGCCTCCGCATACACCTCGTCGGGCACGAAGCCGTCCGTCAGCACCGTCACCGATTCGGTGAGCCGCAGCGCCGCTTTCTCCCGTTCGGTGTAGACGTCGCCCGCCTCCTCCCACGCGCTCAGCAGGTAGATCCGCGCCTCGGTCTCGCCCGCGTTCCTGGCGTCGACGGTGTGCATGTTCAGGCAGTACGCGCAGTGGTTGATTTGGCTCGCCCTGATCTTGACGAGCTCGGCGAGCACCGGGTCGACGCCCGCGCTCGCGGCGGTGTCGAGCGCGATCATGGCGCGGTAGAAGTCCTTGGCGTTCTTGGCGAGGTCCATGCGTGTCATGAGAAGAACGCTATGCCGGTGAGTGGCCCAACATGTGGTGCACTTGCAGCGTGGAATCTTGGGCCACTTTCGGCAGCGACTTCTACCTGGACGTGTCCGGACCAGGCGGTGTGCGGGCCCGGCTGACGCGGTCGTTGCGCGAGGCCATCCGGTCCGCCCGGCTCGCACCGGGCACGCGGCTGCCCTCGTCACGGGCGCTGGCGCTGGATCTGGGGATCGCGCGCAACACCGTGGCCGCCGCCTACGACGAGCTGGTGGCCGAGGGCTGGCTGACCGCGCGGCACGGCTCGGGAACCCGCGTCGCGCAACGGGTGCGCCCGCCCGCTTCACCCGCACGCCCGGCGGTCGCGGCGCCTGCCGTGCTCGACCTGACGCCGTCGACACCGGACATCGCGCTGTTCCCGAGGACGGCGTGGCTCAGGTCCGCGCGGCGGGCGCTCACGGCCGCGCCGACCGACGCGTTCGGGCCCGGCGACCCGCGCGGCCGGATCGAGCTGCGCGTCGCGCTCGCCGAGTACCTCGCACGGGCGCGCGGCGTGCGGGCCGACCCGGAGCGGATCGTGATCGTGTCCGGCACCGCGCACTCGTTGCGGTTGCTGAACACGCTGCTGCCGGGGCCGTTCGCGGTCGAGTCGTACGGACTCGACTTCCACCGCGGGCTGCTGTCGTCGACCGTGCCGGTGCGGGTCGACGAAGCGGGGATGCGCGTCGAGGAGCTCCCGGACGTGGCGGCCGCGCTGCTGACGCCCGCGCACCAGTTCCCGCTCGGAGGTCCGCTGCACCCGTGGCGGCGCGCCGCGGCGGTGGAGTGGGCGCGGTCGGTCGACGGGCTGGTGCTGGAGGACGACTACGACGGTGAGTTCCGCTACGACCGCGACCCGGTCGGCGCGGTGCAGGGCCTCGACCCCGAGCGGGTGGTGTACCTGGGGTCGGCCAGCAAGTCGTTGTCGCCCGCGCTGCGGATGGGCTGGATGGTGCTGCCCGGTCACCTGGTCGACGCCGCGGTCGCGGAGAAGGGCGACCGCGAGCAGTACGCCAGTGCGCTCGACCAGCTGACCATGGCGGACTTCGTCGCGAGCGGTGCGTACGACACGCACGTCCGGCGGATGCGGCAGCACTACCGGGAGCGGCGCGACCAGCTGGTGTCCGCGCTCCAGCCGCACCTGCGCGTGCCCGGCATCCCCGCAGGCCTGCACGCGGTGCTGGAGCTTCCGCCCGGTGGTGAGCGGCGCGTGCTCGACGCGGCGCTGGAGGTGGGCGTCGGCGTGGTCGGCCTCGGCGAGTTCCGCCACCCGGACGTGCCGTGGGATCGCGACGGCGTGGTGCTGAGCTTCGGCGCGCCCGCGTTCCCGCGGGCGCTGCCGTTGCTGCGCAGGGTGTTAGCGGAGCACTGCTGACCAGCCGTCCGCGATCGGGTCGCCGTCGTACAGCAGGCCGGTGTGATCGGTGATCCGCAGGTTCGCGACGAACACGCCGCGCCCGCCGTACTGGCCCGTCTTCGTGTAGGTGAAGGTCAGCTTCGGCGCGGTGGTGTCGATGACGACGTGCTGCCAGCGGCGTTTCCCGTACCCCTGCAGGGTCTTGTCGCCCACGACGACCTCGTCGCCCGGCTCGAGGTCGACGAGCGCGTCGAACTCGATCTTCTTGGCGTGCGCGGGCAGGTCCGGGGTGCTGAGCGTGCCGCCGGAGCGCGTCGGCGTGAACGAGTAGCCGCCGCCGGGTGCCTTCACCGCGAGCGCCTTGGCGAGCCCGTCGGCCGCGACCCGGCGGGCCGGGTTGATCGTGCCCCAGTCGCGGCTCGGGTGGACGCGGTTGGTCAGCAGGATCGCGATCGAGCGCGACGCCCGGTCGATCACCAGCGACGTGCCGGTGAACCCGGTGTGCCCGGCCGTTCCCGGTGAGGCCAGCTGGCCCATGTACCAGCGCTGGTCGAGCTCGAACCCGAGACCGTGGGCGTTGTCGGGGAACTGGTGGTTGAAGTTCGTGAGCATCAGCTCGACCGACTGGCGGCTCAGGATCCGTTGTCCCGCGTGCGTTCCGCCGTTCAGCACGGCCTGGCCGAGCTTGGCGAGGTCGTTCGCCGTCGAGAAGACACCCGCGTGGCCCGCGACGCCGCCGAGCGACCACGCGTTCTCGTCGTGCACCGAGCCGCGCACGATGCCGCGGTTCGGGTTCGACTGGAACTCCGTGGCCGCGATGCGGTCCAGCTTGCTCGCCGGCGGGTTGTAGCCGGTGTCCTTCATGGTCAGCGGCTGCGTGACGCCCTCGCGCACCAGCACGTCGAGCGGCTTGCCGCTGACCCGCTTGACCAGCTCTCCCAGCGTGATCAGGTTCAGGTCCGAGTACACGTAGGTGGTGCCGGGCGTGGACTTCGGCTTCACGTCCATCACGGCCTTGATGCGCGACGGCACGTCCGGGTACAGCTTCCACAGCGGGATGAACGGCTCCAGGCCGGACGTGTGGGTCAGCAGCTGCTTGACGGTGATGTCCGCCTTGCCGTTGACGCCGAACTCCGGCAGGTAGCGCGACACCGGCTGGTCGATGTCGACCCGGCCCGCCTCGACCTCGCGCATCACGGCGATCGACGTGAACAGCTTCGAGATCGACGCCATGTCGAAGATCGTGTCGGGCGCCATCGGGACGCGCTGGGCTTCCGGCAGCTCGGTGGTGGCGTTGGCGTAGCGCACCGCCCAGCCGGTCGCGTCGTGCGTGACGATCGCGCCGTCGTGCACGAGCATCGTGACCGCGCCGGAGAACAACGGACGCGGCTGGGTGCGCGTGTAGTTCTGGATCTGCCGCAGCGCGTCGTCGATCGGCTTCGGGTCCAGCCCGACGCTGTCCGGGACCGCCTTGTGCAGCACCGTGTTCGGCGCGGCGAAGCCCTGCTGCGGGCGGTCGAAGCGGCCGGTCGCGGTGTCGGCGCTGGCGGGGGCGGTCACGAGCAGGACGGCTGACAGTGCGGCGAGTGCAGGGATTCGCATCGGGTCCTCACCGGTAGCGCAGGTAGGGCAGGCGGGTGCGGCGGAACTGCTTGAGCTCGTCCTGCCACGCGTTGACGACGTCGTCGGTGCTCGCACCGGTGTCGACCATCTTGCGCAGCCGGTCCGAGCCGCTGAGCTTGTCGATCCAGTTGTCCGGTCGCCACGCGAAGAGGTTCGGGTACAGGGCTTTCGCGGTGACGATCATGGCGACGCCCGCGCGGACGGCGTCGAATGCGTGCGGGTCGGTGACCTGGAGCGCGACGCCGCCGCAGGTCTTGCCCTGGAACTTGTTGAACGTCGGCGCGAAGTACGTCTCGCGGAAGCGGACGCCCTCGAGGTCCAGCGAGTTCAGCTTCTCGGCCCAGCGCCAGTCCAGGTCCGGCGCGCCGATCGTCTCGAACGGGCGCGTGGTGCCGCGTCCCTCGGAGAACACCGTGCCCTCGAACAGGCACGTGCCGGGGTAGACGAGCGCGGTGTCCTGGGTGGGCATGTTGGGGCTCGGCGGGATCCACGGCAGGCCGGTGTCGAGCTGGTCGCGCCGCCAGCCCCGGACGTTGACGACCTCGAGCTGCTGCACCGCGCCGCCGTCGGTCGGCAGGAACTCCTGGTTGTAGAACCGTGCGAGCTCGCCGATGGTCATGCCGTGTTGCTGCACAACGGGTTTCTTGCCCACACCTGTCGCGTACGCGGGGTCGAGCTGCGGGCCCTTCGCGGTGCCGCCGACCGGGTTCGGGCGGTCCAGCACGACGAAACCCGCCTTGGTGATCGCGGCTGCCTGCATCGCCGTGTACATCGACCAGATGTAGGTGTAGAAGCGCGCGCCGACGTCCGCGATGTCGAAGACGACGGTGTCGACGCCCGCCTTGGTGACCATGCCTGCGAGCTTCGTGGCGTTGGCGCCGTACGCGTCGTAGACCGGGAGCTGGGTGCGCGGGTCGAGGTAGTCGCCCTCCGAGCCGCCGGCCTGCGCGGTGCCGCGGAAACCGTGCTCCGGGCCGAAAACGGCCTGCGGGCGCACTCCGGCGGCGACCATCGAGTCGACGATGTGGGTCTGGTCTTTCAGCGTCCCGGTGGGGTTGGTGAGCACGCCGACCTTGCGGCCCTTGAGCCTGCTCCAGCCGTCCTTGGCGAGTTGTTCGGCGCCGGTGGTGACTCCTCGGCTCGCCTGTGCGGTGCCGGTGATCGCGAGTGCGGGAACTGCGAGCGCTCCCGCGGTGAGCAGCTGTCTGCGGTCCATGGTCACCAGCTCAGTCCGTGGCCGAAGGGGTAGGCGCCCGGCACGTCCACGGGGAGCTTGCCCTGTGGTTTCGCCTGGCCCAGCAGGACTTTGGCCAGTGCCTCGATGCCGGGGCCGGTCGTGGAGTACGTGGCGAGCCAGACGGGTGCGTTGTGCGCGACGTCGTACGGGACGCCCGTGGCGACCGCGACGACGGGTTTTCCGGTGGCCAGCAGGCGGTTCAGCAGTTCCTTCTGACCGGGGCGCGTCGCTTGGGTGAGCCCGTTGGTGAGGACGACGATCGCGTCGGAGTCGGTGGCCGCGTTGACCGCCGCTTGTATCTGAGCGGCCGTCGGGTTCACCGCGGTGACCTGCTTGGCCGCGTTGAGCCTGGTGGCGAGCGCGGTCGCCGGGACGTCGCTGGTGCCGACGACGAGTGCCTTCTTCGGTTGGAACGGGAGGACGTTGCCGTCGTTGCGGACCGCGGTGATGGTGCGATCGGCGATGCGTTGTGCTGCTTCGAGGTGCGGCTTCGTGCCGACCACGACGTTCTCGTCGACCGGGCCGGCGGACAGGATGCCGCGCAGGAACTTCATCTTCAGCACGCGGAACACGCTCTGGTCGATGCGGCGTTCGGTGAGCTCGCCGCTGCGGACCGCCGCGACGACGCTGTTGATCGCCAGGTTGAGGTCGACCGGCATGAGCAGCTGGTCGACGCCCGCTTTCAGTGCCAGCACGGGGATCTCGGCGTCCGTGTGCAGCTTCCGCACGCCCGCCATCTCCAGCGCGTCGGTGATGATCACGCCGTCGTAGCGCAGTTCCTCGCGGAGCAGGCCGGTGACGACGCGGTGGGACAGCGTCGACGGCTCGCCTGTCGGGTCGATCTTCGGCGTCTGGATGTGCGCGGTCATGATCGAGTCGACGCCCGCCCGGATGGCGGCCTTGAACGGCGGTGCGTCGATCTTGCGCCACTCCTCGACGGTGCGGTTCACGACCGGGAGCGAGGTGTGGCTGTCGTCCTTGGTGTCGCCGTGACCGGGGAAGTGCTTGGCCGTCGCGGCCACCGCGTTCGGCGAGAACATCTTCTGCTCGTAGCCCTTGACCTGGGCCGCGACCAGTTCGGCCGCGAGCTTCGGGTCGCTCGAGTAGCTGCGTACGCCGATGACGGGGTTCGCCGGGTTGGAGTTGACGTCGGCGTCCGGCGCGAAGTCCTGGTTGATGCCCATCGCGCGCAGTTCGGTCGCGGTGATGCGGGCGGCTTCCTCGGCGTTCTTCGTCGAACGGCCCGCGCCGAGCGCCATGTTGCCGGGGAACTGCGTTGCGGGTGGACCGATGCGGGTGACGAGACCCATCTCCTGGTCGGTCGAGATGGCGAGCGGAATTCGGCTCGCCTTTTGGAGGCCGTTGGACAGTGCCGCGATCTGTTTCGGGGTGTCGACGTTGTCGCGGGTGGCGTTGTTGAAGTAGATGACGCCGCCGACGTGGAACTTCTTCACGACTTCGGCGGCGGTGCTCACGCCGAAGTCCCGAATATTGTTCGGGTTTGGTTCGTTCGCACTCTGCCCGTGCACCCACGTGACGAAGAGCTGCCCGACTTTCTCCTCGAGCGACATGCGTTGGAGCGCGCTCGTGGCCGCGTCGGCCTCGGCAGGTGGAGCGAGAGCTGCCGAGGTGCACACGACCAGAGCGACAGCGAGTTTCCGCACCTGCAGCCTCCCGTGATCTTCCCACCGGTAACTGGCGTGGTTCGCAAGTTACTCACGTCACTGGCGGCGGGTCAACGGGGGCATTGTGCTGGGTTTTTCCCACACAAGCAGACGGCGGACCCACGAATGGGTCCGCCGTCTTCAGCGCGGGCTTTCGAGTTACCAAGCGTGCAACTCGTGTCGTACAACCCTGGCCTCGGCGTCCGGCGTCCCGGTACGCAGGCCCTAGACGACAAGCCTCCCGCGGCGTGCTGCGCGTGGGTACTCGAAGTCCGCGCACAGAGCTCTGCCGGGGTGGATCCTGACTTCTCTTCGTCTGGTCCCTGGCCGACCGGAGGTCTGCACCTCCATTTGTAGTGCGTGTCGGCGGTCACAGCAAGGGCTCGGACGGGTGCACCGGTCAAGCCACGTTCAGTAGTGAAAGCGGCGTATCTTGCGCGCTATTTCTGTTGGCGCACATGGTCGGTACCGCCGTCGGGGCGACTTGGGACACCCACGCGGACACCACGTGTGCGCCGCGTTGACGCTACTCACGCGTAGGGGTACCGACCGTCTAAACATGACACTCGGCTATTGACTTTTGTTGCGCTTGCGGCGCAGGCCGTACCAGGCGACGCCGGCGGCCGCGGCGGCACCCAGACCGATGGCCGTGACCGCCACCGCGGTGCCCGACGGGGTGGGGATTCGGGCGCGCAGCGACACCGGGTCGGAGAACGTGAGGACCGGCCATCCGCGCTGTGCGGCGATCTTGCGCAGGCCGCGGTCTGGGTTGACGACCGTCGGATGGCCGACGGCCTCCAGCAGCGGCAGGTCGGTGACCGAGTCCGAGTACGCGTAGCACCGCGTCAGGTCGTAGTCGTGCTTCTCGGCGAGCTCCTTGATCGCGACCGCCTTGTTCTCGGCTGCGCAGTAGAAGTCGATCTCGCCCGAGTACCGGCCGTCGCTCACCACCATCTTCGTGCCGACGCTGTGCGTGGCGCCGACCATGCTGGCGATGGGGGAGACGAGCTCCTCACCGGAGGCGCTGACCACGACGACGTCGTGGCCCTCTGCCTTGTGGTCGGTGATGAGCTGGGTGGCCTCCTTGTAGACCAACGGATCCACGATGTCGTGCAGCGTCTCGTCGACGATGCTGCGGACCTGCTCGACGTCCCAGCCCGCGCACAACGCCGTGATGTGCGACCGCATGCGGTCCATCTGGTCGGCGTCGGCACCGGCGAGCATGAAGACGAACTGCGCGTAGGCGCTCTTGAGCACCGCGCGGCGATTGATCAAGCCCTCCTGGAAGAAGGGCCTGCTGAACGCCAGCGTGCTCGACTTCGCGATCACCGTCTTGTCGAGATCGAAGAATGCGGCGATCCGGGTTCCTGGTGCGGACTGGCCGCCTCGATCGGTCACGGATCCAGCTTAGGTGGTGGTCCGGCGGACCCGTCGGGCTGACAGTTCGCAGGTGTACGAAATCGTGAAAGTTGTCCGCCGAGTGCGCGGCTGTCGGTGTCCGTTGGGCCATTCGGGCGTCAGTTCGCCACTGTACGAATCCGTTGCCGCACTTGGTTACCGAATCTTGGCGTGTCACTAGAACAGAAGGCGCGCACGACCCTGGCGCATGGGGATACAGTAGGAGGGTCCGGTTCGACGGACGGGTTCAGTCCGACCCCCCGGGACTGAACCATTGACGACCCCCGTCCCTCCCCCCTGGCGGGGGTCGTCCCATGTCCGGGGTCAGATCGCGGATCTCTTTCCGCACACCTGTGCTCGCCTTTCCGGCCTTCTGGAGCACAACCCCTCATCTTCTCGCACAGCTGTGACAATTCGTCGTCTCACGATGTCGAAGATCGCGACTTGTCCACAGCAGTCGATTTGTCCACATCTCGATCATCACCACGTTGTGTCCTTCATCACCACCCGCCACGGTCGACCCATGACCCCCACCGCCCTCCTGGCAGACACAACGCTCCTCGACGATCTGCTCCGCCTGATGGCGGCGGCCGACTGCGATCTCGTCCGCGTGCCGGACGTGTCCGCGCTCCGCCCGCTGTGGCACACCGCCCCGCTCGTGCTGCTCGACGCACACGGTGTGCGCGCCTGCCTCTCGGCGGAACTCCCGCGCCGCTCAGGCGTGTTCGTCGTGCACGGCGGCGATCCACCGTGGGACGAGTCCGTGCGCCTCGGCGTGGAACGGGTGCTCGAACTCCCCTTGGAGGACCGGGCACTGGTCACCGCTTTGACCGACGTGCGCGAAGGCCCGCCGGTCGAAACGGGCCGGGTGCTCGCCGTGCTCGGCGGTCGCGGCGGCGCGGGAGCCTCGGTGCTGGCCGCGTCGATAGCCAGAGCCGTGGCCGCGTCCGAGTCCGAAGGCCTGCTGGTCGACTGCGACCCGCTCGGCGGCGGCATCGATCTCACCCTGGGCGCGGAAGAGGCGTCCGGCGCCCGCTGGCCGGCCGTGCAGGTGAGCGGCGGCCGAATCCAGCTCTCCGCACTCCGGACAGCCCTGCCCGCAAGGGGAAAGCTCACCGTCCTCTCCTGCGACCGCGACGGTCCGGGCCCCGAACCGCAGGCCGTCGCAGCGGTGCTCGACGCGGGAAGGCGAGGTGGCTGCACCGTCGTGTGCGACCTGCCCCGCCACCCGACCCCTCCCGCCGACACCGCTCTGGGTCGCGCGGACCTCGCCGTGCTCGTGGTCCCGGCCGAGGTCCGCGCGACCCCCGCCCCCCAAAGCCGGGCCGCCCCCGGCCCCACCCGCCCCCGCGGGGGGCGGCGCTCTCCCGGGGGTCTGGGGGGCCCCCGCCCCGCCCCCCCCGCGACCGCAGCAGCCAAACGCGTGGCCGACCGCGTCCACACCCTCGCGGCGAACCTCCGCCTGGTGGTCCGCGGCCCGGCCCCAGGAGGCCTGCGCGCCGACCAGGTCGCCGAGGTCGTCGGCATCCCCCTGCTGACCCAGATGCGCCCGGAGCCGGGCCTGGCCGCGGCACTCGACCGCGGCGCCTTCCCCAACTCCAACCACGGCCCACTGGCCGCCGCGGCCCGCGCCATCCTGAAGGAGCTGAACGCATGACACCCTCATCGCCCAGCGCTCCGCACCACTCCACCGCCGCCGAACTCGATCCGCCGACACCTCGCGAGGCGTGCCAACTCCCCGCCGGCACGCACCGCGCGGCCGACTTCGCTGAACAAGGCATCGGCGCGCTGTGCGGTCCGCATGCCGTTGCGCGCCAACGTTTCCCCGGCACGGTGGCCGCCTTCCCGGTGGGGTGCGGCTCATGACCACGCCGTTGGTCGACCGGGTGCGGCAACGCCTCGCAGGCGACGGCTCGGAGATAACCCCGGCGGCAGTGGCCAAAGCGGTCCGCAGCGAGTCCGGCGGCGTGCTGGCGGACGCAGACGTGTTGGAGGCACTGCACATCCTCCGCCAGGAGTTCGTGGGCGCGGGCCCACTGGAACCACTGCTCCACAACCCGCACACCACGGACGTGCTCGTCACCGCGCCGGACCAGGTCTGGGTGGACGGCCGAAACGGCTTGCACCGCACCGCGATCACGTTCCCCGACGACGCCGCGGTCCGCCGCCTCGCCCAGCGCCTGGCGGTGTCGGCGGGCCGCCGCCTCGACGAAGCCTCGCCGTGCGTGGACGGCTGGCTCCCCGGCAGCGGAGTCCGCCTCCACGCGGTCCTCCCGCCGGTCGCGCCAGACGGCACGTGCCTGTCCCTGCGCGTGCTCCGCCCCGCCGTCCACAACCTCGACACCCTCCGCGCACTGGGCACGTTCGACAAGCCGACGGCCCACCTGCTGCGCCGGATCGTGCTGGCCCGCCTGGCTTTCCTCGTGGTCGGCGGCACAGGTTCGGGCAAGACGTCACTGCTGGGCGCGCTCCTCGGCTGCGTGCCACGCGAACAACGAATCGTGTGCGTGGAGGACGCCGGCGAGCTCAGGCCGGACCACCCGCAGTTCGTCCGCCTCGTCGCCCGCCCGCCGAACGTCGAGGGCGCGGGGGAGATCACGGTCCGCGAATTGGTGCGCCAAGCCCTGCGCATGCGCCCGGACCGCATCGTGGTCGGCGAGGTCAGGGGAGCCGAGGTGTGCGAACTGCTGTCCGCGCTGAACACCGGCCACGACGGCGGCGCGGGAACGCTCCACGCCAACTCGCCTGCCGAAGTACCCGCGAGGCTCGAAGCACTGGCAGCACTGGGCGGACTCGACCGGCAAGCGCTGCACAGCCAACTGGGCGCCGCGCTCCACCTGGTGCTGCACATGCGCCGCGCCCCGGACGGCACTCGCAAGCTCGCCGAGATCGGCGTGTTCGGACCGGACAACCGCGTGATCCCGGCGTGGCGCCCGGACGGCTGGCAGGAAGCCGGGCAGCAGCTCAAGGAACTGCTGTGCTGAGCGCGATCCTGGCTGCGGCCGCCCTCCTGGTCTGGCCGAACAGGGCACCTGTCGATCGCCTGCGCAAGAGGCCCCAGCGCGCCAACCTAGTTGTCCCACAAGTATTTCTGGTGCCACTGGCGGCGGCTACGGCATGGTGGCTGGCCGGAGTGGGCGCGTTGACAGCGGGAACACTCCTGACCCTGACCACCATCCGCGTGGCGAAAACCCGTGCGAAGCAACGAAACCGCCTGACTGCGACGGAGTCGCTGACCACCGGTCTGGCCGCCGTGGTGGACGAACTGCGAGCGGGAGCGCACGCGGCGGGAGCCGCCGAGTCCGCGGCACAGGACTGCCCAGAACCCGCCCGGCAGGTGTTCAAGGCGATAGCGGCCACCGCACGACTGGGCGGCGACGTGCACAACACCCTCACCGCGATGGCCGCCGACCACCCGCAACTGCACACCGCCCTGCCGCAACTGGCGAGAGCCTGGCACGTCTCCACCGACCTGGGCGTGCCGCTGGCCGAGGCACTAGATGCGGTGCGCGACGACCTGACCCAACGCACCGCGTTCGCCAAGCAGACCGACGCCAAGCTGGCCGGCCCGAGAGCCAGCGCAGCGGTGCTGGCCGCACTCCCGGTGTTCGGCCTCCTACTCGGCCAACTCAGCGGCGCCCACCCCCTGCACGTCCTCACCGCCACGACACCGGGCCAGGTGCTGCTGGTGCTGGGTGCCCTGCTCACCTGCACAGGCCTGCTCTGGACAACCCACATCACCAGCCAGGCAGTACTGCCATGACGCTCCTCTTACTGGCACTCACACTCCTGGTCGCGCCAACAAGGCCGCCCGCAATCACCAGACTCCCCAAGCGCGACCACGATCCACCTCGCGCGCAGGCCGAGTGCAACGCGCCGTTCCCGCGGGCGGCGACCTGGGACTTGCTGGCCGCGTGCCTGCGCGCGTGCCTGCTCTGGACGACTCGGATCAACAGTCAGGTGGTACTCCCATGACGACGTTCCGTCTGCTGGCACTCGCGCCCCTAGTTGCCCGCACGAGACCGTTCCTGATCACCAGACCCCGGAAGCGCGAGCAGGATCCGCCCCGAGCGCATGCGGAGTGCAGCGCATCGCCCCAACGGGCGGCGAACTGGGACCTGCTGTTGGCGCTCCTGGTTGCGCCGACGAGACCGCTCGCGGTCACCAGGCTCCGCAGGCGCGACCACGATCCACCCCGCACGCGAGCCGAGAGCGATGCGCCGTTCCAGCGGGCGGCGACCTGGGACTTGCTGGCCGCGTGCCTGCTCTGGACGACTCGGATCAACAGTCAGGTGGTGTTGTCATGACGTTCGTTCTGCTGGCGCTCGTGCTGCTGGTCGCGCCGACGAGACCTTCTGCGATCACCAGACTTCGGAAGCGCAACAACGATCTGCCCCGCGCGTGGGCGGAGTGCAGCGCGCCGTTCCAACAGGCGGTGAGCTGGGACCTGCTGGCCGTCTGTCCGCGCGCGAGCCTGTGGACGACTCGGATCACCACCCAGGCGGTGCTGTCATGACGTTCCTTCTGCTGGCGCTCGCACTCCTCATCGCGCCGACGAGACCGCTCGCTGTCACCAGGCTCCGCAGGCGCGACCACGATCCACCTCGCGCGCGAGCCGAGAGCAACGCGCCGTTCCAACGAGCGGCGAACTGGGACCTGCTGGCCGCCTGCCTGCGCGCGGGCCTCCCAGTTCCGACAGCGATCAGGGCGACGGGCGATCCGGCGCTGACCCGAGTCGCCGAGCTGCTCGCCCTCGGCGCCGACCCCGCGCAGGCGTGGGCGTCAGCGGCCGAGAACCCCGACACCGAACCGCTCGCGGTTGCCGCCCGCCGCACGGCCCGCTCCGGCACCGCGCTGGCCGGTGCCGTGACCGAGCTCGCCTGCCGGGTCCGGGCCGACGCTCGCGACGAGAGCGAGGCCCGCGCGCAGCGGGCGGCGGTGCTGGTGGCGGGGCCGCTCGCACTGTGTTTCCTGCCCGCGTTCGTGTGCGTCGGCGTGCTGCCGGTCGTGCTCGGGCTCGCGACCAAGTTCCTCGAACAGTAAGGACGAAGAAGATGCTGAAAGACGACAGTGGGATGTCGACGATCGAATACGCACTCGGCACGGTGGCGGCCGCGGCGCTCGCGGCCACCTTGTACGTCGTGCTGAGCAGCGACGCCGTGCAGGCCAAGATCGCGCAGCTCGTGCAGGGCGCGCTGTCGATCGGGTGAGCGACGACCGGGGTGCGGCCACCGTCGAGGCGGCCATCGCGGTGTGCGCGTTGCTCATGGTCCTGGCGGTGGCCGCGGCCGGTGTCGGCACGATGATCGGTCAGCTGCGCTGCACCGACGCCGCCCGCGAGGCCGCGAGGCTCGTCGCCCGCGGCGAACGGGACCAGGCGCTCGCGGCAGGCAAGCGGATCGCGCCGAACGCCGAGCTGACCGTCCACGACGAAGGCGGCGCGGTGCGCGTCGAGGTCCGCGGGCGGAGTCCGCTGCCCGGCGTCCGGGTCGGCGCGGAGGCGTTCGCCGTGCTGGAGCCGGGATGAACGACCGGGGTTCGGCCACGGTGAGCGGTATCGCGATGGTCGCCGTCCTGCTCGTCCTTGTTGGTGCCGGCATCCAGTTCGGGTCAGCGGTCATCACCCGGCACCGGGTGACAGGTGCGGCCGATCTGGCGGCGCTGGCCGGCGCAGTGCACCTGATCGACGGCGAACAGAGTGCCTGTGACCAGGCAAGACGAGTCGCAGAACGGAACCGTGCGCGGCTCGACGAGTGCCAGGTGAGCGGTTGGGACGTGCTCATCCGGGCGTCAGCCGATACGCCGTTCGGCCCGGTGAGCGCACGGTCGAAGGCAGGTCCGGCCGAAGATCAGGACGTTTGGGGCACGACGAGCGGTCGTCTGCCAACGGTGAGCGGACTCACATCGGGGTCCGGACATGCTGAACGGTGATCGAACCAAACGCCAACAGTTCAGTTGCCCGGTCAAGCGAAGGGCGTTCGCCGTCCCGTAGCTACCAGTTGTCGAGCGAGGGTTACTTCGCTTGCCCCTGGTGTCGTTAGTTGTAGTGGCGGCACCGACACGGTGTCCTACGAAAACCGACACGGTGTCCGAACAGGTGTCGAGCAGATCACGGAGGCGAACGAAGATGGAGTGGTCGGATAGTTGGCGCGGGGCCTTCCGCATCGAGCTGCGTGCAGAGGCCGTGAGCCTCGCGTGGCGCGGATGGCCTGTGCTGCCAGGCACCTATCCGACGGTCTCCGCCGCGGGCGAGACGATGTGGGCGGGCCGCGACGGCCTCGACGCGTCCGGTCCCGTCCCGGTGCACCACGACTGGCAGGAGCGGATCGGCACCCGTCCCGAGCAGGTCGCGACCTGGTGGGCCGGCCGTTCGTACAGCCTGCTGGTCGCCACCGGCCACAGCGTCGACGCGATCGAGGTCGGCACCGACCTCGGCCGCCGCGCCGCGGTCGCACTGCGCAACATGGGCATCCCGGTGCCGATCGCGGCGACGCCGTCCGGCCGCTGGATGTTCCTGGTGGCGTCGGGTGACGTCCTCAACACCGAGCTCAGCGCCCACGAAGACGTGCGCCACTACGCACAGGGCGAGTACATCCCGCTTCCCCCCACCCCGATGGCGCACGGCGTCGTGCACTGGCGAGTCAAGCCGCAGATCTGCGGCCGCGACCTGCCGGACGCGCGCGTCGTGCAGGACGCACTGGTCGAGGCGCTGCACACCGCGGTGAGCCCCGAGCTGGTCGCGACCGTCTGATGTAGACCCGGCCGTGCTGGGTGTCGCAGTGGACTCTCCCCGACAACCCCGAATGCGGTGCCCAGCACGGCCGCACCACCTGCCCAGTCCGGCAACCGTCGTCGTACCCCGCACTTCGACGACACAGCAGGACGGGCACCCGCCGAACACGGAACGGAAAGGACCGCCTCCCGCGCAACGACCCCAAGCCTCGGACGATAGCGATCTGGCCCAACAGCAGATCGCGGTCGGCGAAGCCGGATCCTCCCCCGGAAACACGTCGCACGGACAACGACGCCTCCCAATGTCCACGAGCGACGACCACGAGAATCCGCCGATGTCCCAGGCACAAGGTCCGATGAGCGGTAGCAGGCACCTCACCCGAGTGTTCGGCAGCGTGGAGTGCGCCAGGGGCGCGCGTCGGTCCTCCCGAGACCGACGCCCCCTGGCGCCCCACAGTACTCTTGGCCGCTGCTCCGCAGACGGCGGCGCGATCGCCCACAAGTCGACACACTGACGCGATCGCGCGCGGTGGTCGCGTCGCCTACCTAGCCGAAGGTGACTAGGTCGCGCTAGGTGATGGCCCTCAGCACCACGTCCAGGACCGCCGCTCCGCCAGCCTTGTCCAGCGGCTCGTTCCCGTTGCCGCACTTGGGAGACTGCACGCAAGAGGGGCATCCCAAAGGACAGGTGCAGGCGTTGATCGCCTCACGGGTAGCGGTCAACCACGGCACGATCGCCGCGAACCCGCGGTCAGCGAACCCGGCACCACCGGGATGCCCGTCGTGCACGAACACCGTCGCCTCACCGGTGTCCGGGTGGACGGCCGTCGACACGCCACCGATGTCCCACCGGTCGCACACGGCGAACAACGGCAGCAACCCGATCGCCGCGTGCTCGGCGGCGTGCAGAGCACCCGCGACCTGGCGGCCCTCGATGACGGCTGCCAGCAACGGGTCCGCGACGGTGTACCAAACCGCACGCGTGTGCAGCGTCTGCGAAGGCAGGTCGAGCGGGATCTGGTCGATCACCTGGCCGGACAGCAGCCGCCGCAGGTAGCCGACCACCTGCGTGGTCACCTCGACCTCACCCAGGCACACGGTGACGCCGCCGAACTCCTTGCGCTCCAGCACCCGCACGACCTTGATGTCGACGACGTCGCGAGGCTGAGTCGTCCACTCGGGTTCCTCGGCGTGCACCATGGCCAGCCCGTGTTCGAGGTCGAGCTCGTCGACCACGTACGACGACCCCTGGTGCAGGTACACCGCGCCGGGGTGCACCTGCCAGCACGCCGACCCCGGATCAACGGTCCCGAGCATCCGGCCGGAGTCCGCCTCGACGACGGCGACCTGGTCACCACCGGAGCCGCGGATGTCCACGCCGGAGTGCGGCAGGTCGTGCGATGCCCAGTACCAGCCGGCGGGTCGCTTGCGCAGCACCCGCTCCGCGACCAGTTCGTCTACGACGGCCTGCGCGACGGGACCGCCGAACGCCTCCAGGTCGGCAGGGGTCAGCGGTAGTTCGGACGCCGCGCACGCGAGCTGCGGGCCCAATACGTAGGGGTTCGTGGGGTCGAGAACGGTCGCCTCGACGGGCCGTTCCAGCACGGCGGCGGGGTGGTGCACGAGATAGGTGTCCAACGGGTCGTCGCGCGCGACGAACACCACGAGAGCGCTGTCACCTGCGCGGCCGGCCCGGCCGGCCTGCTGCCAGAACGACGCCAGCGTGCCGGGGAAACCGGCGACGACGACGGCGTCGAGGCCGACGATGTCGACGCCCAGCTCGAGCGCGTTGGTCGTCGCGACGCCCAGCAAGTCGCCTGAGGACAACGACTTCTCCAGCGCACGCCGTTCCTCGGGCAGGTAGCCCGACCGGTAGGCGGCGACCCGCGAGGCGAGATCAGTGTCCACTTCGGACAACACCCGGCGGGCGCCGATGGCCGTCAGCTCCGCGCCGCGCCGCGACCGCACGAACGCCAGCGACCGGGCACCCTCGACCACCAGGTCCGCCAGGATCCGCGCCGTCTCCGAGCCTGCCGACCGGCGCACCGGCGCACCGTGCTCGCCGGCGAGCGACGTCAGCGGCGGCTCCCACAGGGCGACCGTGCGCGAGGCGCGCGGCGAGCAGTCCTCGGTCACCGCCTCGACCGGGGCACCGAGCAGCCGCGACGCCGACGCGCCCGGATCGGACACCGTCGCCGACGCGAGCACGAAAACCGGGTCGGCACCGTACTTCCGCGCGACGCGCCGCAACCGCCGCAGCAGCAGGGCGACGTGCGACCCGAACACGCCGCGGTAGGCGTGGCACTCGTCGACCACCACGTAGGAGAGCCGCCGGAAGAACCGCAGCCACCTCGAGTGCCGGGGGAGGAAACCCCGGTGCAGCATGTCCGGGTTCGTGAACACCCAGTTGGCGTGCTCGCGCACCCAGTCCCGCTCGGCGAGCGGGGTGTCGCCGTCGAACGACGCCGCGCGCACGCCGGGAACGCCTAATGAGACGACGGACCGGAGTTGGTCCGCGCCAAGGGCTTTGGTCGGCGCCAGGTACAGGGCGGTCGCCCGAGGGTCACTCGAAAGCGTGCTCAACACCGGCAACTGGTAAGCGAGCGACTTGCCGGACGCGGTCCCGGTCGCCAGCACGACGTTCGACCCCGACCACGCCAGCGACGCCGCGGCCGCCTGGTGCTCCCACGGTGTGGAAACACCCGAAGAGACGAACGCCGACACCACCTGCTCAGGGGCCCACGACGGCCACGAAGCATGCGACGCGACCCGTTGGGGCAGGTCGCTGACGTGCGTCAGCGGCGACTCGCCAACGGGTACCCCGGCCAGCACGCGATCCAGCAGCCGCCGTCCCTGATCCACCACGTTGGCGAGCTTTGCACAGACCCCTGACAGTCCGGCTCGCCTTCCTGGGCGGATAACGGTGTGTGCACGGATCGGGACACTTCGTTGCCTCGTTGCAAGCAACCCCTAGACTCCCCCGGCATCGCATCCAATGAGGGATGCATCACGTCGCGCTCGGGCGGCTGGTCGCCTTGGCGCTGCACTGGCAACTCACCAGGAGGACGGATGTCCCGGCAATTCCTCGCGGAGGGCCTCGAGCTCTCCGGAGGTGATCGCGGCGTAGTGGTCGCGGTCGCCGTGGTCGCCCTGGCTGCTCTAGCCGTCGGGTACGTGCTGCTCAAGGAGGTTCTGGCCGCGGGCCAGGGAACCGCCAAGATGCAGGACATCTCCAAGGCGGTTCAGGAGGGCGCAGCGGCATACCTCAACCGGCAGTTCCGGACGCTCGGCGTTTTCGTCGTCGTCGTGTTCGTGCTGCTGTTCGCGCTACCGGCGGACGATCTCGCCGAGCGAATCGGAAGGTCGCTGTTCTTCATCGTCGGTGCCGCGTTCTCCGCGACGATCGGCTACCTGGGCATGTGGTTGTCCACGCGCGCCAACGTGCGTGTCGCCGCCGCGGCGAACGAGGGCGAGGGTGGTCGCGAGAAGGCCATGCGCATCGCGTTCCGCACCGGTGGTGTGGTCGGCATGACCACCGTCGGCCTCGGACTCTTCGGTGCCGCACTGGTGGTGCTGGTCTACGCGGGCCAGGCACCGAAGGTGCTGGAGGGCTTCGGTTTCGGCGCCGCGCTGCTCGCGATGTTCATGCGCGTCGGCGGCGGCATCTTCACCAAGGCCGCTGACGTCGGTGCCGACCTGGTCGGCAAGGTCGAGCAGGGCATCCCCGAGGACGACCCGCGCAACGCCGCCACGATCGCCGACAACGTCGGTGACAACGTGGGTGACTGCGCAGGCATGGCCGCGGACCTCTTCGAGTCCTACGCCGTGATGCTGGTGGCATCGCTGATCCTGGGCACCGCCGCGTTCGGCGCGCAGGGTCTGCTGTTCCCGCTGATCGTGCCCGCGATCGGCGTGCTGACGGCCGTCATCGGCGTCTACACGACCAGCGCGCGCACCGGTGAGGGTGGCCTGGTCGCGATCAACCGGTCGTTCTACATCTCGGCCGTGATCTCCGCGGTGCTCTGCACGATCGCCGCGTTCTCGTACCTGCCGAGCTCGTTCGGCGACCTCAGCGGCGTTTCCGACCAGATCAAGGCCACCAGCGGCAACCCGGCGCTCATCGCCGCTGTCGCCGTGATCATCGGCATCGTGCTCGCCGGCGTGATCCTCTGGCTCACCGGCTACTACACCGGCACCGAGCACAAGCCGGTCCAGGAGGTCGGCCGGACCTCGCTGACCGGTGCGGCGACGGTGATCCTGTCCGGTATCTCGGTCGGCTTCGAGTCCGCCGTCTACACGGCGCTGGTCATCGGTGCGGCCGTCTACGGCGCGTTCCTGCTGTCCGGTTCGGTCATCGTGTCGCTGTTCGCGATCGCGCTGGCCGGTTGCGGTCTGCTCACCACCGTCGGCGTCATCGTCGCGATGGACACCTTCGGCCCGGTCAGCGACAACGCGCAGGGCATCGCGGAGATGTCCGGCGACGTGCACGGCGAGGGCGCGAAGATCCTCACCGAGCTCGACGCGGTCGGCAACACCACCAAGGCCATCACCAAGGGCATCGCGATCGCGACGGCCGTGCTGGCCGCGACCGCGCTGTTCGGCTCCTACAGCGACGCGATCGGTCAGGCGCTGCAGAAGGCGGGCGACCTCACGCCTGAGCTGTCCTCGTTCTCGTTCATCGTGTTCAGCCCGAACGTGCTCGTCGGCATCGCCATCGGCGCGGCCGTCGTGTTCATGTTCTCCGGCCTCGCGGTCAACGCCGTGACCCGCGCCGCGGGCGCGATCGTGTTCGAGGTCCGCCGCCAGTTCCGGGAGAACCCCGGGATCATGGACTACTCGGTCAAGCCCGAGTACGGCAAGGTCGTCGACATCTGCACCAAGGACTCGCTGCGCGAGCTCGCGACGCCCGGCCTCCTGGCCGTGCTCGCCCCGGTCGCCGTCGGCTTCGGTCTCGGTGTCGGCCCACTGGCCGGCTACCTGGCCGGTGCCATCGCGACCGGCACGCTGATGGCCGTCTTCCTCGCCAACTCCGGTGGCGCGTGGGACAACGCGAAGAAGCTCGTCGAGGACGGCAACCACGGCGGCAAGGGTTCCGACCCGCACGCCGCGACCGTCATCGGTGACACCGTCGGTGACCCGTTCAAGGACACCGCCGGTCCGGCGATCAACCCGCTCATCAAGGTGATGAACCTGGTGTCGGTGCTGATCGCGCCCGCCATCGTGGCGTTCTCGGTCGGTTCCAGCGCGTCCGACGCGCTGCGCTACACGATCGCGGCCGCCGCGGCGCTCATCATCGTCGGCGCGGTCGTCGTCTCGAAGCGTCGTGGCACCGCCATCGCGGACACCCCCGCGGAGTCGGTGAGCAACGGCGCCGCGTAGTCGCCTGAACACCGTGAAGGGACCTTTCCGCGCCGACAGCGCGCGGAAAGGTCCCTTCATCGCATCTCGGGTTAGGGTCGATGCTGTCCGCATCGTCCCGACTCAGGGAGTTCGACATGAGGCTCCGCCTCCTGATCACCGCTGTCGCCGCAGTGGCGCTCGCCGGGTGCGGTTCGGGGAACAGCGGCAACGGTTCCCCCACGAGCGCGGCGTCCAACGACGCCGCCGTGCAGTACATGGACAAGGTCTGCGGTGCCGCGTCCGAGTTCGCCAAGCTGGAGAAGACCGCTCCCAAGCTGGACAGCGGCGACCCGGCGAAGCTGAAGGCCGACATGGCCGCCTACATCGGCCAGCTCGCGGAAGCGTTCACCAAGTCCGCCGACGAGCTGCGCAAGGTCGGGACCTCGCCCATTGCCGGCGGTGAGGAAGCCGTCAACAAGATGGCCGACACGTTCACCACGCTCGGCACCACGTTCGCCGAGGCCAAGGGCAAGATCGACCAGGCGGACGCCAACGACCCCACCGGTGGTCTCCAGGCGGCCGGTGAGGCGATCGCGAAGCTCAGCCAGCTCGCCGACCCGCTTAAGGACCTCCAGGCCGTCCCCGAGCTCGAGAAGGCCGCGCTGACCGCTCCGAAGTGTCAGGAAATGCGCGATTTGGGCGTCGCTCCCACGACCTGACGGAGCAGTGCTGTAACTTCCGCCCGGTCCTTCAGCCCCAACCCCTGTGGGGAGTAGCACATGAAGAACCG
Organism: Lentzea tibetensis; assembly: GCF_007845675.1. Lineage (GTDB taxonomy): Bacteria > Actinomycetota > Actinomycetes > Mycobacteriales > Pseudonocardiaceae > Lentzea > Lentzea tibetensis. The sequence continues at coordinate 56,154 of NZ_VOBR01000008.1, read as the reverse complement.
CCTCAAGACCGCTGCGGTGCTGGCCGCGGTAGCACTCGCCGTGACCGCGTGCAGCGGTGGCGGCAGCACCGGCTCGGGCAAGGACGACGAGGTCGTCGCCTGGGTCGACAAGGTGTGCGGTGCCAGCCTGGACGCGGTGAAGTCGCTCTCGACCGAACCGAACCTCGACATGTCCGACCCGGCGAAGCTGAAGACCGGCTTCTCCGAGTGGCTTGGCAGCGGCTCGGCCTCGGTCGACAAGTCGATCAAGGACCTCGAAGCCCTCAAGAAGGGCCCGCACGCCGACTCCGAGAAGCTCGTCACCGCGGGCACCGAGGTCTTCGGCAAGCTCAAGACCGCGCTCGACGACGCGAAGAAGACCATCGACGCGGCCGACCCGAACGACCCGGCCGCGATCGCCGACGCCTTCTCGAAGGTCGGCACCCAGATGAGTGACTTCGCGAAGGTCGCGACCGAGTTCCAGGACACCTTCGTCCAGTCGAACCTGGCCGAAGCGGAGAAGAAGGCCAAGAACTGCCAGGAGCTCCAGGGCGGCGCCGGTTCGTCGTCCTCGGCGCCCACCTCGTAAGACCCGAACGTGGAAACGGCCCGCCGAGTGATCGGCGGGCCGTTCTCATGCGGTCAGAGCTTGCCGGGGCACGCGCTGTCGCCCTGGACGACGACCTGGATCACCTTGCTGCCCTCGACCACGAACAGGTAGTCCTCGGTCGACAACCCCGCCCGGAAGTCCTTCGCGTCCGGGTAGGCGGCCCGCACCTCGGCGTCGGTCGAGCCCTGCCCGATGTCCTGCGGCGTGCGCACGCCGTTCGGCGCGGTGAGGCTGTAGATGCCCTCGGTGCCCTGCCCGATCCGCACCCGGCCGCTCTTGTCGGAGCCCGTCTCGTAGATCTTGCAGCCGCTGTCGTCGGACACCAGCGCGCCGAGCTGGCCGGTCGCCTTCGCCGCGGCCTCGTCCATGCCGATCTTGAACGGACCGAAGCCGGACGGCCGCATCGTCACGTCGCCGGGCGCGTCGGGAGCGTTCGGCTTCTCGCTCTCGGTGGGCGCCGCGCTGCTGGCCGGCGTCGACGCGGAGGTGGGCGTGCTGGTCGCGCTCGGCGGAGTGGTGTTTCCACCGCCACACGCGGTCAGTGCGAGCACGCCGGCCACGGCCGCAGCGGTCATGAGAACAGCGCGGTTGAGCTTCATTTCCAGATCCCCCAGATCAAGTTCCCCCAGGTCGCCGTCATGGCGACATGACAGAAGACGCCGGATGGAGCAACGCGTTGTGCCTGCTCGGTAACGGTTGAATCACGGCGCCACTGGTTCTCGTCGAACGTCTGTTCTACCCTGTGCGCCGTGGGGCAGCTGTCCTTCTTCTCCGCCGAGGCGCGCACACCAGGGGTGGCCGACCTCGCCGGGCTGCTGTGCGGGCCCGGCCAGGCGCTGAGCTTCGCACGGGGTACCGCGGCGCGAATCTCCGTGCGACTGCGCGACGACTGGCGCGCCGTCCCGCTGCGCTCCGCGTGCGCCGAACGGGGCGTGACCTCGGAAGTCTTCTCCTCAGATGAGGGGGAGCGGCACGTGCGCACGCCGTTCCGCACGGACCTCACCGGGCTCGCCGCGCGGTGGCTCGACGGCACCGCGAAGACCGTTCCGCCCTGCTTCGAACTGGATGGTGCGATGCTGCGCGTGTGGGCGCTCGCGTCCGGCCACTGGGTGGAGTCGGCCTACCTCCTCGGCCTCGACCCGGACGCACCCGCGACACACGAACCGTTGAGAAATGCGCTGCTGCGGTCCGGCCTTCCGTGCACCCTGGTGAACGCGCCCGCGTTGCGGGTGACCGGGCGGCGGCGCCTCGCACGGCTCGCTGAGCTGGTCGGAAGCCCTCCGAGCGGGGTGGCCGAGCGCACCTGGCCGGCAGCCTAGGCGGGCTTTCAGGCAAGGTTGTGTCACTCTGTCTCGTCGAAGGTGCGCCGCGGACAGGGCACACTGGCAGGTCTGGGCAGCACCGGCGGGCCTGGGACACGGGTTGGAAAGAGAGCGGGACAGCGTGGCTGGAACGACACGGACGAGAAAGAGCACCGAGGGAACGGGCGGCAATCGACGGCTCGTGATCGTCGAGTCACCCACGAAGGCGAAGAAGATCGCCTCCTACCTCGGCGCTGACTTCGTCGTGGAGTCCTCCAGGGGACACATCCGGGACCTGCCACGCGGCGCGGCCGACGTGCCGGCCAAGTACAAGGGGCAGGCGTGGGCCCGCCTCGGTGTCGACGTCGACCACGACTTCGAGCCGCTCTACGTCGTCAGCGCGGACAAGAAGACGACGGTCACCGAGCTCAAGGAAGCCCTGAAGGACGTCGACGAGCTCTACCTCGCGACAGACGGTGACCGCGAGGGTGAGGCCATCGCCTGGCACCTCCTCGAGACCCTGAAGCCCAAGATCCCGGTGCGCCGGATGGTGTTCCACGAGATCACCGAGTCCGCGATCCAGGCCGCCGCCGCCAACCCCCGCGACCTCGACCAGGACCTGGTCGACGCGCAGGAGACCCGCCGCATCCTCGACCGCCTCTACGGCTACGAGGTCAGCCCCGTGCTGTGGAAGAAGGTCATGCCGAAGCTCTCGGCTGGCCGCGTGCAGTCGGTGGCGACCAGGCTCGTCGTCGAGCGCGAACGCGAGCGGATGAAGTTCGTCTCCGCCTCGTACTGGGACCTCTCCGCGACCATGGACGCGGGCGCCGACGCGACGCCGCGCCAGTTCGGCGCCAGGCTCGTCGCCGTCGACGGCACCCGCCTCGCGACCGGCCGCGACTTCGGCTCGGACGGCCGCCTCAAGGCGAGCTCCGAGGTCACCGTGCTGGACGAGGCGCAGGCCCGCGCGCTCGCCGCCGGACTCGACAGCGCACACCTCAAGGTCTCCTCGGTCGAGGAGAAGCCGTACACGCGCAAGCCGTACGCGCCGTTCATGACCTCGACGCTCCAGCAGGAAGCCGGCCGCAAGCTGCGCTTCTCCGCGGACCGCACGATGCGCACGGCGCAGAAGCTGTACGAGAACGGCTACATCACCTACATGCGTACCGACAGCACCACGCTGTCGGAGACGGCGATCACGGCCGCGCGGGCGCAGGCGACGCAGCTCTACGGCGCCCAGTACGTGCCGAAGGAGCCGCGCCAGTACACGCGCAAGGTCAAGAACGCGCAGGAGGCCCACGAGGCGATCAGGCCGGCCGGAGAGGTGTTCCGCACCCCCGGCCAGGTCGCGAGCGAGCTCGACTCGGACGAGTTCAAGCTCTACGAGATGATCTGGCAGCGCACGATCGCGTCCCAGATGACCGACGCGCGGGGCAACACGACCAGCGTCCGCATCTCGGGTGCCGCGACCACCGGCCAGGAGTGCACGTTCGCCGCGTCCGGCCGCACGATCACGTTCCCCGGCTTCCTCAAGGCCTACGTCGAGACCGTCGACGCCGAGGCCGGCGGCGAGTCGGACGACGCCGAGTCGCGCCTGCCGCAGCTGGTCAAGGACCAGGCGATCACGGTGGCCGAGCTGTCCGCCGACGGCCACTCGACGTCCCCGCCCTCGCGCTTCACCGAGCCGAGCCTGATCAAGATGATGGAAGAGCTGGGCATCGGCCGTCCGTCGACCTACTCCTCGATCATCAGCACCATCCAGGACCGCGGCTACGTGTGGAAGAAGGGCGCCGCGCTGGTGCCCTCCTGGGTCGCGTTCGCCGTGGTCGGCCTGATGGAGAACCACTTCGGCCGCCTCGTCGACTACGACTTCACCGCGGCGCTCGAGGACGAGCTGGACGGCATCGCCGCCGGTCGTCAGCAGCGCACGACGTGGCTGAACGGCTTCTACTTCGGCGGTTCCGTCGGCCCGGACGGGTCGGTCGGCCGCTCCGGTGGCCTCAAGAAGCTCGTCGGCTCCAGCGTCGAGGAGATCGACCCGCGCGAGGTCAACTCCATCCCCCTGTTCAGCGACGCCGAAGGTCGCACCGTCGTCGTCCGGGTCGGCCGCTACGGGCCGTACCTGGAGCGCGAGATCAACGACGCGGAGGGCAACCCCACCGCGCAGCGCGCGAACCTGCCGGACGACCTGCCGCCGGACGAGCTGAGCGCGGAGATCGCCGAGAACCTCTTCTCGACGCCGCAGGAAGGCCGTTCGCTCGGCACGGACCCGGTGTCCGGCCACGAGATCGTCGCCAAGGAAGGCCGCTTCGGTCCGTACGTCACCGAGGTGCTGCCCGAGGCCGACAACGGCAACAAGAAGGCGCCGAAGCCGCGCACCGGCTCGCTGTTCAAGTCGATGACGCTGGACACGGTGACGCTGGACGACGCGATGCTGCTGCTGTCGCTGCCGCGCGTCGTCGGCAAGGACCCGGAGACGGGTGCCGAGATCACCGCGCAGAACGGCAGGTACGGGCCGTACCTGAAGAAGGGCACGGACTCGCGGTCGCTGACCGACGAGTCGCAGATCTTCACGGTGACCCTCGACGAGGCGCTGAAGATCTACGCCGAGCCGAAGAAGCGCGGCCGTTCCGCCACCGCGGCGCCGCCGCTGCGCGAGATGGGCAACGACCCGGTGTCCGGCAAGCCGATGGTCATCAAGGACGGCCGCTTCGGGCCGTACGTGACCGACGGCGAGGCGAACGCGTCACTGCGCAAGACCGACAGCGTCGAGACGATCACCGACGAGCGCGCCGCCGAGCTGCTCGCCGAGAAGCGGGCCAAGGGGCCGGTCAAGAAGAAGGCGCCTGCCAAGAAGGCTCCGGCGAAGAAGGCACCGGCCAAGAAGGCCGCCAGCAAGAGCTGACGTTCGTAGTTGCCGGAGGTGGCGGTGTTCGGACTCGATGGAACCCAAGCTCCGCCACCGCTCCGGGTGTACCCGGACCCGCTCGCGGGCCTGGTAGCCGCCGAGAAGTACCTGGCCCGTCCGGTGCTGCCGCTGGCCAAGCCACCGGCTCCACCGGAGCCCTCCGAGGAGGCACGGCGGGCGATCGCCGCGCAGATGGCGCGGGAACAGCAGGCCAGGCGGCCGCAGCAACGGCGGCAGCCGCAACAGCCTCGGCCACCGGCGCAGATACCGCGGCCACCGGCTGAGTTGCCTGTTCAGCAGGCACAACAGGCGGTCGCGAGAACGTCGGACACGACCAACGCGCTGCTCGGCTGCGGCTGCGCACTCATGATCGTCGTGGCGGTCGTAGTGATCGTTGTGGCTTTGTTCGGCTGAGTCGGCCGAAATCTGTCAGGCCCTCCGGTTACGCTGATCCGAGGGCAGATTCAACAAGGGGTGAAGTCATTCAGGATGCGGACACAGGTGCGGACGAGGCTGGCCGGATGAGGCCTGCCGAGTCCGGTGTGTCCATGAGCCACCGGCTGCGCAGCGTCCTGGCGATCCGGCCGTTCCGCCGGTTGTGGCTGGTCACCTACCTCTGCAGCGTCGGCGACTGGCTGTCGCTGCTCGCGCTCACCGGCCTGGTGTCGGAGCTGACGAACAGCTACCAGTGGCAGAGCTTCGCGCTCAGCCTGGTCGTGCTGACGCAGCTGCTGCCCGGCATCCTCTTCGCGCCGCTCGGCGGTGTGTTCGCAGACCGGTTCGACCGGCGCAAGGTGATGGTCGTCTGCGACATCGCGCGCGGCTCGCTGTTCTTCTCGATCGCGCTGATCGGCACCACGTGGTGGCTGTTCGTCGCGAACTTCCTGGTCGGCTGCTGCGCGATGCTGTGGATTCCGGCCAAGGAGTCCGCGGTGCCGAACCTGCTGCGCCGCCCGGACCAGGTGGAGTCGGCGAACCAGCTCGGTCTCGTCATGACCTACGGCATCTCGACGATCAGCGGCTTCGGCCTGTACTCGCTGATCGCGGGCATCCCCGGCTACCTGAACCTGCAGGGCGGCAACCTCGAGTTCCGCATCGCCACCATCGCCGTGATGATCAACGGCCTGCTGTACTTCACGTCCGCGGTCCTGGTCGCGACCAGGCTGCCGGAGCTCTCCGGCCGCGCCGCGTCGACGCCCAAGAAGCAGCAGGACGCGCCGGGGTTCTGGGAGATGCTGCGCGACGGCCTGCGCTTCGCCGCCGCGACGCCGCTCGTCCGCGGCCTGGTGATCGGCATGATCGGCGCGTTCGCCGCGGCCGGCGTGGTCATCAGCACCGCCAAGCTCTACGCCGAGTCGCTGCTCGGTGGCGCGTCGACGTTCGGCCTGCTGTTCGTGGCCGTGTTCGTCGGACTCGCGCTCGGCATGGCAGGCGCACCCAGGTTCGCCCGCCGCCTGTCGTACAACCGGCTGTTCGGCGTGACGATCGTGCTGGCCGGCGTGACGCTGGGGCTGGTCGCGTTCGCGCCGCACCTGTGGGTCGCGCTGCTCACCGTCGCCCTGGTCGGCGCGTGTGCCGGTGTCGCGTTCCTGACCGGCCTGACGATCGTGGGTTCGCAGGTCGAGGACGCCATGCGCGGCCGGACCGTCGCCCTGATCCAGTCTTTGCTGAAGATCGTGCTGTTCGGTGCCTCCGCTGGTGCGCCACTGCTGGTGTCGGTGATCCAGCGGCGGCAGATCAGCGTGTTCGGTCACCCGATGGAGGTCGACGCGACCCGCCCGGTGATGCTCGGCGGCGCCGTCATCGCCATCGCACTCGGACTCGTCGCCTATCGGCAGATGGACGACCGGCGCGACGAACGCGTGCTGTCGTCGCTGTTCGCGGCCATCCGCGGCCGGTCGGTGCGCACCGAGGGCATGCTGATCGCCGTCGAGGGCGACACCCGCGAGGACACGTCCGTGCAGGCCCGCCGCCTGGCCGCCGCTCTGCGCGCCGACGGGCTGGACGTCCTGCTGGCCGCTGATCCCGAGCTGGACGAGCGCAGGCTGCGCAACGTCCTGTCGTCGGCCGAGCTGGCCGGTGTGCGGGCGCAGGCCCTGGTCGCCGCTGCCGTGCGCGCCGACGTCGTGGAGCGGCAGGTGCGTCCGGCGCTGGACGCCGGATCGCTGGTCGTGATGGAGCGGTACGTCGACAGCCCGATGGCGCACTTCTCCGCCGCGGGCTCGCTGGAGCACACCGAGCTGGAGGGCCTGGTCGACTGGGCGACCGGTCGCCTGCGCCCCGACCTGACCGTTCTGCTGGACCGCCCGCCGGACTCGACGGTGTCCGACGACCGCTCGTTCAGCAACGTCGAACACCACTGGCGCGTGCAGCGCCTGCTGTCCGAGATGGCGGCCGCAGACCCGGACCGCTACGTCGTGGTGGACGCCGACGCCGACCCGGACGAGGTCGCGTCCCGTATCCACGCCGCGGTCTTCCCGCTCGTCGCAAGCCGGAACCGTCCCCACGCCACCGTCTGATCGTGTCCTCCCGTGTCCTCGGCGACAGGGCTGTCGGGGGTCGCTGGTATGACTGTGGGCGGATACGGAGGTGGGCATGAGCGTGTGGGCTGAGGTGGTCGGCCAACCCGATGCCGTCGCAACCCTGAGCGCCGCCGCCGAGGCAGCGGCGAGCATCGTGGCAGGTGGCACACCGGCGCCGGGCGCGATGACTCACGCGTGGCTGTTCACCGGCCCACCCGGCTCGGGCCGCTCGTCGACGGCCCGCGCGTTCGCAGGCGCCCTCGAGTGCACCGCGACCGACGACCGCCCAGGCTGCGGTGTCTGCCCCGGCTGCCGAACCACCTTGCACGGCACCCACGCCGACGTCCGCGTCGTGGCGCCGGAGGGCCTGTCGATCTCCGTCGCCGAGATGCGCGCCCTGGTGCAGACCGCGGCCCGCAGACCAACCGGCGGCCGCTGGCAGGTAGTGATCATCGAAGACGCCGACCGCCTGACCGAAGGCGCCGCGAACGCACTGCTGAAGGCAGTGGAGGAACCACCGGACCGCACCGTCTTCCTGCTGTGCGCCCCGTCCGACCACCCGGACGACGTGTCCGTGACCATCCGCTCCCGCTGCCGCCTGGTGCCACTGGGCTCACCCCGCCCACCGTCGATCGCGTCCGCACTGGAACAACTCGACGGCATCCCACCCGAGATGGCGTCGTGGGCCGCGTCCGTCTGCGGCGGCCACGTTGGCCGCGCCCGCCGCCTGGCGGTGGACGAGTCAGCCCGCACCCGCCGCGAGGCAGTGCTGCGCATCCCACTGGCACTCCGCCGCCCCGCCGACGTCTTCACCTGCGCCGACGAACTGATCAAGGCAGCGGAGGAAGACGCCTCAACGGCCAACGAGTCCCGCAACGAGGCGGAACGCGAGGCCCTGGAAACCGCGATGGGCGCAGGCGGCACCGGCAAGGGCACCGCCGCCGCGAGCCGCGGCGCGAAGGGCGCGATCAAAGACCTGGAAAAGCGCCAGAAATCCCGCGCGACCCGCACCCAACGCGACTCCCTGGACCTGGCTTTGGTCGACCTGGCCGGCTTCTACCGCGACGCCCTGGTCACCAAAACAGGCTCCGAGGCGTCCCTGAACCACCCGGACCGCTCAGCCGACTCACGCACCGCCGCCGCCCAGTGGTCAGCCGACTCGATCCTGCGCCGCCTCGAAGCCGTACTCGCCTGCCGCGAAGCCATTGACCTGAACGTGAAACCCCGCATCGCGATCGAGGCAATGGTCACCACTTTGCACAGAGGGTGACGGATTCTGGTTGTCCACATCGCCCGATGGTGAGGAACGAAGGGGATGGCCCCATTCGTTCCCGCAAGGAAGAGGAACGCGGGGGGAGCCGGGCCACGGGTCCACGTCAACGACGACGCGCACCCTGGAGCGACGCTCCGCACCGGAGGCACGCTGATCGGCCACGGTGACCGGCGACCCGGAGTCAGGTTGACCGGCGACGCTGACCGGTGTCCTGCTGACCGGTGGCTCGGAGCCTGGCTGACCGGGCCCGCGCCGGAGCTCACGGTCGATGGCAAGCCGCGTGCCGGGGCGCATGGTCAAGGCAGCTGCACACTCGGCGCACGGGCCAGATCATCGTGCACACCGGGCGCCTGGTCGGCCGGGATGCGCACCCGAAGGCACAGCCGGTCGCGACGCGCGCTGGGGTCGGGCCGCCGCTCATGAGCCCGCACCCGCCCGATCACGCCGTGCCCCGGCAGATCACCACGTGCGCCGGCTGCGCAGCCGGCGCACGAGCCCGCACGCCGGATCACGCCGTGCCCCGGCGGATCATGCCGTGAACCCGAGCGCGGCCGACACCTCAGCCGCAGCCCGAACAACCCGAGGCCCCAACGCGATGAGCTCGGCAATCCCGTGCTCCATGGCCAACGACGAGGCAGACACTCCACCGATCACCACCCCGGCGTGATCCCGAATCGCCGCCCCGACACACCGCACCCCGCGCTCGTTCTCCTCGTCGTCCAACGCGAACCCGGACCGCCGCACGCGCGACAACTGAGCCCGCAAGCGCTTGGCAGAGGTGACGGTGCGAGGCGTCCGGCCGGGCAGCCCGACGCGCAGGATCAGCGCGTCGAGCTCGTCCGGCGACCACGACGCCAGCACCGCCTTGCCGATCGCCGTCCCGTGGCAGGGCAGTGACATCCCGATCCGCGACGCCATCCGGTAGGGCTTGTCGGCCTCGATCTTGTCGACGTACACGAGCTCGTCGCCGAAGAGCACGGCCAGGTGCACCGTGCAGCGCGTGTCGTGTTGCAGCGACCGCAGGGCAGGCCGTGCGCGTTCGACGGTGTCGATCGGCCGCAGCACCTTGCCGGCCAGGGCGAGCACGCGCGGGCCCGCGAGGTAGTTGCCCTCGGAACCCACGACGGCGAAGCCGCGGTCCACCATGGCCTGCAGGAGCCGGTGGACCGTCGACTTCGGCAGGCCGGTCACGCGCGCGATGTCGGTGATGCGCGAGTGGTCGGCCAGTGCCTCGAGCACGGCGAGTGTCTTCTCGACGGCGGTGTCGGTCATCTGCCCATCCAACCCCCGTCGACGACGAGCACGTGTCCCGTGACGTAGTCGGACGCGCGTGACGACAGGAACACCGCCGCCCCGACGAGATCCTCCGGCGAGCCCCAGCGGCCGGCCGGGATGCGTGAGCTGATCGCGGGCTCGCGCTCGGGGTCGGCCTGGAGCACCGCGGTGTTGTTGGTTGCGATGTAGCCCGGCGCGATGGCGTTGACCTGCACGTTCGACGACGCCCACTCGTTCGCCAGAGCCTTCGTCAGGCCGGCCAGTGCGTGCTTCGACGCCGTGTACGCGGGCACGAGGATGCCGCCCTGGAACGACAGCAGCGACGCGATGTTCACGATCTTGCCGCTGCCCGCCGCCAGCATCTGGTTACCGACCAGCTGTGACAGCACGAACGCCGAGTCGAGGTTCACCGACAGCACGCGCCGCCAGTCCTCCAGCGACACCGACGAAGCAGGTCCGCGGCCGATCGTGCCCGCGTTGTTCACCAGCACGTCGATCTGGTGCGCTTCCAGCACCGGCGCGAGCGCGGGAGACAGAGCCGAAGGATCTTCCAGGTCGACGGACACCACGTCGATCACCGAGGAAGAGATTCCCGAAAGGTCGCCGCGCCCCAGCAGGACCAGCTTCGCGCCGGCCGCCGCGAGACCGACCGCGATCGCTCGGCCGATGCCCGTGCGGGCGCCGGTCACCAGTGCGGTCTTTCCGCTCAACGAGAAGAGGTCCATCTAGCGCAGCTCCGTCACAGCGACCTGGTCCATGTCGTCGTACGCCTGGTTCTCGCCACCCATGGCCCAGACGAACGTGTACGCGTGCGTGCCCACTCCACTGTGGATGGACCACGACGGGGAGATCACGACCTCCTCGTTGCGCACCACCATGTTCCGCGTCCGCTGCGGCTCGCCGCACAGGTGGATCACGCGCTGGTCCGCTGGCAGGTCGAAGTACAGGTAGCACTCGGTGCGCCGGTCGTGCGTGTGCGGCGGCATCGTGTTCCACACGCTGCCCGCCGCCAGCCTCGTCACGCCGAGCACGAGCTGCGACGAGCGGATGCCGTCGGCGTGGACGAACTTGCGGATCTCGCGCACGTTCGCGGTGTCCGGCGAACCCATGTTCAGCACGTCCACCTCGTCGAACCGGGCGACGGCCGTCGGGAACGACGCGTGCGACGGGGTCGAGAACAGGTAGAAGTGCGTGTCGTCCTCCGCCGCGTGGAACTGCACGTCCACCGCGCCCTGGCCGACGTACACGCAGTCCCGCGTGCCGAGCTTGTGCTCGGTGCCGTCGACGGACACGCTGCCGGACCCGCGGATCACCAGAGCGGCGAGCTCCCGACGTTCGCAAAAGGACGAAGTGCGCAAAGGCCCGTAACTGCCCAAGGTAAGCGCTTGCCCGGGAACCGGGGCCGCGCCGCCCACCACGATGCGGTCCTCGTGCGTGTAGACCACCTTGATCTCGCCCGCCACGAACAGGTCTTCGACCAGGTAGTGCGCCCGCAGCTGGTCGGTGTCGAACTCCTGCAACTGGTCCGGATGGGTCGAGTGCCTGATTTGCATTCTCGGATGCCTTCCGATCGAGGCGGCGGAGTGACACGATGTGCGCCGACCAACATGGAACTACGTTCCGTGGGCTGGAACAAGCCTCGTCACCCCGCCGCCGGTGACGATGGGCATCCGAAAGGCGGTTGTCGTGTACCAGCAGAACCCCAACCCGACGGGGTCGCTGTTCCTGTCGGCACTCTTGGCCCTCATCCCGCTGCTGGCCGTGCTGGTCCTGCTCGGCGGCCTCAAGTGGAAGGCGCACTGGGCGGGCCTGACGGCACTCGCCCTGGCACTCGCCGTCGCCGTCGTGGGCTACTCGATGCCGCTGGGCACCGCGCTCAACGCCGGTGCGTTCGGTGCGGCCACCAGCGTCCTGGTGATCCTGTGGATCACCTTCAACGCCATCTGGATCTACAACCTGACCGTCCACAGCGGACACTTCGCGGTGCTCAGGCGCAGCTTCAGCTCGATCAGCGACGACCAGCGCGTCCAGGCCATCGTGATCGCGTTCTCATTCGGCGCGCTGCTCGAAGCGCTCGCCGGCGGTGGCGGACCGGTCGCGATCTGCTCGGTCATGCTGATCGCGCTCGGCGTCGACCCGATGAAGGCCGTCGCGCTCGCGCTCATCGCGGACACCGCGCCCGTCGCGTTCGGCGGCATGGGCAACCCGATCACCGTGCTGAACACGGTCACCGGCCTGCCCGCCGACCAGTTCGGCGCCATGGCGGGCCGCCAGGTCGCGATCCTCGCCGTGCTCGTGCCGTTCGTGCTGGTCTTCGTCGTCGACGGCAAGCGCGGCCTCAAGGAGACGTGGCCCGTCGCGCTCGTCGCCGGTCTCTCTTTCGGCATCACGCAGTTCGCGGTGTCGAACTTCTGGTCCTACAAGCTGTGCGACATCGTCGCCGCGATCGTCTCCGTGCTCGCGGTCGTCCTCTACGTCAAGGTCCGCCAGCCCGCGCGGTCGATCCCGCCGGTCATCGCCGGCGGCTCGACGACCGACTCGCGCAGTGACGTGATCACCGCGTTCGCGCCGTACGCGATCATCGTGGCCGTCTTCTCGATCGCGCAGATCACCGCGGTGAAGGCGTTGCTGGAGAAGGCGACCTACAAGTTCCCCTGGCCAGGCCTGCACATCACGAACGCCGCGGGCAAGCCGGTCGCGACGACCTACACGCTCAACATCCTGTCCGCGACGGGCACGCTGCTGTTCGTCTCCGGCCTGCTGTCGTTGCTGTTCCTCAAGGTCGCGGCGGGCAAGGCGCTGCAGATCTACGGCCAGACGATCAGGCAGTTCAGCTGGGCGATCCTCGCGATCCTCGCGGTGTTCTCCCTGTCGTACGTCATGAACTTCTCCGGCCAGATCACGTCGCTCGGCCTCTGGCTGGCGGGCACCGGCGCGTTCTTCGCGTTCCTGTCGCCGGTCGTCGGCTGGTTCGGCGTCGCGATCACCGGCACGGACGCAGGATCCAACGCGCTGTTCGGCGGCCTGCAGGTGACCGCAGCGGACCAGCTCGGAGCGTCGCCGTTCCTGTTCGGCGCCTCCAACAGCTCCGGCGGCGTGATGGCGAAGATGATCTCCCCGCAGAACCTCGCGATCGGCACCGCCGCCGCCGGTCTCGTTGGCAGGGAAGGCGATCTGTTCCGCAAGGTATTCGGCTGGAGTCTCTTGCTGCTGCTGGCCATGTGCGTGATCGCTTACCTGCAGTCGACACCAGTACTGGGATGGATGGTGCCATGACGATCTCTCGACGTTCCCTGTTCGCGGCCACCGGTGCCGCCGCGGTGACGATCGGTTCAGCGACGCAGGCGCAAGCGCAGGCGCAGCAACCGGAAGTCGAAGCCGAGGCTTCCCGGCGGCTGTTCCGCAAGTCGCTCGACTTCGCGGTCGCCAAGCTGCGCGCGACCGCGCCGGCCATCACGTCGTTCCCGCAGGAGACCAAGTTCGAGAAGTGGACGTTCGCCGACGACGGCGGCTGGGTCGGCGGGTTCTGGCCCGGCTCGCTGTGGCTCGCGTACCTCGACAGCCGCGACGAGCAGTTCAGGAAGTGGGCCGTGGAATCGGCACTGCGCCTGTCGCCGCGGCGCACGGACACCTCGACGCACGACATCGGTTTCCTCTTCTACCCGTCGTGGGTGACGGGGTACCGACTAACGGGCGACGTGTCCTGGCGGGACGGCGCCGTGGAGGCCGCCGGGTCGCTGATCCAGCGGTACAACCCGAAGGGCAGGTTCATCCGCGCCTGGGGCAAGCTCGGCACCCCGGACAGCGACGGCCGGGTGATCATCGACTGCATGATGAACCTGGACCTGTTGACGTTCGCGACCCAGCAGACCGGCGACAGCAAGTACCTCGACGTCGCGGTCGCGCACGCGGAGACCACCAGGCAGTTCTTCCTGCGCCCTGACGGTTCCACGCCGCACGTCTACGACTTCGACCCGGCGACGGGCGCGCCGATCGGACCGAACACGAACCAGGGCTACAGCCCGACGTCCTGCTGGTCGCGCGGCCAGGCGTGGGGCATCTACGGGTTCACGACGATGTACCGGCGCACCAAGAAGGCCGAGTTCCTCGACACCGCGAAGCGGCTCTCCGACTTCGCGTTGAAGGCACTCACCCCGGACCAGATCCCGATCTGGGACTACCGCTCCCCGTTGGCGCCCAACGACGTCAAGGACTCGTCAGCGGGCGTGATCATGGCGTGCGGCCTGATCGACCTGGCCAAGGTCACCGGCAGGTACAGCTACCACGCGGCCGCGTTGCGCATCCTCGACGCGATCTGCCGCACGTGCCTGACGACCGAGTCGGAACGCTCGGACGCGGTGCTCGCGCGGGCAACCCGCAACCGCCGCGCGGAAACCGGCATCGAGGTGTCGTTCCCGTACGGCGACTACTACCTCATGGAAGCCCTGCTGCGCGTGCTCAAGCCTCGGGAGATCGCGCAGGCCGTCGGCCTCTAGGCATGGCGGCGACGACGATCACGCCGGTGAGCAGGAGCGCGGTCCCGACCCAGAAGAGCGGGATCGAGTTGTACGCGGCGTTCGTGTAGGCCAGTGGTGGCGCCTGTTTCGGCGGCGCCGCCACCGGCCCGCCGGGCGGCTTCGGCGCCGAGGCCGTACCGCAGACGACGCCGTCCTTCGGGGCCGCCGCCCGCACGATCTGCTCGCCCAGCGAGATCTGCGCGAGCGCCGACGGCAGGTCCTTGATCTTCAACCGGTCGGTCGGCAGCAGCTGCACGTCCAGCAGCCGGGCCGTCGCACCCAGCTGGAACCCGCTGAAACCGGGCCCGCTGAAGGACGCCTTCTTCTCGGTGAGCTCGGCGATCTGCAGCCGCGCCACGACGAGGTCGAGCAACAGCGGCACGTCCAGCTGCGGATGCGCCGCGTCGAGCACGCCGAGCTCCTTGCCGCCCTGGCTGACCCGCAGCACCGGCGCGGTGTACTCGATCTTCGACGTCGTCTCGTCACCGGTGGCGGTCGCGGTGAGCGTCGGCTGGCTGACCACGTCGATCTGGACGCCACCCGCGAGCCGCACGCTGACCGCCTGCATCGTCGACGTCGACCGCACCGCCTTGTTCTTGCCGCCGGGCAGGTCGACCAGCTGCACCTTCGACTGCGCCTTGAACGTCTCCGGCAGGCTCACCAGCGACGTGCTGTTCGACAGCAACCCGTCCAGCAGCGGCAACTTCGGCAGCTCGGGCGTGCTCGGCAACGTCGGGATCGCGTTGAGCACGCTGATGCTCGCGGCCTCGGTCTGCGCGTTCGCGAGCGGCTCGACGCACGGCCCCTTCTCGGTGTCCCACCGCGAGTGCACGCTTCCGTTGAGCAGTCCGACCTCGAGCACGGTGTCGAGCGGGCTCGCGGGCGGGTTCAACCCGCCGTTGGTCGGCTGCGGGTTGTCCGGGATCGCGGTCTGCACGAGCGTGCCGGGACTCTGCGGCGAGCGCCCCGCGATCGCGAACCCGACCGGCGAGGCCTGCGTGATCACGCGTTCCGTCGTCAGGAACGCCTCGGTGTTGACCTGCGCGCTGGCGAGCCCGAGCCCGAACTCACCCGCGGACTGCTTCGGCAGCTGGTCGGAGAAACCGGGCAGGATCGTGTTGGTGGGCACGGCGTTCGGCCCGATCCGCACGACCGCGAGCCCCGTCCCCGCGTCCCCGACCGCGTGCGCCAACGGCTGCGGCCCGTTCGGCGCGCTCGCGGGCGGCTGGTTCGGATCGCGCGGACCGGGCACCGGCGTGGTCGGCTGCGCGAGCGCGGGGCCGGCGAGCAGGAACAGCAGCAAACCGGTCGCTGGCAGGGACAGAGCTCGGCGCATTGCTCTCCTCGGCGGTGGAGTGGTGACACCGGTCACTGTCCGTTCAACGAGGGCACCCCTGGTAAGTGACGGGTCCTCCATCCGCTATAGTTGTCGCGTCTCGCCGCCTTAGCTCAGTCGGCCAGAGCGGCTCACTCGTAATGAGCAGGTCATCGGTTCGATTCCGATAGGCGGCTCGGTGAGATGAAGGGCCAGGTCATTTCTGACCTGGCCCTTCGCTTTGTTCTGGGACGTCACCGACAGCTCAGCTGAACACGCCGTTGATCCACTTCTCCCACGCGGCGGCGTCACCGGAACCGGCGAACACGTGGTGCCCGATCCCGATCGACGGCCCGCCACCGTGGAACCGGTAGAGCCCCTCCGCGCCGCGCACGCCGAGGAAGCCGCGGAACCCCGGCGGCGACCAGTCGACGACACCCTCGATCGGCGCGAGTCCAGCGGGCGTCAACCGGATGGTGTCGCCCTCGTTGATCGGCTCGGTCACGCCCAACCCGTCCAGCAGCAACGACCACGCGTCCGCGCCCTCGGCGGCAGGCGGGCCCTGCACGTGCACGTAGGTGCCGGGGAGGCCGGTGAAGTGCTGGAGGTACTGCCCGAGCGTGTGCAGGTACATGTCCCAGCCGTGGCTGGACTGCGCGAGGTACTCGTCGCCCCAGTCGTCGCTGATCATGCCGTTGTGCACGAACCGCAGCACGGTGCTGCCCTGGTCACGTCCCTCGACGAGGTACTCCATCGCGTGGAACGAGCCGTCCTCCGCCGTGTCGCCGCGGTAGGCGAGGTGCTTCGGCGGGTCCCACGCGGTGATCGTCGCCGACTCCGAGAAGTCGCCGATGGTCAGCGTCATGCGTCCGCCGACGGCCGGGTCGACGGTGTGCGGGCCCATGAACCACGACGAGATGCCGGGGCCCGTCGCGATGGCGTCCCACACCTGCTCGGGAGTTGCCTCGAGCGAGACCTCCTTGCGCAGCTCGAACTCCTTGCTCACGACTCCTCCTTGACGCTCGGGTGCAGTGCGACGACAACGCGGTGCGGACGGCCGCCATCGGCCTGTTCGTCGTGGTACTTCGAGACGAGCTGCGACACCGCGACGGTGAGCTCCTCGGCGAACGCGGCGCGGTCGGAGGCCGACGCGAAGCGGATCTCGCCGTCCAGCGCGAACGTCGCCAGCCGCTTCTTCGCCTTCGTGGCGCCGGTGATCAACGTGCCGACGTCGCGGACCAATCGGGCGGCGACGGCCAGCAGCCAGCGCGCGGACAGGCTGTCCGGTGAGCGGGCCGGGTCCGGTTCCACCGCGGCCAGCGCCAGCGGCGAGATCACGTAGGACGCCGCCGTCGCGCGCAGGACGCGTTCGGTGACGTTGCCCTTGCGGCGTTCCTCGACCAGCTCCACGAGGCCGTGCCGCTCCAGTGCCCGCAGGTGGTAGTTGACCTTCTGCCGGGGCAGACCGACCTTGGCGGCGAGCATCGTCGCCGAGCCCGGTTCGGAGAGCTCGGCCAGCAGCCGGGCCCTCATGGGGTCCAGTGAGACCTCGGCGGCCGCCGGGTCCTCGATCACCGCGACTTCGAACATGCACCCACGGTCTCACCGACAACTTTGTTAGTCAAGACAGCGTCGTTAGTCGGTGACTTTGCTCCATCGGGGTGGCGTTGGGCGCGGTACCGTAAGCAGCGTCTCGATAGGTCGTTGCACCTTCGCAACCCGAGGAGACGTACATGTTCGTGATGTTGGTGCTCACCGTGATGGCGCTGCCGTTCGCCCTGACCGCGGCGAACGTCGGCCGGAGACGGTGGATAAGAAAGCGCGGGGTCGCGAGAGTCCGCGCCGAGCTCGCGTGGTTCCACGACGAGCTGGCCAGGCAGGGCCTCAGCCACTCCGCCAGGCGCTGAGCACGTTCGCCGGCGTCGTCACGCGGTCGATCCGGCGTTCCCGCAGCCGCGCCACGACCTCGTCCGGCGAGCCGACCACCGCGAACGCCCGCAGCACGTCGTCACTGATCAGCTCGGTCATCTCCGCCCACAGCTGCCGGCGCGACATCCGGTGCAGCTCCTCGTGCAGCGCACCCCAGCCGTGCAGGTCCAGCACTTTCCGGTACGACGGCGTCGACCCGTAGAAGGCGATCTGCCGCTTGACGTCCGCGGCCTCCTCGTCGGTCGTCGCGACGAACGACATGCCGCTGATCTCGAAGCCCTCCAACGACTTGCCCGCCTTGGCGCGGCCGCGTTCCAGCGCGGGCACCGTCACCTCGCGCAGATACCGCTCGGTCGTGAAGCTGTGGCACAGGAAGCCGTCCGCCACCTCACCCGCGACCTCGGTCATCAGCTCGCCGACACCGGCCAGGTGGATCTTCGGGTTGCCGAACGCGTTGGGGCCGGGGTCGAACATCGGCGTCATCAGCGTGTGCCGGTAGAACTCGCCGCGGAACACCAGCCGCTCGCTCGTCGCCCAGCTGTGCCAGATCGCCCTGATCGCGAGCACGAACTCGCGCATCCGCGCGGCCGGCTTCGACCAGGTCATCGCGAACCGCTTGGTGATGTGCGGCTCGACCTGCGAGCCGAGGCCGAGGTTGAACCGGCCGCCGGACAGCAGCTGCAGGTCGTTGGCCAGCACCGCGGTGCTCATCGGGTTGCGCGCGAACGCCACCGCGATGCCGGTGCCCAGCTCGATCCGCGTCGTGCGGCCCGCGGCGACGGCGAGCGCGACGAACGGGTCGTGCTTCGTCTCGGCCAGCCAGAACCCGTCGTAGCCGAGCTCCTCGGCCCGCGCCGCGCGGTCGCCGACGTCGAGGGGGCTGCCGGAGACCTCAGCGCTGTCCAGCTTCATGCGGACAGGCTAGTTGTCGCAGGCCACACCGTTGCCGTCCGCGTCGAGCTCGGCGCGGTAGCCGGGCTCCCACGAGTTCAGCGCCGTCTCGCCCGCGGCCAGCACCGCCGCGCAGCTCCGGTAGAAGACGTAGGGGTACTGCTCGGTCTCGGTCTCGGCCGTCGCGTCGGTGACGGGGACGAGCTTGACGTCGAGACCGCCGCACTCCGGCCCCCAGAACCCGACGGCGGCGTGCATGGCCGTCGACTGCGCGTCCTTGATGGCGTGGTCGGCAAGGCCTTCCGCCCGCGCCACGCCCTTGCTCACCGCGAGCACCGCGAAGCTCGTGCCGTCCGCGAGCAGCAGGCCGGCTTTGTCCGCCCGCCGAACAACTCCGACCGTCTTGCCCAGCAACGTCGTCACCGCGAACTCGGTCGACGTGGCCGCCCAGCACTCGCCGGGGTTCGCCAGGCCGTCGACGAGCACCTGTCCGCCGTCGGCGAGCACGACCGTGCGTCCGTCGACGATGCCCGTCACCAGCACTTCCGGCGGTGGCGCCGGTGCCGCGGCCGCTGGTTTCGCTCGGGGCGGCAGTGGCGAGTCACCGGGCATGTTCCCGACGAGGACGCCCGTCACCATGATCCAGACCACGATCAGGGCGGACCGGGCGTGCCGCGATAACTCGGCTGTCGTCACGGGAGTGGGATCGCGGGGACACGGGAAGTGTTACCGCACGTCATTCACACGCGACTCCGTCCTTGTCGCCGTCGAGGGCGGGCCGGTAGCCGGGCTGGCCGACGCGGAGCGGTGCGGCACCCGCGGCGCGTGCGGCGGCGCAGTTCGCGTAGTAGGCCGCGGCAGGTGGGTTCGGCGCCGGTTCCCGCTGGGGTTGCGGGACCACCGGCTGCGGTGCGGGTGGGGGAACCGGCTTGACGTCGAGGCCTTCGCACGACGGACCCCAGAACCCCGCAGCGGCTTGCTGTGCTGCCGCCTGGGTGTCCTGCAGCGTCTTGATCGCGGCCGCTTCCGCGCGGGCGACTCCCTTGCTCAGCGCGAGAACCGCGTAGTCGCTGCCGTTGGGCAGCAGCACCGTGGCCACCTCGGCTGAGGTGTCGACCAGGCGGATCGACTGGTTCACGAGAGTGCTCTTGGCGAAGTCGAGTGACGCGGTCGCCCAGCACGCGCCGGGCTGCGCGAGTCCGCGGACCACGACCTTCGTGCCATCGGACAGGAGCAGCGTGCGGCCGTCCACCACGCTCTGCACCGTCACCGCCGGCGGAGCGGCCGACGTGGTCGTTGTCGTTGTGGTTGTCGTTGTGGTGGTGGTCGTGCTCGTCGCCCCGGGTACTGACGTCGCCAGAGACTGCGGTCGCGGCTTCTCGTTGCCGGACATGCTGCCGATCAGGCCGAGCAGCAGCACGGCGGCGATGGCGATCAGGACGATGCGCGCCTTCTTGGGCAGCTGGCGCCAGAACTGGGCTGCGGTCACGGCAGCCCTATCGGGGCCTGGCGGCCGGAGTGTTACTCAGGTCACTCGCAGGCGATGCCGTTCTGGTTCTGGTCCAGCTGCAGCCGGTACCCCGGCTGGTCCCTGCGGATCGGCGCCGCACCGGCCCGCTTGGCCTCTTCGCAGTCGAAGAAGAACACGAACCGCGTGGTCGGCGTGACCGGAGGCTTCTTGGTGGCGGGCGGAGGCGGCGGGGGAGGAGGTGCCGGCGTCGTGGGCTTGGCGTCCTGCCCGTTGCACGGCGAACCCCACAGCCCGCTGGGCACCTGCTGCGCCGCGGTCTGGGCCTCCAGCATCACGCCGGAGGGCGCCTCGGCGCGCGCGGCTCCCTGGCCGACCGCGAGCAACGCGTAGTCGGTGCCGTCCTCGAGTTTGAGCGGAGACGCCGGCGAGCCGCGGTTCACCCTGACCGGCTTGCCGAGCACCATCGTCGCGGCGAACTGGGCGGACATCTCGGCCCAGCACTCGCCCATCGGGGCGAGGCCTTCCACCTGCACGTTCGTGCCGTCGGACAGCGTCACGGTCCGGCCGTCCACGATGTTCTGCACCGTGAGCTGGGAGGAGGGACCGCTGTCCGGTGTGGTCGTCGTCGTGATGGTCGTCGACGGCGGCGCGATGGGTTGGGCAACAGGAACGGGGGCGGCGTGGGTGCTGCTGCACCCCACCACCAGAAGCGGCAGCAGCACTGTGCCCGCGACTCGCCGTCCGACGACCGTACGCCCCACCGTACGCCTCCCTACACCTGTGACCAGCTAATTAGGCGTACGGAGCGAGGGTGGAAGTAGTTCACTTTGTTATCGACTTGAGTCTGACGCTACGTCAGTTCCTACGTTCGGCCCATGGCCGCGAAGAAGACGATCCACGAGATCACGATGCAGCTCGAGGCGGGCAACGCCTCGATGATGGACCTCGGCAAGATGCTGGGGCACACGGGCACGAACCTGGTCGGGATCAAGCGCGCCTACGACGAGGCGACGGGTGGCCAGCGCGGCGAGACCGTCCCGGTGGTCATCTCGGTCTTCGAGGACAAGACGTTCGCGTTGCGGCTCAAGACCCCGCCGACCAGCTCGCTCATCAAGAAGGCGATGAACGGGCGGCGCGTGCTCACGCGCGCTCAGCTGCGGGTCATCGCCGAGCGCAAGCTCCCCGACCTCAACACGACCGACGTCGAGGCCGCGATGCGCGTCATCGCGGGCACGGCGCGGTCCATGGGAGTCACCATCGAGGAGCAATGACGGCCGTGCCGCCGTTCCGGCTGCTCGACCCGGCGCTGAGGACCGCGGAGACCCTGCTGGCACAGGGGGTCTTCGCGGCCGTCGTCACCGCGCTGCCGGACGAGCGGCTGGCGGCGCGCGAGCTCGAGTCGGCGCTCCGCGGGCTCCGGCTGTCCGAAGTGGACGGTCGGTGGCGTGCGGAGCTCGACGACGTGGTGGACACCGCGGCGGCCGGGCTCGTCGCGCTGGTCGTCACCGACGGGTGGCGGCGGGTCAAGCGCTGCGAGGTCTGTGCCGCGGCGTTCGTCGACCGCACCAACGGCTGTTCCCGCCGCCGGTGCCGCGAGCACGTCAGGAACGGTTCGGCTTGAGCGTCCAGACGACGGTCATCTCGCCGGTCGTCACGCCTTCGGCGTTGGTGATCGTGACGGCGACCGGGAACTCGGGGCGGGTGCCCGACTCCAGCTCGGCGATCACGTCGGTGGCTGAGCGCTCCAGCACGGCCTCCGCGCGCAGCGCGCCCAGCGCGAGCTTCTTGTAGGCGATCTCGGCGCGCGCGACGAGCGGCGTCGCCTTGTCCATGTACTCGGCGAACGCGGCCATCACGACGGCGCCCGACGCGGTCTCGCCCACGCCGAACATGTTCGCCGCGTGCGGCCCGCCGACGTGGTTGCGCATCGGCTCGTCGTCCGGCAGGACGGCCACCACGCGCGTGGCCGACACGTCCTCGAACTCGATCCCGAGGGTCTTCACCCACGGCACGACCTGCTTCATCGCGTCGGCGACGAACGAGAAGTCCTGGCTCATGCAGCGGATGTTACCCATGAGTAACCACTTCGTGCGAGTGAGAGCTGAAACTCACTTGCCAATACTCCGTTCGAGATGGATGCTTGTAGCGAGCAACTAGTTGGATGATGCAAGCAACGGAGTTGGTGATGGTCGAGCCGGGCTTCTGCTCCGCCGCCGATTCGGGCCACGAACTGGCTGACCGCGTCGGCATGGCGATGGTCCGCCTGAACAAGATGCACGCCCAGGTCGCACACCAGATGGCCAAGCAGGGCATGGACAAGGCGTCCTTCATCCTGCTCGCCACCCTGGCGGGCATGGGGCCGTGCCGGTCGAGCGCGCTCGCCGAAGCGGTGCTGTCCGACCCGTCGACGATCAGCAGGCAGGTAGCCGTGCTGGTGAAGGACGGGCTGGTCGAGCGCAGGGCCGACCCCGCGGACGGCCGCGCCAGCGTGCTCGCCGCCACCGACGCCGGACTCAAGTTGCTCAAAGAACGCAGGCGACTGCGCAACGTCGCCATCGCACGGATGTTCGAGGAGTGGGAGGAGGCGGACTGGAAGCAGTTCGCCGACCTCTTCGAGCGCTTCGTGCAGGACTACGAGACCGCGATTCCGAACTTCATGTCTGAAGGCGGGCTGGGGGCTCGCACAGGAGGGGAAAGGTAGATGTCAACGGAAACTCAGCAGGCTTCGCTGACGCATCGTCAGATCCTGACGGTGCTGTCGGGACTGCTGCTCGGCATGTTCCTCGCCGCGCTGGACCAGATGATCGTCGCCAGCGCGATGAAGACCATCGCCGACGAGCTGCACGGCCAGACGCTGCAGGCGTGGGCCACGACCGCTTACCTGATCACCGCCACGGTCACGACGCCGTTGTACGGCAAGCTCTCGGACATCTACGGCCGCAAGCCGCTGTACCTGGCCGCGATCTCGCTGTTCCTCGCGGGCTCGCTGCTGTCGGGCATCGCCAACTCGATGTACGAGCTCGCCGCGTTCCGCGCGGTGCAGGGTCTCGGCGCGGGCGGTCTGATGTCGCTCGCCTTCGCGATCATGGCCGACATGATCTCCCCGAGGGAGCGCAGCAGGTACTCCGCGTACTTCATGGCCGTGTTCGGCACGTCCAGCGTCCTCGGCCCGGTCATCGGCGGCCTGTTCGCCGGTATGGACAGCTTCCTCGGCGTGGCCGGTTGGCGCTGGGTGTTCCTGGTGAACGTCCCGGTCGCGCTCGCCGCGCTCGCCGTCGTCGCGAAGGTGCTCAACATCCCGCACAACCGGGTCGACCACCGCATCGACTACGTCGGCGCGCTCACCCTGATCGTCGGGCTCGTGCCGTTGCTGCTCGTCGCGGAGCAGGGCCGTGAGTGGGGCTGGGCCTCCGGGACGTCCATCGCGATGTACGTCGTCGGCGGGCTGGGCATCATCGCGTTCATCCTCGCCGAGCGGCGGATGGGCGACGAGGCGCTGCTGCCGCTGCGGTTGTTCCGCAACCACACGTTCGCGCTGGGCAACGCGATCAACTTCGTGCTCGGCATCGGCATGTTCGGCGGCATGGTGTCGCTGCCGCTGTACCTGCAGATCGTCAAGGGCGTCTCGCCGACGCAGTCCGGCCTGATGCTGCTGCCGATGATGCTGGGCATCATGTCCGCGACCGCGATCAGCGGTCAGGTCACCGCGAAGACCGGTCGCTACAAGATCTTCCCGGTGATCGGCGCGGGCATGATGGCGACGGCGCTGCTGCTGCTCAGCAGGGTCGGCACGGACACGCCGATCTGGCTGGTGATGATCTTCATGTTCATCATGGGCGCCGGGCTCGGCCAGTGCATGCAGACGATCCTGGTCGCGATCCAGAACTCGTCCGAACCGCGGGACATGGGCGTCTCGACGTCGTCGGCGACGTTCTTCCGGCAGATCGGCGGCACCGTCGGTACCGCGGTCTTCCTGTCGATCCTGTTCAGCACGGTCGGCGACAAGATCGGGTCCGGCCTGCGGTCGGCGATGCAGACCGAGGCGTTCCGCACGGCGCTCGCGCAGAACCCGCAGTTCGCGCAGTCGTTGCAGCAGGGCGGCTCTGGTGTGGACCTGAACAACACCGAGTTCCTCAAGGGACTCGACCCGGTGCTGGCGCGGCCGTTCCTCGACGGTTTCTCCGGCGCGATGGACACGGTGTTCCTCACCGGTGGTCTCGTGATGATCGTCGGGTTCCTGCTGGTGTGGTTCATCCGCGAGATCCCGCTGTCGGAGAAGTCCGGCCTCCAGCGGGTGGCCGACGGCGAGGCCGTCGCCGCGGTGTAGTTCTCGGCAAACGAAAGGGGCCCCGGATCTCCGGGGCCCCTTTTCGGCGTTCTCAGTGCTCTTCGCCGCTTTCCTCAGCGTCGAGCTGACGCTTGTAGGAGCGCTCGATCTCGGCCTCGGCCTCGACGCGGCCGACCCAGGTCGCGCCTTCGACGGACTTGCCGGGCTCGAGGTCCTTGTAGACCTCGAAGAAGTGCTGGATCTCCAGCCGGTCGAACTCGGCCAGGTGGTGGATGTCGCGCAGGTGCTCCTGACGAGGGTCGTGGGCCGGGACGCACAGAACCTTGTCGTCGCCGCCCTTCTCGTCGGTCATCTTGAACATGCCGATCGCGCGGGCGCGGATCAGGCAGCCGGGGAACGTCGGCTCCTGCACCAGGACGAGGGCGTCCAACGGGTCGCCGTCCTCACCGAGGGTGTTCTCGACGAACCCGTAGTCGGCCGGGTACTGCGTCGACGTGAAGAGCGTCCGGTCCAGCTTGATCCGGCCCGTCTTGTGGTCCACCTCGTACTTGTTGCGCACGCCCTTGGGGATCTCGATGGTGACGTCGAACTCCACTGCGGTCCCTCGCTCAATGCTCGCTGTTCTTGACTCCCACTAGTGTGGACCAAGACGCCCTGTCAACCCTCATCGGAGGGACAGCAGAAGGGTGTGAGATTGCCCGTACCGAGCTGACGGAGGACCGAGTGCCGGACGAGCCCTCGTGGCCCACGGTGGACGACGACACCCCTTCGCAGGACGTGCCCGAACCGCCAACCGTGCAGGTCAAGCGGCCGCCCGTCGAATCGCCGACGATGCGGTTCCCCGCCGGTGGGGTGCGGAAGTCCCAGGGTGGCTCCGGTGGGGGCGAGTCGGTACCGCCGTCCGGATCCCGAGTGGACGCCGGGCCGGGCAACCTGCGGACTGGTGCCGGGCCCCTGTTGAAGCCCCCTCCCGGGGTGCAGCCCGCCTCGCCGTTGTTCGGTGGTGGGCGCCCCTCCGAGCACGGTCCGCGGCGCGGTGGCCCGAAGCCGGAGCACGGTGGCTCGAGGCCCGAGCAGGGTGGGGCGCGCCAGGGGGAGCAGGCGGGCCAGCGCGCCGGTGAACACGGTGGGCAGCGGCAGTCCGACCAGGGTGGCCAGCGGTCTGAGCACGGCGGGCATCGGTCTGAGCAAGGTGGCCAGCGGCTTGAGAGCAGTGGGCAGCGGCAGTCTGAGCAGGGCGGCCAGCGGCTCGAGCACGGTGGGCAGCGGCCTGGGAACGGTGGACCGCGGCCGTTCGACCAGGGCGGCCAACGCCCCGAGAACGGGGGTCCGCGGCCGTTCGACCAGCGGCCCGAGAACGGCGGCCAGCGGCCGTTCGACCGGGGAAGGCAGCCGGAGCACGGCCAGCAGTCGCCTGAGCAGGGCGGGCAGCGGCCGGAGTTCGGCGGCCCGCGGCAGCTCGACCAGAGCGGTCAGCCGAGGCTCGACGGGGGCCCGACCAGGCCGATGGCCCAGCCGCCCGCGGCCAAGCTTCAGCAGGCGTCCCCGCCAGGGGGTCCCCCTGGCTTCATTCTCCCAGCCGGCACCGACAGTTCTGGGCCGTCGAGCCAGCAACAACCCAAAATCGGTCCGCACAATTCCGGGGCGCCCGACAACAGCAGGACCCAGCCGGTCGGCGGCAACGCGAGGAAGTCGCCCGAGGCGGATCCCGAAGACACCCACGCGGAGCCCGAGAGGATCGGCACCGCCGAGAAGCGCAAGAGACCGTGGCTCGTCATCGGCTCACAGCTGGCGGTGGCGATCCTGGGCGTCGGCTCGATCCTCACCTACAACGCGTTCAGCGGTCCCGCGGCCGTCACCACCCAGCCGCCCGCCCCGCCCGCCGAGGTCCGCCCGATGGTCAAGACCGTCGACGGCAAGGCGCCTGCACCCAGCGCGAGCGGCATCGGGAAGGCGTTCACGGGTCCCGCGGCCAGCGGGCTGCTGCAGCCGCTGACGGGCGCGGTCATCGACCCGGCGAACAACACGGTCCTGTGGCAGCAGGGCGCGGCCACGCCCGGCACGCCCGCGTCGTCGCTCAAGATCCTCACGGCGGCCGCCGCGCTCCTGCAGCTCGAACGCACCGACCAGCTCACCACCAAGGTCGTCGCCGGACCCGAGCCCGGCTCCGTGGTGCTCGTCGGCGGCGGCGACGTGACGCTGTCCTCGAAACCCGCCGGCACCACCACCGTCTACCCCGGCGCGGCCACGCTCGACGATCTCGCCGCCAAGGTCACCGCCAAGGGGCCGGTCACGAAGGTGTACGTCGACCTCAGCCGGTATGCCGGCGACGCGATGGCACCCGGCTGGGACCCGCTCGACATCGCGGGCGGTTCGATCGCGCCGATGGTGCCGATCATGATGGACGGCGGGCGCGCCGACCCGGCCAAGGTCGTCAGCCCGCGCAGCGCGACGCCGGGACAGGCCGTCGCGGACGCGTTCGCGCAGCGGGTCGGCGGGGCTGGCGCGACCGTCGGTACCGCACCCGCAGGAGCGCAGGTGATCGCCGAGGTGAAGTCCGCGCCGGTCGAGCAGCTCGTCGACAACCTGATGCAGATCTCCGACAACCTCCTCGCCGAGGCCATGTCCCGCGAGGTCGCCAGGGCCACCGGCAACGAGCAGTCGTTCGCGGGCGGCATGAAGGCCGTGAAGGACGTGCTCGCCAAGAACGGCTTCGACGTGACCGGAGTGGACGTCTACGACGCGAGCGGACTGTCCGCGCGGAACAAGGTCCCGGCCAAGCTGCTCGCGGACATCCTGGCCGCCGCCGCCAAACCGGGACTCGACGACCAGCGCACCGCGAAGCTGCGCCCGCTGCTCACCGCGCTGCCCGTGGCGGGTGGCAGCGGCACGCTCGCCGAGCGCTACCAGAACGTCGCGGCGAGCGGGAAGGGCTGGGTGCGGGCCAAGACCGGCACGCTGACCGGCGTCAACTCGCTCGCCGGTGTCGTCGTCGACAAGGACGGCAGGCTGCTGGTGTTCGCGTTCATGACGGCCAGCACGGGCAACACCGACGACGTGCGCCAGGCGCTGGACGTACTCGCCGCCACGCTGCGTGGTTGCGGCTGTTCATGACGCGATACCGGCAGGTAGCGTCGGAAGGGTGAACGGGGCGACGGAGGCCGAGCTCGGGCCGGTTGACTGGGAGCTCGCGGCGGCGACGGCCGTCCGGCTCGTGCGGCCGGGACCGCAGATACCGCGCGACGAGGCCGACCACGTCGTCGGCAGACTGCGCGAACTCGCCACCAGCGCCGAGGTGCACGTGCGCGACCTGACCGGTCTCGGTCAGGGACTTCCGCTGCTGCCCGGTGAGGTCGTCGACCGTCCCGCGTGGGTCCGCGCGGCCGTGCAGGGACTCGAGGCGCTGACCGCACCCGCGCTGCCGCGGTCGGCCAGCCCGCTCGCCGGCGTGCTCGCCGGGACCGCTGGTGTGCAGGCGGGCGTGGTGCTCGCGTTCCTCAGTTCGCGGGTGCTCGGCCAGTACGACCCGTTCAGCCCCAACGAACAGCTCGCCGGACGGCTGCTGCTCGTCGCGCCGAACATCGTCGGCGCGCAGCAGGCGCTCGACGTGCCCGCCGACGACTTCCGCATGTGGGTGTGCCTGCACGAGTGCACGCACCGCCTGCAGTTCACCGGGGTTCCCTGGCTGCGCCCGTACTTCGCCGACCAGGTCGTGTCGCTGCTGTCCGCAATGGACACCGCACGCGCGCCGCTCGGCGACGTCATCCGCGACTTCCGGCAGAAGCTGCGCGCTGGCGACGGCCCGATGGGACTGATCGAGCTCGTCCAGACGCCGCAGCAGAAACTGGTGCTGGACCGGCTGATCGCACTGTCCACTTTGCTCGAAGGGCACGCCGACCACGTGATGGACGCGGTCGGCCCGTCGGTCGTGCCGTCCGTCGCGACGATCCGCAGCAGGTTCACCGCGCGCCGCAAGGGCGGCGGGCTGCTGGACCGGGTGCTGCGCACGCTGCTCGGCGTCGAGGCGAAGGTCCGCCAGTACGCCGAGGGCGCGGCGTTCACCGAGTACGTCGTGGACCGCGTCGGCATGGACGGCTTCAACGCGATCTGGACGTCCGCCGAGACGCTGCCGACCCGCGCCGAGATCGCCGAACCGATCACCTGGCTGCGCCGCGTCGCACCGTGAACGGACCCGTCTCCGAGGTCAGGACCGCGGTCCGTCGTTTCCTCGACGCCGCCCAGCCGGACGAGCTCGCCGTCGCCGTGTCCGGCGGCGCCGACTCACTGGCACTGGCCGCGGCGACCGCGCGTCTCGTGCCCGGCGCGCGGGCGCTGATCGTCGATCACCAGCTGCAGGAGGGCTCGGCGCAGGTCGCGTCGAGCGCCGCGCGGACGTGCGCCGAGCTCGGCCTCGACGCCCGCGTCCTGACCGTGCGGGTCGACGGCACCGGCGGCCCGGAGGCGGCGGCGCGCAAGGCCCGCTATGCCGCGCTGCGACCGGAAAGCGGGCTCGTGCTGCTCGGCCACACGCTCGACGACCAGGCCGAGACCGTGCTGCTGGGGCTGGGCCGGGGGAGCGGCCCGCGGTCGATCGCCGGGATGCGCTCGGTGGACCCGCCGTGGGGACGTCCGCTGCTCGGCGTCACGCGCGCGACGACCGTTGCCGCGTGCGCGGAGCAGGGGCTGACGCCGTGGGCGGACCCGCACAACGCCGACCCGTCGTTCCAGCGCGTGCGGCTGCGGACCGAGGTGCTGCCGCTGCTGGAGGAGGTCCTGCAGGGCGGTGTCGCGGAGGCGTTGGCGCGCACGGCCGCGCAGCTGCGCGAGGACTGTGACGCACTCGACTCGCTGGCCGACGCGTTCGCAGGCGACTGCTGCGAGGTCGTGGAGATCGAGGATCTTCCCAGCGCACTGCGACGCAGAGTGCTCAGGCGGTGGCTCCTCGACGAAGGCGTGCCCGAGTTGTCCGACTCGCACCTGCGGCGTGTCGACGAGCTGGTGTCGGCGTGGCGCGGCCAGGGCGCGGTGTGGCTGCCCGGCGGCTTTGTCGCGCGGCGCTCGCATGGCAGGCTCGTCGTCGACGCAGCTCAGCCTTAACAGAGGGGACCTGTCCGTGTACGACGGCGACATCGCATCCGTGCTCATCACCGAGCAGGAGATCAGCGACAAGGTCACCGAACTCGCCAAGCAGGTCGCGGCCGATCACCCACAAGGTGACTCGGACCTGGTGCTGATCACCGTGCTCAAGGGCGCGGTGATGTTCACTTCCGACCTGGCCCGCGCACTTCCCGTGCCGGTGCAGCTCGAGTTCATGGCGGTCAGTTCCTACGGTTCGTCCACGTCCTCGTCGGGGGTGGTGCGCATCCTGAAGGACCTGGACCGCGACATCGCCGACCGCGACGTGCTCATCGTCGAGGACATCATCGACTCCGGCCTGACCCTGTCGTGGCTGCTGAAGAACCTCCAGTCGCGGCGTCCGCGCTCGCTCGAGGTCTGCACGCTGCTGCGCAAGCCCGACGCCGTGAAGGTCGAGGTGCCGGTCAAGTACGTCGGGTTCGACATCCCCAACGAGTTCGTCGTCGGCTACGGCCTCGACTACGCCGAGCGCTACCGCGACCTGCCGTACATCGGCACCCTGGACCCCAAGGTCTACTCCAACTGAACGTTGATGCCATGAGGGGAGCTTTCCCAGCGCTCAACGCTGGGAAAGCTCCCCTCATGGCGATCGGCTAGCAGTTGGGGCGGCAGCGGCGCTGGCTCAACGCGTCGAGCACGACGCCGCGGATGTCGTCCGGCTGCAGAGCCTGGTAAGCCTTGCCACCGGTCGCCGCGGAAATCGCCTTCAGCGACTCCATGTCGGCTTCCTGGCCGAGCCCGATCATGATGACCGGCACCGGCTTGGCGGGATCGGACTCCCGCTTCAACGTCTCGATCAACGAAGCGGTGTCGATCGACGAGATGTCGTCGTTGCGCCCGTCGGTCATCAGCACGACCGAGTTGACCTTGGAAGCGTCGTACCCGGCCAGCACGTGCCGGTAGGCGGCGAGCGTCGTGTCGTTCAACGCGGTACCACCACCGACCAGCGCTTTCAGCTGCCCGACGCCACCCTCGAGCCGCTTGCGCCGGGGAACGCCCTGCAGCGGTTCACCGAGAGGCCCGATCGGGGTCAGCTCGATCCAGTCGTTCGGCGGCTTCTTGTCCGTCGAGAACGCCCAGAGCCCGATCTGCGTGGTGTCCGGCAGCATCGCGAGAGCGGTGAACGCCGCCTCGGTCGCCGCCTCCACGCGGGTCTTGCCGTTGGCGCCCTTCTCGATCATCGAGCCGGACACGTCGAACACGGTGAGCATGCGCATGTCGAGGTTGATGGCACCCCACGTGCGCAGCAGTTCGGACACCTGGTCGGCGTTGGGGGTCTCGATGATCTTGACCTGGTCGCCCTTGACGCCGTCCTTGTCGTTCGTCCAGCCCTGCGGCGCCTCGCCTGCCACGTTGCGGAAGCCCGCATCGGAGAAGCGCTTGATCGTCTCGTTCGAGCGCAGGACCCGCTCGAAGCCCTGCGCGGCCTCGCCGGTGCCGGGCTGCTCGGACGGCCGCGACACCCGCACCAGCGGGAAGTCGAAGCTCAGCGTGCCCTCCTTCGGCGGGGCGCCGAAGACCGTGGCCTGCGAGTTCGAGCCGATCGAATGGTTGTTGGACACGACCTGCTGCTCGGACGCCGCGAAGACGGGCGCCTTGTCGGCATCGGTCGTGACCTTGCTGAAGGCGTCGCGCACGGATGGCACGGCGCTGCGGCCGACGCGCAGCAGCGCGCCGACCAGCTCGGGCTTCGGGGAGCCGTCCGGGTTGCCGAGCAGGGTCCTGATCACGAACAGCGTGGCCAGGCCCTCGGAGGTGATCGTCGGGTCGGACAGCGACACGGCGACCTTGGGGTCGAGGACCTTCTGCCAGGACACCGGCTGGACCGGATGGCCGAGCGCGCTCATCGCCGTCTGCGACCCCGCGAGCACCAGTGGTGACGACGCGAGAGACGGTTTGATGTCGAGCTTCGGGGCTTCCGGACCGGTCTCGGCGGACTGGCGCTGGGCCTCGGCGGCCCACATCGTGGAGTCGGGGATCCAGAGCGAGTGCGGGCTGATCTGAGCTGTGGGCAGCTCGTGCGCGACGTCCGCCGCGTTGCGCGACTCGACCTGCACCTGCACGCACCGGCCGTTCACGACCGGCTGTGTTCGCTGGTAGTCCTCGGCGGCCGCGTTGACGACCTCGAGGGCGGCTGGGGTGACGGCCACCTTGAGAGGCAGCGCGCCCTGGCAGTCGGCACCGCTCGTCGCGCGCAGCGCGACCACGGTGACGCCGGCGGCCGCGATCACGCCGAGCAGTGCCCCTGCGGGCAGTGCGACGCGTCTGAACAGGCCGGGTGGCGTGTGACGAGCTGTCATTCGGTTACGTACCTTCAGTAGCGTGTTCACTCTTTCGAGTGGGCGGGGAAACACTGGGGGGTGACTGAGGATGACATGTGACCGTCCAACGTAATGAGACTGGGTGACCTGCGTCACTCGTCTGGACGGCCCAACGTATTCCGGGTGAACCAGACACTAGGAACATCCGTGTCCGTGGTCACGCCGGGGAACCGCAGTCCACTCCCGGCCGTTGGTTGCTCAGTACCCGACCAGCGGGCGGTAGGCTGGCCGGACGCGGGAGAGGTGGGTCCTCCACCGCCCGACACGCAAGTCAGGGAGGGTCGAGGCCGCCCGTCGGCCGTAAATGCATGGACCGCAAGCGCCTGCTTCGCAACCCGCTGCTGTGGATCGCTGCGGTGTTGCTGCTCTACTTCGTCTTCACCGTGCTCTTTGACGACTCACGGGGTTACCACCAGGTCAAGACTTCCCAAGCCCTTCAGCAGGTGCGGGAGGGCAAGGTCAAGGAAGCCACGCTCGAGGACAAGGAGCAGCGTCTCCGGCTGACCCTCGTCGACGGCGCGAACGTCGACGGCCACAACCGGCTGATCACGCAGTTCCCCGCCAGCGCCACCGACGAGGTCTTCAACATCCTCGACGAGGCCAGCAACAAGCCCACGGTCGAGACCAAGGTCAGCCAGGAGTCCGTCCTGATGCAGATCTTGATCTACCTCGTCCCGCTGGGCCTGCTGTTGCTGCTGCTCATGTGGATGATGAACAACGCGCAGGGCGGCGGGAACCGGGTCCTCAACTTCGGCAAGTCCAAGGCCAAGCAGCTCTCGAAGGACATGCCCAAGACGACCTTCTCGGACGTCGCGGGTGCCGAGGAGGCCGTCGAGGAGCTCGAGGAGATCAAGGACTTCCTCCAGAACCCCGGCCGCTACCAGGCGCTCGGCGCGAAGATCCCGAAGGGCGTCCTGCTCTACGGGCCGCCCGGAACCGGCAAGACGCTGCTCGCGAGGGCCGTCGCCGGTGAGGCCGGCGTGCCGTTCTACTCGATCTCCGGCTCGGACTTCGTCGAGATGTTCGTCGGTGTCGGTGCCTCCCGCGTCCGCGACCTGTTCGAGCAGGCCAAGCAGAACGCGCCGTGCATCATCTTCGTCGACGAGATCGACGCCGTCGGCCGTCACCGCGGTGCCGGCCTCGGCGGCGGGCACGACGAGCGCGAGCAGACGCTGAACCAGCTGCTCGTCGAGATGGACGGCTTCGACTCGCGCGGCGGGATCATCCTGATCGCGGCGACGAACCGGCCCGACATCCTCGACCCCGCACTGCTGCGCCCCGGCCGCTTCGACCGGCAGATCCCGGTGTCCGCACCGGACCTGAAGGGTCGCAAGCAGATCCTGCGCGTGCACTCGAAGGGCAAGCCGCTCGACAACGCCGCCGACCTCGACGGGCTCGCCAAGCGCACCGTCGGGTTCTCCGGCGCCGACCTGGCGAACGTCATCAACGAGGCGGCACTGCTCACC
The DNA here is from genome assembly GCF_007845675.1 of Lentzea tibetensis. Lineage (GTDB taxonomy): Bacteria > Actinomycetota > Actinomycetes > Mycobacteriales > Pseudonocardiaceae > Lentzea > Lentzea tibetensis. Next base: position 22,952 of record NZ_VOBR01000008.1, on the reverse strand, counting down.
GCCCGCCAGAACGGTCACGTCATCACGGCGGCCGCGCTGGAGGAGTCGGTGGACCGCGTGATCGGCGGTCCGGCCCGCAAGAGCCGGATCATCTCCGAGAAGGAGAAGAAGATCACCGCGTACCACGAGGCCGGGCACGCCCTGGCCGCGTGGGCCATGCCGGACATCGACCCGGTCTACAAGGTCACGATCCTCGCCCGCGGCCGCACGGGTGGACACACCCTGTCCGTGCCCGAGGAGGACAAGGACCTGATGACCAGGTCCGAGATGATCGCCAGACTGGTGTTCGCGCTCGGCGGCCGCTCGGCCGAGGAGCTCGTCTTCCACGAGCCCACGACCGGTGCGTCCAACGACATCGAGCAGGCCACCAAGATCGCCCGCGCGATGGTCACCGAGTACGGCATGAGCGCCAAGCTCGGCGCCGTGAAGTACGGGCAGGAGCAGGGTGAGCCGTTCCTCGGCCGCTCGGCGGGACGTCAGGCGGACTACTCGCTCGAGGTCGCGCACGAGATCGACGAGGAGGTGCGCAAGCTCATCGAGGCCGCGCACACCGAGGCGTACGAGGTGCTCACCACGTACCGCGACGTCCTCGACGACCTCACGCTCGAGCTGATCGAGAAGGAGACCCTCCACCAGAAGGAGCTGGAGCGGATCTTCGCGCGGGTCGAGAAGCGGCCGCGGATCACCCAGTTCAACGACTTCGGTGACCGCACGCCGTCGGACATCCCGCCGATCAAGACTCCCGGTGAGCTCGCCAAGGAACGCGGCGAGCCGTGGCCGCCCGCCATCGAGGACCACCTCGACGACGAGCCGGACGCACCGGCGGCGGAACCGGTGGAGCCCGCGGTTCCGACCAACGGCATCGGCTCGAACGGCGCGTACCACCCGAACTCCGGTCAGCCGGCCAACCAGTCGGGCCCGCCGAACTACGGCGCCCCGCCCGGATGGACCCCGGCGACGGTGCCGGGCGAGACGCGCAACGTCTGGGAGCCGAAGAAGCCCGAGCCCACGGACGCGGACGAACGCAAGTGAGCGAGCGGACAGACGTCGACGCCGGTCTTTCCCCCAACGGGGAGGCCGGCGTCGCCGCGCAGAGGACGTTCGACCACGCCCGCGCCGAGGCCGCCGTCCGCGAGCTCCTGCTCGCGTGCGGTGAGGACCCGGAGCGCGAAGGCCTGCGCGAGACACCCGCACGGGTGGCCCGTGCCTACCGAGAGCTCTTCGCAGGGCTCTACACGGACCCGGACAGCGTGCTGGCGCGGACCTTCGACGAGAGCCACGAGGAGCTCGTCCTGGTCACCGACATCCCGATGTTCAGCTTCTGCGAGCACCACCTGCTGCCGTTCCACGGCGTCGCGCACGTCGGGTACATCCCGAACGAGGCCGGCCGGGTCACCGGCCTGTCCAAGATCGCGCGGCTCGTCGACCTCTACGCCAAGCGCCCGCAGGTCCAGGAGCGGCTGACGTCGCAGGTCGCCGACGCGCTCGTGCGCAGGCTCGAACCGCGCGGCGTCATCGTCGTCATCGAGGCCGAGCACCTGTGCATGGGCATGCGCGGCGTGCGCAAGCCCGGCTCCCGCACCACCACGTCGGCCGTGCGCGGGTTGCTGCGCAGCCAGGCTTCGTCGCGTGCGGAGGCGATCGAGCTCATCCGCGGACGCCTGCGATGAGCCTCCCCAGGCCCTCCCGCTGCGTCGTGATGGGCGTGCTGAACGTCACCCCGGACTCGTTCTCCGACGGGGGCCGCTACCTCGACGTGGCGGACGCCGTGGCGCACGGCGTCGCGATGCACAAGCGCGGCGCCGACCTGATCGACGTCGGCGGCGAGTCGACGCGGCCGGGTGCGGTCCGGGTCGACCCGGACGTCGAGATCGCACGCGTGGTGCCGGTGATCCGCGCGCTGGTCGCGGAGGGCGTTCCGGTGTCCGTGGACACCATGCGCGCCTCGGTGGCCTCGGCCGCGCTGGAGGCGGGTGCCTCGATCGTGAACGACGTGTCCGGCGGGCTCGCGGACCCGGACATGGCGTCCGTGGTCGCGTCGGCCGGAGTCCCGTGGATCCTGATGCACTGGCGCGGCCACAGCACCGAGATGGACTCGCTGGCCACCTACGACGACGTCGTCTCCGACGTTCGCGAGGAGCTGCTCGCGCGGGTGGACGCCGCGGTGCGCGCGGGTGTGTCGGAGGACGACATCGTGCTCGACCCAGGACTGGGGTTCGCGAAGAAGACCGAGCACAACTGGCAGCTGCTCAACCGGCTGGACGAGCTGATCTCGATCGGTTTCCCGGTGCTCGTCGGCGCGTCCCGCAAGAGGTTCCTCGGGACGCTGCTCGGCGAGCGGGCACCGGACGGCCGCGAGGACGCCACCGCCGCCGTGTCGGCGCTGGCCGCCTTCGCCGGGGCGTGGGGAGTGCGCGTGCACGACGTGGACAGGTCCCTGGACGCCGTCGCGGTCGCCGGGGCGTGGACCCGTGGCTGACCGCATCACGGTGACCGGGCTGCGCGTGTTCGGCCACCACGGCGTGTACGAGCAGGAGAAGCGCGACGGGCAGGACTTCGTCGTGGACATCACCCTGTGGCTGGACCTGGGCAAGGCGGCCGCGACGGACGATCTCAAGGAGACCGTCCACTACGGCGAGCTGGCGCAGCGCGCCGCGGACATCGTCAGCGGGCCGCCGTGCGATCTCATCGAGACGGTCGCGGGCAGGATCGCCGACGCGGTCATGGAGGACGAGCGCCTGCACGCCACCGAGGTGACGATCCACAAGCCGAACGCGCCGATCCCGCTGTCGTTCGACGACGTGACGGTGACGATCCGGCGTTCCCGGCGACTGGCCCGATGAGCAGGGCGGTCCTGTCGATCGGCTCGAACATGGGCGACCGGCTGGGTTTCCTCCAGCAGGCGGTCGACGGTTTCGCCGACGTGCTCGTCGCCGTGTCCCCGGTGTACGAGACGGCGCCGTGGGGTGTGACGGACCAGCCGGACTTCCTCAACGCCGTGCTCGTCGTGGAATCGCCCGATGTGGACGAACGGGGCTGGCTGCGCCGCGGACAGGCCGTCGAGGACGCTTCCGGGCGGGTGCGGACGCTGCGCTGGGGCCCGCGCACGCTGGACGTGGACGTCGTGACGGTGGACGACGTGCGATCGGATGATCCTGTGTTGTTGTTGCCGCACCCCGGTGCGCACGAACGCGCGACCGTCCTGATCCCATGGCTCGACATCGATCCGGACGCGGTGCTGCCCGGTCGCGGCCGGGTGGACCAGCTGGAGTTCAGCGCGGACGGCGTGCACCGCCGCACCGACCTCGTGCTTCGGGTTGGATGAACAGGTGAGGTTCACCAAGTCGCGCGACCTGGTCGGCATCGCCGTCGTGGCAGGTCTGCTGGCCCATCTGCTGCTCAGGCTCGCGTACGACACGTTGCCGCCCTTGCCGTTGCTGGCGGGAAGCACACTCTTCGTGATCGCGATCGTGGAGACGCTGCTCGCGTTCTCGTTGCGCGCCAGGATCGAACGCCGCGCAGGCGCCCGTCCGGTGCAGCCGCTGACGGCGGCCCGCGCGGTCGCGCTGGCGAAGGCCTCCTCGGTTCTCGGCGCGATCATGTCCGGCGTCTGGAGTGGACTGCTGATCTACGTCTTCCCGGTGCGCGACGAGTTCGAGGCCGCGGGGAACGACCTGGTCAGCGGGGTTGTCGGACTGTTGTCCGCGCTCGCTCTGACGGCTGCCGCGCTGTGGCTGGAGCACTGCTGCAAGACGCCTACGGAGACACCGGGAAAGGACTAGATACCTATGCGTAGGTCTCAGTCGGATAACTACGGGGTACCGTAGACCCCATGACCGGTGGCGGCGCGTCGTACGACGACGAGCAACAAGATCACGGTCGTGGCTCCGGACGATTGCTGTTAGTAGCTGCACTGGCGCTCGCCCTCGTGGCGGCCGCGGTGCTCGTGCTCAGCGACAGCGCGCGGATGCTGCGGCTCGCCGTGGTCGCTGCTCTGTGGGCCGCCCTGGTGGGCGCGTTCCTCGCCGCGAAGTACCGCAGACAGGTCAGCGACCGCGACGACGAGGTGGCGGACCTCCAGTCCGTCTACGAGCTCGAGCTGGAGCGCGAGGTCGCGGCCAGGCGCGAGTACGAGCTGGAGATCGAGACCGAGACCCGCAAGCGGATCGAGGAGGAGTCCCGAGGGGACATCGAGTCACTGCGCGCCGACCTCCGCGCGCTGCGGGACAACCTGGAAGCACTGCTGGGCGGTGACGTCCTCGTCGAGCGCGTCGCGTTGCGCGCCGAGTCGACCCGCCTGCGGTCGCTGGGCGAGGGGTCCCGCCTGACCACCGGTGAGAGCAAGCGGATCATCACCGCGGGCACGTCGAAGCCGGTCGTGAAGATTCCGGCCGAGAAGCCGTCCGAGCGCACCGAGCTGATCGAACGCGTCGCGCACGAGGTGAAGATCCAGCAGCCGCGCCGCGAGGCCGCCCGTCCCGAGCCCGCGCGCCCCGAGCCGACGCGTTCGGCGCCGCAGCCGCGCCCGCAGCCCGCTGTCGCCCGCCGCGAGGCCCCCAAGCAGGACCCGCAGCGCCGCGAGCCGCAGCCGTCCACGCGGGTCGCCCGTCCCGAGCCCGCCCGCGCGGCCATGGGCCAGCCGGAGCGGATCACGATCAACGCCACGCCGGAACCGCCGACGCGCGCCAACCGCTTCGAGGGTGCTGAGCCGCGCATCGCGCCGCGCGGCACGACCGAGAACGTCGCGGCCCGGCTCGCCCCTGCCCAGCCGTCCCAGCCGATGTCCCAGCCGCTGCAGGCCCAGGCTCAGCGGACCGAGCGGGTCGACCGCACGGAGTTCGTGCAGCGGCCCAAGCCGCCGCAGCAGCCGGCCGCCGCGCCCCAGGCGTCGCAGCCGCTGCCGCAGGCCGCCAAGCCCGCTCCGCAGGCCTCTCAGCCGCTCCCGCAGGTGTCCCAGCCGCTGCCCGGGTCGGCCGAGCGCCGTTCGCGGGTCGCCGAGCGCACCGAGATGATCAGCCGCGAGACGCTGGCCGCCGAGTCCCGCACGCAGGTGCCGCCCGCAGCGGGCCGTCGCCGTGCCGACGAGCGTCCGGCCGAGCGCCCCGCTGAGCGTCCTGCCGAGCGGCAGGCGCCGCAGCGCAGCGGTTCGTGGGAGACCATCGACCCGGACCAGCCGACCGGCCGTCGTGCCGCCCCTGATCTCTCCTCCAGCTCCGAGCGCACCGGTCGCCGGGCCGCACCCGACCTGTCCTCCAGCTCGGAGCGCACGGGCCGTCGTGCGGCGCCTGAGGCCCCTGCCGCCGAGAGCACGGGCGGCCGCCGGGTGACGGCGTCCGAGATGACCGGCGGGCGGCGGGTGACCGCCAGCGAGATGACCGGTGGCCGTCGCGTCGCGTCCGGTCTCACCGCGTCCGAGATGACCGGCGGCGGTGGCCGTCGCGCGGCCGTGGACGACCCGTCCGGCGCGCACGCGGACGGCAAGTCCGTGAGCGAGCTGCTGGCGTCGCTGGGTGGCGGTGAGGCGCCGCGCAGGCGTCGCCGCCGCGAGGACTGACCGGCTACTTGTCGATGTCGCCGACGACCACGGCGAACGACCCGAGCACCTGCGGCAGGTCCCGCACGCGCGTGCCGGGCAGCAGCGCGGACAGCGCCTGGACGTTGTTGAACGACGGGGTGCGCAGCTTCAGCCGCCACGGGGTCTTCTCGCCGCGCGAGGACAGGTGCACGCCGGACGTCCCCAGCGGGGCCTCCACCCACGTGTAGACCGAGCCCTCCGGTGCCTTGACGGCCTTGGGCAGCCGCACGTTCACCGGCCCGGACGGCAGCTTCGCGAGACAGTCGGTGGCGAGCCGGATCGACTGGCGCGCCTCGTCGAGCAGGCAGCGCACACGGGCCAGCGCGTCGCCCTCGGTGCGGACGACCGGGCGCACGTCCAGCTCGCGGTAGGCGGGCAGCGGGTCGTCGCGGCGCAGGTCGAAGTCCACGCCGGAAGCCCGCCCGATCGGGCCGGTCACGCCGTGCGCGAGCGCCGCCTCGCGGGACAGGACGCCCAGACCGGCGAGGCGGCCCTCATCGATGGCGAGCGCGTCGACGTCGACCGTCGACAACGCGTGGCGGACCCGGTCCGTCCAGCCTGCCGGGACGTCCTCGCGCAGGCCGCCGATGCGGTTGAACATGAAGTGGATCCGGCCGCCGGACGCCTCCTCCATGACGGACTGGATCGCCTCGCGGTGTTGTGCGGCCGCGGGAGCGAGCGGGGTCAGGAACACCATGTGCGCCATCAGCCGGTTCAGCTCGCACAGCAGCGCGCGCAGCCACTGGGCGCGCAGCGGCACGTCCATGCCGGTCATCCGCTCCACGGCCAGCGCGACGGCCAGCTCGTTGCAGAACGCGGCCAGCCAGTCGTGCCGGTTGGCGAGCGTCAGCACCTGGCGGTAGTCGCGCACCTCGAACAGCTTCTCGGCGCCGCGGTGCAGGTGGCCGACGAGCGGGGTGGCCTCGGTGATCACCGGGTCGGCTCCGGACACCGTCAGGCGCAGCCGGTACGCGCCGTGCGCGGAGGGGTGCAGCGGCCCCAGGTCGACCACCTGGTCGACGCCCAGGTACTTCGCCCCCGCACCCACCCCGACGGTGATCTGGTCACTCACCCGCACATGGTTTCACGGCCGCTACGAGCGGCTGATCGCGAACAGGAAGCAGCCGTGCGACAGGCTGCGGACCTGCAGGCTGTCGACGGCCGGATCGTTGAACGACTCCTCGATCGCGCGAGCGAACGATCCGGGCTCGACGACGTGCCCGTCGTGGATCTGCCCGGCCGCGTTGTAGGCACGCAGCACGCGGGAGTTGTTCAGCAGTTCTGCGGGGAGATCGTCGGACTGGGGGACTGTCGGGCAGGTGACGTGCGTGAAGACCGGGCCGACCTCGGCGTACGGGCCCTTGCCCGCCGAGGGTGAGTAGCGGAACAGCCACACGGGCTCGCCGGGCAGCGACTTGCGCAGACAGCACCGCAGCGGCACGCCGGGCTCGGAGTCGCGGTGCTCGCGGCCGGGGTCGTCCATCGCGGCGGAAACCGGAATCGCGTGAATCCTCATGCCTTCCAGGCTGCTCAGCGCGGGCCCGGAAAGCTGGCGGGATTCGGACGCCACGCAGGCAGCGGCGGCAGCAGGTCCGCGACCCGCACGGGGCCGGTCGCGTGCAGCAGCCAGCCGAAGTCGCCCAGGCCGCCGACGGCCCGCAGTTCGGCGATCCGGCCCGCGCGCGCCGTGGCGGACAGCCAGGCCATCGGGTCGGACAGCGGCGGCACGTCGCCGGCCAGGCCGAGTGCGGGCAGCGCGTCCCGTTGCGAGATCAGCACGTGATCGCCGCCGGCCGCCGCCGCGGCGGAGTCGAACGCGACGTGCGCGGTGATGTCGCACGAGCCGTCGAACACCGGCTCGACCTGCCGCCCGTCCCGGTACCCGGTGAGCGTCGGCCGCCGGCACTCGATCGTGTGCCCGTAGTCGATCGCCAGCGCCGCGCCGGTCACCGCCGCCACAGCGGACGTCCACGCCTCGTCACGCGGTGCACCCACCTCGGCCCACCCGCCGGCCTCCAGCGGCCACCAGGAGGCCAGCCAGGGGTCGTCGGACGGTCCCCGCACCACCGGGCAGGGAATCGCGTCCAGCCACTCGTGCGCGACCAGCAGGCCGATGCAGGACGGCACCGATGACGTCCACCGCACGCCCGGCAGCTCGACCCGCGGCCCGACGTCCACCGCTGTCACCTGAAGGCGTGATCCGAGCGAGCCCGTCGCCAGCGCGCGCACGGCCGCCGCGAGCTCTCCGCCGCCCGCGCCGACGTCCACGAAGTCGACGACCGGCGGAGACCCGAGCGCTCGGTCGACCCGCGCCAGCAGTTCGAGCAGGGCGGATGCGAGCTCGGGACCGATGAGCGGGGCCGTCCTGAAGTGGTCGGAAGGCCGCTCACCTCGGGTGAAGAACCCGTCGGGTCCGTAAAGAGCTGATCGCCAAGCCGCTTCCCGGTCGAGCACCGGACAAGTGTGCCTCTAAGGTTCCCCCGTGAACGACGCCGACTACGAGCCGACGCCGCCAACCCGCAAGCGCATCGAACAACGCCGCTGGACGGTCCTCCTCCCCGTCGTCGGGCTGGTCGCGCTGGCCGTCTGCGGACTGGTCCTCTTCGGGCTCGGCACGTCTTCGCTCGGCCTGCTGCCGGTGGCGATCGGTGCCGCCGCCGCGCTGATCCCGGTCGCGTTCGTGGTGAGCGCTTTCCTGTGGATCGACCGCTGGGAGCCGGAACCGGGGCGGATGCTGCTGTACGCGTTCCTCTGGGGTGCGTGCGGTGCCACGATCACGAGCCTCGTGTTCAACCAGACCACGCAGGTGCTCGGCGCGTTGATCACGAACACCGACGGGCGGGACTTCGCGGCGATCTTCGGCGCGCCGATCATCGAGGAGACCGCCAAGGGCGTGTTCCTGCTCGCGATCTACCTGCGGCGCAGGCACGAGTACGACGGTGTCGTCGACGGCATGGTCTACGCGGGCATCACCGCGGCGGGCTTCGCGTTCACCGAGAACATCTGGTACTTCGGCCGGATCTTCGAGAGCAGCGGGTTCGGCAACGCCGAGGGCGGCGTGATCGCGTTGTTCATCCTGCGCGGCGTGCTGTCGCCGTTCGCGCACCCGCTGTTCACCGCGATGACCGGCATCGGCATCGGTGTCGCGGCCGTCACGAGCAGCCGCAACGTGCGGATCTTCGCTCCGGTCCTCGGCTACCTGGGGGCCATCGGGCTGCACGCGCTGTGGAACTTCTCCACGACCGTCGGCACCGGGTCCGACTTCATCAACCTGTACTTCCTGATCATGGTGCCGGTGTTCGCCGGAACGCTGACGCTCGTCGTCTGGCAGCGCCGCCGCGAGCAGCGGATCGTCGCCGAGCAGCTGCCCGCGATGGCGATGAACAGGTGGATCGCGGCGAGCGAGGTGTCGCTGCTGGCGAGCCTGCCCGGCCGCCGGAGCTGGCAGCGCGCGGTGCGCCGCAAGTCCGGTGAGGACGCCGCGCGCGCCGTGAAGACCTACCAGGAGACCGTGACGGAGCTGGCGTTCCTGCGGCACCGCATCGACCGCGGCACCGCCGACGCGCAGGCCGAGACCAGGCACGGCACGCTGCTGATGACATTGCAGGCGGCCCGCGCCGCCGCCCGCCGGTGAAGCTCGTCACCGACGCGGTACGCGGGCCAGAACGCCGGTTTACCCTCGTCGGCGTCGTCTGGTACCCGCTCAGGGACTGGAACGCCAGAAGGAGTTAGTCGCATGGACGCGACAGGACGTCCGGCCAGGCTCGCCGTGGGGATCATCTCGGCAGGCAGGGTCGGCTCGGTGCTCGGCGCCGCGTTGGCCAGGACGGGCCACGTGGTCGTCGGTGCGTCCGCCGTCTCCTCCCACTCGCTGCGGCGCGCCGAAGAGCTGCTGCCCGGCGTCCCGATCCTCGATCCGCCCGGTGTCGCCGCCATCGCCGACCTCGTGCTGCTGGCCGTTCCCGACGACGAGCTCGCTGGTCTCGTGCGCGGTCTCGTCGCCACGAACTCGTTGCGCGCCGGGCAGATCATCGTGCACACCAGTGGCGCGCAAGGCGTCGGCGTGCTCGCGCCCGCCGCCGAGCTGGGCGCGCTGACGCTGGCGCTGCACCCCGTGATGACGTTCACCGGCCGTTCCGAGGACCTGCTGCGGATGACCGCCGCGTGCGTCGGCGTGACCGCGGCCGACGGCGACGAGGCCGCCTGGAGCGTCGGCGAGGCGCTGGTCGTCGAGATGGACGCCGAGCCGGTGCGCGTCCCCGAGCCCATCCGGCCGCTCTACCACGCCGCGCTGGCGCACGGCGCGAACCACCTGATCACGCTCGTCCGCGACGCCGTCGACCTGCTCACCGGGGCGGGCGTCGCCGACGCCGAGCGACTCATCGGCCCGCTGCTGTCGGCCGCACTGGACAACGCGCTGCGCCACGGCGACCGCGCGCTGACCGGTCCGGTCGCGCGCGGCGACACGGGTACCTTGCGCAAGCACCTCGACGTGCTCGCCGAGCACGAGGTGCTGCCCGCGTACAAGGTGCTCGCGCGCCGCACGGCCGACCGCGCAGAGGCGGCCGGGCTGCTGAAGCCCGACACCGCAGAAGACGTCCGCACCACCCTCGAGGACTGACGCATGACCAAGCCCCTGACCAAGGACGACTACAGCCCGTCGGACGTCACCGTGCACCGCGATCCGGCCAGGATCGGGCGCGTCGTCCGGGCGCTGCGCGGCGCGGGCCGCAACGTCGTGCTCGTGCCGACGATGGGCGCGCTGCACGCCGGGCACCGCCAGCTGATGCGCGAGTGCCACGTGCTCCAGAACACCGTCGTCGTGGTCTCGATCTTCGTGAACCCGTTGCAGTTCGGGCCTTCCGAGGACCTCGACCGCTACCCGCGCCAGCTGGAGTCCGATGTGGACATCTGCCGCGATGAGCGGGTGGGCCTCGTGTTCGCACCGTCCGTCGAGGACATGTACCCGGCGGGCGCACAGGTCACCGTCGAGCCCGGTCCGCTGGGTGACGAGCTGGAAGGCGCTTCCCGGCCCGGCCACTTCGGCGGCGTGCTGACGGTCGTGTCGAAGCTGTTCAACATCGTCGGGCCGAACTACGCGGTGTTCGGGCAGAAGGACTACCAGCAGCTCACGCTCATCAGGAAGATGGTGCGGGACCTGAACTTCCCGCTCGACGTGGTCGGCGTCCCGACCGTGCGCGAGTTCGACGGGCTGGCCCTGTCGTCGCGCAACGTCTACCTCGACCCCGAGCAGCGCCAGGCGGCGATCGCCTTGTCCGCGGCGTTGTCCGCGGGCGCCCACGTGAGCGCGCAGGGCGCCGAGGCCGTGCTGAAGACCGCCAGGTCCGTCATCGACGCCTCGCCGCTGGTGGAGCTGGACTACCTGGAGCTGCGCGACCCCGACCTGGGGCCCGCGCCGGAGAACGGCGACGCCCGGCTGCTCGTCGCCGCGCGGGTGGGCTCGACGCGACTGATCGACAACGCGCCGGTTCTGCTCGGCGCAGGCGACGAATAGAGGGGGCCCGACCATGTTCCGCACCATGCTGAAGTCCAAGATCCACCGCGCCACGGTGACGCAGGCCGACCTGCACTACGTCGGCTCGGTGACCGTCGACCTCGACCTCATGGAGGCCGCCGACCTGCTGGCGGGCGAGCAGGTCGCGATCGTCGACGTCACGAACGGCGCGCGCCTGGAGACCTACGTCATCCCCGGTGAGCGGGGCAGCGGCGTGATCGGCATCAACGGTGCCGCCGCGCACCTCGTGCACCCCGGCGACATCGTCATCCTCATCGCCTACGGGCAGATGGACGACGCGGAGGCCCGCACCTACAAGCCGCGCGTCGTCTTCGTCGACGCCGACAACCGCGTCGCCGACCTCGGCGCGGACCCGGCGCACGCGCCGGAGGGGTCGGGCCTGGTCAACGGGTCCGTGTCGGAGACCGTGGAAGCCACCGCATTGGACGCCTTGATCCAGGCAGAGAACTAAGGGATTCGGCCGTGCTGCTCGCCATCGACGTCGGCAACACCAACATCGTCCTCGGCCTCTACGACGGGGTCGGCGACAGCGCACCACTGGTGCGCGACTGGCGCATGCGCACCGACGCGCGCATGACCGCCGACGAGCTGGCGCTGACCATGCGCGGGCTGCTGGGCGAGTACGCCGAGAAGATCACCGGCATCTCCGCGCTGTCCACGGTGCCCGCCGTGCTGCGCGAGCTGCGGGTCATGCTCGGCCGCTACTACTCGGCGGTGCCCAAGGTGCTGGTCGAGCCCGGCGTGAAGACCGGTGTCCCGCTGCTGGTGGACAACCCCAAGGAAGTGGGCTCGGACCGCGTGATCAACACGCTGGCTGCCCACCACCTGCACTCCACGGCATGCGTCGTCGTCGACTTCGGCACCTCCACGAACCTCGACGTGATCTCGGCGCGCGGTGAGTTCCTCGGCGGTGCGCTGGCACCGGGCATCGAGATCTCCGTCGACGCGCTCGCCGCGCGGGCCGCCCAGCTGCGGAAGGTCGAGCTCGTGCGGCCCCGCAACGTCATCGGGAAGAACACCGTGGAGTGCCTGCAGTCCGGCATCGTCTACGGCTTCGTCGGGCAGGTCGACGGCTTGGTGCGCAAGATCATCACCGAGCTGCACGAGACCGATCCGGGGCCCGTGACGGTGCTCGCCACCGGTGGCCTGGCGCCGCTCGTGGTGGCCGAGTCGGAGACGATCGCGCACCACGTGCCCGACCTGACCCTCCTCGGTCTCCGCCTGGTGTTCGAGCGCAACCTCGCCAGCCGCTGACCTGGCGTTGCTCAGCCGGCGAGCACGAGGCGTTTCACCGTGGTCACCAGCGGCACGTCGAACGGCCCGGACGACGTCTCGGGCCGCGCGTACAGGAACCTGACGACCCGGTCCATCAGCTCGGCGCGCTCCTCCTCCGACACGACGAGCGCGTGCGAGTGGGTGCCGATGGTCGCCGCGTACTCCTCGGGCGACGCACGTCGTTGCGCGTGCGGGAACTCGGCGACCGCCCCGTCGGCGAACAACGGGTGCGGCGGCATGGTGTCCACGACCTCGGTCCGCGCGGAGCTCACGCTCGAGCGCGCCGCGTCGTCCAGCTCGTCGACCCACGGCACGGAGACGTCCAGCTCGTTCCACAGCCCCGCGACCACGCCACCGGGCCGCAGCACGCGCGCGATCTCCGGATAGGCCTTCAGCGGGTCGAACCAGTGGAACGCCTGGCCCACCAGCACGGCGTCCACGGTGCCGTCCGGGACCGGGATGTGCTCGGCGTGGCCCGGCAGCGCGCGCACGTCGTGCACGCGGCGCACCAGCTCCGACAGCATCGCCTCGTTGGGTTCCACGGCGGTCACGCGGTGGCCTTCGGCGATCAGCACGGAGCTGAGCTTTCCGGTGCCCGCGGCCAGGTCCAGCACGTCCAAGTGCCCGGTGCCGAGCGGTTCCAACGCCCAGCGGACGGCGGCGACGGGGTAGTCGGGGCGGTGCTCGGCGTAAGCGAAGGCATGGGCCCCGAAGGAGTCGGCACGGCGCGCGTGGAGATCCATCCCCCTAACCTAGGGGTATCCGGTTCGCTTCCGGCTCCGGCCTTTCCGTACCCTCTCAAGTCGTGAGTGAGCAGCCCAAGCAAAGCGCCGTGACCAGCGAAGAAGATCTGCCGGAGCAGATGCGGGTACGCCGGGAGAAGCGTGCGCGGCTGCTGGAGCGCGGCGTCGAACCGTATCCCGTCGAGGTTCCGCGCACGCACACGCTGCGCGAGATTCGCGACGCCCACCCCGAACTCGAGCCGGACACGCAGACCGGCCAGATCGTCGGTGTCACCGGGCGCGTGATGTTCATGCGGAACACCGGAAAGCTGTGCTTCGCGACGCTGCGCGAAGGCGACGGCACCGAACTCCAGGCGATGCTGAGCCTTGCCGGAGTCGGGGAGGAAGCGCTTTCCGATTGGAAGTCCGACGTCGACCTCGGCGACCACGTTTTCATCCACGGCGAGGTCATCAGCTCGCGCCGCGGTGAGCTTTCCGTGATGGCGGACGGCTGGCAGCTGACCGCGAAGTCGCTGCGCCCGTTGCCGGTCGCGCACAAGGAACTCGGCGAGGAAACGCGTATTCGTCAGCGATACGTCGACCTCATCCTGCGGCCTCAGGCGCGGAACACCGTTCGGACCCGTGCGAACGTCGTCCGCTCGTTGCGCGAGTCGTTCCACAACCGCGGATTCGTCGAAGTCGAGACGCCGATGTTGCAGTCGCTGCAGGGTGGTGCCGCGGCTCGTCCGTTCGTGACGCACTCCAACGCGCTCGACATTGATCTGTTCCTGCGCATCGCGCCGGAGCTGTACTTGAAGCGCTGCGTGGTCGGTGGCATCGAGAAGGTCTTCGAGATCAACCGGAACTTCCGCAACGAGGGCATCGACTCGTCGCATTCGCCCGAGTTCTCAATGCTCGAGTACTACGAAGCGTATGCGACGTATGACACGAACGCGGTACTCACGCGTGAACTGATCCAAGAAGCCGCGCAAGCGGTTACTGGTTCACAGGTCGTCACGTTGGCCGACGGCACGGACTACGACCTGTCCGGTGAGTGGACGACGCTCACCATGTACGGCTCGCTGTCCGAGGCCGCCGGTGAGGAGATCACGCCGGAAACTCCCGCGGATGTGCTGCGAAAGCTGTGTGACAAGCACGATCTCGAGGTGGACCCGAAGCTCGGCCACGGCAAGTTGGTGGAAGAGCTCTGGGAGCACTTGGTCGGCGACCAGTTGTACGCACCGACGTTCGTCCGCGACTTCCCGGTCGAGACCTCGCCGTTGACCCGCCAGCACCGCAGCCGTCCTGGCGTGGCGGAAAAGTGGGACCTCTACGTGCGCGGATTCGAGTTGGCGACCGGTTACTCCGAACTGGTCGACCCGGTCGTGGAACGCGAACGCCTCGAAGCTCAGGCGAAGCTCGGTGCCGCCGGAGATGTCGAAGCGATGCCGATCGACGAAGACTTTCTGCGATCACTGGAGTACGGAATGCCACCGAGCGGTGGCGTCGGAATGGGGATCGATCGGCTCCTGATGGCCATCACCGGCCTGGGTATCAGGGAGACCATCTTGTTCCCGCTCGTTCGCCCTGAATGAGTAACTTTCCGGATGTCGATAGGTGCAATGCGGCATCCGTGCGCTAACCTGCCCTCGAAGTGGTATTAGTTGGCGTCGCGGGTGTCACTCGCGCATTCGGAGTCCAGGAGGATACGCATGGCGCAGAAGGTCACCGTGACCCTGGTCGATGACCTGGACGGGTCCACGGCTGAAGAGACCGTCGAGTTCGGGTTGGACGGTGTCGCGTACACGATCGACCTTTCCTCGGGCAATGCGGACAAGTTGCGTGACGCTCTTGCGGACTACGTCACCGGTGCACGTCGTGCCGGTGGGCGCAAGCGCGGCCCTGGTCGCCCGGCTGGTGTGAAGGCACGTCCTGCATCGGCTGACCGTGAGCAGAACCAGGCCATTCGCGAGTGGGCCCGCAAGCAGGGGATGAAGGTCTCCGACCGAGGCCGCATCCCGGCCGAGGTTCTTGACGCTTACCACCAGCAGGGCTGAACACCCGAACCAGCTGGACTGAAATTCGTAAAGACACGAAGGGCTGTCACGAAATTCCGCGACAGCCCTTCAGTCTTTGAGTGACCACTCAACTACGCTGAGGATCTACTCCGAATGCCTTGGCGAGGTCATCGAGCATCCCATGTGCACCCTGAAGGCTGACTGATGCCACCCAAACGGTGTCACTCACGTCCTGCTTCGCGCCCTTCAGTTGACTCCACAACGGGTTCTGCAGAAATTGCTCCTTGATCTTCTGCGACTCGTTCTTCGGATCCGACCACGTGGACACGAAGATCCGGTCCGCGTCCGTCGAGATGATCTGCTCCTGGCTCAGGTTCACCGAGATCTTCTCGGACGTCGGCTGGCCGTCCGGCCGGGCGAGGCCGGTGTCCTTCAGCACGATGCCGGGGAACGAGTTCGGCGTGTACAGCCGCACGGTCTGCTCGCCCGCGACGAACCGCACGAGCGACAGCGTCGGGTTGCGGCCCTCCTCGGCGCGGATGGCGTCACCGACCTTCTTGGCGCGCTGCTCGTAGTCCGCGATCTTCTTGTTCGCGAGCTCCTCCTTGCCGAGCGCCTTCCCGAGCAGCTTGATGTTGTCCTTCCAGGTCAGGCCGGTCGTCTCGGAGAACACCGTCGGCCCGATCTTCGTGAGCTTGTCGTAGATCTCGGCGTGCCTGACCTTCGCCGAGACGATCAGGTCCGGCGCGATGCCCGCCAGCTCCTCCAGGTTCGGCGTCATGAGGTCGCCGATCGCCTTGGCGTTCTTGCCGTACTTCTCGCCGTCGGCCTTCAGGTACTCCGGGAACTCGTCGCCCTGACCGGGGTAGCGGGTGAACGCGACGACCTCGGTCTCCAGCGCCAGCGTCGCGTCGACGTAACTCGTGTCGAGCGCGGCGACGCGCGCGGGCCGTTCCTTGATCTCGGTCCTGCCCATCGCGTGCTCGATGGTCACCGGCACGAAGGCCTGGTCCGTCGTCGGCGCCTGCGGGCTGGTCGTGGTCGTCTGACCGCAGGCGGTGAGTGCGAGCAGCGCCACGGTCGCAACGAGTGGCCTTCGCATCGGCGGCTCCTGTCGGTTCGGTTAGGCTTCCCTCACCGAGCATAGGTTTGAGGAGTGGACAGTGGCCCGTCGCCGGCTGATCGGCCTGCTGCTCCTCGGGCTGGCGCTGGTCGCCGTGTGCGTGGCGAGCATCGCCGTCGGCGCGAAACCGATCCCGCTGGACGGCGTGTGGCACGCGCTGTTCGAGCCGACCGGGGTCGAGGACGACGTGATCATCCGGTCGCTGCGCGTGCCACGGACGTTGATCGGGATCGCGGCCGGCATCGCACTCGGCGTCGGCGGCGCCCTCATGCAGGGCCACACCCGCAACCCGCTGGCCGATCCGGGCATCCTCGGCGTCACGCACGGCGCGGCGCTCGCGGTGGTGCTCTCGATCTTCCTGCTCGACGTGTCCTCCCTGTACGGCTACATCTGGTTCGCGTTCGCCGGCTCGATGATCGCGTCGGTCGCGGTGTTCCTGCTCGGGTCGGCAGGGCGGGGCGGTTCCTCGCCGGTGACGCTGGCGCTCGCGGGTGCCGCCGTTTCGGCGCTGATGCACGGGCTGGTGTCCGCGATCGTGCTGCTGGACCAGCAGTCGCTCGACGCGTTCCGCTTCTGGCAGGTCGGCTCGATCGCCGGCCGCGACCTGACGGTGCTGAGCCAGGTGCTGCCGTTCCTAGTCGTCGGTCTGGTGCTGGCGTTCGTGAACGCGCCCGGCCTCAACTCCATCGCGCTCGGCGAGGACGTCGCCCGCGCACTCGGCACGCGGGTCGGGCAGACGCGGGTGCTCGGCGTCGTCGCGATCACGCTGCTGGTCGGCGGCGCGGTCGCCGCGTGCGGGCCGATCGGGTTCCTCGGCCTCGTCGTGCCGCACCTGGCGCGGGCGCTCGTCGGACCCGACTACCGCTGGCTGCTGCCGCTGTCCGGGCTGTTCGGGGCCGTGCTGATCCTGCTCGCGGACGTCGTGGGGCGGGTGGTGGCGCGGCCGAGCGAGGTGGAGGTCGGCGTGATGCTGGCGCTCGTCGGCGCACCCTTCTTCGTGGTGCTGGTGCGGCGCAGGAAGCTGGTGAAGCTGTGATCGCACCTGCGAAGGCGCTGCGGGTCGGCCGGGCGTCGTTCCGCCTGCGCCCGCGGCCGATGCTGGTCGTCGCGATCGGGCTGGCCGCGCTCGTCGCCGTGATGGCGCTGGACATCACCACCGGCGACTTCCCGCTCACCGTCTCCCAGGTCGTCGACGTCCTGCTCGGCGGAGGCGCACGACGAGACCAGTTCGTCGTGCTCGAGCTCCGCCTCCCGCGGACCCTCACCGGCCTGCTCGTCGGCGGCGCGCTCGGCCTGTCCGGCGCGATCTTCCAGTCGATCGTCCGCAACCCGCTCGCCAGCCCCGACCTGCTCGGCATCACCTGGGGCGCGGGTGCGGGCGCGGTCACGGTGATCACGTTCGCAGGCAGCCTCGGCTCGATCACCGGCCCGTACGCCGAGTTCGGGCTGCCGCTCGCCGGGCTCGCGGGCGGCCTGACCGCGGGCCTGCTCGTCTACGCGCTGGCGTGGCGCAAGGGCATCGAGGGCTTCCGGATGGTGCTCGTCGGCATCGGCGTCACGGCCGTCGCGGGCAACTTCACCCAGTACCTGCTGACCGTCGGCGACGTCACCGACGCCGCCCGCGCCATGGTGTGGATCACCGGCAGCCTGAACGGCCGCGGCTGGGAGCACGTCGTGCCGGTCGCGCTCGCGCTCGTCGTGCTGATCCCCCTCGCGCTGGTGTTCGGCCACGTGCTGGGCGCGCTGCAGTTCGGCGACGAGACGTCCAAGGGGCTCGGCGTCCGGGTCGACCTGTCGCGCAGCATGCTGATCCTCGTCGCGATCGTGCTCGCGTCCGTCGCCACCGCGGCGGCCGGTCCGATCGCGTTCGTCGCGCTCGCGACGCCGCAGATCGCGCTGCGGCTGGCGAAGACGGCGACGCCGCCGCTGTTCGGATCGGTCGTGATCGGCGGCGTGCTCGTGGTGCTGTCCGACCTGGTCGCGCGGACGATCTACCGGATCGAGCTCCCGGTCGGTGTCGTCACCGCCGTGCTGGGTGCGCCCTACCTCATGTACTTGCTGGTTCGGAGCCGCCGGGAGGCGCGGATATGAGTGTGCGTCTGCAGGCGGCGGGGCTGAGCGTCGGCTACGGCGAGCGGACCGTCGTCGACCGGCTCGACCTCGACGTCGTCGGCGGCACCGTCACGGCCGTGATCGGGCCGAACGGCTGCGGCAAGTCGACGCTGCTGCGCGCGCTGGGACGGCTGCTGCCCGCGCGACACGGCGCGGTGCTGCTGGACGGCAAGCAGATCGACAAGATCCCGACCCGCGAGGTCGCGAAGGTGCTCGGGCTGCTGCCGCAGGCACCGCAGGCTCCCGAGGGCCTGACCGTCGCGGACCTGGTCGCGCGCGGGCGGCACCCGCACCAGGCCTGGTACCGGCAGTGGTCGTCGGACGACGAGGCCGCGGTCGCCGAGGCGCTGCGGATGACCGGCATCGAGGACCTCGCCGAGCGGACCGTCGACGAGCTGTCCGGTGGCCAGCGGCAGCGGGCGTGGATCTCGATGGCGCTCGCGCAGGGCACGGACCTGCTGCTGCTCGACGAGCCGACGACGTACCTCGACCTCGCGCACCAGATCGACGTGCTGGACCTCGTCCAGCAGCTGCACACCGACATGGGACGCACGGTCGTGATGGTGCTGCACGACCTCAACCTGGCCGCCCGGTACGCCGACCAGCTGGTCGCGATGAAGGCCGGCAAGATCGTCTCGCTCGGCGCGCCGGCCGAGGTGCTGACGGAGCAGATGCTGCTGGAGGTCTTCGGGCTGGACGCCCGCGTCGTGGAGGACCCCGTGTCCGGCACGCCGCTCGTGGTGCCGGTCGGCTCACGCCACCGGATCGGCTAGTTGACGCGCGGGCAGGTCGAGCAGGGCGTCGCGTTCGGCAGGACGTAGTGGAAGCAGCAGCTCTCGCGGCGCCGCGTCCAGCCCTCGTCGCCCAGGTAGACCTTCGACGCCGAGGTGAACGGGTCCAGCTTCTCCGGCAGCAGCATCGCCGCGTCGGTCACGCCGGACGCCTCGTCGCCGCACAGCTTCCCGGCCGTCCACGCGCCTGAGTCCAGCGCGTCCGTCGCCGCGGCCCACAGCTGGCGGCGGCCGAACCGCACGGTCTGGCCGAACGACTGCACGAACTGGGCGGCGTGGCCCGCGTACCTGGCGCGCAGCACCGCGGCGAGCGCGGCCTCGTCCTTCACCACGGTCGCCGCCGGGTGGTTGTTCGCCGGGTCGTCCGGCAGGCACGCGAACTCGTCGCACAGCAGCGCGATGCCGTCCGGGTGCGGGCGGCCGTCGGCGGCGATGCGGAACGCCAGGTCGGCGGGGCGCAGCGTCGGCACGCGGCGGGCGGTGTGGAACAGCAGGCCGGCCAGGAAACCGGGGATGCTGAGGTACCAGCCCATGACGTAGCCGCCGGTGGCCCGGTCGGACGACTCGCCGTACTGTTCGACCATCCAGTCGGCGAGGTCCTTGCGCCACAGGTCGAAGCGCTCGGGATCGGCGAGCAGGTCGGAGCAGATGATCCAGTCCGGCTCCGCGGGCATGCCGAACCGGACCTGGGCGCCCACCTCGAGCCGCGCGAGTGACTCAGCCAGAGGCGTGAGCGCTCGCGGGTCGTGGGTGACCCTCGCCGGTACGGACATGCAATCCTCCTGCCGATCTCTGAGGCTTGCCTAACCTTACCGAAAACGAGGGGTGCTCCGCTCAGGCTGGTGACTCCGGTCACGCCAAGTATCGACAAACGGCTAGATGTTCGCGCTGAGCGGACATCCCCCGATCCGTGGAATCCAGGCGCGACTACCTGCGTTGATGCAGGTATCAGAGATCCCCGCGGGCGACTGTCGGCGAACGGGAACTGAGACGGTCGGCCCGGCCCACTACAGTGGTGACACGGTGCCGCGCTCACCAGGGTAGATCGGTGGAGCCGAGGACCGCCGGCGCAGCAGTCAGGGAGTGACGAATGTTCGAGAGGTTCACCGACCGCGCGAGGCGGGTGGTTGTCCTTGCCCAAGAAGAGGCACGGATGCTCAACCACAACTACATCGGCACCGAGCACATCCTCCTGGGGTTGATCCACGAGGGTGAAGGTGTCGCCGCCAAGGCGCTCGAGTCGTTGGGGATCGCGCTGGAGGGCGTCCGCCAGCAGGTCGAGGAGATCATCGGCCAGGGCCAGCAGGCCCCGAGTGGACACATCCCCTTCACCCCACGTGCAAAGAAGGTCCTTGAGCTGTCGCTGCGCGAAGCGCTGCAGCTCGGCCACAACTACATCGGCACCGAGCACATCCTGCTCGGCCTGATTCGCGAGGGGGAAGGCGTTGCTGCGCAGGTCCTCGTGAAGCTCGGCGCCGACCTCAACCGCGTGCGGCAGCAGGTTCTCCAGCTGCTGTCCGGCTACTCCGGTGGCAAGGAGCCCACCGAGTCGGGCGGCCGCGGTGAGGGCACCCCCTCCTCTTCTCTCGTGCTCGACCAGTTCGGCCGGAACCTCACCGCCTCGGCGCGGGAAGGCAAGCTCGACCCGGTCATCGGTCGCACCAAGGAGATCGAGCGGGTCATGCAGGTGCTGTCCCGCCGCACCAAGAACAACCCGGTCCTCATCGGCGAGCCCGGCGTCGGCAAGACCGCCGTCGTCGAAGGCCTGGCGCAGATGGTCGTCAAGGGCGAGGTGCCCGAGACGCTGAAGGACAAGCAGCTCTACACGCTCGACCTCGGCTCGCTGGTGGCCGGCTCGCGCTACCGCGGTGACTTCGAAGAGCGCCTGAAGAAGGTGCTCAAGGAGATCCGCACGCGCGGCGACATCATCCTGTTCATCGACGAGATCCACACGCTCGTCGGCGCGGGTGCGGCCGAGGGCGCGATCGACGCCGCGTCGATCCTCAAGCCGATGCTGGCGCGTGGTGAGCTGCAGACCATCGGCGCCACCACGCTCGACGAGTACCGCAAGCACGTCGAGAAGGACCCCGCGCTGGAGCGCCGGTTCCAGCCGATCCAGGTCGGCGAGCCGTCGCTGGAGCACACGATCGAGATCCTCAAGGGTCTCCGCGACCGGTACGAGGCGCACCACCGCGTCTCGATCACCGACTCCGCGCTGGTCGCCGCCGCCACGCTGGCGGACCGGTACATCAACGACCGGTTCCTGCCGGACAAGGCGATCGACCTGATCGACGAGGCGGGCGCGCGCATGCGCATCCGTCGCATGACCGCTCCGCCGGACCTGCGCGAGTTCGACGAGAAGATCGCGGACGTGCGTCGCGACAAGGAGTCCGCGATCGACGCGCAGGACTTCGAGCGCGCGGCCAAGCTGCGTGACGCGGAGAAGCAGCTGCTGGGCCAGAAGGCCGAGCGGGAGAAGCAGTGGAAGGACGGCGACCTCGACGTCGTCGCCGAGGTCGACGACGAGCAGATCGCCGAAGTCCTCGCCAACTGGACCGGTATCCCGGTGTTCAAGCTCACCGAGGAGGAGACGACCCGTCTGCTCCGCATGGAGGACGAGCTGCACAAGCGGATCATCGGCCAGATCGACGCGGTCAAGGCCGTGTCGCAGGCGATCCGCCGCACCCGCGCCGGCCTGAAGGACCCGAAGCGCCCCTCCGGCTCGTTCATCTTCGCCGGCCCGTCCGGTGTCGGTAAGACCGAGCTCTCGAAGGCCCTGGCGAACTTCCTGTTCGGCGAGGACGACGCGCTCATCCAGATCGACATGGGCGAGTTCCACGACCGGTACACCGCGTCGCGGCTCTTCGGTGCCCCTCCCGGCTACGTCGGCTACGAAGAGGGCGGTCAGCTCACCGAGAAGGTGCGCCGCAAGCCGTTCTCCGTGGTGCTGTTCGACGAGATCGAGAAGGCGCACCAGGAGGTCTACAACACGCTGCTCCAGGTGCTGGAAGATGGTCGACTGACCGACGGTCAGGGCCGCACGGTGGACTTCAAGAACACCGTCATCATCTTCACGTCCAACCTGGGCACGTCGGACATCTCCAAGGCCGTCGGCCTGGGCTTCACCTCAGGTCAGGACACCGCGTCCAACTACGAGCGGATGAAGAACAAGGTCAACGACGAGCTGAAGAAGCACTTCAGGCCCGAGTTCCTCAACCGCATCGACGACATCATCGTCTTCCACCAGCTGACGCAGGACGAGATCATCCGCATGGTGGACCTGATGATCGCCCGCGTCGAGACGCAGCTGAAGAACAAGGACATGGCGATCGAGCTCACCGATCGCGCGAAGTCGCTGCTGGCCAAGCGCGGGTTCGACCCCGTGCTCGGCGCCCGGCCGCTGCGTCGCACGATCCAGCGCGAGATCGAGGACACCCTGTCGGAGAAGATCCTGTTCGGCGAGATCCAGCCGGGCCAGATCATCATCACCGACGTCGAGGGCTGGGACGGCGTGTCCGACGAGCACGACAAGGCCAAGTTCGTCTTCCGAGGCGAGCCCAAGCCGCTGCGCGTGCCGGACGCTCCGCCTGTGGACCTGGCTGCTCCTGCCGGGACCGAGGCTGCCGGTGAGGCTGCCGAGTCCGAGTGATGCTTGGCTGAATGCGCCCCCTGAGCTTCGGCTCGGGGGGCGTTTTCTTTTGGTGGTGGGGTGGGGAGGTCCTCGCTGATCACCTCACGGTCGCCACATCGAAAAGCCCCTGTCAAGGCGGAAAAGCTGCCTTGACAGGGGCGTTTCGATG
>NZ_VOBR01000079.1 GCF_007845675.1 Lentzea tibetensis | reverse complement strand
AGGTCAGGCCGTTCGTCATCCCGCCCCGGCACGGTGTAGGCACACGCCCTACCGGTGAGTAGCTCCGTTTCAGCACGCCACACGGCGTTTTCGGGTGCCCGTGCTCCTACATGCTGCGGAAGCCGGGGTCTTCCGTGACGACGCTTGGGCGTAGATCTCCATCGTTACCGAGAACGCGCATGTCGGAGAATCCGCATCGTCGGCCTCGGGTGGATGTCGTGATCCACCAGGAGCGTCCCACTGTTCTACCGCTTCCAGCCGACGGCGCGCTCAAGGCTCAAGTCCCGGACTACGTCGACATGGGCACCTGACTGGTTCCGATGGTGCTCCTGCCGTGCGTGCAGCGTGCACGGTGATCTTTCGCACGCTGGACCGCAGAACACGGTTGTCCCAGGAGCGATTAGTTCCGCGGTTCGATCGGGTACTGCATTCCGAGATCTTGAATCGGTGGGCTGACCGTGCGTATCCCCTGTCATGGTCGAGGTCGTGACTGCGCAGGACATCGCTGGTTGGGACGCCGATCTTCGGGCGCTGACCGATGGTCTGGGCTGGATGTTCAACCGGTCCGGAGCCGAGGGTGACGTTCGGGCTGATGGTGCGGGCGCTGCTGGCCGATGTGCCGAAGAAGAACTCGTGGAGGCTGGCCGAGCATGCTGGGCTGGCCACACCGCGTCCATTCGAGCACCTGCTCGACGGCGCGGTCTGGGATGCCGAGGTGCTGCGGATCAGGTGCGTGACTATGTGGTGGCGGGCCTGGGATCGGCTGCTGCCGCGGTGATCGCCGATCACACCCCCTGCGTGTCAGGGTGAGTTGAGTCCAGTGGTTCACAGCAAACCGGCCTGACGCAGGGCGAGATTCGGATCGATTGACATGACCCGCAAGGCCAGTTCCTCGGTGGTCGAGGACGATGATGGGCGGATGGATTCCCAGCAGCCGCGTGGTGACGGGCCGAGGCGGCGGCGCGCGTTCAGCGCGTCGGAGAAGCTCGCGCATCTCAGTGCCTACGAGGCGGCGTGCGAGCACGGTGACGGTGGCGGGTATCTGCGGCGGGAGGGCTTGTACTCGTCGTTGATCAGCGAGTGACGCAAGCAGCGCGATGCCGGTGTGCTGGCGGGCAAGGCGCCGGGCGAGAAGGTCGGCAGGCTGTCCGCGGAGCAGGCCGAGATCGCCCGGCTCACGCGGGAGAACGCCCGTTTGAGCAAGCGGCTGGACACCACCGAGGCCGCGCTCGACATCATGGGAAAAGCGCACGCTCTCTTGGAAAGTCTGTCCGAGAGAGCGGATTCCGACGACAAGCGCGGGAACGCTGACCCATGCCTACGCGTCGATGACCGCTGATGGTGTGTCGACCAGGCGGGCCGCGGTGCTGACCGGGCTGGTGCGATCGACGGCGATCCGTCACGGCAAGGCCGCCCTGGCGCTCACGCCGTCGGTGCTGCCGCGGCCGGTACTGGAGCCGGTCAACAAGCTGACCGTCCTGGAACGCCTGCGGATTCTCGAGGTGCTCACCAGCCCGCGGTTCGTGGACCTGGCGCCGTTGCAGGTCTACGCGCAGCTGCTCGACGAGGGCGTCTACCTGTGCTCGGTGTCCACCATGTACCGGGTGCCGGTGGACAACAGGCAGTGTCGGGATACGCGTCGACATGCAGAGGCACGTACGGGTGAACGGGCTCTGTCGCTGATCTTGTGGCATAAGGCAGCCCGGAGGTTGATCATGTTCTGGGTGTGTTGACGATCTTCTCCCTCATCTGGCCGGGATCGTGGTCAAGGGCGTGGAACGGACGCTTGGCGCGGTGGTGCTGCATGCCTGGGGCCGGTCGACGGAAGGGGCCTGTCCGCGCTGCGGTGAAGCATCCGGGCGGGTGCACGGCCGCTATGTACGGCGGCTTGCCGACTGCGCGCTCGGCGGGACCCGGACGGTGCTCGCGTTGACGGTGCGCCGGTTCAAGTGCCTGAACAGGGCATGTGAGGCGGTGACGTTCGCCGAGCAGTGCCGGGATTGACCAGCTCGCACGCCCGATACACGCCGCTGCTGCGCAAGGCGCTGGCCACTGTCGCGGTGGCGATGGCCGCCCGCCCAGGCGCGCGTCTGGCAGCCAGGCTCGGGATGCCCGCGGCCAAGGACACCCTGCTGCGCAGGGCCTGTCTGGAGTTGTGATCAAGCTGTGGGGGCCTCTTCCGGTGATGGCGCGTCGACTGGTAGATCCTTGGTATGGCGCGTACGGAACTCACCGACCAGGACTGGGAGTTGATCGAGCCGTTCCTGCCGATTGGCAGGTTCGGCCCGTATCCCGGGCGGTTGCGAGAGCAGTTCGAGGGTGTGCTGTGGAAGTTCCGCTCGGGCGGTCAGTGGCGGGAGATGCCCTCGGAGTTCGGGGCCTGGCAGACCGTCTACGACCGGTTCTGCCAGTGGCGTGACGCGGGTGTCTTCCAGGCGTTGATGGACGGGATGATCGCCGAGGCGGCCTGGCGTGAGCAGACTGATCTGTCGCTGGTCAGCGTGGACTCCACCATCGCCCGCGCGCATCAGGACGCGGCGGGCGCACGGGTCAGCGACGAGGTCCTGACCTGTCTTGAGGAAGCGGCGGAGGCGTCAAAGGGGGCGGCACGACGGGGCAGGAGCGGTCCGTCGTAGACGAACCAGGGGTTCTGGACCCGGAACGGGAGCAGCGGCGACGGGTTCGGCGGCGACGCCGGGCGCGGCTGAGGGCGGCGTTGCTCGGACGCTCGCGCAGCGGTCTGACCGGCAAGGTCCATCTCGCCTCCGACCTGGGTTGCCGCCCGCTGGCCTTCGTCCTGGCCGAGGGGCAGGCTGCGGACAGTCCCCAGTTCGTCCCGGTCCTGGACAAGATCAAGGTTCGCGGGCCGGTCGGCCGTCCGCGTACCCGGCCCGGCGCGGTCGCCGGGGACAAGGCCTACTCCAGCCGCGCCAACCGTGCCCACTTGCGTAAGCGCAACATCAAGGCGGTCATCCCGGAGAAGACCGACCAGACCGCCAACCGCAAGAAGAAGGGCCGCCGGGGCGGAGGGCCGTTCTCTCACGACGCCGTGCTCTACAAAGGACGCAACACCGTCGAACGCTGCATCAACAAGATCAAGGCATGGCGCGGGCTGGCCACTCGTTACGACAAGAAACCCGAGAGCTACCTCGCCGGTCTCCACCTACGCGGAGCGTTGATCTGGATACGCAGCCTTCGCCCCACCTCATGATCACAACTCCAGACAGAACCTAGGTGGCTGGTGTTTTTGATGGCTAAGGATCGGCGTGTTCGGTGCCGGTCGTGTGGTCGGTTCGGCAGGATGTCCGGGTGACGTTGGGGCGTGCGCCGCGGCAGGCGGGTCTGTTGCGGTCGACG
>NZ_VOBR01000078.1 GCF_007845675.1 Lentzea tibetensis | reverse complement strand
CTCTATGTCGGTTGTGTTCCTGAGAGTCTTCGGAATGATCCTGGTCTAGCAGAGTGGGCTGCTGAGCTCGCTGATGTTGGTGGGCGTGCCAATGCGCGGGCTCGTATCGGTGGCACGGAGCCTTTGGGTGCCGCGCGGCTCCTGCCGCCACTTCCCGCCGTGTTGCGCGACGCGTTCGGCAATGCTGGGCAGAAGCGTGCCGCCGCGGCGCTGGCGGTGTTGCTCAGCACCGACAAGCCCCTGAGCGCCCAGGATCTCGTCGGCCTTGTCCAGCGTGACTATCGCCTCGGCCACGTGGTCGACGCCATTCAGCAGAACGTGGCCGAGCTGAACAAGGTGGGTCTGCTCAAAGAACTGGACAAGACCAGGCGCCGCCGTTTGTTCACGGCTGTTGTTCCTGCCGGTTTGGTCGAGGTCTCCGCGCAGGAGCGGGATGCGCTTTGTGAGTGGGCTCGTGGGGCGTTGTCCGGGCGGGCCCAGGCGGATGCGTTGGCTCGTATCGGCGGTGTTGAGCCTCTCGATTCCAATCCGAAACTTCGTGACGAGCTTGAGCCGGTCAAACGCAGCGCCTTCCTCGCCGCGACAGATGGGGCGCGTCCGTTGCCGCCGATGCAGGGCGGGAGGCAGCTGTTCCATAAACGGCATATCATTCCCAGTCACCTGATGCGTGATGCCTTCAATTCTTGGGTCAACTATCATTATCCGCCCGGTCATGTGGGTCGTGCCGGCATGGTGAAGGATCTGCAGTTGTGGGAAAAGCGGATGTTCAACCATGTGTCGAATGTGTGGGTCGGGCGTGGTAACACCAACAGTGCGGCCGGGTTTCTCAGCACGGGGTTCTCGGACGCGGCCGACCATGTCGACATTGCCCATCGCCACGTGTACGGACACGACGTCGCCAAGGCCGTACGGTACGATCCTAGAGTTGCGGTGGAGACGCAGAAGAGGCTGGCCAAGCCTGTTTTGAAGTATTTCGATCCGTCGGTGGACCATAGTGGGGCATCGTGGGCGGAGGACGACAGTCACCCGTGGAAGCCTCCGCAAGCGACTGTGGCCGAGATCCTGAGGGATGCGTCGAGCAGTGCTGATTTCGACTGGCCGGGCGGCACCCGCGAGCAGTTTGAGCAGTACATGGACGTGTATCTGAAGCTCGGTGATATCGCTTTGGCTCCGGACACGTACAGCTTGTCGGATCTGCAGAGTGTTCGCGACGAGTTCCTGGCTCTTCCGGAGCCCTCGGCGGTCACCGCGGGCAACGGCCTGCTCGATTACGAGTACACCGATGCCATGGACATCGACCCCACCACTGTCGACTCCACCGCTATCGATTCCAGTGGTGTCGGTTCCAGTGGTGTCGATAGTGGTGGCGTCGATCTCATGGAGATCGATGACATCGATCTGCCGCCTCCGCCTCCGCCGGTGGTGGTGGATCGGCTTGAGGAGGAGATCGAGCAAACCACTGGCCAGTTGGACCGGTTGCGTCTGGAAAAGCCCTACGCCTACGTGGCGGGCGGGTACGACGCCGAGGTCGCGGATGTGGAGACGCGTCTGGGGAAGCTGCTGGTGCAGGACGACTCGCTGCTGCAGAAGCGGATCGACACCGAGCGAGGTAGTCAGCCGAATGTGGCGCGGGACCCGGAAGGGTATGAGCGGTCCCGGCAGCGCTTGAAGGACTTGGATGCCACGCGGGAGGCGGCGCGTACGGCGTCGGTGGTGTCGGGAGTGCGGGAGGCGTTGAGGGGGTACGAGGACCTCAAGCATGCTCTGGGGGCGGAGCAGAAGAGGCTGCAGGAACGCAGGGAGGCGATTGTTTCCTCTGCCCGTATCTCGGGTGTGTTCTCGCGTTTCAACGCCGGCCTGCGCGGCGGTCGTCGGGTGTTGGAGAACCTGAACCAGGCCCAGCTCACGCAGCTCGCCTGCTACGCCTCGATTCGCGAGCTCAACCAGCAGACCCAAACCGGTGGCCAGGCAGGTGGCCAGGCTGGTGACGAGGCCGCACAGGCGGATCTCGGGGCGTATGTCAACGCGCTGCACGCGCGGATCGAGTATCTGTCCAGCCTGCACGAGCTGCCGGTCGAGGCACTGCAGTTGCTCGACGAGCTCAGCCCCGGCCAGTTGAACCGGTTGTTCCACGACTACGAGCTGCCTGTCATCGACCAGGCACTGCGTGACGTGACCGAGAAACTGGATCTCGTGGCCGCGGACGAGGCCGAGATGCGGCGGCAACTGTCCGGACAGCACACCGGCACGTCACAGCCCGTGGAATACACCCGCGCCGACGAGGGGCAATGGGAACAGCTCGTGTCCCGACTGCCCGAGATGACACCAATGGAACGCGCGGCGGCGCTGGAACGGTTGCACGGCAACCGGCAGACCCTCCTGACCGGGAAACCCGAACTCGTCCGCAAGCTCCGCGACACCCTGCCGCCGGAGGTGTTCGCCCAGACCGCCGCCCAGCTCATGGTCCGCCGGGCCGGCGAGATCAACCAGCCGGTCACCGCCCGCCACCACGCCGAAGCACAACTCGCCCGCATGCTCGGCAACCCCGAGATCACCGAACGACTCCTCAACAAAGGCGTCCAGGTCGTCCTCATCCCCGAGAACACGGCCCTCACCGAACTGGAGGAGTTCACACACCTGGCCGGCACGCAGATCTCACCACACCACGGCAGCTGGAACACCTCCCGCGGCGCCGGCGGGACCCTCCTGGTCGCCGTCGGCGCGGAGAACCTCACCGGCGGCACCACCACCACCGGCCACGCACCCCACTACGACGACGGCTACTCCGTCCTCATCCACGAATTCGCCCACACCATCCACAACCACGGCCTCACCAGCGACGACCGGCGCACCATCAACCAAGCCTTCCAACACAAATGGAACAAGGCGATGACCGGCGAGCACGTGCAGTGGCCCGACGGACCCACCCACGGCACCAACCCCACCCAACCCAACTACTCGGCCAGCAACGTCAACGAATACTTCGCCCAACTCGCCACCACCTACCTCGGCGCCAACACCGGACACGACCCCCACACCCACCAACCCCGCAACAACGGCAAACACCACGTCCAACAACACGAACCACCCGAAATCCACGCCCTCCTGCAACACGTCTACGGCACCAACCCCACCCCCATCACCACCAACCCCATCCGACAAAACAAAGCCGAAAACGACCTCTGGAAAAACTTCCGCGACTTCCAAACCACATTCGCAGACAGAACACCCACCAACTCCACCACACCCTCCACCACCAACTCCCCCAAACTACGACCCACCACTAACGACAACAGCAACCACACCATCGCCAACATCGCACACCTCAGATTACCCGGCCAGAAAACCCCGACGAACAACGACCTCAACCCCACCCAGAAGACCCCCGCCACACCCCCAGCACTCACGACAACCGCCACAGCAACACGATCACCAGCCTCCTTATAGAGCAGCGATGTTCCTCGGTGTTGCGGCGGCCGCCGCAACACCGAGAAATACCGAGAGCCGGCGCTCATGCTCTTCGCGGCCAGCAGGGTCGCGACCGGATCGAACTCGACAAGTCGCCAGAACAAAACGCCGCCGATGATCGCCGAGGAAACGCGCTGCAACGTGACAGTCGG
>NZ_VOBR01000077.1 GCF_007845675.1 Lentzea tibetensis | reverse complement strand
GCCCGTGGCCCAACCCGTAAGGGGGGGAGCGGTCGAAGGTGGGACTGGCGATTGGGACGAAGTCGTAACAAGGTAGCCGTACCGGAAGGTGCGGCTGGATCACCTCCTTTCTAAGGAGCATTCTCCAGTCACAGTCACTTCGACTGTGCTGGCAGAGCCACGCCAACGGCGAACGATCGTTGGGTGGAGCTCACTAGTGGATGCTGGCTGGCTAGACGTTCGGTTGTCTCGACAGTGAGTACTGCGCCTTCGGGTGCGTGGAAAGGTGTCGAGAGGGCTGGATGAACAGATCGGTACGCTGTTGGGTCCTGAGAGAACACGCTCATTGTGTCTTTCAGTGATCGGATCACCTCAGCACTCGAACCGCCGGCTCTCAGAGCAGGCAGGCGAGTAGCGGACACGGGGTGATGACCGTTCGTTCTTTGAGAACTGCACAGTGGATGCGAGCATCTTTGTAGCAAGTTAGTAAGGGCATACGGTGGATGTCTTGGCACCAGGAGCCGATGAAGGACGTAGGAGACTGCGAAAAGCCTAGGGGAGCTGTCAACCGAGCTGAGAGCCTAGGGTGTCCGAATGGGGAAACCCGGCCCCAGTCATGTGGGGTCACCCACGCCTGAACACATAGGGCGTGTGGAGGGAACGCGGGGAAGTGAAACATCTCAGTACCCGTAGGAAGAGAAAACAACCGTGATTCCGTGAGTAGTGGCGAGCGAAAGCGGATGAGGCTAAACCGCGTCTGTGTGATACCCGGCAGGGGTTGCATTCGCGGGGTCGTGGGACCTCTTGGCTAGTTCTGCCGAGCTAGCAAACAGTCAGAAAACGCGTGGTTAGAGGAACGTGTCTGGAAAGCACGGGCGTAGAGAGTGAAACCCTCGTACTTGAAAACCTAGCGTCTGTTTAGAGTGTTCCCAAGTAGCAGCGTACTCGTGAAATTCGCTGTGAATCTGGCGGGACCACCCGCTAAGCCTAAATACTCCCTGGTGACCGATAGCGGACTAGTACCGTGAGGGAAAGATGAAAATACCCCGGGAGGGGAGTGAAATAGTACCTGAAACCGTGTGCCTACAATCCGTCGGAGCCTTTAGGGGTGACGGCGTGCCTTTTGAAGAATGAGCCTGCGAGTTAGTGCTACGTGGCGAGGTTAACCCGTGTGGGGTAGCCGTAGCGAAAGCGAGTCTGAATAGGGCGCTTGAGTCGCGTGGTCTAGACCCGAAGCGGAGTGATCTAGCCATGGCCAGGGTGAAGCGCGGGTAAGACCGTGTGGAGGCCCGAACCCACCAGGGTTGAAAACCTGGGGGATGAGCTGTGGTTAGGGGTGAAAGGCCAATCAAACTCCGTGATAGCTGGTTCTCCCCGAAATGCATTTAGGTGCAGCGTCGCATGTTTCACCGCGGGGGTAGAGCACTGGATGGTCTAGGGGGCCTACAAGCTTACCGAAATCAACCAAACTCCGAATACCGTGGTGTGAGAGTGCGGCAGTGAGACTGCGGGCGATAAGGTTCGTAGTCGAGAGGGAAACAGCCCAGAACGCCAGCTAAGGCCCCTAAGTGTGTGCTAAGTGGGAAAGGATGTGGGGTCGCACAGACAGCCAGGAGGTTGGCTTAGAAGCAGCCACCCTTTAAAGAGTGCGTAATAGCTCACTGGTCAAGTGGTCCTGCGCCGACAATGTAGCGGGGCTTAAGCACACCGCCGAAGCTGTGTCATTTCAGCGTATGCTGGGATGGGTAGGGGAGCGTCGTATTGCCATTGAAGCTGCGGGGGAACCCAGTGGTGGAGGCTATACGAGTGAGAATGCAGGCATGAGTAGCGAAAGACGAGTGAGAAACTCGTCCGCCGGATGACCAAGGGTTCCTGGGCCAGGCTAATCCGCCCAGGGTAAGTCGGGACCTAAGGCGAGGCCGACAGGCGTAGTCGATGGACAACGGGTTGATATTCCCGTACCCGTGTGAACGCGCCCATGGCGAACCTTGTGATGCTAACCGCCCAAAGCGCTACTGGAAGTCCTTCGGGACCATGGTGGTTGTGGAGCGCGGGAACCGAACTTGTAGTAGTCAAGCGATGGGGTGACGCAGGAAGGTAGCTCCGCCAGTGAGTGGTAGTACTGGTGTAAGCGTGTAGGGTGAAGCATAGGCAAATCCGTGCTTCATATAGCCTGAGACGTGATGCGTAGCCGATTGAGGCGAAGTAGAGTGATCCTATGCTGCCGAGAAAAGCCTCTAGCGAGCTTTCACGCGGCCCGTACCCCAAACCGACACAGGTGGTCAGGTAGAGAATACCGAGGCGATCGGGCGAACTGTGGTTAAGGAACTCGGCAAAATGCCCCCGTAACTTCGGGAGAAGGGGGGCCAGAGCACTTGAAGCTCTTTACGGGCTAGGGTGAGCTGGCCGCAGAGACCAGCGAGAAGCGACTGTTTACTAAAAACACAGGTCCATGCGAAGTCGCAAGACGATGTATATGGACTGACGCCTGCCCGGTGCTGGAACGTTAAGGGGACCGGTTAGTCCGCAAGGGCGAAGCTGAGAACTTAAGCGCCAGTAAACGGCGGTGGTAACTATAACCATCCTAAGGTAGCGAAATTCCTTGTCGGGTAAGTTCCGACCTGCACGAATGGCGTAACGACTTCTCGACTGTCTCAACCACAGGCCCGGCGAAATTGCACTACGAGTAAAGATGCTCGTTACGCGCGGCAGGACGGAAAGACCCCGGGACCTTTACTATAGCTTGGTATTGGTGTTCGATTCGGCTTGTGTAGGATAGGTGGGAGACTGTGAAGCGGCCACGCCAGTGGTTGTGGAGTCATCGTTGAAATACCACTCTGGTCGTATTGGATGTCTAACCTCGGTCCGTGATCCGGATCAGGGACAGTGCCTGGTGGGTAGTTTAACTGGGGCGGTTGCCTCCCAAAGAGTAACGGAGGCGCTCAAAGGTTCCCTCAGCCTGGTTGGCAATCAGGTATTGAGTGCAAGTGCACAAGGGAGCTTGACTGTGAGACTGACAGGTCGAGCAGGGACGAAAGTCGGAACTAGTGATCCGGCCATGGCTTGTGGAAGCGTGGTCGCTCAACGGATAAAAGGTACCCCGGGGATAACAGGCTGATCTTCCCCAAGAGTCCATATCGACGGGATGGTTTGGCACCTCGATGTCGGCTCGTCGCATCCTGGGGCTGGAGTAGGTCCCAAGGGTTGGGCTGTTCGCCCATTAAAGCGGTACGCGAGCTGGGTTTAGAACGTCGTGAGACAGTTCGGTCCCTATCCGCCGCGCGCGTAGGATACTTGAGGAAGGCTGTCCCTAGTACGAGAGGACCGGGACGGACGGACCGCTGGTGTGCCAGTTGTTCTGCCAAGAGCATTGCTGGTTGGCTACGTTCGGAAGGGATAACCGCTGAAGGCATCTAAGCGGGAAGCTCGTTCCAAGATGAGGTATCCCACCCTTTGTGGGTTAAGGCCCCCAGCTAGACCACTGGGTTGATAGGCCAGAGATGGAAGACCGGTAACGGTTGGAGTTGACTGGTACTAATAGGCCGAGGACTTGTTACAAAAATGCTACGCATCCACTGTGCGGTTCTGGAAGAACAACCAGGACCGATCGAGCACCTCTCGGGGTTGCTGGTTGATATTTCCATAGTGTTTCGGTGGTTATAGCGTTGGGGAAACACCCGGTCCCATTCCGAACCCGGTAGTTAAGCCCTTCTGCGCCGATGGTACTGCACTGGTGACGGTGTGGGAGAGTAGGTCGCCGCCG
>NZ_VOBR01000076.1 GCF_007845675.1 Lentzea tibetensis | reverse complement strand
GGCCACTCCGGCTGCTGCGCAGCGGGACGCGCGAGGGCGTCGTCAAGGCGCTTGCGCATGTCCGGCGGCAACGGGGGAAGCTCGGGAAGCGTGTCGATGGGCACGTCCACGGTCCAGTTCACGCTGCCCAACGTATTCCTCCACCCTTTCGCAAATCTTCTCATCCTGGCGCTCACGTGCGTCACTCGACGAAAGTGGGATGAAAACACACCCCAGTAACTTGATGAACAACTCCGACGACCGGAAAGAGACCGACATGAGGTGCGATCGAACGCCGCCGTTCCTTCTCCCCGGCCTGGCCTTGTTCACCGACGTCGCGTCAGGAGGCGACACCCCGTGGGACCCCTGCGCAACACGGGGTGAAGACAGCACGACATCCTGACCCGCACGGGCTCCCCGGCGCGCGGAGCTGCTGCTCCGCCGTCAGGAGCCACCGGGAACCCGGCCCGTCCAGTCCTGGATCTGGTACTCGCGGAGGATCGCGTTGGCCTCATCCGTGAGCGATTCCGCGATGGTGTGCCTGCCGCGCATTGATTCCACGCAGGCGAGCTCGAGCCGCGATTGCGCCGCGTTCACCCGGTCCACGTTCTGCTCGCACAGCCGAACCGCTTTCTCCAGCAGTTGTGCCGCCAGGTTCAGCTCGCCACGATGTTTCTGCACGACTCCCATCGCGTGCGTGGCATAACTTTCCCCTTGCAGATCGCTGGTCGCCCGCACGAGGTTCAGCACGTCCGACATCACCTCGGCGGCCGCCTCGTACTCCCCCTGCGCCATCAGGGCCTTGCCCAGCTTGTACCGGATCTGCGACTCGACTCGGGGACTGCTCACCAGCGCACAGGTGCGCGCGGCGCGCTGCAACAGCGCGAGCGCCCGAGTGTGGTTCTGGGTGTCCAGCTCGAGCTGGGCCAGCTGGCTCAGCACCGCTGCCTGGCCGACGACGTCGCCCACCGCGATGAAGCCGTTCAACGCCGCGGCGCAGTGCGTGGCCGCGGTGCTCAGTGAGCCCGCCTTGCGGTCGAGCAGCCCCAGGTTCCGCCGGACGAGTGCGAGGCCGTGTTCATCTCCCAGCTCGGCGAAGGCCTCGAACGACGGCATCAGCACCGACCGGGCCAGATCGAGCCGGGACTGGTTGATGTGCAACGAGCCGAGCGAGCAGAGGACGGCTGCCGTGCCGCGCGTGTTGCTCGCCACCCGAGTGGCGCGCAGGGCGTGCTCGTGGGTCGTCTGCCAGTCGTCGAAGTAGCTGCGCACCTCGAACAGCGACACGAGCGTGACCGCCAGGTCCCAGCACAGCTCGTCCAGCCCGGCGTCAGCGCCCTGCTCGATCGCGCTGCAGATGTTCGCGCGCTCGGTTTCGAGCCAGCGCAACGGACTGTCGGCACCGCCGGTGACGGGTGGCCCTGGCACGGGCCATCTCGGCCCGCTGCCGTGCAACGTGGTGAAGTCGCCGCCGTAGAGGCCGCGATGCGCCTGCTCCGCCAAGTGCAGCCAGCCACCGAGAACCCGTTGCAGCGCACCGGACTCGGCCTCGGTCGGCCGCTCGCGCAACCGTTCCCGCGCGAAGATCCGGATCAGGTCGTGAAAGCTGTAGCGGGGTGCCGCGGGCGCCCCGGAGACCGCGCAGTCGAGCAGCTGCGCGTCGACCAGCCGGTCGAGCGTTTCGCCCGACTGCGTCCCGGCCCTGTCGTCGAGCACCGCCGCGGCCGTCCAGGACGGCAGGTCCTCCGCGTCGAGTGCGCCGAGCAGGCCCATCAGGTCGGCGGCTCCGCCGTCGAGGCCCGCGTAGCTGAGCTGCAGACTGCCGCGCACGACCAGGTCGCCGTGCACGAGCTCGTCCAGCCGCCCGCGTTCGTCGGCGAGCCTGCGCAGCATCGACGCGAGCGTCCAGTGCGGACGTGCCGCGAGGCGCGCACCGATGATGCGCAGCGCGAGCGGCAGTCCACCGACCGCTGCCACGAGCGCGGTGGCGGCCTGGGGTTCACGCTCTATCCGGCTCATGCCCAGTGTGTGTCCCAGCAACAGCAACGCCTGGTCCCGGCCGAGCACGTCCACCGGGACGAGCCGGCTACCGACCAGGCCGGTCAGCCGGGCCCGGCTGGTGACCACGACGCCGCACGACGCCGAACCCGGCAGGGCGGGCGCGATCTGCGACTCGGTCGCCGCGTCCTCGAGGACGATGAGCACCCTGCGGTCGGCGAGCAGCCCGCGGTACATCTCGGCGCGCTCGTCCTCGTGGTCGGGGATCGACGCTCCGCTCACACCGAGCGCTCTCAGGAACCTGCCGAGCACGTCGTGGGCGGACACGGCGTGTCCCGCGTTGGACCGGAGGTTCACGTACAGCTGGCCGTCGGGGTAGTTCTTCGCGGCGACGCGATGGGCGACGTGCACGGCGAGTGCGCTCTTGCCGACGCCGGCCTTGCCGCAGATGTTCACGATCGGCACGGCGTTGAGCGGTGCGGCGCCGTCGTCACCTCCGAGGAGCCGTTCGACCTCCTCGACGAGCTCGTCACGGCCGGTGAAGTCCGCGATGGCCGATGGCAGCTGCCGCGGTCTCCCCCAGGACGTCGTGCTCGGCGCGGTGGTGGTGACAGCGGCGACGGCGGCGGTGTCAGGTCCCTTCCACAGCAACGACTGGTCTTCGGCGAGGATCGCGGCTTCGAGGCGCTTGAGCTTGTCACCGGGGTCGAGTCCGTACTCCTCCACCATCACCCCGCGCCCGGCCCGGTAGACGTCCAGCGCGTCCGACGGTCGCCCCGAGCGGTATAGCGCCAGCATCAGCAGGTACCGCAGCCCCTCCTTGAGCGGGTTCTCCAGGACGAGGGTGCGCAACTGGCCGATGACCTCGCGATGACGGCCCAGTTCCAGCACGTGGCCAAGGCACTCCTCCAGCACCTCGAGGCGCATCTCCTCCAGCCAGGTCAGCTGGTCGCGGACCCCCCGAGGGCAGCCGTCCAAGGTGGGACCGCGCCACAGGTCGAGCGCCTGCTGCAGCGTCGCGATCGCCCCGTTGAGATCACCGGACCGCGCACGACCGCGTCCGTCCGTCACGAGGTGCTCGAACCTGCGCGCGTCGATGCGCTGGTCGGGCACCTCCACCCGGTAGCCGGGCGACTGGGTCACGATCGACGCGGGCACCTTCAAGCGGCCGAACTCGGTGCGCAACGCGTGCACGCAGTACTGGACCTGAGCCCGTGCCGTCGACGGCGGTGAATCCATCCAGAGCACATCGACCAAATGGTCGACGCCTACTACGTGGTTCGCCCGCACCAGCAATGCCGACAACACGGTCTGTTGCCTGCCGGACAGTGCGCGAACACCTCCATCAGGAGCCACGATCTCCATCGGCCCGAGTAGCCGGAAGGTGATTCCTTGGGGTTCCTCCGCCAACCGAGAAGTTGCCACCTAACTCCAATCGACATACCACGAGCACCTGGGCAAATCACTCTCAGAAAACGTTTTCAAGCCGCCCAACCAGCTCGCGAACATCGCCTGAGCTGCGCCTTCACCTCTCGTTCGGCCCTAAATGAACCGCACAACACGTTCGGTAGTGGCGCGGTTACGGATTCTACTGAGAATTTAGACGCGAGTCGACACCGAGCCGCAATTCTCAAATTCACCCAGTTGGCAACCCGCGTGGTACTCCATTAGAGATATCAACCAATTGAGACGAATGAGACGTACATATTGATCAGCTATCTGTCGGCTGTCGGCTCGCCGTGCTGAGCACCCGGATATCGCAACCGGTCGCGGTGAGCCTGTCGACCGCTGCACCGACCGGGCCATCACCCGGCCCACCGTTCTTCCGATCCCGACCCGCCACTCGGTTCGCACCCGTGATCTCGCGATTCCCCGTCGCGAGGCACACCTGTTGACACAAGTATGAAATATCAACGGCGCAGTCGAGGTCGCGTGCGTGACCCCCGGGAACGCTCCAGGCCCCGAGCTGGGGTTCAGCGTCGGGGCCTGGCGGGCGTTCCTGATCAGCAGGGCGTGATCAGTAGCGGTAGTGCTCGGGCTTGAACGGGCCCTCGGCGTCCACGTCGATGTACTC
>NZ_VOBR01000075.1 GCF_007845675.1 Lentzea tibetensis | reverse complement strand
TCCGGCCACACCCGCAGCGGGCCGTGCCCGGCCGGGCAGTGGTAGGCGGCGGGACCGTGCTGCATCGCGTGCATCACGCGTGCGTCCGCGCTGTTCATCGCGGTGTGGATCGTCATGACCTTCTCCACCGCAGCGAGCCGTCCTCGGTGACCGCGCATACCGCGGGCCGGCTGTCCGCGTACGCGGCAGCGGTTTCCCCCTGGTAGGAGCACGGGGATCCGTCTTGGACGATGCTGCGAGGGGCGACGATGGGCGGCTCGAGCGGGAGGGGCTGCTCGGCGGTCGTGGAGGGCCGCGGCGCCGACGCTGCCGGCGCATCCACGGTGCTGGTCGTGGTCGACCCGGCGGACGTCGACTTGGCGTCCATCGCGGCGGTAGGACTCGAAGCGTGCTGGGGCGGAGTGCTCGGCCTCGCCGGCTTCGCGACGTCCGGCGCCTGCTGCGCCGGCGGTGACGCGGAGATCGACACCAGTGTGATCGGCGCGAGCAGCGAACCGCAGACGACCGGCAGCATGCGGGACCAAGTCGGGACGCGCCACCACATGCGCAAGAACGCGGATGGCACATCGTGTGGCTGGGACAACATCGCTCCTGTCGAACCGGCGGGCGGGAAGGGATAGCCAACACCAACTGAGACGTGGAGTGCCTGGAGGCGACGCGGTTTCCCTACATGATCACTCGTTCGGGTGGTGAAGTCGTCACCGACGGGTGGTCCGATATGGACCGTGTAGCCGGAGCTGCTGTAGCAGCCTGATGAGCCGCCGACGTCCCGGCGCGTCAGACCTCGGGCCGGGCCAACGCTTCTGTGGTCAGGATCGCCCAGGTGGGGGGATCCCCGTAGCGGTGTTGTTCAAGATCCGGGGACATGAACTCGTCCTCAACAAGGCCGGCCGCATGCTTCCGTATCGCGACGGTCAAGCTGGCCGGGGCCTGGACGTCCTCGTTCACGATGGTCCAAGCCAACGAGCACACTCCTTCCGCCAGCTTGCTGTGGTCCACAAGAGACTGGGCGCGCGGAAGCCCCTCGGGTGACACATACTCAGCCGCCTCCCAGCGGATGGTCTGAACTCGTCCGATGTACTCGCCATGCGGCTCATGGATTGCTCGGCGTGTTAGCGGGGTAGGCCGCCCAGATCTGGTCGTTGCGGATCAGCACGTCAGGGTCCACTCGTCCTCGCGGTCAACTCGTGCCGGTTGTGCCTGTTCTTGCCGTCGCCATCGGCGTTGGTTCGACGTGATCACCTGCGTTGCAGGTCTGCGAGCGCGCACGGGCTATTCCGCGGTGGCGAGGACGTGGGCCAGTGCCTCGACCGCGGTTTGGGCGTCGGGGCCGTGTGCGGTGATGGTGATGGTCATGCCGGCGGTAGCGCCGAGGCTCATCACTGCGAGTACGCCGGTGGGGTTGACGGTTCGGCCGTTGTGTCCGATGTGGATGGTGGCGGTGAAGCGGGCGGCGGTTTGGGCGAGTTTGCCGGCGGGGCGGGCGTGCAGGTGGGCGGGCAGGACGACGGTGGTCTGGGCGCTAGAACTTGGGGACATCGCGGGCCTCCTTGGCTGCGGTGACGGCGGCCTGCAGGTCGCCTCCGGCGGCGAGGGTGACGGCGGCGGCGACGGCGCCTTCGACGAAGGGCGCGTCGATGATCACGACGTCGGGCCGGGGGTGGTCGTCCAGGACAGTTCGGGTGGTGAGTACGGAGCTGCCCAGGTCGGGGAGCACGATCACGCCGTTGCCGTGGTCGGCTTGGGTGATGGCTCTGGCGATGACGTCGTAGCTGGTGCCGATGCCGCCTTCGGTGGTGCCGCCCGCGGCGAGCACGGGGACGGAGTCCGAGCCGATCTGGGCTAGCACGTCGCGGAGTCCGAGGGCGAGTGCGCGGCTGTGTGACACGAGTACGATCCCGACTGGCTGATTCATGAACGCCACGTTAGATAACGGAACGGTGTTCAGCAATACCGAAGGGAAGTGGCCGATGCTGGTTCAGTCGGTGCGCCGGGCGGCGTCGATCTTGCGTGAGTTGGCGACGGCCGGGCCGCGATTGGGGGTGACCGAGCTGGCGGAGCGGGTCGGCGCGGCGAAACCGACGGTGCACGCGCTGCTGCGCACGTTGGAGGCGGAGGGTCTGGTCGAGCAGGACGCGGAGACGGGCAAGTACCGGTTGGGGCCGTCGTTGTTGCTGCTGGGCAACGCGTACCTGGACACTCATGAGCTGCGCACGCGTTCGGTGACCTGGGCGGACGGGTTGGCGGCGCGGACGGGGGAGGCGGTGTGGGTGGCGGTGCTGACCGTGGATCACGTGCTGGTGGTGCACCATGCGTTCCGGCCGGAAGGTGCCGTGCAGATCCTCGAGGTCGGTGCGAGCATCCCGTGGAGCACCTGCGCGCTGGGCAAGGCGATCGTCGCCGCCGGTCCGATTGCGGACCAGGAGCGGTTGCTGGCCGGGGAGCTGCCGGTGCTGACCGGCACGAGCCTCGCCGATCGGGAGCAGTTGGCGGCGCAGTTGGAGCAGGTCCGGCGGGTCGGCTACGCGGTGGAAGACCAGGAGTCGACGCTGGGCGATGCGGGCATCGCGGCCCCGGTTTTCGACCGGTCCGGTCATGTCGTGGGTGCGATCGGCATCGTGGGGCCGGTGGAGCGGCTGCTGGTCGAACCTGCACGTCAGGAGCATGCCGTGATGGTGCGCGAGACCGCGCGCAACCTGTCGCGGGACCTCGGTGCCACCCGGACCTCGCACCGTCGGGGAGCCTGACGGCTCCTTTCCGACTGTTGACA
Source organism: Lentzea tibetensis (assembly GCF_007845675.1). GTDB lineage: Bacteria > Actinomycetota > Actinomycetes > Mycobacteriales > Pseudonocardiaceae > Lentzea > Lentzea tibetensis. The sequence continues at coordinate 1,729 of NZ_VOBR01000075.1, read as the reverse complement.
CACCTCGGGCCCAGGCCTATCTTTCCGGAACGCTGTTCAGTGATGCTGAACACGTCCCCGGATACCGCACCGTCGCGGAGGAGCGTCAATGGAGGAAAACTCGTACCCACAGAAGTTGCTGGCCGAGGTTCTCGGCACAGCGACGCTGGTCTTCATCGGCGTGGGTTCGGTGCCCGCGACGCTGATCATCGGCGGCGACGCGCCGTTCACGATGGCGCAGCTGGGCATCATCTCGTTCGCCTTCGCGATGGCCGTGGTGGCGATGATCTACGCGATCGGGCACATCTCCGGATGCCAGATCAACCCCGCGATCACCTTGGCGCTGGCCGCCACCAAGCAGATGCCCTGGCGTCAGGTCCCCGGATACCTGGGCGCGCAGGTGCTCGGTGCGGTGATCGGTGCGCTGGCCATCATCGGCGTGCTGGGCAAGCAGGCGGTCACCGTCGGGTTGGGTATCGCTAGCTATGCCGCGCCGGTCGGCGTGGGGCAGGCGTTCTTCGCCGAGACGATCGGCACGTTCCTGCTGGCGTTCGTGGTGTTCGGTGCGATCGACCGGCGAGCGCCGTCGGGGTTCGCCGGGCTGGCGATCGGCCTGGCCGTGTTCGCCATCATCATCCCGATCGCGCCCGCCACCGGTGCCTCGATCAACCCCGCCCGCACGTTCGGTCCGATGCTGGTCGGTGAGCTGTTCGGCGGAACGGTGCACTGGGAGCAGTTGCCGGTCTACCTGGTCGCGGAGGTCGCGGGCGCGGTGCTGGCGGGCTTCGCCTATGCCGCTCTCAACGCACGCCGGTCGAGCGCGGCGGTCCTCACACCCGAACCCGTCACTGAGAGGGCCGCATCATGAAGAAGTTCCTCAACAGCCCCGAGAACGTGCTTCCCGAGGCCTTGCGCGGCCTCGCGGCGGCGCACCCCGAGCTGAAGGTCGACCTGGACCGGAAGATCATCACCCGTGCCGGGGCGTCCGCCGCGGGCAAGGTGGGACTGGTGTCGGGTGGTGGTTCCGGGCACGAGCCGCTGCACGGAGGGTTCGTCGGCCTGGGCATGCTGGACGCGGCCTGTCCCGGTGAGGTGTTCACCTCGCCGGTGCCGGACCAGATCCTCGCGGCGACCGTCGCGGCCGACAACGGCGCGGGTGTGGTGCACGTGGTGAAGAACTACACCGGTGACGTGATGAACTTCCAGCTGGCCGCCGAGCTCGCCGCCGCCGAGGGCGTCGTGGTGGAGACTGTCCTGGTCGACGACGACGTGGCCGTGCAGGACTCGACGTGGACCGCGGGCAGGCGTGGCACCGGGGCGACGGTGTTCGTGGAGAAGATCGCGGGTGCGCTGGCCGAAGGCGGAGCGGGCATCGCCGAGGTCGCCGAGTTGGGCCGGCGGGTCAACCTCGCGTCGCGCTCGTTCGCCGTCGCTCTCACCTCGTGCACCACGCCGGCGGCGGGACGGCCGGGGTTCGACCTGCCCGACGACGAGATGGAGATCGGCGTCGGGATCCACGGCGAACCCGGCAGGCGACGGGAGAAACTGGCCTCCGCCAACGAGGTCGTGGCGACCGCGTTGGATGCGATCCTGTCGGACCACCCGCTCAACCCTGCCGACCGGACCATCGTCATGGTCAACGGCCTGGGCGGCACCCCGCTGATCGAGCTCTACCTGCTGTTCGGCGAGGTCGCGTCCACACTGGACGGCAAGGGCATCACGATCGCTCGCTCGTTGGTGGGCAACTACG
>NZ_VOBR01000074.1 GCF_007845675.1 Lentzea tibetensis | reverse complement strand
TGCACCACTACCTGCTGAGGTCTTGGATGGCGGTGGCGTCGAGTTGGCCGCAGCGCCCAATGGTGTGTTCGTGGTGGTGAGTCCGACGGATGCCAGCGGTGAGCTTGTCTGCTGGCCAGTTTTCATCTTCGCTGCGTCGGCGATACTGATCGTCGTCGTGTGGACCTCGGCCGTTGCTGTTCGGCTGAGGTCCACGGCTGGGCTGACCAGAGGCGGTGCCATTGACGAATTGTCCGCAGAGGGTTGGGGCGTACGCGGAGGTGTGGTCTCCATCGACGAAGCCTGAGCCATGTTCGTCTGGTGGTTCGCCGCAGCGACGTCCGAATTCCTGGGCATCTCGGTCGTGAACGTGGTCAGGTGCCGTGGCGTCGAGCCGGAATTCTGTTTGACGGGATTAGGCGGATCATAGCGGAAGTGCACGGTGGCCCGCTGGCGCTTCCTATCTGCCTGATCGGGCGTGAGTCGTTTGGACACCTCTGGGAACGCACCGGTCGCCATGGAAGCCTTGAACGTGAAATCCGCGGCGGTGATCGGTTTCTCCACATCGGGTTGCAGCCTTCGCAGTTGCTCGTCCAACTTCTGCTTCAGAACAGCCACAGTGACATCAGCGCGAGCACGACCGAGCTTGAAGCGCTGCCAGAGACCGTTCCCGTCACCACGGACTTCCACGGTCGGCAACGACAGCCCGTTCGCAGTCCGCCACAGGGCGGCGCGGGCAAGCGTCTCGGCCGTTTTCCGGAGCAGGTTCCGGCCCACAAGGTTGACCGAGGTCGACTGACCGGTGAAGCCGATCTCCCTGTCTCGCGGCAGTCGGCCGCCGAGCACGACCAGTGTCATCGGATTGACCTGGCTCGACACCTCAGCGTTGAGCTGGCTCTGAACGTCGTGGAAGCTGTGCTCCTCGGTTCCGTACATCTGAAACATCCACAGACCGCGGGGCTTCAGCAGCGAGGATGCTGTAGTCATCGCAGCCTGTGCGACCATGCGCGGGAGCTCCAGTTCCTCCTGATCGACACCCGGTTCCGCGCTGAGCCGCTCTAACTCGTCCAGCGCCTTTGACAGCCTCAGTTTCGCTTGAAGCGCGGGCCGCTCGCTTTCTTCTGCATTTGCCAGGTCTTCCGTCTGCTGTTGAATCAGCGCGGTGAACCGGCCGGCGAACTTGGTCAGATTTTGTTCCACCGCGGCCATAGTCACGGCGTCGTTCTGGGCGTCGTGCCGGAAGTTCTCCAGCGTGATCTGCGTGCTGCCATCCAGGCTTTCGAGCACGACCGCCGCGAAGTGGTATCCCCACACAGACTCCACCGGCCCCTTGCCGGCAAAGTTCCAGTCGATCAGCCGGTCGCCGTTCTCATCCGAGGCGGCAATACTGTTGATCACGTAGCCTTCGCCCACGCTGGCCTTGGCGTGTCGATTGACGCCGAGTGCCTTCGCCACGTTGTCAACGCGATCAAGGAGGGCCCGGCGGTACTCGCTCGGCGGATCGGCACTTTGCATGCCGCCGTATCTCAGGCCGGGCAGCGGACCGCCCCTTCCACCCTTGCCCCGCGTGTCTCGGGCGACCTGCGCCACCCCCCATGCCGAGCCGGGCTGGCCCCATCCAGGCTTCCCGTCCACCGCATCCGCCATCGCTTCCGCGAGATGGTGAGTACCGGTGACCTCCTGGCTGTCCATGGTGTTGGTCGGAGCCAGCTCGCGAACACCTGTGGTGTCGTCGGAGAACACGAAAGCGTCCGGCTCCCCACCGAGCACCACCGCGGCGAAGTCCCGGCACACGTCCGAGGGTAGCTCGCCGGACAAGAACACCGGGCGTACCTTGCCGAGGGTGACCGGACGCCCATCGTTGACGAAGGTGATCGTCAAGGCCTCGTCGATCTCCATTCGCACACCACTGTCTATTTTAGACAGTTCAAGGTTCGCATTGGCGACCACTTCCGGAGCCGCGTACACTTCCTGGTGGTAACCGTCACCATCGTTGATCGCCAGGGTGGCGTCATCGGAAATACGGATCGGCGGGTTCCGGTCCTGCGTCCGGTTCTGCTCGAGCCGAACACCTGGGTACCCACCGGTTTTCACAAGTTCCGGCGGATGCCAACTGGTGAACGGCTCCGGACCAGTGGTTTGATAGTCGGCCAGCACGATCACCGCCAGGCTCCTCTCACAGGCTGGTCCACTTCGCTCCGCCCCCTACAATGATATATCGATGGCCACACACTTACGCACGTCAGCGTTGACGGCGGCGGTTCACTCATTGACGTGATCTCAGCGAACTTCACGTGCGCCGACCGTGTTCGACCGTCAGGTTGTTGCGCTTGGTGAGATTCGACTTGGGGGCCCGCCTGTCCGACGGTGATACTTCACCAATAGGTCACGTTGGCGATGGGTTGGACCCTCCAGCGGCGCGTGTCAAGATTTTTGAGGGGGGTCAGGGATTCATTGACTGACTCGCCTGTTCCTGCTGCTCGTCGGGATCGGTGGGTTTGTTGATCCACGCCGCGGTGGGCAGGGCGGGTGGTTCGGGGTGCTTGCGCACGAACCGTTCGGGGGTGCGCGTGTAGGCGGTGGCCAGCGTTTCGGTGCGGCCGGCTCGGATGGTCTCGGTGCGTCCATAGTGGACGTCGATCGGATGGTGCCAGCCGATGCCGGAGTGGTAGTGCTCGGTGTTGTACCAGGTGAAGAAGCGCTGGCAGAACGCCCGTGCATCCTCCAGGGAGCCGAAGGACTCGGGGAAGTCGGGCCGGTACTTCAACGTCCGGAACTGCGCCTCGCTGAACGGGTTGTCGTTGGAGGTGCGCGGCCGGGAATGGGTCTTGGTCACCCGCAGGTCGGCCAGCAGGAACGCCACCGGCCTGGAAGCCTTCGAGGAGCCGTTGTCGGCGTGCAGGGTCAGCGTGTCGCGGTCGATGTCGTGCTTGGTGATGGTGTCGGCGATCAGCTGCTCGGCCAGGGCTGCGGATTCGCGGTCGGCGATCAGCCAGCCCACCACGTAGCGGGAGTAGATGTCGATGATCACGTACAGGTAGAAGTAGGTCCACTTCGCCGGCCGTGCAGCTTCGTGATGCCCCAGGACCAGCACCGGTTCGGCTCGGTGGCCACCAGTTCGGGCTTCACGCGGGCCGGGTGGGTGGCCTGGCGGCGGCACTCGCGGACCTCGTCGTGCTCGCGCAGGATACGGTACATGGTGGACACCGACGCCAGGTAGACCCCCTGGTCGAGCAGTTCGTGGTAGACCGTGGCCAGGGCCTTGTCCGTATGCTCTTTGCTGTTGAGCACTGTCCGCACCTGCGCCCGCTCGGTCGCGCTCAACGCCCGCGGCTGCGGCGTGCGCTCCCGCGGCGGCCGGGTGGGCGCGGGGCTCTGACGGTGCCGCCGGTAGTGGCTGGCCTGCGGCCGGCCGGTCGCCCGGCACGCCTGCCGGGTGCCCACCAGCGGCCGGAGCTCGGTGACCGCCTCGTCGATCATGGCGTGGGCTCGCTCCCGCAGCTCGGACTGTCGGTCGCGAGCTGACCCAACAGCGCAGAGAGCTTTCCCTGCACCTCGATCACCTTCCGAGCCTTGTCCAACTCGGCGGCCAGGCGCTCGTTCTCCATACGCAGCCGGGTGTTCTCCCGATCTTTCGGATCGGCGGCGGGCTTGGCCAGCGCGGCCAACGCTCCCTGGTCCCGCTGCGTCCACCACGCCGCGATCAGCGACGTGTACGAGCCCTCCCGACGCAACAGGGCACCCTTGCCCGCCTTGTCCAGTTCCTCGTACTCGGCCAGGATCTTCGCCTTGTAGGACGCGGAATACCGCCGCGACCGTGCCTTCGCCGGAACCTACGGATCAGGCACCTGCTCATGGGTCGAACTCACTGTAGGAGTGGACTCCTCGCTCGCCCTCAACACAATGTTTCAAGATCTAATCGTGCCTCACTTGATCTTGACACAGAGGGGACACCGGTGGCCTCGGCGACCCACGCGCCGTCGCGGGGTGTGCGCTCGTCGTCGTAGGCCGGAGTCCACGCGTGCGCGGGGATACGGGCGAGGCGTTCGACGGCGTCGTCGGGCAGGGTGAACCCGAGCGAGAACAGTAAGTGAACCGAAACGATCAGGCTGCCTGATTGCGTGCGCCGACTTGCAGCAATACAGCTCCGAGCGTGGGACCGGCACTGTTTCGGTTCACTGAGGTGATCTCAACGGCGGTAGTTCCAGCGCTGAAGGCCTGATGGTGTTCGCGGGAGACTCTGCCGTGTGCTGTGGCCGGCAGTGAGGCCTGGGAGAAGAAGGGCGGGGAGTTCCTGGTAGGACTGGATTTGCGAAGATCGAATCCGAACCAGGGAAGCTCCCCGTGATCACCTATCGTGCCACACTCGACGTGCCCCGCGAACTGGCCCAGAACCCCGGCCGCCTGCTCTGCGCCGACCGCCGCGAGCGCGGTACCCGCACGGGTACCAGGGCGCTGACCTGCTACCGGCACGCGGTATTCGCCCTGCGCTGGTTCCGCGAGAACCGCGATGTCCCCGCGCTGGCGCGCGATCACGGCATCTCCCGCGCCACCGGCTACCGCTACCTCGACGAGATCATCACCGTCCTCGCCGAACGCGCACCGGACGTGCACGAAGCGCTGGAACGAGCCAAGAACGAGGGCATGGCCCACGTCATTCTCGACGGCAAGATCTTGTCCGCCGACCGCCTCGCCGAGAAGACCACCAGCGCGAAAGGCGAGCAGATCGACCTCTGGTACTCCGGCAAAGCACGCGAGCACGGCGGCAACATCCAAACCCTGCCGGCACCGAACGGTTTCCCGTTGTGGGTCAGCGACGTCGAACCCGGCTCGGTACACGACCTGACCGCGGCCCGCGACCACGTCCTCGGCGCCCTGTACTGGGCCCACTCCCAGCTTGACCTGCCCACGCTGGCCGACAACGGCTACGACGGGGCAGGCATCGGGGTACTCACGCCGGTCAAGCAGCCCGTCGACGGCCAGACGCTCGACCCGGACACCCGCACCTACAACACCCTGCTACGCGGCCTGCGCCGCCTCGGCGAACGCGGCTTCGCCCTGCTCACCGGACGCCTGCGCGCCCAGCGGCACCTCACCACCAACCCCCGCAAGATCGGCCACATCGTCAAAGCCGCACTCGTCCTCACACATTTCGAACACGGCCGACTCACCTGAAACCCGTTGAGATCACGTCACTGAGGTTTTGTCGGTAGCGTCTTGGGTGTTCGAGCTGTGTGAGAACCAGTGCGGCTTTGGCGGCTTTGGTGATGTCTCCGATCCGTCAGGGGCATTGGGTGATCCGGTTCTGGGTTTTCCGTCGG
>NZ_VOBR01000073.1 GCF_007845675.1 Lentzea tibetensis | reverse complement strand
CTCCTCACCCGACGGAAAACCCAGAACCGGATCACCCAATGCCCCTGACGGATCGGAGACATCACCAAAGCCGCACTGGTTCTCACACAGCTCGAACACCCAAGACGCTACCGACAAAACCTCAGTGTGACAATCTCGAACAGATACTCACCTGCTACGCAACCGCCCTCAACGAGCTCGCTCTGGAAAACCAAGCCCTCCGACAACAGGCCTCCCAGCCCACCATCACGATCACCCCACTGCGTTCCCGTCGAACATTCGAACCGTGAGCTCAGACCTGAGCACGGAGATGAACGACCGACACCGTCATCTATCCCTCGCGGAAACATCGCCCGGACCGTGAACAGCAAGGGACGTATTTACCGCCGGCCGGTGTGCCGGCGGTAAATACGTCCGACGTCATCGTGCTATTTCCTTGTCCGCTCGTCGTGTCCACATCCCAGGCTGTATTCCGGCCGTGACAGGTTCCACGGATGAGCCGCCTGCCCGGATGTGGAGCGGACGCGTCGCGCTACATGGCGATGTTCCGTGACGTGCTTGAAGTGGACGATTGCGCAGCTGGTGCCGCCGATCTTAGAGTTGAGTTTGCCGGCCTATTCATTGCCGAAATGCTTATGCTCTCTTCGGCTCCAGGGGTACGCAGAGCCGCCGCCTGAGAAATCGTTTTTAAGCACGGGCAGCAGTTCGCAATCGAGAAGCCCTTGCCGGTGATGGTGTTGGCCTCCTGTGGTTGTGCAGGCATTTCCTGGGCTATCGCGCTTGCCGGGGTGAGGAGGTTGCCGCGGATAAGACTCGCCCGCATGGTGTCCACGTTGTATCGAGCAAATTCGGTATCTGGAATGTCTTTGACTCTACCTATCACGAAGCGTAAATACGCCATGTCAACCTGTTTGGACTTGGCGATGATGGAGTCGACATCCTGCCGTCCGCGAGCGGAGTGCATTCCCTCCAGGTCGATGGCTTCTTTGGCCCCGAAGTTTCGTTGCTCTATCGACTGGGCTTTGCACCATATGAGGTCTTCGGCGGCCATGACCCGCAGTCCGTCGATATTCACCGGATTGTATAGCATGTCTATGGGGGTCATCTGTAAATCGACTCGGTCATTGGGGCGGTCAACGTGGTAGACGGTCAGGTCGGCGCTTTGGTCGTCGGGATTGACATTCTGGGGGATAACTTCATAGTTGTGTCTATTCAGTGCGGCAATGGCCTTGGTTCGAGCGGTAGGGCTGTCACTTTCGGACATGGTGAAGATGTCGATGTCGTCGACAGGGCGATCGGTCAGTGCATGTTTCTTCATTGCCAAGCTTCCAGCGAGGGCGAAATCGTATTCCTGGCCAATTTCGTCGAGTACGATCTTGGCGATTTGAAACTTCTCTGATTCCTGCATGGTTGTTTTCCACTGTACTCCGAGTCCGGAAGAGTGATCTCTTCAATATGTAGGTAACACGGTTCGTGCGTCTACCGGGACCGCCGGGATGGCGCCCGGTGTCGCGGCTACCTGTGTGCCCTGGTTGAGGGCGTGTTCTGGTTCTGCACAGGCACCTTGACGGCCAGGTTGTTGGGAGGTCCGTTGAGCGAGTGGCTGTTGAAGCCCTCCGACTTCGTTCGCGCGACTGCGGCGACACCAGCGTTTGTGGCCTCGGTTGAGGCTGACGGAGGGAAGCCGGTTGCAAGGAAGGTTGACATGGCGAGCGGGTGGATCTGCGGCGAGTTGGGGTGCGACTGTAGGGAGTGCTGCTCGGAGTTGGTCTCCGAGTTGTTCGTGGAGCCGGTCGGCGTGCGCAGGCCGGACTGGACCAGGAACATCCGCAGGTCGGCGTACAATTGCTTCTCGGCTTTGGCCTGGTTGACCGAGTTGGCCTGGAGGGTGTTCGGGGTGTGGCCGTACACCTTGGTCAGGACCGGTACCAGCTCCGGCGCGTTCTGACGGACCCATTCCGCGCTGTTGTTGCGGTTCTGCCCGGTGAACGGGTCCATGCCGCCGTTGGTGCCGAGGTAGGCGTTGGTGATCTGCGCGAAGTACTCATGAGCGCTGGTCGAGCCGTAGCTCATCGTCGGCTTCCCGTCCTTGGCCGAGACCATCGGGCCATCGGGCCACGAGGCGTTCGAGGTGTTCAAGCGATTTTGATAGGACTCGATGACCGTGCGCCGGTCGGCCTCGCTGAGGCCATGCTCGTAGATGGTGTGCCCGAACTCGTGGGTCGCTGTCGAGTAGCCGTCCGGGTAGTTCGACTTCGCGCCGCCTACAGACGTGGTCTTGCCGAGGAGGTTCTCCTCAGTCATCGCCGCCAGCAGGCCGCCGGAGCCGCGCACCGCGTCCCAGTAGCGGCCGTCGTTGGTCTTCAGGCCTTGCAGGTGGCTGAACTCCGCCAGCGATGTCATCGGCACGTTGCTGGGCACGACCACGACGCGGGCGCCGGACTTGAGCAGGTTCGCCGTGGTGTCCGGGTCGTTCAGCATTCGAGCCGCCTGCTGCTGCGCGGCTCGGCGCGCGGACGCCGGCTCGTTCACCTCGCGTGGTACGTGCACCATCAGCTGTGCCGCGGTCTGGGCGAACTCGGGCGCTGAGAGGCTGGCCTTCAGGTCATCTACCAGCTGCGGGTCGGTGGCCAGCATGCGGCGCGCCTGCGGTGGCAGGTTCTCCAGTACCTGTGCCCGTTCGATCGCTGAGCCGCTGACGATGTCCTGCTTCAGCCGGCTCCACTCCGGACTCTGGCTGGTCGCGGACCGCAACAAGGACAGGTCGACCTCTTTGACGGTAAGCAGGTCATTCTGCTTGGCGGTGGCCAAGTTCAGCCGCGCTGCGAGGGGGGTCGACGGACTCTCGCTGAGGCGGTCGCCTGCGACGTTGTCGAGGATTTCGGCGACCTTGTCGGGCCCCAGGTCCCGCAGCAGCCTGCTGTGCTCGTCGCTGAGATCCACGTGCGCCAGCTGGTCGGTCAGCTCGACGGTGTGTTCCAGGGCCGCCAGCAAGTACTCCCGCTCGTCCTCCGTCGTCGCGCTCTGCAGTTTGTTCTGGAGACGGTCGTGGTTGTTGACCGCCCGGAACTTCTCCAACTGGTCAGCGTTCAGTTCGTTCACGATGGCGACCACAGGATCGACATTCTTCTTGTTGAGCTCGTTGAGACTCTCCTGCAGTTCGTTTCGCAGAACCTGGTATTCAGCCGCACCCTCTTCGAGCGCGTCCAATCGCTCGAACTCGGCCTGGAACGGAAACTCCCGCACATCCGGGTATTGACGTTCCAGCCCGAGGGCGGTGTCCGTCCGCGCCAACAGTTCACCCTGCAGCGCGGTGCTGTCCCCGCCGGACCAGGACAGCTCGACCGCCTCATTCATCAGCCCTAGGCTGTCCGCCAGCAGCTTCGGCTTGGCGTCCGCCACGAGCTGGCCCAAGCGGGTGTTGAGTTCCGCCATCCACCATCCCCTGACCTCGTCCGGAAGGGCGTCCAACTCGGCCTTCGCCCGCTCCGCGGCCGGTCCCTGCACTGCCGGGATCTGGCCGGTGAGCATCTGGATGTTCGAGATCTCCGCGATCATCTCGTCCAGGTCTGACCGCAGCGCGCCCTGCTGCGACGGCGTGCTGTTCGGCCGCGGCCCACCGATACTGCTGTTGACGTTCCACTGCGCCACGCCACGCCGCGACATGTCGTTGTTGTCGCTGGTCGTCATGGCGATGACGTGCTCTTCGACTTCATCCCCGTGAACGAGGTTGTCGACGGACACGAGCTGCTGACCGGCCTGTGCGATCACCACGCCGTCCTCTGCGTCCACCTGCTCGGCCGTCTGGGCAGTTACTGGAGGCGGTGGGAAGGTCGGGCTCGTGTGCCCATCAATCTGAGTTCGTCTGCGCTGAACCTCGGCCTTCACCCCAGGGGAGGCGTCCTCGCCGTGCGTTCGGCCTGCGGGCGTCTCGGTGAACTGGATGTCGTCGATCGTGATCGGGTTCTGTCGACCTTCCTGGAGCCTGGCCAACGCCGCCTGGAGGTCTTCTTTGTACTGTTTCGCCACGACCTCGGCCCGCAGCTTGGCCGTCAGCTTCGCGGTCGCATCGCGTCGCGGCCACGTACCGTTGCCGTGACCGATGAACTCCACTGTCGCCAGGTCCAGGCGGTTGTTGCGGCGCCACACCGCATCCCTAGCCTGCTCGGCCGCTGCTTTCCGCACAGTTGACCTGCCCTGCGGGGTGAGCACGGTGCTGCGCTTCTGAAAGGCAACCGCCCTCGGCACTCGAGGACCGTGGCCGCCGACGACCACCGCGGTGAGGGGGTTCACCAGTCTCGACGGCCTATCGCTGTATAGGAGGGCCCGCTGTTCGTGGAACGTTTGCCCCGGCTGGTTGCTGTACATCCGGAAGTGCCACAAGTCTTGCGGTTGCGCCAGCCCTCCCAACGAGTTCAGGTGACGGCCGGCCGACGTCCTGGCTGACCTGGCCTGGCGCTGGTCACCTTCCGCGGTGTACCGCTCGAGGTCGCGCAACGCGGTTGCGAGTTCGATCTTCGCCTTGATCTGCCGCCGCTGGGATTCGTCGGCGGTGTCCGGCTGGTTCTTCAGGTCGTTCAAGATGGTCTCGAACTGGCCCCGGTACACGTCGAGATTCTTGTCGATCGCCGCGTTGATGGTGGCCTTGTGCCCCGGCGGCCGGTTGAAGTTCTCCAGCGTGACCTGGTCGTTCCCGTCCTCACTGGAGAGCACGACGGCCCCGAAGTGGTAACCGAAGTGGTAGTCGGCCGGGCTCACGTCGCCTTCGCGCGCGTGGTTGACGTCGAACAACGGCCGACCGTCCTCACCCGGTGTGGAGATCGCGTTGATCACGTAGCCCTCGCTGACCTTCGGCCACGCGTACTGGTTGGCACCGATCTGCTTGACCGCGGCGTCCATCGCGGTGCGGCGCTGGGCGTTCTCCGGCCGCGGGGACAGCGCGCTGCCGTACCGTTTGCCGACCCGCGGCGCCTTACCGATAGTCGCTGTATTCCTGGTGTCCGACGCGATCTGCTTGGCCGCCCACGCCGGGTTGACGTCGGTGGTCTCACCAGCGCCCGCGATGTTCGCCAACGCCTCGGCGAGCTTGTGCGTACCGGTCAGCTCAAAGGAATTGTCCGGCGAGGTGCCGACCTCGATCGTCGTGTCCCCGGAACGGAACACCACATGCTCCGGCTGCCCGCCGAGCACCACCGCCGCGAAGTCACGGCACACGTCGGGCGGGTGCTCGTTGCGAAACTCGGGCTTGACGCGATAGAGGACCCGTTGTTGACCGTCGTGGTCCAGGGTGACGCGGTGGTCTGTGCTCATGTGCAACCGCACGCCGCTGTCGGCCAGGGCCAGCTGGGCGTTGGAGGTGTTGACCGCCTTCGCGGTCGCATAGACCTCCTGAACCTCCAGATCCTCACTGGCGTTCATGGCGATCGTCCGGTCGGAGGACACCCGCAGCGGCGGACGATCCGGGTACTCCACGTGCTGGTCCGGCCGGAAAATGGGAAACTCGGAAGACGAACGCGCGGCCGCGGACACGTGGCCCCGGAACGGGGGCGCCCCGTCCACCGCGGTTTCAAGCACATAGTTCCCGATCACCACGGGTGGGACGGGGACGGGTTGCGACGAAGTGGATTCGATGGGATCAGTCACAAAATCGCCTCTCACGAGACTTGGAAGCCGATGTTCACTACACGGCCAGCAACTTGTGGCGGGTTCGAAGACGTGAACTCCTCGGTGGTCCGTGTGCGCTGTCGTGTGATGCCGCGAACGTGTGGAAACAGCGTCCAGCGGCCCAACGCGAACAGGTCCGGACGGGTCGACACACCAGATGAAACCGGCGGCTGACAGCACCACCACGTCGAGCACGGCCCGAACCGAGGTGCTCGAGCCGGACGCCGCGGCGTCCGAGACCTGCGGTACGGAAGCACTGACAGAACCAGCCGGTGCCAGCTGGGATCGGATCAGCCCACGCTGGCGGCGGAGTGGCTGCGCGGCTGGGCGGTACGGCCCTCGAGTAGGAACCCGCTCTGCGGAAAGCAGGTGCGCTCCTGGGAGACCGCGGATTCACCATGGGGTCGACACGTCAGACGGCTTAGCTTGATCTTTAACCTCGGCAGTGGTGACCTGCACCCTGGTTGATCATGAGCGCAGCCCTTGGTTGATCATTCGTCTTGCGACAGAAGAACGATCGACACAAGGGCTGCGGTGATCAGTGTGCACGATCCCGATCAGAAGGCGGTACTCGGGGAGTTGACCCGGTTCCGCGAGGAGTTCCCGGCTTCCGCAGCATGTAGGAGCACGGGCACCCGAAAACGCCGTGTGGCGTGCTGAAACGGAGCTACTCACCGGTAGGGCGTGTGCCTACACCGTGCCGGGGCGGGATGACGAACGGCCTGACCT
>NZ_VOBR01000072.1 GCF_007845675.1 Lentzea tibetensis | reverse complement strand
ACCGGGCCAGACGAGAAATCGGGTGGATCCGGCTGTGGGTTTGCAGGTGGAGATAGACGGCGGTGCGTGCCTGCGGGGTCATCGACCACAGCACCGAGGTGATCAGGCACAACCCATCGGCCGGGGTGTCGATGAACCCCGGCAAAACACCACTCTCCGTGGCCGGAGTAGTGACAGGTGCGAGGGTGGCGATGGGGCTGGGAGTGACGTCGTGCATGTCCACAACCGGGATGGCCGGGGTGGTGGTCTGTTCCTGGGTGGTGCTGTGTTCTTGCGTGGTGGTGCGTTGAGCGGTGGTGGGTGCGCCGGGGGTGAGGGGGTGGTAGAGGACGGGGTTGCCGGCGGGGTCGAAGACGAAGGAGGTGACTGAGGCGATCTTCTCGGGTCTGTGGGCGATAGGTTCGGTGACTTGGGCGTCGGAGTAGACCAGGGTGCCGCGGTCGTTGAGGATGTTCATGGCGTGGGCGGTCGGGGTTCCACGCAGTGTCCAGGTGAAGCCGATGATCGCGGCGGAGCCGGGGCCGAGCGCTCGTAGTTTCTGCTCGACCGAGTCCAGCGAACCGGGGCCGGTGCCGGGTTCGCGGGTCCAGTAGTGACCGGCGTACTCCTGCATGACGGTGTCGACCACCCAGTCGTCGTCACCGTCGATGTCTGTCATGGGTTTCCAGATCGGGGCGACCTGCGGATTGCCGAACCAGGCCTCGTTGAGCGCGAGAGCGGTCAACGCGCAGTTGATCTGCCGGGCGGGTTCGGATCGCAGCCCGAGGTCGTTGTCCTCCTCATCGAGGACCTCGGCGGTGTTGATCATGCCGTGCCAGATGTCCGGAGCGCTGAACTGGTCCATCGGGGGATGCGTCACCGGCACCTCCCGACCGTCGCTGTCTCGCGTGGTCGGGAACATCACCTGTAACAGCTTCTGCTCCTCCGGCTCGGCCGGCTGGATGTGCTGGGCGTAGCGAGAGGTCAGCACAGGCAGGCTCGTCCGCCGCGCCCGCACCGACAGATCAGGTTCCTGGCCATGCGGATGGCCATAACCGAGAAAGTCGAACACGCAGGGCTGCCCGTCGAACATCCCACCGCGTGTGGTGACCTTCCACCCCGCCCTGAACGGCACCACCTCATAGCCTGCCGGAACCTGCCCACTGCCGGGCTTCTGGCCATCGGGTTGTTGCACGGCGTACCGGAAATTCCCGTCCGACTCCCGCTGGGCGGTGATCGTCATTTTTCTGCCGCCGACAGAGATCCCGATCTGCCCACTGGCCAGCCGCCCATGGTGATCGAACGCCAGCCGAAGCTCCTTCTGCTGGTTCTCCAACACCAACCCGTCACTCTCCACGGGCTGCCACTGCAACTGCACCGACCGCCCACCCACAGTCAGCTTCGCCGGCCCGCCGGACGCCGCAGACGCATCTGTTCCTTCCAACGCGTTCCGCGTCCGCGTCCGGGTCCGAAAGGTGTGCCCGGAACTGGCGGTCGGATACGTCAGCCGCGCGCTGCCCGACAACACCCCACCAGAACCCAGCCCACCAGAACCGGCCCCACCGAGTTCGACGATGAACTGCTCCTCCCGCAACACCCCGTCACGCCCATACACGCGATACGAACCATCACCACGATCCAGACGAAGCCGCGGACCGTCCTCACTCAACACCCCCTCGAACAACACCGTCCCACTCGCGGCTTCCACAACCCGCCCACGCCCACCCGGCACACACTCCAAGCGCACCCCCGCCACAACCACACCACCAGCCACCCAACCCGACCCACCAACCACACCGCTGGTCTGCCCAAACCCAGACGTCACAACAACCCCAATCCCACGCCGCCCAGCAGCCACAACACCACCCGGCAACACGACCACACCAACACAAACCCTGACACCAACAAGACGAAAACCCACCCACCCACAGTTCACGCCCAACTGTGCTTCCCAGGGGGCGAACTCGTCGAGCAGACCGCCGAGCGGATCGTCCGATACTGCGACAACAGCATCAGGCACCACACCCAACGCCCGCAGATAACACAACGGCGACGACAGCCCCCTGGGCCGCCGGCGCCCGTCCGGGCGGCTCCCGCGATACTCCTGCACGAACCGGCCCACCTCGCCAGCAGTCAGCTCCGCCGGATCGAGTTGGCAGACGAGTAGCCAGCAGCTCAGCCGCTGCATCGATTGCAGGTCGAACATCACCGACCACGGCGAGAACCCCTGCCGTTGCAGCGCCTCATGAAACCCGTCCGCGAACGGCTGCAGCGGGCCGGACACCCGCACTGCGTCAACGTCACCATCAGCATTACCTCCTCCACCGGAGCGGTCACTCCAGCGGGGAAAGCATCAAACGGCGACCGCGATTATGCCGAGTGGACAACCCAGGCCGCTGCCACCCGACCAGGACAAACACCCCCACCAGCAGCACCGGCCCGGGATAACCACCAACTCGGCATAAGGTGAGTTATCCCGAATTCGGGATAACCTCACCAACCACGACATGGACTCCACCAGTCCGTTCGCCTGCCTGCTCGTCGGCCAGCCCACCCTGCGGCGGCGGATGAAAATGGGTGCCCTCGCCGAGCTCGACCAGCGCATCGGGCTGCGCTACGCCATGCCACCCATGACCAGCGAGGAAACCGGCGGCTACCTGCGCCACCACCTCGGCCTCGCCGGACGCAGCGACACCCTACTTCTCCGACGACGCCGCCGCGCTGATTCACCAAACCAGCCGCGGCTACCCCCGCGCGGTCAACAACCTGGCACTCCAAGCCCTCGCCGCGGCCTTCGCCGACGACAAAACCATCGTTGACGAATCCTCCGCCCGCATCCCCGTCACCGAAGTCGCGGCAGAGTGAGCACCACGCCGACACCCTGAACACCACGGCCCCGCCCGGCACCAGCCCCGCGGGGCCGTTTCAGCACCGGACATCCTCACCGCGAACGCCCCCAACATGCTCATCTTCAATGCCGGGCAACACCTGTGAACCTTCGAATGATTCTCGGCGTGTGTGTACAGGTAAGCGGAACGTGTACACATGGAGGTAGTGATGATGCCGTGGAACCCTGCGGGGGACGAAAAAAACGAACGCGAGCGCGATAACGAGGAAGAGAGTCCGTTCGTAGGGCAGATTGGCAACCTTTCGCTGAGTGAGCGTGCTCCGAAGAGTGAGAAGGTTCCAGCCGCACTGACTCTGGATGTCACAGGCAGCTGGCTCACCAATGAGCAGTACGATGCGTTGACCGCCTTCGCCCGCGATGTCGCTCACACGGCAGTGGCCTATCACGTGTACGGTGAGGCCATCCCGCCGGTGACCGTCTCCGGCCCCTTGTACGCGGCCGGGGAGGTCCAAAGGGCTCTGAGCATGGTCATTACCAGCTACCTTCCCGACATTCAGCATGACAAACCGGGCGACCGACGCCTCGCCGCCGATAAGATCATCATCACGACGGCCACCCCGTCTGATACCACGACCACGGTCAGCTTGCCGCACAACACCGTGATAACACCCGCACCACGGCTGGTGGCCCCCTCTCTGCCCAAATACAACACCAACATCACATCACCGCCAGCCTCACCCAGCTCACCCCCTTCCTCACCATCGAACGACCCGTCACTCACGTCATCGAACGACCCGTCACTCACGCAGCCCAGTAGCAGCCAGTCCACTACACCCACACACCCCTCCAATCCGCCACTACCGCAGAGATACTCCGACGAGGCTTTGGGGAAGTTCGGCGGCACCGGAGGTAAAGCGGAGTGGTTCGCACCACTGTGGGGCCTACTGCTCAAGCATCCCGAACCGATGAGCATCAGTGAAATCAGCAATAGCGGAAAGCGGCTTCCGCTGAAGTTTCCGACAGGCAAAGTGAAGAATTACATCCCAGCGATGAGGCAAGCCGGTTTGGTAGTCGAAAACGGGCAGGCGGGAAAGACGTACCTCTACAGCCCTGTTATCCCCCCAGGCATCTCGAAAATTGAGCAGACGGCCCTTCTCGGCTGGGCTCGCGGTCTACCTGGGCCTGCCGACAGGAAGGCCGCCACAACAAACCTGACCAGCGGACCCAACATCCTGCCTCTGCCTGCAACTCTTCATGCGCGAGTAGTCCAGAACACGGCCAATAACAGCGAAAACACTTTGCTTGTGTCAAAGACGTTCGAGGTTCTATTGACTGCGGAGAAACCACTTAGCGCACTGGAGATCGCGGACCGCCTCAAACAAGATCACCACTTTCCAAATGCGACCAAGAAGACCTTGACGCCGTATCTGAACGCCATGATCACCTCAAACATGGCAAGCTGTCCGACCGCCGGAAAGACTACTACTACCACCGCCCAATACAGTGCCAAAATCCCTCTTCCGGCGAAGCTTCTGAGTGATCGCGCGTTCCAAGAGTTTCTCGACAAACTTTCTGACGTGAATGATCGCGTCCGTGCTGAGCAACGCAGCAAAGGCATCGATCCGATTGCGCAGCAGGTCTCAATCACTGCCCCTCCCAGCTTTCCTACGTCAGATACCCTTAAGGACGCCTTCCGTCAAAGTGAAACATCGCGAAGCGCTCATCTTAAAGAGAATGACATCCTTCAGGTGTGGGCCACCCTGTTAGTCAACAATCCAGCCACAAATAAGGAACTGGCAGCCGCCCTGTCGGGAACCGTTGCCACAAGGGAGACAGAATCCTGTACACAATTGCTGCAATTGTGCAACATGGCCGTTGTCTACCGCAGGCTCGGCAAGGTCAACGTCTACAAAGGTGTTGTTCCCCAGGGTCTGGAAATTGATGGCAATCTACGCAACTGGGTGGACAGTCTTCCTGGCTCAATGAAAGTTAAAGCCCAGAGTTGCCTCGATAATCCTTTTGCCACTTCTGCGCCCAATGAGCCGTCCTTGCCGCCACTGCCGCCCCGCGTCGCCGCACATGGCAAAAACGAGGGACTCAGCACACATCGGACTTGCCAGGTTCTGGGTATGCTGCTACGCACCAGTACGCCACTGAGCAACGAAACGATCCAAGCGAGGTTGAAGTCCGAATACAATCTTGACACCAGCAAGGATAACATCAACAGGTATCTGTCGTTTCTCGCCAAGGAGAATTTGGCGACCTCGTACAGCAAAGACAGCAGGACGAGCTTCTATGTCGGAAAAATATCGGAAAGCGTTCGAAATACTCCCGGTCTGGCTAAATGGGCCAGCGAGCTCAGTGATGATGTTGAGCAGGCAAATGCACAGACCCGCATCGGTGGTATTGAGCCTCTAGGTGCCGCGCGGCCTCTGCCACCGCTTCCTGCTGCACTACGTGACATATTCGGTGACGGCCCAGCAAAGAGGCGTGCTGCGGCGACACTGGGAGCGATGCTGAGCACGGACAAGCCCCTGATTCATCAAGATATCGCCGACGTTGTTCAGCGTGACTATCGCCTCGCCTATTCGGCTGTCCAAACTCGACTGGACCTGGTCAAACTACGTTCGTCGGGAGTCGTCAAAGAGATCGATGAGACTGGCAACGGCACCTACTTCACCGCTGTCATACCCGCGGACATGGTGAAAGTGACAGCGCTGGAGCGGAAGGCGTTAACCGATTGGGCACGTGGCGTGCTGACTGGGCGGCCCCAGACGGATGCGTTAGCTCGTATCGGTGGTGTCGAGCCGCTTGACTCCAATCCGGAACGTCGCGATCAGTTCGAACCGATCAAACGCAGCCAATTCTCTGCCGCGACGAATGCGGCACGGCCTCTGCCGCCAATGCAGAGCGGAAAGCAACTGTTCCACAGACGCCATATTATTCCCAGTCATCAGATGCGCGACAGTTTCAAATCGTGGGTGAACTATCACTATCCGCCGGGCCATGGGGATCGCGCTGAGATGGTGAGGGTACTGCAGGCGTGGGAAAAGCAGATGTTCAACTATGTGCCCAACCTGTGGATCGGTCGCGGTAACACCAATAGTGGGGCGGGGTTTCTGAGGAAGGCGTTGTTGGACGCGGCCGATCTGGTCGACCTCGCCGACTACCACATAGTCGGCGAGGACGCCGTCAAGGTTGTCTCGTACAATACACGAGCCCACGAGGCTACCCAGAAGGCGTTGGCGAAGCCTGCTCTCAAGTTCCTCGATCTTCCTGAGGATAATAGTGCTGGCACGTCCGGGGCGAGGGATCCCAACAAGGCCGACTGGGTTACCCAGGAATGGGTTCCCTCAGAGTACCTCAACGAGTTGTCCTCGAGTGCTGATTTTGACTGGCCGGGTGGCACGCGGGAACAATATGAGCGATACATGCGCGTGTATCTCTGGCTGCGCGATGTCGCTTTCGCTCCTGGCACCTACAGCCTTGCAGATCTGACGAGCATTCGGGATGAGTTCCTGGACCTTCCGGAGCCGTCGGCGGTCACGGCGGGCAACGGTCTTATCGATTACGAAGCCATCGAGTATTTGAATATCGCCCCCGAAGACGGGAATCCGATGGAAGGCGATATTGGTGGGCGGCGTATTGAGTTTTATGATTCGGACGGCAACCTGCTGCGGAACCGCACGCGGTCTCTTGATGAAGTTCAGGAGAGTGTCGGTGGCGCGGTCGAGCAATCCGGGCGCAAGCGTGAGCGTAGTCTGTCGCCGGGTGAGTCGGTGAAGAAGAAGTCGTTGTCTGGTTCTGATGGTTCTTTTTTGGCGCCTCCGTTCATGGCGCGGTCGGGGTCGGGCTTGAGCAGTGTTCTGGAGTGGTCCGAGTCGGAGCTGGGTGGTGCGGGGTGGATCGATCCGGACTCGGGTGAGCGTCC
>NZ_VOBR01000071.1 GCF_007845675.1 Lentzea tibetensis | reverse complement strand
GACCTGCATGAATGAGAGATCAGGGTGTAGGCACACGCGCGGCAGCTCGGCAATCCCTGTTCTCCCAGTTCAAGGCCCGAATTCGGCGGGTCGTTTGCCTACGAGCTGCGGAAGCCGGGGAGTTCTACGGGTGTCTGACGGCTCGGGCGGATGCGTTGTTCGAGCTGGCAGACGCGGTGTTGTGTACCGATGGCCCGGTTCGCTCGCTGGTGGGCTTGTCGCTGGCGCCGGAGCACCAGCGCGGGCACGGCGCGCTCTACGACGGGATCAACCACGGCGGGGTCGATCTCGCCCGGCTGAGCAATCTTGTTGCCGCGCAACCGTTACCCAGAGCCGCCGATGACCGCGTCGTGCTGGCGGTGGACGTGTCACCGTGGCTGCGGCCGGACGTGAACACCTTACCGGAGCGGTCGTTCTGCCACACCTACGGCCGCAGCAAGGGCCAGCATCTGATGATCCCTGGCTGGCCGTACTCGGTCGTCGCGGCGCTGGAGACCGGCCGCGCCTCGTGGACCGCGCTGCTGGACGCGATCCGGCTACTACCCGGCGCGGATGTCGCGGCGGTGACCACCGCGCAGATCCGCGAGGTCGTGCAACGGCTCATCACCGCCGGTCAGTGGCGCGAGGGCGACCCGGAGATCCTGGTCGTGCTCGACGCCGGCTACGACGCCCCGCGCATCGCCCACCTGCTGGACGATCTGCCGGTGCAGATCCTCGGCCGGATGCGCGCCGACGGCGTGCTGCGGCGTCCCGCGCCGCCACTGCGGCCCGGCCCCAGCCCCGGCCGGCCCGCCCACCACGGCGCCGAGTTCGCCTTCGGCGACCCGGTCACCTGGGGCACCGAACAGGCCAGGACCACCACCGGCACCCGCCTCTACGGCACCGCCACCGTACAGGCTTGGGACCGGCTGCACCCCAAGCTCACCAGCCGAGCGGCCTGGCCGACCACCAGGGACCACTGCCGATCATCGAGGGCACGGTGATCCGGCTGACCGTCGAGCGGCTGCCCCACGGCGGCGAAGCGAAGCCGGTCTGGCCGTGGTGGTCGCAAGTGGACGCCTCCGACACGGACGTCGACCGCTGCTGGCAGATGTTCCTGCGCCGCTTCGACATTGAGCACACCTTCCGCCTGCTCAAGCAAACCCTGGGCTGGACCGTCCCGAAGCTGCGAGACCCCGAGGCCGCCGACCGCTGGACCTGGCTGATGATCACCGTGCACACCCAACTCCGGCTCGCCCGGCCGGTGGCCGCCGACCTGCGCCGGCCCAGGAGAAGCCCACCCCGCCAGAGCGACTCACTCCCGCTCGGGTCCGACGCGGGTTTCGCAACATCCGTGCGAAGATGATCTCTCCAGCCAGTGCGCCGAAACCTCCCATCCAGGCCCCGGACGGCTACCCGGCACCACAAACCAGTGCCGGGCCCCGCGCCACGACGTCGGACGCATCCTCGCCACCGGAGAGGCCTACCAACGTCCCGCCCACCACAAGAAAGGCACCAAACCACGACGAACGGGTTAAAGATCAAGCTTAGCCCACCCCCTGTCGACGAGGTACTCGACGACCAGGAGGCCGTTCGCGATGTCGATCTCGTTGTGCTTGAGGTAGTCGCCCATCTCGTTCTCGTCGCTCTATCCCAGGTGCTCTAGCGACCCTCGGGCACGGCGGTCGATGTCGATCCTCATGCGATGACAGTCCTTAAATGTGCGCGTGCACGCCATCTGGAAATGAAGCTGCCCTGCGTCCTGCGGAAATGAATGTTGACCGTAGACAGTATCGAACACCCGTTCCGTATCTGTTCGGCCTGCGCCGCCGACCGTGGGAGTCGAGGCGATGTGCATCTCGTGGTCTGGGGCACGGCCGCCCGGCTGTGGCGCGACGGCCACTTTCGGGAGGCCGTGACGGGAGCGTCCGAGTCGGTGGTCGCGATGGTCAGAACCGCACGAAACCCAACGACGTGTCTGCGACATCGCTGTGGCGGGAGACCTCCTCCGAGCCGTGCTCATCGATCACGGCATGGACGCTCCACAGGACAATCGTCGACCTCGTGGCTCACCGGTGTGCGCCTCCGCGTGTTCCCGTGGACATCGTAGACGCTCGAACCGCCGTGGAGATCGCGTTGGTGGGCTGTGACGGAGTCGTCGTTGTCGCTTGTTTGTCCGAGTCATCGTTGTTGGTGCTTGCCGACCTCATTGTTGCGACTGCGGCAATCGTCGTTGACGTTGACGTTGGAGGGGTGGGCAGTGAGATCTTCGCTGGCGCGTGGCGAGATGATTTACTGGGTGTATTTTGGCCTGTTGCGGCATTGAAGGGAGTGATGTCAGCGGGTTGTTTGTGGTTGTGGATGGCGCGCGGGTTGGTCCCGTAGACGTCTTTCAGTAGTGGGAGCATTTCTGGCCACTTCTTTTTCGCCCAGAGTGTGCTGTTGTTGGTGACGTGGCCGGTGTTCGCTCCTACGTAGGTGGCGCTGAGCTGGGCGAAGGACTCGTATTTGTCGGTCTTTGCGTAGTTGCCGGGCCAGGGAGCGTCGGGTTGGTTGAGTCTCTGGCTGAAGTGGGTGCCGACGTCGATTTGGTGTGTTTCGTTGAGTCCGTGTTCGTGGATGGCGTGCGCGATCTCGTGGGGCAGCTGGCTGATGTGGTCCTCGTGTACGGCCACGGTGCGGCCGGTCATGGCGGCTTTCTGGTCGTCCCAGCGGCGGCCGTCAGATGTGTTTGTGCCGGCGAGGTGGCTGAATTCGGGTAGTGCGGTGAGGGGCGTGATCTTGGGGAGGATCACCACGCGGACACCGGCGTTGAGCAGTTTGCTGACCACGTCCTTGTTCTGCAGCATCAGCACGGCCTGGTGCTGCGCCTCGTGCCGGGTCGTGGCCGGGTTGGCGACTTCTGGCGGCACCGTGATCATGGCTTTGGCGGCCAGCCAGGCGAACTCTTCCGGGCGTAGCTGGTCGCGCAGGCTGGCCACCTCCTGCGAGACCGTCAGTTTGCGTGTGTCTCTGAGCTCGGTCGCAGCGGCCAGCAGCAGTTGGGCGTCCTCCGTCGCGATGTGGGCGGCGTCGAGCCGGTCGAGCTCGTCCAGGACCTTGTCGGTTAGCTCGTCGGAGGTCCGGTACCACTCGGGCAGCGCAACGTGGGCCATTGCCTCGCTCATCTGCAGTTCCTGATCCAGCCGAGCCGTGAGGTCGTCCCAGACGGGTGAGCGCGTGTCCGCCGTGGCCGCCATCTGGCGCCTGGTCTTCTCGATGACGATCAGGTTTTTGAGCTTGTCCGCCTGCGCAGTGTCCGAGGTCAGGACCGCGTCGACCGCATTCGCCATGGGTGACACCGAGGAGCGGACCGTGTCCAGGCGTTCCTCCGCCTCCTGCTTGAAAATATCCCGGTAGTAGACGACCTGGCCTTCAGCAGCGTCCACGCTCCTGAGCTTGTATGAGAGACCCGCCGCTTCGTCCCGCAGGAACGGGTCCTCTGCCGGATTGGTGCCGGAGTCTGGGGCGACCCACTCCGGACGACCCAGATCACTATCCGAACCCACGGCTGAGTCGTCCGAGTCCAGGACGCTGCTCAGATTTGACCCGCTCCGCGACATCGGCGGCGCCGGATGAGAACCACCGGCATTGAACATCGACCTCAGCCCTGCACTGTCAGTCGGCGAGGTTCGGTCATGCCGACGCCCAACATCCTGCTCGGCACCGTCGACCATCAGTGTCTGTTCGACGGTGTTGTCGATGTCGATGTCGATGTCGATCGAGGGCAGGGTCGGTTTGGACGGCACCATGATGGCGAGGTTGTCGAACACGCTGCGTCCGGTGTCGGGCTTGGTGTTCTTCGCCCATTTCACGAAGTCGTCCGGCGACAGGTAGTCGAAGTAGGACTTCGTCGGGTCGCTCAGCACGAACATCGGCTTGCCGCCGACCTCGGCCGCCTTGAGCAACCACTGGTGCCGCAGTGTGGTGAGCCGGATTCCGGTGCCGGACTGGACCTGTGTCCAGAAGTCGGTCAGCTCGTCCTCGTTCTGCAGGTTCCGCGTGAGCGGCACCTCGGGTTCGTCCCACAGCTCGTCCTTGGACTCCTCGCGGGGGTTGGGCGCCAGGTGCTGGGAGACCGCGTCCCGGAACGGGATCTGCCGTATTACCGTCGTGCGCCTGAGTGGCCGGTCGAAAGCCAGCGGCAGCGCCGCGGGGACGCTCAACTTCCAGGCACCAGGGAGCACCTTCTTGGTGAGCACCGGCAGGGGATGGCCGTCGGCGGGGTTGAGCGTGGTCACCGCGGCCAGCTTCTGCATCGTGCGACCCCATTGGGTGGACAGCTCTGCCCACTGCTCACGCACGGCGGGAGTGCTGACGTCGGCCTCCGCGAGTGCTTTCGCCTTGGTCTTGATCTGCTGGAACACCGTCTTCGCGTCGTCGACGCGTTTCTGCGCCATCTCCCTGATCGTCCGGCCGAACGGCCGGTCCTTCTTGCCCAGCAGCTCGATCGGCGTGGTGTCCAGCTGCTGCTCGACCCGCTCGATAACGCCGTTGCCGACCATCAGCAGACCCGCGACGGTCGGCACCTTGCCACGGACCTCGGTGTTCGTCGCCGCGGCCACGCAGGTGCTCATGAAGCGCTGCTCGTCGTGGCCGGTGGCCCCGAACAACGAGTCGGTCAACGCGGTCGGGTTGCGCAGCAGCGTCTGGAACAACTCGTCGTTCTGCAGCGCGCCCCGCGCGTCCGCGGTGAGGTTGGTGAGACCGAGCAGAGCCATCTTCTGCGGCAGTGGCAGGTCCGGCCTGTAGTCGATGCCCTGCACAGTCGAGCCGGCGACGTCGAAAGGATCACGACCCGCCATCACGTTCACCGCGATATCGCTCAGCACCTGCTGCAGCTTGTCCACCGACAGCGGCTGCACGGTCTTGCGGTCACGCACACTCCCGAAGCTGAGCTTCGAGTTGTCGCGGAAGTCCTGTTCCCGCGACGGCACCAGCGAGGTCGCCAGCACCGCGTCACTGACCAGCGACCGCACCCTCGCGCGCGCGTCAGGGTCGTTCAAGCCGGGGAGGTTCTGATCGATCTGGCCCAGTGCGTCCTTGACCGCGGGATTGCCCAGCACGATGCCCGTGTAGTTCTCCAACCTGCCACCGACAGCCATCGCCGACAGCTCGCCGAGCTTCGCGACGACGCCAGGGTCGGCGAGGTTCGGCAGGTCCGCGAACGTGGTCCGGTACTGACCAGCGAACTCGCTCTCCATCGCCGGAAGAGCCACCACGGACGGTGAGCGGGCCTGCTCTACTCGACCTTCCGTGGTGACCTGGGCATCGTCGACTTCAATGAAAAGGCCTGGGTACTCGGTGCTCAGCTCGGACGACAGGTTACTACTGGGAAGGTCGAGACTCGGCACCCTCAGTTCCGATGTCACAGTGGGAACACCACCGCTGGGCGGTGTCGGGTCGGTGTCGCTGGTAGTCGACATGAACTCTCTTCTCGTGTCCCGGATAGAGCGGATGGCGCCAAACGTGTGACTCCCTGTTCAGAACACGAGATCGTCCTTGACATCTGTTCACACCAACGGCACGTCCGCCAATCCGACAGCACGTCATCGGCGGCCTGACCTGCGGTAATGTGGGATCTTCGACGCTGGCAGGCTGCGCCATGAAGCAATGCCGTTCAGATAAGCCATCCGTCGAGGTCAGTGTGGTGCGCTGACCTCGGGGTGTGGCGGGTACGGTGGTTTGCTGTGACGTCGTCGGGGGTTGGGGTCCGTGTCGAGGCCATGGGGGCGGTTGACTGACCACAATGGACTGGGTGTGTTGTCGGCCAGGTTCGATCGGGACCTGCTCGAGGAGGTCCTCAACCGCTCCGCAAGGACGGCGGTGGTGGAGTTAATCCGCGTGGTCAACGCCCCAAGGCCCGTCCGGGAGCGGCTCCCTGGTTACAGGCAACGAGGGGAACGCCTTGCGGCGCATTCGACGCGCCCTCGATCATGATCTTCTTCCGGCCCGGCAACCGCATGCTGGCCACGGAGCTGAGGTTTCGGGCAGGAGCATCGGGCAGGAGCATTGGGTTCCTGAACTGACCGACCATTGCGCAGGTTGCCAAATTTGGCCGTGTACTCACTGAGGTTTTCTCGGTAGCGTCCTGGGTGTTCGAGCTGTGTGAGAACCAGTGCGGCCTTGGCGATGTCTCCGATCCGCCAGGGACATTGGGTGATCCGG
This sequence comes from Lentzea tibetensis, assembly GCF_007845675.1. GTDB lineage: Bacteria > Actinomycetota > Actinomycetes > Mycobacteriales > Pseudonocardiaceae > Lentzea > Lentzea tibetensis. The sequence continues at coordinate 1,161 of NZ_VOBR01000071.1, read as the reverse complement.
TTCTGGGTTTTCCGTCGGGTGAGGAGCATCGCGGCGGCTCGTTCACCGAGGTAACGCGGCCGGGTGAGCAACATGTTGTGGCTGCGGTTGTCGATGTCGAGCACGGTTCGACACCTGCCTGCTCAGACTCAACCGCCAACGCGACTTCTGCTCTCACGCGGTCGGCGGCGGGCCGGTCAGTATGGCCCGGCCACGATCTTCCAGAAGTCTGTGTCGAGCCTTCAGCATCTCAAGACGTCTGCGGCGGGGGGGGGGGGAAAAAAACAGGTTTTAGGACCCGCCCCCCGACCCCAGGAGAAACACCTTCCCAATCACCAGCCCTCGGCGGGGGGGCCAGTAAACTCGATGAGTTTCCTGGCCCCGCCGCAGACGGAATTCGATCGACCCGGTGAGTCGAGCGGACGTCCACTCGACTCACCGGGTCGATATCACCGACTTACTGACCGTAGTGTCTGTTGCTACCGTGAGGCCGTGTCGTTGCCGGTTAGAAGGGGTCGCCACTGCCGCGACGTACGGGGGTAAACCCGCCTGCGATCTGAGCCAGCTCGGCCTCGGTTAGGTCCCGCCGCTCGACACGCAGACTGGGCCGCACGTACGTCGAAACCTCATCGACCTTTTCCTGCATGTCCTTCATCAATCTTACTCCTTGTCCTCGTTGTCCTCGCTCTTCCAGCAACTCGAGTAGCGAGATCCGACATTTGGCCCACTATTGCGCTTGGCGGATATGAATATCATTGCCCGCAGTTGAATCACCGCCATCAGCGATACCCGCAGGCGTTACGCAACACCACGCAAACGAAGCATATTTGCACAGGTCAACGGGCGAGGAGGGCGTCTTTTTGTCGCGGACCGGCGTTGCGCGGGCATCGGCGGACGCTGACTGCGACCATGCAAGCCGCCTTGTCGCACAGGCGACAGTCGTCAGCGGTCTAAATTACGGGCGGGGATGATCGGCCCGATGAGCGCGAGGCCAGCAGCGCCGGCGACAGCCCCATCATTTGTTGGCGCTGCGCGCGACGCACAAGGCGAGGAAGTGACCCATTTTCGTCTTGGGTTGGATGCGTTGGCAGGCGAGGCTTCTTGCTGATCACAGGCTGATGATCACCGGCGTGGCTTCGCCCGGATGCGGCGAAGCCCCTGCCGGCAGAGCTATCGACCAAG
>NZ_VOBR01000070.1 GCF_007845675.1 Lentzea tibetensis | reverse complement strand
CGCAACGGCGAGCCGTCCGCCGACATGAGCGCCGGGTTCGACGTCTCCACCACGACCTGCCGGCGCCAGACCAACGAAGCCGCCGAGCAACTGACCAGCAGGCCCCGAAACCGCCAGAGACACCACGTGGCTGTGACGGTGTGAAGTGACCGCGGATGTTCGTGTGTTGTGACCGCACTTGCCGATCAACTGCATGATCAATGTTGGTGAGAAGTGATGATCAGTGACCGCACTCCGATCGGTCGGTGGTCAGTAGTCGTGGGGCCATCGGCTGTCGGTGATGGGTGACTCGGGGTCGAATCGGAGTTGTGCGTCGTCGGGGCTGGTGCCGAGCGCGTGGGCGATCTCGTGCCAGGTGTGGCCGTTGGCTCGGGCGTTGTGCACGAGCTGTGGCAGGCAGCGCTCGGCCTGGTCGATGAGGCTGGCGACCAAGGTCATGGTGGCGAGGTCGTCGCCGAGCCAGGTCCGGCGGCGCTCGGCGAGGGTGGCCAGGGCGTCGTCGATGAGGTCGAAGGTGTCATCGCCGCTGTGCGGGCTTGGGTTGTTGCTGGTCATGGTCGTCTGCTCGGGCTCGGCTGTGGGTGAGGCGGTAGGAGTCGGTGCCGGTTTCGATGATGTTGCCGCCGAAGGTGAGGCGGTCGACGATGGCGGCGCAGAGCCGGGGATCGGTGAAGGTCTTCGTCCAGCCACCGAACGATTCGTTGGACGCGATCGCGACGGACGCCTTCTCCTCCCGCTCGGTCAGCACCTGGAACAGCAGTTCGGCGCCGCGGCGGTCGAGTTCCATGTAGCCCAGCTCGTCAATCTATGCGGACATCCACATAGATCGACCTATGCGGACTCCGGGATTATGCCGACAAACCAGGGTGTTGACTACGGAATCCCTTCCTGCGGTGGGTTTGTTTGACCTCTTCGGTTGTGGTTGTTCGACATAGTTGCGGGGACGGCTGACGCTTTCGATGTCGGGGCATGGCGCTCCGGAACGGAGGCGAGGTCATGTCTGGAACGCCACGGAGGACGGCCGGTCTGCTCGCGCCGCAAGTTGAGGGCTATCGGTCTTGGTTGGCGCATCACGGATATACGTCGCAGACCATCAGGAACATGCTCCAGGATCTTGGGCAGGTCGGGCTGTGGCTGTCAGCAGCGGGGTTGCAGGTCAATGAACTGAGCGAGGAGCGACTCGAGGACTTCCTGGCCGTCCGTCGCGCTGCCCGGCGTCGCGTTCCCGGGATACGCGGGATGGCGCCGCTGCTGACCTTTCTTCGCGAGAGCGGAGCAGTTTCCCGGCCGCAGTCGGCGCCGACACCTCTGAAGACCTTGCTGGAAGAATTCCGGTCCTGGATGGAGAAGGAACGAGGCCTGGCAGCGGCCACGGTGCTGCGCTACGAGAACACCGCCCGCTGCTTCCTGACCGAGCAGGCGATGACCGGCGGGGACCTCACCCCGGCGCGGTTGAGCGGGGCGGACCTGAATGCGTTCCTGCTGCGGGAATGCGCACGAGTCTCGGCCGGGTCAGCCAAGGGACGCGTAGCCGAACTGCGGGCCCTGATGCGGTTCCTGCACCTGCGCGGTGTCATACCTCTGCGGCTCGGAAGAGCTGTGCCCCCAGTCGGCGGCTGGCGCTTTGCCACGGTGCCGCCGACCATCGCCGCGGCCGACATCCAGCTGCTGCTGGATCACTGCCCGCGGACACCGCCGTCGGCGTCCGCGACTACGCGATCTTGACGGTGGTCGCGCGGCTGGGCCTGCGCTCCATCGAGGTGGCCCGGCTGGAGCTGGGTGACGTGGACTGGCGGGCCGGGGAGATTGTCGTGCGCGGCAAAGGACGGCGCGAAGACCGCCTTCCGCTGCCGGCCGAGGTCGGCGACGCGCTGGTCTCCTACCTTTCCGGCGACCGGCCCCGGCAGCATGCCCGCCATCTGTTCCTGACGTGCCGTGCTCCGCGCGGACCGATCAGGGCGGACCTGGTCGGCGATGTCGTCGAGCGGGCCTGCCTGCGAGCCGGCCTGGCGAGAGTGGGGCCGCACCGGCTGCGGCACGCCCTGGCCGGACAGATGCTACGCCAGGGCGCGGGCCTGATGGCGATCGGCCAGGTGCTGCGGCATCAGGACCTGGCGACCACGGCGCTCTACGCCAAAGTCGATTTCGCCGCGCTGCGGGACGTCGCACAGCCGTGGCCGGGAGCGGTTCGGTGAGCGTGCTTCGAGCAGCCCTGGAGGATTACTTGCGGCTGCGTCGTTCCCCGGGGGGACACCAGATGGCCGAGGCCGCCTGGCAGTTACCGGACTTCGTCGACTTCCTGGAAGACCGTGGACAGCGCACCGTGACGATCCAGGCGACACTGGCCTGGATCCAGCACCGCCAGGGCAAGCAGGTCACGACCATGGCACCGCGGCGGATGACCGCGGTCCGCGGCTTCGCCCGATATCTCAGCGGCATCGACCCCGACACCGAAGTGCCGCCGCTGGGGCTGCTGCCGCACCGCCAGCGATGGCGCCAGCCGTTCATCTACTCCGACGCCGATATCGCCGCGGTGCTGACCGCCGCAACCGCGATGGACACACGACTGCGGGCGGCTACCTATCACACGCTCATCGGGCTGTTGGCCGCGAGCGGCATGCGAATCGGCGAGGCGATCAACCTCGACCGCGACGACATCGACTGGACCGAAGGCGTGCTGCGGATCCGCCCTCACGACCCCCGCGACCGCGCGACCCGGCCGCTATCAACCGACCGACACAGTCCTCGCGTTCCTCAACACCCTGTGACTATGCCAAAACCCGCACCACTGACAACAGCCACCGCCACGTGTTCCGGCACGATGTTCGGCATAGTTCCGGAGTCCGCATAGGTCGATGCAGAGGAGATCAACCCGGCCGTAGCGGGCGATGGTCTTGGTCAGGACCATGTCGTCGGCGGCCTCGACGAGCTCGTTGACCAGCTTCGTGGCCAGCGTGTAGCGGACCCGGAGACCGGCCATCGCGGCCTCGGTGCCCAGCGCGATCAGCAGGTGGGACTTGCCGGTGCCGGAGTCGCCGATCAGGCAGAGCGGCAGGCCTTTGCGGACCCATTCGCAGGTGGCCAGGGTGTGGACGACGGCGGGGTCGACATGAGGGTTGGCCTCGAAGTCGAAGGCGCGCAACGACTTCTCGCGGGGGAACGCGGCAGCCTTGATGCGCCGCTCAGACCGGCGGCGGGCGCGATCGTCACACTCGGCCATCAGCAGTTCGGCCAGAAACCCGCGGTAGGACATCTGTTCCCGCGCCGCGGCGTCGGCGATGTCGGGGAACTGGGTGCGGATGGTGGGCAGGCGCAGCATGCGGCAGGCCTGGTCGACGGCGGCGTCGGCAGCTTGCTCGGTCAGGCCGCGGTGGCGTTGAGCGCTCATGAACGTATCGGAGAACACCGTCGCGGCGCGGATGGCCGAGCTCGGCCTCGCCGGACGTCCGCCGAAGCGGCGGCGGTCGCTGACCCGGCAGGGCAGACGACCGAGGACCGAGGACCTGTTCTCCCGTCGGATGCTCGGCCACGCCATGTCCGAACACCACGACGCGGCCCTGGTCGTGGCGTCCCTGCGGATGGCCGCCGCGATCCGGGGCGGGGATGTCGACGGGGTGGTTTTCCATACCGACCGCGGGTCGGAAGGCGGATTCAATCGGTCGTCGCAACACTCTGATCGAGGGGTGGAATGATGGCTGGACCAAAGCAAAAGCGGGTTCGGGAGTACCGCGGGCAGATGCCGTCGCCGGGACGTCCGACGGTGGCTTGGCGCGAAGATCGTGTGAGGTTTTGGGCGGCGATCGCTGGTGGGGGTGCTGACCGATGAGGCGTCCGAGGCGGCTGGCGTGTCGGCTCCGGTCGGCTACCGGTGGTTCCGTCGCGCTGGCGGGGTGAATCCACGACTGTCCACAACGGTCCCCGGCCGATACCTGTCGTTCGTCGAGCGCGAGAACATCGCGCTGTTGCGCGCTCAAGGCCTCGGCGTGCGCGAGATCGCCCGGCGGCTTGGCCGGGATGCCTCGACGATTTCGCGGGAACTGCGCCGCAACGCCTCAACCCGGACCTACGACCTGGATTACAAGGCGTCTACGGCGCAATGGCATTCCGAGCGGCGTGCGAAGCGACCGAAGATCGCCAAACTTGTAGTCAACGAGCGGCTGCGTGACTACGTCCAGCGACGCTTGTCCGGTGAGGTCCGTGACGGCGGCGGCACCGTGATCGGTCCTGACGGCCCGGCGTGGAAGGGACGGAACAAGCCCCATCGTGGTGATCGGGCCTGGGTCCAGGCGTGGAGCCCGGAGCAGATCGCGAAGCGACTTCCGCACGACTTCCCGGATGATGAGTCCATGCGGATCAGCCACGAGGCGATCTACCAGGCCCTCTACGTCGAGGGGCGTGGTGCTCTCAAGCGCGAGCTCGTCGCCTGTCTGCGCACAGGCCGGGCTCGGCGGGTCCCGCGTGCGAGGTCGAGGCAGAAGGCATGGGCACACGTCACCCCGGATGTTCTGATCGCCAAGCGCCCGGCTGAGGCCGATGATCGCGCCGTGCCTGGGCACTGGGAAGGCGACCTCGTCATCGGACTCCAGCGCTCCGCGATCGGCACTCTCGTCGAGCGGACAACCCGGTTCACGATGCTCGTCCACCTTCCCCGCGAAGAAGGGCGGGGCGTCATCCCGCGCACGAAGAACGGCCCGGCGCTCGCCGGCTACGGCGCGATCACGATGGCCGACGCCCTCGCGAAGGCCATCACCACGCTTCCCGAACTGTTGCGCCGATCGCTGACCTGGGATCGCGGCAAGGAACTGTCCGCACACGCCCAATTCACCGTCCGGACCGGGCTGCCTGTCTACTTCGCCGATCCGCACTCTCCTTGGCAGCGCGGCACGAACGAAAACACCAACGGCCTGCTGCGCCAATACTTCCCCAAAGGCACCGACCTCTCCCGCTGGAGCGCCGAAGACATCGCCGCGGTCGCCGCCACGCTCAACTCGCGACCCCGCAAGACACTCGGCTGGAAGACACCCGCCGAGGCCCTCGAGGACCACCTACAATCAGTCCAAGGCACCGGTGTTGCATCCACCGATTGAATCCGCCGAATATACCGCTGCCGCGACCGCCGCCGCCTGCCGGTCGCTGGGCATCGTGCAGTCGATGGGCCGGGTCGGATGCGCGTTGGACAACGCCGTCGCCGAGGCGTTCAACAGCACGCTCAAGGTCGAGTTCGTGCACCGGCAGCACTTCCGGACCCGCGCCGAGGCCCGCATCAAGGTCGCGACCTGGATCTCGCGGACTTCTACAACACCACCCGGAGACACAGCGCCAACGACGGGCCGGCCCCGATCCCGTTCGAGCACCGGATGGCACGAGCACGGTCGGCATCAACGGCCCAGCCCAGAGCCGAAGTGGCATAACACCGTCTCCACGATTCGAGGGAATTGACAGCAGGCATCTCCCAGTGCTTAACGAGAAGAGTGGTCGAGCGGGCGTACCTGCCATCAACGGTGTCTAGGAACGATGGGTACCACTTGCCTGAAGTCACCGCGTCTCGCTCACCTGGCCTGGCGCGTAGGGGCGGCGGCTGGACCGGATGCAGCGGGCGCGGCACTCGAAGCGACACCAACGCTCGCCTCGCCTGAAACGTAGCCAGGCGAACGAGACCACGCGGCAGCAGCCACTGAGTCAGGGCTGAAGTCAGCTGACGACCGTTCGATGGGAATCTTCGGAGGGACGGGAGGCGGCACCAAATCGATCGGTTTGGGCGGAAGCGAAGGTCCCTGAAACTGCAGCTCGACGGGCTTCGGCGGCAGAGGTGGTGGCGTGTTATGCCCTGGTCGCGGCGACACGAGCCGAGCCGCATGGGCCACGTTGTTGGAGTCGTTCAGGCTGGTCTCGTAGTTGGTGGGCAAAACCGTATAATAGTTGTCCTGAAACGGATCGTGTTGCGGTGACACGAGATGTGCAGCTTCAGCGACCGACAAGTCCCCATGCGCAGTCCACTCCGAATGTTCCCACAGATAGTCGTACTGGGAGATCAGGTGAACATCATCCACCTGCTCGATCTCCTCGGCGATCTCTGAATCCAGATCGTCGTCCAGATCTAAGAGCGCCTGGGTCAGCAAGGTGCTTTCATCAACGACCTCCGTCCTTGCTCGATCCACGTACAGCCGCTCGGCGTCAGTGAGATCGTCGAGAGACAGGCTGGCGCGCCCGGCCACAACGCCCTCGAACTGTTTCTCCAGCCGAGACAACTCCTCTGGGGACACCTGCTCAAGCAACGCGTTGAAGTCATCGCTCCTCTGCAGGTCAGCCAGCACCATGCTCTTGGCCAGCTGATCGAGCTGCTGCCGCCGTTCCTCCGGCAGCAGCTGAGTGGTGAAGGTGTCATCGTAGCTGGGCAGTTCGTAGTCGATCTCGGGGTCGGGTTCGGTACTACCCTGGTCGAAGTCTCGATACGACCTGTCGAGAATCCGATCTGGAGGCTGAAGGAGGTCGAGCTCGACTGATTGAGTGAGCAGGGCATCATTGTTCACGATGTCGCTCACCCGGTCCTCGACGAGATCCCGTTCATCTCGGCGGAGGTCACTGACCGTAATCCTCTTGAGGTCGTCCGCCCATTCACCGAGCATCGCCTGAAGATCAGCGAGCCGTCGACCGTCCACACCGCCGTTCCGCATTTCGTCAAACGCCCTGGCGGACTGCAGATCTTCAAGGATCAGGCTTCTGGCGAGGTGGTCGATCTGCCGCATTCGTTGGTCCCACCGCGGTCCAGTCATGCGTTTCCTTCCGTCGCAGGTGCAGAATCGTCCACAGTGAGACACGAGATGGAACGGGCCTGCGGTTCATGTGACTCCAAAACTGGACTCAAGCGAGCGCGAGGTGGTGTCCATCTGGTCAGGATGGTGCTGCACGACAGGAGCGATCTGACCGTTGCAGGCTCCGTCACGCCTCGACACAGTGAGGCTTTCCGCGTAACCGCGGTGACGTTGCGTAGCAGCGCCTGGTGACACGCAGACCTGTTGTGGTGCAACGGAAAGACGCGAAACGGCAGTATGAAGACGATCCTTCCACAGATCAACTTCACCGAGGTTCCGCGCTCGATGAGCGTTACATACACCGCTGCCCTGCCGGTGCGCGACCAGACCGTGCTGTTCCTATCCGGCCTGCTGCAGGTCGAACGCGCACGTCGCGGCACCGGCACCCGGATGCTCAGCCCCTTCAATAAGGCGGTCCTGGTGCTGCGCTGGTTCCTCGATGCCAGCCGGGTGTGGCAACTGGCCACCGGCAACCAGATCAGCAAGTCCACCACCTACGACTACCTGCACGAAGGCATCGCGGTCCTCGCCGCCCGCGCCCCGGCGCTGGAATCAGCGCTGCTGGCGGCGAAGATGGCCGGCCACTCCCACATCAGCATCGACGGCACGCTCATCGAGACCGACCGCTGCCGCACCCCAGGGTCCCACCACAGGAGTGGATCTCTGGTGGTCGGGCAAACACGCCAACCACGGCGGGAACATCCAGGTCATCACCGCACCCGACGGCTGGCCACTGTGGACCTCCGGCGTGCGTCCAGGCCGCGACCACAACCCACCGCACTGCGCGCACCCCGAACTCCTCCCTGCCCTGGCACCTGGACCGCCGAGTCCCTGCCCGAACTCGGCGACCTGGGCTACGAAGGCGTAGCCGACACCATCACCAACGCGATCAAGAAACCCCAGGGCGGCGAACTCACCGAGGAACAGAAGAGCCATAACTAAGGCCCACAACGGAAACGCGCGGTTGGTGAACGCGGAAACTCCCTGCTCAAGGCCACCTTCAAAGCCCTGCGCAACGAGCCTCTGCCCGTGGACGGTCGGAGCCATCGTCGCAGCGGCGCTCGTCATCCTCCACATCGAGCACGACCGCACAACATGATCACCCAAAGCGACGACCCGTTACGCGGAATGGCTCGATAACTCTTTCGACGTCATCGAAGATGGTATTCGAGCAGGTGGCGCATTTGCAGTTATGCTGAACGGTGCAGTTTTGATAGTGATGCACGTCATTCTTGAGACTTCAGGATCAAGGCATTGACACGACGCATTAACGCGGACATCCTTGTGTCCTCACACATGTCCTGTTCCCAGTAGGGAGTGATAGTGCGTCCCATTTTTCGTAGCATTGGCAATGCTGCGGTCGCCGTAGCGCTCACAGGTTTGATGGTTACCATCGCGACCGGTACTGCGGACGCGGCCCCCGCAGTCTCACGCCCCGCTCAAGTCGCCTCCCGGCATGCCCAGAGCGTCGCCGACGAGTGGCGCGCCGGCCGCGAAGCGATCATCACAGGTCAGGATGGTGCGCGCTACGGCACTCGCGTCGTCGCAGGTCGGGTGACGGTTGCCCCAGTTACCACCGCCCCGATGAACCCGCGCACGGCAGCTGACAACCCCACCTGCACGAAGGCGCTCGTCGTGGCCACGGTGATCTTCGCGATCGGTTCGGCCGGAGTGCTGACACTGCTCGCCGCTGCGGCGATTATCGGTGTCCCGGTGCTGATCATCGGTGGAATCACCATCACCGTGGGCGCATTGGCGGCCGTTTCCGCAGCTCTTGCGAGCTGGAGCGCGGTCGTGTCGCAGTTGGACAAACTTGTCTGCTGATTTCGTTTGGTGTGAAGTCGCGCGTTGGTAGCGTCTCAGGAAATCGTGAGACAGCGCGGACAGCCTATGCCGCAGGCGATCAGGCGCAGGTTTATGGCCGCGACCCGAGGGGTCCTCCCATCGTACATGTGGTTGGTCGCGAGATTCAGAAGGTCAACTCTAGCAGTGCCCTGGCCGCCACTGACATGAGGTTCGACTCGATGGCGGCGTGCACTCGGCCCGTCAAAGCCGCTCATCAGCGTCGAATGGCGGGTTCATGCGGAGGTTGCGGGGTCAATCCTGCCCTCAAGTTCCTTCCATCGGCCACTTCCGTGAGAGGAGACGGCCTTTGAGTGTGAGTGGCAGCTCAGTTCTCTGAGCTGCCACAACAGAGTTCTCATGTCGTGCTGCCAGCTCCACAGCAACTCAAGGCCGTCCACAGTAGAATGGGCGGCCTCTTGATTTCCTGTACAGCAGTGAGCCCTTTTCATCCTGTGGCGGCTTCGTGGTTCTGTAGGACGTGGATGGCTTGGCCAGGCGACCGGCGCGGCGGGGGCAGCTGCGGAGTTTGCGGAGGATGTGCCAGGTCTTGAGTTGGGCGTTGGCGCGGTTGGCGTCCTTCTGGGACTCGGGTTTGTTGCGGCCTTTGTACGGGGTGATCACATGTCGGC
>NZ_VOBR01000007.1 GCF_007845675.1 Lentzea tibetensis | reverse complement strand
TGGTTTGATCGCTCCAGACGGAATATGTCTGGCATCAATCTAAATTACTCAAAGGAACCTCTTGACGAGGTTCATATTACTGGCTGTGTTTCGGCACGCTGTTGAGTTCTCAAAGAACACGCGCTCACCGCAGTCACATCAGCTTTACGCTGACTTACTTCCGGGGCTTGTGTGTTTGAAGCTTATTTGGTGTTTCAGGCCCTTGTCAAATCAGCGGCCGGTCCTGCTTGGCGCTTCTCTTTGGGCTTTGCCCCGCTCGTTCCGGTTGTTTTCCGGCCCGTTCCGCGCTGGCAGAGAGAAACTTACAGCACGGGTGTTTCGACCTCCAAATCGGGGGGTCCCTTAAGCCTCTGCACCGCCATCTACCTGCGGATTCTCCAGCCGGAAGACCGGATGACGGTCCGCCTCGGCCTCGAAGCTCTCGACCGGCCCGCCGTGCCGGGCGTCGAAGAAGGGCCGCGTGAAGGGTTCGACGGCCACGTACGCGCGCAGAACGGGCGCCGCCTCACGCGCTCCGCACTCCACGACCTTCGCCGTGCGCACCTTCCGCCCGTTCCGCACCTTCACCTCACCGGCCGCGCGCACGTTGCGCACCCAGTCGCGCGTCCCGTACGGCGCGACGAGCCACTGCTCCCCCGCGAACGCCAGCAACCGGATGGGGATCGTGCGCGGGACGCCGCTCTTCCGTCCGGGCACCGTCAGCAGGACGTACGAGGAAGGCGCGACGCCGAGCGCGACCGCCGTGCCGATGACGACGTTGCCGACCCGCCGCAGGACTCCGTACCGGTATGTCTTGGCCACGCGTCAAGCCAACCACGTGCGGGGGAACTATGGAGGCGTGACGGATGTGCTGATCGCGGGCGGTGGCCCAGCTGGACGTGCGCTGGCCAACGCGTGCGCCCGCGCGGGCCTGACCACCGCGCTCATCGACCCGCAGCCGGACCGCCCGTGGACCGCGACCTACGGAGCGTGGGCGGACGAGCTCCCCGCCGGCACCCCGGTGAGGTCGCAGTGCACGACCGTCCGCGCGTTCGCGCGTTCGGAACACCGGATCGACCGCACCTATGTCGTCCTGGACAACACGGCGTTGCACACGTTGGACCCGCAGGTCACCGTGCACCGCGGCCGACTGGCCGGCCGCGCCGACGGCCCCAGGGGTTCGACCGCCGACCTGGCCGACGGCCGCAGGCTCGCCACCGCCCTGCTCGTCGACGCCCGCGGCGCTCAGTCCGGGACCGCCGCGCAAACCGCCGTCGGCACCGTCATCACGTCGTCCAGAACCGACGCGACCCTGATGGACTGGCGCGACGGCGACACGTTCCTCTACGAGGTCCCACTCGGCGACGGCAAGCTGCTGGTGGAGGAGACCTCACTGGCACGACGACCGGGCATGCCGCTCGCCGAACTGCGCCGCCGCCTGCACGCCCGCGTCCAGCCGGAGGAGACCACGGAGGAACGCGTCCACTTCCCGCTGGACGCCCCACGCGCGAAGACACTCGCGTTCGGGTCGCGCGCCGGCTTCGTGCACCCGGCGACCGGCTACAGCGTCGCCACCTCACTCACCCTGGCCCCCTCGGTCGCTTCCGCGGTCGCGTCCACCCTGCGCGCGGGTCCTCGGGCGGCGCGCATGGCCGCGCACCACGTCATCTGGCCGCCGTCCGCGAAGCTCGTGCACCAGCTCCGCCGCCGGGGCCTCGAGGTGCTGCTCGAGCTGGACGCCGACGAGACCAGGGACTTCTTCGAGCTGTTCTTCCGGCTGCCCGCCGAGCTGCAGCGCGCCTACCTCTCCGGCCGTGACGACGTCAAAGGCACCGCCGCGGCGATGGCCGAACTGTTCCGCGCAGCACCGTGGCGGCTACGCGCCAAGCTCGTCCGCTGAACGACCTGAGGTCAGACGCGCCGCACCGTGGCGGCTTCGCGCCAACCTCGTGAACACCTGGTAAACCCCCTCGGCAAAACTCGTTCGCACCGGCACGATTTGAGACGTGCCCGCATTGCTGGATGACGTTCGCTTCGCCTTCCAGCCGCTGTTCAACCTCAACACCGGAGGTGTCGTCGCGGTCGAGGCGCTGGCTCGCCCGCACGACGGCAGCGTGCAGGATCTGCTGCAGACCGCGTACCGCGCCGGGTTCCTGGCGAACACGGACGTGGGGCTCGCGTGCCGCGCGCTGCGCCACGCCGCCGACCACCACATCCTCCTGCCGCTGCACCTCAACCTGCTGGCGATGACGATCGCGGACAAGCAGGAGCTGATGGGGCCGTTGTACGGCGCGCTGCGCGACACGCGGCGGGACCCGGCGCAGGTGGTGATCGAGGTGAGCGCCCCGTACACGCGAGTGGGGCGCAAGCGGCTCATGCAGGGGCTGAAAGTCCTGCGGGACAACGGGTTCCGCATCGCGCTCGACGGGATCGGCGAGGGTGACGTGCCGTTGTCGCTGTTGGCCGAGGCGCACCCGGACTTCGTGAAGCTCGATCGGGAGCTGGTCACGAAGCTGCCGGACGACCCGGCGCGGTGTGCGCTGGTGCGGTCGCTGGCGCATCTCGGGGAGCACACGGGTGCGCAGCTGGTCGCGGAAGGCGTGGAGACGGAGACGGAGCTCGCGGCGCTGCGCAAGCTCGGGGTCGGGCTGGCGCAGGGGAACATGCTGGCGCCCGCGTCGCGGCGGCCCGCGATCGGCGCCCGGATCGCGCCGGAGGCGGTCACGAACACCGGCGAGATCCGGCGCACCAAGGGGCCGCGGGTGACGGACTTCCTGCACCCGGCGACGACGCTGCCGGAGCACGCGACGTCCGAAGAGGTGCGCGAGGTGCTGGCGTCCCAGCAGAGCGTCACGGGTGTGGTGCTGGTCGACGACGAGGGCAGGCCGCGGTGGTCGGTGGACCGCAACCGGTTCCTGCTCGCGGTGACCGGGCCGTACGGGCACGCGTTGCACGCCAAGCGCGAGGCGAACCGGCTGGCGGACAAGCCGCACATCATCGGACCCGACGCCACCGCGCTCGAGCTGCTGGACGTCGTGGCGCACGCGAACCGGGAGCGCACCACGGACGACCTGGTCGTCGTCGACAAGGCGGACCGCTGCATGGGAGTCGTGCGGGTCGCGGACGTCGTGCGCGGTGTTGCGGAGCTCAAGGTGGAGCAGGCGGCGGCGCTGAGCCCGCTCACCCGGCTGCCGGGCAGCGACGCGCTCGCCGGCGAGGTGGAGCGGCGCATCCAGGCCGGTGAGATCTTCGCCGTGTCGTGGCTGGACGTCGACGGTTTCAAGCAGGTCAACGACTCCGTCGGGTTCGCGGCCGGTGACGACCTGATCCGCGACATAGGACACGACCTCGTCGAGATCACCCGGCGGTTCCCCGGCGTGCACGTGGGACACGTCGGCGGTGACGACTTCCTGGTGGTTGCGGGATTGGACGAAACAGTGCCGCTTTCCACTCGGTTGCTGGACAAGCCTTACTCCGCCGAGGGCATGGCGGTGACGGTTTCGCTGGCTACGCTCATCTGTGCCGCCGGTTCGGTCGGGTCGTACCACGAACTGTCGCGCCTGCTCGCGCCGGTGAAGGAGCACGCGAAGTCCCTCGCCGGATCGAGCTGGGTGATGGGTCGCCCAGGTACGGAACGCCGGGATGTTCTGCGTGGCGCGGCACAGCGCGCGGTGAGTTAAGAAGTTCAACCCAACGCCTCCTGTCCGGCCATGCTGATCACTCATAGCATCGAGCTGGCTACTCAGCGCACAGGAGGCTCGCGTGAAGGTCAGCAGCCCGGCCCAGTCGGTCCCCGCTCAGCGGACCAGTGTCGACGGCGTCCTCTCGGTGGGGGTCGAGGAGGAGTTCGTCCTCGTCGACGCCGCGACAGGGCACCTGGTGAACCGGGCGGCGGACGTGCTCGCGGCGCCTGCGCAGTGCGACCTGCAGCCGGAGATCGCGCAGTTCCAGGTCGAGTCGGTGACGGGCATCTGCACCGACATGACCGACCTGCACGACCAGCTGGCGACGATGCGGCAGGCGCTGGACGAGCGGGCGCGGCGGTTCGACGCGCGGCTCATCGCGAGCGGGACACCGGTGCTGGGCATGACGACACCGACGCCGCTGACGCATTCGCCGCGCTACCACCGGATGTCGCAGGAGATGGGCGCGCTCACCAACGACATGGCGATCTGCGGCTGCCACGTCCACATCGGGCTGCCGGACGACGAGTCGAAGGTGCTCGTGAGCAACCACCTGCGCCCGTGGCTGCCGACGCTGCTGGCGCTCGCCGCGAACTCGCCGTACTGGACCGACGGCGACACGGGCTACGCGAGCTGGCGCTACATGGTGTGGAGCCGCTGGCCGTCCGCGGGCCCGCCGCCGCTGTTCGAGAACGCCGCCGCGTACTTCGCGGCGCGCGACGAGATCGTCACCAGTGGCGCTGCAATGGACCGGGGCATGGTGTATTGGGACGTCCGGCTGTCCGCGCGGCACCCCACGCTGGAGCTGCGGGTGTGCGACGTGGCGCCCACGGTCGACGAGGCGGTGCTGATCGCGGCGCTGGTGCGCGGCATCGCGTCGACCGCGCTCACCACTTCCGTTGCGCCGCTGCCGATTCCGCAGCACCTGCTGCGCGTGGCGATGTGGCGTGCGGCGCGGGACGGTCTCGAGGGGTTCGGTCTCGACCCGCTGACGGGATCGCCCACTCCGGCGGCCACGATCGTCGGCTCGCTCGTCCGTTCGATCCGGCCGGCACTGGAGCTGGCAGGCGACTACGAGCTGGTCAGCGAGACGGTGGATCGGTTGCTGCTGGACGGTTGTGGCGCCGCGCGGCAGCGACGGGCGATGGCGCGGCGCGGCAGGCTCGACGACGTCGTCCAGTTGCTCGCGACCCAAACAATCGGGTGAGCCGTCACCCGATCGTGTAAGTTCCGCGCCGCAATAGTGTGCCCGCTCGGGTGATGCTGTAGTTAGTGCACGTGGCCAACCCCATCTGGGCACCGGGTGTGAATGGTCCGGAGCTGCCCAACACCGCGCGCGTCCGCGACTACTGGCTCGGCGGAACGCACAACACGGACGCGGATCTCGAGCTCGCCGACCACCTCGTGTCGGCCGCACCCAACCTGCCATACCTGGTGCGCACGCACCGGGCGTTCCTCCGCCGCGTGGTGACACGACTGGCGAAAGCCGGTGTGCGGCAGTTCATCGACCTCGGTTCGGGCCTGCCGACCGCGGGCAACGTGCACGAGGTCGCGCCGGACGCGCGGGTGGCGTACGTGGAGATCGATCCGGCGGTCGCGGCCGAAGGCCAGCAGATCCTGGGGAACAACCCCGCGGTGGAGATGCTGTGCGCGGACCTGTGCGATGTGCACCAGGTGCTCAACTCGATCACCGTGCTGGACATGTCCGAACCGGTCGCGGTGCTGCTGCTGGATGTGCTGCACTTCGTCCCCGAGTCGGCCGAGCCCGCGAAGGTGATCGCCACGTACATGGACGCGTGCGTGCCGGGCAGCCACCTCGCGGTCTCGCACACGTGTCGCGATCCGTTCATGCTGTCCGCGGTCGGGTTGTTCAGTGCGATGTACCCGGATCCGCTGCCACCCTTCACCTTCCGCTACCGCCAGGAGGTCGAGGGCTTCTTCGAAGGGCTTGAGGTGCTGGCACCGGGTGTCGTGCCGATCCCCATGTGGGAGCCCGACCCTGCCGACGACCAGGACCGCAACCCGGAGAACTTCGAGGGCCTCGGCGGCGTGGCGCGCAAGCACTAGGCCAGCAACGGGATCGAGGCGACGACGGCCGTCGCGCACACGACAAGCGTCATCCCGTAGCGCAGCATCATCTTCGAAGTGGGCAGCTCACGGGCGAGCAGGAACGTGGCGCTGACGCTGACGCCCAGCAGCGCCCACCAGGGTCCGTACCTCAGCCACAGCCCGCCGCCGAGCAGCAGCAGGCCGACCACCGTGATCCGGGCGGCGACCGACAGCGCGTGCTGCTTCCCGTGCAGCACAACAGGTGTGAGCGAACCGACAGCCGCGTCGCCCACCCGGTCCGGTACCGCCCACCACAACGCACGGGCCGTCCCGAGCGCGCAAACCCCGACGAACACGAGCCAGATGGCCGGTTCTGGCTGTCCCCCCGCAGCGCTGTAGGCGATCACGCTCGGCAGCAGCCCGGCCGCGATGCTCAGCGCCACCGGTCCCGCGTAGCCGCGGCGCTTGAGCCGCAACGGTTCCAGGTTGTACGCCAGGTACAGCAGGATGATCAGGGCGACGCCGGTCGCGGCCTTCCAGGAGACGATCGTCGCGACGGCCAGCGCGATGACCATCTCGGCCGCGGTGAGCGCGGCGACCCGGTGCCTGCCGATCTCGTTGACCGCGGCGACGAGGTGGCGCTTCTCCCGCGTCGCGGCGTCGTTGCGGACGTCGGCGAGCGCGTTGAGCGGGTTGCCCGAGACGATCACCAGGAAGTTCGCGGCGATCGCGAAGAAGACGACCAGGTCGAACCGCACGGCGTAGCAGGCGCCCCACGTCGCGCAGCACAGGTAGTGCAGCCCGAACGGGTGCTCCAGCCGGTGCACCCTGATCAGGGCCGACACGTGGTCACCATCGCGAGGCCGGGCGGCGGTGCCATGGCGGCGCCGCGGAGCTGGGGCGCGCAGCTGCGGGGCCGCAGGCAGCGCACCTGTCTGCGGCGGAGCAGCGCGGTGACGATGAGGCGGATCTCCAGCAGCGCGAGGTCCATGCCGAGGCAGTGGCGCACTCCCCCACCGAACGGGAAGAAGTGGCTGCTCGGCGGGCGCTTGCCGAGGAAGCGGTGCGGGTCGAAGGACTTCGGGTCCGGGAACGACTCCTTACGCCGGTGCGCCAGGTAGATGCTCGGCGTCAGCACGAGCCCGGTGGGGGTGCTGCGGTTGCCCGCGAGCGTGGCGGGCGGGCACAGCCGCAGCGACTCCATGATCGTGGCGGTGAGCAGTTCCTCGTCGCCCGCCTGGATCTCCTCGCACAGCTCGGGGTTGCGGTCGAGCCAGTAGAAGGTCCACGCGGTGGCGCCTGCCGTCGTCTCGTGGCCGGCGAACAGCAGCGAGACGAGCTGGTCGCGCAGGTTCGTCGGCGGCAGGAGCGCGGCGAGCGCGGGCGGTTCGGCGTTTCTGGCCCTGTCCAACAACATCCGGTCGACTTCGTCGTCGAACCGCGGCACTCCCCTGCCGAGGAACCGGTGGGCGAGCGTGCGGGCCCGGTTGCCGAGCCTGCGGTCGAGCCACTTCGAGAACGCCTGCAGCAGCACGTCGTCGTCCACGCCGAGCACGATGCGGCCGACGACGCGGAGCGTGAGCTTGCGCGTCCACTCGGCGAGCCCGACGCGGTCGCCCGGTCTGAGCTCCTCGATGGTCCGGCCGACGAGCTCGTGGATGATCTCCTCGTACCGCACGAGGTTGCGCCCGCGCAGCGCCGGTCCGATGAACCGCCGGTACTCGGCGTGCTCCGGTCCGTCCATCCACAGCATGGAACCGTTGCCCAGCAACGGACTCAGCGTGCGACTCTTCGGGTGGCCGAGCGTGCGGTCGTTGCGCCACAACGACGCCACGACGTCCGGGTGCCACACGAGCCAGCGCTTCTCGCGCAGCTGCAGCACCCCGTGCGCGTCGCCGTCCAGCTCGTTGAGGAACGGGATCATCCGCAACGCGAGCCGCAGCTCCTGGCGGTTCACGCGACCACCGCGCAGCGGGCGCTGTGGAGTGCGGAGATCCCCTCAGCTCTGATGATTCTCGTTGGCGCGTAAAGGTCTTTGTCGTGCCACAGCGGCGGGTGTTCGCGGTCGCCCCAGTTCTCCAGGAACTCGCAGCCCCGTTGCGTCGCCGGGCCGTTCCTGTTGCCGCGCACCAGGATCTGGATCGCGTACGCGGTTTCCTCGTACGTGCCTTCCCAACGGCCCCACGAGCCGTCCGGACGTTGCGTGCTCTCCGCCCAGTCGGCCGCCTTGTCGTCGCCCTGGAGCGCCGTGACGCAGCAGGCCGTCGCGTAGTACGGCGAGGCGTGCCACTTGTCGTGCCAGGATCCGTCGCGGTTCTGGGTGTCCCTGATCCACTCCTCCAGTTCGGGATCGTGGCCGCGCGCCTGGAGGACGTGGGCGTTCGTGCTGGTGGACGGGGTGCGCTCGTCCGGGAAGCAGCTGAAGTGCCTGCCGCTGCGGTAGCGGTCGAGCACCGACGTGTCCGTCGCGCCCAGCGCGTAGAGGGCGGTGGCCGTGTCGTCCGCGTCCGGTGCGAGGCCGGGACCCGCGGAGGCGCCTTCCGCGGTGATGTGGAGATCGATCGTTGCTGTTGGTATCCCCGCGTTCTTCAGCGCGGCGAGTACCCAGGCGCGTTCGAAGAGCGGGACGGGTGTGCCCGCGGGAACCGGGCCGTTGTGCCTGGCCTGCGCGGCTTCCAGGTAGTTCAGGCTGGGGCCCGGTGTTCGGCGGCCCAGCCAGGTCGCCGTGGCGGCGGGCGAGCAGGCGACCGCGCCGTCGACCGGGACGACCTCGGGTCTGTCGCCGCCGAAGATCTCGAGCGTGTGCCACAGCTTGGCGGGCAACGGTTTCCTCGCGATGCGGTCGAGCACGCCGGTGTCCGCCGCGATCCCCAGCTCACGGCACAGCGCGGGGACGATCAGCTCGACCGCGACCGTGTCGGGCAGCGGTCTGCCCAGCAGCCGGTCGAGCGCGCGCCGGCCTCTCTCGTTGTGCGGCAACGCCGCCACCGCGCTGAGGGTCGGGACCAGCGCGTACTCCTCAGGCCCACCCCAGGTGCCGTCGGCGTGCTGGGTCCGTTCGAGAAAGCGGACGCGTTCGGCGTGGCCGCCGAGCCACGGCGCCTTCGCGACGAGCCGCGCGGTCTCGTAGACCGACGGCGTGACATCCCCCCACGGATCGGCCGCCATCTGGGATAACAACTCGTTGATCTCCATGAGCCGTCCCCCGTATCAGCTGAGTAACCGCTACACAACTGAGAGTAGCATTTACTGGCGAACGGTCTACCGGATTTACACCGAACGGCCCACTGAACGGCACGATTTACCGCGCGAGAGCATGCTGTTGAACGGCGGGCAGAAAGGAGACAGCCGTGACCAAAGCACGCGAGATCATGCACGCCGGAGTGCAGTGCATCGGCGAGGACATGAGCTTGCTCGAAGCCGCTCGGATGATGCGGGACCTGGACGTCGGTTCATTGCCGATCTGCGGCAACGACGACCGCCTGCACGGCATCATCACCGACCGCGACATCGTCATCCGGTGCGTGGCCGAGGGACTCGACCCGGCCAAGACCAAGGCGTCCGAGCTCGGCGGGCACGTCCACTGGTGTGATGCGGACGACGACCTGTCGAAGGTGCTCCGGACGATGGAGCAGCACCAGATCCGCCGGCTGCCGGTGATCGACAAGCACCGGCTGGTCGGGATGGTCAGCGAGGCCGATCTGGCCCGGCACCTCACGGAGGAGCAGCTGGCCGAGTTCGTGGACCGCGTCTACGCCTGAATGCCATGAGGGGTGCTTTGCAAGCGCTGACCGCTTGCAAAGCACCCCTCACAGCGAAACCGGTGTCAGACGGTGAAGCCCAGTGCGCGCAGCTGGTCGCGCCCGTCGTCGGTGATCTTCTCCGGGCCCCACGGCGGCATCCAGACCCAGTTGATCCGGAAGTCGGACACGAGGCCGCCTCCGGGGCCGC
Source organism: Lentzea tibetensis (assembly GCF_007845675.1). Classification (GTDB taxonomy): domain Bacteria; phylum Actinomycetota; class Actinomycetes; order Mycobacteriales; family Pseudonocardiaceae; genus Lentzea; species Lentzea tibetensis. The sequence continues at coordinate 360,620 of NZ_VOBR01000007.1, read as the reverse complement.
CGGTGAGAGCGGCGCGGGTCTGGTCCTCGATCACGTCGGTCAGCGGGCACGCCGCCGACGTGAGGGTCATGTCGATCGTCGCGATGTTCTCCGCGTCGACCCGGATGTCGTAGACCAGGCCGAGGTCCACGACGTTGATGCCCAGCTCGGGGTCGACCACGTCGCGCATGGCCTCTTCGAGGTCGTCGAGTGCGGCCACGTCCGCCTTGGGCGGCAGCGGGGGCATGCCCTCCACGCCGCGGACGACCTCGGATTCGGAAGTGCTCATGCCGTCTTCGCTCCCTGGCTCCTGGACACCGCGTCCTTGAACGCCATCCACCCCAGCAGCGCGCACTTCACGCGCGCCGGGTACTTCGCGACACCCGCGAACGCGATGCCGTCCTCGAGTACGTCCTCGTCGGGCTCGATCTGGCCGCGGCCCTGCATGAGCTCGACGAAGGCGTCCATCTTCTTGAAAGCTTCGCCCACCGGCTTGCCGACCACGAGGTCGGTCAGCACCGAGGTCGACGCCTGGCTGATCGAGCAGCCCTGGCCGTCGTACGACACGTCGGTCACGACGTCGTCGACGACGTGCACCCGCAGCGTCACCTCGTCGCCGCAGGTCGGGTTGACCTGGAACGACTCGGCGTCGTACGGGTCGCGCAGGCCGCGACCGTGCGGGCGCTTGTAGTGGTCCAGGATGATCTCCTGGTACATCTGCTGCAGCTGCATGTCACGCCACTCCGAAGAACCGCTGGGCTTCGCGAACACCGGAGACCAGCGCGTCCACCTCGTCCAGCGAGTTGTACAGGTAGAACGATGCGCGCACCGACGCGGGCACGCCGAGCGCCCGGTGCAGCGGCCACGCGCAGTGGTGACCGACGCGCACCGCGATGCCCAGGCTGTCCAGCACCTGACCGGCGTCGTGCGGGTGCACGCCGTCGATCACGAACGACACGGCGCCGCCGCGGTTCTCGGTGGAGGTGGGCCCGATGATCCGCACACCAGGTACGGCACCGAGTCCTTCCAGTGCGGCCGCGGTCAGCACGTGCTCGTGCGCGGCGATCCGCTCCATGCCGACCACCCGCAGGTAGTCGACGGCTGCACCCAGGCCGACGGCCTGGGACGTCATCGGCACACCGGCCTCGAAGCGGGCGGGCGGCGGCGCGAACGTCGAGCCCTCCATGCGGACCAGCTCGATCATCGAACCGCCCGTGAGGAACGGGGGCAGCGTCGCGAGCAGCTCACGGCGGCCGTAGAGGACACCGACGCCGGACGGGCCGAGCATCTTGTGGCCGCTGAACACCGCGAAGTCCACGCCGAGCGCACCGAAGTTCACCGGGCCGTGCGGAACGGACTGGCACGCGTCCAGCACCGTCAGCGCGCCGACCCGGCGAGCCGCGTCGACCAGCACGGACACCGGGTTGACGGTGCCGAGCACGTTCGACTGGTGCGCGAACGCGACGACCTTGGTCCGGTCGGTGATCAGGGAGTCCAGGTCGGACAGGTCCAACCGGCCTTCCGGCGTCACACCGAACCAGCGCAGGGTCGCACCGGTGCGCTGGGCCAGCTGCTGCCACGGAACGAGGTTCGCGTGGTGCTCCATCTCGGTGATGACGATCTCGTCACCGGGTCCGATCAGGAAGCGCGCGGCCTCGGGCCCCGACGTCGCCGCGTTGCCCATGGCGTAGGCGACGAGGTTGACGCCCTCGGTCGCGTTCTTGGTGAACACGACCTCGTCGAACTGCGCGCCGATGAAGTCCGCGATCCGCGCGCGAGCGTTCTCGTACGCGTCCGTGGCCTCTTCGGACAGCTGGTGGGCGCCCCGGTGGACCGCCGCATTGGCGGTCTGCAGGAACGTCCGCTCCGCGTCGAGCACCTGCGTCGGGCGTTGCGAGGTGGCGCCGGAGTCCAAGTACACCAAGCGCTTCCCGTCGCGAACGGTCCGCGACAGGATCGGGAAGTCAGCCCGCAGGGCCGTTACGTCCAGTGGTGCTGCGGTGGTGGTCACAGCGCCTCCTCTCACACCTGGTGCAACGTCAGGAAGTGCTCGCAGCTTCCTGCTTGCCGTACTTCACGTAACCCTCGGCCTCGAGCTGGTTCGCGAGCTCGGGGCCACCGGACTCGACGATGCGGCCGTTCGCGAAGACGTGCACGAAGTCCGGCGAGATGTACTTGAGGATCCGGGTGTAGTGCGTGATCAGCATGACGCCGACCTCACCGGAAGCCTTGTAGCGGTTCACGCCCTCGGACACGACGCGCAGCGCGTCGACGTCCAGACCGGAGTCGGTCTCGTCGAGGATCGCGATCTTCGGCTGGAGCAGGCCCAGCTGGAGGATCTCGTGGCGCTTCTTCTCGCCGCCGGAGAAGCCCTCGTTCACCGAACGCTCCGCGAACGCGGGGTCGATGTCGAGGTCGGACATCGCCGCCTTGACCTCCTTGACCCAGTGGCGCAGGGCGGGGGCCTCGCCGCGGACGGCGGTGGCGGCGGTGCGGAGGAAGTTCGACATCGAGACGCCGGGCACCTCGACCGGGTACTGCATGGCGAGGAAGAGGCCGGCGCGAGCGCGCTCGTCCACGCTCATCTCCAGCACGTCCTCACCGTCCAGCGTGACGGTGCCGGAGGTGATGTCGTACTTCGGGTGACCCGCGATGGCGTAGGACAGCGTGGACTTGCCGGAGCCGTTGGGGCCCATGATGGCGTGGGTCTCGCCCGCCTTGATCGTCAGGTCGACGCCCTTGAGGATCTCCTTGGGGGCGTCCTCGCTGGTGACCGAGACGTGCAGGTCCTTGATCTCAAGGGTGGCCATGACTACCTGTATCTCCTGGTGGTGCGAAAGTCAGTTCGTGGTGACGGTGACGTCGACGAACACGTCGCCGTCACGGATGTCGACGGCGTAGACGTCGACCGGGTCGGTCGCGGGCAGCGAGTTCGGCTTGCCGGTCTCGAGGTCGAAGCACGACCCGTGCAACCAGCACTCGATCCCCTTGCGGGAGACCTCGCCCTCGCTGAGCGAGACCGCGGCGTGCGAGCAGAGGTCCTGCAGTGCGTGCACCCGCTCGCCGTCCCGGACGAGGACGACGTCAACGTCGTCGACCTCGGCACCGAACGGCTTGCGGTCGTCCAAATCGGACAGTGCACACACGCGGATCACGCTTCGACCGCCTGCAGTTCAGCCTCGATCGCGGCCTCCAGGCGCTCGCGCACCTCGGGCACGGAGATCTTCGCGATCAGCTCCTGGAAGAAGCCGCGCACGACGAGACGCCGCGCCTGCTTCTCCGGGATTCCCCTGGCCTGCAGGTAGAACAGCTGCTCGTCGTCGAACCGGCCGGTGGCGCTGGCGTGGCCGGCACCCTCGATCTCGCCGGTCTCGATCTCCAGGTTCGGCACCGAGTCGGCGCGCGCGCCGTCGGTCAGGATCAGGTTGCGGTTGAGCTCGAACGTCTCGGTGCCCTCGGCCGCCGCGCGGATCAGCACGTCGCCGATCCACACGGTGTGCGCGCCCTCGCCCTGCAGCGCGCCCTTGTAGACGACGTTGCTGCGGCAGTTCGCGACCGCGTGGTCGATGAACGGCCGGTGCTCGAAGTGCTGGCCCGCGTCGGCGAAGTACAGGCCGACGAGCTCGGCGTCGCCACCGCGACCCGCGTACGCCACGGTCGGCGTCACGCGGACGAGGTCGCCGCCCAGGGTCACCACGGTGTGCCGCAGGGTCGCGTCACGACCGAGCTTCGCGTGGTGCGAGGACACGTGCACCGCGTCGTCGGCCCAGTCGTTCAGGACGATGACGGTGAGGTGCGCGCCGTCCGCGACGACGAACTCGATGTTGTCCGCGTACGCACCGGAGCCGCGGTGGTCGACGACCACGGCGGCCTCGGCGAACATCTCCGCCTTGACCTGCAGGTGGCCGTACGCGACCTGGCCGGCACCGGGACCGGTGACGGTGATCGTGGTCGGCTCGACCTTGGTGTCCTTCGGCAGCGTCACGACGGTCGCCTCGGTGAACGAGGTGTACGCCTGCGCCGCGATCCGGTCACCGGGGACGCCCGCGACACCGAGTCGCGCGTCGCCGTTGGCGACCTTCTCCACGGTGACGCCCTCGGCGGCGGCGACCTCGACGGTCGCCGTGCCGGTGGCGGGAGCGCCCTTGTGCAGGTCCGCCAGGCGCTTCATCGGCGTGAAGCGCCAGATCTCCTCGCGGCCACCGGGGATCTCGAAAGCCTCCACGTCGAACGACGTGAAGTGGTCCGCCCGAGAAGCCACGGGCACACCGGCCCCGTGCGAGTGGGCGGTCAAGCCGTGCTGGGTGTCAGCCGTATTCGAAATGGCGGCCATGTCAGCCGACGGCCCCTTCCATCTGCAGTTCGATCAGGCGGTTCAGCTCGAGTGCGTACTCCATGGGCAGCTCGCGCGCGATGGGCTCGACGAACCCGCGCACGATCATGGCCATGGCCTCGTCCTCGCCCAGACCGCGCGACATCAGGTAGAACAGCTGGTCCTCGGAGACCTTGGAGACGGTCGCCTCGTGGCCCATCTGCACGTCGTCCTCGCGGACGTCGACGTACGGGTAGGTGTCCGAGCGGCTGATGGTGTCGACCAGCAGCGCGTCGCACTTCACCGTGGACTTCGAGTGGTGCGCACGCTTGTTCACCTGCACGAGGCCGCGGTACGACGTGCGACCGCCGCCGCGGGCCACCGACTTCGAGATGATCGTCGACGACGTGTGCGGCGCGAGGTGCACCATCTTGGCGCCCGCGTCCTGGTGCTGGCCCTCGCCCGCGAACGCGATCGAGAGGACCTCGCCCTTGGCGTGCTCGCCCATCAGGAAGACGGCCGGGTACTTCATGGTCACCTTGGAACCGATGTTGCCGTCGATCCACTCCATGGTCGCGCCTGCTTCCGCCTTGGCGCGCTTGGTGACCAGGTTGTAGACGTTGTTCGACCAGTTCTGGATGGTCGTGTAGCGGCAGCGGCCGCCCTTCTTCACGATGATCTCGACGACGGCCGAGTGCAGCGAGTCGGAAGAGTAGATCGGCGCGGTGCAGCCTTCGACGTAGTGCACGTAGGCGTCTTCGTCGACGATGATCAGCGTCCGCTCGAACTGACCCATGTTCTCGGTGTTGATCCGGAAGTAGGCCTGCAGCGGGATGTCCACCCGGACGCCCTTGGGGACGTAGATGAACGAGCCACCGGACCAGGTCGCGGAGTTCAGCGCGGAGAACTTGTTGTCACCGGCGGGGATGACGGAGCCGAAGTACTCCTTGAAGAGCTCCGGGTGCTCCTTCAGCGCGGTGTCGGTGTCCTGGAAGATGACGCCCTGCGCCTCGAGGTCCTCGCGGATCGCGTGGTAGACGACCTCGGACTCGTACTGAGCGGCGACACCCGCGACGAGGCGCTGCTTCTCCGCCTCGGGGATGCCCAGCCGGTCGTACGTGTTCTTGATGTCCTCGGGCAGGTCTTCCCAGCTCTGGGCCTGCTTCTCCGTGGAACGCACGAAGTACTTGATCGAGTCGAAGTCGATCCCTGAGAGGTCGGCACCCCAGTTCGGCATCGGCTTCAGGTCGAAGAGCCGCAGCGCCTTCAGCCGGTAGTCGAGCATCCACTCGGGCTCGTTCTTCTTCGCCGAGATGTCCCGAACGACGTCCTCGTTCAGGCCTCGGCGAGCGCTCTCACCAGCGGTGTCCGAGTCGGACCAGCCGAACTCGTAAGCGCCGATACTGGCCAGGGTCTCTTCCTGGCTGAGCGGCTGAGCCTGCACCGTGGTGGGTGTGCGCTGCTCGGCAGCGGCAGTCATGCGGGCTCCCCTCCATCTGGGATCCGTTGAACAGTGTTCGGGATGTGCGTCGTGCACACGGCGTGGCCGCCTGCAATCGTCGCGAGGCGCTGCACGTGAGTACCGAGCAAGTCCGCGAAGGCCTCGGTCTCGGTCTCGCACAGCTGGGGGAACTCGGCCGCCACGTGAGCGACCGGGCAGTGGTGCTGGCACAACTGCTCGCCAGCCCCTACGTGGCGTGCCGACGCAGCGTAGCCCTCCCTGGTCAGGGCGGTCGCAAGGGCCTTGGCGCGGTCGGCGGGAGTGGCCTGGGCCACGATCGCCGTCCGGTGCCGGTCCACGAGCGAGTCGACACGGCGCTGGGCGAACGCCCTGATCGCGTCCTCCCCGCCCTGTTCGGCGAGGAAGCGCAGCGCGGCGACCGCGAGGTCGTCGTAGGCGTGCCCGAAGCGGGCGCGCCCTGAGTCGGTGAGCAGGAAGAGCTTGGCGGGACGACCACGACCGCGTTGCACGCGGCTGGACGCCTCCCGGCTCTCCGCCTCACCGTCCGCGACGAGCACGTCGATGTGCCTGCGCACGGCCGTGGGGCTGATGCCCAGCTCCTCGGCCACCGCCGCCGCGGTCACCGGCCCCTGCTCCAGCAGGAGTCGCGCGACGGCGTGCCGGGTCCTGCCGTCGTGCGCGTGCACGGCGTCAGAGTGGGTCCCGGCGTTTTTCACAACACCAGTGTTGCTTATTTCCGCCGGAGTAGCAAAGATCCACGTCACAGGGGTGACCTGACTCACCTGTGACGGGCGGTCGCTACCCTGCCAGGCGTGGCTGACACGGATGGCGGAGTCGTGACCTCGGACAGCGACGCCCTGGACGGTTCCGAACGCCGTCAGCTCGACATCGTCCGCAGGTGGGGCACGATCGGCGCACTGCTGCTGGCCGTCGGCTCGCTGGGCGGCGGCGCGACCCCGATCTACAACCCGCTCAACGGCGTGCCGGTGCTCGGCCTGCTCGGCCGGATGCCCAGCGTGGCGATGGGCGTCGTGTGGACCGGCATCTTCATGATCGTCTCGGCGTGGCTGGTGCTGGGCAGGTTCGTGCGCCCCGGCCGTCCCCGGCTGGCGTCGCGGTCGCAGCTCGACCGCACGCTGCTGATGTGGACCGTGCCGCTGGTGTTCTGCGTGCCGATGTTCAGCCGGGACGTCTACAGCTACCTCGCGCAGAGCGAGATCGCCGCGCGCGGGCTCGACCCGTACGAGCTGGGCCCGGCGTCCGCGCTGGGTGTCGACCACGACCTGACGCGCGGCGTGCCGAACATATGGCGTGAGACGCCCGCGCCGTACGGGCCGCTGTTCCTGGCGTTCGGCCGGGTCACGTCGATGATCACCGGCGACCACGTGCTGCCGGGTGTGTTCGTGCACCGGCTGCTGGTGCTGGTCGGTCTCGGGATGATCGTGTGGGCGCTCCCCCGGCTCGCCGCGCGGTTCGGCGTGCCGCCGGTCGGCGCGCTGTGGCTGGGCGCGCTGAACCCGCTGGTGCTGTTCCACATCGTCATCGGCGTGCACAACGACGGCCTCGCGCTCGGCCTGATGCTGGTCGGCCTGGAGCTGGCGCTGCGCGGGCTGGAACCCCTGCGCTGGTCGTGGGTCGTGCTGGGCGCGACGACGATCGTGCTCGGCGCGATGGTCAAGATCCCCGCGATGGCCGCGCTCGGGTTCCTCGGCGTGCTGCTGGCGCGCAAGCTGGGTGGTTCGATCCGCGACCTGCTGAAGTCCGCGGCGCTGATGGCCGTGATCGCCGGTGTCGTCGTGACGGTGGTGTGCCTGGCGACCGGGTTCGGCTTCGGCTGGGTCGAGACGCTCAACGTCGCGTCGACCGTGAAGTCGTGGATGTCACCGCCGACGGCGATCGGGTTCCTCGGTGGCGGCACCGGCCTGCTGCTCGGGCTCGGCAACCACACCGAGGCGATGATCGGCATCACCCGCGTGCTCGGCCAGGTCGTGTCCGTGGTGATCATGATCATGCTGCTGTGGAAGTCGTTCCGCGGCCGGATCAAGGCGATGAACGGCCTGGGCGCCGGACTGGGCGCGGTGCTGGTGCTCGGACCGGTGCTGCAGCCCTGGTACGTGCTGTGGGCGATGCTGCCGCTCGCGACCGCCGTCGTCGGGCCGCGCTTCCGCACGTTCGCCATGTCCGTGTCCGCGGTGATCGCGATCATCCTGCCGCCCACCGGGTCCGCGTTCGACGGACGCGCCTACACGGTCCCGCAGGCGGTGGCCGGCGCGGTGATCACGTTCGGCGTGGTCGTGCTGCTGTCGAAGAACCGCATCAAACCCCTGTTGAGACGCGAAACAGTCTGAGCGGAACGGCTTTCGTTCCCCGTTGATCGGATTCGCCGGACCTGCCAGGATCAGCGTGAAACCTGGGGGGTTTCCGGCGCCATGTGCGCTGACTCGTTTCACACACACTGGGGAACATCTTGTCGCGCAACAAATCGCGTATTTGTGCTGCCCTCATCACTGCCGCGACCGGGCTCGCGCTCGGTCTCGTCCCGGCCACCGCCGACGTCACCAAGACGCCGGGCAAGGGGCCTGCTCCCGTTCTGGAAGACCCGCGGTTCTCCGCGCAGGCGGAAATGGACCGGGTCACCGACCGGCTCCGCCCGCTCGCCGAGAACCGGCCCGAGTTCGCCGGGTTCCGCTTCGACCACGCGGCCAGGAAGGTCACGCTGCGCTGGAAGGGTGCGGTGCCCGCCCAGATCAAGACGATGGCCCACGCGCTCGCCGTGGACCTCAAACCGGCCGCCTACTCCCGCGCCGACCTGCTGAAGGCGGCGAAGGCGTTCGCGGACCAGCCTCCGGCGATCGTCGCCGGACGCGTGACCCGCGTCGGCCCGCTGCCCGACATGTCCGGACTCGAGTACGCCATCTGCGCCCAGGACGTCGTCGCGGCCGAGGCGCAGGCCATGACGTTCGGCGACATCCCGGTGCGGCTGTCCGCGGAACGCTCCGAGCGGGCCGTCGCCTCGGCGCGGTGGGCCGACACCCCTCCGTTCTGGGCGGGTGCGGCGATGGAACGCGAGGTCAGCGGCGGCTACACCTACTGCACGACCTCGTTCGCGATCCGGCGCAACCAGAACCCGGACGCGATGCTGACGGCGTGGCACTGCGGCCAGCGGGTCGACTGGCACACCCCGGACGGGAACAACGAGCACATCGGCCGCAGTGAGACCGGCGTGCAGAACATGGACGCCAACATCCTCACCGGCCGCACGTACGACCCGGCGATCTACACCGGGTCGTACAACAACGGAGCGGGCGACGGTCGCACCGTCGCGGGTTCGGGCAACCCCGGCCTCGACTCCTACGTGTTCGCCTCCGGCTCGTTCTCCGGCGCCTCGACGCTCCGGGTCACCGCGGTCGACCAGTTCTTCCCGCTGGAGAACCAGGGCAACGTCGGTCCTGCGTTCCGCACGCTCAACGAGGAGGGCGTCGCGTCCGTCGGCCAGGGCGACAGCGGGGGCCCCACGGGTGCGCCGTTCAACAACGACTTCACCCGTGTCTCCGCTCGCGGGATCATCTCCGCCATCACGCCGCAGGACGGTGCCCGCTGCACGGGCCTCGTCTACAACGGCCGGAGGTGCTCCACCATCGGGTGGCACATCAACGTGGTGGACGCGGCACGCGCGTTCGGTGGCACGGTGAAGACGGGTTGATTCGTTCCGCGCCCCGGAGGTGTGATCCTCCGGGGCGCGGTTCGCGTTCGGAGGTTGTGATGCGTTTCCTTCTGGTGGCGTGCGCGCTGGTGGTCGCGGCGTGCTCCGGGCCCGTGAGCACCGAACGGCCCTCGCCGAGCCTGCGGCCATCGCCCTCGGTGCGGGAGGACCTGCCCGCGCTCACCCAGCGGGTGCTCGCCGACATGGACCACTGGAAGCAGCGCGGTGTGCAGATCACCAGCGCGGGCCCCGACTACGTCCGCGACGTGGTCGTGGTGCGGACGCCGGATCCGGCCAAGGCGACCGACCTTCCGGCCCACTACGACGGGCGCGTCGTGGTGGAGGAAGGTGGGCCGGTCGTCCCCGCGACCTGACCCCGTTCAGCGGATCGCGGCGTAACCCATTCCCCTCGCCGGACGACTACCCAGTAGCTGGAAAGATCGTTCGGGGGATCGGAACGCGCGAGACACAGGGGTGGCCGCTGTGGCCTACGGGGATTCGATGCCGCGGGAAGAAGTCCGCTTCGCCGTGGTGCTCAACGGGGGTGTGAGCCTCGCCGTCTGGATGGGCGGCGTGGTGCTGGAGCTCGACCGGCTGACGAGGTCGGACGGGCTGTACGCGGACCTGCTGGACCTGGTGGGGAGCACGGCGCGCGCGGACGTCATCGCGGGTACGTCGGCCGGCGGGATCAACGGTGCGGCGCTGGCGTTGTCGCAGGTCAACCGCAGTGCGGACCTGTCGAGGCTGCGTGACCTGTGGGCTGAGCAGGGGCGCATGGAGCAGTTGCTGCGCACTCCGTTCCAGGGGCAGCCGGTGTCGCTGCTGAAGGGCGACGAGTTCTTCCTGCCGAGGCTGCAGGAGGCGCTGGGCAGGCTGACGACCGACTTCGACCCGACGCCACCGAACGAGCGACCGATCGACCTGCGCATCACCACCACGCTGCTGGGCGGCGTGCCGACGGTGACGTACGACGACCTCGGCCAGCCGCTGACGCAGTCGGTGCACCAGGGCAGCTTCCTGTTCCGCCGCGACCCGTACGACTGGGCGCACCCGGCGCAGGAGTCGCGGAGCAGGGACGACTTCACCGCCGAGGAGCTCGACCACCGGGTGCGGCAGCTGGCGCTGGCGGCGCGGAGCACCGCGAGCTTCCCGTTCGCGTTCGAGCCGTCGTTCATCCCGGTCGGCGGGCAGTCCACACCGGACCGGCCGGACATGGCCGACGTGGCGTCGTGGGCGAACGGCGAGGACCGGTCGCGGTTCGCGGTCGACGGCGGGGTGCTGGTGAACACGCCGACGCGCGAGGCGCTGGAGGCCATCGACCGGATGCCGGCGGACGGTCCGGTGCGGCGGGTGATGCTGCTGGTGTTCCCGCACGCGGCACCTCCCGGCACGGAACCGCTGGCGGCGATGCAGGCGAAGGGCCCGACGACGATCAGCGCGGGCGGGCGGCTGCTGGCCGCGATGTCCAGCCAGTCCGGGCGCACCTACGTCGAGAAGATCGAAGCGCACAACCGGCAGGCCGCGTCGAGTCGCGGCGGGCGGACGGCGCTGCTCGACCGGCTCGTTGCGGACCCCGGTTCGGTCGCGGACGAGCTGTACGCGTTGGCGGACAAGCTCTACGGCCACTACGAGGAGATGCGGATCCGGCAGGTCGCGCGGGACGTGACGACGCGCCGGTTCACCGCGGAAGCCGGGCAGTCGTTCGAACGCGTGCGCCGCAGCGCCGAGGCCGCGCAGCGGACGTGGAAGCAGAAGTACAAGTCGCTGCCGTACGTGCCGGACGTCCGCCCGCCCGCGCTGCTCGCGGACATGGCGAGGCCGGACGCGGGCTGGGGCTGGGGCATCGCGATGGCGGAACGCCTCGGCGCCGCCGCACTGGACCTGTTGAAGCGGCTGGTGTGGGTGGCGCCGGACGGTGACGCCGAGCGGATCTGCGTGGCGCGCAAGCAGCTCCACGAGGTGCGCGCGGATCTGCGGCGGCTGCGCGAGGAGCTGGAGGAGACGTCGAACGGCAAGCTCGACGAGGACTTCTGGTCGCGCCAGCTGTCGATGTACACCGAACAGATGCTGGGGCCCGCCGACCGGTTCGTGGGACGCGACGTGCGCGAGCAGGTCAACCGGATCGGCCGGATCGTGGCCGATGCGCAGCTCGTGCTGCGCGGGCTGGACGACCGCAGGCTGCGGATGGGCGGGCTGTGCTCGTGGCGCGCGCTGTTCGCCGAGGAGTACACCGCGTCCGAGGTCGCGGCCGGTCTCGGTGACGCGCAGCTGAGCTCGTACCTGTTGACCAGCGCGGAGATCTGGCAGCAGGTGTGGCTGTCGCGGCTGCTGGCGCTGGAGATCGCGGGCACGTGCCTGTCCGACGACCCGTCGACCGGCTTCGACCAGCCGGTCGAGCTGGTGCAGGTGTCGTTGCAGACGCGCAACGCGTTCGCTGAGCAGAGCATCACCGCCGACGACAAGGCCGGTGGGGCTTCACTGAGCCGTTTCTCGGGCTTCCTCAAGCGGTCGTGGCGGGTGAACGACTGGATCTGGGGCCGGTTGGACGGCGCGACGATGCTCTGCCGCCTGCTATTCGACCCGCGCAGGCTCAAGCGCATCGACATGCTCGGCCGTCCTGACGACGATCCGCGCTCCCCCGCCGAACGCGCGGAGGAAACCGTTGCGGCACTGGCGGAGAAGCTGTTCGGCTCGTCCGTTCCGGCCGAGGTCGCCACGTGCTGCGCGGATGCCGTGCGCGAGCTCACCGAGGTCTACTCGGCGGCCGACGAGGAGCTCGAACCGACGTGCAACAGCCTCGCCGAGCTGGCCGCGTGGGGGTTGCACGCGAAGATCATCTGTGACGAGCTGCCACGGCTGCGGCAGGCGATCATCGCCGACCGCGGTGACGGCTCGGACGCCCGGTCGCGGGGTGAGCTGTTCCTTCAGGAGCACGCACACCTCTTGCAGCGGCTGGAGTTCCCTTCGGAACACACGGTGTCGCTCGGCATCGCCGCGCTGCGGGCGTTCGACCGGGCGGGCATCGGGCGCGAGCCGCTGAACCAGGAGGCGAGCAGCGACCAGATGATCCGCACGGCGGCGACCGCGGCCGCGGTGGCGGTGACCGTCGCGGACAGCGGGCAGTCCGGGCTGGCCGCGGTGCGGCCGGTGACCCGTGCGCTGCGGGGTGCCGCCCTGTTGCCGTACTGGACCATCACCGGGCTGACGCGCGGCGGGAAGCTCGCGCAGTTCCTCGGGTTGCTGGGGTTCGCCATCGGTGGCGCGTTGGTCGTGATGGCGATGTTCGGGTTGCTGCCGAACTGGGCCACCGGGCCGGCCGCCGCCTTCGGTGGCGCCACCCTGCTGGCCGCTTTCGGTTACGCGGCACTGCGTTCGGGGACGATGCTGCACGGGCTGGTGCTGTTGTCCCCCGTCATACCCCTGGGTGTCGTCGCCGTGGAACGGTTGCAGGACCAGGCCTCTCGCTCGCAGATGATCACCGGGACGGTGACCGTCGGAAGCATCGTGCTGGTGGTCGGTGCCCTGATGGTGATCGGCAGCCTGCCCGCACCGATCCGCACGCCGCTCGCGGTGGCCGCCGACTTCCGGCCGGGCAAGTACGTGCGCCGGTACTGGCGGCACGTGACCGCGCTGGCGGTGGTCGCCGGGCTGGTGTGGCTGACCCTCGCGTTCCGGCTGCACGAGCAGCGGTGGCTGGTGCTGCTGACCACCGGGCTGGTGATCGCGTTCGGTGTGCGGGCCGCGCTGGCCGGCGGCAAGTCGTTGCAGCGCTGGCGGCGTGAGGACGGCGCATGGGCCACCGAGCGGGCCGAGCCTCCGGCTGCCGCCACCGCGGGCTGGGCGGTCATCTACGGCATCGGGTTCCTGCTGCTGGCCGCCGCGATGCTGATGTTCCGGCCCACCGGGTGGGGCTGGAGCGCGGCGATCGGGACCGCCGTGGTGTTCGGGCTGGTGCTGCTGCTGGTGACCAGCTGGCTCGTGCCCCGGCGGGAACGCAGGCGGATCGCCCGGCAGCTGGTGACCGAGGCGATTCCCGCCGTCTACTGCACGGCGGACACGTGCGAGGACGTGCTGCGCGCGCGGCTGGAGGGGCACGCGCTGCTGTACCGCTTCCTGGTGACGGGTGAGGGTGAGCACCCCGCGCGGCTCACCCTCACCCCGGCCGGTCACGACGTCGTGCGTCGCATCAGGCAGAAGCTGTACTAGGCCGCGAGTGCGGGCACCGGCAGCGGACGCCCGATCACCTGGGCGTACAAGGTTTCGAACGTGTCCAGAGTGGACCCGATGGCGTGGCGGGCGATGAGGTCGGAGCTCGCCGCGCCCATCCGGGCACGGGTGTGCTCGTCGTGCACCAGCGCCGACAACCGTTGCGCCAGCGCGGTCACGTCACCGGGCTGGAACAGCCAGCCGTTGCGGCCGGGCTGCACGAGGTGCGGCAACGCCATCGCGTCGGCGGCGATGACCGGCTTGCCCGCCGCCATCGCCTCCATCGTGGCGAGCGACTGCAGTTCGGCGACGCCCGGCATGACGAACAGGTCGCACCGCGCATAGGCGTCCAGCAGCGCGCCCTCGTCCACGAACCCGTGGAACAGCACGCGATCGGTGATGCCGAGGTCGTCGGCGAGCAGCTGCCACTCGGCGCGGCACGTGCCGTCGCCGACGATCTCGGCGAACGCCCCAGGCACCCGTGCGACGGCCCGCAGCAGCTCGTCCACCCGCTTCTCCTCGTCGAGCCGCCCGACGAACAACGCGGTCGGCCCGCCGAGAATCCGCGGACGCACCCGCTCCTGGTACCGGTCGATGTCGATACCGCACGACACGGGCAGCGCGCGTTCCGGGAACCCGTTGTCGTGCAACAACTGCACGGCCCGAGGCGTGGGCGCCGTGACGACGTCGGCCTCCCCGAACACCCTGGCGAGGTCGCGGTAGGCCCAGCGGGACGCGGTCTTCTTCAGGAACCCCGGCACGTGCGCCAGCCCGAACAGGTTCTCCGGCATGAAGTGGTTGGTGGCGACCGTGGGAATCCCCGCGGCCGCGGCGGCCCGCAACGCCAGCCGCCCCACGACGAAGTGCGCCTGCGTGTGCAGCACGTCCGGCTGCAAGGAGGCCAGCAGTGAGCGGATCTCGGCGCGCGCCTGCCACGGCAGGCAGACGCGGAAGTCCTTGTAGAACGGTGTCCCGTGCGACCGCAGGCGGTGCACCGTGATGCCGGGCAACGACTCCACGCGCGACGAGTCCGGGCAGATGACGTGGACGTCGTGGCCGCGGGAGGCGAGACCGGTCGCCAGCCGGTGGGCGAAGCGCGCGGCGCCGTTGACGTCCGGCGGGAACGTGTCGGCGGCGATGACGATTCGCAGCGCGTTCTTCACTGTGGGCTCCGATCGGGTTGGGACGGCAGTGGGTCGGTTGAGTGCGAGCACGCCGCCGGCGGCGGCGAGTGCGCAGGTGATCTCGGCGAGAGCGGTCCAGAAGGAGGTGCGGGACGCCTCGCCGAGCAGGAGTGCGCCGATGCCGACCGCGACGAGCGGGTCGACGACGGTGAGGCAGGCGACCGCCAGGTGCGGCGGGCCGCCCGCGTAGGCGTGCTGGACGAGCCAGCCGCCGACGAGCAGTGCGAGGACGATCCCCGCGATCGACAGCACGCCCCAGTAGCCGAAGCGGCCCTGCTGGACGTCCTGCGAGACAGCGCGCATGAGCACCGAGACGAAGCCGTAGGCCACGCCACCGGCGCTGGCGAACGCGAGCGCCCTGGTGCGCGGACGCCCGGTGAGCACGGCGACCAGGCCCGGTACCGCGATCAGCCCGAGGGTGATCAACGCCGCGCGCAGCTCGGCGTCCGGAGCCACCTCGGTGGCCGTGGCGCTGCCGGCCGCGAGCAGCACGAACCCGCCGACGCCGAGCGTGGTGACGAGCACAGCGGGCAGTTCGGAGCGACGGCCGTCCAGCACGGCGGTGATGCCGATGGCGAGGACCCCCACCGGCTGGACGACCGTCAGTGGCGCCATGCCCAGCGCCACGGCGTGGACGGCGGCTCCCGTGACCAGCAGCAGGAGGCCGCCGAGCCAGCGCTTCGACCGGAGCACGGCGAGCTTGGCCTCGCCGTCGACCGCCTGGTGCTGCAGGCGCGCCGCGAAGGCGAAGCAGACGGCGCCGAGCACGGCCAGTGTGATCGCGAGCGCGGTCATGATGTTCGCCTCATCTGGGTCGCGAGGGTGAACAGCAGTCCGTAGAGGACGGCGAACAGCACCCGTTCGGCGAGGCCGCGCGCGGCGAAGCCGTTGATCGAAACGTGGCTGACGAGAAATGCGGCGCTCGCTCCCCCGCTGAGGATCGCGAGGCGGCGCAGTTTCGGACATCTGCGGGAAATGAGCAGACCCGCGAGCGGGAGACTCACGAACATGACCGCGCCCGCATAGCGGTGGACGAGTCCGGAAAACGAGGTCGGCACGCCGTCCGGATCGGTCGGGAAGATCGTCGCGACGGTGAGCCCGGCGGCCCACAACCCCATCAGCCAGCTCGCTGACCTGCCCACATCGCGCAGGCTGAGCAGCAGGACCGTTGACGCGGCGGCCAGCGTCAGCGCCGTCGCGGCCAGCATGCTCGCGCCGCCGTCGACGAAGACGTAGTCGCTGATGGTGTGCCGGATCGGGTTGAGCCGGCCGATCGACACGACGTGCAGGTAAACAATCGGAAACAGCGACACGGCAAGACCGGCGACAACCAGAACCCGTTTTTCGACCCCCGACTCGATCACGGGAAAAGTCTCTTGCGGTAACTCGTTCGGAGGAATGGGGAACTCCCCCGACACGACCCTGAAGCCACCCTGACCGTCATGGTGGGGTTGCCCCCACCATGAGACGACCTGGCGCGACGGCCTAGGCTTTCGGTTCGTGAGCCCGAACCCCCAGCCCCCCGCGGTCGAAGTGTCGGGGCTGGTCAAGCGATACGGCTCGAAGACAGCCGTGGACGGCCTCGATCTCGTGCAGGAACGCGGCACCGTACTCGCGCTGCTCGGCCCGAACGGCGCGGGCAAGACGTCGACCGTCGAGATCTGCGAAGGCTTCCGCCGCTTCGACGCGGGCTCGGTCCGCGTGCTCGGCATGAAGCCCGGCGCGACCGAGCTGCGGCCGCGCATCGGCGTGATGCCGCAGGGCGGCGGTGGTTACCCCGGCGTCCGCGCGGCCGAGATGCTGAACCTCGTCGCGACCTGCGCCGCGAACCCGCTCGACCCCGCGTGGCTGCTCGAGGTGCTCGGCCTCGAAGGCGTGCTGCGCACCCCGTACAAGCGGTTGTCCGGCGGCCAGCAGCAACGGCTGTCGCTCGCGTGCGCGCTGATCGGCCGGCCGGAGCTGGTGTTCCTCGACGAACCGACCGCGGGCATGGACCCGCAGGCGCGCAGGCTCGTGTGGGAGCTGATCTCCGCGCTGCGCGGCGACGGCGTCACCGTGCTGCTGACGACGCACCTCATGGACGAGGCCGAAGCGCTCGCCGACCACGTCGTGATCATGGACAGGGGCCGGGTCGTCGCGTCCGGCTCGCCCGTCGAGCTGACCTCGCACGGCTCGGACGACCAGCAGCTGCGGTTCCGCGCCCGCGGCGGCCTCGACACGTCGCTGCTGTCCGCCGCGCTGCCCGAGGGACTGCGGGTGCGCGAGGCGTCGCGCGGCACCTACCTCGTGGAGGGGCACATCGACCCGCAGGTCGTGTCGACCGTGACGTCGTGGTGCGCGCAGCAGGGCGTGCTCGCGGAGGAGCTGCAGGTGGCCAAGCGCAGCCTGGAGGACGTGTTCCTCGAGCTGACCGGACGGGAGCTGCGCTCGTGAACTTCGCCCCCGGCACCTTCACCCCCGCGCCCGGTCGCGGCAAGCTCGGCCGGATGCTGCTCGTGCACGCCCGCACCGAGGCCGCGCTGACGTTGCGCAACGGCGAGCAGATCCTGCTCACCCTGATCATCCCGCTGGCGCTGCTGATCGCGTTGGCGCTGATGTCGGTGATCCCGATGCCGGAACCGCGCGTCGGTTCCGCGACGGCCCGGATCTTCGCGCTGGCGATCATCTCGTCGGCGTTCACCGGTCAGGCCATCGCGCTCGGCTTCGACCGGCGCTACGGGGTGCTCAAGCGCCTCGCCGCGACGTCGCTCCCCCGCTGGCTGCTGGTGGTCGGCCGCGTCTCCGGCGCGCTGGCCGTCGTGGTCGTGCAGCTGCTGGTGCTCGGCGTGACGGCCGCGCTGCTGGGCTGGACGTTCCCGCTCGCGGGACTCGGCTGGCTCGTGCTGGTGACGATCCTGGGGACGCTGTCGTTCGGCGCGCTCGGCGTGCTGCTCGGCGGGTCGCTGAAGGCCGAGATCGTGCTGGCGCTCGCGAACATCCTGTGGTTCGTGCTGCTCATGGTCGGTGGCGTGGCGCTGAGCGTGCCGGTCGGGTTCGTGCACCTGCTGCCGTCCGCCGCGCTCGCCGAGGCCATGGAGTCCGCGATCGTGCACGGCTCCGCGCCCGGCATCGGCCCGGTGCTGGTCCTGCTGGTCTGGGGACTCGCGGCGGGAACTCTCGCGACGAGGACAACCAAACTGACCTGACGAGCGTGGAACCCCTGAGACTTACTGGGGGGTTTCATGTCGCTGTCGGTCGTCATCGCGGCCGGCGGGACCGGGGGGCACATCTATCCCGGTCTCGCGCTGGCCGAAGCAATCAAAGAGTCCGCGCCGGACGCGCGGATCACGTTCGTCGGGACCACGCGCGGTCTCGAGGGCAAGCTCGTCCCGTCAGCGGGGTTTCCACTTCGGACCGTCGACATGGTGCCGCTGACCGTGCGGCACGGTCTGCGGTTCCCGGTGGCGCTGGGGGTCGCGTCCGCGCAGTGCGGCAAGGTGCTGCGGGAGGAACGCGCGCAGGTCGCCGTCGGCATGGGCGGCTACTCGAGCGCACCGCTGCTCGTCGCCGCACGGCTGGCCGGAGTGCCGTCGGTGATCCACGACTCGAACGCGGTTCCCGGTCGTGCCAACAGGTTCTCCGCGCGGCTGACGGACAACGTGGCGCTCGCGTTCCCCGAAGCCGCCGACCACCTGCCCAGCTCGGTCGACTGCCGCACGGTCGGGATGCCTTTGGCGGCAACGCTGTCGGGCTTCGACCGCGCCGCGTTGCGTCCTGCCGCAAGGGCTTCGCTCGGGCTCGCCGAGGACACCGTGCTGGTGCTCGTCAACGGCGGCAGCCTCGGCGCGACCCGGCTCAACCTCGCCGCCGCCGAGCTGGCCGGGCGCTGGCGTTCGCGGGCGGACGTGCGGATCGTCATCAAGGCCGGACGCGAGGGCGCGGACGAGCTCAACCGGCGCATCTCCTCGGCCGGGGCGTCGGACGTGGCGCACGCCGTCACGTACATCGACCGCATGGACACGATGTACGCGGCGGCCGACCTCACCGTGTGCCGAGCGGGCGCCGCGACCGTGGCGGAGCTCGGCCAGGTCGGGCTGCCGTCCGTGCTGGTGCCGTACCCGCACGCGCCGCACGACCACCAGACCCGCAACGCACAGGCGCTGGTCAACGCCGGTGCCGCCGTGCTGCTCACCGACGCCGAGACGTCCGCTGCGCGGCTGGAGTCCGTCGTGGGTGAGCTGATCGCCGACCGATCCCGCAGGGCGGCCATGTCCGCCGCCGCGCTGCGCACCAGCAGGCCCGACGCCGCGCGCTCGCTCGCCGAGTGGGTCTGCTCGCTGGCTTCCACCGGAAAGGAATCGTGATGACCTACTGGGCAGGACGACGCGTCCTCGTCACCGGCGCCGAGGGGTTCATCGGCAGTGCGCTCGTGCGGCTGCTGATGGAGGCAGGCGCGAACGTGCGGGCGTTCGCGCACTACAAGCCGTACGCGGAGAAGGGGCACCTGGCCGGGCTGGACGTCGAGGTGTTCACCGGTGACGTCCGCGACACCGGCCGGGTGGCGGACGCGGTCGCCGGCTGCTCGCACGTGTTCCACCTCGCCGCGCTGATCGGGATCCCGTACAGCTACCAGGCGCCCGAGTCGTACGTGGCCACCAACGTGACCGGCACGCACAACATCACCGCGGCCTGCCACCGGCACGGGGCGCGGCTCGTCCACACGTCGACCTCCGAGGTCTACGGCACGGCGCGCGTGGTGCCGATCGCGGAGACGCACCCGTTGCAGCCGCAGTCGCCGTACTCGGCGTCGAAGATCGGCGCGGACATGATGGCGCTGTCGTACTGGCACGCGTTCGCGCTGCCGGTGTCCGTGGTGCGGCCGTTCAACACCTACGGGCCGCGGCAGTCGGCGCGCGCGATCATCCCGACGATCCTCGAGCAGCTGCACGCGGGCGTGCGCGAGATCAAGCTCGGCGCGGTGACGCCCACGCGCGACTTCACCTTCGTCGAGGACACCGCACGAGGGTTCCTGGCCGTGGCGTCGTCCGACAAGACGCTCGGCGAGGTCGTGAACCTGGGTTCGGGCAAGGAGATCTCGATGGGCGACCTCGCCTCGTTGCTGATCTCCATCACCGGCGCGGACGCCTCGGTGGTGTTGGACTCCTCGCGGCTGCGCCCGTCCGGCAGCGAGGTGGACCGGCTGCTCGCCGATCCGGGCAAGGCTTTGGCACTGACGGGCTGGACGCCCCAGGTGTCGCTGCGCGAGGGCCTGACGAGGACCTCCGAGTGGATCTCCGGCCACGGTCAGGGCGTGCTGTCCTACCAGGTCTGACGTGCCGTCGGGGGCACCTGCACCGGTGAGGTGCCCCCGACGGTCCTTCTCAGTGGGCGGGACCTACCATCGGGGCGTGTCCCGTTTGACCGCTCTTCTCGCCTCCCTGCAGCGCGCACTCGCCATCGCGGCCGTCATCGCACAGGGCGGTATCGCGGTCACCGGCTCGGTCGTCCGCGTCACCGGCTCCGGCCTCGGCTGCCCCACCTGGCCCGAGTGCGTCGAGGGCAGCATCGTGCCCGTCGCGCACCCGGACGTCGCGGCGCTGCACCAGTGGGTCGAGTTCGGCAACCGCACCCTGTTCGGCGTGATCGGCATCATCACCGGCCTGTGCCTGCTGGCCGCGTGGTTCGCGAAGCCGCGCCGCCGCCGCGTGGTCGTGCTCGCGGCCGTGCAGGTCGGCGGTGTGCTCGCGCAGGCCGTGATCGGCGGCGCGACGGTCCGGCTCGGGCTCGTGTGGTGGAGCGTGTCCGTCCACTTCTTCGTGTCGATGGTGCTGGTGTGGTTCGCGGTCCTGCTGGTCCGCGCGGTCGGCGAGGGTGACGGACCGGCGCGGCCGCTCGTGGCGCCAGGGCTCATTCGTTTGCAGGCCGTGCAGGCAGGCGTGCTGTACCTGCTGCTGATCGCGGGCACGTTCGTCACCGCCGCCGGGCCGCACGCGGGTGACTCGAAGACGCCGCGGCTGCAGGTGTCCGTCGCCACGCTGGCCCAGATCCACGCCGACCTGCTGTTCCTGTTCCTGGGCATGCTGATCGCGCTGGGCTTCGCGTTGCGCGGCGAGCTGCGCAAGCCCTACTGGACGCTCGTCGGCGTCGTGCTCGCGCAGGGTGCGCTGGGCATGGTCCAGTACTGGACGGGCGTGCCGGAGGTGCTGGTGTCGCTGCACGTGCTCGGTGCGGGCGCGGTCGTGGTCGCCACCGCCGCGCTGTGGGTGGCTTCCCGGGAACGACTCGCGGAAACCGGCGTGGCGGTCGAGGAGATCCGGCAAGATCTCGCGCGTGCGTAGCGCTCTTCTCCTGCTGGTCGCCGGTCTGCCTCAGCTGGCGGTGAGCAGGGCCTGCGCCTCGGTCTTGGCGTTGTGCCCGGCCCAGTGCGCGGGCGTCGCGTCGTAGTTGGTGTCCTGGACGGACCGGTCAGCGCCGCCGTCGAGCAGGATCCTGATGACGCCGAGGTGTCCCTGCTCGGCCGCGAGGTGCAGTGCCGTGACGCCCTCGCCGTGCATGGACCCGCCGAACGTGGCGCGCCGGTTGGGATCCGCGCCGAGGTCGAGGAGCTGCTGCACGGCGTTCGTCCGATCGCACCAGGCCGCCCAGATCAGCGCGGTGCCGCGGTAGACGTCCGCGTCGATGCGCGCGCCGCGTTTCAGCAGCGGCTCGAACACCTCGGCCCGGTCGTTGCGCGCGGCCCAGCAGAGCGCCTCGTCGAGCACCTCCTGCGGGTCGTTCGTCGGCCACCAGCGGGGGAAACCGCTGTGCGGCCGGTAGAACTGCCGGTGCGCCTCCGGTTCGGCGGCGAGGTCGAGGTCGCCGAGCCCGGCCGCGACGCGCAGGTTCGCCGGGTGCACCCCGTTGCCCGCGAGGACTTCGGCGACGTCGCGGTGTCCCCAGAACAGCGCGACCGCGAGCGGCGTGCCGCCGTCGCCGCGCGCCGAGACGTTCGTGGGCGCGCCGGCGTCGAGGAGAATCCTGGCCAGCAGCGGCAGACCCCGGTACGCGGCCTGGTGCAGTGCGGTCCACCCGTGGACGTTCTGGTGCCCGACATCCGCGCCCGCCGCGAGCAGCACCTTGACCAGCCGCTCGTCGCACGTGGCGGCGGCCATGCCGAGCAGGTCGTTCCCGTTGGTGCCACTGGCCTTCGCCAGCTCGGGGTAGCGCGACAGCACGGCCTGCAGCTCGCCGGGGTTGTAGGTCTCGATGGCCTGGTAGGCGCGGGCGAACGGGCGCGGGTTGCGGATGTGGCGCTCGAGCATGCGCCAGTCCGTGCACCCGTGCCGGTGCGCCAGCACCTCGCGCGCGCCCTCCTCGGTCAGCGGCGTGTCACCGAAGACCTCGAGCGCCTGGGGCGTGCCGTCCCACGCGGACGCGAGCAACCCGCGCGCCCGCTCCTCGTAGTAGTCGACGTCGTCCCGGTACGGGTGCCACATGACACCACGCTACTTCGGTGTGGCGGGCCTGCGCTCCCACAACGGCGGAAGCTCGTCCGCGAGCCAGGTGTACAGCTGGTCGACCGTGCGCAGCCGCATCGCCCGCTCCGGGTCGCCGCTCAGCAACCGCATGCCGGACTCGGTCAGGTCCCGCACGCTGACCAGCGCGTCCAGCTTGCGCTGCACCAGGTCCACCCACCGCTTCTCGTCGATCCGGTACTGCGCGGCCTGCCTGCCGCGCCGCGTCCGCTTCGTCACGAGGCCCGCGCTCACCAGGAACTTGAGGTTCGTGCTGATCGAGCCGCTGCTCGCCTCGAGCTCCTGCGACAGCTCGGCCGCCGTGCGCTCGCTCGGCTGGCAGATGAGCAGGTAGCCGAGGATGCGGCCGCCGATCAGCGGGATGCCCTCCTCCGCGAAGTGCGCGGCGAAGCGCTCGATCCAGGCGGAGAGCCGAGTTTCACGTCCGACGCTCACGAGACCCCATTCTTTCGGTTAACACTGAAGCTATCGTAGCGATCTTGTCAATGCTGCGCCGGTCGGTGGCTTCTTGTGGCTGTTTGTTGACATACGTCTGTTCCTGTGAAGACTTAGCGTGCCGCCGCTACACACAACCCATCGAAGGGGCTGGGCATGGTGGCACGTGGGAGCGCTCTCAGATCGAGCGTGCTGTTGATATCTCTGGTGGCGGCGATGATGACCGCACCACCGGCACAAGCAGCGGAAACGCGGTTCGAGGCCGAGAACGCGGTCCTCTCGCGAGGCGTCGTCGAGTCCAACCACGCCGGGTTCACCGGCACCGGGTTCGTGAATTACGACAATGCCTCAGGTTCCTACGTAGAGTTCACCATCACCAACGACACCGCACAGGCTGTGCCGCTGTCCTTCCGGTACGCCAACGGCACGACGACCAACCGTCCGCTCGACGTCGCGGTCAACGGAACGTCGGCGGGCACGATCAACTTCGCGGGCACCGGCGCGTGGACGTCCTGGCGCGCGCAGACCATCAGCGTCCAGCTGCCGCAGGGCACCAGCAAGATCCGGGCCTCGGCGACCACGAGCAACGGCGGGCCCAACCTCGACTCGCTGACCGTCGGTGCGACCACGGGCACCGACTGGTCCGTCGCGGTCGTCGAGTCGACCATGGCGCAGTACACCCCCGCGCAGCTGGGCGGCTGGTCGTACACGCGCGGGCTGTACCTGTACGGGCAGTACCTCGTGTACCAGCGCACGAAGGACCCCCGCTACCTCAGCTACATCAAGGCGTGGGTCGACCGGTTCGTCGACAGCGGCGGCAACATGACGCAGAACTTCAACAACCTCGACAGCATGCTGTCCGGGCGGTTGCTGAACATCCTCTACAAGGAGACCGGGCAGGCGAAGTACCAGACGGCGGCGAAGAAGATCCGCAACCGGCTCAACACCTACCCGCGCACCAGCGACGGCGGCTTCTGGCACTCCACCAGCGAGAGCAGGCACAACCAGCTGTGGGCCGACGGCGTGTTCATGCTGAACCCGTTCCTCGCCGAGTACGGCAAGACGTTCAACGACTCGGCGTACGCGAACGAGGAGGCGCTGAAGCAGCTCAACGTCTACGCGAGCCACCTGCAGCAGCCCAGCGGCATCCTCAAGCACGCCTACGACGAGGCGAAGGACGAGTCGTGGGCCAACCCGCAGTCCGGGCTGGCGCCGGAGTACTGGTGCCGCGCGATCGGCTGGTACGCGATGGCGACCATCGACATCCTCGAGGTCGTCCCGGCCAACCACCCGCGCCGCGCGCAGACGCTCACGGACTTCCGCGAGCTGGTGGTGGGCATCCAGCGCTACCAGGACGCGGCCACCGGTCGCTGGTGGCAGGTCGTCGACAAGGGCGGCCAGTCCGGCAACTGGCTCGAGACGTCGTGTTCGATGATGTTCAGTTTCGCGCTCTCGCGCGGCGTCGAACGCGGCTACCTCGACCCGTCGTACAAAGCGGTGGCCGCCAAGGGTTATCAGGGCGTGCTGCAGAAGACGTCCATCGGGTCGAACGGGCGCACGCAGGTGTCCGACATCTCGATCGGCACGAACGTCGGCGACTACGGCTACTACATCGCGCGTGAGCGGGCCACGAACGACTTCCACGGGCTCGGCGCGTTCCTGATCATGAGCGAGCAGTTCACGAGGGTGGGTGTGTGATGAGACTCGGCAGAATCCTCACAGCAGCAGCGTTGGCACTGAGCACGGTCATCGTGCCGACGATCACGGCGCCGCAGGTGCTGGCACTGGAGAACGGCCTGGCGCGCACGCCGCCGATGGGCTTCAACAACTGGAACACCACGCACTGCACGAACACGTTCAACGAGGCCATGATCAAGGGCATCGCGGACATCTTCGTCAACCGCGGCCTCAAGGACGTCGGCTACACCTACGTCAACATCGACGACTGCTGGGCGCTGCCGACCCGCGGCTCGGACGGCAACCTGCGCCCCGACCCGGCGCGCTTCCCCAACGGCATCAAGGCCGTCGCGGACTACGTGCACAGCAAGGGCCTCAAGTTCGGCATCTACACCAGCGCGGGCACCAAGACGTGCAACACCGCGGGCTTCCCCGGCGGCCTGAACCACGAGCAGCAGGACGCGGACCTGTTCGCGTCGTGGGGCGTCGACTACCTGAAGTACGACAACTGCAACAACCAGGGCGTCGACGCGGTGCAGCGCTACACGAAGATGCGCGACGCACTCGCCCGCACCGGCCGTCCGATCGTGTACTCGATCTGCGAGTGGGGCCGGTCGGACCCGAAGGTGTGGACGTGGGGCCCGAACACCGGCAACCTGTGGCGCACCACGGGGGACATCGCCGACAACTGGTCGTCGATGATCGGCAAGGCCAAGTCGAACCGGGTGCTCGCGCAGTACGCGAAGCCGGGCGCGTGGAACGACCCGGACATGCTCGAGGTCGGCAACGGCGGCATGACGGCGACCGAGTACCGCACGCACTTCAGCCTGTGGGCGATCATGGCCGCTCCCCTGCTGATCGGCGCGGACCTGCGCAAGGTCAACGAGGACACGTTCACGATCCTCAAGAACACCGACGTGATCGCGATCGACCAGGACCCGCTCGGCAAGCAGGGCACCGTGGTGTCCAACTCCGGCGGCCTCGTGGTCTACAGCAAGGTCCTCGCGAACGGCGACCGCGCGGTCGCGCTGTCCAACGAGAACACCGCGGCCGCGACGATCAGCACCACGGCGTCCGCCATCGGTCTCGGCGGCTCGGCGTCGTACTCGCTGAAGGACCTGTGGTCCAAGCAGGTCCGCACCACCACGGGCGCGATCAGCGCCTCGGTGCCCGGCCACGGCACGGTGCTGTACCGCGTCACGCCGTCCGGCACGATCAACCGCCTGGAGGCGGAGAACGCCGTTCTCTCGCAGGGCGTCGTCGAGTCCAACCACGCCGGCTTCTCCGGCACCGGCTTCGTCAACACCGTGAACGCCGTCGGACCGTACGTCGAGTGGACCGTCAACGCCACGCAGGCGGGCACCGCGACGCTGACCTTCGGCTTCGCCAACGGCACCACGGCGAACCGGCCGGTCGACGTGACGCTGAACGGTGCTCTGGTGCGCGACGAGCTGGCGTTCAACGGAACCGGGGCGTGGACGACCTACAGCACCGTCACGGCGACCGTGACGCTCGTCGCGGGTGAGAACAAGATCCGCGCCACGGCGACCACGGCCAACGGCGCGGCGAACCTGGACTACCTCGACATCAACTAGTGGGACGGGGGGTGGGAGCCTTGCCTCGCTGGGAAGGCTCCCCCTCACCCCGCGAGCGAAGCGATGCCAGCACGCCAGGTGACCCACCACGAAAGCGGCACGTACCAAGGGAGTACCGCCAAACCGGCGCGGACCAAGCGAGCGCCGCCCAAACCGGCAGGCACCAAGCGAGCACCGCCCCAACCGGCGCGAGCAAAGCGAGCACCCACCCAACCGGCGCGAGCAAAGCGAGCACCGCGACAACCGGCGCGAGCAAAGCGAGCACCCACCCAACCGGCGCGAGCCTAGCGAGCACCCACCCAACCGGCAGGCACCAAGGGAGCCCGACGAAACCGGCAGGTGCCAAAAGAAAGGAGCGCCCGCCGCACTGGCGCCCCCCGCATTGCCGAACGGGCGCGGCCCCCGAGCACAAACCGGCAGCCGAATGATCCCAAGCGTCCGAAGGGCCAGGGGTGGGGAGGTCCTCGCTGATCAGGCGCAGCCTTGCCACATCGAAAATGCCCTGTCAAGGCAGCTTTTCCGCCTTGACAGGGCATTTTCGATGTGGCGACCGTGAGGTGATCAGCGAGGACCTCCCCACCCACCACCCGAGATTCAGCAGACCGGCGCCAGCGGCGTGGTGTCACCTGGCCCAGGCTCCCGCCGCCACCGGTCCAGCTTGGCGTGCTCGGCCAACGAGATGAGCGTCTGCCGCACCAGGTGCCGGTACCGGGGGTCGCAGTTGACCACGGGCACACTGGGGTCGACGCCCATGGACCGCAGCACAGCGGCCACGTCGCCACGCGGATGCGTGTGCATGTTGTTCAACGCGATCACGTAAGGGATCCGGTGGTCCTCGAAGTACCGCATGGCGTCCACCGAGTCGGCGGGGCGCATGACGTCGAGCAGGATCACCGCGCCCACGCACCCGCGCACCACGTCGTTCCACCCCGACTGCGGCGTCTGCCACTGCGGGGCCACGAAGAGGTGCAGTGCGAGCCCCGGATCAAGCCACAGGCGCCCGAACTCGATCCGGACCAGCTCGGTCACCGCACCGGCGCGCTCAGGGGGCAGCGCGGCGCAGGTGAGGAGATCTCCGTTCACCATCGACCTGATGAACGTGCTCTTCCCGACACCGAACCCACCCGCCACGACGATCTTGGCGGACGTGAGCTCACGGCCTGAGGACCCCGGAGGTCCGTAGTCGGGAAATCTAGAGCCGACGTAGTCCACTCAGCACTCTCTCCATCAACCCGAGATCCGGCATGTCGGCACCACCGGAGGTCGCGGTCAGGTGTACTTCCACCAGCCCGCGTTCCGCCAGGTCGCCGAGCAGCACTTTCGCGACTCCCAGCGGGATTCGCATCAGTGCGGCCACCTCCGCGACGGAGCGCGGGGAGCGGCACAGCTCGACGATGTGTTGGTGCTCAGCCTGCAACATACCTGCCGAGTGGTGTCCCTGATCATTCGCGGACACCAGTGTCTCGATCTCGAGATTCACGTTGGACCGAGTGCGCCCACCGGTCCAGGCATATGCACGAACGATCGACGCGGCCGGAGGAATGGGTGTGGAGGCCACCGGTTCCTCGGCGAGCGTCGGCCAGTCGCCGTGCCCGGAGTACTCGTCGGAGTACCCGGAAACCCCGGCAGGCCCCGAAAAATCGGCGTGCTGGGGTGCCGCGGGCGCCTCGGGGGTCGCGCGCGGCGTCGGCGGCAGGTCCCTTCGCGACTTGCGCCGGCCACTGTCCAGGCTGAACCCGTTCATGAGGTCGGCGAACGTCTGCTCGGCGGGTGCCTCAGCGTGCTTGCTGCGGCGGCGGTGGCCATCAGCGGAACTCATGATCACCTCACACTGTGGAGCTGTGCTCGCAGTTCTGGGGTGAGGATCTGGCCGACCTGGTCGACGACCACGGTCATCTCGTAGGCCACCTGGCCGACATCGCTGTCGGGGGCGGCCAGGACCGCCAAACAAGACCCGTCTCGAATGGACATGAGAAGCATGATCCCGTAATCCATCTCGACTACGGTGCGCAACACACCGCCACCTTCGAAACATCGTGAGGCGCTCTGGGTCAGGCTGGCCACGCCGGCCGCGATCGCGGCCAGCTGGTCGGCTCTGTCAGGCGGCAGAGCTGCGGATTTCGTCAGCATCAGGCCGTCGACCGAGATCACCACGGCGTGCGCCACTCCGGGCACCCGCTCGGTGAAGTTGGTGATCAACCACCCGAACTGGTGCACCTGGCGCGACTGAGGTGTGCTCATGCCCTACTCCTGCCCGTTCCGCTGCCCGTTGCCGTTGCCTCCCAAGGGAGCCTGCCGCAGTCCTGTCTGGTAGCTGCTGAGGAAGCCCCTGGCCCGTTCCGGGTCACGCTTCTGAGACAGTGTGCCCTGCGACTCCGGGCGTTCGGCGAGATTGGGGAGCAGGTTCTTACGCGGCGCTCGTTTCGGCAACCCGGCGCCCGTCTCACCAGCGTCCTCCGCGTCACCCGGCGGCTCGTCGAAAACCGACGCGGTGCCGGTTTTTCCGAACCACGATCCGGTGACGGACGGTGACGATGCTGGTGAGGGC
Organism: Lentzea tibetensis; assembly: GCF_007845675.1. Lineage (GTDB taxonomy): Bacteria > Actinomycetota > Actinomycetes > Mycobacteriales > Pseudonocardiaceae > Lentzea > Lentzea tibetensis. The sequence goes on along the minus strand of NZ_VOBR01000007.1, from coordinate 332,026 downwards.
GTCGACGAAGGTTGCGGTACCGAGCCGTTCTGCGCCTCGAAAGATCCGAACCACGACGAGTTGGTTTCTTCAGCCGCCGTCTCAACTGGCCCGTTTCCGTTGGACGTCACGGGTTCGTCGATGGTCGCGCCGCGGAACGAGGACCAGCCACCGTTGCCGTTGCTGACGTCGCTCTCGGCTTGTTCCGCACGCGGCGGGCGCGGCGCCAGGTTCGGCGTCTTCACCACGACGCGGGGCTGCTCCGGCACCCTCGGCGGCTCGGGCAACCGCGGCGTCTCCGGCAGCCTTGAAGTTTCAGCGGGCCGGTGAGCCGGGTCGGCGTGCCGGGACTGCTCGGGCAGCGGGGGCTTCGGCTGCGGGAGCGCGGCGTGCCTCGGCGTGGAGGGCGCCTGCTCCTCCTCGACGTTCTTGCGCACCAGTTCCGCCGGGACGAGCACGAAGGCGCGGAGGCCTTCGCGGCCCTCCCCCGCCGCGCGGAGCCGCACCGTGACGTTGTGGCGCTTGCCGAGGCGCCCCACCACGAACAGTCCCATCTGGCGGGACACGGGCACCTCGTCCTCGGCCTCCGAGCTGAGCCGCTCGTTGGCCTCGGTCAGCTCCGCGGGCCCCATGCCGATGCCCTGGTCGGCGACCTCGACGAGCATGCCGCCGTCGCGGTCGGCGCGGGCGCCGATGACGACCTGGGTGGTCGGCGCGGAGAACGCCGTGGCGTTGTCCAGCAGCTCCGCGACGAGACGCACGAGGTCGCTCGCCGCGTAGCCGACGATCTCCACCGACGGCGTGGACTTCACCACGACCCGTTGGTAGTGCTCGATCTCCGACGCGGCGGCGCGCAGCACGTCCGCGAGCGGAACCGGCTGGGTGAACCTGCGGGCGACGTCCGTGCCGGACAGCACCATCAGGTTCTCGTTGTTGCGGCGCATGCGCGTCGCGAGGTGGTCGAGCTTGAACAGGTTGGCGAGCTGCTCGGGGTTCTCCTCGTGCCGCTCCAGCTCCTCCATGAGCTTGAGCTGGCGCTCGACGAGGCCCTGCGACCGCCGGGACAGGTTGACGAAGATGTTGCGCATCCCGCCGCGCAGCGACGCCTGCTCGACGGCGGAGCGGATGGCCTGCTCGTGCACCGCGTCGAACGCGCGCGCCAGCTGGCCGAACTCCTCGACGGTGTGCACCGGCACCGGCTCGATCTCGGTGTCCGGCTTGCGGTCCGCGCGGATCGCCGCCACGACCTGCGGGAGGTGGTGGTGCGCCACGTCGAGCGCGGAACGCCGCAGCTCCTCCAGCGAGCGCAGCAGGTAGCGGCCGATGACGAAGCCGAGCGCCACGGCCAGGATCAGCATGGCCAGCAGGACCACCGCGGCCGCACCGGCCTTGTCGGACGTCTCGTCCTGCAGCCGCGCCGCCGTACCCGCGAGCTCGTCCTGCAGCTGCCTGCCGACCTGTTCCATCAGGCGGGACGTCGTGCCGGACGTCTTGTTCCACTCCTCGACCGCGATCCCCAGCGTCGGGTCGGTGGCCGGGGCCTGCCTGCCGTTGGTGCCCGTGCGGTTGGCGGGCTGCTGCTCCGGCTGCGTCAGCGCCTTCTCGACGAGCTTGGTGCGGGTGGCGACGTCGGCGCCGGTGACCGTCTGCTCGTAGCTGCGGCGCTGCGCCGGGGTGGCGATGGCCTGGAAGTCGTTGACGCGGTCCTGCAGGCGGATGTCCGACTGTTCCAGCGTGCGGACCTCGGTGCCGAGCAGCTTGCCGCGGCCGATGCCGGCGAGCACGATCGCCTGCTGCTGCGAGACCTGCTCCTGCGAGATCACCATGTTGTGCAACGCGATCGCCGTGCCGGAGATGGCCTCGTCGCCGAACTGGCTGATCAGGGCCTGTTCGAAGTCCAGCAGCGACTTGACGACGCCGGTGTAGCCCGCGGTCGCGGCGGTGGCGTCCGCCGTGCCGGAAGAGGTCTGCTCGCGCAACGCCTTGAGGGCGCTCAGCTGGTCCGTCAGCTCGCGATAGCGGGAGTTCGCGACGTCACTCAGGCCCGCGGTGCGGTCGACGCGGCGGCGCACGGTCGCGGCGGCGTTGTCCGTCGAGCTGATCTGGTTCTGGAACGCGGCGACACCCGAGCCGCTCGTCGAGCTCTGCGCGGCGAGCGTGCGCTCCTGCTGCACGCTGGAGATGAGCGGGGCGATGTCCGCGCGCAACCGGACGAGCTGCTGCATCTGCACGTACGAGTTCGACCTGTCCACGTACCCGGCGATCTGCAGAACACCGGCACCGACCGCCACGCTCACCGGTACGAGCAGCACCGCGGCGAGCTTGACGGGCAGGCGCCAGTTGCGCCAGTCACTGATCTTTCTCCAACTGCGGGCATTCACGAATTGATCCCCATGGCGCGCTCGAAGTGCCCCACTATCGGCTACCTCCTGGCCTGGCGAATCACCGCATGACTTGGTGGGCGAGCGATTTCGCAAGTGACGGAACGTGTTGCTGCGGGATAGTAGGCCAGGGAGCTTGCGGCTACAACGGTGGGCACGCCCCGTCCGGGTGGTGCTCGTCGCTCGGGGATTGACTCGTGGCCGTGCGTGGTTACGCTGAGCGCCTCCCCGCCGCATCGCCCGCAGCGTGGTCACGCACAGTGATCATCCTTGCGCTCTCGGGCGCGCGGGCACCCCCGCCCACGAATGCGAGTTGTAGATGACGAAGGCGCTGCCCTCGCCCGGATTCGCGACGTTCGAAGACCACGATCACGGATTGCTGTTGGACGGTGACGGAGAGCCCGATTTCGGGCGGATCCAGCAGAGCGCCGATTTCCAGCTGCTCCGCAGACGGATCGCGACGTTCGTTATCCCGGCCACACTGCTGTTCCTCAGCTGGTACGTGACCTTCGTGTTGTTGTCCGCGTACGCCGACGATTTCATGAGCCAGCCGGTATTCGGTGTGATCAACGTCGGACTCGTGTTCGGATTCCTCCAGTTCGCCAGCACCATCATCATCACATTGGCGTACTCGCGTTACGCCAAGCGAAGGCTGGACCCCCAGGTCGACGCGGTCCGCAGCCTCGTCGACGCCGACGAGGAGCAGCTGTGAACGGCGCGAACACCGCGATCAACCTGGGCGTCTTCGGCATCTTCGTCCTGATCACCCTCTACATCGTGTACCGGGCGGGCAGCCGCAACGTCACCAAGTCCGACTACTACGCCGCGGGCGGCGGCTTCACCGGTGCGCAGAACGGCATCGCCCTGTCGGGTGACTTCCTGTCCGCCGCGTCGTTCCTCGGCATCTCCGGTGCGATCGCGGTCAACGGCTACGACGGCTTCCTCTACTCGATCGGCTGGGTCGTCGCCTGGCTGATCGGTCTCATGCTGATCGCCGAGCGCCTGCGCAACACCGGCCGCTACACCATGGGCGACGTCATGGCCTTCCGCATGCGCGAGCGCCCGGTGCGCGCGGCCGCGGCGAACGCGACGCTGGTGATCTCGCTCTTCTACATGATCGCGCAGATGGCGGGCGCGGGCGGCCTGATGGCGTTGCTGCTCGACGTGCACAGCAAGGTGGGCCAGGCGGCCATCATCGCGGTCGTCGGCATCATCATGGTGCTGTACGTGCTCGTCGGCGGCATGAAGGGCACCACGTGGGTGCAGATCATCAAGGCCGGCTTCCTCATCCTCTCCGTGCTGCTGCTGACGATCTTCCTGATCGGCAAGTTCGGGTTCGACCTGTCCACGATGCTGGAGCGGGCCACGCAGAAGTCGCCGCTCGGCGACGCGGTGCTGTCGCCCGGCGTGAAGTACGGCGCGTCCGACCTCTCCAAGATCGACTTCCTGTCCCTCGCGCTCGCGCTGCTCTTCGGCACGGCGTCGCTGCCGCACGTGCTGATGCGCTTCTACACGGTGCCGAACGCCCGCGAGGCGCGGCGCTCGGTGGTGTGGGCGACGTGCATGGTCGCCACCTTCTACCTGTGCACGCTGGTGCTCGGCTTCGGCGCGATGGCACTGGTCGGCACGGACGAGATCACCTCGGCGCCCGGTGGTGAGAACTCGGCGGCCCCGCTGCTCGCGTTCCACATCGGTGGCGCCGTGCTGCTCGGCATCGTCGCCGCGGTGGCGTTCGCGACGATCCTCGCCGTGGTCGCCGGTCTGACGCTGACGGCGTCCGCGTCCTTCGCGCACGACGTCTACGCCAGCGTGATCAAGCACGGCGAGGCGGACCCCCGCTCCGAGGTGCGGGTCGCCCGCCTCACCGCGATCGTGGTGGGCGTGCTCGCGATCATCGGCGGCATCGCGGCCAACGGCCAGAACGTCGCGTTCCTCGTGGCGCTGGCGTTCGCGATCGCCGCGTCGGCGAACCTGCCGACCCTGCTGTACTCGTTGTTCTGGAAGAGGTTCAACACCACGGGCACGTTGTGGTCGATCTACGGCGGCCTGAGCCTGTGCATCGTGCTGATCGCCTTCTCCCCCGCGATCTCCGGGTCGCCGTCGTCGGTGTTCCCGAGCGCGGACTTCGCGTGGTTCCCGTTGAGCAACCCCGGAATCGTGTCGATCCCGCTGTCGTTCCTCGCCGGCTACCTGGGCACGATCTTCAGCAAGAAGCCTGCCGACCCCCACAAGCAGTCCGAGATGGAGGTCCGCGCGCTCACCGGCATCGGTTCGGGCCTGCGGTAGCCGTGCGCCGGGCTGTCGCTACTTGGCGACAGCCCAGCTGATCTTGACGATGCCGTCGTTCACGTCGGCGATCTTCGCGAACGCGGCCTTGTCGAGGTTCAGGTCACCCTTCTTGGGGCCTTCGGCGACGTCCACGATCTGCACCTTGAACTTGCCCTTCGGGCCTGTCACCTCGACGATCACGCCGCAGTTCGGGCTCTTGTCCCCCTTGCCGAACTGTTCGCGGTTGAGACCGGCGATGAACTCCTTCGGAAGCGTCTTGAGGTTTTCCGACTTCGGGCACGCGACCTTGTCCCAGTCCGGCTTGTAGTCCTCGGTGAAGGTGGCTTTGCCCTGGTAGGTGGCGGTTCCGAGGTTCCCGGCATAGGGCGGCGCGACCAGTCCGGCGGCAGCCAGCGCCACGGCCCCGACCGCGGTGGCAGCAGACAACACAATTCCTCCTGCGGGAATGAGTGAATTTCGACGCCACCGAATTTGCCACGACGAATTGCCACCGGCATCCACCGTACGTGCGACAGACGAAAGGCACGTATCAATAGAACTATGGTGACTGTCGAACGCCTATCGGTCTAGACGATTAACGCGCGAAAGCGCGCACAGCCGAGGCGAACCGCAGCGGAGCACCCGCGTCTGCCTGCCGGAAGCCGAGCGACGGCTCGGTGAGCTCCAGCTCCAGCAGCAACGGCCGCCCGTCCTCGCCAGCGACGACGTCGACGCGCGCGTAGAGCAGCTCCGAGCAACGCAGGCCGAGCAGCCCGGCCGCCGCGTCCAGCGCGTCCTCGCCGAGCCTGCGCTGCGCGGCCGACGGGACGGCGGGCGCGAGCTTCTCCAGCACGTACAGGCCCGACTCGTCGGTCTCCCGGTCCGGCGCGAGCATCGCGCCCTTGGTGAACGCGTGCGAGTACACACCGGCGAAGAACACCATCGCCGTCTCACCCTCACCGTCCACACGGGACTGGTAGGGCTGCACCAGCGCCTTGGCGGCCAAGGAGTCCAGGTGCTCGACCGCGGCTTCGAACTCGCCGGCCGCGAACCGCGCGGCACCGCGCGAGCCCGCGCCGATCGCGGGCTTCACCACGAACTCGCCGGACGGCCACGACGGCCGCTCCCCCGGCGCCACAACGGAAGTCGGCACGACGCCGACGCCCGCCTGCGCCAACTCGACCAAATAGGACTTGTCGGTGTTCCAGCGCACCACGGAAAGCGGGTTCGCCAGCACGGGCACCGACTCGCACCAGTCGAGGAACTCCGGCAGCCGCTCGGTGTAGTCCCACGTCGCGCGCAGCACCACGAGGTCGGCGACGTCGGGCGAACCCCACACCGACCACGCGGCGTCGACGTCGACCGAGGCCAGCGCGTCGATCACCGCGTCGTCGTCACCGTCTCCCAACGGCTTGCCGGGGCAGGAGGCGAGCAGGACCTTCACCGCTGCATCCGCGCCATCTTCTTGCGGTGCGGGGAACCGATCTTGATCTGGGACGTGGTCTCGCGGTCCCACTCGGCCTCGACCAGCTCGGGCACCGCGGCGACGACCTCGGACGCGGCCTCGACGGTCGGCAGGACCAGGTCACCCATCGCGCCGTCCTCACCGACCAGCACGATCCGCGCACCGGCGCGGCCGATCGGCTCGATCACCGCACGCGCCGTCTTGCCGTGCGCGGTGAGGAATTCCGATGCCTGCTTCACAGCTTTCTTGTCCGCCACAGCTCACCACCTTAGAACCAGCGGGTAACTTCCGTGGAGTGACCGCAGACACTCCACAGCCGGCGCTGGTCGGCGAGTTCCTGAGCTGGTACTTCGACCGCAACCCGGCGACGGCGTCGATGCTCGGCTCGCTGGACCACGACCACACGCTCGGGGACTTCTCCGCCGCGGCGTTCGAGAGCACCGAACGCGAGGTGGACGCGTGGCTCGGCAGGCTGACCGCGTCCAGTCCGTCGACGCTCGACGAGGAGATCGACCGCGACCTGATCGCCTCGGTGCTGCGGGGTGACCAGCTGCGGGCGTCGTGGCCCGAGTGGCGGCGCGACCCGTCGGTGTACACGTCGACCGCGCTCTACCCGCTGCACGCCGCGTTCACCTACGGGCTGCGGCCCGAGCCCGAGCTGGTCGACGCGGTCATCTCCCGGCTCGCCGAGGTGCCCGCGATCCTGGCCGCGTGCCGGGCGAACCTCGACCCCGCGATCGCGTCGCCGATGATCGTCCGGCGCGGACTCGACCAGGCGCGCACCGGACGCGCGTTCCTCACCTCCGCGCTGCCCGCCGAGGTGCGCGACGAGCAGCTGCGCGCGAAGCTCGCGGAAGCGGCCGAACCCGCGGCGCGGGCGTTCGACGAGCTCGTGGTGTTCCTCGAGGAGTTCGCGGAGCGCGCGAACGGCGACTGGCGCATGGGCGAGAAGCTGTACTCCAGCCTGCTGGTCGAGCACCAGGTGCTCGGTTACGGCGCGGGCGAGCTGCACGAGCGCGGCAAGGCCGCGTACGCCGAGCTGGACGCGGAGCTGAAGGAGCTGGCGGGGACGCCGGACTGGCACGCGGTCATGACGTCGTTGCAGGACGACCACCCGCCGACGCTGGAGGACATGCGCCGCGAGTACGAGGCGGAGACCGAGCGCGCGCGGCGGTTCCTGGTCGAGCACGGGCTCGTGACGCTGCCCGACGGCGAGGAGTGCCGCGTGGTGCCTTCGCCGACGTTCCACCGGCCGATCGTCGCGGTCGCGTCGTACATGCAGCCGCCGCCGCTGACCAACGGCCGCGTCGGGCACTTCTTCGTGCCGTTCACGCCGGACGGGTTCACCGCCGAGCAGGTCACGCAGCGGCTGCGCACCAACGCTCGGGCCCAGCTCGCGACGATCTCCGTGCACGAGGCTTACCCCGGACACCACTGGCACCTGTCGTGGCTGGCCGCGCAGGACCGGCCGGTGCGCAAGGTGTTCCGCACCCCCTACTTCTCGGAGGGCTGGGCGCTGTACTCCGAGAAGCTGTTGCGGGAGCAGGGTTTCTTCACGTCGACGGCGCAGGAGCTCGCGCACGTCGAGGCGCGGCTGTTCCGCGCGGCGCGCATGGTCGTCGACACGGCGCTGCACTGCGGCGACATGAGCACCGACGAGGCCGAGGCGCACCTGGTGGCGAACACGGCGCTGACGGCCGGCACGGCCGCGGCCGAGGTGCTGCGGTACTGCGCGTGGCCGACGCAGGCGCCGTCGTACCTCACCGGCGCGCTGGAGATCGACCGGATCCGCGCGGACTACGTCGCCGAGCAGCGGGGCACCCTGCGGGAGTTCCACGACACCATCGCCGGATCGGGTGCACTTCCGCTCGGCCTCGCGCGCAGGGCCGTTCTCGGCAGGTGAGACGGGGAACATCACCTTCTGCCGAGAGGTTGACCCGGACATGACGAAAGCAGTGGTGGTCCGGACCGCGGGCGGTCCGGAAGCTCTCGAGTACAGCGACGTCGACGTGCGCGCGCCGGGTGACGGTGAGCTGCTGGTGCGGGTGCGCGCCAGCGGCGTGAACTACATCGACACCTACCAGCGGTCCGGCGGCTACCCGCTGGAGCTGCCCGCGACGCTCGGGCTCGAAGGCGCCGGTGAGGTCGTCGAGTCGCGCGCGGACGGCTTCGCGGCCGGTGACCGGGTCGGGTGGATGTCCGTGCTGGGCAGCTACGCCGAGCTGGCGGTCGTGCCCGCGGCGGCGGCCGTGAAGATCCCCGAGGGCGTGTCCGACGAGCTGGCCGCGGCGTCGCTGCTCCAGGGCATCACCGCGCACTACCTGCTGCACTCGACGCACGAGGTCAAGGCGGGCGAGACCGTTCTGGTGCACGCGGCCGCGGGCGGCATGGGCCTGCTGCTGACGCAGTGGGCGAAGGCCAAGGGCGCGCGGGTCATCGGCACCGTGTCGACCGATGAGAAGGAGAAGCTCGCGCGCGAGGCGGGCGCGTCCGACGTGCTGCGCTACGGCGACTTCGCGTCCGAGGTGCGCAGGCTGACCGACGGCCGCGGCGTGGACGTCGTCTACGACGGCGTCGGCAAGGACACCTTCGACGGCAGCCTGGCGAGCGTGCGGATCCGCGGGCTGGTGGCGTTGTTCGGGGCGGCGAGCGGCGCGGTGCCGCCGGTCGACCCGCAGCGGCTGAACCAGGCGGGGTCGGTGTTCCTGACCCGGCCGAGCACCGGGGCGTACCTCCTCACGCGTGAGGAGCTGGAGTGGCGGGCGGGCGACGTGCTCGCCGCGGTCGCCGACGGCACGCTGTCCATCCGGATCGGCGGCCGCTACCCGCTCGCCGAGGCGGCGCGGGCGCACGAGGACCTGCAGGCCCGCCGCACCACCGGCAAGCTGCTGCTCGTCCCCTGAGTTGGAGTGCCGTCAGGGGCACCCTTGCGGCGTTGTGCGTCGCACGGGTGCCCCTGACGGACTCAGCCGGTGACCTTCACGGCGTCGACGACGAAGATGAGGGTCTCGTTCGGCTGGATCGAGCCGCTGCCCTGGGGACCGTAGCCGAGCGACGGCGGGATGATGAGCAGCCTGCGGCCGCCCTCCTTCAGGCCGATGAGGCCCTCGTTCCAGCCCTTGATGACACTGGCCGCGCCGACGTTCTCGACCGGGAACGTCTGGCCGGTGCCGAACGACTCGTCGGCGATCTGCTTGTCCGAGAACGTCGTCAGCTGGTAGTTGACCTCGGCCGTCGAGCCCTTCTTGACCTCGGGGCCGGTGCCCGGCTTGAGGTCGGAGATGATCAGCTCGGGGCCCGGCTGGCACGTGGTCGGGACGGTGACGGTCGGCTTGGCGCCGAACTCACCAGCCACCTTGAAGTCCGCGGCCGTGCACACCGGTCCGGTGGGCTTGGCTGCTGACGTGCTCGACGGCGTCTGGGCCTTCGGAGCCGTCGCGGACGGGGTGTTGCCGAGCGTCTGGGTGGACGGACGGTCGCTGGAAGAGCAGCCGATGGAGGCCGCCGCCACGACCGCCAGGGACGCGATGAGCAGGACGTTGCGCATGCCGGGGAGCTTATGAGCACGGGTGCGGCAGCCTGTCGGCAGGGCCTGAGAGATCATTTATTGCGTTTTGAAAATCGCATCGAATACCTGCTTCCCTAACTTTTGACCGGCGCGTACAGTAACTCCGCGCACATGATCAGACACCCAGTGCATTCGTCCGTTCGTGTGCCGACCAAGGAGGTGACGAACGTGTCAGCGGACGCCAGGGGCATCCGCAGCAACCTGATCCAGGAAATCTTCTGGACCCGCACAGGCTTGCTCCTCCTCGTACTCGTGGTCACTTCCGGTGTGTCGTTGGCCTTTTCCAGTCAAATGGAAGCGAGTGCACTGCGGAACTTCGTGACATCAGTGGGCACCGGCACGCTGATTTCCGCGGTGGTGAGCTTCACGCAAACGCTCATCACCAGTTCCGCCGCGCAACGCGCATTGGTGGCTCCCGTCGTCGAGGAGAGCCGCAAGGCGCTGCAGGACCTGACCGCCGAGTACCGGGCGCTCGACCGCGAGTTCTTCCCCAGCCACGTGTTCGAGCCGACCGCGAAGCCGGATCCGGTGTTCAACCAGCTGATGATGCAGGACCTGGACCGCACGAGGCTGTACTGCTTTCGCGGATTCGCGGGCAGGTACGCGGCGTGCCGGGTGCTGCTCTCGCAGTCGGAGTGCGAGCTGAGAGCTGTGCTCGCGGACCCGCGCGACAACGACGCGATCAGCGGCCGGGCCAGATACCTGCTGCGCAACGAAGGTGCCGACGGCGATTACGGCACGATCCAGGCGCAGCTGCGCGAACAGGTGTCGATCGGGTTGGTCGGCCTCTACCTCGCGCGCGGCCGGTGCAGCCGCATCGACGGCACGATCGTGTCCGACCCACCGCTCGACCGCCTCGAGCTGTTCGACGACAGCGCTTGGCTCACGTTGTACAGCAACACCGCCGGAGTGATCCGGCCGTATCCCAGGACTTTGCGCTTCACCGAGAGCTCCTTCCTCTACGGGATGGAGCGCGCCGAGTTCCTGCGGATCAGCAATTCCCGCGCCGGATACCACTTCACGATCAGGCCGAGCACGACCCGTGACGACTTCCTCGCTTTGTTCGAGAAGATCACCGGCGATCCCCTGACCGCAGACGGATTCCGTGAGCTGGAGGACAAGTTCCACGTTTTCCGTCGTGAATTCTCCGCCTCCGCACAGCTGAGGAGCTGATCTTCTTGTTAGCCGAGTTCACCGGGCTGACCGCACTCGCGGAACTCGCATCCCGTCTCTCCAGAGTTGATTCCCCTGTCGTCGACAACTGGTCACAAGTCGGCGTGTGGTTCCGCGACTGGGCCGCACGACCGAAGCTGCGCAAGGAACTGCGAGAACACCTCAACACCCTGTCACCGCAGGAAGCCATGTGGGTGATAGCTCATTCACGCGAAACGACGACTCACTTCGCCTGGTGCCTGCGCGACGAGCCGCACGAGCCGTACACGTTCTGGCTCCACGAGTACAAGCCGCTGCAGGACTGGCGCGCCGGCTACGCCGACTCGGTGCACAACCACCGCTACCACTTCTGCACCACCATCCTCAGCGGCTCCTACCTGCACGAACGCTTCACGGCCAAGCTGGGCATCGGCGGCCGCGCGGTGATCTCGACGTCCCTGCTGAATCGCGCCCAGTGCGCGGTCGGAGCCACCGGTTCCCTGCTGGCGCACGAGTTCCACCGCATCCCCCGAGCCGCGAACGGCACCATGACGTTCCTGGTCAAGTCCCGCGCGGTGACCCCGTGGAGCCTCTCCTTCGACCCCGAGACCGGAGTCAGCCACCGGCACGTCCCGGTGGAGGAACGGCTGGAGGACCTGACCAACAACCTCTGAAAGCCCCTACGGCAGGAGCCGACGCACACCTACGATCAGCCCACCCGATTGGGAGGGCTGGTCATGCGCATCCCGATGTCCGTCATCGAGGACGTGGAACGCCAGGTGTGGCAGCTGTGCCAGGACCTGGCCGCGAACCTGCAGTTCCACGGCTGGCACCACGTGAGCTTCGTCCGCGACAAGTCGATCCACTTCGCGCAGCGCAACGGCGCCTCGGTCGAAGTGGCCCACGTCGCCGCACTCGTGCACGACCTCAACTACATGGTCAGGCGCAACTCACTGCCCATGGACGGCGCCGAACTGCGCGCCAAGGTGCTCGCCTCGGCGGGCGTGGATCCCACCGTCTCGGAGTGGATCGAGCGGATCGTCATCGAGGCCGAGATGCGCACCCGCGACCGGTACATCTCACTCGAGGCGCAGGCGCTGTCCGACGCGGACACCCTGTTCAAGGCGCTGCCGGTCACGCCCGTCGTGCTGGCGCACAAGTACCTGCAGGAGAACGGCATCACCCTGCGGGAGCTGGCGCACAAGATCGTCGGGGAGCAGCAGGGCAAGCACGACGCGGGGTTCTACTTCTACGACACGGAGGCCGCGGCCACGTACTCCAAGTGGGCGAGCGCGAACCTCAAGCTCTGGCAGTGCATCGTCGAGTCGCTGGACGACCCCTGCGTGGAGGACTTGCTGTCCGCCGTGGCTTCCTGAGCAGGCCAGCCCGCTGCGGGGCGGGGTGCGGCAGAGCGTGCATGACGCCGGGGCCGGGGTACGGCCGAGCGTGCGTCGCGTCGGGCCCGGGGTACGGCCTCGGACCCGCGTGCCGACGTGCCCGCTTCCCTGCCGCGCCCTTGGCCTCGGGCAGCGCTCACGCAGGCGTCCCCGCACGCGAGAACCCCCCGAACCGATGCTCCCAGCCAGCACCGACAATTCCGCGCCCCTCAGACGAGTCAGCCCAGCCAGCGAGCGAAGCGAAGCCAGCACCGCCCGCCGACCCGTCACGAACCGCGCGAACCCCGACCAACCGCCACGTACCAAGCGAGCCCAGCGAGCCCAGCGAAAACCGGCAGGCACCAAGGGAGCACCGACCAAACCGGCACGAACCAAGCGAGCCCGACGAAACCGGCAGGTACCAAGCGAGCACAGCGAGAACCGGCACGAACCAAAAGAAGGAGCGCCCGCCGCACTCCCAGCCCCCGCACTGCCAACTGGGCGCGGCCCCACAACCCAAACCGGCAGCCAAATGAACAGAGCAAACTTTCCCGGAGGGCAGGGGGTGGGGAGGTCCTCGCTGATCAGGCGAAGCCTTGCCACATCGAAAAGCCCCTGTCAAGGCAGCTTTTCCGCCTTGACAGGGGCTTTTCGATGTGGCGACCGTGAGGTGATCAGCGAGGACCTCCCCACCCCACCACGGAAGGCCCAACAACCAGATACCCCGAACCGGGGAAGAAAGATGCCCACTTCACACCCGGCTGAACCGGACAGACCCACGAGCCGTAACCCGTGAGGTGCAGGAACTAGAAGGGCAACCCAAGCACAGGAAGCCCGACGACGGCGTCAACGGCGAGGCCGCAGAACACGAGCATCAGGTAGAGGTTCGACATGTGGAAGAACTTCATGGTGTTCGTGGACCCGCCGCGCCGCACGACGTTGTGGAGCTTGTGCGCGAACACGGCGAACCACACGCCGGACACGGCGGCGACCGCCACGTAGATCCAGGACGTCACCGGCGCCAGGAGCAGGGTGCAGACGACTGTGATCCAGGAGTAGATGACTATCTGCCGCGTCACCTGCGTAGCGGTGGCAACGACGGGAAGCATCGGTACCCCAGCGCGCGCGTAGTCCTCCTTGAACTTCATCGCCAGCGCCCACGTGTGCGGCGGCGTCCAGAAGAAGATGACGCCGAACATGACCAGCGCGGGCCACTCAACGGTCCCCGTCACCGCCGACCAGCCGATGATCACGGGCATGCAGCCCGCCATGCCGCCCCAGATGATGTTCTGCGACGTCCGCCGCTTCAGCACCAGCGTGTACACGAAGATGTAGAAGAGGATGGTCGCCACGGCGAACACCGCCGAGAGCAGGTTCGTCGTCAGCCAGAGGAACGCGAAGGACACCACGCCGAGCGCGATGCCGAAGATCAGGGCGTTGCGGGGTGGGATGGCGTTCTGCGCCAGCGGTCGCGCCGTGGTGCGCTTCATGACCGAGTCGATGTCGGCGTCGACGAAGCAGTTCAGGGCGTTGGCCGAGCCGGCGGCCAGGGTGCCGCCCGTGAGGGTGCAGGCGATGAGCCACAGCGGCGGGAGTCCGCGCTGGGCCAGCAGCATGGCCGGGATGGTCGTGATCAGCAGGAGCTCGATGACGCGGGGCTTGGTCAGCGCCACGTACGCGCCAACGACCTGACGAGGCGTCCGCGCGGGGGCCTCCAGGACGGCACTCATCGCGATGAACTCCTCGAATCAAGACGGGGAAAGACCGGCGACTGATAGTAACCAGCGACGGGAAACCAGGCCCGTTCGGGTACTGGTGTGCCTGGGCACACAACGAGGTAACCAGTACCAGAGCAGTTTCGCCCTCCGTCCGGACTAGGCTGGCAACCGGACGAGGAGAATCGCGGGTCAGGTCATCGGGATCGATTCACCCCGAGCGCGACCCGCCCTACCCGACGAAGAGTGGAGCGCAAGTCCGTGTCCGACGACATCACCCGGCTGACCGAGCCCCATCTGCCCGAAGACTGGACCGAGCTCGACAGGCGCGCTGTCGACACGGCGAGGGTGCTCGCGGCTGACGCCGTGCAGAAGGTCGGCAACGGTCACCCCGGTACCGCCATGAGCCTCGCCCCAACCGCCTACACGCTCTTCCAGCGCGTCATGCGGCACGACCCGGCCGACCCGGACTGGATCGGGCGCGACCGCTTCGTGCTGTCCGCGGGTCACTCGAGCCTCACGCTGTACGTCCAGCTGTTCCTGTCCGGCTACGGGCTGCAGATCGACGACCTGAAGGCGTTGCGCACGTGGGGCTCCAAGACCCCCGGCCACCCCGAGTACAGCCACACGGCCGGTGTGGAGATCACCACCGGCCCGCTCGGCCAGGGTCTGGCGAGCGCCGTCGGCATGGCGATGGCCGCGCGCCGCGAGCGCGGGTTGTTCGACCCGGACGCCGCGCCGGGCGAGAGCCCGTTCGACCACGACATCTTCGTGATCGCGTCCGACGGTGACATCGAGGAGGGCGTGACCTCCGAGGCGTCGTCCCTCGCGGGCACGCAGCAGCTCGGCAACCTCACGGTGATCTACGACGACAACAAGATCTCCATCGAGGACGACACGACCATCGCGCTGTCCGAGGACACCGCGAAGCGCTACGAGGCCTACGGCTGGCACGTCCAGGTCGTCGAGGGCGGCGAGAACGTCAAGGGCATCCTCGAGGCGCTGGAGAACGCGAAGGCCGAGACGAGCCGTCCGTCCTTCGTCCTGCTGCGCACGATCATCGGCTACCCGGCGCCGAACAAGCAGAACACCGGTGCCGCGCACGGCGCCGCGCTGGGCAACGACGAGGTCGCCGAGGTCAAGCGGATCCTGGGCTTCGACCCGGAGCAGACCTTCGAGGTCGCGGACGAGGTGCTGGCGCACGCCCGCGAGGTCGTGAAGCGCGGCGAGCACGCCAAGGCCGAGTGGCAGAAGTCGTTCGACGCGTGGGCCGAGAAGAACCCGGAGCGCAAGACGCTGCTGGACCGCCTGGTCGCGCGCGAGCTGCCCGCCGGCTGGGCCGACGAGCTGCCGGTCTACCCGGTGGACGCGAAGGGCGTCGCGACGCGCAAGGCCTCCGGTGAGGTCATCAACGCGCTGGCGAAGAAGCTGCCCGAGCTGTGGGGCGGCTCCGCCGACCTGGCCGAGTCGAACCTGACCACGGTCAAGGGCGAGCCGAGCTTCGGTCCGGAGGAGATCTCCACGGACATGTGGAAGACGAACCCGTACGGCCGCACGCTGCACTTCGGTGTCCGCGAGCACGCCATGGGCTCGATCCTCAACGGCATCGCGCTGCACGGCCCGACCCGCCCGTTCGGCGGCACGTTCCTGGTGTTCTCCGACTACATGCGCCCGGCCGTGCGGCTCGCGGCGATCATGCAGTCCGCGGTCACCTACGTGTGGACGCACGACTCCATCGGCCTCGGCGAGGACGGCCCGACGCACCAGCCGATCGAGCACCTGGCCGCGCTGCGCGCGATCCCCGGTCTCACCGTGCTCCGCCCCGGCGACGCGAACGAGACCGCGTACGCGTGGAAGGCGACCATCGAGCAGCGCGGCCCGGTCGGCCTCGCGCTGACCCGGCAGAACGTGCCCACGCTCGAGGGCACCAGCGCCGAGGGCGTGAAGAAGGGCGGCTACGTCCTCGCGGACGCGTCCGGCGGCAAGCCCGAACTGATCATCATCGCCACCGGCTCCGAGCTCCAGATCGCCGTCGAGGCGCGGAAGGTGTTCGAGGCCGAGGGCGTTCCCACCCGTGTGGTGTCCATGCCGAGCGTCGAGTGGTTCGACGCGCAGGACGCCGACTACCGAGAGACCGTTCTCCCGGCGTCGGTCAAGGCGCGCGTGTCGGTCGAGGCCGGTATCGCCCAGCCGTGGTACCGCTTCGTCGGTGACGCGGGCGAGATCGTCTCGATCGAGCACTTCGGTGCGTCCGCCGACTACCAGACGCTGTTCAAGGAGTTCGGCTTCACCACTGAGAACGTCGTTGCAGCCGCCAAGAAGTCGCTGCAGCGGGTGAGGGGAGAGAAGTGAGCAACGAGAACCTGACGGCACTGAGCCAGGCAGGCTGCTCCATCTGGCTCGACGACCTGTCACGGGAGCGGCTCACGAGCGGCAACCTCGCCGAGTTGATCGCCGACTGGAACGTGACCGGCGTGACGACCAACCCGACGATCTTCGCGGGCGCGCTGTCCAAGGGCGCGTCCTACGACGAGCAGGTTCGCGAGCTCGCCGCGCGCGGTGCGGACACGGACGCGACGATCCGCGAGGTCACGACGACCGACGTGCGCAACGCGTGCGACGTGTTCCGCGACGTCTACGCGGCCACGGACGGCGTCGACGGCCGGGTCTCGATCGAGGTCGACCCGCGGCTGGCGTTCGAGACGGAGAAGACCGTCGCCGAGGCGCTCGACCTGTGGAAGACCGTCGACCGGCCGAACCTGCTGGTCAAGATCCCGGCCACGAAGGAAGGCCTGCCCGCGATCACGCGGACGCTGGCCGAGGGCGTGAGCGTCAACGTGACGCTGATCTTCTCGGTCGAGCGCTACCAGGGCGTCATGAACGCGTTCATCGACGGACTCGAGCAGGCCAAGGCGAACGGCCACGACCTGCGCACGATCCACTCGGTGGCGTCCTTCTTCGTGTCCCGCGTGGACACCGAGATCGACAAGCGCCTGGACGCGATCGGCACGGACGAGGCCAAGGCCCTGCGCGGCCAGGCCGCCGTCGCCAACGCGCGCCTGGCGTTCGCCGAGTACGAGCGCGCGTTCAGCGGCCCGCGCTGGGAGGCGCTCGTCGCCGACGGCGCGCGTGCGCAGCGCCCGCTGTGGGCCTCGACCGGCGTCAAGGACCCGGCCTACAAGGACACGCTGTACGTCGACGAGCTCGTGGTCGCGAACACGGTCAACACGATGCCGGAGAAGACGCTGCACGCGGTCGCCGATCACGGCAAGATCGACGGCGACAAGGTGACCGGACGCGAGCAGGAAGCCAGGGAGGTCTTCGGCAAGCTGGCAGCCGTGGGCATCGACCTGGACGACGTCTTCCAGGTGCTCGAGACCGAGGGCGTCGACAAGTTCGAGAAGTCCTGGGTTGAGCTCCTCGAGACGGTTACCAACCAGCTGGCGCAAGCGAAGGGCTGAGTTTTCCCCATGAGCGACGTGATCTCCGTGGAGATCGTCCGTTCGCCCAACTCCGACCAGGTCAGCACGATCGTCGCTGACCTGGTCTCGGATTCGGTGGCGAGCAAGCTGACCGCGCAGGACCCGACCCTGTGGGGCCCGGAGGCCGAGTCCGAGGCGAGCATCCGCCTCGCCTGGACGAAGCTGCACGAGACGTCCCGTCCGCTGCTCGCGGAGATCGCGCAGCTGCGGGAAGAACTGCACGCAGAAGGTGTCGACCGGGTCGTGCTGGCCGGTATGGGCGGTTCGTCCCTGGCGCCCGAGGTGATCACCCAGACCGCGGGTGTGCCCCTCGTGGTGCTCGACACCACCGACCCGGCCCAGGTCGCGGACGCGCTGGAGGGCGACCTCCAGCGCACCGTCCTGGTCGTGTCGTCCAAGTCCGGTGGCACGGTCGAGACCGACAGCCATCGGCGCATCTTCGAGAAGGCCTTCACCGAGGCGGGCATCGACGCCGCATCGCGCATCGTCGTGGTGACCGACCCCGGCTCGCCGTTCGAGGCGCTGGCCAAGGAGCTCGGCTACCGCAAGGTGTTCCTCGCCGACCCGCACGTCGGCGGCCGCTACTCGGCGCTCACCGCGTTCGGGCTCGTGCCGTCGTACCTCGCGGGCGCCGACGTCGCCGAGCTGCTCGACGACGCGGCCGCGGCGGCGGAGATCCTGTCGCAGGACTCCCCCGACAACCCGGCCCTCGTGCTCGCCGGCGTGTTCGGCGCGGCACACGCGAACGGCGCGGAGAAGATCGTCTTCGCCGACTCGGGTTCCGGCATCAAGGGCTTCGGCGACTGGGCCGAGCAGCTGATCGCCGAGTCGACCGGTAAGAACGGCACCGGCCTGCTGCCCGTCGTCGTCGAGGGACCGGGCGCGCCCGGTTTCGTCGACGCCCGCGGTGACGCCACGACCGTCGCCATCGGCCCGGCCACCGGCTCGTCGGCGCTCGCCGTCGAAGGCAAGCTCGGCGCGCAGTTCCTGTTGTGGGAGTACGCGACCGCGCTCGTCGGCAAGGTGCTCGGCATCGACCCGTTCGACCAGCCGGACGTCGAGGCGGCCAAGAAGGCGGCCCGCGCACTGCTCGACGCACCGGCCGCAAGCGCTTCCGCACCGGCCTTTGTGGACGGTCCGGTCGAGGTGTACCCGAGCGACGGCTGGCTGCCGAACGGCGTGAGCACGGTCGCCGAGGCGATCCAGGCGCTCGTCAGTGCCACGTCACAGCACGGCTACCTGTCCGTCCAGACCTACCTGGACCGGATCGACGACGCGTCGTTCGCACTGCTGCGCCCGGAGCTCGCCAAGCGCACGCACCTGCAGACCACGTTCGGCTGGGGCCCGCGCTTCCTGCACTCGACCGGCCAGTACCACAAGGGCGGTCACCAGAACGGTGTCTTCCTGCAGATCACCGGCGCGTCCGAGGTCGCGCTGGAGGTGCCGGACCGTCCCTACGACCTGGCGACGCTGCAGCTCGCGCAGGCGCTGGGTGACGGCCAGGTCCTGGCCGGCCACGACCGTCCGGTGCTGCGCCTGCACCTGACGGACCGGGTCGCCGGCCTCGCACAACTCGTCGAAGCAGTCCAGGAGGACGGCTCTTGAGCGCACCATCGAAGGCGTGGCGCAACCCGCTGCGCGACCCACGGGACAAGCGCCTGCCGCGCATCGCCGGTCCCAGCGCACTGGTCATCTTCGGTGTCACCGGTGACCTCTCGCGCAAGAAGCTGATGCCCGCGATCTACGACCTCGCGAACCGGGGTCTGCTGCCGCCGGGCTTCGGTCTCGTCGGCTTCGCCCGCCGCGACTGGGCGGACCAGGACTTCATGCAGGTCGTGCACGACGCGGTGCGGGAGCACGCGCGCACCCCGTTCCGCGAGACGGTGTGGCAGCAGCTCGCCGAGGGCATCCGGTTCGTGCAGGGCACGTTCGACGACGACACGTCGTTCGACAACCTCGCGGCGACGCTCGCGAAGCTCGACGAGGAACGCGGCACGGGCGGCAACCACGCGTTCTACCTGTCGATCCCGCCGGGCGCGTTCCCGCAGGTGATCAACCAGCTCAAGCGCGCGGGGCTCGCCAAGGCGCCGAAGGAGAACCCGGAGCAGTGGCGCCGGGTGGTCATCGAGAAGCCGTTCGGCCACGACCTGCAGAGCGCGAAGCAGCTCAACCGGACCGTGAACGACGTCTTCCCCGAGGAGTCGGTGTTCCGCATCGACCACTACCTCGGCAAGGAGACCGTCCAGAACATCCTGGCGCTGCGCTTCGCGAACCAGCTGTACGAACCCATCTGGAACGCGAACTACGTCGACCACGTGCAGATCACCATGGCCGAGGACATCGGCCTCGGCGGTCGCGCGGGATACTACGACGGCATCGGCGCGACCCGCGACGTGATCCAGAACCACCTGCTCCAGCTGCTGGCGCTGATCGCGATGGAGGAGCCCGTCTCCTTCCGCCCCACCGACCTGCGCGCGGAGAAGGTGAAGATCCTCTCCGCGACGCGGCCGTCCGAGCCGTTCGAGGAGACGACCGCGCGCGGCCAGTACACCGGTGGCTGGCAGGGCGGGCAGAAGGTGCCCGGCCTGCACGAGGAGGGCGGCTTCGCGCCGGACTCCAGGACCGAGACGTTCGGCGCGATCACGTGTGAGATCAACACGAGGCGCTGGGCCGGTGTCCCGTTCTACCTGCGCACCGGCAAGCGCCTCGGCCGCCGCGTCACCGAGGTCGCGGTCGTGTTCAAGCGCGCGCCGCACCTGCCGTTCGACGACACGGCGACCGAGGAGCTCGGCCAGAACGCGCTCGTCGTGCGGGTGCAGCCGGACGAGGGCGTGACCATCCGGTTCGGCTCCAAGGTGCCGGGCAACACGATGGAGGTCCGCGACGTCACGATGGACTTCGGCTACGGCCACTCGTTCACCGAGTCGTCGCCGGAGGCCTACGAGCGGCTGCTGCTCGACGTGCTGCTCGGCGAGCCGTCGCTGTTCCCGAAGAACGACGAGGTCGAGCTCTCGTGGGAGATCCTCGACCCGATCCTCGACTTCTGGGCGAAGAAGGATCTTCCCCAGCTCGAGAAGTACAAGGCCGGAACGTGGGGACCGCCGTCGGCCGACGCGATGACCGCGCGGACCGGAAGGCACTGGAGGCGTCCGTGATCATCGATCTGCCATCGACCACCACGTCGCAGATCAACTCGAAACTGGTCCGCCTGCGCGACGAGGGCGGCGCGACGACGCTCGGCCGCGTGCTCACGCTGGTGATCGTCACCGAGGACGGTCAGCGCACCGACGCCGCGATCGACGCGGCGAACGACGCTTCGCGCGAGCACCCGTGCCGCGTGATCGTCGTCGCCCGCGGTGCCCGCAAGGCCGCGCCCCGGCTGGACGCGCAGATCCGCGTCGGCGGTGACGCGGGTGCGTCCGAGGTCATCGTGCTGCGGCTGTACGGCGAGCTCGCCAACGAGGGCGCGTCGTGCGTGATGCCGCTGCTGCTGCCGGACACCCCGGTCGTGGCGTGGTGGCCGTTCGACGCACCGGCCGCACCGTCGAAGGACCCGATCGGCCAGCTCGCGCAGCGGCGCATCACCGACTCCGCCGCCGAGAAGAACCCGATCAAGGCGCTGGAGGCGCGGCGGGCGCACTACGCGCCCGGCGACACGGATCTCGCGTGGACGCGGCTCACGCTGTGGCGCGCGATGCTCGCGTCGTCGCTGGACCTGCCGCCGTACGACAAGATCATCGACGCCGAGGTGAGCGGCGAGGCGGACTCCCCGTCCTCCGAGCTGCTGGCCGCATGGCTCGCCGCGTACCTGAAGGTGCCCGCGAAGCGCTTCAAGGCGACCAGCGGCGAGGGCATCGTGCACGTGAAGCTGGACCGCAAGTCCGGCGCGGTGGAGCTGAACCGGCCGGACGGCAAGGTCGGCACGCTCGAGCAGCCCGGTCAGCCCTCGCGGCGGATCGCGTTGCAGCGCCGCGAGGTCCGCGACTGCCTGGCCGAGGAGCTGCGCAGGCTCGACCCGGACGAGGTGTACGAGGTCGCGCTGAAGTCGCTCGGCAAGGTCGTCCGCGGCCGGACCCCGGCGGCGAAGCCAGCGGCCGCGCCCAAGAAGGCAGAGGAGCCCGCTCCGAAGGCCGAAGAGCCGGCTGCCGAGGCACCGAAGGCGGAGTCGGCGAACGGGGACGCGCCCAAGAAGGCCAAGGGCAGGGCCAAGGCGAAGGCCGGTTCGTGAGCCGTCCCGAGGTCGTGGTGCACCGCGACGGCGGCCTGCTGGCCGCCGCCGCGGCGGCTCGGCTCGTCACGAGGATGGTCGACGCGCAGGCCGCGCGCGGGTACGCGTCGGTCGTGCTGACCGGCGGCCGCACGGGTGCCGCGGTGCTGGAGAACCTGAACCGCAACGGTGCGCGCGACGCCGTCGACTGGAGCCGCGTCGACCTCTACTGGGGCGACGAGCGGTTCCTGCCGTCCGGCGACCCGGAGCGCAACGAGACCCAGGCGCGGGCCGCGCTGCTGGACCACGTTCCGCTCGACCCGGACCGCGTGCACGTGATGGCGCCGTCCGACGGGAAGTTCGGCAACGACCCGGAGGCGGCGGCCGAGGCGTACGCGGAGGTGCTCGCACGGGCGGCACGTCCGGAGGACCACGGCGACGTCCCGACGTTCGACGTGTGCATGCTCGGCGTCGGCGAGGAAGGGCACGTCGCGTCGATCTTCCCGGACTCCCCCGCCGTCCACGAGCAGGAGCGCTCGGTCGTCGCGGTGCGGAACTGCCCGAAGCCGCCGCCCACGCGGATCAGCCTGACGCTGTCCGCGATCCGCCGCGCCCAGGAGGTGTGGCTGATGACGACCGGCGAGGCGAAGGCCGTCTCCGTCGCGATGGCGCTGAACGGTGCGGGCGAGGTGCAGATCCCTGCCGCGGGCGCACTCGGGCGCCGTACGTTGTGGTTGCTGGACAAGGCCGCCGCGTCGAAGGTGCCGGACCTGTTCCAGCCGCCATTAGCCTGATTCCACGCGCTATGTGTTACCCACGCCACACCAGGTGCGTATCATCTGGCGTCGGTATCGATCACGCGGGGAGACAGCCCAGAAGTGCGACCCACCATCGGCATGGTCACCGCGGGACCGCTCATCGAGCTCGCAGGCGAGCAGTGGCGCGGTGCCAGTGACGGCGCGACCGCGAACGGATGCGACTTCGTCTGCTTCGTGGGCAACGAGCTGGGCCATCCCGATCGGCAGAAGCGGCGCGCGAACGCCGTCTACGACCTGATCTCGCCGCACCGGGTCGACGCGCTGATCATCTGGACCACGCGGGTCGGGCAGCTCGTCGGCGAGCCCGCGATGCGCGAGTTCGCGCGCCGGTTCGAGCCGATGCCGATCGTCAGCGTCGAGACGACGCTCGCGGACTGGCCGACGATCCTGATGGACAACCGCGGCGGCATGGAGAACGCGGTCAACCACCTCATCGAGGTGCACGGCCACCAGCGGATCGCGTTCGTGCGCGGGCCGCAGAGCCACGCGGGCGCGCAGGAGCGGTACTACGGCTACGTGGACGCGCTGACCCGCCACGGGATCGAGGTCGACCCGGCGCTGGTGACGATGCCCGGCTCCTGGAGCTGGGACCCGGCGGGCGCGGCGGACGCGGTCGCGAAGATGCTGGACGTGCTCGACGAGCCGCCGCACGCGATCGCCGCCGCCAACGACGACTACGCGCTCGGCATCGTCGCCGCGCTCGAGGACGCGGGGCTGCGCATCCCCGAGGACGTCGCGGTCGTCGGGTACGACAACCACACCAACGTCCGCACGCACGACCTCGGCTACGTGACGCCCGAACGCGAAGGCCCGACGTCGACGGTGCAGCGGCGGGTCAACATCGACGCGGGCACACCGGCGTTCACCACGGTGCGCGCGCCTTTCCGCGAGATGGGCGTGCGCGCGGCGGAGCTCGCCGTCGCGCTGGTGCGCGGCGAGGCGACGCCCGAGGTCGAGACGATGAAGACCGAGCTGGTCGTGCGCCGGTCGTGCGGCTGTCTCCCTTCCGGCTACAAGCGTTCGGCGCCCGCGCACGGCGCGCTGGCGATGCCCAAGCGGCTCACCGCGGACTCGGTGGCGAAGAACCTGCGGCTCGCGATCGGCACGCGGTCGTCGTTGCTGCCGGAGGGCTGGGCGGAACGGCTCGTCAGCACGTTCCTCATCGCCGGGCGCGACGGCAACGGCGGCGAGTTCCTCGGCCTGCTGGCGGAATGCCTGCGGGCGAGCGCGCGGGCCGGGTTCGAGCCGGAGCAGTGGTGGCCGCCGCTGTTCGACATGCACCGGTTCGTCTCCGCGCGGATCCCGGACGCGCTGGCGTTGAGCGACCTGTGGCTGCGGGTGCAGCTGATGGTGGCGGAGGCGTTCGAGCGCGCGGGCACGTTCCAGTACCTGCTGCACGAGCGGCGCGACCAGACGGTGCGCGAGGCCGGCCAGCGGCTGATCGCGTCCCGCGACGTCGCCGAGCTGACCGACGCGCTGGTGGAGGAGCTCCCCCGGCTCGGCATCCCGGGCTGCCACGTCATGACCTACGAGCCGAACGCCGAGTGGGCGCGGCCGATGGTGTCCTACGAGCAGAGCAGGCTGCGCCGCGACACCGACAGCGAGCCGTTCCGCTCGGACCAGCTCACCCCGTACCCGCTGAACCGGCCGGAGCCGTGCAGCATCCTCGCGGCACCGCTGTTCGGCGTCGAGGAGCAGCTGGGTTTCGTGTTGTTCGAGGTCGGCTCGGAGACGGGCTGGATCTACGAGGCGGTGCAGCAGCAGCTGTCGAGCGCGTTGCGCGGCATCAGGATGCTCGAACGCGAACGGCAGGCGGTCGCCGAGGCCCAGGAGGCGCGGCAGAAGCTGGAGCTGGCGCACTCCGAGCTGGAGGACCGCGTCCGCGAGCGCACCGCCGCGCTGTGGGAGGAGATCACCGAGCGCGAGCGGCTGGAGACGCAGCTGCGGCACGCGCAGAAGATGGAGGCGATCGGCCGCCTCACCGGTGGCATCGCGCACGACTTCAACAACATCCTCACCGTCATCAGCGGCAACAGCGAGGCGCTGCTGCGCCGCACCGCGGCGGACGACCCGCGCCGCCCGGAGATCGAGGACATCCGGCACGCGGGCGAGCGCGCCACGAACCTGACGCACCAGCTGCTCGCGTTCACCCGCCAGCAGGTGCTGCACCCGACCCAGGTCGACCTGAACAAGACGATCACCAAGGTGCGCTCGATGCTGTCGACGCTCGTCGGTGAGGACGTCGAGCTGACGCTGACCCTGCCGGAGACCGTGTCGCCGGTGTGGGCCGACGCCGGTCAGCTGGAGCAGATCCTGTTCAACCTCGCGGCGAACGCGCGGGACGCGATGCCCGACGGCGGTGTGCTCGCCATCGAGACGGACGACGTCTACCTCGGTGAGGACCACGTGGGCCGGATCGTGGGCGTGCGGCCGGACGACTACGTGGTGCTGCGCGTCGTCGACACGGGCACCGGCATGGACGAGTCGGTGCAGGCGCAGGTGTTCGAGCCGTACTTCACGACGAAGCCCGTCGGGAAGGGCACCGGCCTCGGCCTGGCGACGGTGTTCGGCATCGTGCAGCAGAGCGGTGGCCAGATCGACCTGGCGAGCTCACCCGGTTCCGGCACGACCATCTCCATCTACCTGCCGCGCACGCGGACGTCCGACGGCCCCTCCGGGCAGCCGGCGCGCCGCGCGTCGCCGCGCCGGGGGTCGGAGACGATCCTGCTGGTCGAGGACGACGCCCAGGTGCGGACGCTGACCAAGCGGCTGCTCGAGCAGGCCGGGTACGTGGTCATCGAGGCGCGCAACGGGCGGGAGGCGCTGAAACTCGCCACCCGGCACCCCGAGGAGATCGACGTGGTGGTGACCGACGTCGTGATGCCCAAGATGGGTGGCCCCGAGCTGGTGGCCGAGCTGCGCAGGATTCGGCCGACCCTGGCCGTGCTCTACATGTCCGGGTACACGACGGAGGAGAAGCTCGGCGACACCGCTGTGCTGCTCACCAAGCCGTACACCGAGGACGAGCTGCTCGACCAGATCCGGTTGCTGCTTGATCAGACCGGCTGATCAGACCGACCGGGCTATCGCCTGGCGGACCGTCACGTCCAGGGTCTCGATGCGGAACGGCTTCTGCAGGTACCCGGCCACCACGTGCCCGGCGAACCGGCGCCGCAGGTCCGCCACGTCGTGGCCGCTGGTCAGCACGACCGGAATCCGCAGCCCGGCCTGCTCCAGCTCGGCCAGCACGTCCTCGCCGCTCATCCCCGGCATGCTGTGGTCGAGCAGCATCGCGCTCAGCTCGTGATGGCGTTCCTTGACGATGTCGATCGCCTGCGAACCGTCGGTCGCCTGAAGGACCGTGAATCCGAGTTCCACGAGCAGTCCGACGGTGTACCTGCGCACCGGATCCTCGTCCTCGACCACGAGAACGAGCCCACTCGTTGGTTGCATCCCGTAAGTATGCAATAGGTTCTCAACGCCCGCGAAACGGGCCCGTTGTTCGAATTCCGACGGCATGGCGACAACTTTTCACAACTTTGACTCGTCCGTTGGTGTGAAAAGATCTGTGTACCCCGTTCGGACTACACTAGTGAAGAGTCTTTACGATACCCTGCCCATCAACGCCGCCGCCACCGCACCGAAAGGTTCCAAGAAAGGCCACACATGCGTATAGCGACGGCTGCTGCCGGCATGGCTCTCCTATTGTTAACGTCGTCCGCGCCCGCGTATGCGTCATCGATTCCGTCGGAGCGGGTCACCGTCGACGTGGTGACCGTCAACGGGTCCGGCTGCAAGCAGGGCACTGCATCGGTGTACGTCTCGCCGGACAACACGTGGTTCAAGATCACCTACCGTGACTACTACGTGGTGGCGGGCAACGAGGCACCTCCCACCGACTTCCGCAAGAACTGCCAGATCGCCGTGCGGGTCAACACTCCGCAGGGCTTCAGCTACGGCATCTCGCGGGCGGACTACAAGGGCTTCCTCTACCTCCCCGAGAGGGCGACCGCCCTGCAGCGGGCCAACTACTACTTCCAGGGCCAGCCGGCCAACGACATCCGCGACCACCGGTTCACGGGTCCGTACGGCGACTACTGGCACAACACGGACGAGACGGAATTCGCGAAAATCGTCTACGCACCCTGCGGCGAGCAGCGCAACCTCAACATCAACACCGAGCTGCGCGTCACGCGGGGTAGCGAAGGAGCCACCAGTTTCATGACGATGGACTCCTCCCGTGGTGAAGAAGAAACCTTCTACCACTTCTCCTGGAAGAACTGCGACTAATTCGTGCCGCACACCGCCGCCGCACCTTCGAGTTGGTTCGGAAAGGTGTATCAATGCTGAACACGGTGACTGCTGCACTGATGGCCGCATCCATCATCATTCCTCCGGGCGGAGCACCGGGCGCCACCCCGCCGCCCGATCACATCACCATTGATGTCGTCACGGTGAACGGGTCGGGCTGCCCGGCTGGAACCGCCGCTGTCGCCATCGCGCCCGACAACACCGCTTTCACGGTCACCTACAGCGACTTCCTGGCCCAGGTCGGCGTCGGTGCCAAGCCGACCGACCTCAGGAAGAACTGCCAGCTCAACCTGAGAGTGAACGTCCCACAGGGCTTCACCTACGGCATCGCATCAGCCGACTACCGCGGCTTCGCCCACCTCGAGAGCGGCGCTACCGGCGTCGAGAGAGCCAACTACTACTTCCAGGGCATGTCACCGACCGCCTACGTGTCCCACAGCTACGCGGGCCCGTTCAGCGACGACTGGCAGGCGACGGACAACACCGAGCTCGCCGCGATCGTGTACCACCCCTGCGGTGAGCAGCGGAACTTCAACATCAACACGGAGCTCCGGGTCAACGCGGGTACTTCGGACCCGAAGACGACGACGAGCTTCATGTCGATGGACTCCACCGACGGCAGCATCGACACCACCTACCACTTCGCGTGGAAGGAATGCGTGCCCCGGCCGTGATCTAGGCGTGTTCCGGGGTCGGCTCGCGCGAATTCGCGTCGCCGAGCCGGCCCCGGCACGTAACCTGACCAGCGTGAACGTTCTCACCCCTGCCGTGGAGGACCTGTACGAGGTCTTCGCGGCCCCGCGTCCCGCCGAGGTCGCCTGCTGCGACCACTGCGTCGATCCCGCGAAGCTCGAGCCGTTCACCTCGGTGCCGCTGCGCTCGCTGACCGCGGAGCAGGTCGGGGTGTTCTGGCTGAAGAGCGGGACGATCGGCGACGAGGGCTTCGTGCGCTACCTGCTCCCCCGGTTCCTCGAGCTGATCTCCACGGGCGAGATCGACGACTTCGACAGCGACTACTACCTGCGCCTGGTCACCACCGGGTACCCGGCGTGGACGACGCGGGAGCAGGCCGCGGTCGTGCGCTACCTGCGTGCGCTGTGGACGGCGGGGCTGGCCGGTCACGTGCGGATCGACGTGGGGCACCTGCTGGCGCGGCTGGCCGACACGCACGACGAGGTCGGCGGCTTCCTCGTGGAGCTGGAGGGCGCTCCCGCGCTGCTGGCCGACTACGTGCGGGGTCTGGCCGTCGACGAGAAGCGCCCCGGCTACGTCGAGCAGTGGCTGTTCGGCGACGGCCCGCTGGTCGCGCTCGAGAAGGCGGCGCTGGAGCTGCCGGACCCGGACGGCACGTACTCGTACACGCACCTGATGCTCGAGGGGCTGCGTGTGCGCTAGCACATTTCTGACCGCTGCCACGTCCCGAACGCGACGTTCACTCGTCTCGACAGTTAACGGGGACGGGTCGGGGAAAAGGGGCGGTCATGCCAACCGCGACATACGCACAGTACGGTGAGGACCGAACGGCTGACACGGGAGGTCGAGCGCTGACCACCAACTCGGTGCGACAGCTGCCGTCCGGACGCGATGACGCGCCGGCCGGGAGGCGCTGGCCGCTGAGCAGGAAACAGCGCGAGCTCGCCGTCGACGCCGCGGCGGTGATCGGCGCGTCGCTCGACGTCTGGCTGGGCGCGTCGCAGCCGTTCGCGGTCGAGGTGCAGCAGTACTCCTACTGGTTGTCCGGTGTCGCGGCGGCCGCGATGCTGCTGCGCAGACGCTTCCCGTTCCTCACGCTGCTGCTCACCATCCCCGGTTTCATCGCGGGCTGGGCGCAGCTGGCGGCGATGATCGCGCTGTGCACGGTCGCGTGGCGCAGCTTCGTGGGCTGGCGCCTGCTGGTCGGCGTCCTGCTGGTGTGGGTCGGCCGCTTCATGTCGTGGCCGCCGGACTACTTCCTCGGCCAGCCGTGGCAGGTCATGGTCCACGACGCGATCTGGGCGCTGGTCGTGGTCGGCCTGCCGGTCGCGATCGCCTTCCTCGTCCGCGCTCGCCAGGCGCTGTCCGACCGGATAGCCGAACTGGCGGCGAGCCGCGAGCGAGAACGCGTGCTGCACGCGCACGCGATCCGCGCCGACGAACGCGCCCGCCTCGCCCGTGAGATGCACGACGTGGTGTCCCACCAGGTCAGCCTGATCGCCATGCAGGCGGGCGCGCTGCGCATGGCGGTGGCCGACGCCCAGCACAAGCAGGTGGCGGGCACCATCCGCACGCTGAGCACGCGCACCCTCGACGAGCTGCGCCAGCTGGTGTCGGTGCTGCGCACGACCAACGGCGACGAGAACCCGCAGCCCGGCATCGACCAGCTGCACGAGCTGGTGGACGACTCGGGTCTGGACGCCTCGCTGGAGGTCACCGGCCCGGCGCTGCGGCTGCCCGCGCCGATCTCCGGCGCGATCTACCG
Source organism: Lentzea tibetensis (assembly GCF_007845675.1). GTDB lineage: Bacteria > Actinomycetota > Actinomycetes > Mycobacteriales > Pseudonocardiaceae > Lentzea > Lentzea tibetensis. The sequence goes on along the minus strand of NZ_VOBR01000007.1, from coordinate 302,846 downwards.
GACCGTCCAGGAAGCGCTGACGAACGTCCGCAAGCACGCGCCCGGCGCCCACGCCACGGTCCTGGTCGTCACCGCGGAGTCCGAGGTCCACGTCGAGGTCCGCAACGACCACACCGAGCAGTGCCAGGCGGCCCTGCCGAGCGGTGGTCACGGCCTCGTCGGTCTCGCGGAACGCGCCAAGCTGCTGAACGGCGACTTCAAGGCGGGCCCGACGGACGACGGCGGTTTCGCGGTGCGCGTGACGTTCCCGATGATGCCCCGCCAGCTGTCCGACTGACGGCGACAGGCGCACTCGCACCCGAGTGCGCCTTTCCGCCGGGATCAGAAGGCGCGGAGTCCGGACCGGCGGGTCGCCACCGCGGCGCACACGCCGGTCACCGCGCCCAGCACACCGCACACGAGCGCGAGCCCCGAGGTCGGCTCGTGCCGCAGGAACACGCTGACGACGAGCCACACCGCGAGCCCGAAACCGAACCCGAGCGGGCCGCACAGCACCACCACGCCCGCTCCGGCCTGCCGCCGACGCAGCGCCCGCAGGTTCGACTCCAGGTAGGCGATGGTGAACAGCAGGAGCACGATCGACCCGGCGCCCATGATGCTCAGCAGCGGTGTCTGGTCGGGCAGCAGCAGGTAGTCGGTGCCGTCGATGGTCGCGGTGGCCGCGCCGCCGATGATCCATCGCGCCGCGCCGGGCAGCACGAACCCCACCGGTTCGGTGCGCGTGACGTCGGCGAACGTCACCCCGGCGACGGTGACCTTCAGCTGGGCCCCGGCGTTGGTCACCGGCGTGGCGAGGTCGTGCGGCAAGAGCGGCAACGTCCGCCCGGACACCACGAAGGGCAGCACCACCAGGACGATCGCCGCGAGCACCGCCGCCAGCGTGAACCACACCGACGACCCGCCGGGCTTGATCACCGAGGCGGCGGGCATCAGCGTGTCGGACAGGTGCGCCACGGGCGGCGTCGGGTTCAGCGCCGGATCGATCATCGTGGCCCGCACGCGCGCGTGCGTGATCGACATCGTGTCGCGCGGCTGCGACGGCCGCATCGCGGGGTGCGTGCTGGACGCGGCGACCTGAGGCGTCAGGTGCACCGGCATCGCGAGCTTCATCAACCAGTCCGGCCCGAACACCAGTGCCGCGGCACCAGCGAGGTCCATCGCGAACGTCTCGGCGTTGCGGTACCGCCCGGACGGGTCGCGCACGAGGCTGCGCATCACGACCTCGGCGAGCGCTGACGGCACGCCGGTGATCGGCCGCGGCTCCTGGTACACGCGCCGCTGGATCATCGCGAGCGGCCCGCCGCCGCGTTCGAACGGCAGGTCGCCGGTCAGCAGTTCGTAGAGGACGGTGCCGCTCGCGTAGACGTCCGCACCGGGCGTGAGCGCGTTGCCGAGCGCCTGCTCGGGCGCGATGTACGCGGGGGTGCCGAGCACGGCGCCCGCGTGCGTCACGAGCGTGGCGCCCTCGCTGACGACCTGGGCGATGCCGAAGTCCGCCACCTTCACCACGCCGCCGGAGGTGAAGAGCAGGTTCTTGGGCTTGACGTCGAGGTGCAGCACGCCCTGTTCGTGCGCGGCGTGCAGCCCGGACAGCGCGGCCAGGACGATGCCGCACGACTGCTGCGCGGTGAGACCTTCGGACGCGAAGCGCGACCACACCGTGCCGCCGTCGAGTCGTTCCATGACGAGCAGGTGCTCGCCGCGGTCCCGCACGTAGTCGTAGACCGGCACGATGTGCGGGTGGTCGAGCCGCGCGAGCAGCCGCGCCTCGTGCTCGAACCGGGAACTCATCCGCTGGTCCTCCGCCAGCGCGCCGGGCAGCCGCTTGATCGCCACCGGACGCCCGAGCGGGCGGTGCACGCCGCCGTAGACGACGCCCATCCCGCCTTCGCCGATCTGCCCGCCGATGTCGTACTGCGGCAGCGCGGCGACGACGGTCGGGGAAACGGTCACGTGAGCCTCACGGTCGTGGTCGTATCCACATCGGACGATGCGTCGCCCGGATGCGGTGTCAGGTAGCCGAGCAGCAGCGCGGCGCCCGCGGCCCCGACGATGAACGGGATCTCGGCGGTCGGCGACGGCGGCACGAACCGCAGCACCGACAACGAGAACACCGCCACGAGCCCGGTCCCGATGCCCGCGGGCAGGAACCGCATCGCCCGCTGCCACCGGTTCGCGGGCAGTCGCCTGCGCGCGAGCGCGATGAGCGCACCCAACCACGACAGGATCGTCAGCACCAGCACCGCCAGCCCGAACACGCCGTACACGGACCACAACGATCCGCGCACGTCGCCGGTCACCTCGACCTCGGCGAGCACGTCCCGTTCCGGCGTGAGGACCTCGACCTTCGTCGGCAGCAGCCCGATGGCCTGCGACCCGAGGTCGGAGAGGTCGAGCGGGAAGCCGCGGGTGACCGTCTGCTTCGCGGGCACGTCGAACGGAACCGTTGTGTCGTAAGCGAAGAACGTCATCGCGAGCGCGGTGCCGGACAGCCGGACGATCTTCACGCGCTGCACCGTGTCCGTGTCGTTGCGGACGGTGACGGAAACCTTCAAGTTCGTTTCCGCGGGGTCCAGCACGAGAGTGCTTGCTCCAACCGGCCTACCGTCCACTGTGGCTTCGAGGCCGACAGTGCCACCCTGCGCGGAGGCAGCAGGAGCGAGCAGCATAATTCCGCACGACAGCAGCCAACCTGCACCAGCCACGCGACGTCTCACTAGCGCACCTTACGTTCGGAACCGGGGAGAGGGTATGCGGTCTTTAGCTGTACTCGTGGCGGCGGTGGCCGGCGTTACCGTGCTCGCCGTCACACCCGCGATCGCGCAACAACCACCGAGCGCGACGGTGAAGCCCGCCTCCGGCGCGCCCGGCAGCACCTTCACGGTCGCCTGGTCGGGGTTCTTCTTCGACCCCGACTGCAAGACGACGACGGTGTCGATCCTGTGGAACGGTCAGACGCCGATCGGCTCCGGCAACACGGTGCGCGGCTCCGGCCAGCAGAGCGTGAAGGTACCGGCCAACTCCCCCGCGGGCACGTTCCCCATCGCCGTCGTGGCGTCGCCGTGTCCCGGCAGCAAGGCGGGTACCCGGTTCACCGTGGTCGTCCCGCCCACCACCACGACCACGCCTCCCCCGGTGACCACCACGACGACCACCAAGCCGCCGGTCGTCACCACCACGACCACCCGGCCGGGTCAGACCACCACGACCACTCCGGGCACCACCACGACCACCGACTCCAGCTCGTCGTCCTCCACACCGGGCAGCAGCACGTCCGGAACGGACTCGTTCGACTCGGGCGACGGCGTGCTCGTGCTGGACAAGGACAACATCCAGCCGGGTGACCCGCTCACCGCGACCGGCACCGGCTGCCCCGCGGGCGCTCCCGTGACGCTCAAGTCGAAGGGCGAGAACGTCGGCAAGGCCGTCGCCGACGACAAGGGCGAGTTCACCGCGCCCGTGCGGTTCACGACCATCGATCCCGGCAGGCACGTGGTGCGCGCCGAGTGCGGGATCACGCTGCTCGGGAACGTCGACGTCACGCTGTCCAGCTCGTCCGGCGGGACGACCAGCACGCTCGTCGTGCTCGTGTTCTTCCTGCTGATCGGGGCGACCATGCTGCGTCGTCAGTTCGTGGGCCTGCGCGCGACGGCCTAGATCCTGGGCGCGGCGAATGGTGTTGCGGGCTTCTTCGCGGTGTGGGTGGGGAGGGGCTCGGTTGGCAGTGCGGGGGTCGCCAGTGCGGCGGGCGCTCCTTCTTTTGGTTCGCGCCGGTTTCGCCGCGCTCGCTTTATGCCTCTAGGACCTTCTCGAACCAGTGGTGGGCGTAGGGCTCGTCGTTGAACGCGCCCACCTCGCGGTAACCGGCCGCCAGGTAGAGCGCGATCGCCTCGACCAGCGTCCGGTTGGTCTCCAGCCGCACCACGCGCACACCGCGTCCACGAGCAGCGGCCTCGACCTCGGCGAGCAACCGCCTGCCCAGCCCCAGCCCGCGCACGCTCGCCGACACCCACATGCGCTTCACCTCCCCCACCCCGGCATCGACGAGCTTCAGCCCGGCGCCACCGACCGGTTCGCCGTGCAGCGTCGCCACGAGGTAGGCCGTCAGGTCGGCTGGGATCGTTCGCGCCGGGTCGAACCCGAACCGCTGCGTCAGCTCGGCGAAGTACGACTCGATGCAGTGAGCAGCGTCGGGATGCCGCTCGTCGACGACCGCGACGTCGACCATGGACGCGACGAGCAGGCGCTCGACCTCGGCCATCGCCGCGACGAGACGGTCGCGTTGTCCGGCGTTGAGCGGTTGGAGGATCGAGGCGGCCAGCGCGTCGGCGCGTCGGTCGAGCTCGGCCCGTTCGGCCAGGCCGGCAGCGGTGAGCCGGGCGGTGCGCACCCGCGCGTCCGCTCCGCCGGTGTCCACCACGACGAGTCCGGCGGTTTCGAGGCCGCGCAGCATCCTGCTCAGGTAGCCGGAGTCCAGCTCGAGTCGTGAACGGAGCTCCCGCACCTCGCAGCCGTCGGCGCCGATCTCCCACAGCAGCCGGGCCTGCCCGAGCGGCCGGTCGCGGGACAGGAAGGCGTCGTCGAGCGCGCCGATCCGCTGGGTGACGGTCCGGTTGAACCGCCTTACCCCTTCGACCAGGGTGACGTCCATCCTCTGACCTTAGTCAGAGAACTAGTGGCTGAGAAAGAGGAAGGCCCCGGTGCTGTGGGCACCGGGGCCTTCCTCATGTCACCGCTGTATCAGCGCAGTGGCCTCTACGGCTCTTCCCGCTGCCTGCGCAGCTTCGCGAGAGCCTCTTCGAGGATCGCCTCGCCGTCCGCGTCGGAGCGTCGCTCCTTCACGTAGGCCAGGTGCGTCTTGTACGGCTCGTTGCGCGGAGGAGCGGGCGGGGTCTGCTCGTCCCGTCCGGCGGGCAGCCCGCAGCGCGGGCAGTCCCAGTTCTCCGGCACGTCCGCGTCGACCGCGAAGGACGGACGCGACTCGTGACCGTTCGCGCACCAGTACGACACGCGACGCCGGGGCGCGGACTCGCCGCGTTCCGACTCACCCATCGGGCCTGCGCCGACGCGGGTACCGCGAATCGCGTTACCACCAGCCATCGACCGTTACACCCCCACCAAGTGGTTACCCCAAGCCCCGTAGGGCTTCTGCCTGTTGACCTCTGATCAGACCGCGCCGGGCAGCTTGACCAGCAGTCCGATGCCAATGATGGCGATGACCCAGACCGCGCCGACGAACAGCGTCAGGCGGTCGAGGTTCTTCTCCACGACACTGGAACCGGACAGACTCGACTGCATACCGCCGCCGAACAGCGAGGACAGGCCGCCGCCGCGACCGCGGTGCAGCAGCACGAGCAGCACCAGCAGCAGGCTGGCAACGATCAACAGGATCTGCAGGAACAGGATCATTTCTTCCTCGCTGTCAGGCAGTCGACGCCACAGAGTACCTGTTCGACTGCCGAACGTGTGCAACCAGAGTTGTAGGTGGGAACAATTAGCTAGGGTAGTGGGCCACCGGCGGCCAGCGCGCACAGCTTGGTGAATTCGTCCGCCTCGAGGCTCGCGCCGCCGACCAGGGCGCCGTCGATGTCCTTCTGGGCGATGAGCTCACCGATGTTGCTGGACTTCACCGAACCGCCGTAGAGCACGCGGACGGTCGACGCGGTGTCCTCGCCGTACTTCTCGGCGACCAGTGCGCGAACGGCGGCGCAGACCTCCTGTGCGTCCGACGAGCTGGCCGTGCGGCCGGTGCCGATGGCCCACACCGGCTCGTACGCGAAGACGATCTTGGCGACCTGCTCGGCGGTGAAGCCGGCGAGGCCGTCGGTGAGCTGCTGCTTGACCAGCTCCAGGTGCCCACCCGCCTCGCGCACGTCCAGCTTCTCGCCGAAGCAGAAGATAGGCGTGATCTCGTACTTCAGCGCGGCCTTCAGCTTGGCGTTGACGAGCTTGTCGTCCTCGCCGTGGTACTCGCGGCGCTCGGAGTGCCCGACGACCACGTAGTGGCAGCCGAGCTTGGCGAGCATCGGGCCCGACACCTCACCGGTGTAGGCGCCCTTGTCGTGCGGCGAGATGTCCTGCGCGCCGTACTTGAGCAGCAGCTTGTCGCCGTCCACGAGCGTCTGCACGCTCCGGATGTCGACGAACGGCGGCAGCACGGCGACCTCGACCTTGGCGAAGTACTTCTCCGGCAGGGAGAAGGCGATCTTCTGCACGAGTGCGATCGCCTCGAGGTGGTTGCAGTTCATCTTCCAGTTGCCCGCGATCAGCGGCTGACGCGGTGCCATCAGGACTCCAACACCTTGATGCCGGGGAGTTCCTTGCCTTCCAGGAACTCCAGTGAAGCGCCACCTCCGGTGGAGATGTGCGAGAAGCCGTCCTCGGGCAGACCGAGCGCGCGCACGGCCGCGGCCGAGTCGCCACCGCCGACGACGGTGAACGCCTCGCTCTTCACCAGCGCCTCGGCGACGGCACGGGTGCCGCCGGAGAACGCCTCGAACTCGAACACGCCCATCGGGCCGTTCCAGAACACGGTCGCGGCGTCGGCGAGCTTCGACGCGAACAGCTCGCGCGAGGCGGGGCCGATGTCGAGGCCCATCCGGTCGGCCGGGATCGCGTCGGTCGCGACGACGTCGTGCTCGGCGTCCGCGGCGAAACCGGTGGCCGCGAGCACGTCGACGGGCAGCACGAGCTCCACGCCGCGCTTCTCCGCCTCGGTGAGGAAGCCCTTGACCTGGTCGAGCTGGTCTTCCTGCAGCAGCGAGCCGCCGACCTCGTGGCCCTGGGCCTTGAGGAAGGTGTACGCCATGCCGCCGCCGATGAGCAGCCGGTCGACCTTGGTCAGCAGGTTCGCGATGACGCCGAGCTTGTCGGACACCTTCGCGCCGCCGAGCACCACGACGTACGGGCGCGCCAGGTCGTCGGTGAGCTTGCGCAGCACGGCCAGCTCGGCCTCGACGAGGCCACCGACGTACGCGGGGAGCTTCTTCGCCACGTCGTAGACGGAGGCCTGCTTGCGGTGCACGACGCCGAAGCCGTCGGACACGAAGACGTCGGCCAGCGCGGCCAGGTCGTGGGCCAGCGCCTCGCGCTCGGCGTCGACCTTGGCGGTCTCCCGCGCGTCGAAGCGGATGTTCTCCAGCAGCGCGACGCCGCCGTCGGACAGCGCGCCGACGACCGCCTTGGCGGATTCGCCGACGACGTCCTGCGCGAGTGCGACCTCGGCACCGAGCAGCTCACCGAGCCGCGCGGCGACGGGCGCCAGCGAGAAGGCGGGGTCCGGCTCGCCCTTGGGGCGGCCGAGGTGCGCTGCCACGACGACGCGGGCGCCCGCGTCGGACAGCGCCTTGATGGTCGGGACCGACGCTCGGACGCGGCCGTCGTCGGTGATCCGGTCACCGTCGAGGGGGACGTTGAGGTCGGCGCGCACGAGCACGCGCCGACCCGCGACACCCTCGGCGATCAGTTCGCGGAGAGTCTTCAACGTCTACTTCCTCAGAGCTTGGAGGCGACGAGCTTGACCAGGTCGGCCAGGCGGTTGGAGTAGCCCCACTCGTTGTCGTACCAGCCGACGACCTTCACCTGGTTGCCGATGACCTTGGTCAGCGGCGCGTCGTAGATGCAGGAGTACGGGTCGGTGACGATGTCGGACGACACGATCTCGTCCGTGTTGTAGCGCAGGATGCCGGCCAGCGGGCCCTCGGCAGCGGCCTTGTACGCGGCGTTGACCTCGTCGACCGTGACCTCGCGGCCCAGGGTGACGGTCAGGTCGGTCGCGGAGCCGGTCGGCACCGGGACGCGCAGCGCGTAACCGTCGAGCTTGCCCTTGAGCTCCGGCAGCACCAGGCCGATGGCCTTGGCGGCGCCCGTGCTGGTCGGGACGATGTTCAGCGCGGCGGCACGCGAGCGGCGCAGGTCCTTGTGCGGCGCGTCCTGCAGGTTCTGGTCCTGCGTGTACGCGTGGATCGTGGTCATCAGGCCGCGCTCGATGGTGAAGTTGTCGTGCAGGACCTTCGCCAGCGGCGCGAGGCAGTTCGTGGTGCAGGACGCGTTCGAGATGACGGTCTGCGAGCCGTCGTACTGGCCCTCGTTCGCGCCGAGGACGACCGTGAGGTCCTCACCCTTGGCGGGCGCCGAGATGATGACCTTCTTCGCGCCACCCTCGTCGACGTGCTTGCGCGCGGCCGACGCGTCGGTGAAGAAGCCGGTGGACTCGACGACGACGTCGACGCCCAGGTCCTTCCACGGCAGCTTGCCGGGGTCGCGCTCGGCCAGCGCCTTGATGACCTTGCCGTCGACGGAGATCCCCTCGTCGGTGACCGACACCTCCGCGTCCAGACGACCGAGAATGCTGTCGTACTTCAGCAGGTGGGCCATGGTGGCGACGTCACCGAGGTCGTTGAACGCGACGATCTCGATGTCGTGCCCGCCGGCCCGAACGGCGCGCCAGAAGTTGCGTCCGATGCGGCCGAAGCCGTTGACACCTACGCGAACCGTCACGGCAGGACTCCTTGAAGCTCGATGGCAGGAACAAAGCCACCCTATCTTCCGAACGGAGTCCCTGGTCACATAGGCCACCGGAATCTCTTTATCGAGCAAGTTCAGGGCCCACCGGCATCGACCGATCGGACTAGCGCATCAGGCCGTTCGCTGGTGTCTGCGGATCAGGATCCACAGGTACGCGCTGAGCTCCTCGGCCGCTTCCGCGGCCGTCCGGCAAGCCTCGACGGGATCACCCGTCTCCGCTCCCGGTCCCACCACGCCGACGATCCGCGCGATCCACTCGTCGACGACCTCGCGGTCCTCTCGCGGGACCACGCCTCCTGCCGATCTCACCTGCACAGTCATCGCCGTACCTCCGTCCGGGTGGCGGCTGGCAGCACCGAGATCATGTCCGCGCCCGATTTGAGGCGGCAATACCCCGAATCAGCGGGTGTTACGACCCGTTACGACCGGTACGGTCGGCCGCATGACGGCAATCGCCGCCTGTGAGACGTGCGGCAACCCGCTGACCGACGCGGCTGGGGGCAGGCGCTACTGCTCGAACGCGTGTCGTCAGCGCGCCTACCGCGAACGCTCGGCGACGCGCACTGACGAACACTCGAACGCGCACGGCGATCTGCCGACGTCGCTCGACAGCTTCGTCGGGCGGCGCGCCGAGCTGACCGCGCTCACCAGGCTCAGCAACGAACACCGCCTCATCAGCCTCGTCGGGCCGGCGGGTGCGGGCAAGACCCGGCTCGCCGTGCAGTTCGGCGAGCGGCACCGCAAGGACTACCCCGACGGCGTGTGGTGGGTCGGCCTGGCGACGACGAGCGATCCGGGCCGGGTCGGGCACGTGGTGGCGTCCGCGCTGGGCGTCCGCCCGCCGTCGACGCGGCCGGTGGCCGAGGGCATCGCGGCGTCCGTCGGCAACCAGAAGATGCTGCTGCTGCTCGACAACTGCGAGCACCTGCTGGAGGACGTGGCGACGCTGGTCGCGTCACTGCTGGCCAACTGCCCCCGGCTGCGCGTGCTGGTGACCTCGCGAGAGGCGCTGCGCGTCGCAGGCGAGCAGGTGTTCGCACTCGGCGAGCTGGAGCTGCCCGCCGCGGGCGCGCCGGTGGACGCGACGATGGCGCCGCGGTTCGACGCGGTGCGCCTGTTCCTGGAGCGGGCGAACGCCGTTGACCACACGTTCGAGCTGACCGAGGACACCGTCGGCGACGTGGTCGCGCTGTGCCGCAGCCTCGACGGCATGCCGCTGGCGATAGAGCTGGCCGCGCGGCGGATAGCGCTGCTCACGCCCGCCGACATCCTCGCGCGCGTCGGCGACCGCCTGGCTCTGCTGACCGACGCGCCGCGCACCACCGACACCCGCCACCGCACCCTGCGCGCGGCGATCGAGTGGAGCTACGACCTGCTCGACGCCGACGAGCAGACCGCCATGCGCAGGCTCGCCGTGCTCGGCTGGCCGTTCGACCTGGACCTCGCGTCCGCGGCCTGCGGTGTCGACGACGCGCTGAACCTGCTGGCGGGCTTGGAGAACAAGTCGCTGCTGGTGTCGGACCGCGCCGCCCGCGGCGCGACGATGTTCCGCCAGCTGGAGTCGATCCGCCTGTTCGGCCGCGAACTGGCCGAACAGCACGGTGACGTGCCGGTGGTCCACGACCGCGTCGTCGAGTGGGTGGCGTCCGTGGTCGAACCCGAGGCGACGCGCTTCGATCCGGGCCCGGAGCCCGTGCGGCGCCTGGACCGGCACATGGGCGTGCTCGACATCGCGATCGCCCGCACCGCCGAGGTCGGCGACTGGCCGCGGCACGCACTGGCCGTCGCGGCGACGGCGTGGACCGCGAACCCCCAGAAACCACGTGGCGTCCCGCTCCCGCTGCTGAACGCCGCACTGGCGAGGCCGGAGCTGCCGCCGGTGCACCGCAGCCTGCTGGCGCACGTCGCCGCGGGCCACCACCGGGCCCGCGGCAACTGGGAGCTCTGCCGCCGCTTCGCGACCCTGTCCTACGAGCTCGAGACGGCCCTGGGCTGCCCGGACACCACCGCCCGCGCACTGGAGGTGCTCGCCTCGGCCGACTGCTACTTCGGCGACCTCGACGGCGGCTACGCCCGGTTCGCCGAAGCACTGCGCCTGGCACGGGACGTGGGCGACCCGATCGCGGTCGGCATCATCCTCAACTCCCTGTCGTGGACGAAGCTCCAGCACGGCGACGCCGACGCCGCCACACCCCTGGTGACCGAGGCCGTCGACCTGATCAGGGAGCACGGCTGGCAGCACATGCTGAACCCGATGCTGCACACCGCGGGCGCCATCGCACTGGCCCGCTCCGACTTCGACACCGCGGCCGAGATGTTCCGCGAGAGCCTGACCTCGAGCCTGGAGCACCCGACCGACCAGTTCTACGACCTGGAGGGTCTGGCGCTGGCTCTGATCGGGACCGGCGCCGACGACGTGTGCGCCTTGAGCCTGCTGGCCACCGCGACCGCCGTGCGGACCAAGTTCGACTACCGGGCCGAGCCCTACTGGCAGGACCAGCTGTCCGTCGGCATGGACGCCGTGCTCGCCCGCACACCCGCGGGCCGGGCGCGGGCCGCCGAGTCGAGCGGGCGGCGGATGTCCATGCGGCAAGCCGTCGACTACGCGTTGACCGACCGGCCCGCGCTCCCCGAGAACGGCGGCTCGTCCGACAAGCGGATCACCGAGCGGGAGCGGCACATCGCCGGGCTGGTGGCCGAGGGGCTGACCTATCGGCAGATCGGGCAGCGGCTCGGGATCTCGCCGCACACAGTGGCTCGGCACGTCACCCACGTGCGGAGCAAGCTCGGGTTGCGGTCTCGGGCGCAGCTCGCGGTGTGGGCGGGGCGCAACACCCAGTAGGCCGGAATGCCCGATCGCAGCTGGTCAAAGGTCGTGAGTGATCAGGAGTGCCCTAGGCCTCCCAATCACTCACGACTGTCAACGCTCAGGTTGCGGCAGCCCGCTCAGACCTCGGCCTCCAGCATGTCCGCGGTCACGGCGGACTCGGTGTCCGGCAGCCCGAGGTCCTTGGCCCGCTTGTCCGCCATCGCCAGGAGACGCCTTATACGACCGGCGACCGCGTCCTTGGTCATCTGCGGGTCGGACAACTGGCCGAGCTCCTCGAGCGAGGCCTGCCGGTGTGCCAGCCGCAGCGCCCCGGCGGCGGCGAGGTGGTCGGGTGCCTCGGGGCCGAGGATCTCCAGCGCGCGAGCCACCCGTGCGGCGGCGGCGACCGCGGCGCGGGCCGAGCGGCGCAGGTTGGCGTCGTCGAAGTTGGCCAGGCGGTTGGCGGTGGCGCGGACCTCGCGCCGCATGCGGCGCTCCTCCCACGCGAGCACGCTGTCGTGTGCGCCGAGCTTCGTGAGCATCGCGCCGATGGCGTCGCCATCCCTTATGACGACGCGCTCGGCGCCTCGGACCTCGCGCTGCTTGGAGCCGATGCCCATCCGGCGCGCCGCACCCACGAGAGCCAGTGCGGCCTCGGGGCCAGGGCAGGTGACTTCCATAGAAGAGGAGCGGCCGGGCTCGGTCAGCGAACCGTGGGCCAGGAACGCGCCGCGCCACGCCGCCTCGGCGTCGCAGACGCCGCCGGACACCACCGGCGCGGGCAAGCCGCGGACCGGGCGGCCGCGCGGGTCGAGCAGGCCCGTCTGGCGGGCGAGGCCCTCGCCGTCCTTCACCACGCGCACGACGTAGCGGGTGCCCTTGCGCAGGCCGTTGGACGAGATCGTGAACACCTCGGCGTGGTGGCCGTACAGCGCCTGGATCTCCTTGAGCAGGCGGCGCGCCGCGGAGCCGAGGTCGAGCTCGGCCTCCACGACCACGCGGCCGGACACGATGTGCAGGCCACCCGCGAAGCGCAGCAGTGAGGACACCTCAGCGCGGCGGCAACAGGTCTTCGAGACGGCCAGCCTGCTCAGCTCGTCCTTGACCGCCGAGGTCATCGCCACGTGCCCGTTCCTCCCACTCCGGTCTTCCCCAGCACCTGGAGAAGACAGCCTGCCAGTGCACCTGGATCGTGTCGTTCCGCTGCGTCGGGTGCGGCGATCCTGGCCAGGTGCGTCCGCGCCCCCAGTACCGCCGCGGCGCGCGTCAGCCGGTCCGGCGTCGGCACCGAGTCGACGTCGGCGATCACCGCGTCCACCCGGAGACCGGGTGCGTGCTCGCAGAGTACGTCCAGATGGCACTCCGGGGAGAAACCCTCGGTTTCCCCCGGTTGGGGGACGAGATTGAGCACGAGAACCTTTTTCGCGGCCGTTCGGAGCAACGCGTCGTGCAGTTCCGGCACCAGCAGATGCGGCAAAACGCTGGTGAACCACGATCCGGGGCCGAGTAGCACGAGATCGGCGCCGAGTACAGCCTCGACCGCCTGCGGGCAGCCGACAGGTCGCCCTATCGGGGCACTCAAGCGGATGCGTTGCACCAGTCCCGGTGTCGTCGCGATCGCGACCTGACCCCTGATCCGGCGCACCACCTCCGCGTCCTCGTCGAGGCCCTTGACGTCCGCCTCGATGTTCAGCGGCGAGTTGCACATCGGCAGCACGCGGCCGCGCACGCCCAGCAGGCGGCACGCCACGTCCAGCACGGCGACCGGGTCGCCGAGCTGCTCTAACAGGCCCGCGAGCACGAGGTTGCCGACGGCGTGGCCGGCGAGCGCGCCCGTGCCGCCGAACCGGTGCCGGAACAGGTCCGTCCACAGCTGGCTGTCGCGGTCCTCCCCCGCCAGAGCGGCCATGGCCTTGCGCAGGTCGCCCGGCGGGAGCAGGCCGAGCTCGCGGCGCAGGCGGCCGGACGAGCCGCCGTCGTCCGCGACGGTGACCACGGCCGTGACGTCCTCGGTCAGCTGTCGCAACGCCGACAACGTGGCGTGCAGGCCGTGGCCACCTCCCAGTGCGACTGCCGACAACGTCACTCGCGCCCCAGGTCCCGGTGGACGACCTTGACCGCCATGCCGTCCTCGGACGCGAGCCGCGAGGCCAGCTCCTCGGACAACGCCACACTGCGGTGCTTGCCGCCGGTGCAGCCGATGGCGAGCGTCAGGTACCGCTTGCCCTCGCGCCGGTAGCCGGCGCCGATCAGGCGCAGCAGCTCGTGGTAGCGGTCGAGGAACTCCTCGGCGCCTTCCTGCGACAGCACGTAGTTGCGCACCTCGCCGTCGAGTCCGGTGAACTCGCGCAGCTCGGGGATCCAGAACGGGTTCGGCAGGAACCGGACGTCCATGACGAGGTCCGCGTCCATCGGCAGGCCGTACTTGTAGCCGAACGACAGCACCGTCACGCGGGTGCGCTGCGCCGACTCGCTGCCGAACGTGTCCTCGATCTTGGCGCGCAGCTGGTGGATCGAGAGCGCCGAGGTGTCGAGCACCAGGTCGGCTTCCTCGCGCAGCGGCGTGAGCAGGATGCGCTCGGCCTCGATGCCGTCCGCGAGCCTGCCGTCGCCCTGCATCGGGTGACCGCGCCGGACCGCCTCGAACCGGCGGATCAGCACGTCGTCCGTCGCCTCCAGGAACAGCACCTTCGGCTTGTAGCCGCGGGCGTCCAGGTCCTTGATGATCGACGCCAGGTCCTCGGTGAACGCACGGCTGCGCACGTCCATGACGACCGCGACCCTGGTGATGGCGCCGCGCGCCTGCGCGCCCAGCTCCACCATGGTCGCGATCAGCTCGGGCGGCAGGTTGTCCACCACGAACCAGCCCAGGTCCTCCAGGCACTTCGCGGCCGTGCTGCGGCCCGCGCCGGACAGCCCGGTCACCACCGCGACTTCGATGCCGGACTTCTCCGCGTTCACGACTTCGTCTCCTCTTGACTCAACGTTGCGAACACTGCTTCGGCGGTGCGCCGGCCCACGCCGGGCACCCCGCTGATCTCATCGACGCTCGCCTGCCGGAGCTTGCGCACCGAGCCGAAGTGCTTGAGCAGAGCGGCTTTCCTCGTCTCACCCAGCCCAGGCACACCGTCCAGGGCGGACGCCGTCATCCTCGTCGACCGCTTCTGCCGGTGGTACGCGATCGCGAACCGGTGTGCCTCATCTCGCACCCGCTGCAAGAGGTAGAGACCCTCACTGGTGCGCGGCAGGATCACCGGGTCCGGCTCGCCCGGCAGCCAGACCTCTTCCAGCCGCTTCGCGAGACCGACCACCGCGACGTCCGTGACGCCCAGCTCGGCCAGCACGTCCGCCGCCACGGCGGCCTGGGGTGCACCACCGTCGACGACGAGCAGGTTAGGCGGATACGCGAACTTCCGCGCGCGGCCGGTCTCCGGATCGATGCCCGGATTCGGCCCGGTGTTGGTGTTCTCCCGCAGCATCGCCTGGAACCGCCGCCGCACGACCTCCGCGATCGAGCCGACGTCGCCCTGCTGGGCGCCCTCGCGGACCGCGAAGCGGCGGTACTCGGACTTGCGCGCGAGCCCGTCCTCGAACACCACGAGCGACGCGACGACGTCCGTGCCCTGCACGTGGCTCACGTCGACGCACTCGATGCGCAGCGGTGCCGTGTCGAGCCCCAGTGCGTCCTGGATCTCCTGCAGCGCCGCGGAACGAGCCGTGAGGTCACCCGCGCGCCGCAACTTGTGCTGCCCGAACGCCTCCGCCGCGTTACGCGCAACGGTCTCCATGAGCGCCCGCTTGTCACCGCGTTGCGGCACCCGCAGCTGGACCTTCGCGCCGCGCTGCACGGAAAGCCAGTTCTGCAACGCCTCCGCGTCGTCCGGCACCTCCGGCACCAGCACCTCGCGCGGCACGGACTCGACGTCCTCGCCGTAGAACTGCGTGACGAACTGGTCGACGAGCACCTTGTCGTCGACGTCCTCCACCTTGTCCAGCACCCAGCCGCGCTGGCCGCGCACCCGGCCGCCGCGCACGTGGAACACCTGGACCGAGACCTCGAGATCGTCCTGCGCGAACGCCACCACGTCCGCGTCGGTGCCGTCGCCGAGCACCACGGCCTGCTTCTCCATCGCCCTGCGCAACGCGGCCAGGTCGTCGCGCAGCCGCGCGGCCCGCTCGAACTCCAGCTCCTCGGAGGCGGCGGACATCTCGCGTTCCAGCCGCTTGATCATGTGGTCCGTCTTGCCCGCGAGGAAGTCGCAGAAGTCGTCGACGATGTCGCGGTGCTCGTCAGCGGACACCTTGCCGACGCACGGCGCCGAGCACTTGTCGATGTACCCCAGCAGGCACGGGCGGCCGATCTCGCCGTGCCGCTTGAAAACACCGGCGGAGCACGTGCGCGCCGGGAAGACCCGGAGCAGGAGGTCGAGCGTCTCGCGGATGGCCCACGCGTGCGCGAACGGGCCGAAGTACCGGACGCCCCTCTTCCGCGCGCCCCGGTACACGTGCAGCCGGGGGAACTCCTCGTGCAGCGTCACCGCCAGCACGGGGTACGACTTGTCGTCGCGGTAGCGGACGTTGAACCGCGGGTCGAACTCCTTGATCCAGTTGTACTCGAGCTGGAGCGCCTCGACCTCGGTGCTGACGACGGTCCACTCGACACTCGCCGCCGTGGTGACCATCTGGCGGGTGCGCGGGTGCAGCCCGGCCAGGTCCGCGAAGTAGGAGTTGAGCCTGCCGCGCAAGCTCTTCGCCTTGCCGACGTAGACGACCCGGCCCCCGGCGTCGCGGAACTTGTAGACGCCAGGGGCTTCGGGAATCGTGCCCACGGGTGGGCGGTACGTCGAGGGGTCTGCCACGCCGTTCAGCCTAGTGCTGGGGTCTGACAGAAACCGTCAGGCCTCAGGCCAGGACGATCTGATCCCCTTCGATCTTGACGTTGATCGCGGTCAGGCCCTTGGTGGCGGGTCCCTTCTTCAGGGAGCCGTCGGACGAGCCGAACTGGCTGCCGTGGCTGGGGCACGTGATCGTGCCGCCGCTGGGCTCCCCCACGATGCTGCCCTGGTGCGGGCACGTCGCGTTGAACGCCTTCACCTCGGTCGCCGACGTGCGCGCGATGACCATCTTGCCGCCGTTGGGGTTGTCGACCACGGCGCCGCCGCCCTCGGGGACGTCCGCGAGCGCGACCAGCGCGCTGAGGCTCGGGTTGCCCCGTCCGGTGGGAGGCGAGCCGCTACCGGTGCTGCCCGCGCTCCCGGTGTTCCCCGTGGTCCCCGACCCGCTGCCCGTGCTTCCGCTTGTGGGAGTGCTCCCACAGGCGGTGACGAGGATTCCGCTCGGCACGGCCAGCGCGACGGCGATGCCGCACAGCATGGACCGGCGGGTGGTCTGATCGGTGGAGTTCAAGACGCTCCTCCGTGGTGGTGGGATGTGTCCGGGTTCACCCCACGACTACGAACCACCCGTCCGAAAAGTTCACCACCCTGGAAGATCCACAGGTTCCGCACAGCTAGGCCAGCAGCACATCTCCACCCGAACGAGTGACCGCCACCTCGGCCAAACCACGAGGTGAGGGGCCCTTTTCGACGACCCCGGTCGCCGCGTCGAACGTGCTTCCGTGCAGGGGGCAGGTGATCACCCCGCGGGCCGGTGGGTTGACCAGAGACCCGACATGTGGGCACGAGGGGTTGAAGGCCTTGATCTGTCCCTCGGCCGGCTGAACGAGCAACAGCTGCGCGTCACCCGGAAGGTCGACGAGCACACCGCCGCCAACGGGGACGTCAGCGGCGGCGGCGATCTTGTCACCGGGGCGGGCGGTCCCGACTCCACCGGTCTTGCGCGGGGCGGACCCACCGCAGGCCGTCAAGGCAGCTGCGGCGAGCCCGCACAACAGGGCTCGGCGATGCACCCTGCGATTCTCTACCGCCGGTCCTCTGCGGTCGCCGTCCGGGCCAGCGCCAGCACCGCCGTGAACGGCGGGAACCAGTGCCTGCTGTGCGATGGCGGGTTGGCCCAGCGCAGCGAGCCGTACCTGGTCATGGTGGGCGGGAGCGCGATCCGGTGCGGCGACCGGACGAACTGCACCTCGGGCGGCGCCTTCAGGTGCGTCGGCAGCAGTGCGACCAGCTCGGCCAGGAAGATCCAGTGCTCGCGCGGGCCGGGGATGACCGTGACGGGGCCGGCCAGCATGCGCGACTTGAGGTCGGCGAGGACGCGCGACCCGATCCGGGCGGGCATGGCCAGCGCTGTTGTCGCCGGCCCCAAGGGGAGGAACACGCCCTGCTCGGTCACGGACACCTGCCAGCCGAGCAGGCGGTATCCGGCGACTGCCTCGCCGATCAACCGATCATGTGCTCTGTTCTGAGGGATTCCGGATTTACCGGTATCCGCGGTCGTGATGGTCATCGGCGACGTCCTCCCCGGTGGTGGGTCAGGCGGAGCGGATGTCGGGGATCGACCCGTCACCTGCTGATGTGCAGGGTGCGTCCCAGTTGTCGACAACACCATTCGGGGCGTGGATGACTTTCATGCAGCGGATGCATCAAGCCCATCCGCCGGACGGGTGCACAAGGCCCGCGACACGCCACTCATTACGACTTATGCATGAGATGCATGGACTATCGATCACCAGCGATTACACTTCTAACACGCTCAGTGACGGGGGCGATGCGCATGGGAACCGGTAGACCCAGTACCAGGCGCGCTTGCCCGTGCGGGGCGTTCATCGCGGCCGACAACTCGGACAGCCTCTGCCACCGGTGTCGCCGCAACGCCCGATCTGACGTGCACGGACCCCCGGACGTACCCGAGTCGTTCTGGGAGCACCCGGCGATGGCGGCCGCTTTCGCGGACAGGGACATGGGCGCGGTGATCTCCGCGTACCGGCACAACCCGCAGCACGTCAGCAGGGT
Source organism: Lentzea tibetensis (assembly GCF_007845675.1). Taxonomy (GTDB): domain Bacteria; phylum Actinomycetota; class Actinomycetes; order Mycobacteriales; family Pseudonocardiaceae; genus Lentzea; species Lentzea tibetensis. The sequence goes on along the minus strand of NZ_VOBR01000007.1, from coordinate 284,600 downwards.
CACGCAGGATCGCATGGCGGCCTGGCTGGGCATCAGCCAGGCGCAGCTGTCGCGCTACGAGTCCGGGGAGAACCCGATCGAGCGACTGGACAAGCTGCGTCACTTCGCGCACGTCTTGCGCGTTCCGATCGACCGGCTGTGGTTCGACCGCGCCGTCATCCCAAGCCAAGCGGGCCCCGCGAGCGCGGCTCCGCCCGATGTGCTCGCGGCTCCGTGGGACGCGACGAGCATTGCCCGTTCGGTCGAGGAGACGGCGAGGAGCGACTTGGCGATCAGCAGACGAGCGGCGCTCACCGGAGCCGCCGCGGTGACGGTGGGGTCCGCACTGGTCGAGCCGCTGCAGCGGTGGTTGCATCCGCTGCACAACCTGTCGCGGTGGTCGTCGGCGTCGGCGATCAGCGAGGAGGAGCTCGCCGCGTTGCAACGCGTCGCGGACGGGCTGCGCGGCTGGGGTGGCCGTGGCGGATACGGGTTGGCGCGCAAGGCGGTGCTCGGGCAGCTCGACGAGCTGGCCGAACGCCTGCAGCGCGCGCCGGCGGGCCCGACGACGGAACGGGCCTTCTTCATCGGTGCCGAGCTGTCCAAGGTGGCGGCCAGCATGTCGTTCGACGCCGGGCTGCACGACGCGGCCCAGCGCTACTACGTGCTGGCGGTCCGGATGGCGAAGGCGGGCCAGAACGACGGTTTCGCGGCGCTGTGCCTCGCGGCGATGGCGCGTCAGATGTTCGACCTCGGTCGCGCGGACGACGGCCTGGACCTGGTGCAGCTCGGCCAGTACGGCACGCGCAGGACGGGCACACCGGTCCTGCGGGCGCTGCTGCTGACACGCGAGGCGTGGGCGTACGCGCAGATGGGCAGGGTGCGCGAGTTCCACCACGCCGTCGGCATGGCGCAGGACGTGTTCGCCCAGCGGGAGACCGCCCAGGAGCCGCGGTTCCTGCACAGCTTCGACGAGGCCGAGCTGGAGGGCGTGATCGGGGCGCGGTGCCGCGACCTGGCCGTCCACGACCCGAAGCAGGCGATCTACGCGGAGCAGCACATCACGCGGGCCCTGGCGCTGCGCGACCCGTCGAAGGTCCGCAACCGGGCGTTCGACGTGATCGGACTGGCCCGCACCAAGATGGTCGCCGGTGACCCGGAGGCCGCGTGCGGCCTGATCAACGAGGTGCTGCCGACCGCGGCCAAGCTCTCGTCCGGACGGGTCCTGCGCAAGCTGCAGGACTTCGCCAAGGAAGCGGCGGGGCATCGCCACCTCAAGGCCGTGCAGGACACGACCGAGGCGATCCGCGCCATCCGGACGGCTTGATGCGGGTCGGCATCACCGGGCACAGCAACCTGGTGCCCTCGTGCGTCCCCCTGGTCCGGGCCGGGATTCTCGACGTGCTGTCGCAGGTCACGTCGCCGCTGGTCGGCGTGACCTGCCTGGCACCCGGCGCGGACCAGGTGTTCGCGCGCGCCGTGCTGGACCGCGGCGGGCAGGTCGAGGTCGTGCTGCCCGCACTCGACTACCGCGACCGGCTCAAGCCGCACCAGCTCGCTGATTACGACGAGCTGCGCGCCCGCGCGACGGTGGTGAGCGTGCTGCCCCGGTTGCTCTCCGGGCGGCAGGCCTACGTCGCGGCCAACGAGCGCATGCTGGCGTCCGTCGAGCTGCTCGTCGCCGTGTGGGACGGCAAACCCGGTGGGCGGGGTGGCACCGGCGACGTCGTCGAGGAGGCGCACGCGTGGGGTCTGCGGGTCGAGGTCGTGTGGCCGGACGGGGCGCGTCGCGGCTGAACGGCAGACGCGGCCGGACGCCGATCCAGTGGTCTTGTGACGCCGAGCGGCCTATTCCTGGCGGTACGGGGTGTTCGGCACGGCCGCGGCCGGTTCACCATCAGCCGCCATGGCAGCCGATTCCGCCGCACGCATGGATGACCACCGCCGCCAACTAGCTACCGAGATCGACCGGCTCGAGGCGACCGAGCCGGGCAGCGAGGCGTGCCGGGCGGCCGTCGCGCTCGTCGAGGCCCGCCTCCAGGCCATGCTCGACGTCCGCAGGGAGCTCGACGAGATCCGGCTGGAACGCGAGGCCGAGAAGCTCAGACCGGTCAACCAGGTGCTCGGCGGCGTGATCACGGCGCTCGGTGTCGTGGCCGCGGTGCTGTCGAGCAAGTGGTTGCTGGTGTTCCTGCTGCCGACGGTGGCGGTGGGCGTGCTGCTCCTGGTGAAGCCGACGGGGAACAACGCGCGGGTGCGCCTCGTCGCCGGGGTGGTCGCGGTGGCCGTGGCGTTGCTGTGCCTGGTGTTCGGAGGTGCCTTCGGTGGATGACGACCAGCTCAAGCAACAGCTCGCCGAGCTGCGCAGGACGGCGAACGAGGCGGCGAAGCAGGGCAGTGCCGCGGCGTCGCAGCTGCCGAGCATCACCAGCCGGATCACGGCGGTGGAGCGCAAGGTGCGCGCGGTCGCCGAGCGCCAGGACCGGGTGGACCTCGACGACTGGCCCGAACTCACGCCCGAGGTGATCGCGTTGTGCCGCGACCACTTCAGCATCAGCCTGCCGCGCGCCGCGGACACGAAGCTGAAGCTGGTCAAGGCCGAGGAGGCGAGCGCGAACTACCTCCGGCAGTTCAAGCAGGCGGTGCACGCCGCGCGGGCGTTCACCCGGCCGGGCGCGCGGAACCTCAAGGAGCACAAGCGGAAGTGGGACTCGTTCGTGGTCACCGCGCAACAGCGACCGCACGAACAGCTGGCGCTGGCGCAACAAGCGCACGCCGAATACCTGCACGAGCGTGGTGAGCTCGAGCAGCGCAAGCAGGCGGCCGAAGACGCCGTGAAGACCGTGCGAAAGGTGGTGCGGGAACGGCTCGAACCCGCGCTGGACCGCGACGAGGTCGTGCCGCTGTGGTTCGAGAACGCGCTCGGCCCGTACGCGCCCAGCACCGACACGGGGTGGTTGAAGACCGCGGTCGACCTGGTCGTGTACCGGATCGCGTTCGGCGTGACAGCAAGGCCCTACACCTTCAACGTGCAGATTTCCTCTGCGCCGCAACAGAAGGAGCACGACCGGCTGAAGAAGGAGTGCGAGAAGCACAAGACGGCGTGAGTCAGCGGGCTCCGTCGCGCGCCGGAGCCCCCTACTCACTCACATCTCAGGCCAGCTCGCAGCTGAACCGCTGCTGGACCTCGTCCGAGGCCAGGACCTTGACCTCGACGGCCGATCCGACCTCGACGGTCTGGCCGTGCAGCAGGCCGTGCTTGCCATCCGGGTGCTCCACGAACGAACCGAACGGAACGTTGGACACCACGGTGCCGGTGAAAACCTCACCAACCTGGGGAATCATGCGCATTCACCTCCTCTCTCGCGCAGACGTCCACACTGGACAGCAGTGGCGCGAGGAGTGGCGGGCCGCGAGCCCGCCCGGAGGTCAAGCCGCGGCCGGGCAACCGATCTGTGAACGGCGCAAGGCCGACCCGGCAGTCATGCCGCAAACCCTATGCGACACACCGGGTCGGCCGCAACGCCTTACCTGGTCCTCGTGATCACCGGCACCAGGTCGCCCTTCTTGGCGATGCCCACCGCCCACAGCGACGAGCTGCCCGGCACAGCGGCGACACCGCGCACCACGACGTCCGGCGCGGCCGTGCGCACCCACCGGTTGAGCGTCTTCTGCCACCGCAGCGCGACCGTCACGGCACCCTTGCCGCCGACCGCCCACAGCTCGCCGTCACCGGTCGACACGACCGCGCGCAGCCTGCCGTCCGCGATGTTCGGGGTCAGCGCCGCCTGCCAGCGGCGGCCGTCCCAGCGCGCCGCGAACGGGCGGTCCGCCGCGCCCGCGTTGCTGCCGCCGACCGCCCACACGCCACCGGGTCCGGCGTGCAGCGCCGAGATCCACGTGTGCGCGCCGGAGACCGACGGGCTGGCGACCCGCGTCCACGACTTGCCGTCCCAGTGCACGACCAGCGAGGTCTGCGGCGAGGTCGCGCTGAAGCCGGCGGCCCAGACGTCGTTGGGCGCCAACGAGACCACGCTCGTCAGCTCGCCCTTGCCGACGTCCGGCAGCGCCTGCTTGGCCCACGCCGAACCGTCCCACCCGTAGACGACGGGGACCTGGTCCTTCACCGAGTCGGCGACGAGCCTGCCGACGACCCACGCCTGTCCGGACGGCACCGAGTCCAAGCCTTCGGGCAGGAAGTAGCCTGCCGGGTCGCGGCCGAAGTCCGCGACGGACCAGGACTTGCCGTCCCAGTGCTGGACGCCGTCACCGACGGTCCAGATGTCCGACTGCGACCGCACCTCGATCGCCTGCGGGAAGCTGTCGCGCGGCAGCTCGGACTCCTGCGCCCACGTCTTCCCGTTCCAGCGCAACGCGATCGGGCGCGCCTCGTCGTCGCTGACCAGCCGGTAGCCGACGGCCCACGCGGTCTTGCCGTCGAGCGCGGCGACGGCGGTGATGTCGCCCTTCTCGACCGGGGCGGGGGTCGGCGTCCACGGCCCGCGTCCCAGTGTGGACGCCGACGACGGTGTGGCGACCGTGACGAGCGTGAGCGCGGTGACGAGCGCGCCGATCCTCTTGAGCGGCATGGCGTTTCCCCTCACGCGGTCGTCTTGATGACGAAGTCGAACCGGCCCGCGTAGCGGTTGCCCTGCTTCGGGCCGAGCGTGACCACGCAGGCGCGGTTGAAGAACTGGTCGCCCGCGTTGTGCGCGGCGAAGTTCCGCCCGTACGCCTGGGTGTCGTCCGGGAAGTACAACTGGGTCACCAGCACCGGCCCGTTGGGCGCCTGCACCTGCACGTGGATGTGCGCGCCGCGCCTGCCCCACCGTCCCCAGTAGTCGCGCGGGACGATCGTGTCCAACCGGTACGCACCGGCGGAGTCGGTGAGCTGGTGGCCGCGCAACGAGAACCCGTGCTCGTCGTAGTCGCCGTTCTGGTCGCACTGCCAGAAGTCGATCAGCACACCGGGCAGCGGCTTGCACTCTCGGTCGTAGATCACGCCGCGCAACGCGAGGAGCACACCGGTGATCGCGGGGGTGACGAGGTTGGTCCGCTCGGGCGAGTTCGGCTTGAACAGCGGACCTTCGACCGAGGACGGCGTCTCGTGGCCTGAGCACGACGGGGTGATGGGCAGTGGCGCGTCGGCCGGGCGCGGTGCCGCGAGCGCCGGTTCGGCCGAGCCGGCGGCGGCCGCGATCGCGACGGAGGTCACGCCCAGCGCCCCGGTCTTGATGAACGCGCGCCGCGACGTCGGTTCTTGTGGTGGCATGACCACCAGACTTCTGTCAGCCGGGCGTGCGCACATCCCTCAGGCGTTCACGTCACGAAACCCCGTCTCATTCACCCACAACGCGATCCCCGTGCGCGACCGCAGGCCGAGCTTGTCGCGGATGCTGTTGAGGTGCGTGGCGACCGTGCCGATCGACACCGCGAGCCTGGTCGCGATCTCCCGGTTCGTGAGCCCGGCCGCAATGAGCGACGCGATCTCCAGCTCACGCGGGCTCAGCGGGCCTCGCGTCGCGGATGCCGTGCGCCGCAACGCGTACGCCACCAGCTCGTCGTCGCGCATCCGGCGGCCGGCCGCCTCCGCCGCCGCGGCCGCCGCGCCGGTGAGCCTGGTGCGCGCCCGCGTCGTCGCCTCCGTCACGACGCCGCGCCAGTACGCCTCCGGCTCCCGCTGGCTGCGCGACCGCCCGCGCGCGGCGGCCGCGGCGATCCGCAACGCGCGCTTGGCGTTGCCTGCCGCGGCGGCCGTGACCGCCAAGCCCTCCAGCGAGTGGAGCAGCAGCGGGCTGCGCGGCTGCGACGCCTCCAGCGCCTCGGTGAACGCGGACTCCGCGGCGTCCCACTCCCCCGCCACCAGCCGGATCGCGCCGTGCGTGTGCATCACCGCGGCGTAGTGCTGCGGGGTCGCCTCCGCGCGCAGCACGTCCACCGCGTCGCCCAGCACCTCGGCGGCCGCGTCGACCTGACCGGACTGGACCAGCGCCCAGGCGAGCCGGTTGCGGGCGATCGCGGCGTCCACCGGTCGGCCGAGCGACTCGACCACGTCCAGGCATTCCCAGTACGCCGCAACGGCTTCCGCTTGCCGTCCACCGCACAGCAACGCCAGCGCACGCGCGTCGAGCGCGTTCGCCAGCCCGGCCGGGCACTGCCGTCGCCTGGCCAGCCGCACGGCCTCCTCGGCCAGCGGCGCCCCGGACACGTGGTCGGCCTGCAGGCACGCGAGGACGGCGGCCAGCGACAGCACGTCGCCGCGCAGGTCCGACGCGGGCAGCCGGGCCAGCACCTCGGAGATCAACTGCCGCGCGGGCGTCAGGTTGCCCTGCCGGTACCAGCAGCGCACCAGCCCGACCGCGAGCACGGCATGACGTTCGTCCGTCGCGTGCGCCACCGCCGCGACGAGGTTCTCCTGCTCTCGGCACAGCTCGCGCCCGAGCTCCTCGCCGAGCACGAGCGTTCCGCACACGGGTCCGGCGACACCCACGAGCCAGTCCGCGGCCCGGTCCTGGGCGAGCCCCAGTTCACCTGCCTCGACGAGCCGGTCGAACGCGTACGCGCGGATCAGGTTCAGCTGCCGGAACCGCCCGGCGTCGCGCATCCGCACGACCAGCGACTTGGCCTCGAGGTTGCACACCAGCCTGCCGACGAGGTCCGGCGAGATGCCGTCGAACGCGCACACCGCGACGGCACCGGCGAGGTCGAACCCACCGGACAGCACGGCGAGCCTGCGGAACACCGCGCGCTCCTCGTCGGACAGCAACCGGTGGCTCCACCCGATCGTCGCCGCCAGCTCGCGGTGCCGCACCGGCGCGGTCCGGTCCCCGTCGGTCAGCAGCTGCTCGTGCAGCCCGGCGAGGATCTGCTCGAACGACAGCGCACCTGCCCGCCGCGCGGCCAGCTCGATGGCGAGCGGCAACCCGTCGAGCCTGCGGCAGATCTGCCCGGCGACGGGCACGTTCTCGTCCGTCAGCTCCAGCAACGGATCGGCGGCCTGCGCCCGTGAGACGAACAACTGCACGGCGTCGGAACGCAGGACGTCCGTGCGGTCCGACGCGTTCTCGGCGGGCAGCGACAACTCGCTCAGCCGGTAAACGACCTCGCCGCGGATCCGCAGCGCCTCCCGGCTGGTGGCGATCACCCGCAGGCCGGGGCACCGGCGCAGCAGCTCGTCGACGAGCAGTGCGCACGGGTCGGCCAGGTGCTCGCAGTTGTCCAGCACCAGCAACACTTTCGTGCTCAACGACGCGACCAGCGCGTCGATCATCCGCGCGCCACCGCGCTCGTCCGCGCCGAACGCCGCGGCCACGGCGGGGAGCACGTCGGTCACCGAGTCGAGCTCGACGAACCGCGCCTGCTCGTCACCCCTGACCAGCTCCAGCGCGAGCCGCGTCTTGCCGACACCACCCGGCCCGACCAGCGTGACCAGCCGGTTCGACCGGGCGAGCGCGCGCACGCCGATCAGGTCCTGCTCGCGTCCGATGAGCCCGTCGAGCGGGGTGTCCGGCTGCCTGCGCTGCCGGTGCGCGCGCTGCCTGCACGTGCCCGAGCAGTACCTGGCAGGCCGTCCGCCGCGTGGTTGGAGCGGGACGCCGCAAGCCTCACATCTCCTCGCCGCCACTGCGCTGACCCTAGTAGCAGTCCGTATCAAGACGTATACTTCCCGTGGTTGAGGACACTTCTTGTCCTCGTTGGATGACAGACTTCCGCCATGCTCGAAACCTCCGCACGGCTGCTGCGCCTGCTGTCGCTGCTCCAGGTCCGGCGCGACTGGACGGGCCCGGAGCTGGCCGAACGCCTGAGCGTCGACGTGCGCACGATCCGCCGCGACGTGGACAAGCTGCGCAGCCTCGGCTACCCGGTGAACTCGCTGCCCGGCGTGACCGGCGGCTACCAGCTGGGCGCCGGCGCCGAGCTGCCGCCGTTGCTGCTGGACGACGACGAGGCCGTCGCCGTTGCGGTAGGCCTGCGGACCGCCGCGAACGGCACCGTCGCGGGCATCGAGGAGACCTCCGTGCGCGCACTCGCGAAGCTGGAACAGGTGCTGCCGTCCCGGCTGCGCCGCCGCGTGCAGGCGCTCCAGGAGCACACGACCCCGCTCACCGCGGGCGGCCCCGCGGTCAACGCCGAGGTGCTGACCGTGATCGCCGGCGCGTGCCGCGACCACCAGCAGCTGCGGTTCACCTACCGGTCCGGTGCGGACACGCGGCGGCTGGTCGAGCCGCTCGGACTCGTGCACACCGGTCGCCGCTGGTACTTCGTCGCGTGGGACGTCGACCGCGCCGACTGGCGCACCTTCCGGGCGGACCGGATCGCGGACGTCCCCGCTCTCGCCGCCCGGTTCACGCCGCGCACCGCGCCCGCCGACGATCTCGCCGCGTACGTGTCGCGGTCGGTCGCTTCGTCCGTCTACACCTACCAAGCGGTGCTGGTCATCCACGCACCGTTGGAAGACGTCGCCGACCGCACCTCCCCCACTTCGGTGCAGCTCGAGGAGATCGACGCTTCGTCGTGCCTGATGCGCAGTGGCGGGGAGTCGTTGGACACCATGGCGTTCCACCTGCTGCACATCGGCTTCGAGTTCGACGTGCTCGAACCGCCGGAGCTCGTGGAGCGGATGCGGGAGTTGTCCGAGCGCCTGGCGCGCTCAGTCAGCGGCCGTCGTTGAACGGCTTGAGGCGCGGGGTTCGCATAAAGTCTTGCCATGACGCTGGTCAGCGAGGACTTCGCCCGCGTAGCGGACCCGTTCCGCCGCGAGCTGCTCGCCCACTGCTACCGCATGCTCGGCTCGGTGCACGACGCCGAGGACCTGGTGCAGGAGACGTACCTGCGCGCGTGGCGGTCGTTCGCGGGCTTCGAGGGCCGCTCGTCGGTCCGCACGTGGCTGTACAAGATCGCGACGAACGTCTGCCTGACCGCGCTGGACAGTCGCACGCGGCGGCCGCTGCCCGCCGGGCTCGGCGCGTCGTCGGGGCCGGACGACCCGCTGGTGCAGGACCACGAGGTGCCGTGGCTGGAGCCGATCCCGACCGACCCGGCCACGATCGTCGGTGAGCGGCAGTCCACCCGGCTGGCGTTCGTGGCGGCGCTGCAGCTGCTGCCTGCCCGCCAGCGCGCGGTGCTGATCCTGCGCGACGTGCTCCGGTGGTCGGCGGCGGAGGTGGCCGAGCAGCTGGACATGACGGTCGCGGCGGTCAACAGCGCGTTGCAGCGGGCCCGTTCCCAGGTCGGCGAGCTGAACGAGGACGACGTGGTGGAACCGTCCTCACAGGACCAGCGCGCGGTGCTCGACCGGTGGGTGAAGGCGTTCGAGGCCAAGGACATCCCGGCGATCGTCGCGATGTTCACCGAGGACGTCGTGTGGGAGATGCCGCCCTACCCCGGCTGGTACCTGGGGCCGGACATGGTGGCGTGGCACCTCACCAACCAGTGCCCCGCGGTGCCGGGCGGGGCGCGGATGCTGGCCGTCGAGGCCAACGGCCAGCCCGCGTACGGCCTCTACCTGCGTGCGCCGGACGGCGTGTTCCGGCCGTTCAACCTCCAGGTCCTGACGTTCACCGGCGACCGGGTCAGGCACGTCGCCTCGTTCTTCGACCCTCGCCTGTTCGCCACGTTCGGCCTGCCGGACACCGCCTAACCCAGTTTCTCGACCAGATCGACCGCCTCCTCCGCGCAGCCCCAGGAGAAGGTGAAGCCCGACCCGCCGTGCCCGATGTTGTGCACGACGGCCGAGCCGCGCGCGATCTCCAGGCGCACGTTGCGCTGCCGGTACGGGCGCAGTCCCACCCGCACCGGGTTGCCGGGCATCAGCTCGGCGCCGCGCAGCGCGGGCAGGAACGCGCGGCAGCGCGCCACCATCTCGAGCACCTGCCTGCTCTTCATGGTCAGGTCGGTCGTCCACTGGTCGGGCTCGACGAGTCCGCCGAGCACCAGGCGGTCGCGGCCGCGCGGCACGACGAAGATCATGTTCTGGCCGTGCGCGTGCTCGTCGAACGCCATGCAGTGCGCCGAGGTGATGCCGGGGTTGCGGGCGTGCACGACCGCGCCGCGCAACGGCCGCAGGTCGTCGTCGGACGCCAGCTCGATCGCGCCGAGGCCGGTGCAGTTGACGATCGCCGACGCGTCGTAGCGGCGCAGCAGCTTCGCCTGGTTCTCGACGAGGTTGCCGCGCACGAGGCCGATCTCGACCTCGCAGCCCGACGTGCGCACCTCGCGCAGCAGCCACGCCAGGTACCGGTCGGTGTCGATCATCGGGGCCACGTGCTCGTAGGCGTCGACCGCTTCCTTCGAGACGCCGTGCAGCGCGATCAGCGTCGCGTCGTGCCGGAAACCCTTCACGTGCGCGCGGAGCTCGGTCATCTTGGCCAGCGCGACGGGGTCCCGTTCCACCGGCGTGCGGTGGTAGAACACCGCGGGCCGCATGAACACACCGGTCAGCGGGTCGGCCGCCAGGTCGTTGAAGATCTGGTACGACAGCGCGGCCCACTCCTTCGACCTGCTCAGCGAGAGCTGGTCGCGGTGCTGGCCGCAGACCGCAGGAGGCCACTCCCACAGCGCTCCCGCGACCACCGACGTCACGTGCGGCGCGAACCGGTCCGCGACCACGGTGACCTCGAAGCCCCGGCGTCGCGCGCACAACGCGGTCGTCAAGCCGATCACGCCCGCACCGATGACCAGCACGCGCCGGGAGTAGCGCCTGGGTAAGTGATATCGCATTCGTCCTCCAGTTGGTGACCCGACAGGAGGACGAACGTTGACATCACAAGCACAGTTCGGGATTCAGCCCGTTTGCGGCCGAATGACGTAACCCTACTGAGACGTCAGGAACTTCTCGACGGGCAGCGCGCGATCGACGACGCGCAGGTCACCGAGCCAGCCGTGGTACGACTTCTCGACGATCCGGTTGTACGCGTAGGCACCGATGAGCCACGGGTCACCGGCCGTGGAGATCCCGACCGCCGGAGTGGACGGGTTGCGCAGCAGCTCGGCACCGTCCACGAACAGCTTGGTGTGCCTGCCGTCGTTCACCACGGCCACGTGCCACCAGGTGTCCTGCGCCATCTCGTGGCCCCAGTTGGTGGACAACCCGTTCTGGTTCCTGGGAAAGACGGCCCACTGCAGCCCGCCGCCACCGGCGAGGTTGAGCGTGCAGATCGGCTCGCTCGGGTCGTCACCGGTCTTGCCCGCCGCCGAGCCGGGCGCGAGCTTCGTGAACAGCCCGCACCACGCGTGGTCGAACCCCTTGGGCATCTTGATGAACGCCTCGATCGTGTAGCCGCGGTCGAACGTCATCCGGTTGATCGGCGCGTTGTCCACGGTGGACAGGTAGCCGTCCTTGCCGAAGAACGTGCTGCCGTGGCTGGGCGAGTCGCGGTGGTGATCGGGTGACTGGGTGAGGTTGCCCACCTGCTTGAGGTCGTTCCCGTTGCCCGACAGGTCCTTCAGCGACTCGGACCGCCAATACGCGACCATGCCGGGCACGAGCACCTGCCTCACCGGACGCGCGGGCCGCACGGGAACGGGCGCGAACCCGGCGAACCGCTGCTCGAAGTCGATCGGCACGCTGAACCGGTCGGCCGCGCCGGTCAGCTCGATCTCCCCGCGCTCCAGCGAGTTGAGCCTCTTCTTGGCCGCCAGCCACGGCGAGAACGTCCGGACGTCGATCACGTCGCGCGCCAGGTCGAACTGGTAGAGCCGGATCATCGCGCTGCCGCCGTAGTAGCGGTCCTGGTAGTTCGTGATGTGCACGTGCACGTCGTTGCCCGCGGTGTTGCGCAGCACCGCCCGCGCGGGCGGCCAGAAGTGGCCGTTGAGCGTGAGGAAGATCTGGTCGTTGTCCTTGATCAGCTCGTTCCACAGCCTGCGGCCGTAGTCCGACAGCTCGGCCGTGTCCTGCTCCCCCGCCTGCACGAGCTCGTGCGTGGTCAGGATGACCGGCAGCTTCGGGTGCTTCGTCAGCACCTCGCGCGCCCACGCGAAGCCCTTGGCGGACATGCGCCAGTCCAGCGCGAGCACCAGCCACTCGCGGCCGGCCGCCCTGAAAACGTGGTAGCTGTTGTAGCCGTCCGCGCTCGCGCCGCGGAACGTCGGCGAGTTCTCGAACCGGTGCGGCCCGAACTCGTCGAGGTACGGGGTGCGGCCGCGCTGGTCGTCGGTGCGCGAGTCGAGGTCGTGGTTGCCCGCCAGCACGCTGTAGCCGACCCGGCGCCGGTCGAGGACCCTGAACGAGTCGCTGATGTCGTCGATCTCGCTCTTCAGTCCGTTCTCGGTGAGGTCGCCGAGGTGCGAGATGAACACGATGTTCTCGCGGCCGGTGTTGTCCAGCAGGTAGCGCAACGACGCGTCGAGCGGCTCCGAGTCGCCTCGGTCCTGATCGAACAGGTACTGCGTGTCCGGGATCACGGCGAGCGTGAAGCGCTGGCTGCCGGGGTCCGGGCGGCCGCCGATCCGGATGTCGGGCGCCGCGTGCGCCGCGGGGGTCGTGACCAGGGCGGCAGCGGCCCCGGTGCCCAGCAGGAACGTTCGGCGGGTCGTCATGCGCGGCATGCTAGGTGCGTTCACACAACAGGAAACAAACTGACCGTTAACCTTGGGCTCGTGTCACTGGGGTTGATGCTCGCCGGCGTGGTCGTGGCGCTCGGCGGGCTGTTGCAAGGTCTCGTCGGGTTCGGCCTGTCACTGCTGGCCGTGCCGCTGCTCGCGTTGCTCGATCCGACGTTGTTGCCGGTGCCGGTGCTGATCGCGGCCACCGCGCACTCGATCATGTCGCTGATCCGCGAGCACTCGCACGTCGACTGGCGCGGCGTCGGCTGGGCCATGGCGGGCAGGCTGCCCGGCACGGTCGTCGGCATCTGGCTCGTCGACTCCCTGTCGCAGCGCGACTTCGGCCTGCTCGTCGGCGCCGTCGTACTCGGCTGCGTGGTGCTGTCGGTGGTCGCGTGGCGGCCGTCGCCGACGCCCCGCGCGCTCGTGACGGCCGGGGTGGCCAGCGGGTCGTTCGGCACGGCCATGTCCGTCGGCGGGCCGGTCGTCGGGCTGCTCTACCAGGACTCGAAGGGGCCGGAGGTGCGCGCCACGATGGCCGCGTTCTTCGTGCTCGGCTCCGGCGCGTCCATCCTCGGCCTGCTGATGGCCGGTCAGGTGCACGCGCGTCAGCTGTGGACCGGGCTGGCGCTGATCCCGTTCCTCGTCGCCGGGTTCCTGCTGTCCGGGCCGTTGCGGAAGCGGTTCGACGCGGGTGGCATCCGCACACCGGTGCTCGTCGTGTGCGGCGCCAGCGCGCTGGTGCTGATCGTCAGGAGCCTGCTCGCATGACCGCCGTCTACGCGGGCCTCGCGGTGCTGGCGCTCGCCGGCTGGTTCCGGACGCGTCGCTGGCAGAAGGTCCGAGGCCTCGACCTGACGCTCGCGCTCGTCGTGGCCCTCGTGGTGTACGTGGCCGACTCGGCGTGGCGGACGGACGGCCTGATCGCCGCCGGTGTCCTGGCACTGGTGATCACCGTCGTCGCGCCGCCCCGTGCGTGGGTGCCGCTGGCGGCCGCGGGTGTGTTCGCACTGGCCGTCGAGCCGTGGAACCAGCTGAACCTCGGCCTGGACCACGTCGTCAGCTTGATCGACACCTCGGGCACCACGATCACTCCGTTCTACGAGAGCAGCCAGCCTGACTACTACTACGGCTGGTTCTCGTACCAGCCGGGTGGTGAGACGTCGCTGGCCGTGTCGTTCACCGAGGGCCGGACACTTCCGCTCGCCGCACTCGTGCTCGCGGCCGGACTCGCCGGCTGGGCAGCGCGACGGCGCAACATCCCGGTCGCGCTGGTCGCCGTCGCGTTCGGCGCGCTGGCGCTCTACTCACCGGCCCCCGCTCTGTTGCTGCTGGCCGCCACCGCTCTGGCGGTGTACCCGCGCGACCGGACGTACCCGTTGTTCACGGGCGGAGTCGTGCTGCTCGCCGGCATCGTGCACGTCGTCCTCGCGCCTTCAGGGCCGTACAGCGGGTTCGGCATCGACGCGGTGTGGATCTGGCTGGCAGGCATCGCGATCTCATCTGGACTGCTCGTCTGGGCGCTCGTGCGGCGCGACGCGGTGGCGTGCCTGGTCGCGCTGGCCGCGTTGCTGATGACGTGGCCGAGCCGGCCTGGACCGGACGAGCCCGGCGCGCGGTTCCTGATCTCCGAACTGTTCACCGCGCAGACCGGGCCCGTCGTGTGGCCGCTGATCTTCCCCGCCGCGCTACCGGCGATCGTGCTGGTGGCCGGTGCGCTGATCTACCGGCGCCGGAAGGTGTAGACGGCCGTCTCGGCGCTGCACGGCGTCGGCAGGTTCACCGACATGCGCAGCAGTCCGGTCGCGACGTCGTAGTCGACGCCCTCGGTGACGAAGCTGCCGGTGCACGTGCCGTCCATCGGCACCTGGCCGAGCCGCTGGATCCGCGCCCGGTTGTCACCCCCGCGCACCGGGCCGGCCAGATCGAGCTGCAGGAACGACATGCTCGTCGGGAACAGGTCGTTGAAGTTGTCGGACGTGCCGCACAGGATGCGCACGGCGTTGATGAAGTCGCAGCCCTGCACGCTGCGCACCGGGCGGTCGAGCTTGATCCGGCCGACCAGCGGCAGCTTGCCGCCACCGGCGGGCACGCGCGGGTTCAGCACCGGCGCGGGGAAGACGAACAGCTCCTGGACCTTCTCCAGCGTGCCCGCGACGAGCCACTGGCCGTCCGGGGAGACGGTGACGAACGAGTTGGCGTTGAGCGACGGCTCACCGGGCTCCAGCTCGTGTTCGTATTTGAAACTGCGCCCGTCCGGCAGCGTCACGAGGAACATCTTGGTGGTGCGCGACGTGTCCTTGGTCCACTGGTATGCGTCGAAGACGTGGCCGCGGATGGCGTCCGTGTCGCCGATGTGGCCCCAGCCCTCGTCCTTGATCGGCTGCGGGATCCCGGCGTTGCCGCGGTAGTAGACGACGGACTTGTTGGTCCCGAGCCCCTCGTCGGCGAGGGTCCTCGACACCGTGGTCCGGTCGACCTGCCGCCAGCCGCGAATGGCCGCGGCGTCCGCCGTTCCGGCGCCCAGGAACAGCAGTGCGACAGCCAGCGCCGCAAATCTCATCGTGATGCCTCTCGTTCACGGCGGCGGCGAGCCCACTCTGGCCGCCGCCGCCGTGAAGATCAAGGCACCAACCGGTCTACGCGAACGGCTGGACGTTCGGGTGGAACACCTGACCGTTGTCCGGCGCCTTCAGGTCGACCAGGTACCTGGTGACCGCGGCGTCCGCACCGGCCGCCTTGCCGAGGATGCAGTGCCCGAACGCGTCGACGCTGATCAGCCGCGCGTTGCCGAGCTGACGCGCCATGCGGCGGGCGAACTCGTACTGCGTCGCCGGGTCGTAGTAGTTGCCGACCACGACGACCGGGTTCTTGGTCTTCCTGTTCCACGGCCCCGAGTACCGGTCCGGGAACGGCACCGGCCACGACGCGCAGGTCAGCAGGTCCGACGCGGCCTGCGAACGGCCGAACGTCGGCGACTCGCGCTCCCAGCGCTTCGCCACGAACGGGAACAGCTGCGGCGCCCGGACGAACGGCTTGTCCGTGCAGTTGACCCCGTAGTACGAGTCGTCCGCGAGGTACGGCCCGTCCTCCAGCGGGAGGAAGTCGAGCCTGCCGTTGTGCGCGGGCGCCAGCTCCGGGGCGTCCTGCGCGACCATCACACCGGGGTTGAGCACGGCGTGGATGCTCTGCAGCCATGCGGCGAGCGCGGTGAACGTGGCCGGCTGGTACAGGTTGCCCGCCACCCGGCCGATCAGGTCGCCGTACTTGACGACGGTGCCGTTCGGCAGCGTCACCGGCTTGACCTTCACGGCTTCGCGCAGCGCGTCGAACTTCTTGCGCGCGCCACCGCTCAACGCGCACTTGGGCCCGACGGCGTCGCAGCGCTTGAGGAACCCGTCGAGCGCGATCTCGAAGCCCTGGGCGCGTTCCCGGTCGTACTGCGTTCCGTTGTGGGTGCGCAGCTTCGGGTCGACGTTGCCGTCGATGACGATCGCGCGCGACCGCTGCGGGAACAGGTTCGCGTACGTCGCGCCGAGCAGCGTGCCGTACGAGAAGCCGACGTAGGTCAGCTCCTTGTCACCGACGCCCGCGCGGAACAGGTCCAGGTCGCGCGCCACGTCCTCGGTCGCCATGTGCTTGAGCAGCGGACCCGCGTTCTGGGCGCAGGCCCTCGTGTAGTCCTTGGTGGCGGTCATGTGACTGTCGATCTCCTGCTTGGAGACCGGCACGTCGTACATGCGGTTGAAGACCGCGTCCGCTTCCTCGGAGGTCTTGAAGCAGCGCAGCGGGGTGCTGCGGCCGACGCCCCGCGGGTCGAACCCGATGAGGTCGAAGCGCTCCATCACCTCGGGCGTGAAGAAGTTCGCCCCGAACCCGGCGTAACGCAGTCCGGCGCCGCCGGGGCCGCCTGGGTTGATGAACAGCGAGCCGATCTTCTTCGACTGGTCGGGCGCCGGGCGCTTCATCAGCGCGATGTCGATCTTCGCGCCGTTCGCGCGCGAGTGGTCGAGCGGCACCGGGTGGTTGGCGCAGCTGACCTTGGGCCGCTCGGCGACGGGGATCAGAGCGAGCACGTCCTCCGCGCACTTCCCCCAGGCGATCGGTGCCGCCTGCGACTGCGCTGCCTCCGGCTCCGCTGCGGCTGCGCTCGCCGGTGCGGCGACGAGGCCCAGCGCGAGAGCGGCCGTCAGTGCCGCTCTGACTGCTTTCGATGAGGTCACAGGGTGAAATCTTTCATTCACCCTGTGACGACAACACCCACGATCGGAGGATTGTCGCTGCGTCTCAGCAGGTTAGGCAGGGTGGCGCATGCGAGCTGCGCACACGTCCGCGCACACGTCACGCAGGCAAGCCGCGCACACGCCGCGCAAGCAGGCCGCGCACACGCCGAGCACACGCCGAGCACGGCTTCGCCGGGGTCCCCGCCAGGGGGTCCCCTGCTTTCATTCTCCCAGCCAGCACCGACAATTCCGGTCGCTCAACCTTGATCAACAGGCAAATCCGGCACAAAGCCGCTCACCCAGCGCGAGCCCGATCAGCGGCCACCGCTCAACTGGCGCGCGCGAGCGACACCGCGAACCGGCCCTCGTCATCGGTCCACCACCGGTGCAGCTCGAACCCGGCGTCCTCCAGTTCGCGGCGGACCCCGTCGCGCCGGAACTTGGCGGACACCTCGGTGCGCAGCTCCTCACCGGCCGCGAACTCCACGTCCAACCCGAGCTCCGAGAGGTGCACGTGCATCGCGCGCGTGGCCCGCAGGCGCATCTCGATCCACTCGCGCTCGGCGTTCCACAGAGCGACGTGTTCGAACGCGTCGACGTCGAAGTCGCCGCCCAGCTCGCGGTTGAGCACGCGCAGCACGTTGCGGTTGAACTCGGCCGTCACGCCCTGCGCGTCGTCGTACGCGCGCACCAGCACCTCGGAGTCCTTGACCAGGTCCGTGCCGAGCAGCAGCCACTCACCGGGGTCGAGCACGTCGCGCACCGAGTGCAGGAACTTCTCGCGCTCCTGCGGGATCAGGTTGCCGATCGTGCCGCCCAGGAAGGCCACCATCCGCGGCGACTCGCCCGGCAGCATGCCCAGGTGCTCGGTGAAGTCGCCGACCACGCCGTGCACGCGCAGGCCGGGGAAGTCGGCCATGATCGCCTTCGCGGCGTCGCGCAGGAACTCCGCGGACACGTCCTGCGGCACGAACTCGGCGAGCGTGCCCCGTTCCCGCAACGCGCTCAGCAGCAGGCGGGTCTTCTCCGACGAGCCGGAACCCAGCTCGACCAGCGAGTGCGCCCCCGTGGTCGACGCGATCTCAGCGGCGCGCCTGCCCAGCACCTCGCGTTCCGCGCGCGTCGGGTAGTACTCCGGCAGACGCGTGATGTCCTCGAACAACGCGCTGCCCACGGCGTCGTAGAACCACTTCGGTGACACCCACTTCGGGGTCGCGGTCAGGCCGGCGCGGACGTCCGCGCGCAACGCGTGCGCCGCATCCTCCGGGGTGAGATGCACATCCACCACTGGTTCGGTCATATCGGTTGAACCTCCACTGTGGACGGGTTTATTCCTGCGCAGAGCACGGAACGATCAGGGATCTCCCGCCACTCCGGGTCGTCGTCCAGCGGCTCGGAGGCCACGGTGACCGACTGTGCTTTCTCGAGCACCCACAAGGCATGCGTCCAGGTAGTGCCGACGAGCACGGTGCCGTCGGTGAGCAACAGGTTGAGCCGTGAGTGAGGTGACGCGTCCGCGATCTCGTTCACCAGGCGCACCACGGCCTCAGCGGGCTGCTCCCCCGCGTCGAGCCGGTGCCGCAGCACAGCCCACAGCAGCGCCGCGTCCGTGGGCGCGTCCATCGTCAGCAAATCCGTGACGGGCAACGTCTTCGCGATCTCCGCCGCGGTGTCCGGCCAGCCGTCGATGCGGCCGTTCAGGCTGAACAGCCAGCGGCCGTCGGTGAACGGCGCGCACGCCGTGTCCACCACCGGCATACCCGCTGTCGCCGACCGCACCGCGGCCAGGATCGCGCCCGACGACGTGGCCGCCGCTACAGCGCGCAGGTTGGCGTCGCCCCAGATCTGGCCGGTGCGGCGGTATCTGACCGGCCGACGTACGTCTCCCAGCGGAGGGCGCGATGGATCCAGTCCTGGGAACCAGCCGACGCCGTAGCCGTCGACGTTGACGGTTCCCCCGCCCCGCATGTCCTTCGGCGCGTACGCCTGGCGCTCCAGCGAGTGCGGCCGCTCGAAGAGCAGGTCGGCGACGGGCACGGCTGGGCCCAGGTAACCCAGGTGGCGGCACACCGCTAGAAGGCGTCCCGTGCGCAGCGGAACCCGGCGAAGATCTGCCGCCGGATCGGGTAGTCCCAGTTGCGGAACGTGCTGCGGACCGCCGCCTCGTCCGTCCCGAACGAACCACCGCGCAGCACCTTGTAGTCCGATCCGAAGAAGACCTTCGAGTACTCGGGGTACGGGAAGACCTCGAAACCGGGGTAGCCGTGGAAATCCGACGCCGTCCACTCCCACACGTCGCCGATCAGCTGGTGCACGCCCAGCGGTGACACGCCCGCCGGGTACGCGCCGACCGGCGCCGGGCGCAGGTGGCGCTGCCCCAGGTTCGCGTGCTGCGGCGTCGGGTCCTCGTCGCCCCACGGGTAGCGGCGCGAACGACCGGTCGCCGGGTCGTGGCGGGCGGCCTTCTCCCACTCGGCCTCGGTCGGCAGGCGCTTGCCCGCCCACTTCGCGTACGCCTCGGCCTCGAAGAAGCACACGTGCACAACGGGTTCGTTCGGCACGAGCGCCTCGGTGACGCCGAAAACCGTTCGGGCCCAGCCACTTCCCTCGCGCTGCCAGAACCTCGGCGCGCGCAGCTTGCTGTGCAGGCGGTGCATCCAGCCCTCGGCGCTCCAGAACTCCTCGCGGTCGTAGCCGCCTGCCGCGATGAACTCGGCGTACTCGGCGTTCGTCACCGGGGCCGTGTCGATGTGGAACGCCTTGACGTGCACGGGATGCGCGGGACGCTCGTTGTCCAGCGCCCACGGCTCGGTGCTGGTGCCCATCTCGAACGAGCCGGCGGGCACGAGCACTTCCGTTGTCAGCACGGCGTTTCCGGCCGGTGGTGGCGGCGCCTGCAGCACCGGGTCGCCGACGCGCAGCTGGTGCGTGGCGAGCATCGTCTCGTCGTGCTGCTGCTCGTGCTGCACGATCATGCCGAACGCGAAGGCGTTCTCCACCAGCCTGCGCCCTTCGAGCGGGACCTTCTCCAGCACGTCGAACACCTTGCCGCGCACGTCGCCGACGTACTGGCGGGTCTCCTTCGGACCGAGCAGCGGCAGCTCCGGCCGCTTGGACCGGGAGAACTTGAACGCGTCGTAGTACTCGTCGATGTCCTGGCGCACCGGCTCGCGTCCGCCGACGTCGCGGACGAGCCAGAGCTCCTCCTGGTTGCCGATGTGCGCGAGGTCCCACACCAGCGGCGACATCAGCTTGGAGTGCTGGCGCACCAGGTCGTGCTCGTCGACGGCGTCGGTCAGCTGGGTGCTGCGCGCACGCGACCTCTCGAGCTGCCTGGCGACGTGCTCCCTCAGTTGTTCGGTCATGCCAAGCCCCCTTGCAGTTCGTCGGCGATGGCGCTGACCTGTTCGGGCGACAGGTCCGTGCGGCTCAACGCCTGACATCCCAGTTCGACGACTTCGCGTGCGGCGCGGGCGATCCGGCTGTCCTGCATGCCGAAGCGGGCGGCGTGCAGCCAGCGGCCCTTCGCCGCCTCCGTCACGTCCAGCACCCGGTCCACAACGGACGCGTCGCTGAACAGCGCCACCAGCAGCGCGGTCGGGGCGATCCAGCCGCCCGGACGCGGCGTGTCGAGGTACCGCACCTCCATGTAGCCGCGGGGTCGGACCGGCGGGAACATCGTGCTGAGGTGGTAGTCCAGGTCGTCGCTGGTGGGATTGCGTTCGAGTGCCCCGCCGATCCAGTCCGCAAACGTCAGCCGGTGCGGCGGGATCCAGTTGGGACTGGGCCTGCGCATGACGATGACCGGCGTGTCGAGCACCCGGCGCGCGTAGGCGCCTGCCGGGTCGTCGCACACGGCCGCCGCACGCGTGCGGACAGGATCTGTGCCGTACAGGGTGCGCATGCGCGCGGACGCCCAGTCCGGCCTTTGGCCGCCGACGCCCGGTGAGTTCGCGAAGAGGGCGAGCATCACCGGTCCGAGCGCGTGCACCGCGGCCCAGCGCTTCGCGAGGTCCTGCTGGTGGCCGAAGTCCAGGCACACCTGCAGACCGGCGGTGCTGCACATCATGGTGATGCCGTCCGGCCCGCGCGGGTCGAACGCGTGCTGCATCGCGTCGTACCTGGGGACCTTCAGCATGCGGCGCGGTGGCCGGTGCGGGTCGGCGCCGCGGTCGCCGAGAACCAGGCCCTCCTGGGCCAGCAACGCGGTGAGCTGGGTGATGTCCTCCGCCACTGTCGCGAACAGCTCGCCTAGCGAGGCGCGGGGCGGGGTGGAGATCTCGATCTGACCGCCGGGTTCGACGGTGAGCGGGGTGCCGGTGGGCAACGGCCGCTGGGGGCTGTCGGGTACGAGCGTCGGTGGTGCGTGTTCGCCGAGTGCGGCGGCCAGTCGACGCGGATCAAGGGGCTGGCTGGGGTCTTCCGCGTGGTGGACCGTCCACTCGAGCTCGAGTCCGAACAACTTCGGAGGTCCGTGCTTGAAGCAAACCGAGGCCACGTAGGCCTCGGCCTCGGCGCGGTCTCTGAAGAGAACCGGCGCCGGCTGGTCGCGCAACGCAGTCAAAACACTCACTCCCCGTGATCATCGAGCTGATTCGACGCTACACGGGAGCCCTGACAGTCGCACGCCTGCAACCGTTGCGGATCAAGGAAAAGGGGGCCGCCACGCGTGTGACGGCCCCCACTTCCGGCTAAGGCGCCGCGGTGGAGAACCCGACCAGCTTCGCGGTGCCGAGCGAGGCCTTCTTGGCCGCCGCCTCGACGTCCGCGACCTTCGAGTTCTTGTTCAGGCCGGGCAGCTTCGCGACCTTCAACGCGTAGAGCGTGAACTCGTACTTGTGCTTGTTGCGCGGGCACGGGCCGAAGAACTGCTCGGCCACGTCCGCCTTGCCCATGGCCTTCTGGTGCGTGCCGGGGAAGTCCGGCACGTCGTAGCCCTTCTTCAGGCCCTCCGGCAGCGCTTTGGCCGTGGCGGGGATGTCCCACGCGGCCCAGTGCTTGCCGCCGTTCGCGGTGTCGATGAACACCAGCGCGAAACTCTGCGCTTTCAGGTCACCCGCGTCCCACGCCAGCGGCGGGGAAATGTCGTTACCAGGTTTGTGGTCCTGTGCGCACGAGTACTTGTCCGGAATGTTCCCGTTGTTCTTGAACGCGGTACTGCTAAGTGTGAACGGAGCGGGTGCGGCGATGGCCGGTGCGGCGATGGCGAATGCGGACGCGACGACGGCCGTGGCCAGCAGAATCTTTCTCATGACAAACCTCCAGGTAAACAGGCGGCGGAGGTTTCGAACATTCAATCGCTATCCATACGACCACAGATCGTCGTCCGATGCAATACTGTCCGCGACGGTCGCGTTCCGCCGCGTGAACCCTCTTACCTGGCAGTTCACAAGGGAGAACAATGCGCAATTTCCAGCTCGCTCTGGTGGCGGCGGCGCTGATCGCCGCGGGCACCGCGACACCTGCTTCGGCACAGGGCCGGGTGCTGGGCGCGGACAGCCCCACCGCGGTGCCGGACAGCTACCTCGTCGTGCTGCGCGAGCACATCGCGTCCGCGGACGTGTCGAGGCGCCACGGCGCGAACGTGACCCGCACGTACTCGTCGGCCCTGAACGGCTTCGCGGCCACGATGACCGCCGCACAGGCCCGCGCCGTCGCCGCCGACCCCGCCGTGTCGTTCGTGCAGCAGAACCAGCGCCTGTCCCTGCTCGACGCCCAGAACAACCCGCCGTCGTGGAGCCTGGACCGCATCGACCAGCGCGTCCCACCGCTGGACCAGACCTACTTCTACGCCACCGACGCCGCCACGGTGAACGCCTACGTCATCGACACCGGCATCCGCATGACCCACACGACGTTCGGCGGCCGCGCCCACTCCGGCTACGACGCGATCGACAACGACAACGACGCCTCCGACTGCCACGGCCACGGCACCC
This sequence comes from Lentzea tibetensis, assembly GCF_007845675.1. Lineage (GTDB taxonomy): Bacteria > Actinomycetota > Actinomycetes > Mycobacteriales > Pseudonocardiaceae > Lentzea > Lentzea tibetensis. The sequence continues at coordinate 261,916 of NZ_VOBR01000007.1, read as the reverse complement.
ACGTGGCGGGCACGGTGGGCGGCACCGAGTTCGGCGTCGCGAAGAAGGCCACCCTGCACGCCGTCCGCGTGCTGGACTGCAAGGGCTCCGGCACCACCGAGCAGGTGGTGGCCGGCATCGACTGGGTCACCAAGAACGCCGTGAAACCCGCCGTGGCCAACATGTCCCTGGGCGGCGAGGAAGACGCCGTGCTAGACGCGGCGGTGAAACGCTCGGTCGACTCCGGCATCACCTACGCGGTGGCCGCGGGCAACAGCAACAACGACGCCTGCACCATGTCCCCGGCCCGTGAACCGAGCGCCATCACCGTGGGCGCGACGGCCCGCGACGACGGCCGCGCCTACTTCTCGTCCTACGGCAAGTGCCTGGACATCTGGGCGCCGGGCCTGGGCATCACGTCGTCGTGGAAGGACAGCGACACCGCCACGCTGTCCGCCAGCGGCACCTCGATGGCCTCCCCGCACGTGGCAGGAGCCGCAGCCCTGTACCTGGCCAAGAACCCCACCGCCACACCACAACAGGTCAACGACGCCCTGGTAGCCGCCGCCACCGACGGCCGCGTGACGAACCCGGGCCCGTTGTCCCCCAACAAACTGCTCTACACCAACCACGGCATCACCCCGCCCGCTCCCGCCCCCGGCTGCGGCACGAAGACCAACGCGAACAAGGTCGCCGTGCCCGACGCGGGCGAGGCGATCAGCACCGCCATCCGCTACGCGGGCTGCGCGGGCAAGGCCCCGAAGGCCACGAAGATCGCCATCAAGGTGACGCACGAGTACAAGAGCGACCTCAAGGTCGACCTGATCGCGCCGAGCGGGAAGTCCTACGTGGTCAAGAAGAACAGCGTCGGCACCTGGCAGTCGACCTACACGCTCGACCTCTCGGGTGAGGACAAGAACGGCACCTGGCAGCTGGTGGTGCAGGACCGTTCCGAGGGGTTCGACGGCACTTTGGACAGCTGGTCCATCACGTTGCCCAAGAGCTACTAGTTCCGCGGCGGTATGCCTGAGGCGCGGATTCGCGGGGCCTGACAGGGGTCCGCGAATCCGCGCTTCGCCCGTGGTGGACAACAGCCTGGGCGTGTTGGGCGTGTCGACGTGCCGGTGCTGCCCGACCACCGCTAGCGATCGCGGCCGCGCTCACGCGGGCGTCCCCCGCACTCGAGAACCCCCCGATCCATGCTCGCAGCCAGCACCGACAATCCCCGGCCCAGAGCCACGCCAACCACGAAACCGGGGTGCGACAGCCCGCACTTCTGCGGCACCACGTGGCCCCCGCGAGCGAAGCGAAGCCAGCACGACAAGCACCCCCACGAACCGGCAGGTGCGTGGCGGGCACGACGGCACAGGCAGGCGCCACGGGAGCACGGCGAATCCGCCAGGCACCAAGAGAGCACCGCCCCAACGGGCAGATACCAAGGGAGCCCGACGGACCGGCAGGCACCAAGAGGGCACCCACCCAACCGGCAGGTACCAAGGGAGCACCGCCCAAACCGGCAGGTACCAAGAGAAAAGAGCGCCCGCCGCACTCCCAACCCCCGCACTGCCAACCGGGCGCGGCCCCCGAGCACAAACCGGCAGCCGAATAATCCCAAGCATCCGAAGGGCGAGGGGTGGGGAGGGGCTCGCGGATCAGGCGCAGCCTTGCCATATTTTCAGGGCGGGGTCAAGACGTCTTTTTGTCTTGACCCCGCCCTGAAAACATGGCGACCGTGAGGTGATCCGCGAGCCCCTCCCCACCCCACACCGCAAACCCAAACAAAAGAAGCCGCCCCCAGGAAACAATCCCAGGGGCGGCCCAAAACAACCTACCTACCCAGCCTTGGCGTTGGACCGCCCACGCAACACCGTGTTACCGGCAGAAGCGTTCTTGATGGCAGTCTCAATCTGAGCCATGGTCGAAGAGGAGGTAATCCCCGGCACAGTGGCGGTGTTCAACGCGTACAACGTGAAGGTGTACGGGTTGGTGGACCCACCAGGACAGGGCCCGAAGAACTTCTGCGAGTTGGCCCCGGATCCCATGGCCTTCTGCTTGGCCCCACCCTGACCGGGAACGTTGAACCCGGCACCGAGATTCTCGGGCAAAGAGGACGAAGCAGCAGGAATGTCCCAGATCGCCCAGTGCAGCTTGTTGCCGTTGTTCACCCGGTCGGCGAACACGATGGCGTAAGCCTGAGCACCCTCACGCGGACCCCAGGCGAGGGGCGGCGAGGGGTCCTGCCCAGGCGAGCCGTCGCCTGCGCACGTGTACTTGGCCGGGATCAGCGCGTCGTCCGCGAAGGCGGTCGACGTGAGCTTGAAGCCGGTCGGCGGCTCGGGGTCTCCGCCCTGGTACACGATGTCGACGTGCAGCACCCGGTCGTTGTTCGCGGTGCCGTCCTTGTCCGCGGACGTGGTCAGCCAGATGTCGCCTTCCTTGTCCACCTCGACCGTGCGCAGACGGCCGTAGGTGCCCTGGAAGTACGTCGTCTGCTCGACCAGGTTGCTGTTCGCGTCGATGCGGTTGCGGTAGACCCGCGAGCCGACGGTCGTCGCGACGAACACGTAGTCGTTGATGATCGTCAGACCCGAAGGCGACGCCGAGCCGGTCGACCAGGTCTTCTTCGGCGCGATGAAGCTGCCGCCGCAGTTGCCGCTCGTCCCCTCGCAGGCGGGCCAGCCGTAGTTGCCGCCCTTCTGCAGCAGGTTGACCTCGTCCATCGTGCTCTGGCCGAACTCGGCCTGCCACAGCCGGCCCTGGGAGTCGAAGTCCAGGCCCTGCGGGTTGCGGTGGCCCATCGTCCAGACCGCGTTGCCGAAGGGGTTGTCCGACGGGATGGTGCCGTCCGCGTTGATGCGCAGGATCTTGCCGTTGAGCGAGTTCTTGTCCTGCGCGCGGCTGTCGTTCTGCGCGTCACCCACGGAGACGTACAGCTTGTTGTCCACCGGGCCCCAGCGCAGGCGGCCACCGTTGTGGAAGCGGCTCTTCGCGATGCCCTGCAACAGGATCGTGTAGCTGGACAGCGCGTTGTTCTCGTACTTCATCCGCACGACGCGGTTGCCCTCGGACGCCGTGTGGTAGATGTACAGCCAGTGGTCGGTCGAGAACGTCGGGCTGATCTCCAGGCCGAGCAGACCACCCTCACCACTGGTGCCGACGGCGTTGGGCACCTTGCCCACCAACGTCTTCTGGCCGCCCTCGGTGAGCCGGTAGATGTTGAACGTCTCGCGCTCGCTGAACAGCGCGGAGCCGTCCGGCAGGAACACGACACCCCAGGCGATGTCCACACCGCTCGCGATGGTGGAGACGGTGCCGGGGTTCGGCACACCCTTCGGGCCACCGGCCACCGGGGTTTCCTTGATCTCGTTGGAGAACCCGGACAGGTTGTTCTTCGCGTCCTTGGCACGGACCTTGAACGCGTACTCCTTGCCCGTGGTCAGGCCCGCGACGGTCGCCGTGGTGGCGGTGCCGTCCGCGTTCTGCTTGAACGCGCCGTCGACGAAGATCTCGTAGCCGGTCACCTTCACGTTGTCCGAGGAGGCGGTCCAGGCCAGGTCGACGCTCGTGGCCGTCTTGCCCGTGGAGCGCAGGCCGCTCGGGTCCGTCGGCGGCACGGTGTCCGGCGGAGCCGGGTCGGTGCGCACGATGACGTTGTTGCTCGCCGGCGACACGTTCGGCGTCGCGTCCTTCGCGAACACCGTCCAGTCGTACTCGGTGTCGGACTCGAGGCCCTCGACCGTGGCGGCGAGCGTGTCGCCGTCGACGGTCTTCATGAGCTGGCCGTGCTGGTAGATGTCGTAGGCGACGACCTTGACGTTGTCGGTCGCCGCGTCCCACGCGAGTGAGGTCGTGGTCGCCGACTTGCCGGTGGACCGCAGGTTCTTCGGCGGGGTCGGCGCCTCGTTGTCGATCGGGCCGGTGAAGGTCGCGGTCAGCTTGTCCGCGTTCGGGCCGCCGTTGGCGGTCGTCGCGGTGCCGCGGATCTTGTTGGCACCCGCCTTCAGCACGACGTTCTGCACCGTCGCGGTCTGCCACGTCGTCCACGCGCCGGTGCCGGGGAACGACAGGTTCACCGCGGTGCCGCCGTCGACGCTGATCGCCAGCGGACGGTCGACCGCGGTGCCGTTGGCGTAGCGGAACACGAGCGAGTGCGTGCCCGCCTGCGCGGCGGTGATCGTGTACTCGACGTAGCTACCGGACACGTTGTTGTAGTTCACGAAGCCGGTGCCGGAGAAGCCCGCGTGGTTGGACTCGACGACACCCTGGTTGATCGTCGCCGTCTCGGACTCCTGCTCGAGCGCGGCGGCCGTGGACTGCTCGACGTCGAGGTAGTCGAGGTTGGGGCCGCCGAGCGCACCGGAGCCCGTCACCTTGATCTTGTTCTGACCCGCGTTGAGGCTGACCTGGTTCGTGACCGTCTGCCACGTGGTCCACGCACCCGTGCCGGGGAACGCCCGCTCGTCGACCGCGAGCGAGCCGTTGACGCTGACGTCGACCGCCCGGTTGTCCGCGGTTCCGTTGGCGTAGCGGAAGGTCAGCGTCGCAGTGCCCGCCTGCGCCGCGTTGACCGTGAACTCCACCGAGCTGCCAGCCACGTTGTCGTAGTTGACGAAACCGGTGCCGGAGAAACCGGCGTGGTTGGACTCGACCACGCCCTGGGAGATGGAGGCGCTCTCCGCCTCGTACCTGACCGGTGCCGCGTTGGCGGCCGTCGGTATCGACATCACTGCGAAAGCAGTCGCCGCGGCGACGCTTAATGTGCCGGCCGTGCGGAGCGACCGACCTGCTCTCGGTGCCACTGAAGTGCCTCCCACTTACGGGTCGGGGTGGAGGATCACGGAGCGGCGGCGGAATTCAGTTATTGGGCTGGAAACTTTCCTATCTGTCGCGCAGATCACACCACCACCGCATCCCCCTGTCAATGGCACGGCAGAGTTACGGGAAAGCGCTTACCGGTCGCGACTGTCCGCGAGGACCGAGATGAGGTCGGTCGCCGTTGAGCTCAGCAGCAGATCGACCACATGGACGCCTGTGGACACGCAGAGCGACCAACCGAGCCGCTCGGCCAGCGTCGACAACTTGGGGATGTCCTGCGTGTCCATGGCGCGACACGATATTGGTCGGCGAGCGCTCCGCTCGACCCGCCGTACGGAGATCCACTCCAAAGGATTGGTGTCAATCCGTACGTACGGATTGGATTTCCGGTCTCCCTGCTGAGACGATCGTCGGGTGCCCAGGGTGAGCCAGGACCACCTCGATGCCCGCCGCCGTCAGATCCTCGACGGTGCGCGAGCCTGTTTCGCGCGCCACGGCTACGAAGGCGCGACCGTGCGGCGGCTGGAAGAGGCTACCGGGCTGTCCCGCGGTGCCATCTTCCACCACTTCCGCGACAAGGAGTCGCTGTTCCTCGCGCTGGCCGAGGACGACGCGCTGCGGATGGCGGACGTGGTGGCCGAGCAGGGTCTCGTGCAGGTCATGCGCGACCTGCTCTCCGCGCCCGCGGACCGCGAGGAGGAGCACGCGGCTGACTGGCTGGGCACGCGCCTGGAGGTGTCCCGCAGGCTGCGCACCGACCAGGACTTCCGCGCGCGCTGGGCGGAACGCTCCGAGCAGCTGACGAAGGCGACCCGCGAGCGCCTGCTGCGCCAGCGCGAGGCGGGCAACCTGCGCGACGACGTCGACGTGGGCGTGCTCACCAGCTTCCTCGAGCTCGTGCTCGAAGGTCTCGTGTCACACCTGGCGATGGGACTGCCGGCCGACGACCTCGAGCCGGTGCTGGACCTCGTCGAGGAAACGGTTCGCCGTCACCGCCGGGTCCATTAAGAGACTTGAGAGTTCTTCGCGTCCAGCGCAATGTGGAGGCATGTCGCCGAAGCTGAAGAACGCAGCGCTGCTCGTACTGGGCCGGATGATGTTGCGCGGGTACGCGATGATGGGCGACCCGTATGCGAAGGTCGTCACGAAATCTCCGTTTCGCGACCCTCATCCCGGTTATGAATCAATCCGCGCCCAGGGCGACATGGTGTGGAGCAGGCTCGGCGGCTGGGTGACCACGTCGCGTGAGATCAGCGACTCGGTGCTGCGCGACCAGCGGTTCGGCGTGACGCCCGCCAGCGAGATCACCCCGTTCGACTCGACGCTGTACGGGCGCGACGGCCGGGTGCTGGTCAACCCGGTCGAGGACTCGTTCCTGCTGCGCAACCCGCCGGACCACGGCAGGCTGCGCAAGCTCGTGCAGCCGTTCTTCACGCCGCGGGCGCTGCGCGAGCGCAAGCCGATGATCGACAAGATCGTCGACGAGTACGCCGACGCGCTGCCGGAGCGGTTCGACGCGGTGGACGACTTCGCCGTGCGCGTGCCGATCCAGGTGATCCTCGAGCTGCTCGGCGTGCCCGACGCGGACCAGGACGTGCTGGCGCGCTGGGGATCCGCGATCGTCGCGACGCTCGACGGCATCCGCACGATGAAGGAGATGCGCGAGCTCAACGCCGCGCTCGCCGAGTTCGAGGACTTCCTCGACGACCTGGTGGAACAACGCCGCCGCACGCCGGGGCTGGACGTGGTGAGCCACCTGGTGATGAACGACGACCTGGCGCGCGACGACCTGATCGCCACGACGGAGCTGCTGCTCGTCGCCGGGTTCGAGACGACGGTGAACCTCATCGGCAACGGGATCATGGCGGTGATGGCGAACCCGGAGACGCGGGAGCCGCTGATCGAGGACCCGGCCTACGCCGAGCTGTTCGTCGAGGAGGTGCTGCGCCTCGACCCGCCGGTGCACTACACGGTGCGCTTCGCGCGGGAACCCCTTGAGGCGCACGGGGTTTCGCTCAAGCCGGGGATGCCGGTCATCCTGCTGCTCGCCGCCGCGAACCGGGACCCGGACACCTTCGCCGATCCCCTGCGCTTCGACCCGACGCGGTCGAACGTGCGCGAGCACCTGGCGTTCTCGGCGGGCATCCACTACTGCATCGGGGCGGGACTGGCCCGGCTGGAGGCGGCCGCCGCGCTGCACGGGCTCTTCCGCAAGTTCCCCGACCTGAAGGTCGCGGGACCGGTGAAGCGGCGTTCGTCGCGGCTGCTGCGCGGCGCAATCCACCTTCCGGTTAGCGGCACACCGTCCAAATCGTCACTGGCGGTGAAGAAACCCTGACGCCAAGCGAAAACTGACGCGTAACAAGCGTGAGTTCACCCACCTGGACCTACGTTCGGGCACCAATGACACGTCTGCGTAGTGCATCCTTGAAAGTGAGTGGGAGACCCGCCGCACCGCCGCCGCGACGGGCCTCCCGCTCACCTACTGGCTACTCGACGCCGGACATCAACTTCTTGATCGGACCGGCCGACGCCGCCAGCGCGGCACCGAGCACCACGGCCGCACCGCCCAGCGTGAGGAAGTACGCCGACGGGCTGCTCGTGTAGAACTTCACGAGCTGCGCGGCGATGCCGGAACCCGAAGCGCTCGCCAGGAACCACAGGCCCATCGTCTGCGACGCGAACGCGCGCGGCGCGAGCTTGGTGGTCACCGAGAGGCCGACCGGGGAGAGCATGAGCTCACCGGCGGTCATCAGCAGGAACATCACGACCAGCCACAGCGCGGTGACCTTGCCGTCGGCGGCGCTGTTGCTCGCGAAGTACATCAGCACGAACGACAGGCCCACCATGACCAGTGCGTAGGCGAACTTGCGCGGCGTGCTGGGCGCGCGCTCACCGAGCTTCACCCACAGCAGCGCGAACACCGGCGCGAGCACGATGATCATGATCGGGTTGACCGACTGGAACCACGCGACCGGGAACTCCAGGCCGAAGACGTGGTTGTCCACGTGGGAGTCCGCGAACTCAGCGATCACCGACGCGCTCTGCTCGAAGATCAGCCAGAACATCGCGGCCGCGATGAACAGCGGGATGTAGGCGATGACGCGCGGGCGCTCCTCGGCGGTCGTCTTGTCGCTGCGGATCATCACGGTGAAGTAGGTGATCGGCAGGACGACCGAGAGCAGGCTGATCACGCCGATGACGCCGTCGACGTCCCACAGCATGAAGGCGCCGACACCGAGGCCGATGAGCACGACGGTCACCAGTGCGATGGCGCCGAAGACGCCCGCCTTCTCGTGCTGCGGCAGCGGGTTCGGCGCCACCGCGGCCGCGCCGCGCAGGTTCTTGCGACCGATCTGGTACTGCACCAGCGCCAGCGCCATGCCGACCGCCGCGGCACCGAAGCCAGCGTGGTAGCCGACGCCCTTGGCGAGCGCACCCGTGATCAGCGGCGAGACGAAGCCACCGATGTTGATGGCCATGTAGAAGATCGTGAAGCCAGCGTCACGACGCGTGTCGTGCTCCTCGTAGAGGCCGCCGACGACGGTGGAGATGTTCGGCTTGAGCAGGCCGGTGCCCAGCACGATCAGGATCAGGCCGAGGTACACACCGGCGAGTCCGATCGGGAGCGCCAGCGAGATGTGCCCGAACATGATCAGCACGCCGCCGTAGAACACCGCGCGCTGCCCACCGAACACGCGGTCGGCGAGCCAACCACCGGCCACACCGGACATGTAGACCGACGAGCCGTAGATGGCGACGACCGACAGCGCGAGCGACTTGTCGATCCCGAGGCCGCCCTCGGAGACTGCGGTCCACAGGTAGAGGCCGAGGATGGCCTTCATGCCGTAGAAGGAGAAGCGCTCCCACAGCTCGGTGAAGAAGAGCGTGGAGAGCCCACGGGGGTGGCCGAAGAACCCCTTGTCCGGGGCGGAGATGCTGGCGCTCGTGGCGCTCACGGCGATCTTCCTCTCGTGTCAACGATGTCACGGCGGATCGGGGAACCTTACGCGGTACGCCCGTACGGTTTGTAATCGAGACGCCACAGGAGTGGTCCATCCCACAGCAACGGATGCGAACTTGAGTTTGTTTTGATGAACTTTTCAGATGGACTTGATGGAGGCGCACGGACTGGCGATGACGGAGTTCGACCGCAGGGTGCGTGCGATCGGACCGGAGCAGTGGACGCTCGGCACGCCCTGCCGGGAGTGGTCGGTCCGGGATCTCGTCGGCCATCTCGTCTACGAACAGCTGTGGGCGCCGGAACTCCTCGCGGGCTGCACGCCCGCCCAGGTCGGCGACCGGTTCGACCACGACAACCTCGGTTCCGACCCGCTGCTGGCGTGGGTGCTCGCCGCCGCGGCCGCCCGCGAGGCCTGGCTCGAACCGGGCGCGCTGGACAAGCCCGTGCAGGTCAGCTCCGGTGAGATCAGCGCGGAGGAGTACGCCTGGCAGATGACGACCGACCTGACCGTGCACGCCTGGGACCTGGCCCGCTCGATCGGCGCGCCGGAACGGCTGCACCCCGGCTTGGTCGAGGCGGTGCTGGCCTACGTGCGCCCGCAGATCGACGACTGGCAGGGCACCGGGATGTTCGAGCCGCCGATGCCCGTCGCATCGGACAGCGATGCACAAACACGCCTGATCGGACTACTCGGGCGAAAGCCCTAGACCATTGCCCGCACCTTGACCTGCGTAACTTTCGTTGCGCATAGTGAGTACTCCGCCGCCCTCTGTCAGGAAACTTACCTGTCGAAAGAGGTGGCAATGCGCAAGCTCGTATCTGGGCTCTTCGCGCTGGCAGTACTCACCGGAGCAGCCCTGGTCTCCACCACGGCGCAGGCCGCACCCGAGCCCGTGGTGATCCAGGCCGGTCCGACGGCCGCGGAGCTGCTCGCCAAGCTGACCACCTGCAAGCAGATCTCCAGCGGCAAGTACAAGAGCGACGGCGAGACCGCAGCCAACATCCCGGTCTGCGACAAGACCGGCGCCGTTTGGTACAAGGCGGACATGGACATCGACTGCGACGGGCAGCCGACGACCAAGTGCAACAAGAGCACCGACCCGTGGTTCCAGCCGGACACCGCGTTCCACGACTCCAAGGGCAAGCCGCTGGTCGCGGACAAGCTCCCGTACGTCGTCGTGCCGAGCGCGAGCGGCAACTGGGACTACCGCAAGTGGGGCATCCAGGGCGGTGGCGTCGTCGCGATCATCTACAACAACAAGGTCGACTACGTCGTCGTCGGCGACACCGGCCCCGCCAACATCATCGGTGAGGCGTCCTACGCGTCCGCGGTGAACCTGGGGATCAACCCGAACCCGAAGAACGGCGGCACCGACGGCCCCGTCTGGTACCTCTACTTCAAGGGCTCCAAGACCACGCCGATCGAGGACCACAACAAGACGGTCACGCAGGGCGAGGCCCTCGCGCAGAAGTTCCTCAACGAGAACTGACGGGTGAGTACTTGCGGGCCGCCCCACACCCCCATGTGGGGCGGACCGCTGGTCCCCCGACCTCTTGCGCGGAGATCCCCCGAAACTCTCTCCCGCCCCTCATTTGTAGCCCGATCACGTTGTTCGGTGTCGGTGACCTGCAGCCTTACAACAATGTCCGGACAACGAGCGCGCTAGCCTGACCGGAATCGAGCCACTGGGGGTGGGGGCTGATGCCGCGTCGTGAGCGTCCGCTGGAGTCGTCGGACGATCCGTTGGTCCTGTTCGCGGCCGACCTGCGCGCACTGCGCGAGAAGGCGGGCGGCCCCGGCTACCGCGAGCTGGGCAGGCTGGCGCACTACTCGGCCGCGACGTTGTCCGAGGCGGCAGGCGGACGCAAACTGCCGACGCTCGCCGTGACGCTCGCGTTCGTCCGCGCCTGCGATGGCGATGCCGACGAGTGGGAGTCGCGCTGGCGCTCACTGGCCGCCGGGCTCGCGCCGTCACTGCCGCCGGCAGACGTGGACGACGCGCCCTATCTCGGGCTGGCGGCGTTCCAGCCCGAGCACGCGGACCGGTTCTTCGGCCGGGAACGGCTCGTCTCGGACCTGCTCGCACGGCTGTCCCGGCACCCGTTCCTCGCCGTGTTCGGCGCGTCTGGTGCGGGCAAGTCGTCGCTGTTGCGCGCGGGGCTCCTCCCCCGCGCCGACGGCCCGTCGATCCTGTTCACGCCGGGCGCCCACCCGTTGCGCGAGTGCGCGGTGCGGGTAGCGTCGCTGACCGGGCTCTCGGCGGTGCAGGTGCTCGCCGAGCTCGAGGCCGACCCGTCGCACCTGAACCTGCTGCTGCGCCAGGCGAACGTGGACATCGTTGTCGCCGACCAGTTCGAGGAGGTGTTCACGCTCTGCGCGGATCCCGCCGAGCGCGACGCCTTCATCGCCGCGCTGCTGGCGTGCCGCGACACCCGCGTGGTGATCGGCGTGCGCACCGACTTCTACACCCACTGCAGCAGGCACGCGGTGCTCGTCGACGCCCTGCGCGACGCCCAGGTGACCGTCGGACCGATGTCCGTCGACGAGCTGCGCCATGCCATCACCCAGCCCGCCGCGCAGGTCGGCCTCAAGGTGGAGTCAGCACTGCTCGCCCACCTCGTCGCTTCCACCAACGACCGCGTCGGTGTCCTGCCGCTCCTCTCCCACGCCCTGCTCGAGACGTGGCACCGCCGCCGCGGCACGACGTTGACCCTCACCGGTTTCGAGGCGGCGGGCGGCATCGACGGCGCGCTGGCCCGCACCGCGGACGAGATCTACTCGTCCTTTCCGGAGGCTGAGCAGGACTCCGTGCGCCGGCTGTTCCTGCGGCTCACCGCACCCGGTGAGGGCACCGAGGACACCAAGCGACGCATCGACCGCGCCGAGCTCGACGACGAGGTGCCCGCCGCACTGGTGTCCGCCCGGCTGCTGACCGTCGACGGCGACCGCGTCGAGATCACCCACGAGTCGCTGATCCGCTCGTGGCCGCGGCTGCGCGACTGGCTGGCCGAGGACCGGGCTGCTCTTCGCGCGCACCGGCAGCTCACCGACGCCACCACCGAGTGGGAGACCCACGACCGCGACCCCGGCGCGTTGTACCGGGGTGCTCGGCTCGCGGTGGCGCGGGAGCTGCACCGCGACGCGTTGAGCAGGCGCGAGGTGGCGTTCCTCGACGCGAGCCTCGCGGCCGAGGACGAACAGTTGCGCGTGGCCAGGCGGCAGACCCGGCGCACCCGCGTGCTCGCGGCGGCGCTCGGCGTCCTCCTGCTGGTCGCGTCGTCGATCGCCGTCTACGCGACACGTGCCCAGGCGGTGTCGGAGTCGCGGGCGCTGGCCGCGCAGGCGTTGCAGATGCACGACACGGATGTGCCCGGTGCGTTGCGGAACAGCCTCGCCGCGTACACCGCCAGCCCCACGACCGAGGCGCGCAGCGCGCTGATCTACAACGCCGGCCGGCCAGCGAACCACGGCGTGTTCCCGTCGAGCGGTTTCGGGGTGACCGCGCTCTCCCCCGACGGGACGAAGCTCGCGATCTCCGGGGAGGGCGACGAAATCGGCCTGTGGGACGTCGCGTCGCGCCGCCAGGTCGGCGGGGTCGAGCAGCCGAGGGAGCCGTCGGGCCGGTGGTCGACCACGACGGCGCTGGCGTACAGCTCGGACAACTCGCTGCTGGCCATCGGGAACTCCGCCGGGCTGCACGTCCACGACTTCGGCAGCGGTGTCACCCGCACGCTGAACCCGCCGCGCCAGGGGGAGATCATGGAAGCCGTGTTCGGGCCCGGTGACCGGCGCGTGTACGCGGTCGTCAGCACCGGTACCTACCCGGCTCAGACGAGCTACGTCGCCCAGTGGGACGTCGCCACGCGCGATACCGGCGGCAACGCGCGGGAGATCGGCGTAGGCGACGACGTCGCGATCGACCCGCGGGGCACCGCGTTCCTGTACTCGAGGGCCGGAGTGCTGACCGCGTTCGACCCGGACACCGGCGCCACCAGGACGGCGAGCCCGAACCAGGGAGGCGGCCACCTGGCGGTGAGCCCGGACGGCATCACCGTCGCCACCACCGACGGACGAGGCACTGTCGCTCTGGTGGACGGTCGGACTCTCACCTCGTCCGGCGAGCTGGTCATCGGTGCTCTCGTCACCGGGATGGCCTTCGCCGACGCGGGTCGCCTGCTCGTCGTGTGCACGGAGGACGAGGTCCAGCTCTGGGAGGTGGCCTCACACGCGAAGGTGCATCAGCAGAAGGTGGGGACGTACTCCGGGCCGAACACGCCGCTGACGGGCACGGACGGCACGATCATCGTGACCGGGTCGAGGAACATCACCCTGCGGAGGCTGGCCGACCTGCCGCGCCTCCACGGCAACCGGTCCTTCGCGGCCGTCGGGCTCACCCCGGAGGGGGCGGTCGCGAGCGGGCCGAACCGCGATCAGCAACCCCAGCTCCTGACGTGGCCGTCAGGTTCGGCACTGCCGCTCGTGAGACCCACGGGCGCGAAGGACCTCGCCCCGCTGAGCCTGTTCACACCGGACGGCACCGGCATGGTCATCACGCAGAACGACGCGGTCGAGATCAAGGACGTGCGCACCGGCGACACCCGCACCACCCTGGTGCCGGAGGAGAAGCACCGGGCGAGCCTCGGGAACCTCTGGCCACGCGTGGGCCCGTTCAGCGGCGACGGCAGGCTGCTCGCGACTCAGATGTCCGGCTACGGGCTCGTGTGGGACGTGGCGCGAAGCAGGACGACGAAGATCTACTCGGCGTCGTCGATGCTAGCGTTCAGCCCGGACAGCCAGCGGTTCGCGCTCTACGACCCGGAAGGCGTGATCCGGGTTCAGGACATGAGCGCCGAGTGGCCGGGCCCCGAATGGCAGTCGGGCGTCCGCGACGGGCAGTTCTTCGCGTACGGAGTGGACGATCAGCTGATGGTCGCGCGACCGGACGGGGAGCTGTTCTTCCTCAACCCCTTCGAACGCACCGAGACCGGCCGGGTGCACGCGCACAACGGTGGCATGTCCGACATGGTGCTCAGCCCGGACGGGAAGTTGCTCGCCACCGTCGGCGCGGACCGCGAGCTGAACATCTGGGACACCACCACGAGACAGCTGTGGGCGAGCCTGCCGATCACCAACGGCGCGCAGGCGAAGCTCGCGTGGAAGCGGGACGGCACCGAGCTCGCCGTCGCCGACGACGACGGCGTCACCGCGTGGCCGATCTCGCCGGACCTCGCCACCCGCAAGGCCTGCCAGCGGCTGAAGCAGGACTTCGCCAACTTCGGCTCGCCGCCTGCCGGGTGTCGCTGAGACAGCGCTGCCCCTGGCACCGGGTGTGCCAGGGGCAACGGGTGCCGGACGGATCAGCCGAGGGTGATCGACGTCCGCACCGGTGGTTGGTCGTGGGTGGACCGAGAACGACTGTGCCAGCCGCCCGTGACCTCAGCCTGAACTCGAGATGACCTTCTTCTCCAGGAAGACGACGGGCACGTTCATCTCGTCGACACCCGCCCTGGTCTGCACGAACCCGGCCTTGACGTACATGCGGACGTTGTCGTCGCTGCGCGCGCCGGTCACGAGCCACAGCAGCTCGACCTCGTCGGGCCGGGCGTCGGTGATGGCCTCCAGCAGGGCGCGTCCGATGCCCTGCCCCTGCACGTCCGGCGCGACCGACAGACGGGAGATCAGCATCCGGGAGCCGTCGACGCGGCCGCGGACGGAACCGACGAGGCGCGGGCCGATCCACGCGCCGAGAGCGAGGCCGAGGCTCGCTCTGATCTCGTCGAGGGTTTCCTCGAGCGGAGGAATCGACAGCACGCCGTTCTGCCGTGCCTCGGCGACGTACGCGGCGCGCTGGACGGTCATCAGCTCGCCCGCGTGCGACGGGTCCACCGGTCCGATGTGGATGGTCATGCACTGAACCTAACAATGCAGAATGACCGGCACGGACGTTTTGAGGAGGGGGAATGCCGCGACCTGAGCGGCCGCTGGACGACGACGCACCGCTGCTGGAGTTCGCGCGGGGGTTGCGCCTGCTGAGGGACGGCACCGGGCTGACCTACCGCGCACTGGCCGGGCGAGCGGGTTTCTCGGCGGCCACGCTGGCCGACGCGACGGGCGGGCGAAAGCTGCCGACCCTCGCGGTGACGACGGCGTTCGTGCTGGCCTGCGGCGGGGACGTCGCGGAGTGGGAACGCCGGTGGCGGGACATCAGCGCCGACCAGGCGGGGCCACCGGCCGCGGAACCGGCCGAGGACTCGCCCTACATCGGGCTCACCGCGTTCCAGCAGGAGGACGCGGCCCGGTTCTTCGGGCGTGAGCGACTGGTCGACGACCTGGTCGCCAAGCTGGAGACGCACCGGTTCCTCGCGGTGTTCGGCGCGTCCGGCGCGGGCAAGTCGTCCGTGCTGCGAGCCGGGTTGCTGCCGCGACTCGAGCGGAAGTCGCTCCTGCTCACCCCCGGCCCGCGTCCGGCGCACCACGACCTCGACGGGTACGACGTGATCATCGTGGACCAGTTCGAGGAGGTGTTCACGCTCTGCGCGGACGCCGCCGAGCGCGACCGGTTCATCGGGCGGCTCCTGAACAGCGAAGCCACCGTGGTGATCGGGGTCCGGGCGGACTTCTACGCGCACTGCACCTCCCACCCGGCACTGGTGGCGGCCATGCGCGACGCGGTGGTGCCGGTCGGGCCGATGGAGACCGACGAGCTGCGCCGCGCGATCACCCGGCCCGCAACCGACGCCGGGCTCGCCGTCGAGGGCGCGTTGCTGGCGCAGCTGGTCACCGAGGCGCACGGCCGCGCCGGTGTGCTCCCGCTGCTGTCGCACGCGCTGCTGCAGACGTGGCGGCGCAGGCGCGGGAACACGCTGACGCTCGCCGGGTTCCGGGCCGCGGGCGGCATCGACAGCGCGCTGGCGCGCACAGCCGACTCGATCTACGAGTCGCTCTCCCCCGCCGAGCAGCAAGGGGTGCGTCATCTGTTCCTCCGGCTGACCGCGCCCGGCGACGGCACCGACGACACGAAACGGCGCATCGACCGTGCAGAACTGGACGACGACGTGCCGCCCGCGTTGATCGCGGCACGCCTGGTCACGGTGGACGACACGTCCGCCGAGATCACGCACGAGTCGCTGATCCGGTCGTGGCCGCGGCTGCGGGCGTGGCTCGCCGAGGACCGGCAGGCGCTGCGCACGCACCAGCTGCTCGCCGAGGCGGCGGCCGAGTGGGAGGCGAACGGGCGCGATCCCGGCGCCCTGTACCGGGGCGCCAGGCTGGCAGGAGCCCGCGAGCTCGACCCGAGCCGGTTCTCCAAGCGGGAGCAGGACTTCCTCGACCGGGCCGTCGCGGCCGAGGAGGACGAGCTGCGCACGAGCAGGCGGGTCGTGCTGCGCACCCGCGTGCTGGCGGGCGCGCTGGCGGTGCTGCTGGTGGTCGCGTGCACCGTGGCCGTCGTCGCGATCGGGCAACAGCGCGAGGCCGAGTCACGCGCGCTCGCCGGACGTGCGGCGCAGCAGACGGGAACCGACGTGAAGGGCGCGCTGCGGGACAGCATCGCCGCGTTCGGCACGTCTCGGACGGCAGAAGCCCGCGGCGCCTTGCTGGTGAGCGCCAACCGGCCCGAACACCACGGCCTGATCGAGACGGCCCCGGCCACCGGCGAGATCGCGCTCAGCCCGAGCGGCGCGCTGCTGGCCGTCGAGGAGGAGACGGACATCGGCCTGTGGCGCACGGACGGGCGTGCCCGCGCGGGCACGCTGTCGGCGCCGGAGCTGACGGACGTGCTGCGCATCGCCTTCAACACCGACGAGTCGCTCGTCGCCGCGGTGAGCACGTCCGCCGTCGTCGTGTGGGACGTCCGGACGCACCGGCTGGTTCTCGAGAAACCGGTGCGGGCACGCGGTGCGGCGTTCCGCCTGGACGGCCGCGCGCTCGCCGTGCTGACCGACGACGGCACCGTCGTGTCGTGGGACGTCCGCTCCGGCTCGGAGATCGGTGTGCCCGTCGCCGCGGGCCGCGGTGCACACACGATCCTGCCGCGCCCCGGACACGACGTGGTGACCGTCGAGCACGAGTCGAAGGCCACGACGCTCGTCGACCTGGGCACCGGTCGCCAGGTCGGCGAACTGCCCGGCCAGACGTCGCGCGTGCGGTTCAGCCCTGACGGCCGCACGATCACCGCCACCGACAGGGACACCGACGTCGTGCTGTGGAACGCCGACGACCTCCGGGAGGTCACCCGGTTCTCGCGGAGCGACGTCACCGGGCTCGCGTTCGCGGGCACCGGGCTGGTGCTCTCCACCAGCACCGGGGTCGAGCTCTGGGACGGCGTGCCGCTGCTGCGCTTCGGACCCGGCGTGCAGTTCGGTGTCTCGGAGCTGTCCTCCGGGACGATCGGGACGATCACCGCCCGCAGCGGCAAGGGCGTCGTGCTGTGGGACCTCGCCCAGTTCCCCTTCACCGGTCCCCACGACGCCGCGTGGAGCGTCGGCTTCACGCCGGACGGGAGGAAGGTGCGGTCGGCGTCGAGCAGGTTGACGCGCACCGATCCCGCGCAGCCCCACCACCGGGAGACAGTCGTCACCGAATGGGATCCGGCCGCGCCGACCACCGGGAACCGCACCGTGCTGCGCGCCGTGACGGGCGCGCGCAACACGATCGTCGTCGGGCCTGAGAAGGACGTCACGCGCCTCGCCGAGCACGTCGAGCTGCCGATTCCCGACCGGGAGGACACCGAGTCGCCCGGCGACGAGACGCTCAGCTCCGACGGCGAGGTGCTCGCGGCCACCACGCAGGTGCGCACGCTGCTGTGGGAGGTCCGCACCGGAAAGCCGCTCGGTGAGCTGCCCGGCGCCGGCGCGGGCCGCGTCACCGCGCTCAACCACGACGGGAGCCTCGCCGTCACACTCGACGACGGTGGTGCGCGGCTCTGGCGCACCGCGAACGGCGAGCTCGTCGCGGAGAAACCGGGCGCGTTCGACAGGCCCGCGGCCGTCGCGTTCGGTGGGGACCGGATCGTGGTGACCGGCACCGGCGGCGAGATCACCGCGCTGGACGCCGACGACCTGGACACCGTGCGCACCGCGCGGACCGACGTCCCGGTCACGGCCGCGGTGCTGAGCCCGGACGGCAGGCTGCTCGCGGCGTCCTCGGAGGACCGGATCACGCTGTGGGACGTCGAGACCGGCGAGCCGTGGGCCGCGCTGCCCGCTCAGACCGTTGGGCCGCACAGGATGGCGTGGAGCCCGGACGGCACGAAGCTCGTGACGAGCGACGGCAACGCGGTCGTGCTGTGCACGGTCGACGAGAACCTGGCGCTGCGCAAGGCCTGCGACCAGCTGCACCGCAACTTCGGCGACCGATGCCCGTGATCAGGGGCCGTTGACGCCGGGAGTCCAGCTTTCCGGGATGCCGCTCTCCGTCAGCACCATCTGCCAGTCGCCGAAACCCTCCGGCGCGTTGGGCTGCCACGGCCACTGGCCCTGCGGCGTCGGCACGATGATCTGGGTCGCGGCGAAGTCGCCGTGGTCGTACAGCAGGAACGCGCTGCCGAAGAACTCCGGGTAGAAGCCGCGGTACACGCGCTCGAACGTGACGGGCACGCCCTGGAAGAAGTCGAAGTACAGCTGACCGGGCCGGAACCGCTCGCCGGCGCGCGCACGCTGGACGTACGCGCGGATGAGGACGGTGGCCATCTCGGGCTCCATGCCGATGACGACGGCCTCCGGTGCGCCGAACCGCCGCCACGCGCCGACGGAGAACGCGTAGCCCGCACCGTCGGCGTCGGGTGGGACGGTGATCGTCGCGTGCCCGTACGTCTCGGACTGCTCCAGCAACCACGCGCGGAGCTTCAGGTCTTCGGCGCTCAACACGAAGCCCACCCTACGCAAGGGTGGGCTTCGCCATGCATACGCGTGTCGGGGGTCCGGGGGCGGAGCCCGCCGGGCGGGGTCTGGGGGTTGCGCCCCCAGAAAGACACCTGACCGAGGGCTTCGGCGAGCGCACTCCGCGAGCACACCTCCCCCCACCCCGAGCGTCAGTCGACCTCTGCCATGACCTCGTCGGAGACGTCGAAGTTGGCGAAGACGTTCTGCACGTCGTCGCAGTCCTCCAGCGCGTCGATCAGCTTGAAGATCTTGCGCGCGCCCTCGGCCTCGAGCTCGACCGAGACGGACGGCAGGAACGACGACTCGGCCGACTCGTAGTCGTATCCGGCCTCCTGCAACGCCTTGCGCACCGGGATCAGGTCACCGGCCTCGGACACGACCTCGAACGCCTCACCGAGGTCGTTGACCTCCTCGGCACCCGCGTCGAGCACGGCCATGAGGACGTCGTCCTCGGAGAGCTCGTTCTTCGGCAGGATCACGACACCCTTGCGGCTGAACATGTACGCCACCGAACCGGGGTCGGCCATCGAGCCGCCGTTGCGCGTCATCGCGGTGCGCACCTCGGACGCCGCGCGGTTGCGGTTGTCCGTGAGGCACTCGATCAGGACGGCGACGCCGTTGGGGCCGTAGCCCTCGTACATGATCGTCTGCCAGTCGGCACCGCCGGCTTCCTCGCCGGCGCCGCGCTTGCGGGCGCGCTCGATGTTGTCCAGCGGCACCGAGTTCTTGCGGGCCTTCTGGACCGCGTCGTAGAGCGTCGGGTTGCCGTCCGGGTCACCACCACCGGTGCGGGCCGCCACCTCGATGTTCTTGATGAGCCGCGCGAAGAGCTTGCCGCGCTTCGCGTCGATTGCGGCCTTCTTGTGCTTGGTGGTCGCCCACTTGGAGTGGCCGCTCATTTCTCCTCCGAACCAGTCACGCCACGAACCATGTCCACGAACAGGCGGTGCACGCGCTCGTCACCCGTGAGTTCCGGGTGGAACGCGGTCGCCAGCACGTTCCCCTGCCGAACGGCGACGATCCTACCGGCGGCGTCGCCTGCCTCCGGGGATTCGGGCACCGTAGCGAGTACCTCGACGGCCGCACCAACCGACTCCACCCACGGCGCGCGGATGAACACGGTGTGCACCGGGCCGACGCCCCGCACGTCGAGGAACGTCTCGAACGAGTCGATCTGCCTGCCGAACGCGTTGCGCCGCACGACCACGTCAAGCCCGCCGAGCTGGTGCTGGTCGGCGCGCCCGTCGAGGACCTTGTCCGCGAGCAGGATCATGCCCGCGCACGACCCGTAGGCGGGGAGCCCGGCCGCGATCTTCGCGCGCAGCGGCTCCAGCAGCTCGAACGTCTCCAGCAGGCGGCTGATCGTGGTCGACTCGCCGCCGGGGATCACGATGCCGTCGAGCTCGTCCAGCTCCTCGGCGCGGCGGATGGCACGCGCTTCCACGCCGCACTTCTCGAGCGCGGCGAGGTGTTCGCGGACGTCGCCCTGGAGGGCGAGCACGCCGACGACCGGCTGGGCAGCATCAACCATGCCGCCCAGCCTAAAGCGTGGTCAGTCGCCGACAGTAACCAGCTCCCGGTCACGCGAACGGACGTAGCGCCACCCGATCGCCAGCACACCGGCGAGCACGGGGATCGACCAGAACGCGATCTTCTCCGCGGTGCCCGCGAACGCCATCTGCACGATCACCAGCGCGAGGAAGCCGAGCGTCAGCCAGTTCGTGTACGGGGCGCCCGGCATCCGGTACGCGGGCCGTTCGATCAGGCCCGCCATGGCCTTCTGCCGCAGCCTCATCTGGCAGATGATCAACGTGGCCCAGGTGGCGACCACGCCCAGTGACGCGACCGCGATGGCGATGTCGAACGCCTCCTTCGGCACGGTGTAGTTGAGCACCACGCCGAAGAGGTACGCGCCGGCGGTGAACAGGATGCCGCCGTACGGGACGTGTGAGGAGTTCATCTTGCCGGTGAACGCGGGCGCCTCGCCCTTCTGCGCGAGCGAGCGCAGGATGCGGCCGGTCGAGTAGAGGCCCGAGTTGCACGAGGACAGCGCGGCGGTGAGCACGACCGCGTTCATGATGTCGCCGACGGCCGGGATGCCCAGCGCCGAGAAGACCGTCACGAAAGGACTCTCGTTGCCGGTGAAGTGGTTCCACGGCAACAACATCGTGAGCAGCAGCACCGAGCCGACGTAGAAGACGCCGATGCGGTAGACGACGCCGTTGATCGCGCGCGGCATGATCTCGTGCGGGTTCTTGGTCTCGCCCGCCGCGATGCCGACGAGCTCGATCGCGGCGTACGCGAACACGACGGCCTGGAGCGTCATCAGCGCGACGCCGAAGCCGGCCGGGAAGAGGCCGCCGTGACCGAGGACGTTGTGCACGCCCGCCTCGGTGCCGCCGATGTCCGCGCTGCCGATGACCAGGCCGATGCCGGTGATCAGGAAGACGACGATCGCGGTCACCTTGATGACGGAGAACCAGAACTCCAGCTCGCCGAACAGCTTCACGGACAGCAGGTTGATCGCCACGAGCACGACCAGCGCGACGAGCGCGGAGATCCACTGGGGCAGGTTCGGGAACCACTTGTGCATGTAGATCGCGACGGCGGTGATCTCGGCGATGCCGGTCATCGCCCAGTTCACCCAGTACATCCAGCCCGACGCGAACCCGGCCCACGGGCCGATGAACTCACGCGCGTACTCGACGAAGCTGCCCGCGACGGGACGGTGCAGCACCAGCTCACCCAGCGCGCGCATCACGAAGAACGCGGCGAGGCCGCAGACCGCGTACGACAGGATCAGCGACGGCCCCGCGGCGGCGAGGCGCCCGCCCGCACCGAGGAACAGGCCGACGCCGATGGCGCCGCCGATCGCGATCATCTGGACCTGACGTTTGCTCAGCGCTTTGGTGTAGCCGTCTGCATCGACGTCATCGTCTTGATTCAACGCGGGCACAGCAGAACTCACGAGTAGTTCCTTCCCGATGGAAAATTGCATCGCGTCGGAACCTCCCGCGCCCCGACGCGCCGATGCGGGCACCCTAGTGAGCCACGACGAGGTCCAAGGAATTCTTTAGGGAAGCCTTAACGTAATCAGCGTCACACAATGCCCGGTGCAGATCATCCCAAATGTCGTCGACATGTTCCAATCCCACTGAGACGCGAAGAAGATTCGAGGGAACTCCGCACTCTTCCCGTGCCACACTCGGCACCAATCGGTGCGTCAACGCGGCCGGGTGCTCGATGAGCGTGTCGACCGATCCCAGGCTCACGGCGGGCGTGATCAGCCGCAGCCCGCGCACCACGTCCGTCGGGTCGGCGTGGCACGCGAACGCGATCATGGCGCCGGAACCGCGCAGCTGGACGCCGTCCGGGCGCGGGTAGCGGACGAACTCGACGGCCGGATGCTCGGCGAGCCGCTGCGCCAGCGTCGCCGCGCTCTTCTGGGCGGCCTCGACGCGCAGCGGGAGCGTCGCCAGGCCGCGGTGCAGCAGGTAGCCGCCGAGCGGGTGCAGCACGGCGCCGGTGAGGATGCGGACCTGCCTGAGCGGGCCGGCGAGCCGTTCCGCGCAGGCCACGACGCCGCCCATCACGTCACCGTGCCCGCCGAGGTACTTGGTGCCGGAGTGCAGCACGTAGGTGGCGCCGAACGCGGCCGGGTTCTGCAGGATCGGCGTGGCGAAGGTGTTGTCGACCATGACCGGGACTCCCCCGGCCTGCCGGACGACCTGCGCGATGTCGACGAGGTCGAGGTTGGGGTTCGCCGGCGTCTCCACGACGACGAGCCCGGTGTCGGGGCCGATCGCGTCCTTGACGCCGTCAGCCGTCGCGTACGTGGTGCGCACGCCCAGAAGTCCTGATGAGAGCAGGTGGTCGGTGCCGCCGTAGAGCGGCCGGACGGCGACGACGTGCGGCTTCGCGGTCATGACGCACGCGGCCTGGAGCACGGCCGTCACGGCGGCCATGCCGCTGCCGAACGACACGGCGGCCTCGGTGCCCTCGAGCTGGGCGAGCGCCTGCTCGAACCGTCCGACGGTCGGGTTGTGCAGCCGCGCGTACACCGGCGACGAGGCGCTCGCGGCGCCGTCCGCCCACGCGTGCAGCGCCTCGCCGCCGAGCGCCTGGTCGGGCACCGGGTAGGTGGTGGAGAGGTCGATCGGCGGCGCGTGCACGCCGAGCTCGGCCAGGTCGTCGCGTCCGCCGTGTACCGCCATGGTCTCGATGCGCGTCATGCGCCGAATGGTGGACATCGCGTCGGCTGTGTGGGCATCCTTCCGCAGCTGCTTCGGCTGGAAGGGGTGTTTGCCGTGCTCGATTCGATCGACGCCGCGATCGTGCGGGAACTGCAGAAGGACGCTCGGCTGCAGAACAAGGACCTGGCCGAACTGGTGAACGTCGCGCCGTCGACCTGCGTGGTCCGGCACCGCGCGCTGCGCGAGCGCGGCGTGATCACCGGGTACCACGCGGCGGTCGACCTGGCGGCCGTCGGCACCCCGGTGCAGGCGATGGTCGCGGTGCGGATCCGCCCGCACACCAGGGACATCGTCGAGCCGTTCATGAACTACGTGCTGAGCCTGCCGGAAACGCTCGCGCTATCGCACGTGACCGGTCCGGAGGATTTCCTGGTGCACGTCGCGGTAGCGGACGTAGCACACCTGCAGCGACTCGTGCTCGACAGGTTCACCAACCGCCGCGAGGTCGCCGAGGTGCACACGAATCTGCTGTTCTCACACATCCGGAAACACGGATAGCTATTCCACTCCGAGCAGTCGCAATCCGGCCGTGGTGATTGCGGCCAAAACGACAACGACGACGAACGGCGCTTTCCGCCACGCCACGATTCCACCGACCGCGACGCCGATCGGCAACGCCCATCCGGCGAAGTGCCGGTTGCTCGTGAGCGTCGCCGTGGCCACGAGCGCGAACAGCAGCACCGTGGCCGCGGCCGACATCAGCTCCTTGGCACGGTCCGGCAGCGTGATCCGGTCGCGCAGCAGCGGCCCGGCGATCCGGAACGCGAACGTGCCGATCGCCAGCACGATGACGTAGGTCAGGGGCACGGCTCCGCCACCTTCTCTTCCTTCTGCGCCTTGTTCGCCTTGTTCGCGTAGACGACCAGCCCGCCCAGCGCGAGCAGGATCGGCAGGCCCGGCGGCAGGAACGGCGTGGTGGCCAGCGCGATCAACGCGCCGAGCCCGGCGGCCTGCCGAGTCTTGACGTCCTTGAGCGCGGGCAGCGTGAGCGCCAGCAGCGCGGCCGGGAACGCCGCGTCGAGCCCGAACGCCATCGGGTCACCGATCGCCTGTCCCACCAGGGCTCCGGCCGTGACACCCGCGTTCCACATCACGAACAGGCTCACGCCGCACGCCCAGTACGCGGCGCGCGCCTTGGCCGGGTCCTTCTGGTTCAGCGCGAACGCCACCGACTCGTCGATCATCAGGTGACTGCCGACGATCCGAGCCAGCCAGCTCCTGCCGAGCACGTCCCCGATCGCCAGCCCGAACGGCAGGTGCCGCGAGTTGAGGATCAGCCCTCCCAGTACGGCCGTCATCGGGCTGCCGCCACTGGCGACGATGCCGACGGCCATGAACTGCGCCCCGCCCGCGAAGATCAGCACGGACATCACCAGCGGCATCCACCACGGCAGGCCGGAGCCCACCGCGATGGCGCCGAACGAGGCACCGTTGACAGCAGCGCCCAGCGCCACCGCGGTCACGTCACGCAGCAGCACGGAGTCCAGTGTTCGCCATGTCGAACGCACGTCTTCTACACTGAACACCCAAACGCTGTTCGTCAAGGCGAACGATTGGACTGTTGTGTCGAACACTGCCCCGCTCTCCGTCATCGCGGCCTCCCTGCGCCGCGAACGCGACCGCGCCGGCCTGTCCCTCTCCGAACTGGCCAAGCGCGCGGGCGTCGCCAAGTCGACGCTGTCGCAGCTCGAGGCGGCCAACGGCAACCCGTCGGTCGAGACGCTCTGGGCCATCGGCGTCGCACTGGGCGTGCCGTTCTCCCGGCTGGTCGACCCGCCCGTGCCCCGCGTCCAGGTCATCCGGGCGGGCGAGAGCCCTGTCGTGCAGTCCGAGCGGGCGCACTACGCGGCTTCGTTGCTGGCCTCCTGCCCGCCTGGGGCCCGGCGGGACATCTACTGGCTGACGCTGGAGCCCGGTGCTGCCCGCGAGTCCGAGCCGCACATGCCCGGCACCGTCGAGCACATGATCGTGACGTCCGGGCGGGCGTTGGCCGGGTTGCGCGACGACCCTGTCGAGATCGGTGTCGGTGACTACCTCGTCTATCCCGGCGACCTGCCGCACACGTGTCAGGCGCTGGAGCCGGGGACGACCGCGGTGATGGTCATGGAACACATCTGACAACTCCGTCGGGTGATCAAGCGGAGCTCCACATGGCCGATGTCGAACATGTGATCGAAACAGAAAGGAGCATGGTGTTGTCAGTACCGCCGGATAGGCTTGATCCCATGTCCGAGAACAGGTGGCAGAACCGCATCGGCGAAGTGGCAGGCGCTCGGGCAATGACCTTGACCGCATTCGTCGAGCGCGCCGAGCGAGAGCAGGCGGAAGACGGTCCCACCATGGCCGAGTGGCTCGAGGGGATCCGCGGGCTCGACTGGGGCACGGTAACCACCGATGACCTCATCGCCGAGATCCGGGGGTACCGCGATCGGGACAAGCCGTGAGCGGCCGCATCGTGGTCGACGCCTCGGCCATAGTCGCCCTGTTCACCGACCAACCCGCACGACCGAAGTTGCTCAGCCGCATCATCAGCGCCTCAGCATGCGCACCGGAAGTCATCGATCTGGAGATCCTGCACGCCATGCGAAAGCACGAGCGCGTCGGCAGCATCCCAGCGGACACGGCGCAGCTGACCGTGGACAAGCTCGCTGATATGCCCATCATCCGAGTGTCGCACCGATCTCTCGTCCTACGAATCTGGGAACTGCGCAAGAGCATCACGGCGTATGACGCGGCCTACGTCGCGCTGGCCGAAGAGCTGGACGTTCCCCTCGTGACCTGTGACGCGAAGCTGGCCGGCTCGAACGGCCACCACGCGAAGATCGAGGCGTATTCCGTCTCGTAAGGCGGCACGAACGCTGGGTGGAAGCGCGATGACGCGGTAGACAACCGGTCATGGCTCTTCCACCCACCGTGTCCGGCGCCAAGCGCCTCCTCGGCCACACCGCCGAGTTCCTGCGCGACCCGGACGGCCTGATCCGCCGCGGGCTGGCAGAGCACGGCACGATCTTCTCGGTCCGCCTCCCCGGCAGGCCGGGCGTGGTGCTGCTGGGCCCGGACCACGCCAGGTTCATGTTCGCGGAGACGGACAAGCGACTGTCCATCAAGGACGCTTACCCGTTCTTCCTGCACATGTTCGGCAAGGCGTACTTCCTCGCCGAACCGGAGGAGTACCGCAGGCAGCGGGAGATCCTGCTCCCGCAGTTCTCCGGCAAGCACATCGCCGGGCACCTGGACCTGATGGAGCGCAAGGCGACCCAGTTCATCGACGACCTGCCGGACCACGGCGAGTTCGACCTCGTCGAGGCGTTCGGGCCGCTGATCATCGACATCACCGCGGGCTCGTTCCTCGGCGAGAACGTGCCGGAGAAGCTGGACGGGTTCTTCGACGTGTTCCGCCGGTTCTCCGAGGGCATGGACCCGGTGCTGCCCGGCTGGGTGCCCGCGCCGCACCTCGTGCGCAGCCACCGCGCCCGCGACCGGCTGCGCAAGCTCGCCAAGGGCCTGCTGAAGGAACGCAGGGAGAACCCGCTGGCGGAACCCGACTTCCTCCAGACGCTGGCCACCGCGGTCTACGCCGACACCAACGAGCCGGTCCCGGACGACGTGCTCGTCGCGATGGCGATCATGCTCGTGTGGGTCGGGCACGAGACCACGGTCGGGCACCTCAGCTGGGCGGTGATCGACCTGCTGAAGCACCAGCTGGAACTCAAGAAGGTCACCGCCGAGGTCGAGAACGCGCAAACCGTCGACATGAAGAACCTGCGCCGGTTCGAGTACCTCGACCGGGCGCTGCACGAGACCGAACGCCTGCACCCGGTCACGAACGGCGTGGTGCGCAAGGCGGTCGAGCCGATCGAGCACGCCGGGTACACGATCCCGAAGGGCGCGGTCGTGGTGCTGCACCCCGGCCACTCGCACCGGCTGGGCGACGTGTTCCCGCGTCCGGACGAGTTCCTGCCGGAGCGGTTCAAGGACGAACCGAAGAAGAAGCACGCGCTGTACGGCTTCGGCGGCGGCTTCCACCGGTGCCTCGGCGAGAACTTCGCGTACACCGAGATGAAAGTGATCATGACGCGGCTGCTCCAGCGCCTCGACCTGGAGCTGATCGACACCGATCCGAAGCCCGAACCGGGGCAGGCGAACAACTGGCCGCAGAGCCCGTGTCGCGTCAGGTACCAAAAGAAGTCCGTCTCGTAACACGGCGCACGTCAAGGGGAGCACTTGCCAGCGGATAGAAAGCCAGACATGACACTTCCTCCCACCGTGTCCGGCGCGAAGCCGCTCGTCGGCCACGCCGTCGAGTTCCTCAGGAATCCCGACCGCCTGATCCGCCGCGGGTTCGAAGAGCACGGCACGATGTTCTCGGTCCGGCTGCCCGGCGGGCCCGGCGTGGTGCTGCTCGGACCTGAGCGCGGCAGGTTCATGTTCGGCGAGGCGGACTCGCGACTGTCCATCAAGGACGCCTACCCGTTCCTCAAGCACATGTTCACCAAGGTGTACTGGCTGGAGGAGCGCAAGGAGTACCTGCGGCAGCGCGAGATCCTGGTCCCCCAGTTCACCGGCAAGCACATCGCCGGGCAGCTGGACCTCATGGACCGCAAGGCGACCGAGTTCATCGACGCGCTGCCGGCCGAGGGCGAGTTCGATCTCGTCGAGGCGTTCGGCCCGCTGCTCATGGACATCGCGGCGGCGTCGTTCCTCGGCGTCGACGTCGCCACGAGGATCGACGGGTTCTTCGACGTCTTCCGGCGGTTCTCCGGCGGGGTGGACCCGGTCACGCCGGGCTGGGTGCCCCTGCCGCACATCGTGCGCAGCCACCGCGCCCGCGACGTGCTCCGCAGGAAGTGCACCGAGCTGATCGAGGACCGCAAGCTCAACCCGCCCGCGGAGTCCGACTTCCTCCAGACGCTGGCCACCGCGGTCTACGCCGACACCAAAGAGCCCGTGCCGGACGACGTGCTCGTCTCGCTGCTGCTCATCCTGCTGTGGGTCGGCCACGACACCACGATCGCCCACCTCAGCTGGGCGATGATCGACCTGCTGCGACACCCGCTGGAGCTCAAGAAGGTCATGGCCGAGGTCGAGCACACGACCGCGGTCGACGTGAAGACGATGCGCCGTCTCGTGCACCTCGACAACGCGCTGCACGAGACCGAGCGGCTGCACCCGAGCACGAACGGCGTGGTGCGCCGAGCTACCGAGCCGATCGACTACGACGGCTACCACTTCCCCAAGGGCACCATGGTGATGCTGCACCAGGGCGTCTCACACCGGCTGCCCGAGGTGTTCCCCGAACCCGACGAGTTCATCCCGGACCGGTTCTCCGACGAGCCGAAGAAGAAGCAGGCGCTGTACGGGTTCGGCGGCGGCTTCCACCGGTGCCTCGGCGAGAACTTCGTCTACCTGGAGCTCAAGGTGATCATCACCAGGCTCCTGCAGCGCCTCGACCTCGAACTGATCGACTCCGACCCGCAGCCCATGACCGGGCAGCAGACCAGGTGGCCGCAGAGCCCGTGCCGGGTGAGGTACGTCAAGCGCTAGTTTCACGGTGTGGCAACAACTCCGCCCGATCCGGCCGAGATCACCGAACCAGCCGAGTTCGCCCGCGCGTGCGGGCTGGACGACGACGCGGTGCGGAGCTGGGTGGACGCGCGCCAGCGGCTCGCGACCGGTGCCACGCCGTCACTTTCCCCGGTGGCGAAGAAGAAGCCACGCAGGCTGCTCCTGGCACTGGTGGCGGGGCCTGGTACCGGACACGTTCCTGACCGAGGAGGTCGGGTATCTGGCACCTCGACCCTCCGGCCCGCAAGATCACCAGGTCAACGAGAACGCCTGTTCGGAACAGTTCCGAACAGGCTGTCGGCCCCGAAACGAGACGTGTCCCCCAGGACCGAAGCCCTGGGGGACACGACGTGCGGAGCGGTTACCAGCCGCGCTCGGCGAGGCGGTGCGGCTCGGGGATCTCGTCGACGTTGATGCCGACCATGGCCTCACCCAGGCCGCGCGAGACCTTGGCGATGACGTCCGGGTCGTCGTAGAAGGTGGTGGCCTTCACGATGGCCTCGGCGCGCTGCGCCGGGTTGCCGGACTTGAAGATGCCGGAGCCGACGAACACGCCCTCGGCGCCGAGCTGCATCATCATCGCGGCGTCGGCCGGGGTGGCGATGCCACCGGCGGTGAACAGCACCACGGGGAGCTTGCCGGCCTCAGCGACCTCCTTGACCAGCTCGTACGGCGCCTGGAGCTCCTTGGCCGCGACGTACAGCTCGTCCGGGGCCATGGTCTGCAGGCGGCGGAGCTCGCCGCGGATCTTGCGCATGTGCGTGGTGGCGTTCGAGACGTCACCGGTGCCCGCCTCGCCCTTCGAGCGGATCATGGCGGCACCCTCGGTGATGCGGCGGAGCGCCTCACCCAGGTTCGTGGCGCCGCAGACGAAGGGCACGGTGAACTGCCACTTGTCGATGTGGTTCGCGTAGTCCGCCGGGGTCAGCACCTCGGACTCGTCGATGTAGTCGACACCGAGCGACGCGAGGACCTGCGCCTCGACGAAGTGGCCGATGCGGGCCTTCGCCATGACGGGGATCGAGACGGCGTTGATGATGCCGTCGATCAGGTCCGGGTCGCTCATCCGGGCGACGCCGCCCTGGGAGCGGATGTCGGCGGGGACGCGCTCGAGGGCCATGACGGCCACTGCGCCGGCGTCTTCGGCGATCTTCGCCTGAGTGGCGTCGACCACGTCCATGATCACGCCACCCTTGAGCATCTCGGCCATGCCGCGCTTCACCCGCGCGGTACCAGTCACCTGATCAGTGCTCAACGGGCAACCTTTCTGAGTTGGGAGGGAACTGGTCCGATCGTACGTCGCACGTGGCCACTCCACGCGGTCCACTGCAGCCCGGAATCACCAGTCCACTTCCGGCCTCGTGCCTGGTGGTGACGGGTGCCACTTCGTCGGCGCGCCCATCCCCGACTCCCACCCGAACACCACGTCCGGCACGACGAGGAACGCCGCACCGGTGGTGCCGTCGTCGTCCTGGACGCCGTCACCGGCCGCGCGGAACGACCACGAGTATTTGGCGTTGTACGCCTGGAGGCAGGGTCCAGGCGCACTCGAACGGGCCGTCCCCTCCACGACGACGACCTCGTCGCCGTCCTCCAGGTGCACCGAGATCAAGGGGTTCACCAGCAGGTTCCGCCTGGCCGATGATCCGGTCGAGAACCACAGCCCGAGCGTCGTCCACGCGCCCCACACCGGCCGGGTGTGCGGCCTGCCGGACGGCGACACGGACGCGATCCAGTACGTGCGGGCCTCCACCAGACGGGTGCGCGCCCACTCCCATGGAAGCAGCCGACCGGGTGGTGCGGCCGCTCCGTACAACCGAGGTGTTGCTGCTACCGGGTCCACGGACTTGTCCTCCCCGCTCAACGGGTGTGAGATCGAACACTACGAACTTGACGGGAGGTCCGTCCCATGGGCAGCAAACACTCCGACAACGGACAACCGGCAGGCGCGGTCGCTGTGGACGACCCGGCCAAGGTCCGCAACGTCGTGCTCGTCGGTCCGTCCGGCGCAGGCAAGACAACGCTCACCGAGGCCCTTCTCGCCACCACCGGCGTGCTCACCCGCGCCGGCTCGGTGACCGAGGGCAACACAGTCTGCGACCACGACCCGGCCGCCGTCCGCCAGCAACGCTCAGTCGGCCTCGCGGTCGCACCGCTGCAGCACGGTGACATCAAGATCAACCTGATCGACACACCCGGATACGCCGACTTCGTGGGAGAGCTGCGCGCAGGGCTCCGCGCGGCGGACGCGGCGCTGTTCGTGGTGAACGCGTTCGAAGGCGTCGACGCCGCGACCGTGGCGCTGTGGGAGGAGTGCGCGACCGTCGGCATGCCGCGCGCCGTCGTGATCACCCGCACCGACCACCACCGCGCCGACGTGCTGAACGAGATAGCCGCGTGCCAGGCCGCGTTCGGCGCGGGCGTCGTACCGCTCTACCTCCCCGGCGACGACGGCCTGATCGGCCTGCTGACCAGCGAGGACTACCCGGACGAACGCAACGCGCTGATCGAGGGCATCATCGCCGAGAGCGAGGACGAGTCCCTCATGGACCGGTACCTCGGCGGCGAGGAGATCGACCAGCAGACCCTGATCACCGACCTGGAGACCGCCGTCGCACGCGGCTCCTTCCACCCGGTGGTCCCGGTGTGCGCCTCGACCGGCATGGGCCTGACCGAGCTGCTCGACGGCATCGCCCGCGCGTTCCCCTCACCTCTGGAACACCCGTTGCCGGACATCACCGGCATCGACGGCATCCCGCGCCCCCGGCTCGCCGCCGATCCCGACGGTCCACTCGTCGCCGAGGTCGTCCGCACCGCGGTGGACTCCTACGTCGGCCGCGTGTCGCTCGTCCGGGTCTTCTCCGGCACCCTCCGTCCGGAACGCCCGGTGCACGTGTCCGGCCACGGCATGGCCGACCGCGGCCACGAGGACCACGACGTGGACGAACGCGTCGCGCACGTCTACTCACCTCTGGGCGCCAACCTGCGCGAGGTGCCGTACTGCGTCGCGGGCGACCTGTGCGCGCTGACGAAGCTCACCTCGGCCGAGACGGGCGACACGGTCTCGGCACCCGAGCAGCCGCTGCTGATGGCACCGTGGGACATGCCGGAGCCGCTGCTGCCCATCGCCGTCGTCCCGCGCTCGCGCTCCGACGAGGACAACCTCGCGCGCAACCTCAACCGCCTGGTCGCCAGCGACCCGACGCTGCGGCTGGACCGCAACCCCGAGACGCACCAGATGGTGTTGTGGTGCATGGGAGAGGCCCACGCGGCCGTGGTGCTCGACCGCCTGCGCGCCGGTGGCGCCGAGGTCGACACCGAACCAGTGCGCGTCGCGCTGCGGGAGACGTTCGCCGGTCAGTCGAAGGGCCACGGCAGGCACGTGAAGCAGTCCGGCGGGCACGGCCAGTACGCCGTGTGCGACGTGGTCGTGGAAGGGCTGCCTCGCGGCTCGGGCTTCGAGTTCGTCGACAAGATCGTCGGCGGCGCGATCCCGAACCAGTTCATCCCGTCCGTGGAGAAGGGTGTGCGCGCCCAGCTGGAAAGGGGCCTGCACGACGGGATTCCGATGGTCGACGTCCGGGTGACCCTGGTCGACGGCAAGGCCCACTCGGTCGACTCGTCCGACGCCGCCTTCCAGACCGCGGGTTCGATGGCGCTGAAGGAGGCCGCCGCGAACGGGCGGACCACGTTGCTCGAGCCGATGGACGAGGTGGCGATCCGGCTGCCCGACGAACACCTCGGCACCGTGCTCGGCGACCTGTCCGGGCGGCGCGGGCGCGTGCTCGGCACCGAGGCGGACGAGGGCGGGCGCACCGTCATCCGGGCCGAGGTGCCCAGCTCCGAGTTGTTGCGCTACGCCATCGAACTGCGGTCGCTCACGTCGGGCACCGGCACGTTCACCCGGCAGTTCTGCCGGTACGACCCACTACCGGAAGCCTTGGCCACCAAGGCCAAATAGGTGCGAAGAGGGGGCCGCACGGCCCCCTTTTCCTTGTGCGGAGCCACTTTTCGCGGTGTCAACCGTGGAAGCTGACATCTCCGAACCAGATCCGAACCAAGCGAGACGCCTCTCTCGTGTTGGTCCCAGGTGCGCGGAGACACCGCGGCCTCACCGGTTGGCCGCCGGTCGGTGCGAGGACCAACCCGAGGGGAACAAACCCATGAAGAGTGGGATTCAACGGGTCCTGGCAGTGTTGTTCGCTTTCGTCGCCACTGTCGCGCTGGCCCAGCCGGCGTCCGCGGCGGAGAAGCTGAACGTGACCGTCGAGGTCACGAACAAGGGCAGTTACTCGGCACACCTGTGCGGGTTCGACTGGCTCGGCGGGTACTGCCGGGGCCCGGTGCGCAGGGGCACCACGGAGAAGTTCACGGTCCACCCGCGGTCGCGCGAGGACCTGGTCTGGGCGCGGGTCGTGACCAAGGGTTTCGACGAGCAGTCCACGGTCGCCAGCAGCGACCGGATCTGCTTCGAGGCGCGGGGGACGAACAAGAACCCGACGGTGCAGCCGGTCGACTGCGGGTGAGTGAAGAGGGGGCCGTTCGGCCCCCTTTTCCATTGCACAGAGCCAACTTCCGCGATGTCAACGGTGAACGCGACCAGTTCCGAACCAACCGAGACGCTGTGCTCGTGTTGAGCCAGGGTGCGCGGACGTACCGCGGCCTCACCGGTTGGCCGCCGGTCGGTGCGAGCACCAACCCGAGGGGAAACCCCATGTGGAGTGGGATTCGCAGGACACTGGCACTGACGTTCGCTCTCGGCGCCGCGGTGGCGCTCACGCCGGCGGCGAGCGCGTCGACAGCCAAGATCGAAGTAGAGGTCGTGGTCTTCAACAAGGGCGACTACACCGCGCACCTGTGCGGGCTCGACTGGCTCGGCGGCTACTGCCACTCCGGCGTCAAGAGCGGCGAGTCGACGACGTTCACGGTCTACCCGCGTTCGCACGAGGACCTGGTCTGGTCGCGCGTCGTCGTGGACAAGGGCGGTTCGGCCTACGCGGAGACGGTCGCGGCAGGCGACGAGGTCTGCTTCGTGGCGGCGGGCGTCGCCGAGGACCCGACGCTCGAAGCAGTTGAGTGCGAATAAGCAAGTAACTGAGGTCACCGGGGTGATCACACCCCGGTGACCTTGTTGACACTACAACTCAAGGACTGGTAATTTAATAGTAAGGAAAGTTGTCTAACTAAGTACTTCCGCCGCCGCGCCGAACTACCTGGCGAGGTTGTGCGATGCGCGGGTCCGCCGACACCGAGTTGACCGTCGAGCCTGATGAAACCACCGCGGTACCACCCTCTTTGTGGGCGTCTTGGGAAGTGCGACAGGCGGTGCTCCACTCCTCACCCGGCATGGTCATCGCGATCGCGCGCCGCGCCCGCGGCCTGCGGCAGGACCAGCTCGGCATCATGGCCGGCTTCTCGCAGTCGGCGATCTCCCGCATCGAGTCCGGCGGCAACCTCGCGTACGACGTGCGCGTGCTGAGGATCTTCCAGCGGCTGCTGAGCATTCCGGCGCACCTGCTCGGGCTCACCGAGGACGAGGTCGGCATCGCACCGATCGACGTCCGGCGCCCGCGCACCAACGACTGCCCGCCCACGCTCGTGCAGAACATCATGGGCGGCGCGCTCGACGGGCACGGCCTCCTGATGGCGTGCGCGCCCGCGGCGTTCAACGCCGGGCGCGACGACGCGCGCAACAGCTCCCCCATCAACGAGGAAGTGGTGCGGCAGCTGCTGTTCCTGCGTCGCGTGGTCAACGACGCGGACAGCTGGATCTCGAGCTCGAGCATGCTGCCCGCGGTGCGGCAGCTGTACGAGTTCGTCGACCGGTTGCGCCCGCTCGCGAAAGGCAAGTGGCGCACCCAGATCCTCGACATCGCCGCGCTGTACGCGGAGTTCTGCGGCTGGCTGCACCTGCAGACCGGCGACCTGCCGGGCGCCGCGTGGTGGACCGAGCGCTCGCTGCAGCAGGCGCAGGCCGCGGACGACCAGCAGCTCGTCGCGTACGCGTACCGCCGGATGAGCATGCAGGCCGAGCTCGAGGACGACGACGACCGCGCCATCGGGCTCGCGCGCGCCGCGCGCAGGCACGACGGGCTCGACCCGCAGCTGCGCGCGATGACGCTGCAGCAGGAAGCGCAGAGCCAGGCCCGGATCGGCGAGGAAGCCGCGTGCCTCAACAAGCTCGATCAAGCGCGCAAGCTCGTCGAGGACATCACGCCCGTGCGCACGCCCGAGTACCGCCTCGGCAGCTGGTTCCAGGTCCGGCACGTCGAGCTGCAGCGCGCCGCGTGCTGCGTCGACCTCGGCCGCCACCGCGAGGCGATCGCGCAGTACGAGCACCTGCGCAACGAGGGCACACCGACCTGCCGGTGGCTGCTCGGCGTGCACCTGTCGAAGCTCGCCTTCGCGCACGCCAGCACCGGCGGCATGGAACAGGCGTCGATCGCAGGCTCCGAAGCACTGGCGCTCGCGTCGTCGAGCGGTTCCATCCTCATCAGCCGCGAACTCCGCAAGCTGCATCCGTGGAGCAAGGTGTCTTCCATCGCGGGGATACTGAACGCACTTCCGTAACAGCCCGAAATTCCACCTGACCTGCGCGTTGCTTGATCGTATTCAAGATGCGGGTTGAACATTCCGCACCCGCTACGCACATCATCTCTTCCATTCCATTCAACCGCGACAGCACACTCATATTCGTCTCACATGGGACGACCGCCGCCGCCACTGTAAATGCGGTAGGAGGCTGGAGAGGTGCTGCACGCACGTGTTCGCTTGGTGTCCGTCGCGCCACAATTCGGCGTATCTCTCGAAAAACCACGGACAGTAGCATGGTTCGCCCTTCGACTCGTCACTTTTGTCGCAGCCGGCGCACTGCCGGTGCTGTCCATCGCGTTACACGCCTTCGGATTCATCCACATGAAGGACTCAGCCCCCTACCTGGTTCTTCCTGTCGTGCTCCTAGCGGCGGTCCTCGCGCTCAAGAAGGTGCCCGAAACCCCGGCTGTCGTGCGGGGACTACTGGGCGGCCTGGTCGGCGTGTTCGCCTACGACGCGGCACGGATCCCGTTCGTCATCCTGGGGATCTGGCCCGATTTCATTCCGCAGATGGGTGCCTGGATCTACGGCGGTGAAGGCACGAACATGGCACTGGGCTACTTCTGGCGCTGGCTCGGCGACGGCGGTGGAATGGGTCTCGTGTTCGGGCTCGGATGCGCGCTGCTCAGCTGGAAGCGTCATCTGGTGGCAACAGGAGTCTGCTACGGCATCTTCATCTGGTCCGGTCTGCTCGGCACGATTTACTTCTCCGCCTACGGCAGCACCGTGTTGTTCCCCATCACCCCGGTGAATTTCGTGGCGAGCCTCGTCGGCCATCTGATTTACGGGTCGGTGCTCGGGTTCACGTACGCCAAGCTGTTGCGCCGCGCGGGCGAGTGAGCGAGCGGCGACGTGACGACACTGCGCTCTCCCGTCGTCGCGCGGGTCTTCGGTTCGAAGCTCCCGCCGATGGCCACGGCCAGGATCTGGCTGTGCGCGGTGCTCGGGGTGAACGTGCTCGTGGTGACGTCCCTGTACGTCACCACGGGCGCGTCCCGCACCGCACTGCTCAGCCTGGGCCGCATCTTCGGGCTCTACGGCGCGCTGCTGATGGCGTTCCAGCTGCTGCTCGTGGCAAGGCTGCCGTGGCTCGACCGCAGGCTCGGCATGGACCGGCTCACCTCGCTGCACCGGTGGAACGGCTTCTCCGTGCTGTGGCTGCTCATCGGGCACACGGTGTTCACCACGCTGGGGTTCCTGGAGCGGGTCACGCCGTTGCAGCTGATGTTCGGCGCGGCGGGCGTGCTGCGCGCGGTCGTCGCGTTCGCACTGGTCGTGGGGGTCGCGGTCGCGTCGGCGAGGTGGGCGCGGCGCAGGCTCGCCTACGAGACGTGGCACTTCCTGCACCTCTACACCTACGTCGCCGTGGTGCTGGCGTTCAGCCACCAGCTCGTGGTCGGCCCGTCGTTCACCGGCAACGCGGTGTCGCGCGCCTACTGGTGGACGCTCTGGGGTGCCGCGCTGGGCGCGGTGCTCGTGGGACGCGTGCTGCTTCCACTGCGGCGCAACGTGAAGCACCGGCTGCGGGTCTCGGCGGTGGTGCCCGAGTCGGCGGACGTCGTGTCCGTCTACGTCACCGGCAGGCGCCTGGACGAGCTGCCCGCGCGGGCGGGGCAGTTCTTCCTGTGGCGGTTCCTCACCAGGGACCGCTGGTGGCAGGCCAACCCGTTCTCGCTCTCGGCCGCACCGGACGGCAGCTCGTTGCGCCTCACCGCGAAAGCGCTCGGCGCGGGCAGCGCGGCGCTGCGCTCGCTCAAGCCGGGCACGAGGGTGTTCGCGGAGGGCCCGTACGGCGCGTTCACGACGTTGCACCAGCGCATGCCGAACGCGGTGCTGATCGCGGGCGGGGTCGGGGTGACGCCGATCAGGGCGCTGCTGGAGGACATCCGCGGCCACGTCGTCGTGCTCTACCGGGTCAACACCGCCAACGACGCGGTGCTGCTGTGGGAGCTCGTCGACATCGGCTACCGGCGGGGCGCGGACGTGCATCTGCTCACCGGGCCGCCGACCGCGGCCAACCGCAACGGCCTGCTGCTCGGCGCGGACAACCTGCTCGCGCTGGTGCCGGACCTGCGGCAGCGCGACGTGTTCCTGTGCGGCCCGCCGCCCATGGTGCGCGCCACGATGGCGAGCCTGCGCGAACTGAGCGTCCCGCCCGCGCTCATCCACACCGAACGGTTCAGCCTGGCCAGTTGAGGAGCTGAAATGCACCGCGCGATCCCCGCGATGCTGTTGTCCGCCACCGGTTTCGTCGTCGTGTGGCAGTTCGAGCCCAGCGCGGCGCTGGCGCCGTTGACGATCACGCCACCGGTGCCGGCCGCGTCCGCGGCGGACACCGTCCCCGGTTCGGTGGAGATCACCTGGCGAGGCGCGGTGCAGGTCGCGGTCGTCTTCACCGAGGATCGGATCGCCGACGTGCGGGTGTTGCAGGCGCCGGACAGCGCGCCCACCCGCATGGCCCTGCCGATCCTGCGGGAGGAGGTCTTGCGGGCGCAGAGCGCGGACATCGACACGGTGTCCGGCGCGACCATCACCAGCGAGGCCTACTCCCGCTCACTTCAGTTCGCACTCGACCACAAGCCTTGAGGGAGAAGCCGATGCTCACGACCATCGCTCTGCTGACCGCGCTCGCGTTACCCGTGCCCGCTCCGGCGGGCTGCGGAACGCACGTCAACGACCGGGATGCCAAGATCCCCGACGCGGGACCACCCGTGGTCGCCGAGATCGTCGTGTCCGGCTGTCCCGGCAACGCACCCGCCGACCTGAAGGTCGCCGTGCTGGTCAGGCACGAGTTCCGCGGTGACCTGCGGATCGACCTCGTCGGGCCGTCCGGGCGCGAGTTCCGGCTGAAGAACACCAACAGCCTGGACGGCAAGGACGACGTGAACGAGACCTTCACCGTCAACGCGTCCGGCGAGACCGGCAACGGGAAGTGGGCGCTGAAGGTGCAGGACCGCGCCGAGGCCGACGTGGGTCACTTCGACCGGTGGTCGCTCAACCTCGGGTGAGCTGGGCTCGCAGGGCCACCAGATCGCCCAGCACCCAGGCGGTGTGCAAACTTCCGTCGCGCACCGTGAAGAAGGCGGCACCGGCGTACTCGAAGAGCACGCCGGTGCCCAGGATGCCGAGCAGCGAGAACCGTTCGACCAGCTCCCGTGTTCTGCTAGGTGTTCTGGGGGAACCCGAGGTTGACTCCGCCGTGCGAGGGGTCGAGCCAGCGCGACGTGATCACCTTCGAGCGGGTGAAGAAGTGCACGCCGTGCGGCCCGTAAGCGTGCGAGTCGCCGAACAGGGAGTCCTTCCAGCCGCCGAACGAGTAGTACGCGACCGGCACCGGGATCGGCACGTTCACGCCGACCATGCCGACCTCGATCTCGTTCTGGAACTGCCGCGCGGCGCCACCGTCGTTGGTGAAGATCGCCGTGCCGTTGCCGTACCGGTTGTCGTTCACCATCTCGACGGCGTCGTCGTACGACGGGACGCGCACCACGGACAGCACCGGCCCGAAGATCTCGTCGGTGTAGATCGACATGTCCGTGCCGACGTGGTCGAACAACGTCGGCCCGAGCCAGAACCCCTCGGCGGCACCGTCGATCGCGTGCGAACGCCCGTCCACGACGAGCGAGGCGCCCGACGACACGCCAGCGTCCACATAGGACACGACCTTGTCGCGATGCACCCCGGTGACCAGGGGCCCCATCTCGCAGCCCGGCCGCCTGCCGTCGCCGACGTGCAGCTTCGCGATCCGCTCGGTGATCTTGGAGACCAGCTGGTCACCCACCGGATCCACGGCCACGACGACCGAGATCGCCATGCACCGCTCCCCCGCCGACCCGAAGCCGGCGGACACCGCGGCGTCCGCGGCGAGGTCGAGGTCGGCGTCGGGCAGCACGACCATGTGGTTCTTGGCGCCACCGAGCGCCTGCACGCGCTTGCCGTGCGACGTCCCGGTCTCGTAGACGTACCGCGCGATCGGCGTGGACCCGACGAACGAGATCCCCTTGACGCGCGGGTGCTCCAGCAGCCGGTCGACCGCGACCTTGTCGCCGTGCACGACGTTCAGCACGCCGTCCGGCAGCCCGGCCTCGGCGAACAGCGACGCGATGAAGTTCGACGCCGACGGGTCCTTCTCCGACGGCTTCAGCACCACGGCGTTGCCGCACGCGATGGCCGTCGGCACGAACCACAGCGGCACCATCGCCGGGAAGTTGAACGGCGAGATCACGCCGACCACGCCCAGCGGCTGCTGGATCGAGTACACGTCGACGCGGGTCGACGCGTTCTCCGAGAACCCGCCCTTCAGCAGTGCGGGAATCCCGCACGCGTACTCGACGGACTCCAGCGCGCGCTGGATCTCCCCCGCCGCGTCGGACAGCACCTTGCCGTGCTCGGCGGTCACGATCTCGGCCAGCTCGCCCTTGCGCGCGTTCAGCAGCTCGCGGAACGCGAACATCACCGTCGACCGCTGCGCCAGCGAAGCGTTGCGCCACGAAGCGAACGCACCCGATGCCGCGTCGACGGCGGCGTCGACGTCAGCGGCGGAAGCGAAGTCGACCTGCGACGCCACCTGCCCGGTCGCCGGGTCGTAGACGTCGCCGGACCGGGAAACCACGCCGTCCCAAGGCTTTCCGCCGATCCAGTGGGTGATCCGGTTCACGCGGACACCGCCTCGACGGACGCGGTCAGGATGCCCAGCGCCTCCTCCAGCTCGTCCTCGGTCAGCGTCATCGGCGGCGCCAGGCGGATCACGTTGCCGTACAACCCGCCCTTGCCGACGAGCAGGCCGCGGCGCCGCGTCTCCTCCAGCACGCCCGCCGCGGCGGCCGCGTTCGGCTCGCCCTCGGGCCCGACGAACTCGATGCCGACCATGAGGCCCTTGCCGCGCACGTCCCCGACGACCGGGTGCCGCTCGGCGACCGACCGCAGCCCCGCGATCAGCCGCGACCCGAGCTTCGCCGCGTTGGCCTGGAGGTCGTGGTCCAGCAGGTAGTTCAACGTCGCCAGCGCACCGGCCGAGGACACCGGGTTGCCACCGAACGTGGAGATCGAGTTCGCGTTCAGCGTGTCCATCAGCGACCCCCGCGCGACGACGCCGCCGACCGCGAGACCGTTGCCGAGGCCCTTGGCGAACGTCATCGCGTCCGGCACCACGTCGTGCGCCTGGATGCCCCAGAAGTGCTCGCCGGTGCGGCCCCAGCCGGTCTGCACCTCGTCGGAGATGAACAGGATCCCGTACTCGTCCAGCACTTCCTTGAAGGCGCGGAACAGGCCGTCCGGCGGGGCGGTGAACCCGCCGACGCCCTGGATCGGCTCGGCGATCATGCACGCCACGTCACCGGAGGTCGTCGTCTCGATGATGTCGCGCAGGTCCGCGACGCACGCCTTGATGTAGTCCGCGTCGGAGTACGACTTGAACGGGCTGCGGAACTGGTAGCCGCCGTGCACCCACGACACCTTGACCGGGCTGAGCGACGACGCCGACCAGCCGCGGTTACCGGTGATGCCGACCGTCGCGAACGCCCTGCCGTGGTAGGAGTTGCGCAGCGCCAGCACCTGCTCGCTGCGCCGCGCGGTCGTGGCCAGCATCAGCGCGGTCTCGTTGGCCTCGGTGCCCGAGTTGGTGAGGAACACCTTGGCGTCCGGAATTCCGGACAGCTCGGCGATCTTCTCCGCGAGCTCGACCTGCTTGCGGATCAGGTACAGCGTGGACGTGTGCAGCACGCCGGTGTCGAGCTGCGACCGGACCGCGTCGCTGATCTCGGCCACGTCGTAGCCGATCGCGTTGGTCAGGATGCCGGCGAAGAAGTCCAGGTACGTGGTGCCGTCGCGGTCGGTGACCCGGCGGCCGGACGCCGACGCGATCTCGATCGGCTCGTCGTAGTAGAGCGCCAGCCAGTTGGGCATGACCGCGCGGTGCCGGGCGAGCAGGTCGTCCATCACGTCCTCCAGGGTCGTTCCGCCTACGTCGGAGTCTGTCCGCGCGAGCGGTTCCCCGCCATGGACAACCTGTACCGGGATCGGGGGATTCGCATTACGTTGTGTTCATGTACCCGACGGTCGCCGAAGTGGTCGCACTGCCGATCGTGCGACAGGGAAAACCGCGTGTCGTGGCGGGCTCGGCCGGGATGCAGCGGCGCGTCCGCTGGGTCCATGTGGCCGAGGTCGCAGACATCGCGCCACTGCTGCGCGGCGGCGAGTTGGTGCTCACCACCGGCGTGCTGCTCGGGTCCGACGACAACGCACTGACCAGCTACGTCGACGACCTCGCCGAGGTCGGGGTGGCCGGCCTGGTGCTGGAGCTCGGCCGCCGCTGGCGCGACGACGTGCCGCAGGCGCTGGTCGACGCGGCCGAGCGGCACGGGTTGCCGCTGGTCACGCTCGCGCAGGAGACCAGGTACGTGTCGGTCACCGAGGCCGTCGTCGCGCTGATCGTGGACGCCCAGCTCGCCGAGCTGCGGGCCGCCGAGCAGGTGCACGAGACGTTCACCGCGCTCACAGTCGCCGGCGCCGAGCCGTCCGAGGTGCTGCGCGAGGTGGCGCGCACGTCCGGGCTGCCGGTCGTGCTCGAGACGCTCGGCCACGACGTGCTCGCGTACGACGCCGCTGGTCAGGATCCGTCCGAGCTGCTCGACGACTGGGGCTCGCGCTCGCGCGCGGTCACCGTCTCGGAGCGCACGGCGTACCACGCGACGTCCGGCTGGCTGGTCACCGTGGTCGGCGCACGGGGCGCGGACTGGGGACGGCTCGTGCTGCTCTCCCCCGAGGCTCCGCCGCACCGGCACGTCGTCGTCGCCGAACGCGCCGCGTCCGCGCTGGCCGTGCACCGGCTCGTCGCGCGGGACCGGGAGTCGCTGGAGCGCCAGACTCACCGCACGCTGCTCGCCCAGCTGCTCGGCCAGGCACCGCTCTCACCCGATCTCGGCGCGCGGGCGGCGGCGCTGGGCGTTCCGCTCGAACGACGTCAGCTCGTCGGTGTCGCGATCCGGCCGTCGAGCGCGATCCCGTCCGCGCAAACCCTTGCGACGCAGGAGGTGCTGCGCGACCTGGCCGAGGCGACCGCGCTGGCGGCGCGCCGGGTGACGGTGGCCGCGCTGGTCGGCGTCGTGGACGAGACGTCCGTGCGCGCGTTGTTGTCGGTGCCGCTGACCGTTGGCGTGGAAGGGGTTCTGCGCAAGGTCGCGCGCGAGATCCACCGCACGGCTGCGGGTTCGGTCGTCATCGCCGTCGGCACGACCGTGTCGTCGTCGGTCGACGTCCGGCGTTCGCTCGGCGAGGCGGCGCACGTCGCGGGTGCGGCGCTGCGCTCACCGGGATCCCAGCTGTACCACCGGCTCGACGACGTCCGGCTGCGCGGACTGCTGCACCTGCTGCGGGACGACGAGCGGGTGCGCGCATTCGCGGACCGCGAGCTGGGGCCGTTGCTGTCGCGCGACACGGCGCAGGGCAGCAGGCTGGTCGAGCTGTTGCGGTGCCTGTGCGAGCACGGCGGCAACAAGTCGGCGGCCGCCTCGGCGGCGCACCTCTCGCGCACGGCGTTCTACCAGCAGCTGTCCCGGATCGAGCAGGTGCTCGGGGTGTCGCTGGAGGACCCGGAGTCGGTGTTGTCGCTCTACGTGGCGTTGCTGGTGCACGAGATGGGCCCATGACGCGGGTGCCACCGCGTCATGGGCCCGATTCTCACGATTCTCAGCCGAGCGGCGGCAGCTGGCCCTGAACGCTCTCGACACCCGGCAGCTTGGAGACGGCCGGAACCTTCACGTCGCCGACCTTGGCGTCCGGGACGGCGTTGGTGTCGGGCAGCGTCGGCAGCGTGCCGATCGGCAGGTCACCGGGGGCCGGGAGGTCGGCGGGGACCGGGAGACCGGGGAGACCGGCGGGCAGCGAGCGCTCGGCAGCCGGGGCCTCGGGGGCCTTGACCTGCGCCGGGTTCGCAACCGGAGCCTTCACCGAAGGCAGCTTGACGCCCTTGGCGGCGTCGAGCGGGTTCGTCGTCTTGCTGGCGTCCTGGATCAGCGGGGCGACCTTCTCGGCGGCCGCGGCCTCAGGGGCGATGCCCTTCAGGTCAGGGGTCTCGGCCGCGCTGGCTGCGCCAACGAGGAGCGGAGACACACCCGCGGCGAGCAGAGCGGCGGCACGGAACAGTCCGGAACGAGACACAGTTTTCCTCACGTGGTTTTCGGGGACCGATCTTCGTTTTCATCGGCACGCCCGGTTCGCATCTATACCCACTCGATCAGGTGATTAGGGACTTGCACCTCCCGTAACGGGAGGTTCTACCGTCGGCGACGTGACGCGATGGAGCATCGGAGACCTGGCCCGCGCATCGGGCCTGACGATCCGCACGCTGTACCACTACGACGAGATCGGGCTGGTGTCCGCTTCGGAGCGGACGCCGTCCGGGCACCGCCGCTACACCGAGGCGGACGTGCGCCTGCTGTATCGGGTGAGAACGTTGCGGCAGCTGGGTTTCGGCCTGGACGACATCCGCTCGATGCTGTCCTTTTCGGACTCATTGCACTCGCTGTTCACCGCGCAGCTCGCCGCGCTGAACGCCCAGGCGGCGAAGCTCGACCAGCTGCGCTCACGGGTCGCGGACCTGTTGCGTCACGACGACACCGAGTCCCTTTTGACCACTTTGGAGATGATGTCCGTGTACGAGAGCTACTTCACCGCCGAGCAGCTGACCGCGTTGCGCTCGCGCGCCGCCTCCATGGGCCC
Organism: Lentzea tibetensis; assembly: GCF_007845675.1. Classification (GTDB taxonomy): domain Bacteria; phylum Actinomycetota; class Actinomycetes; order Mycobacteriales; family Pseudonocardiaceae; genus Lentzea; species Lentzea tibetensis. Next base: position 218,146 of record NZ_VOBR01000007.1, on the reverse strand, counting down.
CGAGGCGGTCGAGGCGCTGAAGACCGAGTGGTTCGGGCTGGCTTCTTCCTTGCGGGAACACATGAACGCCGGAACCCCCGTCGACGATCCGGCCGTGCAGTCGCTGTCGCTCAAGTGGGACCAGCTCGGAGCCAAGTTCACCGGCGACGACCCCGCGATCAAGGCCGCCGCCGCGGCGTCGTGGAAGGAGAACAAGGCCACCATCAGCACCCAGGTCGGCTGGCCGGCTGACGATGGCCTCGTCGACTACGTCAACCGGGCGCGGGCCAGCAGGTGAGCGCTGGCGTGGATCAGGTGCGGATCGGTCTCGACCAGCCGCGCCGCCCTGATCGCACCGTCGATGTGTTCGTCGTTGTTCGTGGCGTCAAGGGTCGGCCACGCCGGTCCTTCGACGCCGAACACGGTGATGTCGCTGAAGCCCCCTAGTTCTTGGGCCAGCTCGTCCGCCGTGTGGAAGTGCGTCTCGACGAAGCCCGCGTGCTCGTTGTAGCGGCCGGTTCTCACCACTTCGTCCACATCGGACTCATTGATCTGGGTTATTCCGCCGTTCGTGCCGAGTTCCATGAGCGTCAGGTAGCGGCTGATGCCTGCCGCGAACACCTGGCCCCCTGTTCGGAGCACTCGCTTCGCCTCGCCGATGGCCGTTTGCCGGTCCCGGGGGTCCGTGAGGTGGTAGAGCGGGCCGAAGAGCAGAACCACGTCGACGCTGTTGTCTTCTGTGTCGAGCTGCCGGGCGTCACCGATGGCCGCCGTGACGCCCGGCAGCTGAGCGGCGGCTTCGACGTGGTCGGGGACGGGGTCGATCAGGTGGACCCGGTGGCCGTCCTGGGCCAACCATTCCGCGTGGACGCCCATCGCGCCGCCCACGTCCAGCACCTTCGCGTTCTTCGGCAGCGTGCGGCGCAGGATCTCCTGTGTGCGCAGGAACTCCAGGCGTCCGTGCGGGGAGCGGGTCAGCCTCGTGCGTTCGACTCCGTCTGCGTAGTGCGCGGTGATCTCGGTGCTCATGGAGTCGATGGTTTCATCTGGTGCCAGCGATTTTCGGACAGCTTGATCATTTTCTATTTTCACTGAGTCGAGTTAATTTGGCAGGCTTGTTCTGCGGTAATATTGGCGGCATGGGTGAGGTGGGGTGCTGGACTCCATTCGGGAGTGTCAGCGGGGGATTGATTATTGGCAGGCTCGTATGGTGCGGGCGTTGGCTGAGTTTGCTCAGTCGCGGCGGCGGGATGAGTTCGCTGCTGATGAGGTGGCGGCGTGGATGAGATGGACGTCGGGCTGGGCGGTGAGTCAGTTGGCGCTCGCTGAGGATTTGGTGACCAGGTTGCCGGATACGGTCGATGCTCTGCAGCGCGGGGAGATCGACCTGTACAAGGCTCGTACTTTGAATGATCTGACCAGGCCGCTCTCGGACGAGCAGGTCCGTGTCGTGGAGGAGCGGGTGCTGGCGAAAGCGCCGGAGCAGACGGGGCAGCAGATGCGGGCGCGTGCTCGGCGGCTCGTGATGAAGGTCGACCCGCAGGGGTGGGAGGAGCGCAGGGCGGAGAAGCGGGCGCAGCGGGTGGCGTGGTTCGAGCCGCTCGAGGATGAGATGGCCCGGTTGTCGGCGGTATTGCCCGCGGAGCAGGGGACGGCGATCGCGCATCGGGTGGATGTGTTGGCCAGGCGGGCGAAGACACCGGGTGACACCCGCACGCTCAATCAGCGACGCGCGGATGTGGTCGCGGATCTGTTGCTGGCGACGCCGGACGGTTCCAGCAGCGTCAAGGTCAACCTGTATGTGACGGTGTCCGCGACGACGTTGATGGGTTTGGACGAGGAGGCCGCCGAGCTCGCCGGGTACGGGCCGATCAGCGCGTCACTCGCCCGCGAGTTGGCTGGGGATGCGACGTGGAGCCGGTTGTTGACCGATCCGGTGGACGGGAAGTTGCTGGACTTCGGGCGGATCACCTACAAGCCTCCGGCCGCGCTGCGGAAGTCCATTTGGGCGCGTGACAAGACGTGTCGATTCCCGGGGTGTATGCGGCAGGCGCAGCGCTGCGAAATCGACCACACGACCCCATTCCCTGAGGGTGCGACGTCGGCGGACAATTGTGGCGCGTATTGCAAACGCCGCCACCGGTTGAAGCACGAATCGGACTGGGTGGTCACACAGCCGTCACCGGGCAGGTTCGTCCACCGAAGCCCAGCGGGAAAGACATATGTCACCGAACCAGAGCCGGTATTGGCGGGCTTTGCCGACATTCCACCCTTCTGAAAAAAGGACGAAGAGGTGAGCGCCGGCCAGCAGCCACGGATCCGGTGCAACCAGAACCGCGAAAGGCGAGTGGCGGATCGGACCACCGCATCGCCGCGGCAGATTCCTCGGTACGACGCGGCCCGGAGGGACGCCTCGTGTCGGGCGAAGCCCGTCAAGTCCGGGAGGATCGACGCGCAGTTCCCCCGAACCGCGTGGCGCCTGCGGCAGCACACTCCGGCTGATGGTCGGAGTGTGCGACCGCTAGCACTTCTTCCAGTTCAGCTTGAACTTCGCGCTCACACTGCTGTCCGTGGAGTCCATGGACATGAAGCCGGACTTCCCCTTCACCCGCAGCTCGACGACGATCCGCAGCGGTTTCTTCTGCTTGCACGGACCGTGCACCAGCTTGCCGGGGTCGGGCTTGTCGGTGGCCTGCCAGTTGTCGCTCATCGGCCCGGCGTAGGTGTTCGTGATGTGCCGAGTCGGCCCGTGCCCGACGAAGTGGTAGCTGGCTTTCTTGATGCCGGTCGTGCCCGCGTCCAACGCCGCGAAACCGCGGTAGTCGGTCGCCTCGACGGCGTACGTGTAGTCCGCCGGATGGTTCACCCGCAGCTGGAGCTCGCAGGTCTTCTTGGCCTCAGAACCCTTGCCCTGCACCAAGAAGTCGCTGTACGTCACGGTGAACGCCTGGTTGTCCGGCGACGGCGCCACCTGCGCCGTACCAGGAGGACAACCCTCCCCGCTGACGCTCAGCACTTCAACCGAGAACCCCGGCGGCGGCACGAGAAGGGACAGGGTGAACGCGGCCACCGTCAGCGCACTCAGCATGGGCACGGACGCTAGCGTGAGGATTTCTCACTTCACTCCGCTGGACGGCCGATCCAGCGGTAGACCTGTCCATCGCGCAACTCGACTTCCGCCGGCGGGCCTACCGGATGCGCGGCCAGGTGCGCGAGAACCTTGGTGCGACCGCGCAACTTCGCCTCTCCATCGCTCCAGTGCAGGTACGGGTGCAGCAGCGGTTTGAGCGCATCCCAGTCGCCGCGGGCCGCTGCCGCGAGGACCTCGGCGGTCAGCTCGTCCACCGGACTGTCTGCGCATCGAGGACGCACGGCTCAGCCATGCGGCGAGTTTAGCGATCGACACGCGTGACTCGGCCTTCGCGAGCACGACGATGATCCCAAGCATCCGGACGGCCGGGACACCAGAAAGCCACGCCGCAGCAGGCCATTGAGGACGTTCGGCACCGAAAGTCCGCCCGAAAGTAGCAGGTCAGCGGCTTGTATGTCCCCGCTGCATACGGGGAAATGGCGACATGAGGGAACTCGAGGCGCTCGTCGAGCGCGGCTACTTCTTCCAACCGGTGTACGACCACGCGGGCGAAATCCTCGTGCTCGTCGGTTCGAAGGGCTACCTCGGATTCTACGACCACATCCACATCTGGGACGAGCACGAGGCGATCGCCGCGCGCGAGAACGGCAAGGACATCGTGTGGGCGTACGAGGGGACGACTGTGGACACGGCGCTGGCGTTGCTGCACCTGCCGGGTCCTGACCAGCCGGGTGCGCCGAGGCTCGCGCGTCCGAAGCCGACCGGACTGTGGTTGCCGAAGAGTGAGTGATCCCGTCACGCGCACCGCGCTCACCGTCGAACTGCTCGCGACCCGGTTGTCCGACAAGGCGATCCGCGTGTCCAACGAGGAGCGCGACGCGATCTGCGCCGCGCTCGCCGCGCACAGCCCGAAGATCCGCAGGGCGTTCCGGCACACCGACACGTTCCCGCTGTGGTTCACGATCGGTGTGCTGACGTTGCTGGCTGCGGCGTTGACGATCAGCGAACCGCGGGTCGCCACTCCCCTGCTGGTGATCGGCACGACCACGCTCGGCGCGTCCGCGATCCAGCTGTGGCGGCTGGGGTGGCAGACACTGGATGTGGTGATCGGCGCCTACCTGACCGCCAGCGAGGAGTAGAACTGGCAACATGGTCAACTCCGCCGACGAGCACACCCGTCACCTCGCAGCCGGCGCCAGCCCGACCGGCTGGTTCGAGGAGCTGTACGTCCAGGCCGCGCAGGGCCATGCCGAGGTGCCGTGGGACCGCGGGTCGCCGCACCCGCTGCTCGCCGAGTGGGCGCGCGACGTCGACGGCACCGGCAGGTCCGCGCTGGTCGTCGGGTGCGGGCTCGGCCGCGACTCGGAGTTCCTCGCCGCCAAGGGATTCACCGTGACGGCGTTCGACGTGTCACCGACCGCGGTCGAGACGATCCGGCGCCGCTTCCCGGACAGCCCGGTCGACTACCGGGTCGCCGACCTCCTCAACCCGCCCGCCGAATGGCACCACGGGTTCGACCTGGTCGTGGAGTCGCTGACCGTGCAGTCGCTGCCGATCTCGCTGCACGCCGAAGCGATCGCGCAGGTCGCCGGGCTGACCGGCGACCAGCTGGTCGTGCTCGCGGAAGCCCGTGACGACGACTCACCCGTCCCGGACGGCCCGCCGTGGCCGCTGACGCCGACAGAGGTCGAGCAGTTCGCCGACGGCCTGCGCGCGGAACGGATTCAGCGCATCGAGGGCCGCTGGCTGGCCGAGTTCGTCCGCCCCTGAAAACGACCACCTGGCCGCACGTGACGATACTGCCCCGTGACGGACGGCACCGACAACGACTTCACCGACCACAACCAGGGTTCGGTGGTCCAGGCAGGCCGCATCGACACGCACGTGCGAGGCCGCGACGACACGCGTGCTGAGCCATTTCGTCGCCACGGCCGAGGCAGCGGACAGCGCCCCTTTCGCCGACCACGAAGAAGGGCTGCGGTGGCTGGATCGCCACCGGTCCACACTGGTGGCAGCCGTGGGGATGGCCACCGAGCACGACCATCACCTCCTGGCGGGCCGAGCCGCACCTCGCTGAGGCGCTGCGGCTCTGCGAGGACCTCGGGCAGTGGTCGACGAAGATGATCGTGCTCAACTCGATCGGCGCGACGTTCCAGGCGTTGAAGCGGTACGACGAGGCGAACCTCTGCAGCGAGATGGACAGGCCCGACGAAGCCGAAGAGGCCGTGCGAGCAGCCGTGGAGACGTTCGAGGCTCTCGGTGACGACCACGAGGCGAAGACCGCGCGCGACGTGCTCGAGCAGATCAGAGCTGCGCTCGGATGACCGCGGCTGGCAGAGTTCGTGCGGTGAACCTCGACGTCACCTGGCACGCGGGCTCCCCGTCGCCGAAGCACGACACGCACCCGCCCCTGCAGGTGCACCGGTACGACGAGCAGACGTGGATCCTGCGGCAGAACAAGGCCGTGAACTACGAGGGCCCGTTCCTGTTCCTGCTGGCCGGGACCGAGCGGGCGATGCTCGTCGACACCGGTGCGACCGCGGACCCGGCCCACTTCCCGCTGCGCGACACGATCGACGAGCTGATCGGCTCCGAACGCGAGCTGCTCGTCGTGCACACCCACGCGCACGGTGACCACGTGGCGGCGGACGCGCAGTTCGAGGACCGTCCGTCGACGACCGTGGTCGGCAAGTCGCTGGACGACGTGACGTCGTTCTACGGCCTCACCGACTGGCCGGTCAAGAACGCGACCCTGGACCTCGGTGACCGGGTGGTGGACGTGATCCCCGGTCCGGGACACCAGGAGTCTGCGGTCGTGTTCTACGACCGCACCACCGGGCTGCTGCTCACCGGCGACACGCTGTACCGGGGCAGGCTGTACGTGTTCGACTGGTCCGCGTACCGGGCGACCATCGCGCGCCTCGTCGACTTCTGCGCGGCCAACCCGGTGACGCACGTGCTCGGCTGCCACATCGAGATGTCCACGAAGCCCGGTCACGACTACCCGATCGGCGCGGTGCACCAGCCGGACGAGCCGCCGCTGCAGATGACCGTCGACCACCTGCACGCGTTGCGCGACGCGCTGGACGTCGTGGGCGACGACATGGGCATCCACTACTTCGACGACTTCGTCATCCACCGGCACGCGGTCCACGACCACACGGCGGAACACCGGTGAGCGAGTTGCACGGGGACGTGTTCGGGCACGTCATCCAGGCCGGGAAGATCGGTTCGGTGCAGGTCGGTGCCAAGTCCCACCAGGCGCTCCACGGGCTTCCCCGCGCCTCACCGACGTTCACCGGCCGCACGGCTGAGCTCGCGTCGCTGGCGGGCGCGCCGCTGAGCGTGGTGTCGGGGTTGCCCGGTGTCGGCAAGACCGAGCTGGTGCTGCACTTCGCGCGACAGCACTCGTTCCCCGGCGGGGTGCTGCACGTCGAGCTGCACGGCTACGACCCCGATCGCCGATGGACGTCGGAACGGGCGCTGGAGTCGTTCCTGTGGGTGCTCGGCGTGCGGGAGACGCCACCCGGTGAAGCCGAGAAGGCCGCGCTGTACCGCAGCTTGCTCGCGGAGCGCGAGCCGATGCTCGTGGTGCTGGACGACGCCTCGTCGGTCGAACAGGTCACACCGCTGCTGCCCGCGGGGCATCAGGTGATCGTGACGAGCAGGCACAAGCTGACCGGGCTCACCGGTGCCCGGCACGTCGAGCTGGACGTGCTCGACGTCGACTCGTCGGTCGCGCTGGTCGGCTCCACCGAGCTCGCGTCGTTGTGCGGGCACCTGCCGCTGGCGTTGCAGATCATGGCCGCGCTGCGCGAGACCGAGCCGGAACGGCCCGACGCCGACTGGGCCGACGAGCTGCGCGAGGCCCAGTTCGACCTGCTCGACGGCCTGCAAGCGACCTTCGCCCTCTCCTACAACGCGCTTTCCGTCGAGCAGCAACGGTTGTTCCGGCTGCTGGCGTTGCACCCCGGTGACGGGTTCACCGTCGAGTGCGCGGCGATGCTGACGTACACGCCGTTCCCACAGACCCGCAAGACGCTGCGCGCGTTGCGGACCGCGCACCTGCTCGAACCCGGCTACCGGTTCCACGACCTGGTCAGGCTGTACGCGAAGGACCGGCTGGCCGAGGAGCCGGACACCGAGCGCGAGGCGGCGCTCGACCGGCTGATGGTGTACTTCACCGGCCGCAGCGCCAAGGCGGACCAGGAGTTCCGCGAGCAGAACACGCCGGCGGCGCTGGAGTGGCTCGACGACAACCGGGCGACGCTGATCAGCGCGGCCGGGCTCGCGCACGCGACGGGCAGGCACAAGGACGTGCTGTGGCTGGCGCACTGCCTGTACTTCCTGCTGCGCATCAGGTCGAGCACCTCGGCGTGGCTGGAGATCAGCGAGCTGGCCGAGTCGTCGGCGCGCGAGCTGGGCGCGGAGGACGCCGAGCTCGAGGCGCTCAACGAACAGGGCGCCGCGCTCGCGACGGCGGGACAGCTGCGGGAAGCTCACGACCTGTTGCTGCGCACCGCGCAGCGCGCGCTGGAACTGGGTATGCACGAGGCGGTGCTCCGCGCGATGAGCACGGTCAGCCGGGTGCTGCTGCTGGGTGGCCACACCGACGACGCGATCATGGTGCTGCACTCGGCGCTGGCCGAGGCCGAGAAGCTGCACGACGACCAAGCGTCGTACGTGCTGCTCGGCAACCTCGGTGCGGTCCTGCTCCACCAGAAGCGCTTCACCGAGGCGATCGAGTGCCTCGAGGAGTCGTTGCGGCGCGACGAGGACGGGTCGTACCACGCCATCAGCACCCGCAACCAGCTCGGCATCGCCTGCCTGGGCACGGGCAGGCTCCAGCAGGCGCTCCTGCACCTGGAGACGGGGCTGGCGACGTGCCGCGAGTTCGGCGACATCGCCGCCGAAGCCCGCCTGCGGCTCAACCTCGGCCGCGTGCTGTTCGCGCTCGGCAGGCACGCCGCCGCCGAGCAGGCGTGGACGGCGTCGCTCGACGGGATGCGCGCGGTGGAGACGCCGGACAACATCGCCGAGGCCGAGGAGCTGGTGGAGCAGTTCCGAGTCGGCCGGTGAAGGGTGAGCAACGCGGATCGACAGCACTTCCGTCTCACGGATGAAGCTCACGTCTTGGGGGAGGTGACCGGGTGAACGACCCCGTCGACAACCTGGTGAACGAGGCCGGAACACCGGACCGACCGCCTGCCGAACCGCCGCGGCGGCGCCGCTGGGTTCCGCTCGCGGCGGCGGCGGCCGCCGTCCTGGTGGCGGGCGGGGCGTACCTGGTGACCCGTCCGCAGTCGAGCGGCAGCACCGAGTCCGACCGGCCGTTCGGCTTCGCCACGGCACAGGCGGGATCCGAGCCGGCCGCTCCGCTCGTGGTGCGCGAGGGCACCGAGGTGCGGGCGACGGGACGGGTCGTCGCGCAGTCCGGCAAGCCGGCCAGGTTCTGCGCGCCCGCGCCGACGTTCGCGATCGCCTCGCCGCAGCACGACTGCCCGTTCGGCGTACCGGTCGTCGGGGTCGACGTGAACCAGCTGTCCCCCGACGGGACCGCCCAGCTGCGCGGCGTGTGGCGGGGTGGTGTGCTGACCGTCGCCGAGCAGAAACCGCCCGCCGCGGCGACCGTGCCCTCCGACCCGTTCGGGCCGCCGCCGTGCTCACCCCCGTCCGCCGGCTGGGAGTCTCCCGGTGAGGGCGACGACAAGGAGCTGACCCGGTACGTCCAGGAGCAGCACCCGGACCGGTTCCGCAGGCCGTGGGTGTCGTATCCGGGCGGCGTCCCGGCGACCACGATGGACATGGCGAGCGCCGCCAGGGTGCTCGTCGTCGAGGTCGTCAGCGGTGATCCGGCCGAGGAGGGCCGTGCACTGCGGAGCCGCTACAGCGGCAACCTCTGCGTCGTCAGCGCGCCCGGCCGTCCGAGCCTGGCCGACCAGGAGTCCTTGCACGCCAAGGCGAACGAGGTGCTGCACGAGCTGATGCGCGATCCGGCCAACGGCATCTACACCTCGGGTGGCGTTGACTCGGTCGAGGTCGAACTGGTGATGGTCACGCCCGCGCTGCAGGAGAAGCTCGCGAAGATCGGCGGGCTCGCGCTGCGCCCGTGGCTGCGACCGGTGGCCTGACTACAGGCGGTCCTTGATGAACCTCAGCGCCTCGGGCATCACCCGGCGCCAGTAGCCGTTGTCGTGCGCGCCGTGGTCGAACGACCGCACCTGGGCTTCGACGCGCGCCGCGAGGTCCTGCGCGGGATCGTGGAACGGGTCCTCCCGCCCGCACCACACGCCCACCGGCGCTGTGACCTCGCCGGTGTGCCGCAGCGGTTCGTGCGCCTCCCAGATCTCGCGCGACGCGAACCCCTTGATCACGTCCGCGTCCTCCCACGTCGGGAACAACGCCGGGCTGATCGCCGCGACGGCCCGCAAGGGCACCCGCCGGGCCAGGTCCAGCACCCCGAACCCGCCCATCGACACGCCGAGCGCGGCCACCACCGGCTCGGGCAACTCGAGATCCACCCAGTAGTCCTCGTCGCCGTCGACCGCGAGGATCGAGAACCCGCCACCGGCAGAGGTGAGGAACTGCGGCAGCCCGAGCCCGACCCACCAGTCGACGTCGCCGCCGCGTCCGTGCAGTGCGAGCACCGGAGGCCCGGAGCCGATCACCGCACCCCACGGCTTCCGCACGACGGCCGCGGGCGACACGGAGGGCACCTCGCCGTCCGGACCGGTCCGCCCGAGCAGACGACGGCCGCGGACGGAGTTCGCGCCCAGTCCGGCCGCCCCCAGTCCGAGCACGCCGGCGCCGATCAGGAGGCCGCGACGGTTGATCGTCATGTCACCAGTGAACACGCAACGGACACAATGTGCGCCGATCATGCGAAGCGTGGACACTCTGACACTGCCACGCCAACTGCACCGGACCCAGGATTCCGGGGTGGAACCGACCGCGTTCGCGTTGTTTCAGCAGCGTAACAAGGGAGCGACCGATGGCCGTTGACCCAGCACCAACCCAGGTCACACCCGATGGCCGCGTCGAGCTCCAAGACGTGAGTCCCATCCAGGACAGCCGCTTCTTCAACTCCGAGCTGGCTCCCGTCCCGATCGAGAAGCGGACGTGGACCACGTACAACTTCTTCGCGCTGTGGATGGGCATGGCGCACAACATCCCCAGCTACACGCTGGCCGCGTCGCTCATCGCGATCGGCATGGACTGGGTGCAGGCGTTCCTCACGATCACGCTCGGCAACCTGATCGTGCTGATCCCGATGCTGCTGAACAGCCACGCGGGCACCAAGTACGGCATCCCGTTCCCGGTGTTCGCGCGGGCGTTCTACGGGATCCGCGGGGCGAACCTCGTCGCACTGCTGAGGGCGTTCATCGCGTGCGCGTGGTTCGGCATCCAGACGTGGGTGGGCGGCAAGGCGCTGCACGTGATCATCGGCAAGCTCGCCGGTGACCCGTGGACCAAGGCGCCGCAGATCGCCGGGCAGACGTGGACGCTGTGGCTGTGCTTCTTCGGGTTCTGGGTCGTGCAGATGCTGATCATCTGGCGCGGCATGGACGCGATCCGCCGGTTCGAGAACTGGACGGCGCCGCTCGTCAGCATCGGGTTCCTCGTGCTGCTGGGCTACGTCGTCGGCAAGGCGGGCGGGTTCGGGCCGATCCTGCAGGAGCAGTCGAAGCTCGGCTGGGGCCCGGACTTCTGGAAGCTGTTCTTCCCCGCGCTGATGGGCATGATCGCGTTCTGGTCGACGCTCAGCCTGAACATGCCGGACTTCACCCGGTTCGGTGGGAGTCAGCGCAAGCAGATCACCGGTCAGATCCTGGGTCTGCCGACGACGATGAGCTTCATCGCGATCGTCGCGATCCTGACGACGTCCGGCGCGCAGGCGTTGTACGGCGAGGCGATCTGGGACCCGGCGGACCTGGCGAGCAGGTTCGACAGCACGCTCGTCGTGCTCGTCGCGTTGATCTCGCTGGTGCTGGCGACGATCAGCGCGAACCTCGCGGCGAACGTGGTGAGCCCCAGCTACGACTTCTCCAACGCGTTCCCGAAGAAGATCACGTTCGCGTTCGGCGGGCTGATCACCGGCGTGCTCGGCATCGTCATCCAGCCGTGGCGGCTGATCAGCGACCCGAACATCTACATCTTCGCCTGGCTCGGTTTCTACGGCGGTCTGCTGGCGTCGGTCGCAGGCGTGTTCATCGCCGGGTACTGGGTGATCGGCAAGACCCAACTGCATCTGCAGGACCTCTACGAAGACGGCAGGGGCAGGTACTGGTTCAACGGCGGCTGGAACTGGCGAGCCGTCGTGGCCACCGTCCTCGGCGGCGTGTGCGCCGTCGGCGGTGCGTACGGCGGACCGTTCCCGGCGGACGGCTTGATCCCGTTCCTGAAGTGGGCGTACGACTACAACTGGGTGATCGGCCTGGTCGTCGGGTTCGTCGTGTTCTACGCCCTGTCCGCACGCGAGAAGGAGAACAGGTGAGCAACATCGTCAGGGCCGGCCTGGTTCAGCAGAAGTGGACCGGTGACAAGGAGTCGATGATCGCGAACGCGGTCGAGCACATCCGCGCCGCCGCGTCGCAGGGCGCCCAGGTGGTGTGCCTCCAGGAACTGTTCTACGGCCCGTACTTCTGCCAGGTGCAGGACGCGGACTTCTACTCCTACACCGAGGGCATCCCGGACGGCCCGACCACCGAGCTGATGTGCCAGGTGGCCGAGCAGAACGGCGTCGTGCTCGTCGTGCCGATGTACGAGCAGGAGCAGCCGGGTGTCTACTTCAACACCGCGGCGGTGATCGACGCGGACGGCACGTACCTCGGGAAGTACCGCAAGAACCACATCCCGCAGGTGAAGGGCTTCTGGGAGAAGTTCTACTTCAAGCCGGGCAACCTCGGTTACCCGACGTTCGACACCGCGGTCGGCCGGATCGGCGTCTACATCTGCTACGAGCGGCACTTCCCCGAGGGCTGGCGCGCGCTGGGCCTGGCGGGCGCGAAGATCGTGTTCAACCCGTCGGCGACGTCGCGCAGCCTGTCCGAGTACCTGTGGAAGCTGGAGCAGCCAGCGGCGGCCGTCGCGAACGAGTACTTCGTCGGCGCGATCAACCGCGTCGGCGTGGAACCGCTGGGCGACAACGAGTTCTACGGGCAGACGTACTTCGTCAACCCGCGCGGCCAGCTCGTCGGCGACGCCGCGTCGGACACCGAGGAAGAGGTCGTGGTCCGCGACCTGGACATGGACCTGCTGACCGAGGTGCGCGACGTGTGGGCGTTCTACCGCGACCGCCGCCCCGACACCTACGACAGGCTGGTGCAGCCGTGAGCATCCTGATCCGCAACGGGCTCGTCGTGAACGCGACGGGCACGCACGCCGCCGACGTGCTCGTGCAGGACGAGAAGATCGCGGCGCTGGTCACGCCGGGCTTCCCGCTCGAGGCCGACACGGTGATCGACGCGGCGGGCAAGTACGTCATCCCCGGCGGCATCGACGCGCACACGCACATGGAGATGCCGTTCGGCGGCACCCAGTCCGCGGACACGTTCGAGACCGGCACGACGGCCGCCGCGTGGGGCGGCACGACGACGATCATCGACTTCGCCGTGCAGGCCAAGGGCACCTCGCTGCTGTCCACGATGGACAAGTGGCACGAGAAGGCCGACGGCAACTGCGCGATCGACTACGGGTTCCACATGATCATCTCCGACGTGAACGACGCGTCGCTGAAGGAGATGGAGGCCTGCATCGAGGGCGGCGTGAACAGCTTCAAGATGTTCATGGCCTACCCCGGCGTCTTCTACGCCACCGACGGCGAGATCCTGCGCGCGATGCAGAAGGCGCGCGAGACCGGTTCGACGATCATGATGCACGCCGAGAACGGCATCGCGATCGACCAGCTCGTCGCGCAGGCGCTGGCCGAGGGCAAGGGCGATCCCGTGCAGCACGGGCTGACCCGGCCGCCGGAGCTGGAGGGCGAGGCGACGAACCGCGCGATCCAGCTCGCCAAGGTCACCGGCGCTCCGCTGTACATCGTGCACCTGAGTGCCGCGCAGGCGCTGGACGCGGTGACGGCCGCGCGCGACACCGGGCAGAACGTGTTCGCCGAGACGTGTCCGCAGTACCTGTACCTGTCGCTGGAGGACATGGCGCGGCCCGGCTTCGAGGGCGCGAAGTTCGTCGCCTCTCCCCCGCTGCGCCCCAAGGAGCACCAGGCGACGCTGTGGCGCGGCCTGCGGACCAACGACCTGTCGATCGTGTCGACGGACCACTGCCCGTTCTGCTTCAAGGACCAGAAGCAGCTCGGCGTCGGTGACTTCTCGAAGATCCCGAACGGCATGCCTGGCGTCGAGCACCGGATGGACCTGCTGCACCAGGGTGTGGTGAAGGGCGAGCTGACGGTCAACCGCTGGGTGGAGATCACGTCGACCACCCCGGCGCGGATGTTCGGCCTGTACCCGCGCAAGGGCGTGATCGCGCCGGGCGCGGACGCGGACATCGTGGTCTACGACCCCATCGCCCGGCAGACGATCTCGTCGGAGACGCACCACATGGCCGTCGACTACTCGGCGTACGAGGGCATGGAGGTCACCGGCAAGGTCGACACCGTGCTGTCACGCGGACGGGTGGTCATCGCCGACGGGACGTTCCACGGCGGTGCCGGACACGGCAAGTTCCTTTCGCGAGAACTGAACCAGTACCTGATCTGAAAGGGCTTCGCTCGTGGACTTCGGAGTCGTACTGCAGACCGACCCGCCCGCGTCGGACGTGGTGGCGGGCCTCAAAGCCGCCGAGGACTGCGGTTTCCGCTACGGCTGGACGTTCGACTCGTGCGTGCTGTGGCAGGAGCCGTTCGTCATCTACTCGCAGGTGCTGGCGGCCACGTCGTCGCTGGTCGTCGGGCCGATGGTCACCAACCCGTCCACCCGCGACTGGTCGGTGACGGCATCGCTCTTCGCCACGTTGAACGACATGTTCGGCAACCGCACCGTGTGCGGCATCGGGCGCGGCGACTCGGCGCGGCGGGTGATCGGCCAGAAGCCCGCGTCACTGGCCACGCTCGGATCGGCCATGCACGTGATCAAGGAGCTGGCCGAGGGGCGCGAGGTGGAGCACCACGGCGCTCCCGTGCGCATCCCGTGGGTGCGCAACGGAAAGCTCGAGATCTGGATGGCCGCGTACGGTCCCAAGGCGCTGAAGATGGTCGGTGAGCAGGCCGACGGCTTCATCCTGCAGACCGCGGACCCGGACATCGCCCGGTGGACCATCGGCTCGGTCCGTGCCGCCGCCGCCGACGCCGGCCGGGATCCCTCGGCGATCACGATGTGCGTGGCGGCGCCCGCGTACGTCGGCACGGATCTCGCGCACCAGCGCGACCAGCTGCGGTGGTTCGGCGGCATGGTCGGCAACCACGTCGCGGATCTCGTGTCGCGGTACGGCGACTCCGGTGTCGTGCCGAAGGCGCTGACCGACTACATCAAGGGACGCGAGGGCTACGACTACGCGCACCACGGCAAGGCGGGCAACCCGTCGACCGACTTCGTGCCGGACGAGATCGTCGACCGGTTCTGCCTCGTCGGGCCCGAGCAAGCGCATGTGGACCGCTTGCAGGAGCTGCGGGAGATCGGTGTCGACAACTTCGCGCTGTACCTGATGCACGACGAGAAGGACAAGACGCGGGACGCCTACGGCAGCAGCGTGATCCCCAACGTCTAGCCCGACTTGGGCAGGCCGTGGTTGTCGGACAGCACGGCGACCATGGCCGCCCTGGTCGACACGTCCAGCTTCGCGAAGATCCGGCGCAGGTGCGTCGAGACCGTGTAGAGGCTGATCTCCAGCACGGCCGCGATCATCTTGTTCGTGTGCCCCAACCCCACCATCCTCGCTATTTCCCGCTCACGTGGACTGAGCACGTCGACCGGTTCCGGATTCATCGGCAGCAGCAAGCAGCGGACGCCCAGCTCCTCGGTGTCGAGCAGCGGCACCCCTCCCGACGGCCCCAGCTCGTGCACTCGCCGCACCAGCGCGCGCAGCAGCGCTCTGACCCGGTCGTCCTCCATCACCCCTTGTGGATCCATGAAAACGCCCTCCCCTGGCGTGTGCGGAACCCGTCCCCCCGGACGAAACGCGCAAGGTTCCAGTAACCAGAGTTGCGCAATCCGCCATTCGCCGCGTCCCCGATACGTGTGACACACGTGTGCAGTAGCGCGATCGCACCGCAGGGGAATGTGTGACTTTTCCCAGGTCAGGGCGTGCGGGTGAATGTTCCCAGTCCAGGGAACAGGAGCTGCGAAATGAACCGACAGATGGAATACGAGGAGTTCCTCGGCACCGTCCTGGGTGAAGGCGAGGACGAGCTGGAGGCCGAGGAGGAGCTCGAAGGCGAGTACGAGAGCGAGTTCGAAGACGAACTCGAAGCCCTGATCGGACAGGGCGAGTACGAGGCCGAGTACGAGTTCGAGGACGAGCTGGAGCTCGAGGACGAAGGCGAGGAGTTCTTCAAGAAGATCGGCCGCGGCCTGCGCAAGGTCGGCAGGCTCGCCGGACGCGGACTGAAGGTGCTGCGTCCGTTCGCGAAGATCGCCGCCCCCATGATCGGCACGGCGCTCGGCGGTCCGCTGGGTGGAATCGCGGGCAAGGCGATCGGGTCGTTGCTGGAGAGCGAGCTCGAAGACGAGGCCGAGTTCGAGGAGGAGATGACCCGGCCGGTCAGCGCGAGCCGCGCCCAGGCCGAGGCGTTCGCCGCGAGCGCCGCGCGGAGCGAGTCGGAGAGCGAGGCCGAGGCACTGGTCGGCGCGGCCACGAGCACGTTGCTCGCCAGGCCGGACCGCCGCGCGCTGCGGCAGGTGCACGCGGACCTCGTGTGCGGCGCGTCGGTGCTCGCCGAGCTGTTGCACCGCAACAAGGCCACCCGCCCGTACACCGGTGTCGTCCCGTCCATCGTGGACAGCACGGCGAAGACGCTGACGAAGTACGCCCGCACCGGGCAGCCGCTGACCCGCCAGGTCGTCGGCCACGCCATGGGAGCGCACGCCACGCGGGTGTTCGCCGACCCGCGCGCCACGCAGCAGGCGCTCACCAAGCACGTGCGCGGGGTGCGCAAGGCCCGTCAGCTCGGCATGGTCGCGACCTATCCGGGACCGCTGCGCGCGCCGGTCGTGCCGGGCGCGGTCGCGAAGCAACCGGGCCGCTCGACCGTCCAGGTCACGACGCCGATCCGGGTTCCGGGGCCGAACGGCTCGCGGCTCGTCCGCGTCGTCTCGCACGTCAAGGTGCCCAAGGGAGCCGTACCCGCCGGACGCACCGCGAGCGTCCGCACGGTGGCGCAGAACGAGTTCTAGGAGGGGGAACGCATGAGCCGCAACAGGTACCCGACCATCGACGGCGAGCTGGAGGACGAGCTCGAGTTCGAGTGGGAAGGCGAGTTCGAGGACGAGCTGGAGCTCGAGGACGAGTGCGAGGGCGAGCACGAGTGGGAGGGCGAGTTCGAGGGACTGGTCCGCGAGCTGGAGTTCGAAGACGAGGACGAGCTCGAGTTCGAAGACGAGCTGGAGTTCGAGTTCGAGGACTTCGCGGATCCGAACCTGCGCGCGAGCAGGCTCGGGATCGCCCGCGACGCCGAGCTGATGGCCCACTTCGCCACCCAGGCCGCGAACGCGGAGAGCGAGGCGGAGGCCGAGGCGTTCCTCGGCGCGCTGATCCCGCTGGCCGCGAAGGTGCTGCCCAAGGCGATGCCGGTGATCAGGAAGTTCGGGCCGCAGCTGATCAAGGGGGTCGCGAAGGTCGGCCGCCAGCTGTGGAACCGGCCGGAGACCCGCCAGCTGGTGAAGGCCGTGCCGTCCGCGGTGCTGAAGACCGCGGGTGACCTGGCCGGGCAGTGGGCCGACGGCAAGGACATCAGCGCGCGCCGGGCCATCGGCACGTTCGGCAAGAACATGGCCGACACGCTGGGCGCGGGCAAGTCGGACGCGGTGCGCGCGACGAACCAGCTCAACCGCAGGCACTAGCGCCGCACCACCGGCGGCCGCCGCACCACCACCCAGTCCGGCGGTTACCGCACGCCGCAACGCCGCCGCTGCGGCGGGGCCGCGCGCCGCGCCAGTGTCGCCGGCAGGCGTCGACATGGTCGCTGAGCTCCTCGCGCCGCAGGCACGCCGGACCGGACCGGCGCGCGGCGCCGTCCCGTCGGAACACCTGCGCACCTGGGTGCTCAGCCAGGCGCAGAACGTCACCCGGCACCGGGCCGGGCTGCGCCCGTTTCGCGTCGACGAGTTCGGCGACCCGGCCACCGGGCCGAGCCGGGGCCACGTCCAGGCGGTCAACGCACTGCTCGGCACGCTCCGCACACCGCTCGGCAGGGTCATCGCGGAGCTGAAGGACACCGCCGAGGCCGCCGCCGACGACCCCAGCAGGGAACGGGTCACGGCACTGCTGGAGCTGAAGTCGAAGGCGCACGACTGGGTGCGCGCCACCGAGCAGGTCTGGGACTTCTACCTGGAGCTGTTCGGGCAACGCCAGTCGTCGTTCGCGCCGTGGCTGGTGGCGTGCGACCGCATCGCACTGGACTGCTACCAGTACGCGTACCTCGGTGTGGGCGTGGCGAAGTCGGTTCCGGCGCCGCCACCGTTCGCCTACATGCGCACCGGCTTCTCCCCCGCCACCTATCGGCGCGGGATCCGGCTGAGCAAGATCGGGCGGCAGCTCAACCCGTTCGCGCTGATCCAGCTGCCGTACCACCGGTTGCTGAACCCGTGGACGCTCGGCGCGATCCTGCACGAGGTGAGCCACAACCTGCAGAACGACCTCGGGCTGCAGAAGGTGGTGCCGGTGCGGATCGCCGAGCGGTTGCTCGGCGCGGGGTTGCCGCGGTCGGTCGCGAGCACGTGGACCCGGTGGAATCGCGAGATCTTCGCGGACCTCGCCGGGCTGCTGCTCGGTGGTCCGGGCACGGTCGGGTCGCTGTTCGACGTGGTGGGCCGCTCGCGGCGCCAGACGTTGGGCTACCTGCCCGGCGGCGTCCACCCGACGCCGTACCTGCGCGCGTTCCTGTCCGTCGAGCTGTTGCGGCGCATGGGTTTTCCCGAGGAGGCCGAGCAGTACCGGCGCACGTGGCGCGCGCTCTACCCGGACACGCGGGGATCGGACATCCCGCGGCCGCTGCTGCAGACCGCGCGCACCGCGGTACCGCTCGTGGTGGACGCGTTGTGCCGCACGGAGTTCCCGTCGCTGGGGCACCGCACGCTGATGACGGTGCTGCGCTTCGAACCGAAGGAGCAGGTGATGATCGAGGAGGCGGCGGGCAGGCTCGCCGAGGGCGTCGACCCCGGTGTGCTGCCCGAGCGGTTCCTGATCAGCGCCGTGCGCACCGCGGTGGAACGCGGGCTGGCGAGCCCGGACCGGTTGATGCGCAACTTCTTCACGGAGCTGGGGAGGAGGTCGCGATGAGCGTGCGGACCGAGGTCCCGTTGCTGCGCGAGGCCGTCGCCCGGTTGCACGACTCGTGGCGGGAGCTGATCGTCACGGTCACCGAGGACCGGCCCGCCGGTTGCGGACTGGCCGTCGCCGACGACGTGAGCGACACGATCTCGGACGGTCTGTCCTGGTTGGACAGTGCGTTGCGGACGCTCGACTCCGGGCCCTGTCCGGAGAACGTCTACCGCGCGGCGGTCGAGCTGGAGGCGCTGCGCAGGCGGTACGAGGAGCGCATGCGGTCCTACCTCGCGGTCAGCGACCTGCTGACCGGCATCAGGGGCCACGGACCGGAGTGGCGCGGCTGGGCCGGTTCGGTCATCTCCAGCGGAGCCAGGTGCGCCGAGCCGATGCAGGCCGTGTGCGACGCGCTGATGAGGTGCTGGCGCGAGATCACAGACGAAGGGGGAGGAACACGATGACAAGCAAAGAGCCCGATCGCGGCGCCGCACTCGAGAACCCGCACGACATCGACGCGGCGTTCCCGATCCTCACCAGGGACGTCGGCACGATCTCGTCGTCGTCGACGGAACGCGGCGAGGGCGAGCTCGGCAGGCTGGCCAGCGACGCGATCAGCAGTGTGCTGGGCTGGAAGTTCCGTCCGGGCGATGCCAAGGGGTTCGCGGCGGCGCTGGCGGGGAGCTTCGAGCTCACCCAGGTCGAGGGGCACACGCAAGCGAACTGGAGGCCGCGTGGTTACGCGGTGCAGGCCGATCTCGGTGCGGTGACCGGGGGTCAGGCGTCGCTCGCCGCCCGCGCGCGGACGGCGGTGAAGGACTCGCTGACGCTGCTGGACTCGCTGACGCCGCTGCGGGTGGACTTCGACCCGCAGGACGCCGAGGGTTTCCGCAGTCTCGTCCGCGAGGACATGCAGGCGCTGCTGCGCGAGTTCGAGAGCCCGTTGATCAGGGTGCCGAAGGTGGACCAGCTGTTCGACATGCTGCTGGACCCGCCGCGCGGTGGCGAAGGTGAACCGGACGTCATCACCGACGAGAACGTCGGCGGCCACCTCGGCAGGCTGCGGGACGAGTTCGGCATGATCTCCCGGCTGGTCAACACCATCGAGGAAGAGCGGGTGCAGACCTCGTTCATCACGCTGGTGGACTGGAACGTCGGGCTGTACGACGGGTGGACGCGGGTCAAGCGCAAGATCGACCCGTTCGACCCGGACAACGACAACGGCTTCTTCGGGCCCGCGCTGATCGCGTTGTCGCAGCTGCTCGCCGCGACCGCCGCGCAGGTGGACGAGCTGTGGGTGGCGCTCGACTCGGTGATGATCACCGCGGGTGAGCGCGAGGTGCTCAGGGTGCCGGTTCCCGCGCAGCTCGGCGGGTCGATCACCCTCGGCGGACTGACCCGCTGGGTGCACGAGTTCGCGCTCAACGACGGCAAGAAGATGGCCGAGCTGGGCAAGGACGGCGTGGACAACGCGTTCGTCTTCGTCGCGAGGAGGCTCGAGCGACTGGTGCGGGCGTTGCCGAGGCGCACCACCCCGGTCCCTGCAGAGGACGACACGGTGAGCTTCCGCAACACGCTCCCGGCCGGGTTCTTCAGCAGGCGCGTGCAGGTGGCGATCGACGAGCTGCACGACGACCTGCAGGAGATCGTCCGGATCGCCGAGAACGTGCACCACGAGGACGACGTCGTCCCGCAGTCCAACGGGTCCGCGAAGCTGTCCGACGGCCAGCTCGACGAGCTGGTCGCGCGGCTCAAGGCGGAACTGTCCACACCGAACACACCGCGGTCGCGCGCCAAGCGGTCCGGCAAGTAGGGGGATCGAGATGGCAACCGAGAAGGAGTACAAGGAGCTCTTCGACCGGGTGGCGGCACTGCGCGGGCAGGTCGCCAACAAGCTGGCCGGCGAGCTCACGGTCAACCCGCAGCTCGCGGACTCGCTCATCCGGCAGATCGACGACATGCTGGAGAGCGTCGAGACGGCCGAGCGGGCCAAGCCCGCCGTACCGGACGGAGGTCTCGGCCAGCTCGTCGGCATCGGGCCGGAAGCCGCCGCGACGCTCGGCCAGACCAGCCTGCCGCGCGGGGTGGAGAGCTACGACGAGAACGTCGCGTCCGAACGGATCTACGCGGTCGGCGACCTGTACTACCTGTACCAGCACGAGCGGATCGGCGTGTTCCGCGTGGTGCAGAAGCTGCAGGAGCTGTTCCAGGGCGGTTCGATCCGGCTGTCCGACGGCGTGGGCGCGTTCGGGCTGTACAAGTTCGACCGGCGCGACGTGCTGCGGTACACCAAGCGCGACCGGATCGGCGCGTACCGGCGGATCCTGGGCTACGGCAAGGGATCCGGCGCGGCGAACTCGCGGCCGAACACCGACTTCCACCGGCTGTTCGTGCACCTGAACAACCAGATCGCGTTGTTCTGGCGGGACAAGCGGATCTCGGACGTGATCCGGGCGCGGTCCTACGACCCGAGCTTCGGCAGCATCGCCGTCGTCCGCAGGGCCGGGCTGGACCTCCGCAACAACCTGAAGTTCACCTCCTACGGTCACCTCAACGTGTTGCGCGTCGAGGTCATGCAGCTGCTGGAGGAGGCCTTCAAGATCCTCAACGCCGACGACGTCAAGGACCTGTTCGGCGCGGCCAACGCGTGGGACGTCGTGGACGAGGTCCTGATCCGCTACTTCGACGAGCGGCTCGTCACGTCGCCTCGTCAGCGGATGGGTGTCACCGGACGGCAGGTGCTGCGCTGGCTCGCCGGTCCGCACCTGCTGGAGTCGACCCGTGCGGAGTTCGAGACGCTGCTGCTGGAAGCCGCGGAACCGGCCGAGGAGTGGATCACCTCCGCGCAGTCGCTGCGGGTGGCGGAACGCACCGAGACCGAACGCGTCCTGCCGTGGGACCAGCACCGTCCGGCCGGTGTGGCGACGCCCGCCTCCGAGCGGCCCGCGTACTCGCAGCGCGGTGGGCTCGGCGTCTACAAGGGCAGCGGGCTGGCGACCGCCAACGGGCACAAGCGATGAGTCTCGCGCGGGCGCTGGGATACGCGGCGAGGCACCGGCGACGGTTCGTGCAGGACGTCGCCGACCTCGCGGCCATCCCCAGCGTCAGCGCGGATCCCGCGCACCGCGCGGACGTGCGTCGTGCCGCGGTGTGGCTGACCGGCAGGCTGCGGCGGGCCGGGCTGACCGGTGCGCGGATGGTCTGCACCGGCGGCCATCCGCTCGTGGTGGCCGGTGACCGGCACGCCAGGGTGCTCGTCTACGGGCACTACGACGTGCAGCCGCCGGGGCCGTTGAGGGAGTGGGACTCCCCGCCGTTCCACCCGACGCGGGTCGGGGACCTTCTGGTGGGCAGGGGAACCTCCGACAACAAGGGGCAGCTGCTGACGCACGTCGCCGCGGCCGAGAGCTGGCTGCGCACCGCGGGACGACTGCCGGTGAGCGTGCGGTACGTGTTCGACGGGGAGGAGGAGATCGGCAGCGTGCACACGGCCGGTTTCCTCGACCGGACGCGCCCGGACCTGGTCGTCATCAGCGACACCAGGATGGCCGCCCCGGACGTGCCCGCGTTGACGATCTCGTTGCGCGGCACGGTGAAGCTGACCGTGCTGGCCCGCGGCGCGGACACCGACCTGCACGCGGGCTCGTACGGCGGCGCGGTCGCCCAGCCCGCGCTCGAGCTGTCCCGGTTGCTCGCCGCTCTGGGTGAGCACCCGGTGCTGCGGCCGGCCCGCGACCACACGCGGGGGCCGGCTCTGACCGTCACCGCGTTGCGGGCGGGCACCGGTGCCGGGGTGGTGCCCGCGCGGGCGTTCGCGGCGCTGGACATCCGGCTCGGTGCCGGTCAGCGGCCGGAGGCGGTCGAACGGGAGGTGCGGCGCTTCTTCCGCGAACGCACCCGGTCCGGTGTGCGGATCACTTTGCGCCGCAAGGCTTCCGCGGTGCCGGTCACGCTGGACACTGACGGGTGGGCGGTGCGCGCGGCCGTGCGGGCCTGCCGGCGGGGGTTCGGGCGCTCCCCCGCGCTGACCAGGTCCGGGGGCACCATCCCGGTGGTCGGCCGCTTCGCCGAACGCGGCATCCCGGTGCTGCTGCTGGGTTTCGCGCTCCCCGACGACCGCATGCACGCGCCGAACGAACGCCTCTCGCTGCGCGCTTTCGCCCGTGGTGTCGACACCGCCACGGCGCTGCTGCACGAGCTGGCCAGTTGATCGCACAACAGGGGGAAGGACAAGACCATGCAGGTTCTCGACTACTCAGCGGGATTTCCGGGAGCGGCCGCCATCGCCGCGGACGGCTACGGCGGCGCCGTCCGCTACATCGGCTTCCCGAACAACAGGAAGTGCACCACGGCGGAGGAGCTCGCCGACTTCACCGAGCACGAGCTCGGGATGGCACTGGTCTACGAGCACACCGCGGGCGACTGGCGCGCGGGGTTCGACGGCGGCCAGGCCGCCGCGCGCATCGCGCGCGACCACGCCGACGCCATCGGCTTCCCCGAGGACCGTCCGATCTACTTCGCGGTGGACCAGGACGTCGTGCACGAGCACGAGTTCGTGGCCGCCATGGAGTACCTGCGCGGGGCGAGCGACGTGCTCGGCGTCGAGAACGTCGGTGTGTACGGCGAGCACGACGTGGTCGCGCGCGCCGCCGACGAGGGCGTGGCCACCTGGTTCTGGCAGTGCCGCGCCTGGTCCGGCACGCCGGTGCGGTACTTCGACGGCAGGCACCTCTACCAGCAGGCCTCGCCGCAGCCCCACGTCGGCGGCGTGCAGTGCGACGTCAACGAGGTCCTCACCGACGACTGGGGCCAGCACGACGCCGAGCGCGAGGAGGTCAACGAGGAGCACGAGCGCATCCGCGAGGCGATCGAGCTGCTCCAGCAGATCGTGGGTGACGGCGAAGAGGAGGAAGAGGAAGAGGAGTCGGACGAGCCCGACGAGGAGGCGTTCGACGGGGCGATCACCCACAGCGAGGCGAAGGTCGTCGACGCGCTGCGCGATCTCGCCACCGGCGCGGCAGACGTGTCCGTGCTCGCGAAAGCACTGGCACCACTGCTCCCCACCGGTCTGACAGCCGAGGAGATCGCCGACGCCCTCAGCGCCGAACTCGCCGCCTGACCGGTCACGCCGGAGGTGCGCCGCGCAAACGCCGCACCTCCGCGACGAGCCGCTGCACATCAGCGGGGGCGTGCGCGACGAACTCGACGAGCGCGTCGAGGCGGGCGGCCGGAGTCGCCGACGGCGTGCCGGTCACGTCGACGTACAGGTCGAGGTCGAGGTCGCCTTCAGCGTCGAGGCGCACGAAGCTGCTCCCGCTGAAGGCGTCGCGGCCCTCGAGGAAGTCGACCCACGGCAGCGGTGCGTGGGCGAGCGCGGCCGAGGCGCGCCGCTCGATCTCGGCGAGCTCGGCGTCGGGGATGTCGGTCATGGACCAAGCATGCCTCGTGGGGCACGGATGATCTAGCGAACCGTGCGGATCCTTCCATCCCACGACCCGTCCACGAGGGACGGCAGGAACTCCGCCAGCTGCCGGGGATAGATGGTGTCCTCAGTGGACGAGAGGTCGGCGGCGCTCCACCACCGGTACTGCTTGACCGTCGCCAGCTCGACCGCGTTGAACCCCGAGGTGTCGACCTCGTGCGCGTCGACGGCGGCGTGGAAGAACCACTCCTCGGCGTCGAAGGTCTCGCCGTCGAAGCTGAACACCGCGCGCCGCCGCCACACCGGACCGACGAGCTGGTCCGGTGACAGCGAAAGCCCGGTCTCCTCGAACGCCTCGCGCAGCGCGGCGTCGGGCAGCGACTCCCCCTGCTCGACCCCGCCACCCACGGTGAACCAGAAGAGCTCCTGCGGCCGCGCCGGATCATGCCCCTGGAACAACAACACGCGCCCGGAAGCGTCCGTCAGGACGATCCGCGCGGACGGCCGGGGCGTGATCGCGGCGGCCGCGACCTCCTCGACCGGCTCGGCGATCTCGAAGTAGGACGGCTGGGGCGCGGTGCCGGACAGCTTCAGCCACCGCACCACGCGCCGGCGTCGCTGCACCAGCGTGTCGCGCACCGCGTCGTTGTGCACGCGCCGCGCCAGCACCACCCGCTGCTCCGCATCCGCCAGCTCCGCGGCCAGCGCGGGTGGCAGGGACGAACGATCAACGGCGCCCAAGGCCCGGCTGAGGTCGTTCTCGGCCGACTCCCGCGCCACCCGCGGGGAGCTCTCGGCCCGATCAGCGACCAGCGAAAGCCCCTGGTCCAGCAGGGCGCGCGTGACCACGGCACGCCGGGCGAGCGCGGCGTCCAAGGCCGCCCAGGCGGCATCGGTGCGCACGTGCAGGCGGTCGAGCCGGTTCGCGATGCTCAGCAGCCACGGGCCGATCAGCACGGCCAGGCCCAGCACGGTGATCAGGGTGGGGATCACGCCTGGCCCACCCGCCGCGGGTTGGCCGCCATGGCCGAGTCGTACACGCGCAACACCTGGCCCGCCACGACGGACCAGTCGAACGACTGCACCCGCTGCCGCGCGTTCTCCACGAGATCGAGCCGGCGTTGCTCGTCCTGCAACAACTCCCGCAACCCGGAGGCCAGCGCGGCCGAGTCGCCGACGGGGAACAGCACGCCCGCCTTGCCGTCGTCCAGCACCCGCCGGAACGCGTCGATGTCGCTCGCCGCGACGGCGGCACCCGCGGCCATCGCCTCGGTCAGGATGATCCCGAAGCTCTCGCCACCGGTGTTGGGCGCGCAGTAGACGTCGACGCTGCGCAGCACCCGCGCCTTCTCCTCGTCGGACACCTGGCCCAGCAGGTCGATCCGCGACGCCAGCTCAGTACCCGCCGACGACAGCAGCTCGTCCGAGTCCCCGCGGCCCACGACCAGCAGCCGCAGCTCCGGCATCTCCGCGGCCAGCGTGCGGAACGCCTCCAGCAGCACCGGCATCCCCTTGCGGGGCTCGGTGAACCGGCCGACGAACCCGACCGTCCGACCGGCGCGCGGATAGCCCTCCAGCGGAGCGGCGCCGGTGAAGAACCCGACGTCCACGCCGTTGGGGATCTCGACCGCGTCGCCACCGAGGTGCTCGACCTGCACGCGGCGCGCCAGTGCGGACACCGCGATCCGCGCGGTGATCTTCTCCAGGAACGGCTGCAGCACGCCCTGGAACGCGGACAGCATCTTCGAGCGCTGGGTGGACGTGTGGAAGGTGGCCACGATCGGCCCGTCCGCGACCACCAGCGCGAGGAAGGCCAGTGACGGCGCGGTCGGCTCGTGCAGGTGCAGCACGTCGAAGTCGTGCTCGGCGATCCAGCGGCGCACGCGCGCGTAGGACACCGGGCCGAACGAAAGCCGCGCCACGGAACCGTTGTACCGGATCGCGACCGCGCGACCGGCGGGCGTCACGAACGACGGCAGCTGCTGCTCGTCGTCGGCGGGCGCCAGCACGTCGACCGTGTGCCCCAGCGAGATCAGCGCCCGTGCCAGGTCGATCACGTGCGCCTGCACCCCGCCGGGAACATCGAGGGAGTACGGGCAGACGATGCCGACCTTCACGAGGCGCGCCTCCGTGCCAGTGCGCGGCGTCGTGACTCGGGCAGGTCGGCGAGCCACAGCTTCTGCAGCATGTGCCAGTCCGCGGGGTGCGTGGCGATGTCGGCGGCGAACACGTCCGCGAGTGCCTGCGTGGCGCCCGCGACGCCCGCGGTGCTCGTGACGCGGATCGGCGGGTGGATGCGGAAACCCCAGCCGTCCCTGGTGAACCAGCACCCGACGGGCAACAGCGCGGCGCCGGTCGTCGCCGCCAGGTGCGCGGGGCCGGCGGGCATCAGGGTCTGCTCGCCGAAGAACGTCACCGGCACACCGCTCGACGTCAGGTCGCGGTCGCCCAGCAGGCACACCACGCGGTTCGCGCGCAGGCGCTCGGCCAGCACCGCGGCCGGCGGGCGGTCGCCGCCGTTCAACGGCAGCACCTCGAAGCCCAGCGTCTCGCGGAACTCGACGAAACGGCGGTACAGCGACTCGGGCTTGAGCCGCTCGGCGACCGTCGTGAACGTGCCGGAGTGCCCGACGAGCCACACGCCCGCCATGTCCCAGTTGCCGCTGTGCGGCAGCGCGACGACCGCGCCCGCACCGTCGGCCAGCGCGGCGTCGAGGTTCTCCTGGCCGGTGACCAGCGCGTCGCACGACTCGTAGACGGCGTCGAGGTCCATCGACGGCAGGCGGAACGCCTCGCACCAGTAGCGCGCGTACGAGCGCAGCGACTCGCGGACGAGGTCGTCCAGCTCCTCCTCGCCCGCCTGCGGCACCACGCGGCGCAGGTTCGCGCGCAGCTGCTGCACGCTCGGACCGCCGCGCCGAGCCGCGTGATCGGCACCGAAGCGGAACAGGCCGCGCGCCCAGCTCTCCGGCAGCATCCGGACCACGCGCCAGCCGGCCGCGTACCCGAGCGTCGCGAGGCTCATGGACCGACCTCCCGCGCGGACCTGCGGACGGAGACCAGGCGCTGGATGATCGTGACGACGACCAGCACGGCGAGGATCCACATCGAGATGGCCAGCAGGTGCGGCACGCCGAGGTCCTGGAACCCGGCTCCGACCAGGGCGATGATGAAGCGCTCCGCGCGTTCGGCGAGACCACCGTCCGCGTTGAGACCGGACGCCTCGGCGCGCGCCTTCACGTACGAGATGACCTCGGCACCGACGACCACGATGCACCCGGCGAACGCGGTCGCCTTGTCGCCGGAGGCGAACGCGAACCACATCAGGGAGCAGTAGACGGCACCGTCGACGATCCGGTCGCAGGTCGCGTCGAGCACCGCACCGAACTTCGTCCCACCGCCCTGCGCTCTGGCCATGGCGCCGTCGATGAGGTCGAGCAGCACGCAGGCGGTCACCAGCGCGGAACCCAGGAACAGCTGCCCGCGCGGCAGGAACCACACGGCGCAGCCGACGGCGGCGGCGGAGCCGGCGACGGTCACCGCGTTCGGCGTGAGGCCGCGTGCGACCAGCCACGCCCCGATCGGGTCGGTGACGCGCGAGACCGATTCACGAGCGAAGATGTTCAGCATGGCGAACCGCAGCCTAGCTGGGCTGCTGTTTCCCCCGACCCGCGACTCCGGCGAACCGAGCATTCGGCCCCTCCCGCGAGGCTGTGGCCTCGCGCCGTCAGGAAGGAGGAGCGGAACGCTGCTCAGCCGAGACGCCGGTGATCCTCCGAGATCCGGCCGAGGAGCCCTTGCAGCTCCTCACCGCGCACCGCGAGCCGTTCGAGCCTGCCGAACAGGCTCAGGTACTCGCGGACGTCGAGCGGATCCGTGATCGTGGCGTTGCCGGTGAGCACGCTCACCGTCACGACCCTTTCGTCGTAGACGTGGAACCCGTGCAGCGCCACGATGTTGGCGTCCGCGGTCCACGGCACGACACCGAGCCGGACGTTGGGGCGGCGGAGTGTTGCTGCTAGGTGATCGATCTGCTCGCACATCAGCTCGGCGGACCCCATCCTCCAGCGCAGCGCGCTTTCGGTGACGAGGAACACGAACTGCTTGGCGAGGTCGTCGAGCCTGGCGCGGCGGATGCGCAGTGCGGCGACGGCTGCCTCCTGCTCCTGCGGCGGCATCGTGGCGAGCACGACCCGCAAGTAGCTCTCGCTCTGCAGGAGCGACGGTACGAGGTTGGTCTGGAAGAACCTGCTCGTGGCTGCCCGCGCCTCTACGCGGCTGATCGTTTGCTGATGCCGGTGCGCACCTCGGTGCAGCACGACGCGACGGGTTTCCGCCTCGGCGTGCAGTGATCTGGCGAGTTCGACCAGTTCGACCCTCGTCTCCCTGGTCGCGGCGAGTTCCGCGACCAGGCGCTCGACGTCGGTCACCGACGGGAGCAGCATGCCGTTCTCGATCTTCGACAGCTTGGACTGGCTCATCCCGGTGGCACGAGCGGTCGCCGTGCCGGTCATCTTCGCCTCGGTGCGCAGCCGACGTAACTCTCGCGACAGCCGTTCTCTCGCTAATCGCGAACGTTCGGGTGCGGTCATGTTTCGCACCGTAACCGTCTGTGCACGCTCAGACGATCGGCCATCGGCGGGGTATTGGTCCCCCGATCGCGGCGACCGGGTGATCTACAGCACGGCTCACACCGCGACCGCGAACCGGTTGGGCACAAGCCTCTCCGCCCCCGCGTCGACCGCGTCGACGATCTGGTTCGCGACGTCCTCAGCGGACAGAGCCACGTTGATCAGGCTGTTTTCGCCTTCCAGCAACCGGGTGCGCACGGGGCCTGGGCACACGAGCATCACGCCGACCTTCGGCGCGCGAGTGGCCAGTTCGGCGCGCAGCGACTCGGTGAGGCCGACGACGGCGTGCTTGCTCGCCGAGTAGTCACCCATCAGGGCGACGGCCGACTGCCCGAGCACCGACGACACGTTCGTGATGTGGCCGCGACCGCGCGTGATCAGTTCGGGCACAAACACCTTGATCACGTTGAACACGCCGTCGAGGTTGACGCCCATGGTCCGGCGCCAGTCGGACGCCTCCAGCTCCCACACGGGCCTCTTGGGGCCGATGACGCCCGCGTTGTTGATGACGAGGTCGACCCGCCCGTAGTGCGCGATCGCCCGGTCGAGCAGCCGTTCGACCTCACTCAGATCGGTGACGTCCGTCGGCACGGCCAGCACGTCCCCACCGAAGAACTGCAGCTCCACCTCGGCGACGCGCAGACACGCCTCCTCGACGTCGGCCATGACGACCTTGACGCCCGCGGCGACGAGACGAGCGACGAGAGCCCTGCCGATGCCGTTGGCGGCACCGGTGACGACGGCAACCTGACCGGGTCGGATTCGCATGGCAAGCACACGACAGGACGCCCGTACGGGTTCGAACGATGCGGCGCAGGTCACACCACCGCGGCGCGATCGCGACACTTGTCCTAGCTGACCGTCTTCCAGGAGTCCGCCAGCATCTGGCGCGTCTCGCCGAGCAGCTGCGGCAGCACCTTCGTGTGCCCGATGACCGGCATGAAGTTCGCGTCACCGCCCCAGCGCGGCACCACGTGCTGGTGCAGGTGGGCCGCGATGCCCGCGCCGCCGACGACGCCCTGGTTCATGCCGATGTTGAACCCGTGCGGGGCCGCCGTGTGCCGGATGACCCGCATGGCCTTCTGGGTGAACTCGGCGAACTCGACGGTCTCCTCGGCGGTGAGGTCCGTGTAGTCCGGGACGTGCCGGTACGGCAGCACCATGAGGTGACCGGGGTTGTACGGGTACAGGTTGAGCACCGCGAACACGGTCGTGCCGCGCGCGATGATCAGCCCGGACTCGTCGTCGCGCTCGATGATGCGGCAGAACGGGCAGCCGGACGGCTCGTCGCCGTCCGCCTTGCCCTCGCCGCGGATGTAGGACATGCGGTGCGGGGTCCAGAGCCGCTGGAAGGCGTCCTGGACCCCGATGCCGTCCTGCTCGGAGTACTCAGGCGTCACTGGACCAGTTCCGCCGTGGGCGACGCGTTCTCCCGGCGCCGCACCCAGTCGACGACGGTCTCGACGGCCTTCTCCACCGGCACACCGTTGATCTGCGTGCCGTCGCGGAAGCGGAACGACACCGCACCGGCCTCCACGTCCTTGGCGCCGGCCAGGAGCATGAACGGCACCTTCTGCATGGTGTGGTTGCGGATCTTCTTCTGCATGCGGTCGTCGGAGGTGTCGACGTCGACCCGGATGCCCTTCGCGCGCAACGTCTTCTGCACCTCGAGGAGGTGGTCGACGTTCTCGGAGGTCACCGGGATGCCCACGACCTGCACGGGCGCCAGCCACGCCGGGAACGCGCCCGCGTAGTGCTCGGTGAGCACGCCGAAGAAGCGCTCGATCGACCCGAACAGCGCGCGGTGGATCATGATCGGCTGCTGGCGCGAGCCGTCCGGCGCGGTGTACTCGAGCTCGAACCGCTTGGGCTGGTTGAAGTCCAGCTGGATGGTCGACATCTGCCACGAGCGGCCGATGGCGTCCTTCGCCTGCACGGAGATCTTCGGGCCGTAGTACGCGGCGCCACCGGGGTCCGGGACCAGCTCGAGGCCGGAGTCGACCGCGGCCTGGCGCAGCGTCTCGGTCGCCTCCTCCCACTCCGCCGGGTCGCCGATGAACTTCGGCGAGTCGTCGCGGGTGGAGAGCTCGAGGTAGAACTCGCTCAGGCCGTAGTCCGCGAGCAGGTCGAGCACGAACTTGAGCAGCGAACGCAGCTCGCCCGGCATCTGCTCCTTGGTGCAGTAGATGTGCGAGTCGTCCATCGTCAGGCCGCGCACGCGGGTGAGGCCGTGCACGACACCGGACTTCTCGTACCGGTAGACCGTGCCGAACTCGAAGAGGCGCAGCGGCAGCTCGCGGTACGAACGCCCGCGCGACCTGAAGATCAGGTTGTGCATCGGGCAGTTCATGGCCTTGAGGTAGTAGTCCTCGCCCTCGAACTCGATGGGCGGGAACATCGTGTCCGCGTAGTACGGCAGGTGGCCGGA
Source organism: Lentzea tibetensis (assembly GCF_007845675.1). Lineage (GTDB taxonomy): Bacteria > Actinomycetota > Actinomycetes > Mycobacteriales > Pseudonocardiaceae > Lentzea > Lentzea tibetensis. Next base: position 187,163 of record NZ_VOBR01000007.1, on the reverse strand, counting down.
GGTGTGGAACAGCCCGCTCTTGCTGATGTGCGGGGTGTTCACGAACTCGTAGCCGGACTCCTCGTGGCGGACGCGCGCGTAGGTCTCCATCTCGCGCCGGATGATGCCGCCCTTGGGGTGGAACACGGCCAGGCCGGAGCCCAGCTCGTCCGGGAAGCTGAAGAGGTCCAGCTCGACGCCGAGCTTGCGGTGGTCGCGCCGCTCGGCCTCGGCGATGCGCTCCAGGTGCGCGTCGAGCGCCTCCTGGGTCTCCCACGCGGTGCCGTAGATGCGCTGGAGCTGCGGGTTGTTCTCGTTGCCGCGCCAGTAGGCCGCGGCGACGCGGGTGAGCTTGAACGCCGGGATGTGCTTGGTGGTCGGCACGTGCGGGCCGCGGCACAGGTCGCCCCACACCTGCTCGCCGGTGCGCGGGTCGAGGTTGTCGTAGATCGTCAGCTCGCCGCCGCCGACCTCCATGACCTCCGCGGTGTCGACGTCGCTCTTGATGTCGACGAGCTCCAGCTTGAACGGCTCGCTCGCGAGCTCGTTCTTGGCCGCGTCCACGCTCTCGACGACGCGGCGGGAGAACCGCTGCGCGCCCTTGATGATCTGCTTCATGCGCTTCTCGAGCGCCTGCAGGTCCTCAGGGGTGAACGGCTTGTCGACCTGGAAGTCGTAGTAGAAGCCGTCCTTCACGGGCGGGCCGATGCCCAGCTTCGCCTCGGGGAACTGCTGCTGGACGGCCTGCGCGAGCACGTGCGCGGCGGAGTGGCGGATGACGCTGCGGCCCTCGTCGGTGTCGGCGGCGACGGCCTCGACCTCGACGTCGACCTGCGGGGTCCACGACAGGTCGCGCAGGTGACCCTCGGCGTCCTTGACGACCACGATCGCGTCAGCGCCCTTACCGGGGAGCCCGGCCTCGCGCACCGCGGTGCCCGCCGTCGTCCCTGCCGGCACCACCACGCGTGGTGGGTTCGCGGGGGACACGGGGCGCGACTCGGACACGATGACTCCTCGATAGGGGTAGGTGTTCGGATCTGATGTTATCTGGGCGGAACACGGCAATTTTTTCAGGCCGCAATCCTGCTTTCGGCGCTGTGCCGTTCGAGCAACCGGACTTAACGTGCGGAGATGCGGATCCTGCTGACGCTGGCAATGACGCTGAGCGTGCTGTCCGTCCCCGCACAGGCCGCCCCTGCCGGCCCTCGGGACGTGATCGTTCAGCTGTTCGAGTGGAACTGGAAGTCGGTCGCACGCGAGTGCACCTCGACGCTGGGGCCGAAGGGCTTCGGGTACGCCCAGGTGTCCCCGCCCCAGGAGCACGTCACCGGCCCGGCCTGGTGGACGCAGTACCAGCCGGTGTCCTACCGCCTGGAGTCCCGGCTCGGCACGCGCGCGGAGTTCGCGTCGATGGTGTCGACGTGCCACTCGGCGGGCGTGAAGGTGCTCGTGGACGCGGTCATCAACCACACCACGGGTGGAGCCGGAACCGGATGGGCCGGGTCCGCCTACACGCACTACGACCACCCCGGGACCTACGCCTCGTGGGACTTCCACCACTGCGGTCGCAACGGCACCGACGACATCGCGAACTACCACGACCGGTGGGAGGTCCAGAACTGCGAGCTGGTGAACCTCGCGGACCTGGCCACCGACACGACCTACGTGCGCGACCGCATCGCCGCCTACCTGAACGACCTGCTGTCGCTCGGGGTCGACGGGTTCCGCGTCGACGCGGCGAAGCACATGCCCGCCGCGGACATCGACGCCATCAAGTCGCGGCTGTCGCGGCCCGCGTACCTGGTGCAGGAAGTGATCTTCGGTGCCGGTGAGCCGATCGGGCCCGCCGAGTACACCGGCGTGGGCGACGTCCACGAGTTCCGCTACGGCTACGACCTCAAGCGGGTGCTGTACAACGAGAAGCTGGCGTACCTGCGCAACTTCGGCGAGGGCTGGGGCTACATCGGCGGGTCGTCGGCCGTGGTGTTCGTGGACAACCACGACACCCAGCGCAACGCGTCCACGTTGTCCTACAAGGACGGTGCGCGGTACCAGCTGGCCAACACGTTCATGCTCGCCTGGCCGTACGGGACGCCCGCGGTGATGTCCGGCTACTCGTTCGGCGACAACGACGCCGGTCCCCCGCAGGACGCCTCCGGCCGGGTGCAGGACGCGTCGTGCGGTGCCGCGTGGGTGTGCGAGCACCGGTCCGCGGCCGGAATGGTGGGGTTCCACAACGCCGTTCGCGGGACCGCGGTCGTGAACTGGTGGGACGACGGTGGCGACGTCATCGCGTTCGGCCGGGGTTCTTCCGGGTTCGTGGTCCTGAACGACACGGACGGCGCGATCGACCGCTGGTTCCAGACGTCGCTGCCCGCGGGCATGTACTGCGACGTGTCCGGAACCGGCGGGTGCTACTCGGTAAACTCGGCCGGCTGGTTCCGGGCCGTGGTCCCGGCGCACGCTTCAGTCGCGATCCACCGCTAGAGACGAGATTCGATGCGCCCGTACGTGCTGTCCAGTGTCGCGGTCAGCATCGACGGCTACATCGACGACACGAGCCCCGACCGCCTGCTCCTCTCGAACGCGGCCGATTTCGACCGCGTCGACGAGGAGCGGGCCGGGTGCGACGCGATTCTGATCGGTGCGGAGACAATGCGCCGCGACAACCCGCACCTGCTGGTGAACTCCCCCGAAAGGCGCTCGTCCCGCGTCGCGCGGGGCCAGTCCGAGTTCCCGCTGAAAATCACCGTCACGCGGTCCGGAAAGCTGGATCCGGCGCTGCGTTTCTGGCACTGCGGCGGCGCCAAACTCGTGTACACGACGGACGCGGGTGCCGTTGTGGCGCGTGAATCGGTCGGCTCACTCGCGACGGTGCACGCTTTGGGTTCGGCCATCGATTTCGGTTCCCTGCTCGACGACCTGGGTGCGCGCGGTGTCCGCAGGCTGATGGTCGAGGGCGGCGGTCAGATGCACACCGAGTTCCTCTCGGCGGGTTTGGTCGACGAGATCCAGCTGGCCATTGCCCCTTTGGTCGTAGGTAATGAGGGCGCACCGCGGTTTCTCCACCCGGCGAACTACCCCGGCGGTCCGACCCACCGCATGCACCTGGAGGAAGTAGTCCAGGTGGGTGATGTTGTGGTCCTGCGGTACCTACCCACGCCTACACAGCGCGACTAAGTGGTTTTTCGGATGCGCCTCGGGTCGGTACGAGAGCACAGTTGGGGCCCGCCGACGCACCCGAGGAGCTCTCCGATGCACCACCAGGTGATCGACTGCCCAGTCCGCCTGACCAGCTCGAACCGCTCGGAACTGCGGCTGCTCTACGCCGACCTGCGCGACCACTACCTGCGCCGCGACGCCCAGGAGGGCACCCGCACCACGATCCACTTCATCTGGCACGGCGACGACCTCGACCCCGCGCACTACTGGGCCACGTTCGCCGACCAGCGCCACACGTTCGACCCGGCCCAGCCCATCATGAACAGCCTGCGCACCGACGCGGGCCGCTGGGACGACGACCAGCACCGCCAGTTGCTGCGGCACGGGTTCAACAACGTCATCACGGCCTGAAAACCACGGCCTCACGACAGGTTCGCTTCAGCATTTTCACAGGTCAGAAGCGCATCCTGGGGCCATGAGCGAAGAACCTCCCGCCGCACCTCCGCCTCGGCCAGGAGCCCAGCCGCCGCAGGACGGCACACCGCCACCCTCGGCGACCCAGCCGCTGCCGTCCACCCCGCCCCCGGCACAGCCCGCGCCGGAAGCCTCCGGGGCACAGCCGGCGCCCGAAGCGACCGCCCAGCCCGCACCGGAGCCGGCGGCCGCGACCGAACCGGCGGCCGCACAGCCTGCCGCGACCGCGGCCGAGCCGCCGCCAGCGGCACCCTCGCCTCGCCGGGCCCGTGTCAGGGGTTTCGTCCGGCACCGCGCCACCCAGCTGGTGGCGGTCGGCCTGCTCGGCCTGATCCTCGGCGGCGGCATCGTCGCACTCGCGGACCGCGACGGCGGTCGTGGCCCCGGCGGCCCCGGTCGCTTCGACGACCGCGGTCACAGCCGCTTCTACGACCGTGGTCCCGGACCGGGCGACCGCGGTCCCGGCCCTGGTCCCGAGTTCGACCACCGGCACCGCTAGGAGCTGATGTCGCCCACCGCGCCGCACCGCAAGGGGCGGCGCGGTGGGCTGAGTCAGTGGGCCTGCGGTCCGAACCTGATCGACATCAGCTGGCGGCGCAGGACCTTGCCCGTGGCGTTGCGGGGCAGCTTGGGCACCACGACGACCTCACGGGGCACCTTGTGCCGCGCGAGCCTGGTCCGCACGAACTCCCGCAGCTCCCGCACGTCGATCCGCGCCCCGGCGACCGGCACCACGAACGCCCGCAGCCGCTGCCCGTACTCCGGGTCGGGCACGCCCAGCACGGCGGCGTCCCGAATCCGGTAGTGCGTCATGAGCAGGTTCTCGACCTCGACGGGATAGACGTTCTCCCCGCCGGAGACGATCATGTCGTCCTCCCGGCCGTCGAAGTACAGCCGCCCGGCCGCGTCGAAGTGGCCGAGGTCGCCGGTGGACACCAGGCCGTCGACCATCTCCTTGCGCGACCCGTCGGTGTACCCGTCGACGGTCAGCGACCCGGCCACGAAGATCCGCCCGGTCACGTAGGGAGTGGTGATCCGCGCGGCGGCGTGGTCGTAGATGTGCACCACGCAGTTGTGCGGTGGCAGCCCCACGGTCGACGGCGCGACCCGCAGGTCCTCCGGCGTCGCGACGGTCGCCACGGCCACCTCGGTGGACCCGTACAGGTTGTAGAGCACGTCGCCGAACGTGTTCATCGTCCGCGCGACGAGATCAGGCGGGATCGTCGCTCCCGAGCAGAACAGCACCCGCAGGTGGCCGAGCTCGAACGAGTCCAAAATGGACTGATCCAGCTCCATGATGCGCTGCAGCATCGTCGGCACGAGCACCAGCGTCGTGCACCGCTGACCCTGCACCGAACGCAGGGTCTTGCGCGGATCGAAACGGCGCTGCAACACCGCCCGTGAACCCAGTGAGAGGGCCAGGGTCAGGTGCGAGTAGCCGACCGCGTGGAAGATCGGTGCGGCCACGAACGTCGACTCGCCCGCGTTCATCGGAATGCGGTCGAGGAAGTCGGACGCCGTGAGCACCGACTTGATCTCGCGGTAGGTGCCCTTCGGTATGCCCGTCGTGCCGGACGTCAGCTGGATGACGATGCCCGGCTCGCGCGGGGGTTCCAGCTCGCCGCGCGGGGCGCGCGCCACCAACTGGTCCAGCGTGGGGGTGCGGCGGTCGAGACCGTCGCGCGACCACGCCAGCCACCGCGGGATGTGCGGCGGCAACTGGTGGAACAGCGGCGTGAACTCCTCGTCGTGGATGACGAGTGAGACGTTCTCGCGCCGCAACAGGTCCATCAGCACGGGTGCGCCGAAGCCGGTGTTCACCAGCAATGCGCGCACACCGAGTTTCGCGCAGCCCAGCAGTGTCTCGACCAGGCCGCGGTGGTTGCGGCACATCACCGCGACCACGTGCCGGTCCTGCACACCCAGGGCACGCAGCCCTTGTGCGATGGCGGTGGAACGCCGGTCCAACTGGCGGTACGTCACGGAACCGCGTTCGTCCACCACCGCAACACCATCGGGGTTGAGCCGGACGGAACGCCGCACGGCGGTCACGTTCGGACCCCATATCTTCACTTCGCGAAGGGCCTGCGCCGACATCTTGAAGTTGGTCAAACTCACCATTCCGGCGGCGGACAACACCCGCAGTGAATGCACTCTGCCCATGGCGTTACGCAACGCCTTGCGCAAACCCGCCATCAACCGCTCCTCGCGCAGGGGGTTCCCCGAGGTATTCGGACGGTAACGGCCCGACAGCGTCTCGCCAAGGGGCGTTACATGCGGGATGTGCATGACAATCAGACAGGCCAAACGTGTAAACGTTTTCACGTATGCAGATTGGACTGACCGGTCAGGTCAAAAACCCGCGAAGCAATGAAGCCGTGCCGTCCAGGTGCTCCGCCATCGCCTGCCTCGCAGCTGCCGGGTCACCGTCCAGAATGGACGCGATGATGCGTTCGTGCTGCTCGTTGGAGTGCGCGAGATTGGGTTCCAGCAACGGGATGTTGTCCAGCAGCTCGTTGACCCGCATCCGCGACTCGGCGATCGCCGCGGTCAGCGACGCCGAACCCGTCACCTCGGCGATCGCGAGGTGCAGCCGCGAGTCCTTGCGCCGGTACTCCCCCAGGTCCGCCGAGCACGACTCGGCCAGCCGCGAACGCAGGCCACGGCGTTCCGACGGACCGAGAGAGCGGCCGGCCGCGCACTCCGCGGCACCGGTCTCCAGCACCTTCCGCAACGTCAGCGCGTCCCGGATGTCCCCGGTCTCCGCGAGACCCGGCACGACGCCCGGCAGTTCCATGCGCACGAACGTGCCGCCGTAACGGCCACGTCGTGACTCGACGAAACCGTTCTCCTGCAACGACCTGATCGCCTCGCGCAGCGTCACTCGGCTCACGCCCAGCTTGGTGGCCAGCTCCCGTTCCGCGGGCAGCCTCTCCCCCGGCCCGACGACGCCGAGCCGGATGGCCTGCATGAGCCGTTCGACGGTCTCCTCGAAGGCGTTGCCCGCCCGCACCGGGCGGAACAACGCCTCCTGCGCGTGCTCCATCATCTACAAAGGTGTCACATAGGCCCCGGCGATCCCGCCGTCGACGAGGAAGTTCGACGCCGTCATGAACGACGAGTCGTCCGACGCGAGAAACGCGACAGCGGCGGCGATTTCCTCGGGTTCGGCGAACCTGCCGAGCGGCACGTGCACCAACCTGCGCGCGGCGCGCTCAGGATCCTTGGCGAACAGCTCGCGCAGCAGCGGCGTGTTGACCGGTCCGGGGGAAAGCGCATTCACGCGGATGCCCTCCCGCGCGAACTGGACGCCCAGCTCGCGGCTCATCGCCAGCACGCCGCCCTTCGACGCCGTGTAGGAGATCTGGGACGTCGCCGCGCCCATCGTCGCCACGAACGACGCCGTGTTGATGATCGAGCCCTTGCCGTTCGCCTGCATGTGCGGGATCGCGTACTTGCAGCACAGGTAGACCGACGTGAGGTTCACCTTCTGCACGCGGTCCCACGCCTCGATGCCCGTCGTGAGGATCGAGTCGTCGTCGGGCGGCGAGATCCCGGCGTTGTTGAACGCGATGTCCAGCTTGCCGTAAGTGTCCACAGTGGTCTGGAAGAGCGCTTTGACCTGCTCTTCGTCCGTCACGTCCACCTGGACGAACAGCCCGCCCGCCTCGTCGGCCGCCGCCTTGCCCGCGACCGGGTCGACGTCGGCGACGACGACCTTCGCGCCCTCGCTCGCCAGCCTGCGGACCGAGGCCAGCCCGATCCCGCTGCCGCCACCCGTCACGACGGCCACGCGGCCCTCGAGTCGCTGCACCATCTGCTCTCCCATGTTTCTCAGCTACGCCCAAAACTCAGCTAGCGATGAAGACGTTCTTGACATCGGTGAAGGAGTCCAGCGCGTCCGGACCGAGCTCACGGCCGAGACCGGACTGCTTGAGGCCGCCGAACGGCGTCCAGTAGCGAACGGACGAATGCGAGTTCACCGAGAGGTTCCCGGCCTCGACGGCCCGCGAGACGCGAAGGGCGCGGCCGACGTCTCGCGTCCAGATGGAACCCGAGAGCCCGTACTCGCTGTCGTTCGCGATCCGGATCGCGTCGGCCTCGTCGGTGAACGGCAGCACGACCACGACGGGTCCGAAGATCTCCTCGCGGACGGTCCGGTCGTCCGGCGACGGCGTCAGCACCGTCGGCGGGAACCAGAAGCCCGGTCCGTCGGGCGCGGTGCCCTGGAACGCGATGGGCGCGCCCGCGGGCACGTAGCCGGACACGGTCGCGTGGTGCGCGGCCGAGATCAGCGGGCCCATCTCGGTCTTCTCGTCGCCGGGCGCACCGACGACGACGCCATTCACCGCGGGCTCGAGCAGTTCCATGAACCGGTCGTAGACGGACCGCTCCACCAGGATCCGCGACCGCGCGCAGCAATCCTGGCCCGCGTTGTCGAACACGCCGTACGGCGCGGTGGCGGCCGCCTGCTCCAGGTCGGAGTCCGCGAACACGACGTTCGCGGACTTGCCTCCCAGCTCCAGCGTCACGCGCTTCACCTGGTCCGCGCACCCGGCCATGATCTGCTTGCCGACCTCGGTCGACCCGGTGAACACGACCTTGCGCACCGCGGGGTGCGTCACGAACCGCTGGCCCACCACGGAACCCTTGCCGGGCAGCACCTGGAACACGTCCTCCGGGATGCCCGCCTCACGAGCCAGCTCGCCGAGCCGGATCGCGGTCAGCGGCGTCAGCTCGGCGGGCTTCAGCACCACCGTGTTGCCCGCGGCCAGCGCGGGCGCGAAACCCCAGCCCGCGATCGGCATCGGGAAGTTCCACGGCACGATCACGCCGATGACGCCGAGCGGCTCGTGGAACGTGACGTCCAGGCCACCCGCGACGGGGATCTGCTTGCCGAACAGGCGTTCCGGGGCGGCCGCGTAGTAGTGCAGCACGTCGCGGACGTTCCCGGCCTCCCAGCGGGCGTTGCCGACGGTGTGGCCGGAGTTCGTCACCTCCAGCTGGGCGAGCTCCTCGACGTGGCCGTCGACGACGTCCGCGAACCGGCGCAGCAGCCGCGCCCGATCCCCCGGCGCGACGTCACGCCACGCCGGGAAAGCCGCGGCCGCCCGTGCGATGGCCGCGTCCGTCTCCTCCAGCGACGTGTGCGGAACGGACCGCACCAACTCCTCGGTCGCCGGGTTGATGACGTCAAAGGTCACGCTGTACTCCTGTGTTTGATTGCGTTCGCTCCGCTCACGCGGCGAGGGCGCCTTCGGTTGATGTCTTCCCTCGTGATTTCGCACGCGGCCCGCGCCTGGGGGCGCGGACCACGCACGAAATGACTCAGTCCAGACATCAACGCGCCCTCGCAGCGGCTGCGATCAGTGCTTCGAACAACCTGAGGTCGTCAACGTCCTGCTCGGGGTGCGACTGCACACCGACGACGAACCGCGCACCGGCCAGCTCCACGGCCTCCGCGATGCCGTCCGGTGCCGTGGCGGTGACGCGCAGCCCGTCACCGAGCCGGTCCAGCGCCTGGTGGTGATGGCACTGCACGGTCGTGCCCGCGCCGAAGATCCCGGCCAGCGCGGTGTCCCGCTCGACCGAGATGTCCGTGTGCTCGAACACCGACGGCGCCGGGTTGTGGCCATCGACGTGCTGGTGCAACGTCCCGCCCAGCGCGACGTTCAGCACCTGCATGCCGCGGCACACGCCGAGCACCGGCAGGTCGTTCTTCAGCGCCGCGTGCACCAGTGCGAACTCCGACGCGTCGCGTTCCGGCCGGGGCGCACCCGTCTCGGGCGCGGGTTCCTGGCCGTAGGACGCGGGGTCGAGGTCCGCGCCGCCGGCGAGCACCAGCCCGTCGAGGAACCCGATGGTGTCGGCGGTCCACTCCCCGACCGGTGGCAGCATCACGGGGTTGCCGCCCGCGCGCACCACGCAGTCCAGGTAGCCGCGGTACAGCACCGCGGCCTCCACGTCCCAGAAGCCGAAGCGAGTCCGCTCCAGGTAGGTGCTGATGCCGATGAGCGGCCGAATTGTCAGACCCCTCTGAGACGATGTGAGTGGGGTCTCCGATCCCCCCGGAGGGGGGCCAGGCCGGATCGGTTCAGAGCCGTTCGAAGCCACGGATCCTCTCCCAGTCGGTGACCACTGCGTCGTACGCGGCGAGCTCGACGCGTGCCGCGTTCAGGTAGTGCTCGACGACGTCCTTGCCGAACGTCTCGCGCGCCAGTTCGCTCTGCGCCAGCAGATCGGCCGCGTCGCGCAGCGTCGTCGGGACGGTGGCGCGGTCGGACGCGTAGGCGTTGCCGACGAACTCGTCCTCGAGCGGCAGCTCGTTCTCCACGCCGTGCAGTCCGGCCGCGATCAGCGCGGCGACCGCCAGGTACGGGTTCACGTCACCGCCCGGCACGCGGTTCTCGAAGCGCAGCGACTGGCCGTGGCCGACGACCCGCAGCGCGCACGTCCGGTTGTCGCGGCCCCACGCGACCGCGGTCGGCGCGAAGCTGCCCTTGACGAAGCGCTTGTAGGAGTTGATGTTCGGCGCGAGGAAGTAGGTGAACTCGCGCAGCGCGGCCAGCTGCCCGGCGAGGAAGTGCTCCATCATCTTGGACATGCCCTGGCCTTCGGCGAACACCGGCTCGCCGTCCTGCGAGCGCAGGCTCAGGTGGATGTGGCACGAGTTGCCCTCGCGCTCGTTGTACTTCGCCATGTAGGTGAGCGACTTGCCCTGCTGCGACGCGATCTCCTTGGACCCCGTCTTGTAGATGCTGTGGTTGTCGCACGTGGCGAGCGCCGTCGTGTAGCGGAACGCGATCTCGTGCTGGCCGGGGTTGCACTCGCCCTTGGCGGACTCGACGACCATGCCCGCGCCCGCCATGCCGTTGCGGATCGAGCGCAGCAGCGGCTCGATGCGCGCGGTGCCGAGCAGCGAGTAGTCGACGTTGTACTGGTTGGACGGCGTCAGGTTCCGGTAGCCGGTGTTCCAGGCCTGCTCGTAGGTGTCGTCGAAGACGATGAACTCGAGCTCGGTGCCGACGTACGCCTCCAGCCCGCGCTCGTGCAGCCGCTCCAGCTGGCGGCGCAGGACCTGCCGCGGTGACGCGGTGACCGGGTCGCCGTTCTCCCAGCGGACGTCGCACATGACAATCGCGGTGCCCTCGTGCCACGGCACGCGCCGCAGGGTCGACAAGTCGGGCTGCATCACGAAGTCGCCGTAGCCGCGCTCCCAGGAGGACATCTCGAAGCCGCTGACCGGGTTCATCTCGACGTCGACCGCGAGCAGGTAGTTGCAGCCCTCCGCGGCGTGCGTGGCGACCTCGTCGAGGAAGTACCGCGCGGCGCACCGCTTGCCCTGCAGACGGCCCTGCATGTCCACGATCGCGACCAGCACGGTGTCGATCTCGCCGGTGTCCACGAGCCCGCGCAACTCCTCGACGGTGAGCATCCTCAACTACCTCCAAAGGTACGACACCGATCCATTGGCGCTCCCATCTTGACACCATCGGGTGATGCGCGCCACCCTCAACCGATCCTTAAAGGACCAGCCGGTGACCCATTAGGGGGCGCAATGGCCAAGCATGTGGAGTACGAGAACGTCGGCAGCGAGTACCTGGAGCACCGACAGCTGAAACGGGGCGCCGCCGGCTGGGTCCTCCTCGCCGGTCTCGGTGTCTCCTACGTGATCTCCGGCGACTTCGCCGGGTGGAACTTCGGCCTCGCCCAGGGCGGCTGGGGCGGCCTGCTCGTCGCCACGATCCTCATGGGCGCCATGTACACCTGCATGGTGTTCGGCCTCGCCGAACTGGCGGCCGCACTTCCCGTGGCGGGCGCCGGGTACGGCTTCGCACGACGCGCGCTGGGACCGCTGGGCGGCTTCGCCACGGGCATCGCGATCCTCGTCGAGTACGCCATCGCACCCGCCGCGATCGTCGTGTTCATCGGCGACTACGTCCAAGCGCTCGGCCTGTTCGGGCTCACCAGCTCGTGGCCGGTGTACCTGGTCTGCTACGTGCTCTTCGTCGGCGTGCACCTGTACGGCGTGGGCGAGGCGCTGCGGCTGATGTTCGTGATCACCGGTGTCGCGGTCGTCGCACTGGTCGCGTTCATCGTCGGCATGATCCCGAAGTTCGACTCGGCCAAGCTGTTCGACATCGGCGACGGCAGCTTCCTGCCGATGGGCGTGACCGGTGCGCTGGGCGCACTGGTCTACGCGATCTGGTTCTTCCTCGCGGTCGAGGGCGTGCCGCTCGCGGCCGAGGAGGCGCGCGACCCGAAGAAGGACATGCCGCGCGGCATCATCGGCGCGATGCTGGCGCTGCTCGTGTTCGCGGCGCTGATCCTCGTGTTCGCGCCGGGTGGCGCGGGCGCGAAGGCGCTGATGTCGTCCGGCAACCCGCTGCCCGAGGCGGTGCGCGCGGCGTACGGCGGCGACAACTTCCTGGCGCAGCTGGTCAACTACGTCGGTCTGGCCGGGCTCGTCGCGTCGTTCTTCTCGATCATCTACGCGTACTCGCGGCAGCTGTTCGCGCTGTCGCGCGCAGGCTACCTGCCGCGCTGGCTGTCGAAGACGGGCAAGCGCAAGACGCCGTACCTGGCGCTGATCGTGCCCGGCACCATCGGCTTCGCGCTGGCATCGATCATGAAGAGCGTCGATCCGCTCACCGGCGGTGCACGCCTGATCAACATCGCGGTCTTCGGCGCCGCCCTGTCCTACGTGCTGATGATGGTCTCGCACATCGTGCTGCGCGTGCGCGAGCCGGAGATGCAGCGTCCGTATCGGACTCCCGGCGGAGTTGTCACCACCGGAGTCGCCCTGGTACTCGCTGTAGCAGCCGTGATTGCGACATTCTTCGTCGACAAGATCGCAGCCGGAGTAACTGCCGCAATCGTGATCGTGGCGCTCGCGTACTTCTGGTTCTATAGCCGCCACCACCTCGTCGCCAACGCTCCCGAAGAGGAGTTCGCGGCCATCGCGCGGGCGGAGGCGGAACTGGACGACTGATCCCTGGGGGGCTTGTGCGAAGACAGTGGTGGGCGGCCGTGCTGGTCGCCCTGGTGCCGCTGGTGTGGCAGAGCGTGGTCGTCCTGCGGGAAGGGTTCTTCTGGCAGGACGACTTCCGCTACGTGATCAGGACGGTCGACGTCCCGCTGTCGCTCGACGTGCTCTTCACCGACTACAACGGTCACCTGATGCCGGGCCAGTTCCTGCTGGTGTGGCTGGTGACCGCCATCGCGCCGCTGAACTTCACCGTCGCCGCGGTGCCGGTGCTGGTGCTGCACGGCGTGGCGATGGCGATGTTCTGGCGCCTGCTGACCCGGCTGTTCGGCTCGCGCTGGGTGCTGCTGATCCCGTTCGCCGCCTTCACGTTCTCGCCGCTGATCCTCGTGTCCACGCGGTGGTGGGCGTTCGCGCTGCAGCTCATCCCGATGCTCGTCGCCGTGATCGGCGCGATCGACGCGCAGGTGCGGCACGTCCTCACCGGACGCAACCGCGACCTCGTGTACAGCCTGCTGTGGGTGTTCGCCGGGATGTTGTTCTGGCAGAAGGCACTCGTGGTCGTGCCGGTGCTCTTCGCGGTCACCGCGATGCTCGCGCCCGAGCCGCCGCGCGTGCGCTGGGCGCTGCGCAACCACTGGCGCTCGCTGGCCGCGCACGCCGGGCTGCTCGTCGTGCTGGCCATCGGCTACGCGGTGCTCAACACCACCGATGTGTCCGGCAGGCCGACGGCCGCGATCGACTGGCTGCGGCTGACCAAGCGGATGCTGAGCGACACGCTCGTACCCGGACTGTTCGGCGGTCCGTGGGACGTCGGCATCGAGGGCGAGACGGCGTGGGCGGTGCCGCCGCTGCCCGTCGCGATCGGACTCAACGCCCTGTTCGTGGTGCTCATCCTCGCCGGGCTGTGGATCGGCGGCCGCCGGGCCGGACTCGCCTGGCTGACGCTCGCCGGGTACACCGCGATCGCGATCGCCATGGTCGGCGTCGCCCGGCTGTGGGTGATCGGCAGCGTGATCGGCGGCGATCCCCGCTACGTCGCGGACGTCGTGCCGATCGCGATCCTGTGCGCGAGCTTCGCGTTCCTGACGCCCGTCACCGTGACCGAGTACGCGCCGCGGCCGGTGCGTACGGGCATCGCGTTCGCGGCCACCTCCGTGCTGGTCGTCGCCTCCGTCGCGACCACGACCACCGCGACCGCGCTGAGCGATCAGCCCGCGGCCCGCGCGTACGTGCAGACGTTGCGCTCGAACCTGCGCGCGAGCACCAGCGTCGTCCTCTACGACGTGGCCACGCCGGTCGAGCTGATGAACGTCTGGCTCGGCTCGCTCGCCAACGTCTCGCAACTGGTGAAGACGATGCCGGACGTCCGGCCGCGGTTCGACGAGCCCTCGGAGGACATGCGCGTGGTCGACGAGCACGGCAACGTCCGTCCACTCGCGCTGCTGCCGATCGCGACCGGCAAACCGGGCCCGACACCGAACTGCGGGTACCTAGTCGGTCCGAACCCGACCGAAATTCCACTCTCGGCTCCGGTGACATCTCCCCGACAGGTGCTCCGGCTCAGCTATTTCACCGGCGCACCCGGCACCGCGGTGCTCCGGGTCGGCGGTCAGGAGATCCCGATCAACTGGGACCAGGGCGTCCACAACCTGAACATCGTGATCGACAAGCCGTTCGACCAGGTCACGCTGTGGAGCACGGAGACTCCGGCCGGGGTGTGCGTCGGCGGCGTGATGGTCGGTGCGCCCACGATCGGCTAGCCGATCAGGTGTAGCGGAGGCTCCTTCGGCGGAGCTGGTGTTTCACACATGTGCACGACTGTGCCCGACTCGGCGGTGGCTGATCACCAGTGTGTCGAGCAGCGGCCCATCTGGTGAGAGGATCGTGGGGTGAGTGACATTCAACGTGTTGGAGTGGTGGGTTCCGGGCTGATGGGCTCGGGAATCGCCGAGGTGTGCGCCCGCGCCGGTCTCGACGTCATCGTCGCCGAGGTCAGCGCGGACGCGACGGAGGCCGCGCACGGGCGGATCGCCGCGTCGCTCGGCCGAGGTGTGCGCAGCGGCAAGCTGTCCGAGGAGGACCGGGACCAGTCACTGGGCCGGATCCGGTTCACGACGGACCTCGGCGACTTCGCCGACCGCCAGTTCGTGGTCGAGGCGGTCGCCGAGAACGAGCAGATCAAGACCGAGGTGTTCACGGCGCTGGACAAGGTCGTCGAGGACCGCACCGCGATCTTCGCGTCCAACACCTCGTCGATCCCGATCATGAAGCTGGGCATGGCGACGACCAGGCCCGAGCAGGTCATCGGCGTCCACTTCTTCAACCCGGTGCCGGTGCTGAAGCTCGTCGAGCTCGTGCCGTCGCTGCTGACCGGCGCGGAGACGCAGACGCGCGCCGAGGCGTTCGTGACGGGCGCGCTGGGCAAGGAGGTCATCCGCTCGCAGGACCGCGCCGGTTTCGTGGTCAACGCGCTGCTGATCCCGTACCTGCTGTCCGCGATCCGGATGCTGGAGTCGGGCTTCGCGTCGCCGGAGGACATCGACAACGGCATGGTGCTGGGCTGCGCGCACCCGATGGGTCCGTTGCGCCTCACCGACCTGATCGGTCTCGACACGACCAAGGCGATCGCCGAGTCGATGTACGACGAGTTCAAGGAGCCGCTGTTCTCGCCGCCGCCGCTGCTGCTGCGCATGGTGGACGCCGGCCTGCTGGGCAAGAAGTCCGGGCGCGGGTTCCACAACTACGCGAGCTGAACGAGCGAAGGGCCGGTGCTCGCGCACCGGCCCTTCACCATCGAGTACTGGGGGCAAGGGTCAGACGTGGCCTTCGAGCGCGCGGTCGTACACGCTGAACCTGAAGTAGACGCCGAGGTCGGCCGCACCGTCGGCACGCGTGCGGAAGCTGAGCAGCTCGTGCATCCCCGCGGTCTCGTCGACCGGCAACGGGGCGAGCGCGGACACCGTGTCCAGGTACGACTCGGGGTCGAGGCCCTCGGACCGCATCACGTCCGCGACCCGGCGCGCCGCGTCACCGTCCGTCTCCGCGTTGCCGGGCAGCCGCAGGTACACGTTCGCCTGCTCGGGCTCCGGCACGCCGCGCCGGAACGCCAGGCACGTCATGGGCTCGTTGGCCGTGGTGACCGCGTCGCCGTAGACCGCGCGGTACGTCTGATGTGCGCGTGCCGAGTCGTGGTGGCGGGCGAGCGACGCGATCCGGTCCAGTTCGGACAGGTCGACGTCCGGGTGGCGGAAGTAGACCTTGACCCGCGCGTTGTCGTCCTTGCGCAGGTCCAGCGCGAAGAAGTCGATCACGTGGCCGCGCGAGGACAGCTGCTCGTACTCCTCGCCGACCGGCTCCCACGCCTCGGCGAGGCCGAGCCTGCCCATCGCCTCGGCGACCACGTCACCGGTGTTCGCGACGCCGCGCACCTGCGGGTTGAAGTAGACCTTGTAGTGCGGGAACGAGCCGGGGCGCCAGGCCAGCGAGTGCCAGACCGTCGGCCGGTAGGGACGCGGGTCGTCGGTGACGAACAGGTCCTCGACCAGGTCGTACCGGTCGATCGACACACCGGGCTTGGCCACCAGCGCACGCGTCAGGTCGCGCCCGGCCTGTTGGCACGCGGCGGGCGTCGGCTCGTCGCCGAGCGACTCGAACAGGATGCGGATCTCGGGCACGCCCTGGCGCCAGCTGATCGAGAACTCGATGGGAAATCCGTCTCGAGAGACGTATGAAGGACAATTGCAATGCTCGCCAATGGCGCGGTCGCCCCATGGCGACATGACAGACTTCACATCGTCGAGAACCGCCGACGAGGCGATCCCGAGTCCGCCGCAGACCGTCGTCCATTTGTCAAGAACGAAGTCGACGTAGCTGCTGTCGGGAGTCGAGAAAAGAGCCTCACGCCTGGCGATGCTCGCCACAGTCGCACTTCCGGCCACTTCCGCACCTCCGGCCCAAAGAAGTACTCTGCGAGCAGCCGAAACGCAATGGACGAAGGGGGACTGAGCTATATGACACAACAGGGAATTCGGTACGCTCAGTCACCTCAATACTCCGACGGGGTGGCCGTTCCTCGCATCGGGGAGGTCCCAAGTCAATACGCCGATCAGCCCAGTCGGGGTCACACGTGTGTGATCGGGGCGGGACTGGCCGGACTAGCGGTCGCCAAAACTCTTCGCGGACGCAATTCCACCTTCAGCGTCCTGGAGCAGACCACCGACGTCGGTGGGCTGTGGCACAGCGCGGGCAGCGGGGCGCCCTCCCCCGGCTACGCCTCCCTCCACCTCAACACGTCCAGCAAGGTCAGCGGCTTTTCCGACTTCCCGATGCCGAATGGGTACCCGCGTTATCCGAGACACGACCTGGTGGCCGAGTACCTCAGTGACTTCGCCGACGAGTTCGGCCTCCGCGAGCACATTCGTTTCGGCGTGGAAGTAGTTGAGGTCGCACCGAACCCCGATTCCGGCTGGAATGTGCGCACACGTGACACCGCGACCGGACGTGAAGAGATCCTCATGTTTCAGCACGTCGTGGTGGCAACGGGTCACCACTCGCATCCCAAATGGCCAGAGCCCGCAATTCCCGGTGCTGAGCAGTTCCCCGGCGCCCAATTGCACAGTTACGAGTACTTCTCCCCTGCCGATCACGTCGGCAAACGCGTCGTCGTGGCAGGTTTCGGGAATTCGGCCGCCGATGTCTCAGTTGATTTGTCGCGCCTGGCCAGCAAAACGTATCTTTCGATACGCCGAAGCCTGCACGTCGTTCCCAAGACCATGCTGGGAATTCCCATCGACGAAATCGCGTCAAAGGGCTGGTGGGCCCGCATGGGATTCGACGACCAGCGCCGGTTCGTCGAGGTGGTTCTCCGCGTCATCCGGGGCAGGCTGGCCGACTACGGAATTCCGGAGCCGGACCACCGAATCTTCTCCAGCCCGGTCACGATTTCCGACGAGCTGCTCAGCCGGATCAGCCACGGCGACATCACGGTGAAGCCCGCGATCGACCGGTTCGACGGCTCCGCCGTGTGCTTCTCCGACGGCACGCGCGTCGAGGCCGACGCCGTCGTCTACTGCACGGGCTACCGGATCGCGTTCCCGTTCCTGCCCGGCGAGTGGTTCCGCGACTCGACCGGCCAGATCGCGCTGTACCACCGCGTGATCCCGCCGGGGCGGCCCGGACTGTACTTCGCCGGGCTCATCCGTCCCGTCGGGTCGATCACGCGGCTGCTGGAGGGACAGGCCGAGTGGATCGCCGACCTCGTCGACGGTTCCGCCGGCCTGCCGCACACCAAGGAGATGATCACCGAGATCGAGCGCCACCTCGCCGCCGCGCGGCAGCGCTACGGTCCCACCGAGATCGACTCGATCCAGGTGGACTTCGCCCCGTACCTGGAGTCCCTGCTCAGCGAGCGGCGTGCTCGAGCCGGCTCATGCTGTGCCGGATCAACCCGATGAGCGTCGACTTGCTCGACTCCCGGTCGCGCGCGTCGCACAGCACGACCGGGATCGCGGGATCCAGGTCGAGCGCGCCGCGCACCTCGTCGACCGTGTAGGCCTGTGCACCGTCGAAGCAGTTCACCGCGACCACGAACGGGATGCGGCGGTGCTCGAAGAAGTCGATCGACGGGAAGCTCGCGTCCAGCCTGCGCGTGTCCACGAGGACGACCGCGCCGATCGCGCCGTGCGCCAGCTCGTCCCACATGAACCAGAAGCGGTTCTGCCCCGGTGTCCCGAACAGGTACAGCACGATCTGCGGGCTGATCGTGATGCGACCGAAGTCGAGCGCGACGGTCGTCGTCTCCTTGCCCTCGATGCCCGCCAGGTCGTCGACGTGGACGCCCGCCTCGGTGAGCAGCTCTTCGGTCCTGAGGGGCGGGATCTCGCTGACCGAGCCGACCATGGTGGTCTTGCCCGTGCCGAACCCACCCGCGATGACGATCTTGACTGCCGTTGGCACGGTCAGCGCGTCGTCAGATGCCACGAACACCATCCAGTACGGCCTGAAGTAGATCCCGGTCCGGGATCTCCGAGATTCGGGACACATCCTGCACGATCACGTCACCGCGCTCGATGAGGTCGCTCAACAACACCTTGACCACGATCAGCGGCACGTCGAGGTACGCCGCGACCTCGGCGACGGACAGCGGCTTGCGGCACACCTCGAGCAGCTCGCGGTGCTCGACGTTCAGCGACGTCAGGTCGGCCGTCTGCGTCTGCCGCGCGGCGCGCACCTGCGTGACGAGGTGCAGCTCGCGGGTCACCGGCCGGGTGCGCCCGCGGACCATCGCGTACGGACGGACCAGCGGGCCCGCCGCCTCGTCGTACCACCAGTCCTCGCGGGACGACATCAGCGCGACTCTCGGGCCGACGGCACAGCCGCGCCGTTCGTCTCCGCGCGCGGCGCGGACGAGAGGTAGGTGCCGACCCGCTTCACGAGCATGTTCATCTCGTAGCCGATCATGCCCATGTCCGAGTCCTCCTCGCCGAGCACCGCGAGGCACGCACCGTGGCCCGCCGCCGTGACGAAGAGGTAGGCATGCTCCATCTCGACGATGGTCTGCCGGACCGCGCCGCCGCCGAAGTGCCGCCCGGTGCCCCGCGCGAGGCTCTGGAACGCCGACGCCATCGCGGACAGGTGTTCCGAGTCGTCCCTCGACAGACCTGCCGACCGGCCGAGCAGAAGGCCGTCCGCCGACAGCACGACCGCGTGACGGGCGCCGACCACGCGCTGGATCAGGTCTTCCAGCAACCAGTTCAGTTCGCCGTGCTGGCTGGTGTTGTCCTTCATGACGAGGGAGCCCCTTCTGATTTCCAGTCATCTGTCCGCCGCGCGTCGAGCGTTCCCCGCTGGAAGGCGGAGAGCCCTTCCCTTGTTCGCTCGGCGGACTGCTCGCTCTGCAGCGCCGGACCCTGCTCCGCCTCTCGCGAATAGTCCTCGTCCATGAGCTGCGGAGCCAGGTTCTGCTGCCGCTGCCTGCGCGGCAGCGGCGGTTTACCCGCGTCTGACACGGGTGCGGACGCGTTCTCGTTCACCTGCTGCTCCGCTGGACGGGGATCGGGATCCGTTCCATGCGCCTGGACGGCACCCAGAAATCGGGCACCGGCCTGCTCCTGCCCCTGTTCCTTCTCCTGCTCGTGGCCGTGGTTCTTCTCGTGGAACGACCGCACCGGCATCTGCGTGGTCTCGCCGATGTCACCCGACATCTGCGGACCCGCGATGAGCGGAACCGGCAGCACGACGAGCGCGACGGTCCCGCCGTACGGCGAGTCGCGCAGCTCCACCTTGACGCCGCGCTTGGCCGCGAGCCGTGCGACCACGAACAGGCCGAGGCGGGACTCGCCGCGGAACGCCATGGCGTCGAAGTCCGGCGGGTTGCTCAGCTTGGCGTTGGCCTGCGCGCGTTCCTCCGGCGTCATGCCGAGGCCGTGGTCCTCGATCTCGACGACGATGCCGTGCGGCACGACGCTGCTGTGCACCACGACCTCGGAGCGCGGTGACGAGAACGCCGTGGCGTTGTCGACCAGCTCCGCGAGCAGGTGGATGGTGTCCGCGACGGCGACACCGACGAGCGCGCGGTCCGGCACCGGGTTGACCCGCACGCGCTGGTACTGCTCGGTCTCGGCGACGGCGGCGCGGATGATGTCGCTGAGCCGCACCGGCTTGCGCCACTGCCGTCCCGGCTGCTCACCGGCGAGGATGATCAGGTTCTCGGCGTTGCGGCGGGCGCGCGTCGCGAGGTGGTCGAGCTGGAAGAGGGAGTCGAGCTGCTCCGGGTTCTCCTCCTCGCGCTCCAGCTTGTCCAGGATCTTCAGCTGGCGGTGCACGAGGCCCTGGTTGCGGTGCGCGATGTCGAGGAAGACCCGGTTGACGCCCTCACGCGCCTGGCTCTCCTTCACCGCCGCGGCGACCGCGGTGTACTGCGCGGCGTTGAACGCGTCGGCCACCTGGCCGATCTCGTCGTTGCCGAAGTCGAGCGGCGGCACCTCGGCGCGCACGTCGACCTGGTCGCCTCGGCGGAGCCTGCCGACGATGGACGGCAGCCGCTCGTGCGCGAGCATCAGGGCTTCGCTGCGCAGCGCGGCGAGGCGGCTGACGAGTGCCTTGTTGACGAGCCTGCTGGAGACGCGGACGGCGACGAAGATGCCGCCGAGCACCACGATCAGGGCGATGATGCTGCCGATGAGCACCGCGATGAACTTGCGGTTGCCGTTCTCCATGCCGACGTCGGAGGCGTAGACGGCCTGGTCGACGCCGAGCTTGACGAGCCTCTCGGACACCGGGTTCGCGACCAGCGCCCACTGGCTCGGCGACATCCGGTGCGTGCGCGCGCCGATGAACTCGTTCTCGTAGCTGGTGAGACGCCGCCAGTCCTCGGACGCGGTGAGCTCCTGGTACGACTGCTGCACCCGCGGGTCGGCGAACGGCGTGGTCGACTTGAGCAGCGCCCGGTACGAGCCGACGAGGTTGACGAACTCGAGGTGGTCCTGAGTGGACAGCTCGGTGCCCGCGAGCGCGCCGGACACCACAGAGGACGCTCGTGACATCCAGTCAGCGGCGCGGAAGAGGTCCGTCGCGTTGAGACCGCCCTGGCCAGCCTCGGCGTCGGGGACGATGCGCGCCTGCGTGCCGAACAACGCGGAACCGGCGTCGACGACGCTGTTGTAATAGGCGTAGACGTCGCTGCGCGAGACGTTGCCGCCCTCGACCTGCGCGCGGCGCTGCGGCAGCTCCGCCAGCAGCCGGTCGAGCGAGGCGATCTTGTCGGCGACCTCGACGGGCGCGTTGGCCGCGAGCTTGTCGAACGCCGCCCGCATGGTCGTGACGTCCTCGTCGACCTGCCGCTGCTGCGCCCACAACTGGTCGCGCGACGGGCTCTTGTCGCTGAGGACGGTCATCGTGAGCTGGCGTTCCTTCTGGATCGCCACGAACGTGTTGACCGCCGGGATCGAGGCGTCCTTGACGCCGACCGCCACAGCGCGGATGTAGAAGCCGTCGAAGACGGTGTACGACGAGAACGTCAGCCACATGACCAGCAGGACGACACTCGGAACGACGACGATTCCGGTGAGCCTGGAGCGAATGGTCTTGTGGTCGGTCTCCTGCGGCTTCTTCTTACTCACAACGCCCCACGATCACCCGATTGGCTACGGAACGGTAACACTCAAGATCAATGTCACCTTAAGACATGGATCACGCGCGCAATGCGACCCGCAGGCTACCCAGTCGTGTGACGAGTGCGATACCCGGTCGGGGGTCGCATCGCTCAATGCGACCCCCGACACGTTTGGCTACGGCCGATCGATCGCGACCGCGTTGTACGGCGTGGTGGGCGTCGGAGGGGTGCTGAACCGGGCATTCGGCAGGTAGAGACGATCACCGAACGCCGCGACCGTCGTCGGCACGTCGAACCTCGGGTCGGTGGTCTTGGAGACCAAAGTTCCACCGCTGTTCGTCAGCCGGTACTTGGCGACGGTGTTCAGCCGGTTCTGCACGACGTACAGGTTGTGACCGATCCGCAGCAGACCGTCACCGTTCGTGAGCACCTCGCCGCCGAGGTTCACCGCCTTCGTCGCGCCGGTGGCGGGGTCGACGCGGAACAGCAGGCCGGTGTTGCTCTGCACCGCGAACAGCGCCCGTCCGTCGACGGTCGTCTCGATGCCGTTCAGGTTGGTCGCGCCGGGCGTGACCACCAGCTCACCGGTGAGGGCGAGCGTCCGGTGCTCCTTCGGCAGGTTCAGCGGAACCTGGTAGAGCACGGCCTTGCGCGAGTCGGTGAACCACGCGCCCCGGTGCGTGACGATCACGTCGTTGACGAACGTGTCCGCGGTGGCGAACTGGTAGCTCGCCAGCAGCTTCCCGCTGCGGGTGTCGTAGACGCGTCCCTGCCCGGACGGCCCGCCCGAGACCCACAGCCTGCCCCTGCTGTCGACCTTCATGCCCAGCGAGTTCGCGACCGTGCCCTTGACGAACACCTCGCCCCGCCCGGTGCGCAAGTCGGCCGCGTAGATCGATCCGTCGACCCGCGATCCGAAGTACGCGGTGCGGCCGCTGATCGCGATGCCTTCCGGCTGCCAGCCCGCGGGGAGCGTGATCTCGGTGGGGAACTTGGGCTTCCCCGCTGTCTCTGCTGCTGTCTCTGCTGCGGTGACCGGTGCGGCTCCTGCGAGCGTGAGCCCCAGGACCGCCGCGACCAGGACACCGATTCTGCGCTGCATGACGCCTCCTGTTGGTTAGCGTGCGGCCCGAGTCTTTCGCGGGCCACGGCGTCATGCGACACATCGACAGTCAATGGACAGGGAACCTCTCGACCCAGCGCTTCTGCCACGGCGTCTCCACCGCACCGCGCCGGTAGTGCTCCCGCGTCCACGCCACGGCGGCCTTCGGCTCGACGCCCGCGAGGATCGCCAGGCACGAGATGACCGTCCCGGTGCGCCCGACCCCGCCACCGCAGGCGACCTCGACCCGCTGCCCCGCCAGGGCTCTGGCGTGCAGGTCGCGGATCTGCGCGATCGCCTTGTCCCGGTCCTTCGGCAGCCAGAAGTCCGGCCACTCGACCAGGTCGTGCGCCCACGGCAGGTCCTTCGGCAGCTTCCCCAGGTAGAGGCCGAACTCCGGCTCAGGCCCCTCCGGCATCGGCTTGCGCTGCCCGCGACCGCGCACCCACGCGCCGTCCGGCAGCTGCACCGCTCCCACCAGCATGATGTCGTCCCCCTAGAACGAACCCAGCACCTCCGCGATCAGCTCGAGCGACTCGCACGGAGTCAGCGCGATCTCCTGGAGGGCGGTGAACCTCACCATATAAGGCCCGCGCTCCTCTGGGCTTTCGACGTAGCTGCCGCGGCGCACGGACTGCAGGTAGACCACGTCGTCGTGCTGTTCGTGCGGGAACGACAGGATCGTGAACGGCGAACCGACGGCCGGGTAGGCGCCCGCCGCGAACGGCATGACGCGGATGGTGACGTTCGCCAGCTCAGCGAGCTCGATCAGGTGCAGCAGCTGCGCGCGCATCACCCGCGGGCCGCCGACCGTCTGGCGCAGCGCTGCCTCGCACAGGACTACCTCGACGACGAGCGGGTTCTTGTCGGTGAGCCGCTGCCTGCGCACCTCGCGCAGTGCGATGCGCTGTTCGGCGACGACGGCGGCGCGCAGCGGGTCGTCCGCCTTCGCGAGCGCGGTGATGTAGTCGGGGATCTGGAAGAAGCCGGGCAGCACGTCGATCCGGAACGCGCGCACTGACGACGCCTCCAGCTCGAGCCTGCCGTACTCCCCCACCGCGTCGAACAGGACACCCATCTCGCCGGCGGACGGCCTGCGCAGCCGCCGCGCGTGTTCCGTGTTCGCCACGAGCTGCTGCCGTTCCGGCGCGGGCACGAGGTAGACGAAACCGAGCGCCATCACGTCGACCGGGGCCGACGGCTGGACCGCGTTCTCCATCATGCTCAGCTTGGCGGTCGAGAAGCCGACCCTGCGCCCCGCCTCGGACAGGCTGAACTGACGGTCCTTGCGCCAGTCGCCCAGCGTTCGCCCGATGGCACGTTCCAGCATCGTGGGCCGGAATGGCTTACCCATGTGATCAAGCGTAAGCGAAGGCGGAGTTGCCGAACCAATCACATCGAGTGGATTTCCCTTAGACGGCAACGCTTCCCGTTAGACAACGAGACAGAGTGAGAGCGCTTCCATTTGTGGTGTTCCTGCACGTTCAGGCGGGAAACAGTTGTGCCGCTTACACGTCTGGATGTGGATAACCGTTAGACGGCATTCGGTCAGCTTCAGTCGGCCATCGCGTGGGTGCAGTTGAGCGCCTCGCCCGACTCGCTGGTCACCGAGCGCACCTGCCGGCCGTTGATGATGATCTTGCAGGTCAGCGTCCCGTGCACGCCTTCGAGGCGCAGGCTGACGCGGCCGTGCCGCGCGCCGGACCGTTCCCACGGCACGTCGGGGTTGCGCAACGTCTTCTCGTCCTGACCGGGGAACAGATAAGTCAGCCGATCGGTCGTGCCTGATCCCTCGACGCGTAATCGGATGTCCGGCGGCACCGCACACCCGCTCACCAGGATGGCGAGCACCAGCACCATTCTCATGCCGTGACATTAGGAACCTGGACCGTCACCTGGCATCGGTCGGAAGGCGGAACCGGTATCAGCCGTCAGTCTGACAACCGCAGCCCCGCGCAGCGCAAAGACTCTTCAACGCGCAGTCGTTCGATGTCGCGGTCGACGCCTTCCGGCAGGGTGTCGAGGCGGTGTTCGACGTCCACCGCCAGGCACGCCTGCTTCAGCAGTTCGTCGTACGCCTGGCGGGCGCTGATGCGCCGGACGGCCGGGGTGCCCGGCTGGTAGAAGCGCAGCACGCGCCGGACGCGGCGCAGGTCGGCCGCGATCATCTCCACCGGTGGCGCCTCGACGACGAGCTTCGGGTGCCGCATCCGCCTGATCAACCGGGGTAACCGGAGCAGGGCCCAGAACAACAAGCTGGGCGCCACTGCCGCGATGACGTACAGCACCAGGTTGCCGACGGGAGCTTCGGCCATAGCTCATTCTAGTGCCAGGAAGTCCTCCAGCAGTGCGTTCACGGCGTCCGGTCGTTCGAGGTTCGGCAGGTGTCCCGCCCAGTCGAGGTGCACGTGCCGCGCGCCGGGGATGTCGTGCGCGAGCGACTCCGCGACCTGCTGGAAGTAGTCGACGTCGTGGCCGCCGGAGACGACGAGCGTCGGCACCCGGATCTCCCCCGCGTCAACGGGAGTGCGCCGGATCTCGGCGTCGTGGCCGAGCTGCGCGAGCACCGACCGGCGCTTCATCTCGCGGACCGACTTGCGCGCGACCTCGTCCGCCTCAGGCCCCAGCCAGGTCTCGACGGCCAGCTCGACCACGCCGTCCACGTCGCCCGTCGCCAGCAGTTCCCGCTCGCGCGCTGCCCACGCCGAGATGGCGGGCGTCAACGGGACGCCGTGCCGCCCAGGGCACAGCAGGACCAGGCCGGACACCAGCGACGGCCAGCGGCAGGCGACCTCCTGCGCGATCGATCCGCCGAACGACGAACCGACCAGCACCACCGGGCCGTCGAGCAGGGCGCGGACGTCGGCGGCCGGGTCGAACGACGGCACCGCGGGCTCGGCGCCGTAGCCGCGGAAGTCCGGGCGCAGCACGCGGTGCCCGGCCAGCGCCGGCAGCTGCGGCTCCCACATGCCGCGGTCGCAGGCGGTCGAGTGGAGCAGGACGACGTCGCTCAACGAGAACTCCCCAGGTGTCCACAGTGGATTCAGCCCGCGTGCAGGGCCAGGTACAGGTCGACGCGCGCGGCGAAGTCGGACAGGTCGACGTCCAGCAGCTCCTCGACCCTGCCCACGCGGTAGCGCAACGTGTTGACGTGCACGTGCAGCTTGGCGGCCGCGACGGTCCACGAGCCGGAGCAGTCGAGGAACACCTGGAGCGTGCCGACGAGGTCCGAGCCGTGCTCGGTGTCGTAGTCCAGCACCGGGCCGAGCAGCCTGCGCCGCAACGACGACCGCAGCTCCTCGGGCACGCCGGCGAGCAGCAGCTGGTGCAGCGCGATCTCGTCACCGGCGACGACGCAGGTGCGCCCGGTGCGCCGCTCCCCCAACCTGCGCGCGTGCGCGGCCTCCTCGGCGGCGCCGCGCAACCCGGCCGCCCGCACCGGCGACGAGATGCCGACGAGCACGCGGGCCGAGCCGAGTCCGGGTTCCAGCACGCGCAACGACTCCCGCACCGCGTCCGGCACCGCGTCGTCCGCGCGGGCCAGCGCGTAGACCTCGGTGCCGACCGGGGTGACGAGCGCGGCGGGCAGCAGTTCCTCCAGCACGGCGGCGGCGAGCTCGACGCGCTGGTCGGACGACGACGCGGTCAGCACGCGCAGCCGGTCGCCGGTGTCGAGTCCGACGGCGGTGAGGCGGGAGGCGAGCTCGCCGTGGGTGGCCGCCCCGGAGAGCACGAGGTGCAGCAGCGGGCCCGCCGCGCGGTTCTCGACGTGCCTGCCCTGCGCGAGCCGCGACCGTTCCAGCGCGACGAGCGACGCCAGTTCGACGGCGCCCTCCTCGGACACCGCGCCCGCGACGACGAGGATCCAGTTGGTGAGCCGGGAACCGCCGCGTTCGGCGACCGGCAGCAGGGTGAAGCCGCGGAACGCGCGGGGCAGCCGGTCGGCCTGGAGGAACTCGCGCACCAGCGACTCGCGACCGGCCAGCTCGCCGCCCGCGACGACCCGCCCGGTGGTGGACAGGACCCAGCAGCGGGTGCCCAGCTCGGCGGACCCGGCGGAGAGCAGCGCGTCGAGCCCGGCGCCCTCGGCGACGACGCTGAGCAGCCTGCGGTGCCTGCCGAGCCCGGCCAGCTCCAGCGACACGCGTTCGGTGATCGTCGCGAACGACAGGTCGACCGGGACCTCGAGCAGCGGCACCTGGTGGCGTTCGCACGCGTCGACGAGGTCCGTCGGCAGCGCCAGCGACTCGGTCTCGGACGCGGCGAGCCCGGCGACGCCGACCGCGGCCAGTGCGGCGACGAAGGCCTCCGACGAGGCGGGGCCGTCGTGCCAGAGCAGGCCGGACAGCACCAGCTCGCCGCCGGACAGGTAGCGGCTGGGGTCGGGCAGCTCCGTGCCGTAGACGCGGGTGACCTGGCGGTCCAGCAGGTCGGAGCCCACCTGGAGGCTGAGGCGGAGCTCGGGCATCTGGAGGAGAGTGCGTAGGAGCAGCATCGCGATCACCTTCCTCCATTCGTGTTTGTAGGAAAGCACAAATTGACTGTCTGTAGGAGCCTGGGGATTCATGTGTCCCCGCTCTAGCCCAACGGGGACCACGCTCTGTGTACTGGCTCACACAGCGATTGGAGGGCGAGTGACGATCTCCACCCACGTGCTCGACGCGCAGCGAGGACGGCCCGCGGTCGGCGTGGCCGTGCAGTTGCAGCGTCAGGACGGGACCGTCGTGGCCGAGTCGGCGACCAACGTCGACGGGCGGGTCACCGGCTGGGGCGACGGTCTCGACGCCGGCGTGTACCGGCTGGTGTTCCACACGGCCGGCATCGCGCCGTTCTTCCCCGAGGTCGTGCTCACGTTCCACTACGAGGACCCGGCGCAGCACTACCACGTGCCGCTGCTGCTCTCGCCGTTCGCCTACTCCACCTATCGAGGTAGCTGATGGACTTCCTACGCCCCACCACCCTCGCGGAGGCGCTGGCCGTGAAGGCCGAGCGGCCAGACGCCGTGCCGATCGCCGGTGGCACGGACGTCATGGTGGAACTGAACTTCGACCACCGGCGGCCAGCCGCGCTGCTGGACCTGACGCGGATCGACGAGCTGCGGACGTGGTCGGACGGCGACGAGCTGCGGATCGGGTCGGGCGTGCCGTACGTCCGGATCATCGAGGAGCTCGGCGCTCAGCTGCCCGGCCTCGCGATGGCGTCGCGGACGGTCGGGTCGCCGCAGATCCGCAACCGCGGCACGGTCGGCGGCAACCTCGGCGCCGCCTCCCCCGCCGGTGACACGCACCCGGTGCTGCTGGCGTCCGACGCGGTCATCGAGGTCGCGTCGGTGCGCGGCACCCGGATGATCGAGGCGGACGACTTCTACGTCGGTGTGAAGCGCAACTCGCTGGAGCCGGACGAGCTGATCACCGCGATCCACCTGGCGCCGGCGGCCGGGCCGCAGCAGTTCTCGAAGGTCGGCACGCGCAACGCGATGGTGATCGCCGTCTGCTCGTTCGCCCTCTCCCTGCACCCTGGAGAGAAGCGCGTCGGTGCGGCCGTGGGTTCGGCAGCTCCGACGCCGCGCCGCGCGCGGGACGCCGAGGAGTTCCTGAACCACGCGCTGGACTTCGACAACCCCCGCCCGCTGCTCGACTCGGTGAAGCGCGAGTTCGGCGAGCTGGTGTCGCAGGCGGCGTCCCCGATCGACGACGTGCGCGGGTCGGCCGCGTACCGCAAGCACGCATTGGCCGTCATGGCCCGCCGCACGCTCGGCTGGACGTGGCAGGAGTTCTTGACCGAGGAGCAGGCATGCGCGTGAACGTGACCGTCAACGGCGAGCAGCGGCAGGCCGACGACGTCTGGGAAGGCGAGTCGCTGCTCTTCATGCTGCGCGAGCGGCTGGGCCTGCCCGGTTCGAAGAACGCGTGCGAGCAGGGCGAGTGCGGTTCGTGCACGGTGTACCTGGACGACGTGCCGGTGTGCTCCTGCCTGGTCGCGGCCGGCCAGGCGCAGGACCGTTCGGTGCGGACGGTCGAGGGCCTCGCGTCCGGCGACTCGCTCGACCCGGTGCAGGAGGCGTTCGTCGAGGCGGGCGCGGTGCAGTGCGGGTTCTGCACGCCCGGTCTCGTGGTGGCGGCGCACGACCTGCTGGAGCGCGTCCCCTCGCCGTCGGATCCGGAGATCCGCGAGGCGCTCGCCGGAAACCTGTGCCGCTGCACGGGTTACGAGAAGATCATGGACGCGGTCCGGCTGGCGGCTGGTCGGCGATGATCGTACTGGACAACGTCGCGGTGGCCACTGTGGACGGTGCGGGGACCGAGCACCGCAACGGTCACGTGATCATCGACGGTGAGCACGTGCTCGCGGTGGGTGCGGGTCCCGCGCCCACGCCGTCCGCTGACCACGTCCGCGTGGACGGGAGCGGCTGCCTGGTCACGCCCGGCCTCGTGAACACCCATCACCACCTCTACCAGTGGGCGACGCGCGGCTACGCGCAGGACGCCACGCTGTTCGAGTGGCTGACCACGCTGTACCCGGTGTGGCGCGGACTCGACGCGTCCGTCACGCACGCCGCCGCTTCCGCCGGCCTGGCACGGCTCGCGCTGACCGGGTGCACGCTGGCCGCTGACCACCACTACGTGTTCCCTCAGGGTGGTGGCGACGTGTTCGAGGCGCTGGTCGGCGCGGGCCGCCGGGTGGGGATCCGGCTGGAGGCGATCCGCGGGTCGATGGACCGCGGCGAGTCCGACGGCGGGCTGCCGCCGGACAACCTGGTCGAGGACACCGACGCCGCGCTGCGCGCCACCGAGGAGGCCATCGGCGACTACCACTCGTCCGCGCCGAACGCTCTCGTGCGCGTCGCCGTGGGGCCGTGCTCGCCGTTCTCGGTGAGCCGCGAGCTGATGACCGGGGCTGCTTCGCTCGCACGCAGGCACGGGGTCCGGCTGCACACGCACCTCGCCGAGACGATCGACGAGGAGGAGCAGTGCCAGCGCGAGAACGGCTGCACGCCGACCGAGTACGCCGAGCAGCTGGGCTGGCTCGGTGACGACGTGTGGCTCGCGCACACCGTGCACCTGTCCGACGCGGCGGTGAAGCGGCTCGGTGCCACTTCGACCGGATCCGCCCATTGCCCCACGTCCAACGGCCGGCTCGGCACGGGGATCGCGCCGGTCCGGGATCTGCTCGACGCCGGTGCGCCGGTCGGGCTCGGTGTCGACGGTGCCGCGTCCAATGAGGACGGTGGGCTCGTGGTCGAGCTGCGGTCCGCGTTGCACCAGGCGCGGCAGCGGGGCGGGCCTCGGGCGCTGGACGTCCGGCTGGCGTTGTGGATGGGGACCATGGGCGGGGCGCGGTGCCTCGGGCGCGCGGACCACCTGGGTTCGATCGAGCCGGGCAAGCTCGCCGACCTGGCCGTGTGGGACCTCAACGGGCTGAACTACGCCGGTATCACTGACCCTGTGGCCGCGCTGGTGCTCGGGCCGCAGCCGCCGCTGAAGCTGCTGATGGTGGGTGGGCGGACCGTCGTCGAGGACGGCGAACTGCGCACCGCGTCGACGGCTGACATCGCGGGCGAACTGCGCACCGCCAGCACCCGGCTCGCGGAGGCGGCACGATGACGCGCTCACGCAGGCGTCCCCGCCGGGGGATCCCCAGTTCTCATTCTCCCAGCGAGCACCGACAATTCCGGGCCCTCGCACAGCTGCGCAGGCGTCCCCGCCCGGGGGGTCCCCTGATTCCATTCTCCCAGGCCACACCGACAATTCGTGGCGGCGATCGTGCCGCCTGTGGACAACCCGAGGTGTCAGCGCGATGACGACCAACTTTGGGACTCTCACTCCCGCCGAGCTCACCTCGGCCGTCACCGGCGGCATCGGCACCAGCCCGCAGCGCCCGGACGGCAACCTCAAGGTGCGCGGCGAGTTCGCCTACGCGTCCGACCTGTGGCACGAGGACATGATCTGGGGCGCGACGCTGCGCTCGCCGCACCCGTACGCCCGCATCACGGGCATCGACCTCACCGAGGCGCTCAAGACCCCCGGCGTGTACGCGGTGCTGACGCACCAGGACGTACCGGGCCGCAACCTCTACGGCCTCGAGCACAAGGACCAGCCGGTGCTGGCCGTGGACGTGGTCCGCTACCAGGGCGAGCCCGTCGCGCTGGTCGGCGCCGACCACCCGGAGACGGCGAACCGCGCGATGAAGCGCATCAAGGTCACCTACGAGGTGCTCGAACCGGTCGTCGACATGGAGACCGCAACCCAGGAAACTCCGCTGCACCCCGGCGGCAACCTGGTGCGCCACGTGCCGATCCGCAGAGGGGATCAAGCTCCCAAGGCCGACGTCGTCATCACCGGCCGGTACGAGGTCGGCATGCAGGACCAGGCGTTCCTCGGACCGGAGTCCGGGCTCGCCGTGCCCGCCGATGACGGTGGCGTCGACCTCTACGTCGCGACCCAGTGGCTGCACGTCGACCGCTCGCAGGTGGCGTCCGCGCTCGGCGTGGCCGAGGAGAAGGTGCGGCTGACGCTGTCCGGCGTCGGCGGGGCGTTCGGCGGGCGCGAGGACCTGTCGATGCAGGTGCACGCGTGCCTGCTCGCGCTGCACACCGGCAAGCCGGTGAAGATGGTCTACAACCGCGAGGAGTCGTTCTACGGCCACGTGCACCGGCACCCCGCGGTGCTGCACTACGAGCACGGCGCGACGGCCGACGGCAAGCTCGTGTACGTCAAGGCGAAGATGTTCCTGGACGGCGGCGCGTACGCCTCCAGCACGCCCGCGGTCGTCGCCAACGCGGCCACGCTCGGCGTCGGGCCGTACGAGGTCGACAACGTCACGATCGACTGCTACGGCGTCTACACGAACAACCCGCCGTGCGGCGCGATGCGCGGATTCGGTGCGGTGCAAGCGGGTTTCGCGTATGAGTCCCAGATGGACAAGCTCGCGGAAGCGCTGAACATGGACCCCGTCGACGTGCGCGTCCGCAACGCGATGACCGAGGGCTCGGTCATGCCGACCGGCCAGGTCGTCGACTCCGCCGCACCCGTCGCGCAGCTGCTGAAGCTGGTGCAGGACAAGCCGATGCCGGCACCGATGTCCGCAGACCTGCGCCAGCTGCCCGGTGGCGTCTCGAACACGACGCACGGCGAGGGCGTGGTGCGCGGCGTCGGGTACGCCGTCGGCATCAAGAACGTCTGCTTCTCCGAGGGCTACGACGACTACTCGACGGCACGGGTGCGCGTGCAGATGGCGGGCGACGAGCTCACCGCACAGGTCCACACCGCCGCGTGCGAGGTCGGGCAGGGGCTCGTCACGATCATGCAGCAGATCGTGCGCACCGAGCTGGACATCGAGAAGGTCACCGTACTGCCGATGGACACCAGCATCGGCAACGGCGGCTCGACCTCGGCGAGCAGGCAGACCTACGTCACCGGTGGCGCGGTGAAGGCCGCGTGCGCCGCGGTGAAGGCGAAGCTGGGCGACCGCACCGACATCGGCGACGAGGTCATCGACGAGACCGTCGAGTGGCGGCACCGCGCGACCGAGCCGCTCGACCCGGAGACGGGACAGGGCAACGCGCACGTGCAGTACGGCTTCGCGGCGCACCGCGCGGTCGTCGACGTCGACACCGAGCTCGGCCTCGTCAGGGTCGTGCAGCTGGACTGCGCGCAGGACGTCGGCAAGGCGCTCAACCCGCAGGCCGTCGTCGGCCAGATCCAGGGCGGCTCCGCGCAGGGACTCGGCCTCGCGGTCATGGAGGAGATCCAGACCTCGCAGGGAAAGGTCCGCAACCCGTCCTTCACGGACTACCTGATCCCGACCGTGCTCGACATGCCACCGATGAGCATCGACGTGCTCGAGCTCGCCGACCCGCACGCCCCGTACGGCATCCGCGGCGTCGGCGAACCGCCCACCATCTCGTCCACCCCGGCGATCGTGGCGGCGATCCGCGCGGCGACCGGACTGGCGCTCACCCGCGTCCCGGTCCGCCCGGAACACCTCACCAACACATGATCTCTGGAGTACCCCGATGAAGAACACCCACCTGCTCGCCACAATCGACCTGGCCACGACGAACGTCGCGAACGGCGGTGGCCCGTTCGGCGCGATGATCGTGCGCGACGGCGAGGTCATCGCCACCGGCGTCAACCAGGTCACGCCCACGCTCGACCCGACCGCGCACGCCGAGGTCGTCGCGATTCGCGCGGCCTGCCAGGCGCTCGGCGACTTCAAGCTCACCGGCTGCACCCTGATCTCGTCGTGCGAGCCGTGCCCGCTGTGCCTGTCCGCCGCGCTGTGGGCGCGGGTGGACAAGGTCGTCTACGCCGCCGACCGCCACGACGCGGCGGCGGCCGGGTTCGACGACCTCGAGTTCTACGAGCTGTTCGGCAGGCCCAGGGAGGACTGGAGCCTGCCGGTCGAACAGATCTCCACCGGCGAGGACAACGCCCCGTTCACCGCGTGGTTGTCCTCTTCCGACCGAATCAACTACTGACGGCCACAAGCCGTACCTGCTGACCGGAGCACATCGCTAAACGCGCCCCGGCTTACTGGAGCGCGCCCACCGGCATGGGAAAGGCCGTCCAATGACTCAACTCCGGAGCCGAACGAGCACGCCGCTCGACCAGTTCTTCCGCATCACCGAACGAGGAAGCACGCTCGGCCGTGAAGTCCGCGGCGGCATCACGACGTTCGTCGCGATGTCGTACATCGTGCTGCTCAACCCGCTGATCCTCGGCGCGTCCGCCGACATCACCGGCGCGAAGCTCAGCATCGAGCAGATCACCACCGCCACCGCGCTGGCGGCCGGCGTGATGACCGTCCTCATGGGACTCGTCGGCAACGCACCGCTCGCACTGGCGGCGGGTCTGGGCGTGAACGGGATCGTCGCGTTCCAGATGGCGCCGACGATGACGTGGGCGCAGGCTTTCGGACTCGTTGTCCTGGAAGGACTCTGCATTGTCGTGATGGCGGCGTCGGGTGTGCGCGAGCGCATCATCAACGCCATCCCGGAACCGCTGAAGATCGCGATCACGGTCGGCATCGGCCTCTACATCGCGCTGGTGGGCCTGGTGAGCGCGGGCTTCGTCACGCGCGTCCCGGACGCCGCGCACTCGACGGTGCCGGTGCAGATGGGCATCGGCGGGCACCTCAACGGCTGGCCGATCGCGGTGTTCTGCTTCGGCCTGCTGCTGATGATCGTGCTGATGGCGCGCGGTGTGCCCGGCGCGGTGCTGATCAGCATCGCCTCCGCGACCGTGCTGGCGATCAGCGTCAACGCGCTGTTCGACGTCAAGGACTGGGGCCTGGTCACCCCGCAGCTCCCGGACTCCGTCGTGGCGGCTCCGGACTTCGGGCTGTTCGGGAACATCGACCTGTTCGGCGGCTTCGCCTCGGCGGGCGCGATCGCGGCGACGACGTTCCTGTTCACCCTGGTGCTCTCCGGCTTCTTCGACGCCATGGGCACGATCACCAGCGTCTCGGACGAGGCGGGCCTCACGAAGAACGGCAAGGTCGAGGGCATGGGCCGGATCCTGATGGTGGACGGCGCGGGCGCGATCGCAGGCGGCATCACGGGTTCCTCGCCGAACACGGTGTTCCTGGAGTCCGCGGCCGGTGTCGGTGAAGGCGCTCGCACAGGTCTGTCGTCCGTGGTGACGGGTGCGCTGTTCACGCTGACGCTGCTGTTCACGCCGCTCGCGGCGGTCGTCCCGGCGCAGGCGGCGGCTCCCGCGCTGGTCGTGATCGGCGGGCTGATGATGACGCAGATCCGCCGGATTCCCTGGGCGGACACGGACTTCACCATCCCGGTGTTCCTGACCGCGGCGATCATCCCGTTCACCTACTCGATCACCAACGGCATCGGCGCGGGCCTCGTGTCGTACGTCGTGCTGAAGGTGTGCAAGGGCCAGTGGCGGCAGACCGGCTGGCTGATGCTCGCGCTGGCGGCGATCTTCGTCGCGTACTTCGGGATGGAGGCCGTGACCGGTGCGTGAACTGGCTGACGCGTTGCTCGCCTGGGACACCTTCGCGGTGGCCAGCGTGGTCGCGGTGCGGGGCAGCGCACCGCGCGAGATCGGTGCCGCGATGGCCGTCGGACCCGGCGGCCAGGTCGTCGGCAGCGTCTCCGGCGGCTGCGTCGAGGGCGCGGTCTACGAGCTGGCGCTCCAGGTGTTGGCAACGGGTCAGCCGGTGCTGGAGTCGTTCGGCTACTCCGACGACGACGCGTTCGCCGTCGGGCTCACCTGCGGTGGTGAGCTCGACGTCTTCGTCCAGCGCGACACCCCCGAGATCCGCGCGGCACTCCGCGCGGCTCGGGAGGGCCGTCCGGTGTCGCTGCGCCGGGTGATCGAGGGCCCGCGCGCCGGCCTGCCACCGCTGGCCGAGACGGAGCGCGTGTTCTCCGAGACCTGGCGGCCGCAGCCGCGGCTGCTGGTGTTCGGCGCGATCGACTACGCGGGAGCGGTCGCGGAGATCGGCCGGTTCCTCGGCTACCAGGTGACGGTGTGCGACGCGCGGCCGATCTTCGCGACGCCGCAACGCTTTCCGGCCGCGCACGAGGTGGTCGTCGACTGGCCGCACCGCTACCTCGCCTCCACCTGCACGGATTCGCGCACCGCGGTCTGCGTGCTGACGCACGACCCGAAGTTCGACGTGCCCGTGCTGGTGGAGGCACTGCGGCGACCACTCGCGTTCGTGGGCGCGCTCGGCTCGCGGCGCACGCACGCCGAGCGGCTGGAACGACTGCGCGAAGCCGGCCTCGCCGAGCACGAGCTCGCGAGGCTGCGCTCCCCCATCGGTCTCGACCTCGGCGGGCGGACGCCGGAGGAGACCGCCGTGTCCATCGCGGCCGAGCTGGTCGCGGTGCGGCACGGCGGATCCGGCTCCCCGCTCTCCTCGGTCAGCTCCCCCATCCACAAGGAGACCCACCATGGCGTTGATCTTCCTGAACGGCGGCGGGATGAAGGGCGGCCCGCTGCACTCGCAGCTGCAGGGGACCCCGCTGGTGTGTGCCGCCCGTAGCGCGGCGAAGTACCGGTACTTCTCGGTCGGCGACCGGTTCCCGGCGATGCACGCGTCCGGCACCGGGTCCGTGGTGGGCGAGGTGTACGACCTGCCGCTGACCGTGCTGCGCGACCACCTGCTGCCGTCCGAGCCGCCCGAGCTGGAGATCGGCGTGATCGAGCTGGAGGACGGCAGCGCCTGCCTGGCCACCGTGCTGCGGGAGTCCTGTCTGGACAGTCCTGAGCTGACCGACATCACGTCGATCGGCGACTGGCGGGCGTATCTGCGGCGGTAAAGCGTTTGCGTCGCGCGGTACGAAGGTGGGGTGAAGGGCTACCACCCGATGGACAGCTTCGGCGCAGACACCGCGGCCGAATACGACAACAACCCCAGGGGCGACGAAGGTGTGTCGGTCGCCCTGCTGCACGAACTGGCAGGCGCCGGACCGGCGCTGGAACTGGCGATCGGCACCGGCCGCATCGCGCTCCCGCTGGCCGCGACGGGCGTCCGGGTCGACGGGATCGACCTGTCACCCGACATGGTCGCCCAGCTGAGAGCCAAGCCGGGCGGCGACGCGTTGTCGGTGACGATGGGCGACTTCGCCGACGTGGACGTGCCCGGCACGTACTCGCTGGTCTACGTCGTCTACAACACGTTGTTCAACCTGCTCACCCAGGACGACCAGGTGCGGTGCTTCGAGAACGTGGCGAAGCACCTCACCGACGACGGCGTGTTCCTCGTCGAGGCCGGGGTGCCGCACATCCGCGACGACGACCAGAGCATCCGTGCGGAGCGGGTGAACAAGCGGGACGTGTGGCTGGACCTGGAACGGTACGACCCGGTGACGCAGCTGCTCGAGGAGAACCACGTGCACCTGACGCCGCAGGGCATCCGGTTCTTCCCGGTCGTGCAACGGCTCGCGTGGCCTGCCGAGCTGGACCTGATGGCGCGCATCGCGGGCTTGCGGCTGAAACACCGGTGGGGCGGCTGGGAACGACAGCCGTTCACCGTCCACACGCCCAACTGCGTCTCGGTCTACGAACGCAACAGCCCGCGTTCGTAGGCGACCGCCACGGCGGCGGCGCGGTCCTTCACGCCGAGCTTCGCGTAGACGTGCAGCAGATGCGTCTTCACCGTCGCCTCGGAGATGAACAACCGAGCCGCCGCCTCGCGGTTGGTCGACCCGCGCGCGACCAGCCCGAGCACCTCCAGTTCGCGCTGCGACAGCGGTTCGGCGTCCGGGGTCCGCACCTGGCCGACGAGCTTGGTCGCGACGGCGGGCGACAGCACCGCCTCACCCCGTGCGGCTGACCGCACGGCGCGGAACAGCTCGTCGCGCGGCGTGTCCTTGAGCAGGTAGCCGGTGGCGCCCGCCTTGATCGCGGGCAGCACGTCGCGGTCCGTGTCGTACGTCGTGAGCACCAGCACGCGGGCCGGGTTCCCCTTGTCCCGCAACCGGTTGATGGCCGTCACGCCGTCCACGACCGGCATCCGCAGGTCCATCAGCACGACGTCCGGCCGCAGCGCCTCGACGACGGTGACGGCCTCGTCGCCGTTGGCCGCCTCACCGACGACCTCGAAACCGCGGTCGGACGAGAACATGCCGCGCAAGCCGTCCCGCACGACCGGGTGGTCGTCGACGATCACCAGCCGGATCACGGCGCCACCGCCGGGACCGACGCGGAGATCGCGGTGCCGCCGCCCGGTTCGGACTCGACCTCCAGCACACCGGCGAGCCGCTGCACGCGCTGCCGCATGGTCGTCAGGCCGAAACCGTCACCGGGGGCGCCGATGTCGAAGCCCACCCCGTCGTCGCGCACGTCCAGCGTCACCACGTCCCCCATGTACGACAACGTCAACCCGACCCGCGACGCCGCCGCGTGCTTCGCGACGTTCGCCAACGCCTCCTGCGCGGTGCGCAGCAGCGCGACCTCCACCTCGGGATGCATCGCCCGCGCGTCACCCGTCGTGGTCACCGACACCGGCACGCCGTTCGCCGCCGTCCACCCGTCGACGACCTCGGCCAGCGCCTCCGGCAGCCCCGCGTTCTCCAGCTGCGGCGGGCGCAGCGCGTGGACGGACCGGCGTGCCTCGGCCAGGTTCTCCCGCGCCAGCCTGGCCGCGGTCTCGACGCGCTGCTTCCAGTCCCCGGTGGACTCGGCGGCCTCGAGTTGGGTGATGATCCCGGTGAAGCCCTGCGCGAGCGTGTCGTGGATCTCGCGCGCCATCCGCTGCCGTTCGTCCAGCACACCGGCTTCGCGCGCCTGCACGAGCAGCTGCGCGTGCAGGCCCTGGTTCTCCTCCAGCAGCTCCTTGCGCTTGCGGGCCTGCTGGGTCGTGATGTGCCCGATGAACGTGAACACGCACGCCACCGTCACGAACAGCGCGAGCAGGCCCCAGAAGGCGAGCCTGTTCTCGGGTGGCGGGTATCCGCCGAACAGCGAGAGCGTCGCGAGCACCGCCGTGGCCGCGGTGACGACCAGCATCCACTTCCCGGTGAGGTACTCGGCGGCGTAGATGTAGACCGCGTAGGACACCGCGCCGAACCAGTGCTCCCGCAGGCCCAGCACGCCGTAGAACAGCACCATCCCGGCGATGAACACGGGCACCGGCAGCAGCGTGCGCACCGAGAGCCACACGTACCCGAACGCGACGACCGCGAGCGTGAAGACCCGCTGCCCTGCCGACTGCTGCGTGAACGCCAGGTACAGCACCGTGGTCACGGTCAGCACGAAGTAGGCGATCACGTGCGCGACTCGCGCGAGCCTGCGCTCCCACCTGTTCAACGCGGCTTCGTCCACGCCCTACTCCCAGCGGAAGGTCCTGGCGGCGACGGTACCCGCCACCAAGGTCACCAGTGCCATGATCACGAGATGCGCCGGCTGCGGCGCGGTGCCGAGCCACCCGTCCTGGAGCGCCTGCACGCCCGGCGGCAGGTGCTCGCCGATCGCGTTGATCACCTCGGGCAGCATGAACCTCGGCAGGTACGCGCCGCCGAAGAACATGATCAGCATGAACGCGATCGTCGCCCACCCGCCGGCAGCCCGCGCGGTGGGCGCCAGCGCGGCGATGACCAGGCCGATCCCGAACAGCGCCGACGCGCCCAGCGCCACCGTGAGCAGCAGGCCGAGCGGGTTGTGCGGCAGGTCGATGCCGAACACCAGCCTGCCGACGGCGATCGTCAGCGCGATGGACGCGGCGGCCGCCCCGATGTTGACGATCATCTGCGCGACGAGGATGCGCACCGGGTGCACGGGTGTCGTGGAGAGCCTGCGCAGCACGCCCTTCTCCCGGTAGGTCGCGACGACCTGCGGCACCCGCTGCAGCCCGATGAACGCCAGCGTGATCACGATCAGCGTCGACGCGTAGCCGTCGATGAACCGCAGCCCGCCGAACACCGGGTCCGGCGTGCGCAGCGCGGGGATCGCGCCGAGCACCAGCAGCAGCGCGGTCGGGAACACCACCGCGAAGATGGACGTCTGGCGGTCCCGCAGGAACAGCCTGGTCTCGATCTCAACGATCTTGCGCACGGTGTCCTCCGGTGAGTGCGACGTAGGCGTCGTCGAGGCTGACCTGGTCGACGCGGAGCTCGAGCGCGACGATCTGCCTGCGGGCCAGCAGGGACGTGACGGCGTGCAGCAGGTTGCCGCCGCCGGTGACGGTCAGCTGGCCGCCGTCGTCCTGGACGTCCGTCACCTCGTGCAGGCCGCGGAGCAGATCCAGCGCCAGCGGTTCGGACGGCCGGAACCGCACCCGCTGCTCACCGTCCACACGGGACACCAGCCCGGAAGGCGTGTCCAGCGCGACGATCCGGCCCGCGTTGACGACGGCGACGCGGTCGCAGAGCCGCTCGGCCTCCTCCATGAAGTGCGTGACGAGCAGGATCGTGACGCCCGCGGTGCGCACGTCCTCGACGATGCTCCAGGTGTCGCGGCGGGCCTGCGGGTCGAGCCCGGTGGTCAGTTCGTCGAGTATCGCCACGCGCGGGTTGCCGACGAGCGCGAGCGCGACGTTCAGCCGCTGCTTCTGGCCGCCGGACAGCTTCCCGAACTCGGCTTCGCGGTGCTCGGCGAGCCCGAGCCGTTCGGTCCAGTCGACCGGGTCCGGGTAAAAGCTGGAGAACAGCTCGATCGCCTCGCGCACCCGGATCCGCTCAGGCAGCTCGCTCTCCTGCAACTGCACGCCGAGCAGGTCCCGGCAGTCCTTCGGGTTCCTTCCGGCGACCTTGATGGTGCCCGCGTCGGGCGTCCTGAGCCCGGCGACGCACTCGACGGTCGTGGTCTTGCCCGCGCCGTTCGGGCCGAGGATGCCGAAGATCTCCCCCTCGTCGACGGCCAGGCTGATGCCGTCGACCGCGACCTTCGCCCCGTAGGTCTTGCGGAGGTCGTCGACTTCGATGATTGCCATGCCTCGAGCGTCGCGTTCGGACGCTCGCGTCTCATCGAACGAGCTGGTAGTGCTGGATCAACCGATCGGTTGATCCAGGCCGTGCACCACCTGGTCGAGGAGGGTGGCGATCACGGCCTCGTTCTCCTCGCTGCGGCCCGGCGTGATCATCCGCGACGAGGCTTCGACCATGGCGTGCACGAGCATCGCCCGGAGCTGGGCGCGTTGCACGCCCGCCGTCTTGAAGACGCCGACGAGCGGCGCGAGGAGCCGTTCGTGCTCGGCCCTGATCTGCTCGCGGCTGCTGTCCGGCAGCGTGTGCGCGGAGAGCGCGACCACCGCACCGTGGCTGCCGTCCGAGATGATCTCGAGCTCGGCGCGCAGGTAGGCCTCGATCTTCTGCGGCACGGTGCCAGCCTGGTTGACCGCGTCCTCCAGCTTGTCCGCCCACTCGGGCAGCGCGTCGGTGACGATCGCGGCGACCAGTTCCTCGCGGGACCGGAAGTACTCGTAGAGGCTCGGCCTGCTCAGCCCGACCCGCCTGGCCAACGCCGCGAGGGTGAGCGCGTCCGCGCCGCCTTCGGCGACGATCTCCCGTCCGGCGTCCAGCAACGCGCGCAGCCGGTTGGCACGGTGCTGCGCGACCGTGTCAGCGCTGATCCTCGGCACACACCGATCGTATCGCTTGATCGCCTTGCCTTCCCGACGTGGTGTTGGAATAGTTGCCGACAGAGCGTCGGAATCACAGGAGGTCGCAGTGTTCATCGCTACCAACCGCCTGTTCGTCCCCGCGGAGCGAGCCGAGGAGTTCGAACGCCACTTCCGCGACAACATGCGCACGTTCCTGCCAGGTGTGCCCGGCCTGCTGCG
Source organism: Lentzea tibetensis (assembly GCF_007845675.1). GTDB lineage: Bacteria > Actinomycetota > Actinomycetes > Mycobacteriales > Pseudonocardiaceae > Lentzea > Lentzea tibetensis. Next base: position 146,099 of record NZ_VOBR01000007.1, on the reverse strand, counting down.
CAGCACCCTGCTGAGGCCGACCCGTCCCGACCAGCCGTACGTGTCCACCAACGAGTTCGAGTCCGAAGAGGACTTCCGCGCCTGGGTCGCGTCCGACTCCTTCAAGCAGGCGCACGCGCGGAACAGCGGGATCGCCCGGCACGTCACGGGTAACGCGGTCGAGTGCTTCTCGCCGATCGAGGACCTGATCGTCACGCCTGACGAAGCCTGCGCCTGACGTCACCTGTGGACAACTCCGGGCTCACGGCCCGGAGTTGTCGGTGCTGGCTGGGAGAATGAAATCAGGGGTCCCCTGGCGGGCGACGCCTGCGTGAGCGCGGACAGGCACGGCCTGGCGCGGCGCGCGTACCGCAGCCCAACCGTCACACCTGCGGCAACAGGTCCCGCATGCGCTGAATCTCATCGGTCTGCGTGGAGATCACGTCGTTGGCCATCTCCTCGACCAGCACGTTCTGACCGGCCCCGAGCAGGTCGGTTGCCATCTTCACGGCACCCTCGTGGTGCACGATCATCAGCTCGAGGAACATCCGGTCGAACGCCCCACCGGAGGCGTTCTTCAACGCGTCCAGCTGCGCGGCGGTCGCCATCCCCGGCATGGTCGAGTGGTCGTGCTTGGACGCACCGGAGGCGCCGAACTGCTTCTGCCACTGCTCCATGGCGCCGATCTCGGGCTTCTGCGAGTCCTCGATCCGCGAGGCGATGCCCTTGACCGTCCCGTTGGCCGCACGCGTGGGCACGAGCGACGTCATCGACAGCGCCTGCTGGTGGTGGACGATCATCATCGTCACGTAGGTCCGGTCGGCGTCGTTGGGCGGCGCCGGGATGTGGCTCGAAGCTTCACCCGGAGAGATGGTCTGCGCCTGCTCACCCGGCCCGTTGGGGACGATGATCGGCGGCGCGTCCGGGTCGGACGACGTGCACGCCGCACCCCCGATGACCAGCAAGATCGTCACCGCTAGCAGACCGGTCCGCACCCCGCACCCCTTTCGCCGCTTCGGCGCACAATACCCGCCGAAAGGAGCTGTTCATTAGCTAGGCGAAGAGTAGATACTTCCGCCACACAGACAACCCCCGACCGAGAGGGGAACCCAGTCGTGACCACACGACGCAGATCGTCGTTGGCGGTTGTAGGAGCGCTTGCGCTCGCGTTGTCAACGTTGACAGCCCCCCAGGCCTTTGGTCAGCCCGACAACCCGGACAACGCCGACATCGCCGGGCTCTCGGAAGCCCAGCTGGAGGCGCCAGCGGAACCGGGCGGCGGCCCGCTGGCCCCGGACGAGATCAGCCGAAGCCGGAACATGAAGAGGGTTGCCCACCTCGACAAGTCCGGCCCGTTCGCCAACGGGGACTCGGTTTACTCGGACATCGCGTTCACCGACAACCACGCGATCGTCGGCAACTACCTCGGCTTCACGATCTACAACGTGCGCAACCCGCGCAGCCCGAAGATCGTCAGCCAGGTGCTCTGCCCCGGCGCGCAGAACGACGTCACGGTGTCAGGTGACCTGCTGTTCCTGTCGACCGACTCGTCGCGCAGCAACAACACCTGCAACAACGTCGCGCAGTCCGCCACGATCAAGGACTCGTGGGAGGGCATCAAGATCTTCGACATCAGCGACAAGCGTGCTCCCAAGTACGTCGCGGCTGTCGAGACCGACTGCGGCTCGCACACCCACACGCTGGTGCCCGGCAAGAACAAGAAGGACGTGTACCTCTACGTCTCTTCCTACTCGCCGAACGCCACGTTCCCGGACTGCCAGCCGCCGCACGACAAGATCTCGATCGTCAAGGTGCCGGTGCGCAACCCGGCGGCCGCATCGGTCATCAAGGCTCCGGTGCTGTTCCCGGACGGCGGCGACCCCGGTGCACCCGGCCGCTCGGCGACCAGCGGCTGCCACGACATCACCGTGTACCCGAAGCTCGACCTCGCGGCCGGCGCCTGCATGGGTGACGGCGTGCTGTTCGACATCTCCAACCCCGAGGCACCGCGTGAGCTGAGCAGGCAGGCCGACGACGTGAACTTCGCGTTCTGGCACTCGGCGACGTTCAACAACGACGGCACGAAGGTCGTCTTCACCGACGAGCTCGGTGGCGGCGGCGCGGCGACCTGCAACGCGGAGATCGGCCCGAACCGGGGTGCCAACGGCATCTACGACATCGTGGGCCGGGGCGACAAGCGCAAGCTGGTGTTCCGCAGCTACTACAAGATCCCGCGGTTCCAGACGAGCACCGAGAACTGCGTGGCGCACAACGGCTCGCTCATCCCGATCAAGGGCAAGGACATCATGGTCCAGTCCTGGTACCAGGGTGGCGTGTCGGTGTGGGACTTCACGAACTCGGCCAAGCCCAAGGAGATCGGGTTCTTCGAGTACGGCCCGATGGCCAACGGTGCCAGTGGCGGCACCTGGTCGTCGTACTACTACAACGGCTACATCTACTCCTCGGAGATCCAGCGCGGATTCGACGTGATCGACTTCCGCGATCCGAGGGCGTTCCCGGCGAAGTTCGTCCGGTTCGACGAGCTCAACGTCCAGACGCAGCAGCACTACCGCAGCTGGTAGTGGTTCGGTGAGAAGGGGCGGTGCCGCGCGGCACCGCCCCTTTTCCGTGCGTAGGGTGAGCGCATGATCGTTCTCGAGATCTCATTCAGCGAAGACGGCGGACAGCGGCTGGCCGCCCGGCCGCTGCACCGCGAGAAGCTCGCCGCGCTGCACGCGGAGGGCAAGCTCGCGATGGCGGGCCCGTGGCGCGACGAGTCCGGCGCGATGGTCGTGTTCAACGTCGAAGACGAGGCGGCCGCACGGGTGATCATGGCCGACGACCCGTACTACGCGACGCCGGGCGTCACGGTGGTGTCGTTGCGGCCGTGGAATCCGATCGTGGGTGCGTGACCCGCTGGTCAGCGCGCTGGCGGCGTTCCGCGAGCGCGCTGACCGCCGTCAGCACCAGCGTGATCGCCACGCCACCGAGCACCGCCCACTCCGGCGTGCCGTGCGCGAGCACCCATGCCGCCGCGCTGGCCGTGAGGCCGTAGCCGACGCCGGTCACCGCGTACATCATCGAGAAACCCGCCGCGTGCGCGCCGACGGGCAAGCGTTCGCGCAGCACCAGGCTGCGCGTCACCAGCACGCCTGACTGGAACAACCCGGCCGCCAGCAGCGCGATCGCGATGATCGGCAGGCTCGTGCCCAGCGCGACGAACACGACGCACGCCGCGGTGACGACGAGCAGCACGAACCCCTGCGTGCGCAGGCCGCCCGGCCACCTCCGCCAGCCGTAGACGAGCGCGCCGACCGCGCTGCACGCCGCGAACCCGGTCAGCAGGACACCGGCCCAGCCGACCGCGAAACCCCGGTACTCCAGCAGCGCGGGCAGCACCAGCTCCGCCACCGCCAGCTGCGCCAGCGCGGCGGCGCTGATCAGGTAGATCGGCCACGCCGACAGCACGGTCCGCGTGGTGGCGGAACCCTTGCGCGACGTGACGTGCCCGCGCGGCAGGATCCACACGAGCCAGGCCGCGATGGCCGTCCCCGACGCCGCGACCACGGCGGGCGCCTGCGGTGCGACGCCGAGCGCCACGACGGTGACCAGCGCGGGCGCGACCGCCCAGGTGACCTGGGTGAGCATCGCCTCCATGCTCATCGCGCGCGGCACGTGGTCGTCCGGCAGCAGGCCGAGCAGCACCGCGCGCAGTCCACCCGGTGTGGTCGACGGACCGGCGCCCGCGAGGAACGCCGCCGCGACCAGCAGCCAGGTGCTCTGCGCGAACGCGAGCACGCCGAACGCCACCGCGCCCACCGCGAGTCCGGCCGAGAGCTGGCCGCGCAGGCGTGCGGTGTCCAGCAGGAGGCCGAGCAGCGCGGCACCCAGCACCTCGCCCACGACGTAGACGGCGGCGAGCGCGGCGCCCAGCGAGTACCCACCGGGTAGCTCGCGGGTCAGGAACACCATGGCCAGCGGGGCCATCGCGAGCGGCAGCTTGCCCACCAGCGACACGACGACCCAGGCGAGCACGTCCCTGTTGACGAGCTCGCGGTAGCCCAGCCCCGTCACTCGCCGAGCTCGGTGAACAGGGTCAGCTGCAGACCCGCCGGAGCCGCGAGCCGCGCGTTGAGCGAGTTCCACGGCGTCCGCGTCGGCTCCGCGATCACCTCGGCGCCCGCCTGTTCGAGCTCGCGCGTCGTGGCGGCCGAGTCGTCGACCTCGAACGCGACCCGGATGTGCCCGGCGACGCGCCTGCCGACCTCGACCTCGTCGATGTAGTCGGCGTGCTTCGGTTCGATGATCTCCAGCGTCGCCCGGCCCGCCTCGAGGATGGTCACCCGGCCGTTCTCGGAGCTGTAGGCCTCGCGCTCGGACAGGCCGAGGACGTCGCGGTAGAACCGCAGCGCCTCGTCGTAGTCGGACGCTGTGACAGCCAGACGGAGTTCGCGCACACCGGACATCTGTCGATCATCGCACCAGGCGGACCGCCACAGCGAGGATCACGAGAATCCCGGCGGCGACGTGAATCGGTGCAGGGGCGAACGTCGCACCGAGCACGAGCACCGCGCCGACGGGCAGCACGGCGACCGGCAGCCCCCTCACACGTGGGCAGACCTGCAGGAACCACACGCTGAGCAGGTAGATCGCGATCGGCACGGTCGTGGCGCTCGCGACGACCATGCCCGGCGCGTGCGACACGTGCAGGTCGTAGTCCACCGACGCGGCGAGGCCGGCGCCGACGGCCGCGACCGATCCGAGGATGAAGTAGTGGCCGTAGCCCCACACGAACGCGCGGCCCAGGTTCTCGGTGGCCAGCTCGCGCGGCGGGGTCTCGAAGTAGATCCACCACAGCGAACACACGATGACCAGGGCGGCGATCGCCAGCGTGATGAGGTTGTGGCCGGTGTCGGCGCCCTTCTGGAACGCGATGGTCGCGGCGAGGATCGACTCGCCGAGCACGATCAGCGTGAACAGGCCGTGCCGCTCGATCACGTGGTGCGGGTGCCACGACGTCGTCGACGGGCGCTCCGCCCACACCGGCAGCAGCATCTCGACGACCACGGCCGCGAAGAACGACGGCAGCTGCGCGCCCTCCGGGATGAACAGCCACCCGACCCACAGCGCTTGGAGCACCCCGACGCCGACGGCGTAGCGCGTCGCGCACGCGCGGTGTCGCGGATCGCCGTGAGCGGCCCGCACCCAGTTCACGACCATCGCCATCCGGATGACGACGTACCCGGTCACCACCAGGCCGAAGTCGTGGTGGTCGAACACCCGCGGGATGCCCGCCGCGACGAGCAGCACGCCACCGATCTGCACCATCGTGGTGAGCCGGTAGAACACGTCGTCGTTGTCGTACGCGCTGGCGAACCAGGTGAAGTTCACCCACGGCCACCAGAGCGCGAAGAACATCATCGAGTACGTGAGCACGCCGGTGCCGAGGTGGTTCTCGGACACGGCGTGGTGCAAAGAGGTGGCGGCCTGCGCGACCGCCACCACGAAGCTCAGGTCGAACAACAACTCCAGCGGGGTGGCGACCCGATGTGCTTCCGCGGAGTCGCGCGCGACCAGTCTTCTCACGCAGGCACCACCATCATTCGGGAGTCGCGCAGGTCGAGTGCGACGCGCGTGCCCGGCTGGTACGCCGACGCCTGGTTGGACGGCTGGTCGACCCGCACGATCTGGTCTTCCAGCTTCACCGAGATCCGGGTGACCGGGCCGAGGAACGCGTGCGTCAGCACGTCACCGACGATGGCGCCGTTCGGGTCGCCCTCGTGCGCGGTGATGGTGATGTCCTCCGGCCGCACGATGATCCGCACGTCACCGGCGAGATCCGTGTCGACGGGGACGGTCACGCCACCGAGCACCACGTTCCCGTTGTCCGCCTTGGCGTGCACGGAGTTCGTGACGCCGACGAACTGCGCGACGAACGCGCTCGCGGGCTCCCGGTACACGACGGACGGGACGTCCAGCTGCTCCAGCCGTCCCTGCGACATGACGCCGACGCGGTCGGAGACGGCCAGCGCCTCCTCCTGGTCGTGCGTCACGAACAGGGTCGTCATGCCGAGCTCGGTCTGGATGCGCCGGATCTCGTCGCGCAGGTTCACGCGGACCTTGGCGTCCAGCGCGGACAACGGCTCGTCCAGCAGCAGCACGCGCGGCTCGATCGCGAGCGCGCGAGCCAGCGCGACGCGCTGCTGCTGCCCACCCGACATCTGGTGCGGGTAGCGGGCACCGAACTGCCCGAGACCGACCAGGTCCAGCAGCTCCTCGACGCGCTTGCCGCGGTTGCCGGTCTTGCGGAGCTTCAGGCCGAACGCGATGTTCTGCTCCGCGGTCATGTTCGGGAAGAGGCTGTAGGCCTGGAAGACCATGCCCATGTCCCGCTTGTTGGCCGGCGTCCCGGTGATCTCCTTACCGCCCACCGTGACCGTGCCGGAGTCCGAGGTCTCGAACCCGGCGACGATGCGCAGCGCGGTCGTCTTGCCGCAGCCCGACGGGCCGAGCAGGCTGACCAGCTCGCCCTCGGCGAGCTCGAGGTCGAGGCCGTCGAGCGCGACGTTGCCGCCGAACGACTTCCGCAGCCCCGTGAGTTCCAGATAGCCCATTTCCTACTCCTCGACCACGGTCTGACGGCGCCGCTGGCCGACATAAGAAAGTGCGAACAAGAGGACGAACGCGAACAGCAGGCACAGCAACGACACCGCGATGGACACGCCCGCGTTGCGCTTGCCCAGCAGGTTCACCTGGACCTGCAGCGTGTCGAAGTTCAGCAGTGAGGCGATGGTGAACTCGCCGAGCACCAGCGCGACCGACAGCAGCGCCGCGCCGATCAGCGCGGTGCGGATGTTCGGCACGACGACCTTGAGCAGCACGGTGAGCCACGACGCGCCGAGGCTGCGCGCGGCTTCCGCCAGCGTCTTCAGGTCGATCGCGGAGAGACCCGCGTCGATCGCGCGGTACGCGAACGGCAGCACCAGCACGGTGTAGGCGAAGGTGAGCGTCAACGCCGAGTCGCCGAAGAAGTAGTTCACCCACGCGTACAGCGGGGCCATGCCGACGACGAGCACGATCGCCGGGATCGCCAGCGGCAGCAGGCAGAGGAACTCCACGAGCCGCTGGAGCTTCGGCAGCCGCAGCCGGATCCACGCCATCGTCGGCACCAGGATCACCAGCATCAGCACCGAGCTGGTGATCGACAGCTCCAGCGACGTGATGATCGCGTCGACGAGGTCGGGGTCCTGGGTGATCTGCGCCCACGAGTCGAGGCTGCGCGTGTCGTTGACACCGCGGGTGGAGAACTCGCCCATCGCGAACAGCGGCAGGAGGAAGTAGAACCCCAGCACCAGCAGGATGATGGTCCGCAACACGCGGCGCTTGGTCAGCGAACCCACTTGGACATCCTCCGCTGCAGCAGGACGTTGACGCCCATGGCGATGCTGACGATCACGACCATGCCGAGCCCGAGCGCCTTGCCCAGGTTCTCCTGGCCGAGCACGACCTCGCCGGTGAGGAATCCGCGGATCTGCAGCGGCACGATCGGACTGCCCTGCGAGACGAGCGCCGCGGCCGTCGCGTACGCCGAGAAGGCGTTGGCGAACAACAGGAGCAGCGCGCCGAGGAACGGCGGCACCAGGATCGGGCCGCCGACGTGGCGCCAGTACGTCCAGCTGGTCCCGCCGAGGCTGGCCGTCGCTTCCCTCCACTGTGGACGCAGGCCGTCCAGCGCGGGGAGGAACACGATGACCATCAGCGGGATCTGGAAGAACGTGTAGACGAGCGTCAGTCCTGGCAGCTCGAAGAGCCACGCGCTGCCGGCGAACAGGTCGATGCCAACGTTGTCACGCAGGAACTGCGTCACGAAACCCTGGAAGCCGACCGTCGCCAGGAACGCGAATGCCAGCGGCACGCCGCCGAACTGCGCGAGCACGCCGGACGCGGCGACGACGATCCGCCTCAGCAGACCTTCCGGCTTGCCGACGGCGACGGCCCAGGCGAGCAGCGCACCGAACACGGCGCCGATCAGCGCGGTGAGCGCGGACAGTTCGACGCTGCGGATGAACGCCTGCAGGTAGACGCCCTTGGTCAGGTCCGTCAGGTTCTGGAACGTGAAGGCGCCGCTGGAGTCCTGAAAGGACCCCGCGAGCACCAGAATCGTCGGGTACACCAGGAAAATACCGACGAACACGAGGAACGGCAGCGCCACCAGGTACGACAGTGCCGAAGACCGGCCGGCGGCCCCACTCTTCGTGGGACCGCCGGGTTTGGTCGAGATCGGGGCGACCGCGGTCATCCCACCGCCTGTGCCCAGGTGGCGGTCAGGACCTGCTTGGCCTTGTCGGCCTGCGCCTGCGTCTGGAAGACCTGCTTGCCCTCGGTCTTGGGCAGCTTGGCCTTCGCGTCCTTGTCGGCCTTGTCGCCCATCTTGTCGAGGCGCACCGGGCGGGACAGGCCCTTCAGGTACAGGTTCTGGCCCTCGTCGGAGTACAGGAACTCCTGCCACAACCGCGCGGCGGCCGGGTGCGGGGCGTCCTTGTTGATCGCCTGGTTGTAGTAGCCGCCGATCTGCGCCTCGGTGGGCACGACGACCTTCCAGTCGATCTTGCCCTGCAGCTTCGCGGTCTGCGCGGCGTTGGTGTAGTCCCAGTCGATGACGACCGGCGTCTGACCGGACTCGATCGTCGCGGGCGACGGGTCGACCGGCAGGAAGTTGCCCGCCTGCTTGAGCTGCTTGAAGAACTCGACGCCGGGCGCGATGTTGTCCGCGTCGCCGCCGTTGCCGAGGCTGGCCATGACGACACCGGCGAACGCGGCACCGGCCTGCGTCGGGTCGCCGTTCAGCGCGACCTTGCCCTTGTACTCGGGCTTGAGCAGGTCCTTGACGCTCGCCGGCGCGGGCACCTTGCCGGCGTCGTAGCCGATCGACATGAAGCCGCCGTAGTCGCCGTAGTACGCGCCGTCCGCGTCCTTCAGCTCGGCGGGGATGTCGTCCCACGTGCTGACCTTGTACGGCGCGAACAGGTCCTTGTTCGCCGCGGCGACGTTGAGACCGAGGTCGAAGACGTCCGGCGCGCGGTCCTGGCCCTTGAGGGACTTGGCCGCGTTGATCTCCTCCTGGCTGGAGCCGTCCGGCTGCGCCGAGTCGATCTTGACGCCGTACTTGGCCTCGAACGCCTTGATGATCTCGCCGTAGTTCGCCCAGTCCGGCGGGAGGGCGATGACGTTGAGCTTGCCCTCCTTCTTGGCCGCCTCGATGAGCTTGTCCATGCCGCCGAAGTCACCCGCGGACTTGGCCGTCGCGGCGGCACCCGTTCCGCCGTCCTTGGCGGGCGGCGTCCCGCAGGCGGCGAGAGCCACAGCCAGAGCACCGATACCGATGAGCCTGCCAACACGTGTCACTGGCTGCACCTTCCTCCTCGAAGCACGGTTCGGGAGCTTTCGCGACCCTGAAGATGCCTGTCAAGCTGGGCGCGCCGACCGTGACCGGTTCGACTCTTCGGGTGAATTCCACATTGCCTAGCGGTGATCGAAAGCCGTGGCGAAAGTGTCCAGTTGTTGCCAGTGGTCTTCCGTGATGCCCGTGCTCGGGTCGACGGACCCCATTCGCGGGATGTCCGGGTGCAGACGCCGGTTCAGCGGCCCCCGGCCAGGGGGACCTCTGCTTTGCTCTGCCGTGCGACACCGACAATTTCGGCCGAGCTGGTGTGGATCAGTTCCGAGGTCCGGACTGAGGTCCAAAGCCCTCGTCGAGCAACACCAATGGCCGCACTTCGTCGTCCCCCGTATCTGAGCGCCCAACCGATCCCTCCACTTCGCCAGGAGGTGATTCGGATGAACAGCCGAATCCTGTTGTTGCTGATGAGCACCGCGACCGTGGCCGCGTGCGCTCGCCCAACCCCACCGGAGGCCGCGCCGACACTCGGCGCCTCCGAGTCCCACGTGCACGTCTCCACCTCTGTCGACGCGTTCACGGACACATCGGTTGCCGAACCGACCACCACCAAGCCGCCCGCTCCCCCACCGCCACCGCGCACGACCACCACCACGACGACCAAACCACCTCCCCCACCACCGCCCCCGGAGCGGTGGGCGCTGAGCAACCCGAACCGGGTGTCCGCGTCGCAGGTGATCGGCGCGACGCTCGGCTCCGTCGACCCGTTCTCGCTCTGGGCGGACTTCTGCCCGCAGCGGAAGCTGTGCGTGAACATCGAGTACGAGCTGCTCCCCGGCCTGGACAAGGCGGAGAACGGCAGCATCACCGCGGTCCGCATCCCCGACCCGCTGCACGAGGGCGGAACGGTGACCTACGTGTTCAGGCCGAACGATGTCGAGCCCGAGCCCACGCCGTGACCGGCCGCGGGTAGCGGGACGCGGGCCGCAGGACACCAACGCACCGGCGAAGGCGTTGCGGATCTTCGGGTCGATCCTGGCACCCACGACGGTGCTGACCGCGCTGCTGTTCTACTTCGGCAACCAGCACGCGAACTGGTTCTGCAGGTGGTTCGGCGTCGAGTACACGACACTGGGCCTGACCGCGTCGGACTACCTGATCCGCTCGTCGGACGGCATGTTCGTCCCGCTCGTGGCCGTCGCGTGCACGGGACTCGCGGCCCTGTGGGGTTCGCGCCTGCTCAAGGCGGTGCTGCCGCCGCGCCGCTGGCGGCAGCTGCTGCGGTGGGCCGTGCCGGTGGCCGTCGTGCTCGGGGTGGTGCTGATCTCGGTGGGGCTCAGCGGTGTCGTGGCACCGTCGTGGCTGTACCGCCTGGCGGGCCTGCCCGGCCTGTGCATCGCGACGGGGTTCCTGCTGTTCCCGCTGGCCGACCGGCTCCACCTGGTCCGCACCGGCCGCCGCGCCGCGCAGGCGACCGCGGTCGCGCAGTGGACGTTCACGTTCGTGCTCGTCACCATCGGCCTGTTCTGGGCGGTGACCGACTACTCGGCCGCGGTCGGCGAGAACCGCGGCTACCAGGTCGAGCTCGAGCTGGCGTCCCAGCCGCAGGCCGTCGTGTACGCCGCCAAGGACCTCGGCCTGCGCGGGCGCGGCATCACCTCGTCCGTCTGCGCGGAGGGTGCCGCGTACCGCTACCGCTACGACGGCCTGGTGCTGGTGCTGCAGTCCGGCGGCTCGTACTTCCTGCTGCCGCGCTCGTGGAACCGAGCCGACGGCGTGGCGGTGTTGTTGCCTCGGACGAACGACGTGCGCGTCGAGTTCTCCCCGCTCGGCGCGTCCCGTTCCGCCGAATGTTGATGTTCGCCAGGCGTGCGGCCGTTCGCACGCCTACGATCCGCCTCATGGGGCATCTCCTTCGCCGCCTGGCACCGTTGCTGCTGTGCATCGCCGTCGTCGGAGGCTGCGCCTCGCTCGGTGACGTGATGGACCTGAGCAAGCGCGTGCAGGACGCCGGCTACCGCGACGTGTCGGTGAACCACAGCTCGAACAACGGCTTCGACTCCCTGTCGATCTCGGCGTCCGGCAAGTCCGGCGCCGACCCCGACGAGATCGGCCGCATCGTCTGGGACACCTACCCCGAGCACATCGACGAGCTGCGCCTCGACCTCGACGGAAAGCCGCTGGTCGCAACGGAAGCCCAGCTGCGCAGCGCGTTCGGCGACCGCAAGGTGACCGAGAAGCCCGACGACGACGAGGCCGCCGCCAAGCAGATCGTCATGTGGGTCGGCATCGGGATCGCGGTGTTCCTGCTGCTGGTGATCGGCGTGATCATCCTGATCATCGTGCTGGTGCGCCGCTCCAAGCGCCGCCGCATGCCGCCGCCCCCGCCGCAGTACCCGCCTTACTACCAGCCGTAGCAACGGAAAACGCCCCGCCGGTTCTCACCGACGGGGCGTTCCTCTGTGGACCTTGCCAAGCTTGCTCCAGCCACGAACCCGATCGAGTTGGCGGATCGCCTCAGCCACGGACGGGGTCCGGGGCGGCGAGCCCCGGCTGGGGGTCTGGGGGCTCGGCCCCCGGAAAACACGAGGAGCGAGGCAGGTTCGCGCTTTCCGCGAACACACCTCGCTCCTGAGCGAGTGGACGATACAGGGATTGAACCTGTGACCCCTACCGTGTCAAGGTAGTGCTCTCCCGCTGAGCTAATCGTCCGAGCGGATGACGAGACTCGAACTCGCGACCCTCACCTTGGCAAGGTGATGCGCTACCAACTGCGCTACATCCGCTTGCGCCCCGGTTTCCCAGGTGCAGACGAAACTTTAACGGACGCCTCCGCCCTCTTCCAAATCGGTAAGACCGCACTGAGACCACGCCCCCATTGCCATGCGCGCGACCTGCGCGAGTTCCTCCCGAGTCGCCCCATCCCTGGCCCGCTGCGACATCCCCTGGATGACCGCGGCGAAGTACCCGGCCAGCGCGTTGACATCGGCGTCACCGGGCAGTTCGCCGCCCTCACAGGCGACACGAAGCCGTTCCCGGAAAACTTTCACGTTGGCGTTGCGCAGCTCACGCAGGAACGCCTCGACCTCGGCGTCCTGCACCGCGACGTTGGTGGCCGCGCTGATGGTCAGACATCCGGCGGGATGAGCCGGGTCGGGGTAGATGTCGGCCGCCTCGCGGAGGATGCGCGCGAACGCGCCGAAAGCCGTCGGCTCCTCGGCCAGCGCCTCGGCCATGAACGCCCCGACGGGTGAACGCCCGTAGGTGTCCACGACCTCCGCGAACAACGCCCGCTTGTCCCCGAACGCGGCGTAGAGGCTGCCGGGCCGGATCCCCATCGCCTCGGTCAGCTCGCTGACGGACGTGCCCTCGTACCCGCGCCGCCAGAACAGCTCGATGGCCGCACCCAGCGCAGCGTCTCGGTCGAACCCGCGTGGACGTCCCCTCATGCCCGTCATTCTAGAACGCTCGCTCAAGAAGTCGTGTTACGGTGTTTCTTGAAGGATCGTTCAACAAATGGGGGAACATCGTGCTGGCAGGCAAGATCGCGCTGGTCACCGGCGGCAGCAGGGGCATCGGCAGGGCCATCGCGGAACGACTGGCGCGCGACGGCGCCACCGTGGGCATCACGTACGCCCGCGACGAGGCGGCGGCCGCCGAGGTCGAGGGGAAGGCGTTCGCGGTGCGCGCCGAGTTCGGGAGGCACGGTGACGCGGCCGCGCTGTGGGAGGCGTTCGACGCGCACGCGGGCCACGTCGACATCATCGTCAACAACGCGGCCATCGGCCGCAGCTCGGACCTGGCCGGCCTCACCGAGGACGACTTCGACGAGGTGTTCGCGGTGAACGTCCGCGCGCCGTTCTTCGTGGTGCGCGAAGGCCTGAAGCGGCTGCGCGACGGCGGCCGGATCATCAACATCTCCAGCGGCGCGGCCCGGATCGCGATGCCGGAGATCATCGCCTACAGCTCGACCAAGGGCGCGCTGGACACGTTCACCCTCAACCTGGCCAAGGAACTGGGCCCGCGCGGCATCACCGTCAACTCGGTGGCACCCGGCATCGTCGACACCGACGTCAACGCGAACTGGTTGCGCGGCAACGCCGAAGCCGAGGCGCACGCGGCTTCGCTGGCCGCGCTGGGCCGGGTCGGTCAGCCCGAGGACATCGCCGACGTGGTGGCGTTCCTGGCATCCGACAACGCCCGCTGGGTGACCGGCCGGGTCGTCGACGCGACCGGCGGCGCCGGACTGTGATCACCGCGCGGGAGCTTTTCCGCCGAGTGGCAACCGATCGGCGCACGCGAGCGTCACCATCGAGCGGTCTGCAGTGGACGTACGCGCGGCACGTCGCGCAGGCGGAACGCGACGCGGCTGCTGGTGTGGACGGACCGTGCCGCGGCGCGTCGGCCATGATCGCCACCAACGGCTGTCCCGCCCCGTTCGGCCCGGCGCGCACCGTGGACATGGTGCGCGGACTGGTCCGCGGCCATCACCGACGCCATCGTGAAGGACAAGCCGTCGACGATCGTGATGTCCTTCTTCTCACGCAAGGAACTCGCCGACGACCAGAGCGGCCGCAGCCAGACCCTGAAACCGATGATCGCCGCGGCGCTCTAGGCCTGTCGGCGTTGGAACCTCGCGCCACCGTCGACGAGCTCGACGGTGGCCGGGGTCGACGGGCCGAGCCGTTGAGCGCTGTGGAGCAGCGCCGCGTGCACCGTGCAGTCGCACTGGGCGTCCTCCCACCGCGGACAGTCGCGGAGCGCGGTGCGGAGCCGTTCGACGTCCTCGGGCGCGACGACGTGGACCCAGGCCAGGTCCCACGGATCGTCGTAGGACCAGCAGTCGTGGCTGAACGACTCCAGCCTGCCGGTCCCGCAGGTCGTGCAGACCGCGACGAACGTGTAGCAGAACGCGTTGTTGTGCCCCTCCATGCCGTGCGGGATGTACAAGTGGCGGAGCGCCACCAGCAACTTCGTCTGACCGGAGCACTCCGTCGCCGCACACGGCCAGCTGCCGTTCTTGCTCCGATCGGTCTCCTTCGAGAACTTGATGCCCAAGTGCTCCTCGTCGTAGTTCTTGGGCACCTTCACCACCGGCTTGGGCGGGTCGGCCAGCAGGGCGGTCAGCTCCTCGCGGCGACGCGGCCTGATCAGGTCGCGCGCGGTCTTGCCCGCGTTGTCGACGAGCGAGCGGTCGGCACCCGCGCGCAGCAGGCGCTCGACGATGCGGGGGTAGCCGTGGACGGCGGCCTGCATGAGCGGGGTGCGGCCGTTGTCGTCGCGGGCGTCGACGTGCGCCCCGGCCTCGATCAGGAAGTCCACCGCCGGCGCCTGGTTCAGCATGGCTGCGGTGCCCAGGCCGGTGCGCCCCCAGGCGACCTCCTCGAGCTCGCTGCCTGCCGCGAGAAGCGCCTGGACCACGTCGACGTGACCGCCACCGGCCGCGGCCACCAGCGGTGACCTCGCCGCCCGCGGGCTCGCACCCGCCTGCAGCAGCCGGCGGAGCACGTCGAGGTACCCGTAGTTGGCCGCGAAGTACAACGCGGTCAGGCCGTCGTCGTCGGCCTCGTCGGGCGACACGCCGCGCGCCAGGAGGGCGTCGGCCAACGGGACGCTGCCGTAGTAGCCGGCCTTGATCAACGCGGTCGCGCCGGTGTACTTCCACCGGGCGCTCGCGGACGCGCCGCGCTCGAGCAGGCGCAGCCCGGTGTCGACGTGGCCGTTGACGATCGCGTGCATCATCGGCGTGCCGATGCTCAGCGGCGTGTCGACGTCGAGGCCGGTGTCCAGGGTTGCCAGGACGATGTCGGTGTCGCCACGCCGGCAGGCCTGCTCGAGTCGCGCCTTCGGATCGGCCGAGTACGGAATCAGCGGCCTCGGGGCGTCCGCGACCTCGTCGGCGGTCAGTCCGTACTCGGTGCGCGCTCGAGCGACCGCGGCGCGCAGTACGTCCCGGTCGTTCCAGTACCGGTCGAACATGTCGTACCGCTCGTCCAGGAACCCCAGTGCGACGGCCTGCGACCACTGGACGTTGTCCTCGGTGCCGCCGTCGTGCCAGTCGGTCGGCGCGCGCAGCATGTCGCGCATCACCGGCGCGAACAGCTCGGGCTCCCAGTGGTCCTGCAGGAGCTGGACCAGCAGGCACCGCTGCAGCCACGTGTCGAGCCGCCCGTAGAGCCACAGCAGGTCTTCCAGCACCTCGGGCGTGACCTCGTCCCGAGCGCTCTCGACACCCACGGCATCGCCGCGCACCACGAACGGGCTGAACCAGTCGACATCCTTCACGGCGGGCAACGTAACTCCGGCCCACCACACCGATGCCACATCACCCGGCGCCTGCCCGGCGCCACCGCGCGGGGCTCATCCCGTGCACCTTCCCGAACGTGCGGGCGAAGTAGCCGGCGTCCGGAAAACCGACCTGCCGGCCGATGTCGCTGATGGGCAGCTCGGTCGCGGCCAGCAGGCGCCGCGCCTGGACCATCCGCCGCTCGGTGATCCACTCCTGCACGGTGCGTCCGGTCCGCCTGCGCACGGTCGAGGTCAGGTGGCCCGGCGAGATGCTGACCGCGGCGGCCACGTCGCGCAGCGACAACGGTTGCGGATAGCGCCGCTCGATGACCTCGAACACCTCGGCGAGCAGCGGTTCGGAGTTCTCGCGCAGATCGCCCACGACGTCGGCGGCGAGCCGGGACACCCCGACCAGCATCAGCACCAGGTGCGCCAGCACGGCCTCCCGGTACCCGTCCCGGCGTTGCGCCAGCTCGTCGTGCAGAGCCTGGATCCGGCCGCTCCACTCGGGCCGGTCCGGCTCGGGCACCCGCAGCCGCAGCGCGCCGATCGCTCCGCCGCGGACGAACGGGAACAGCAGCGGGTGCGTGCGCCACGCGAGGTGGGCGCCGGGGACGTCCGGGCCGAGCGCGTCGGCGGTGAAGAACACGCCCCAGCCCTGAGCATCTTCCAGGTCGGTGGCGTGGACGCGCCCCATGACGTCGCCGGGCGCGATCACGAACAGGTCGCCCGCCTCGATCGGCCATGCCCGCCGGCCGGTGCGCAGCATCCCCCCGGTGGTCTGGAAGTACGCCAGGCCGGGGAAGTCGTGCGAGTGCTCCTCGAACGAACCGTTGATCCGCCAGCCGTGCTCGAGCTGCCAGGTCGCCACGGGCAGCTCGCCGGGCGCGGGCAGCATCGAGTAGCTCGCCGGCCGGTCCCGGCTGGGCGCTGTTCGCACGGTCTTCACCGTCGAATCGTCCCATTGGAGCCACGGATCGGTACAGGTCCGCAGGTCCAAGAGCGGCCAGAATGGTTGCATGACCGAAAGAACATCTCAGCCATCTGCCGAGCGGGACTACATCCCCGGTATGGGCAAGCACGTCCTGCTGCCGTTCTACGACGTGGTGCACCACCTGTTCGGGCTGCGCCCGATCCACCAGAAGATGATCACGCTGGCCGGCCTGCGGGACGGGCACCGGGTGCTGGACGTGGGCTGCGGCACCGGGAACCTGCTGCGGTCGATCGGCAAGCGGTACCCCACCGTCGACCTCGTCGGGCTGGACCCCGATCCGAAGGCGCTGGCCAGGGCCGGGCGCAAGGTGCGGCGGGCCGGCCTCACCGTGCGGCTGGATCGCGGGTTCGCCCAGGAACTGCCCTATCCAGACAGCTCGTTCGACCGGGTCTTCTCCAGCCTGATGCTGCACCACCTGGACAGCACGTCGAAGGACGCGCTGCTCGCCGAGGTGCGCCGGGTGCTGCGGCCCGACGGCGTGCTGGTGCTGGCCGACGCGGTGCTCCACGAGCACGGCCACGGGCACGGCCGTCGTCAGATCGGGATGCGCGGCCAGATGCGCGAACAGATGCGGGACAACGTCGGCGACGCGGTGCCGCAGCGGATCGCCGCGGCCGGCTTCACCGTGGAGCCGACCCGCACAATGGCACTGCGGATCGGCGGAGAAGTCGGCATCGAGCTGGCCCGCCCGAGCCGTCCGGCCGAGGAGTAGTCGGTTCGGGTTCGGGTTGGGGTTGGAAAGGACGCAATGCCGGCACAGTGGCTCGAGGTCCGCGCCCACCTCGGCGAGCACCGTCACGCGCTCGCGGTCAAGGCGGCCGCCGAGTACCCGGACATCCCGAGGGTCGCGGGCACGCCGCTGCTCACGTCTCCGGGGTGGACACCAGCCGCGCCGATTCCGTTGGACGCCATCGAGTTGCGGTACCGCAAGGACAGCTCGTTCAGCGACATCACCGACGACCTGCTTCCGTGCACAGCCGATGGCGGCCGGTACCGCAGCTACTCGGCGGCGATGGCCGATCTCGCCGCGCCGGCCGTGTTCCAGAACCGCTCGACCTACCGCCTGCTCGAAGCCGACCTGGCGGCCGGTCTGCTGACGTTCGGCGATGGCACGTACTTCGACGGCATCGACGTGGGCGAAGCGTGCGCCCACGAGTACGCGGCACGCGAGCTCGGACTGGTCGGCGAGCTGCGCCTGCGTTCCGCGATCGGCGACCCGTGCGATCCGTCGCGCCGCCCGACGAACGTCGCCATCAGCACGCTGACGCTGCGGCTCGACCGGGAGAGCGGGGACGCGACGTTCTACCTGCACTGGCGCGACCCTCAACGGGTCGGCCACGCGGGCGGCATGTACCAGGTGCTGCCGGTCGGCATCTTCCAGGCGTCCGGCGACGAGCCGGGCAACGTCGCGAACGACTTCTCGTTGTGGCGCTGCATGATCCGCGAGTTCGCGGAGGAGATGCTGGGCGCGTCCGAAGAGCACGGCAGCCCGATCGACTACGACGCCTGGCCGTTCGCGCGAAGCCTGACCTCGTCGGCGCGCCGGTGGTACCTCGGGATGGGCGTGGACCCGCTGACGTTCGCGACGGACGTGCTGACCGTCGTCGTCATCCACGCTCCCCAGTTCGACTCGCTGTTCGGCGGCCTGGTGACGAACAACGACGAGGGCCGCGTGCTCGAAGGCCTGCCCTTCACGGAGGAGAACGTCTCGCGGTACGTCCACGACGAGCCCACGCAAGCGGCGGGCGCCGCCCTGCTCGCGCTGGCGTGGCAGCATCGCGAGACGCTGCTTCAGCAGGGCCTTCACAACTGACTGCCAGACTGGCCAGGTGTCAGGTACTGGGGTTGTTGTGCCGTTTCGCTTGCGCGAGCACTGGTGGCGCCTGGCCCTGCTGACCGTCGCGGTCGCCACGTGCGTGTGGGGAGCGAGCCTGTTCGCCTTGATCCCCATCCTGGTCTGGTGCGCCTCGGCGCGGTCGCCGAGGACGGGTTTGGTCGTCGGGCTGATCCTGATGGTGCTGCTCGCGTGGTTCGTGGTGCCGCGCGAACTGGGGTGGTCCGGACCGTGGGTGCCCGCCGCGATCGAGGTCTACTGGCTCCACACGACACTCGCGGCCGCGGTGTGCTTCGCCGGCGCACTGGTGGAGCGCCGACGGCCAGCAGGTGCCGGGAGGCTGCTGACGATGGTGGTCATCGGGTTCGTCGCCACCGGGTTCGTCCTCTTCGCACAGTTGGAGGAAGCACCCGGTGACGAGAACGTGTTGCCCGCGCCCGCGCAGCTGCGGATCGCCGAAGACAAAGCGTGCGGTTCCGGCGGCTGCTGGCGAGTCCTCACGGCCACCGGAGACCGCGCACCCGCGGTGATGCGCGAGCATCTCGCGTCACGCGGCTACACGCCGGGGCCGACGAGCACGATCACCGGCAACCCGCGAATGTGCCAGCAAACCGGTGTTCTCGTGACTCACCAGGTGTGCGCGGAGCTGAAGGACATCTCGGCGAACGCCGTTCAGGTCGACTGGTACGTCAACAGCTAGGCCGGGACCACGACAGCGTTTGAAGACCAGCATCTCCACGTGCTCACGGGGCCTCGAGCTGTGCGCAACCGCCCATTCCGTATGTTGTTCCGCCTCACAGCGTCCTACGAAGGGGGATCTGATGGACGGTTTCGACGTGGAGGTGTCCGACGAGATGCGCGCGAACATCGGCGGATTCGTCGACGCGTTCGAGTCGGCCGGCTGGGACTGCGTCGACCGCCGGCCGCTGATCGACCGCAAGATTCTCATCGACCCGGTCGCGGTCGCGCGGTACAGCGGGCCCGTGTTCGACATGATGTGCGAGTTCCGCATGCGCGACGAGTACACCAGCGGGGTGTGCATCGAGTTCGAGCTGCTCGACCGCGACCAGGAAGTGCACTACCCGCACCGTCTCTACGCTCTCGACCAGCGCCAGGTCGTCGACGCGATCATCGCGGTCCAGGACACCCTGACGGCGGACGCGCTCAGCAAGCTGCACGCGACCCTCGCCCCGCTGTGCGACCCACTCGTGCTCGACACCGACGAAGGTCTCGTGACGCTCTCCGTGTGAGACCAGGTAGTCCGGTCCTGACGTCACCCGCGGAGCTCCGGCACCATGAACAACGCGCCGCGGACGATCACCGCCTTGCTGGTCAGACCGGAGGAGCGATGACGATCTCGGTAGCGGGATCGTGGCGGAGTTCGGTCGTGCCGGCCACGACGAACGTCGCCTTCCGCCACGGCTGTTCGCGGAGCATGAGCGGCAGTTCCTCGGCCAGCCACGCGGCGATGTGCCGTTGCTGATCGACGGAGTCGCCGTCGCGTGCCACCAGCCGGCGTTCCTGCTCGTCCAGGTCGCCCTGGATCCAGATCGACGCGTCGATCCACGGGGCGAACTGCTCGCGGATGATCCCGGTGCCCTCGACCCACACGACGTCCGTCCCGGCCGGGACGCGGATCGCGTCGGGCCGGTCGTGCTCGATCCAGGCCGACGGCCGGAACTCCACCGCCTCGCCGCGGTGAAGGGGCCGCAGGACGTTCTCGACCATCAGGTCTCCCCAGTCGAAGTACGCGTGGTGCCAGGCGACGTCATCGGTGTGCACGACCTCGGACGCGGGGACGAGCTTGTGCAGCCGTGCGACGAGGGTGGACTTCCCGGCGCCGCCGCGCCCGTCGATCGCGATGAGAAGAGGACGTCCGGTGACGTCGGGTGCTGCGTCGCGCAGTCGTTGCACGACATCGGCCAGCTTCTCGACCCGCCAGCCCGTGGCCTCGACCTCACCCGGATGCAAGCGCATCCACGACCTCCTCGGTTGCCTGAAACACCGACAGGACGCTGTCGCCGGCGATTGCGAGGCTGTCGATCATGGACAACGAGCAGCGCATGATCGACTGGTGCCGGATGTGGAACGAGGACCCCTCGCTGGCGCACGAGCTTATGACAGGCAGTTGCGTGCAGTGGTCGAACCGCGTGGAGAGCTTGGACGCGGTGGTCGGCCCGGACCAACAGGAACGGTTCGTCACCGACTATCGCGCGCGGCACGTCAACGTGTTCACGTCGCCCGAGGGTCCGTCGTGTTCCTCTGGACAGCCGCGGACGGCGTCGCCGTTGGTGGGGTCGACCTGCTGACCACGCACGAGGGCCGGATCTCGCGCGCGTGGTCACTGACCGGGGTTCGTGCTTTCCGCTGCTGAAGCCGACCCCGCCGCACCACCGGCGATGCCGGTGGTGCGACAGGTGAAGTGCTACGGGCAGTTGACGAACACCGGCCCGTTCCAACAGGTGTCGACGTCGGGCCCGCGGTTGACGTTGTTCCGTCCGGCGCCGCCGTCGACGAAGTCCGCTCCCTCTTCGCCGTACAGGAAGTCGTCCCCGTCGTTGGCACGCAGGGTGTCGTTGCCGGTGCCGCCGGACAGGAACAGGGGCGTGTTCATGTTCAGGGTGAGGGTGTTGACCTCGTCGTCTCCGCCGTTGGCCCAGACGACGATCTGCCCGACGCCGGCCGCGCTGCACTGAGCGAGCTTGGGCTCGGTCGGGACCGGGCGCCAGCACCCGGCCTGCGGTGTGATCTCCCGGTTGTCCCAGAAGAAGAAGGTGTCACCCGCGCGCGACATTTCGATCTTGTTGCCGCGGTCGCCCGCGGTGAACACCAGTTGCCAGCCGTTCACCTGCACGGTGCCGGCGTCCGCGGCGTGCACGGGGCCCGCGACGGTGAGGCTGACCTCCCCGGCCACCGCCGCCCTCAGCCACGCCCGGCAGGCCCTCGACCTGTACCGAACCACCAGCTACCAGAGCGGGCAGGCGAACGCGCTCGGCGCGGTCGGCTGGTTCCACGCCCTGCTCGGCGAGCACCAGGAGGCCCTCAGCTGCTGTCGGCAGGCCCTCACGCTGCTCCAGGAGCTCGGTGAACGCCGGGGGCAGGCCGACACGTGGGACAGCCTCGGCTACATCCACCGACATCTCGGCCACCACACCGCCGCCATCACCTGCTACCAGCGGTCCCTCGACCTGTACCGGCAGCTCGGCAACCGTTGCGACGAAGCCGAAACCCTCACCAGCCTCGGGGACACCCACCGCGCGGCCGGCGACACCGACGCCGCCCGGACCGCCTCGCAACAGGCCCTCAGCGTGCTCGACGAGCTCGACCAACCCGAAGCCGCCCAGGTCCGGGCCAAACTCCACCACCTCGCTGCGGCTCCTGAGCCCGATCGCGAAGCGGGACTCCTTCCCCAGCAAGGCTGATTCGCGCCCTGTCGGTCCTCGGACCTGGAACCGATGCCGAGACCCGTGCCACCGCCGTGCCAGCCCCGTTCCAGCTCGGTTGCAGGCCTTGTTGCCACCCTCGTCGCGGGCGGCTGAGCCGCGCGAGCGGGGTTGGGTGAGGAGTGGTTCAGGTGACGTTCGGGGCGATTGTCGCGGTTGTCGAGGATGCTGAGTCGTTTCTCGCGGCGGGGATCCGGGCGCTGCACGCCGACGGTGATCTGCTGGCCGGGCGGCGGTGGTTCGACGCTGCGTACGGCGCGGGCGAGCAGACCGGTGATGCGCTGGTGATGGCGGAGGCCGCGTTGGGGTTGGGCGGTTTGTGGGTGGACGAGCACCGCACGGCCGCCGGGTCGGGTTCGCTGTGCGCGCGGCTGCGGCGATCATTGCGGTTGATCGATCCGAAATCCGCTGTGGCGCTGCGAGTCCGGATCAGGTTGGCCGCCGAGGCCGACTACCGCGCCGGCGCGCACACCGCGACGCTGGCCGTGCTCGACGAGGCCCGAGCATCGTCGGACCCGGTGGCGCGCGCGGAGGCGTTGAGCCTGGCCCACCAGTGTCTGCGCGGGCCCGACCACGGTGTGCTGCGTCGGGCGCTGGCTGATGAGTTGGTCGGTGACGCGGCACAGGGTGCGCGTCGCACGGATCTGTTGATGGGTCTGCTCTGGCAGGTGGTCGACCGGTTTCTGGATGCCGATCCGCACGCGGAGCGGCGGCTGGGTGAACTGCGCGGCTTGTTGGCTGAGGACGAGCATCGGGCGATCAGCGTTGTGGTCGAGGCCATCGAGGTGATGCTGGCTGTTCGCGCCGGTCGGTTGGAGGAAGCCGAGCAGCTCGCGCGGGACTGCCTCGAGCAGGGCACCAGTGCGGGCCATGTCGATGCGCCGGCCTGGTTCGCCGCGCAGATCGTTGCGATCCGCTGGTACCAAGGCCGGCTCGGCGAGTTGCTGCCGATGCTCACCGAGCTGGTCAACTCACCGACGCTGAGCGTGGTGGACAACTCGTTCTTCGCCGCGCTGGCCGTCGCGGCGGCGACAGCCGGAGATCACCGGACCGCCGAGCGGCTGCTGGCCGCGCTGCGCGGTCGTGCGCTGGCCGACCTGCCGCGGTCGGGCAACTGGCTGGTCACCATGTACGGCATCGTCGAGGCGGCACGTCTGCTCGGCGACGCGAAGGCGTCCGCCGCGGCCTACGAGCTGTTGGCCCCGTTCGCCGACCTGCCGGTGGTGGCGGGTCCCGCAGTCGTCTGCTTCGGTTCGGTCCACCACGCGCTCGGCGTCGCCTCGTTGACCACGGGCGAGACGGAGCGAGCGGTGGCTCATCTGCGCGAGGCCGTGCACCGCGACCTCGCGTTGGGCCACTGGCCCGCGCTGCTGGTTGCCCGGCAACGGTTTGCTGAGGCATTGGAGCGCCGGGGGCAACCCGATGACGAGGCCGCGGCGAAGGAGCAGCGCGCCCTGGCGACCGAGCTGGCGTCGACACTCGGTACCGCGTCACCGCGGTCGCCCAGCGGCAGGGCCACCTGCACCCGGCACGGCCGCCGGTGGCGGATCCAACTGGGAGGCCGGGCCGTCCTCGTCGACCAGAGTGTCGGCCTGCTCCACCTGGCTGTGTTGACAGCGAACCCGGAGGTCGAGATCCCCGCCCTGGACCTGGCGGTCGGCCTCGACGCGCTGGCCAGGGTGGCCGGCAGCGCGGCCGCCCAGCCGGTGCTCGACCGCGCCGCGGTCCAGCGCTACCGGCAGCGGCTCACCGAGCTCGACCAGGCGGACCCGGACGGCAGCGGCGACGACCAGGTACAGCTGGAACGCGACTGGGTGCTCGCCGAGCTGGCTGCGGGTTCAGGTCTGGGCGGCCGAGCCCGCGCTTTTCCGGACAACCCCGAACGCGCGCGACTGGCGGTGGGCCGGGCGATCCGGCGTGCCCTCACCCACATCGAGCGGGCCGACCCCACGATCGGTGCGCACCTGCGCGCCGGGGTCCACACCGGAATTCGCTGCTGGTACCGACCTACCTGACTCCCGGTGGAACGGGGTGGAACGCCGTAGGGGTCAGCCGGATCGGCTCATCGTGGTGAGGAAAAGGCGGCTGTGATGCGGTGTGTGTTCGTCGGGACGCCGGGGTTCTTGGGCCGGATCGATGGTGAGACGCGGTGCGCGTTCTGGGCGGAGGAACCTGTTGATCACGGCTTCGACCCGGCCCTGCTGATCGAGGTGGACCTCGGACGGACGCCGTCTGCCGCGGTGGCGAAGGAGATCGGCTGGGACGAGGTGCAGGTCGACGACTGCTTCACCGGCCCCAACGGCGCGCTGTCCGGGACGACGCTGGGACCGCGGTGGCCGGAGTTGCAGCTGGGCGGCGCGGTGTACCTGGAGCGCGGTTTCCTGGCCACACTCCCGGCAGAGCTGCGCCCGGCGTGTCCGCCTGCGGGGATGAGCGGCCAGTCCTACGAATGCATGACGACGGTCTACTGGCCCGACGGTGATGATCCGCGGGCCGGCAGCCGCTACGCCGGGCACTGCGCGGAGATTCTCGACGAACAGGGTTCGCTGGCGCGGGTGGCGGTCTACCCGCCGGGCAGGTCGGATCAGCCAGACGTGCGCCCGGTTCCCATGTGGATCGACTTGGCGTCGCCGGAGCAATGCGACGCCGGCCCCGACAGCCTCACCACGATCGGCGTCGGCTCCGCCCCCAAACGTGGCGCGCTGTTCTTGATCAGCGGCCACCTCCCGTCACAACCCTGAGGAGCACGCGGTGAACAGCAAACCCGAACCCACCGAACGACGCCGTCACCGGATCGCCGCGCTACTGATCGCCGCAGCGCCGGTGGCCACCGCCTTGGCACTCGCCGCACCGCTGACCGTCACGATCGGCGCAGCGACCACGCCACACCCCGGCGCAACGCTCATCCCCACGGAGTGCGTCGTGTCAGTCCACTCCGGAGCGCTCAACACCATGAAAGTTCCGGTCTGCGCTGGAGACTAGCCGCAACCGTCCGCAACCGAAGGAGTCACATGAAGAACGATCCCGATCCAGCCGAGTCCGTCCCACCCGCGCCGTCGGTCACCGCCAAGTTGCCACGCCATCGCCGGGCCGCTCAGCTGCTGAACGCCACCGCGGTGCTGGCCACCACCGCACTGGTCATCGCCGTCGAACCCAAGCTCCCTCCTTACAAAGGTGACTAGCTTGTAGATGAAAGTCCGACGGCTTGTCTCAAGCGCCCTTGGCGTTGTGAAGCATCTGCGGTGAAGGTCAGCTCGGGCCCTGTTGGGGCAGGGCCCGAGCACCGGCGACTACCGGCTCCTACGGAACAGCGACCCCGAGGCCAACTCGGACGAGAGTCACCGGCGGTGGGCCTTGACCGCAATTCGGCGAGGCACCACAGGCGAGGTCCGCGCCAGGAGAGCCAGCGGGCGTCGTGGCCGCACCTACACCGGCGGAGACGCCGAGCAGGACAGCGACCGCAGGCGGCGGACCGCCGGAGCATTTCGGCGAGCTGTTGCAGGCGAAAATTGCCGTAGGCGGTGGGCCGCCGGAGCATTTCGGCGTATCGCAGGCGAGGTGCGGGCCATGAACCCGTTGCGGGACGGCTCGGGCGACTCCTGCTGGCGGTGGGCCGCCAGCGCATTTCGGGTCGCCGCCGCAGGCGAGGTGTGAGCTGCGATCCCGTTCCGGGTTGGTTCGCACGATTCCTGCTGGCGGCGGACCGTCAGCGCATTTCGGCGAGGAGCCGCAGGCGAGGCCCGAGCCGGGAGACGTTGTGGCCACACCGATGCTGGTGGCGATGCAGAGCAGGGCAGCGACCACAGCGAGCCGGACGTGCCAGCCGCGAACTCGATCAGTGATCTTCAAGGAACTCCTCCAACCTGGTGGCTGATTCACCTTCGCCACCAAGGCGTTCCACCCCGTTCCAACTCCTCACCCAACAACGGTGGAACGTCCTCACGCCCACCGGTGGAACGAGGTGGAACGCCGGTACGGATGAGACCGGCCACAACCTCAAGGAGTCACGATGAAAGAGGACGTCGAACCGGCAGCCGCCGAACCGTCCGGCCCCCCGGCCGCCGCTCAGCGGTCACGTCGTTGGCGCGTTGCCGAGTTGTTCAACAGCACCGCGTTGCTGGCCACCACCGCGCTGATCATCGCGATCGAGCCGAAGAACCCGCCCTTCAAGGGCGACTAGCCGACCATGTCCACCCCGGTGCCCAGCCTCAACGTCGCCTCGCCTGACTGCGCCGAGGCATTCTTCGCCGGGCGAGCCGCGCGCTGCGTGAACCTGCGGCACGCGGGCTCGCTCGCCGAGCTGCGCACGGTTCTCGAAGGTCATCTCAACACCGTCGGATCGCCCGCGACGCTCGACCTGCTCGGCCATTCGACCCGCGAGCACCACCTGCTCCGCCTCGGCGACACACCGATCAACATGCTCGACCCGACGGTCGCGCGGTTCTTTCACGCGCTTGCCGAGGCCCGTCTGCTCCCCCGCCTGCGGATCACCGCCGTGCGGCTGCTCGGCTGCGAGACCGCGGTGACCGAGGCCGGCCAACGCACGCTTCGCATGCTCGCCCGCACCTTGGACCTGCCGGTCTTCGGAACGCTGAAGCCACTCCTCAAGAGCCACTCCACCGCCGACGGCTTCAACCCCGCGTTCACCCACATCCTCGTCGAAGCCTCGGCCTTCAGCTGACCGCCCGCGCTGCGGAACCCCAACTCACCGGAGCAATGATGAACAAGAATCCCCGTCCAGCCGATTCGCCCGTGCCGCCGGCAACCTCCAAGCAGCCAAGCCTCCTGCGGATCGCCGCATTTTTCAACACCACCGCGGTGCTGACCACCACGGCGTTGGTCGCCGCGATCGAGCCCAAGTCTCCCCCCTTCAGAGGTGACTGACTCGAGGGACGTCGCAGGATTTGGCGGTTGAGTCGGTGACCACTGCCGGTCCCAGGAAGCTGCTCATGGGACAAGTGATGGTGCCCGAGAACGTGGGTGTGTTCGCGTCGGCCGGCAACAGATCCAGTTTGCTGATGTCGATCTCGATCATTGACGTACTCCCTTGCTCACTATCGACCTTGACTCGAGTGCCACGGACACGGCCGCGCGACGAAGGTCGTTCGGTACTCCGAAACGGGGCAGCCCGCGCCCGATTCGGCGGCCACAGCCGACCCCGGGAATCCGCTGCCGGTAGGACAAGTGATGACGCCCGAGAACACGGGTGTGTTCGCGTCTGCCGGAAGCAGATCCAGTGTGCTGATATCCGTCTCGATCATGAAACACTCCTCAGTGGACAGTCAGCTCAGGTGTCCGAGCAACGAAGACGGGCCATTTCCCTTCTGGGGCAAGGATCTCATCGGGCATCCACCACCGCTGGCCGCCGTGGCGCAGCCGGAGCAGGAACCCGAGTACGCCGCTGAGCCCGGTGCTGTAGCCGACGGCGACGGTGTCCGCACCGGACTCGTCCGGCAGGACCGCGAGCCCGTCGCGAATCGCGTGACGGGTGTGAGCGATCGCGGCGAGTTCTGAGGCCCATTCGTGGTAGCGGTGGTCGCCGGTGCAGGCGGCCAGGTCCAGCAGGAACTCCCCGTCGCCTGCCAAGCCGTGGCAGGCCGCTGTCGAGGAGTACCAGCCCGCGCGGCGGATCGCGACCGCCCCGGCCTCCGCGAGGTCGCGGAAACGCGGCTCCCCCGTGACCGACCACAGCCGGATCAGGAAGGTTCCGACGCCGGACGATCCGCTGCACCAATGCCACATCCGTGAGGCGGCCGGGTCGCGTTGCGTGCCACTGGGCCACCACGCCGCCCCGTGGTCGAGGTCGGCCGCGGCCGCCAACGTGTTGCCCGCCTGGCGGGCGGCTGTCACGCAGTCGGCTCGGCCGGTGCTGACACCGCAGTACAACAGGAAGGCTCCGACGCCTGCCACTCCATGGGCGAAGCCGTAGTGCGCCAACCCGGACAGCCGCGAGTCGAACGTCGCCGGAATCGGCCACGTCAGGTGGCCGTCGCGCTCCTGTGCCGCGTCGAGCACGCAGTCCGCGGCATCCTCGACACGGCGTTCCAGTTCGGAGTCACCGGTCGCCAGCCAGAGGCGCAGGTACGCCATTCCGGCACCGGCGGTGCCGTGACAGACGTCCGGATTGGGCCACCGCACCGGCAACCGCTTCGCCAACTCGACGGCTCGCGCGGCCATCTCGTCGTCGCCCAGCAGCCGGGCCGCGTCGTACATCGCCCACGCCGTACCGGCTCTGCCGAAGTACAGACCCGGCAGGAGGCGTGGCACGTCGAACAGCCGACGGTCGAGCCAACCAGCCGCGGTGGCAACGCCTTCACGCAGATGGTCATCACCGAGCACCCTCGCGGCCCTGGTCAGCACCCCGAGCACACCCGCAACGCCGTGCTGCACGTTGGCGGGGTCCGTGTTGCCACGCTGCTCGTCGACCGGCCACAGCCGCGGGTTGGTGGGGCTCATGGTCCGCAGCGCGTGGTTGAGCCCGTCGGCCAACACGCGGTCGACCGTCGCGGCCCGCAGCCGCGCGGGGGCCACCGCCTCGGCGTGGCGCTCGTCGGCGAGGAAAGCGTGTGCCTGCGCCGTTGTCCACCGCTCTTCCGGGGCATCTCGCAGAAGGCCAAGGATCAGCGGGGCAAACGCACGCACCGCCGGCATGGATGTCCCCAGCGCAGTCACGAACTCGGCGATGCGGGCCTGCAGCGGGCGCTCGTCCGCGGGCAGCAGCGGGTCGACACCGGAGACCAGGAACATGATGGTGGCGCCGAGGCTGTACAGGTCGGCCCGCTGCGACGGCACCGGGCCGAACCTCGGCGCGGAGACCTGCTCCGGCGCGCCGTAAGCCGCCGTGTGTGCCGCCGAGGCACGGGAGCCGGTCGCGACGATGAGCTCCGGGTCGATCAGCCGCAGGCGCTCATCCGGGGTGACCATCACGTTGTTGGGCGTGAAATCACGCAACACGAGATCCTGCCGGTGGACCGCGGTCACGATCCCCACCAGCCGGCCCGCCTTGTCGACCGCCTCGGCCACCGGAGCGCCCGCACCTCGCCACACATCGATGCAGCGCTCAGCAACCCACCGGCGCAACGTGACCCCTGGCACCAACTCCTCGGCGAGGAACAGGTTGTCCTGCTGACGGACCAGGGCGATCTTGCGCGGCGCCAGGCCGAGTGGGCTGAGCAGGTCGAGCATCTCTGCCTCGTGACGCAACACATCACGCGCGTCCATGCCGGTCAACAGACCCATCACGTGCGGGCGAGCCTGCTTGACGATGACCTCGTCGCCGGTGTCCCGATCGGTCGCCCGGTAGACACCGCCCCGGTAGGAATGCCGGACGGCCTCACGGACGACGAACCGGTCGGCGATGAGCACCGACTCAGGTACGCGGCCTCCGTCAGCTCCGGACGGCTCGGGCAGCGGCGCCACCGCCCACTCCGGTGGGCTGAACCACGCCGGCCTTTCGTCAACGATCTTCTCCCCGTCCGGCCCCGTCAGCACGGGCTCGAGACCGCCGTCGTTGGTGAGCACCGCCTCGGCGCCGAAAACGCCGTAGCGGTAGTGCACAAGGCTGTTCGGGCGCAGCCGGCGGTCGGACAGAATCGCCGGCCCCGGCAAACCATCAGTCGCCAGGTCCAACCTCGCCGCCACCCGACGGAACGTCTCGTCGTCCAACGGATACGCGGTGATGAACTTCCCACCGCTGCCCCGATCACACCGACTGGACAGAAGTGCCGCCACCTCGTCCAGCCCACGTGCGAACTTGAACGCACAGCCCTCCGCGATCAGCACGTCCGCGGCGCGCGAAAGCACCACCGGCGCGGACAGCTGGGTTGCCGACACGTGCAACTTCCAACCCTGATCAGGCATGCGCCCGTCAGGAGGGCTCAGCGAGCACCAGAACGCGCCGGTGTCAATCGTCCAGTCAGCACCCGCTCGCGCGAGTACAGCCGTGACGATGTCGATCAGCAGCCGTGAGTCGTCATGTCCAGCCATGCCGGTCAGCTGACGCGAGTCTTGGCGCTGAACGGGTTGGAGAACAGCGAGCTTCCGGCTGTGTTGGTTGCTTGCACCCGATAGGTGTACGAGGTGTTCCGGGCCAGACCGCTGTCGAGGAACGTCGTCACGTCAGAGCCGAGCACGGCGATCTGGGCGAAGTCGGTGCATCTCGAACCCCGGCAGCGCTCGATCCGGAGTCCGGTCTCGACATCCGAATTGTCGTGCCAGTTCAAGCGGATCTGGCTCCTGGACGCGGATGTGGCGACGAGGTGGCTCGGCGCGACCGGCGGCAGGTCCGGGCTCGGGGTGACGCCTGCGGGGAACCTCAACGTCAGGATGTCGTTGTCGGTATCGCCCGAGGAGGAGTAGTCGCCCCACGAGGTCCCGGTGACCAGGACCCCGTTCGCGCTGTCGACCGCGAGCCCGGCCACGCGGTCGTCACCGTTGCCCAGGCCGTTGAACCGGTGGCGCCACAACTCCCTTCCGTCGGAGGAGTACCGGATGGTGAGGTAGTCAACGGCGGGCATGCGAGGGTTGTGAACCGTGCCTGCGACGGTGGCGACGCCCTGCGCGTCCACCACGATGCCGGTGACAACCAGAAATTCGTTGGTGTTCAACGCGAGTGGCGTGACCCACACCAGGTTGCCGGCCGCGTCGTACTTCGTTGTCTGCGACAGCTGAGGTTTGTCCATGAAGGACCCAACGAGGTAGGCGGCGCCGCCGTTCGAGTCGACGGCGACGGCGTTACCACCGGCACGGATCGTCTGCTGGAGCGAGCCTGAAGCGTTGTACCGCAAGGTGATCGGCAACGGTACGCCGAACTCGGGGCTGGGATTCCGGGCCGTCGAGCCGGTCACCGTGATCCCCCCGGCGGCGTCGACGTCCATGTCCTCGACGAGCTCGTGGCTGATGGGCGTGTCGGTCCACTGCTGTCGCCAGTTGATCTCGCCCGACGGGCGGTAGCTCACGATCTCGATGTCGTTGGTCAGCGCGTCGGGGGTGTTCCTCGTGACCCCAGCGACAACGAGGTCGCCGTTGGGCCCGAGCATCATGTCGCCGACCACGTCGTCGGCGGATCCCGGGCCGCTGTGCCGCCGCGTCCACTGCAACGTTCCGTCGGACCCGAACCGCTGCGTCACCCAGTCGAAGCCGGTGCCATATGAGTTCCCGGTGGCGTACACGGCACCGGATTGGTCGACCGCAAGCCCGATGACCTGGTCATAGCCTCCGCCTGGTCCGTCGTAGCGCTGCGCCCAGCGCTCCGAGCCGTCGGGCCCCAGCTTGAGCACCAACGAGTCCACGTTGCGGTCATCGCTGATGTGGCCACCCGCGAAGACGTTACCGGCCGCGTCGACGGCCAGCGCGCTCACGGCGCCGAGGGTCCCGCCGCGCGCACCGCTGTACGTGGTGCGCCAGATCAGTTCACCGCGCGCGTTCAGCTTGACCACCGCGAAGGTGATGCCGGTGTTGGGCGTGCCCACCGCACCCCCGAGGTACATGTTGCCCGCACCGTCGAGAGCGATGGCGCCGGCACGGTCGTCACCACCGCCGTGAAAGCGGATCACCTGCGGCGACTCGACGACGGCCGCGCTCACCGACGACCCGACAGCAGCAGACAGGACCGCGACGACAGCCAAGGCGCTGGTCGCGATGGATCTCAGAACCCCGGATGCGGTCGACATGGCGATGTTCCCCCACCTCACTGGTAATGCAGCACGGTCACTGAAAACGCCTTGCGCGGTCCGCTAGTCACCTTTGAAGGGCGGAGCTTTGGGCTCGATCGCAATGATCAGCGCGGTGGTGGCCAGCAGGACGGAACTGTTGAACAGCGCGGCGGCCCGCACACGAGGCGATCGCTTCGCGGCAACCGGCGGTGCGGACGCCTTGGGCTCCTTGTCCATCGTGACTCCTCGGGATTCGTGTGGCGCGCGGACGATCGCTCAGTCGCCGCCGCATTCCGGCCACTTCACCGGGTTGAGCGCACCAGAAGGGATCGCGACGTCGCACGTGGGTTGGACGAGCGTTGTGTCGGCAGGTGCTGAGCCGATCCGGATCGGGGCGGCCATCGGCGAGGCGAGGGCGACGAGCGCGACAGCTACCGGCGCGGCGGCCACCAGCAGCGCGGCGACACGCAAGCTCCGCGGTTGATTCGCGACGAGCGATTTGCGGGAGTTGGTTGCTGGCTCGGGTCTGTCGTTCATCGTGACTCCACGGGTAGCTCGCTCGAGAGTTGGCCGCTGACCAAGAACAGTGCGCCGCGTTGGGGTGCGCCGTGATCGACCGGCTCCTCGGCCCAGAACGCGCACCGCGTCTCGCTGTCGATCCGACCCAGGACCCCGCCCGTCCCGATGAAAACGCAACGCATCACAGCCGCCCTTCCCACGACGATGGATCCGAGATCGGGTCGGTAGTTTCCCCGTCTCACCTCGTACGGCGTTCCATCCCGTTCCTTCTGCGGTGGAACGGGGGGGATACCACCGAGCGACTTGTCAGATGACGGTTGCTGATGGCGGGCGGTGAGAAGGTCGGTCCAGCGGCTCATGACGCGGGTCCTCTTCGGGCTACAGGGGTGACATGGAGACGATGACTCCACGCCACCCCCATCTTCGATGAACCCCTGCGGACTTCGACGAGGCCGAGTCAGCTGCCGATGTAGGCGAAGCGCCATTGCTGGTTGACGCCTCCCCAACACTGGTACTGCATGACGTTGGCGAAGTCCGCACCCGCGCCACCCGCACCGCGACCATCAACATCCAGACACTTGTCGCTGTGCCGCGCCCGCAACTCGTAGTAACCGTTACCGACGTAGGCGAAGCGCCATTGCTGATTAGCGCCACCCCAACACTGGTACTGCATCACGTTGGCAAAGTCCGCACCCGCGCCACCCGCACCGCGACCATCAACATCCAAACACTTGTCGCTGTGCCGCGCCCGCAACTCGTAGTATTGCCAAGCTGCTATGCCGCTGACGGCAGACTCGCGACTGGTGCCGCCGTTGCCAGCGGCGGCGACTGACGTGCCCGCCATCAGAATTGTCGCGCCCAGTAGACCTGCCAGAAATCCGACCAGTTTTCGTCGTGCCAGCCGCGTGCTCAACATGATCTCCTCCGAGATGGTGTTTGATGACAGGATCCGCTGGATTGCTAGGGTCCAAAAACCGAGAAGTGCTGATTGTGCCCACCGTTGCAGGTGTACTGGATCGCCGCATAGGTCCGGCTACGTGTCGTCAGGCACTCGCCGTTGTGCCGGGCGACGATCCATCTGAGAAAGGTGGTACGCAAGGGGATGCCCTTCTGAGACGTAGTTCATCACCGAATTGTTTGTCCTGTGCCTCCCCCCGTGAGACGACACGGTGGAGCGTGCGGCGCCTGGCCGACGTTCCGCGGGAGGTGGAGTCCCGACGGCTGAGCACTCATCGGTCACGCTGGAACCGGGTCCTGGGGCAGCCACTCGACCGCACCCGGTGTGCGGAAGTCGAGTTGGTAGTCACGTGCCAGATCGCCCGTGATGTGGTGACGCGTGATGGACAGATCCACCCGCGACTGCCACGGGGCTGGAGGACACGGACATGGCCACCGCGGCGGCCACCACGGCCACCTCGGCCGGGGCAGGGTGCCGCAGTCGTCGATCGTGTTTCCGCCGAGATCGGTCAACTGCAGTGCGAACTCCTCCGGGATGTCGATCCGGTCGTCGATGATCTGGTTCACGACCTTCCGCGGCCCGCTGAAGTCCACGCCCGCCAACACGTACACGCCGTGCGGCCGCAGGACGAAGTCCTCCGGGAACGCGGGCAACGCCACGATGCGCCGGTCCGCGCCCGCGAACTCCAGGCGGTAGTCGCCCAACCGCTGAGGTTCGGAGCTGACGTTCTGGAGTTCCACGAACTCGTCACGCGGCCCGGACGGGCCGTGTGTCGCGATCTCGGTGAGCGCGATGGCGGAAGCCGGCTCAGCTGTCCGGTCTCCACGAGCGACGCCGTTGCCCGCCAACAGGAACAGCGCCACACCCAAGCTGCTCGTGACACGTTTCACGACACCTCCCCCTCACTGGTTCACGACGAAGAACTGCACGGACTTGGACAGCGTGCGGAGCTGGTCGTTGGTCGCCGTCACCCGGACCCGGTGCGCGCCGACGACCGCGGGAGCGGGCGTTCGCAGCTCGAACAGGAACACCGTTCTCGTCGTCGGCAGCCCCGGCCTGAGCTCGGCCGGAATCTCCGGTCCGCCATCGATGCTCACCGTGACCGAGTCGATCATGATCGGCTCGGGGTATCCGCGGTCCGACGCGGAGCCCGAGACCTTGAGGACGCCGCCCGCGGCTACCGATTCGCCCTCCGCCGGCCGAACCACGTGGAGATCCAGACCCACCGCCGCCTGCGCGGAACCTGCGATGTCGCTGACCAGTGCACCCGCCAGCAGTGCGGCGGTCGCGAGCGTTGATCGCACGCTCATCACACGACCTCCACATCGAGCCATGGCGCCCACGACTTCACGACGGGCAACGGGCTGAACCACGAGGCGCTGCCCGCGTGGTTGTGGCACCCGGTGCTGCTGCGGCTGTGCAGGCCGTAGCCGATCCGCCTGCCCGTTGAGGTCAGCCAGTACCAGCCACCACCGCTGTCTCCGCCACAGGCGTCCACGTTGTCGACCTTGGCCAGGCCGGACTCCCACGGATCGCTGTTGGTGCCGATGGTGCCGCAGAAGCTGTCACCGTCCGGTTCGGCGAAGTTCGCCGCCAGGCAGACCACTTCACCGGACCAGATGTAGCCCAGGTTCGGGGCGACTCCGTTGAGCGGGACCGACTTGTTCGGCGCGTACCGGTTGTAGATCTCACCGCCGAGATCGCCGGTGAACCACGGGTTCGTGACCGCGATCAGCGCGGCGTCCAGTGACCCCCACGTGCCGGCGACGGTCAGCGGGCCGATCTGCTGCCCGCCGGTGCCCCATTGCACACCCCCACCGGTGGAGCAGTGCCCCGCGGTGAGCACGTAGCGCTGACCGCCGGCGTCCCGTCCGGTGAATCCCGTGGAACAGACGTGACCGTCCGCGCCGCGCCACAGTGCGGAACCGGCTCGGATCGTCCAGTCGCACGACCTGCGGTCGACGCAGCCCGCGTCCTCCTCGGTTCGCGACTCCCGGTTCGCCACCACGGTCACGCCCGCTGATGCCGCCGCCGATGCCAGCGCACCCTGTTGTGCGGCCTCGACGGCGACGACGACCCCGTTCGTCCTGACATCGATGCCGACCCGGCCGCGCGCCGCCTCGGCGAGCACGTCCTTGCCGCCGCGGATGCTGTCGGCGAGGCTCTGCAGTTCGGCGAAACTCCGTTGCACCCGAAGCGATTCGACCTTGACGTCGAGTCGCTTCCCCAGCGCGGCCAGCTGAGCCGCGGTGTCGTCGTTCGTCACGGCGACGTGCAACACGCCGGACGGCGGGTCGAACCACGCACCGCCGAATCCCGCGTCCCCGTTCCTCGTCAGTTCCTCGTACAACGCCTTTCGCTGGTCTTGTTGCGCGGCAGCGGCTCGCGCCGCCTCCTCGGACATCTGCGGATAGGACTTCCGGTAGGCCTGCGCGGCCACCAGCAACGGATCCTTGCCATCTGCCGGAGACCGCGGTGCGCCGCCGGCCGAGGCGCCACCGTGGACGAGAGCTCCGAGCGCGACCAGCGTCGCGACTGCGGCACACGTAGGTTTTCGAAAGTGCATTGTGGACTCCTCCCCTTGTCGTCCCGTCCACGGTCGAGCCACCGCCTGACGTTCCGGTCACCTCCCGGTCACTTCGCGAGCACCAGACCGGGATCCGCGGTCAGCATCCGCTGGTGCAGCAGGCTCAGTTCCGCACCGGGATCGATGCCCAGCTGGCCGGCCAGATGGCCGCGCACCTCGTGATAGCAGGCGAGTGCCTCGGCCTGGCGTCCGCAGCGGTACAGGGCGAGCATCCGCAGTGCCCACAACGGTTCGCGCAGCGGGTTCGAGCACGTGAGCTCGTGCAGTTCAGCGAGAACCTCGTGGTGATCGCCCAGTGAGATGTCGGCGCCGATGCGCAGTTCGGCGGCGCGCAGCCGGTTCTCGACCAATGCCGGCACGACCTCCCGCTGCAGCGCGTCCGAGGGAACGTCGGCCAGCGCGGGGCCTCGCCACAGGCCCAGTGCGTCGTGCAGCAGGCAGGACATGCGTGCCAGGTCGCCTGCCCGTGCCGACACGCGCGCGGCCGACAGCATGCGCTGGAACGTGATCAGGTCCAGTTCGTCGTGTCCCACCTGCACCACGTACCCGCCGGGGCGGGTGTGCACCGGGACGCGGGAACCGGCCTCACCCAGCACCCTGCGCAGCCGCAGCACGTGGTTCTGCAGCGTGTTGCGGTGTCCTCGTGGCGGCGACTCACCCCACAGCCGTGCCACGAGCGTCCCGGTCGGGACGACCTGGTTCGCCGCGATCAGCAACGAGGCCAGCAGCACCCGTTGCTTCGCCGCTCCGATCAGTACCAGTCTGCCGTCGTAACACACCTCCAGTGGTCCCAGCACGCCGAAACGCCATCCCGTCGCCATGGCCCCCTCCTAGGCAAGGACATGCCACCAGGAGGCGCGACGGAGCGGCTGGATTCACCTCAGCAGCTGCCGAAGCACACGAGCGGGATCAACGGCTCGGCGACCGCCGCCTCGGCGAGTGCCCGCGACGGCCGGGCACCGCGCAGCAACAGGTCGTGGTAGGCCGCCATGACACCGGTGACCGTGTCGTCCGGCACCCGTGCGACACCCGCCACGACCGTTTTCGTTCCGCTGTACAGGAAAGCCGCGGCGAAGCCGAGCATCTCGTCGCCGACCCGCATCACCGTCCGGCCGGTGTCGCAGGACGACAGCACGACGTGTTGCGGGGCCGTGGGCAGCCTGCTGATGTCGTACGCCATCAGCGGCCCGTCGGCGAGGTCCAGTCTGGAGAAGAGGAAGTTGCCCGGCTCGTGATGTCCATGCGCGGCAACGTGCACGATCCGCCGGTTGTCCATGGCTGCCAGCGTCGCGTCGACCGACGCGTCGGCGCCGGTGAGCACGGTGCTGGCGGGCAGCATTCCGGCGATCTTGCTGATCTCGGCCGCCGCGAACCTGAGGTGCGGGCCCGCGACCAGCAGCGGCTCGGAGATCATCGGAGCCGACACCGCTCTGCGGCCCTGCAGCCACGCCGAGGCCGATGCCGCTACCGTGACGGGCCGCCCGCGCAGTGGTGGCAGCAGGCCCCACGGAATGCCGGACAACGGCCCGGTCGGCACCACGACCAGATCCCGATCGACGAGCATGTCCCCCAGCGGTCGCAACAGGTGCTCGTCGAGCACCGCGAGCTGATGCCGGATCGAGGCGGTGATCACTTCGGCCAGTGCCAGTGGCAGCGTGCGACCGCAGATCGCGTCCAGGTCGCTGCGCAGTCTCGCGATCGCCTCGGACACCGCGGCGAGATCCCCGAACCGGACCACCCGTCCCCTGCCATCGGCGATGACCACGGCGAGCACCTGGCCGACCACCGGCAGGAAGGTCACCATCACCTCACCGGTGCGGCCGAGTTCCGCTGCGACGTCGTGGAAACCGGCCACGCCCGTGCGTTCACCGTCGCCATCGGCCTGCCAGCCGCGTGCCCGGATCACGTGCTCCAGCTCGGCACACCGCCGCGACGCGCCGGGGTCGGGCCGACCGGAGAGTTCCGCGGCCCGCACCACCATGGCCTGCTGACGCAGTTCGGCCACGGCGTCGGACGTGTCGACGTCGGTGGGTGGGCGCACCGGGGGCACCAGGAACGCCTGCGCCCTCGAGCGCTCCGACCACGCGAAGATCACCGGCACCCTGCTGTGGCGCACAGCGGTGCCCAGTCCGACGGCCGCGAGCTCGGCGCCCAGTGCGGCGGTTCCGGTGCGCAGATCGAGACTCGCGAGGCGCGCCCGGTGGTCGTGCAGCAGGTCCAGCCCGGCCCGCGCGTCGCGGTACACCCGCCCGGTGTCGCCCTCGGCGGCATGCAGTTCGGCCGCCGTCAGCCTGCGCAACAGCTTCGTCTCCAGCACCGGTGACGTGCTGCGGCGGTGCGACATGTGCCTGCGGGCCTCGCGCAGGTCGCCGCGCCGCACGCAGACGCGGGCCGCCAGCAGTGCGGCTGCCTCGGCGTCGTTCGGCAGACCGAGGCCGCGCAGCCGCAGCGCCAGCGCGGCCGCCTCGGACGCGATCGCGGACAACCGCCGTCCCGTCCGGAAGTCCGCCCGCAGCCGGGTGAGCGTGGCGACCGCGGCCCAGCTCCGGTCGCCACGACGCAGGAAACACCGTTCCGCCCGGCGCGCCCACAGCCTCGCCGTCGGATGGTCACCCTGCACCAGTGCCACCTGCGCGCGGGTGAGCGCGGCTTCCGCCCGCTCGTAGGTGGGACGTGCGTGGCCCAGCAGGCGGATCGCCTCGTCCAGCTCGGCGGCGGCCTCGTCGGCGAGCCCGGCCTGCATCAGCGTCCTCGCCCGGTCCACCGCGAGCACGGGCAGCAGGTCCGTCGCGCGCCTCGTGAACTCCGGCTTCGCCAGGTCGAACGCGCGCAACGCGGCCGGGATGTCACCCATCAGCATCTCGCAGTAGCCCCGGTTGAGCTCGGACTTCGCCACCAGCAGCGCGAGCCCTGCCCGACGCGCGATGTCCCCGCACCGCAGCAGATCCGCCCTGGCGAGCCGGGCCCGCCCCGCCAGGCTGTGCAGCATGGCGCGGTTCAGCAGGGCACTGGCGAGGTCGTAGCCCTCCGCATGCCCCTCCAGCGCCGATATTCCCTCGTTGAGGTGGTGCAACGCCTCGTCCATCCGGCCCACGAGGACGCAGAGCAGACCTCGCTGCAGCAACAGGATGCCGCGATCATCCTGTTCCGCAAGGGCTTCCGCGTCGTCGAGCAGCGCGAACCCCACCTCGCTGCGGCCGAGGTGCACCTCGGCCGCAGCCAGGCTGATCAGTATCCGCGTGACGACGGCGTGTCTGTCCCGTTGCGTCGTCTCGGGCCAGTCCAGCAACGCCAGTGCCGCACGGAACAGCCGGCACCCCTGCGCGGACCGGCCGCGGCCGGTCGCGGCGAGCCCTCGGGCGTGCAGTGCCCGTGCCCTTTCCTCGACCGCGGTCATGTCACAACGCGATCGCCGGCGTGATGACCGTGCCGTTGGTCCGCACGGCCAGCTGGGTCAGTTGCGCGGCCACGTTGTCGAACGCGAACCGTCCATTTCGGTCGGACGACCCCGTCCGCACACCGG
This sequence comes from Lentzea tibetensis, assembly GCF_007845675.1. Taxonomy (GTDB): domain Bacteria; phylum Actinomycetota; class Actinomycetes; order Mycobacteriales; family Pseudonocardiaceae; genus Lentzea; species Lentzea tibetensis. Next base: position 106,924 of record NZ_VOBR01000007.1, on the reverse strand, counting down.
TCGCGGCCCGCAACTCGACGGTGTGGCTCGCGGCCGGGGTGATCCAGCCGTCGAGCCGCAGTGTGCCGTCCGCGTTGTCGGCGATGCTGATCATGACCGTCAGCGTGGTGCTGTCGAACGTGATCACGCGGGACCGCTCGTCGCCGCGCGCGCCGACCGGATGGGCATGTCGCAGCACCCGTGCGACCTCCGCTTCGACGGTGGCCAGGGCAAGCCCGAAACAGGCGTGGTCGGCGAGCTCGTCAGGCACCGGGTCCAGCTCGTCCCACATCTGCCTGACCTGAGCCAGCATCGCCTCGTCGGTGGTCACCATTCGCCTCCCTGCTCGGCTGGGACCGAGGTGAGCAGACGCCGCAGCCGGTCGATGCAGCGTCCGCGCTGCGGTCCGACCGAGCCGCGCCGCATCCCCAGCGCGGCGGCGATCAGGTCGTAGTCCGGCCGGTGCATGAACGCGACGACGCGCAGGAGGTACTGGCAGCGCTCCGACAACATGCTTACCGCGGTCCACAACCGCCGATTGCGATCGGAGATCGCGACTCGCTCCCCCGGTTCCGCTCCGGAGTCCGGCTCGTCGGGGAGCTCCGCGACCACCCGTTCGGACCGTTGCGCCCGGCTGACCTGCCACGCCTCCCGCTTCGCCACGGTGACGAGCCAGCTGACGAGTGCACCCGGCGCGCGGATGTCGGTCAGCGAACGGAGCAGCCGCAGCCACGTCGTCTGCACGACATCCGCACTCGCCTCGCGGTCGAGCCCCTGTGCTCTGGCCACCTGCCAGAGCAACGGGGTCAGCTCGCGCACGATGGCCTCGAGGCTCGCCCGGTCACCCTTGCCGGCTGCCGTCAGCAGGGCACCCAACTGCTCGTGACTGAGCGGCCGACGGTCGCTCATGGCAGCTGCTGGACCACGTTGATCGCGCGGGTGCGCATCGAAGCGGCGTCGACCGTCGTGATCGTCGGATCCTTCGACAACAGGTCGGCGGCCCTGGCGACGACGTGCGCCACCGCGTACGAGGTTCCGGACCCCATCGCCCACGCGCCGCTGAACTTGTCCGGGTCAGCCGTCTGCCGGCCACCCGACTCCGTCCTCCTCCCCGTACCGTGCGAACCCTTCACGTCCGGAGGGAACGTGCTGATCATGCAAGCCCCCGTGGCCTCGATGGTGATGTTCGGCCCGGCGTTGCTGAACCACGCCGTCGTGTCGTCCGGGTTGAGCGCGCCAACACCGAGCACACGCTGCCCCGGCCACGGGTTGGGCTCTGTCGCCAGCGCCGCCGGGTAGAACTCGCGTGTGGTGGCGTCGTTGCCCGCCGCGGCGACCACCAGTACGCCACGGCCGGTGAGATCCATGATGACCGTGCGGAGGTTGGACGCCTTCGTGGACGTGGATTCCACGTACCCGCCCAGCGACAGGGACACGATGTCGACGATCTCGGAGATGTTCCCGCCAGGCTTCTGCGCCGCGGTGACCCTCGCGACGATCAACCACAACGCCAGCAACAGATCGGCCTCACGGCAGATGTTGTCGGTCTGCATCACGCGCGTCACGAGCACGTCCGCGTCCGGCGCGCCCTGATGGATCAGCCCACTGATGAAACAGCAATGCCCGGTCGCGCGGCCGATTTCCTCCGTGAGCACGTCACCGTAGACCGGCGCCTCCCAGATGTTCAGCAGGATGTTGGTCGGCGTCAGCCCGTTGAGGTACTTGTTCTGCTGCGCGATCGCGTTCGCGGACGTCGTGAACTCGCGGACGAACCCACCGGACGGGAGACCCGAACCCGGCGCGGCGTTGCCGAACAACGGGTGCCGGACCAGTCCCGTGTCCAGCACCGCGGCCACCACCCGGCGCCCGTTCGGCGGCGTGGGCTGCCGCACGGGCCCAGTACCGCGGAAAGCCACCGGCATCAGCCGATAGGGCGACCCGAAGGAACTGGGCCGGACATCGTGCGGACTCCACGTGGGCACACCGCCGTAGTTGGTGCCGACAAGAAGATGCTCCAAGGAGATCCGCTCGAACCTGGTGTTCGGCGACGAGACCCGCGCCCGGATCTGTTGCAGCGCGGCCCAAGCGTCGACCACCGCGGGCCCGGCGGCGCCGACCCGGATCACCACGGGAATCGGCACGTCCGCCATTACGTTGTCGTCCAACCCGGCGAGCGCTGGGTGAAGGGCGCTCGACGGAAACTCCCCGTTGGGCAACCTGATGGTCAGCCCGATCTCGCTGAGCGCCTGCTCGATCTGCGGGACCAGCACACCGTCCGCCAGCACCCCCCGCGGAAACAACAAGATCGCCGTCCGATAAACCGTCGACCGAGGGACCGGTGCGCCCGGAGCGCGGACCACCTCGTTCGGATGGAGCATTCTCGCGCCGTACCTGTCGAGCAACCACTGCGGCCATTCGGGCAGTTCCGCTTGTCCCGTAGCGATATTCGACGCTTCCGGGAATCGGATGGTCATCACAGCCCCCTTCTGATCCGTTACCCATACGTCGTTGAGAGGGCTGTATCCGTTGCCAGATCCAGGGAGTTGGGTAACGAGGAGATAACACACCCGGCAGCTGCTCATGGTGAGCAATCGCCAAGGCTGCGTGACACGCCACTGGCTAAGCGTGGGACAACGTCACCATCACCCGATCCGGGCCGTTCAGGAACTCCGACGGCTGACGTGGCGGTCGTTGCGGGTCGACGAGCCGGGCATCGGGGAATCGGTTGCTCAACGCGGCCAGTGCGATCCGCCCTTCGAGCTCGGCGAGCTGCGCGCCGAGACAGTGGTGCGGCCCGTGGCCGAACGCGAGGTGCTGGGAACCCCTGCGGGTGGGGTCGAACGTCTCGGGATCAGAGAACCGGGTCGTGTCCTGGTTGGCGGCGCCGAGGCCGGCGAACACGAACTCGTCCCGCGGGATGGTGACGCCGCCGAGAGTGACAGGTGCCGTGGTGACCCGATGAGAAGCCATCCGGACCGGGGATTCGAGCCGCAACGTCTCGTCGATCGCGCCGGCGAGCAGAGCGGGATCGGCCCCGATGGCTCGCCAGGCCGCCGGGTCGTGCAGGAGGAGCAGCACGACGGCGCTACCGATCATGGCCGTGGTGGTCTCGTGTCCGGCGGTCAGCAGCAGGAAGCAGGTGCCGATCAGCTCGTCCGCGCTCAGCTGGTCGGAGTCCCCAGCGGCCGTGAGCGCAGACAACAGGTCCTCGTCGGGGTCGCGTCGTTTGGCAGCGATCAGGTCGGCGAGGTACTGGCCCATCGCGGCCGTGGCCGGACCGCTCACCTCGGCCGTGTCCTCCATCAGTGCACCGGCCCACGCGCGGAAGGAGGTCCGGTCGGTCTCGGGAACGCCGAGCAGGTCGCAGATCACGGTGATCGGCAACGGGGCCGCGAAGGCGGCGATGAGGTCGACCGGTTCGTCGACGGGCAGCTCGCCCAACAGCGTCTCGGTGATGTGTGCGATGCGCGGCCGCAGGTCTTCGACCCGGCGAGCGGTGAACTGCTTCGACACCAGGCCCCGCAACCGGGCGTGGTCCGCACCATCCGCGAACATCATGTGCGGGTAGAACATGCCGGACAGGTCGGTGGGTCGTCCTGCCGCTGCCAGTTTCGCCTGCAGCACCCTGCCGACCAGTGCGGCGTCCTTGCACAACCGCGGATCGGCAAGAACGGCGCGGGCGTCGTCATATCCGGTGGTGATCCACCCATCGAGGCCGTTGGGCAGCGTGACCGGGCATACCGGCTGGGGGGCGCTCATCCTGGAAGCCCTCCTTGCTGTGGGCAAGTTGGGGACGATCTACATGCTCGAGCCTGCCTGTTCCGCTGCTCTCGGGAAACGGCCAACTGCGCGAACAGCCCTCAGACATCCTTGACATGCGGCATGCGCGGATATGGAGGGGCTTCGGTAACGAGCTCAACCACCTTCTAGACCCGGTTCAGGTTGCAACAAGCCTGTTTCCGGCCATTCACCATGTCCCGGAAACTAAGAGGCTCCGTGGCTGTCGTCAACCGAGGCAGGATCGGACGGCCTTGGCGAGGCCCGCCGCCCGCGGGTCGTCTGGCCGGTAGGACCAGAGGTTCGTGACGTAGCCGAAGCCGACACCGGCATCAGGGTCCGCGAAGCCGATCGATCCGCCCGAGCCAGGATGGCCGAACGACCCCGGCCCGACCATCGGCATCGGCAGGCACGCCCGCATGAACCCGAGCGACATGTAGAAAGAGCGGTCAGCCGGGATGTTCAGGCCTGGCGGCAACCCGTGCATCGGAGTCTTGTCGGTCTGGACGGCTGTCATCCTCTTGACCGTCGCCGGATTGAGCAGCCGCACGCCGTCGACCGTGCTCACCGTGGCGGCGTACATCCGGGCCAGCGATCGCGCATCCGAGAGCATGTTCGCGGCCGGGAACTCCGCCGCGCGCCAGGCACGAGTGGTCCAGTACTTGGTCGTGACGTCCAAGGCACCGCCGAGCTCGCCTGCGCGGGCCAGGACCGAACCCGGACTGTACAAGGCTTTTACCCATGCGGTGACCGTGTCCACGTCCAGCCCGGTCAGGTTGACCATCCCAGCGATGAGCTCCTCCAGGGTCAACGGCGCGGCGTCCTCGATCCGGGCTATCCGTCGCTCTTCGGACTCCGGCAGCCCGATCCAGGCGCTCAGTCCGAGAGGACGGGCCACCTCGTCGGCGAAGAACCTGCCGAGTGACTTGCCGGAGATCCGACGCACGACCTCCCCGACCAGAAACCCGTACGTCATGGCGTGGTAGATGTGCTCCGCACCCTGCTGCCACAACGGTTTCTGCGCCTCGAGAGCACGGATGACCGGGTGCCATGCGCACGCCTGCTCGAAGGTCAGCGGTCCGTCGACGATCGGTAGACCGGCCTGGTGGGACAGCAGCCAGCGCACCGGGATCCGGCCCTTGCCGTTGGCGCCGAACTCCGGCCAGTACCTGGACACCGGGGCGTCCAGATCCAGCTTCCCGCGCTGTGCCAGCAAGTGGGCACAGATCGCGGTAGCGCCTTTCGTCGTGGACGCGACCCGGACGATGGTGTCCTTGCGCCACGGTCGTTTCGCCTCGCGGTGGGCGAGGCCGCCCCACAGGTTGACGACTTGGCGACCGCCCACGTAGACGCTGCACGCCGCACCGATCTCGCCTGGGTTTCCCTTGAAGTTCGCGCGGAACGCGTCGGCGACCTTTCCCCAGCCGTGGTCGACGCCGTTCTCGGCATCGTCACCGCCAGAGGCGTTGGCGCGCCCGGAAAAGCCTGCGAGCGCACCGGCACCCAGCGCACCCCCTAACAGCGTTCGGCGTGCGATGTGTCCGTTCTTGGGCATGACAAATCTCCCCCCTTGTTCGTGTTGCCCGAGCGCCGCTAGGAGATCTTGCGGCGGTAGGTGATCGTGGCGAAGACGTACGCGACGACGAGGATGCCGACGCACCAGGCCAAGGCGATCCAGATGTCGGTGCCGACGGGCTGTTCCGTGTACAGGGCACGGAGGGCGTTGACGATGGACGTCACCGGCTGGTTCTCGGCGAAGGCGCGCACCGGGCCGGGCATGGTGTCGGTGGGGACGAAGGCCGAGCTGAGGAACGGCAGGAAGATGAGCGGGTAGGAGAACGCGCTCGCGCCGTCCACGGACTTCGCGGTGAGACCCGGGATGACGGCGAGCCATGTCAGCGCCAGGGTGAACAGGATCAGGATGCCGACGACCGCGAGCCACGCTGACACTCCCGCTCCCGAGCGGAAGCCCATGAGCAGGGCGACGAGCACGACGACCACGAGCGAGATCAGGTTGGCGACGAGCGAGGTCAGCACGTGAGCCCACAGCACGGACGACCGCGCGATCGGCATGGACTGGAAACGCTCGAAGATCCCGCTCTTCATGTCAAGGAAGAGCCGGAACGCGGTGTACGAGATGCCGGAGGCGACCGTGATGAGCAGTATCCCGGGCAGCAGGTAGTTCACATACGAGTCCGACCCGGTTTGGATCGCGCCGCCGAACACGTAGACGAACATCAGCATCATGGCGATCGGCGTGATGACCGTCGTGAGGATGGTGTCCAGGCTGCGCGTGATGTGGCTCAGTGATCGTCCCAACAGGACGGCTGTGTCGACGAGGAAATTCTTGGTCATCGCTGCTCCTTACCGGCGGCACCGACAAGTGCAAGAAAGACGTCCTCGAGAGTCGGTTGTTTCTCGACGTACTCGAGCTTGGCCGGTGGGAGCATCTGCTTGAGTTCGGCGAGGGTGCCGTTCACGATGATCCGGCCCTCGTGCAGGATCGCGATCCGGTCGGCGAGTTGTTCGGCCTCGTCCAGGTACTGCGTCGTGAGCAGCACTGTCGTGCCCTTGCCTGCCAGCTCCCTGACGGCCTGCCACACCTCAAGCCGTCCCTCGGGGTCGAGCCCGGTGGTCGGCTCGTCGAGGAAGATGACCGGCGGGTTCCCGACGAGGCTCATCGCGATGTCGAGGCGGCGGCGCATGCCACCCGAATAGGTCGACACCCTCCGCGCGCCCGCCTCGGTCAGCGAGAATCGGGCCAGCAGATCATCAGCGATCTTGCCGGGACCCTTGAGGTGCCGCAGCCGGGCGACGAGCACGAGGTTCTCCCACCCGCTGAGGATCTCGTCGACGGCCGCGAACTGACCGGTGAGGCTGATGGACTCCCGCACGTTCGCAGCCTGCGTGGCGACGTCGAAACCGTTGACGCCGGCCGTGCCTGCATCCGCTTTCAGCAGCGTGGACAGGATTTTCACGACCGTGGTCTTGCCTGCGCCGTTGGAGCCGAGCAGCGCGAAGATGCTGCCCCGCGCCACGTCGAAGTCCACGCCGCGCAGCACCTTCAGCGTCTTGTACGACTTCTCCAGGCCTTGCACGTGAATCACGGATTGCGTCGTCATTGGACAGTCCCGAGGCTCACTGCGAGCTCGCGCACGGCCAGAGCGACAGCTGGGGAGTCGTTGCGGAGGATCTTGCTGTGGTTGCTCGCGACCTTCGCGCTCACCTTGATGTTCGGGTTGGCGGCGAGCACCTGGTCGAGCACCTTCCTGCCCTGTTCCATCTCCCCCGCCTCGCTGCCGAGGCTGTCGCCGGTGGCCATGACGAACCGCACCGGGCAGACCAGGCGATCGAGAACCGGGACGCTGGCGGGGGCGATCTCGTTGAGCTCGATGTTGACGTCGGCGTGCTCGTCGGCGCTCATCCGCGCGCCCAGGCCGAACCGAGCGGCGATCGGCAGCACCAACCGCCACTGGCGGAACATCTTCCGGATCCGTTCCCGGCCGGCCTCACCGGTCAAGCCGACCGGAAACGCGTCCACCGTCACCAGTCCCTGGACGCGGTCCGGATTCCGGTCGGCCCAGTGCCACCCGATGATGCCTCCGTAGGACCAGCCGACCAGCAACGGCTTCTCCACTCCTCTCGCGGTGAGCACGGCGTCCAGATCGCGCAGGCACGCTTCGAAGGTGTAGTCCGCAGAGCGCTTGGACTTGCCGCGGGCGCGCTCGTCGAAGGTGATGTGGCGGTAGTCGCTGCCGAGGTCGGCGATGACGCGCTTCCAGTGCTTCTGGTCGGCGTAGGCGCCGTTGAGGTAAACCACGGGACGGCCGGGGCCTCCTGTGTCACGTACGTACAGCTCGGTGTCGTCGACCGGGAGCATGCCGGTCCAGGCGGGCGAGTTCATGGCTCTCTCCTAAGTAGACTGCGGGTCAAGCCCAGGTGACCGGGAGTTCGTGGACGCCGTAGATGTGCATGTTGGTCCTGAGCTTCACCTCGCGCGCCTCGGCGGCGAGCTGAAGGGTCGGGAAGCGGCGCAGCAGTCCCTCGAAACCCGCGCGCATCTCGATGCGGGCCAACTGCTGGCCGAGGCACTGGTGGATGCCGTGCCCGAACGCGACCTGACCACGGACCTTGCGGTGCACGTCCAGCACATCCGGGTTCTCGAACCGTTGCGGGTCGCGGTTGGCGGCCAGCAACGAGACGACGACGGTCGAGCCTGCTGGGATCGTTTCGCCGCCGAGCTCGATGTCCTCGGTGGCGTAGCGGAAGAAGATGTCGGCCACCGAGAGGTAGCGCATGAGCTCCTCGACGGCGTCGGGGAGCAGCTCCGGGTTCTCGCGCAGCTCCGCCAGTTCCGCAGGGTGTTCCAGGAGCGCGAACGTGCCCAGCGCCAGCATGTTCGCGGTGGTCTCGTGGCCCGCGAGCAGCAGCAGGAACGCCATACCGGTCAGCTCTTCGATGCTGAGGTCCTCGTCGCGCGCGAGGTCGGAGAGGATGTCCTCGCCGGGGTTCGCGCGCTTCCCCGTGACCAGTTCGGCCAGGTACCCGAACATCGCGCCGACCACGGCCATCTTGTCCTCGAGCGTCACGTCCCGTTCCATGAACTTCGAGGAGTTGGCCTGGAAGATCTCCCGGTCCGCGTAGGGGACGCCGAGCAGCTCGCAGATCACCAGTGACGGCACCGGCAGCGCGAGCTCCTTGACCAGGTCGACCGGCGGGGTGAGCTTCGCCAGTTCGTCCAGCTGCTGCTCGGTGATGTCGATGATCTGCTCTTCGAGCTGCTTCATCCGCTTGACGGTGAAAGCGCCGGTGAGCTTGCGGCGCAACCGGGTGTGATCCGGCGGGTCCATGCTGATGAACAGGCCGGGCGTCTGAGGGGACGGCTCGGTCGCCTCCGGCATGCCTGGAGTCTCGAAGGGCACGTGCAGCACGCCGATGTCCTGGCGGTTGCTGAACCGGGTGTCGGCCATGACCTGGCGCACCGCGTCGTATCCGGTGACCAGCCAGCCCTCGTGCCCGTCGGGAAACGCCATGGGGCTGACGGGGCGGGCCTCGCGCAGCGCTGTGATCTGGCTGGGCGGGTCGAAGGGGCCCGCGTCGCGCTCCATCGGCAGGCCCTGCGGGACGGAAACCGTCTGGCTCATCGGATTCCCTTCGTGGTGGTTGGTGCCACCACGGTCGCCGACCCGTCAGACACAGGGCTGTCACGGCGCTGACACGGCCTGGGACCCGTGCTGTCAGGGGGCGAGCGTGACCTCGACCAGCTCGTTCCAGGACTTCTCCGCACCCACCCGAGCTGCCTCGTCGAACGCCGCGTCACCAAGGCGGCTTCGTGCTGCCCGCTCGATCCGGTCCACGTCGGGGAGCGAACGATCCAGTAGTCCGCGCACGGCGGTACTCGCCGCGAGCAGCTTTGCGGCCTGCTCGTACTGGTCGCGGCGCATGGCCAGGTCCGCGACGGCGACGAGCACCTGCGCGATCGAGGGCGCGTACCCCACCTCGGCCGCCGCCTGGCACGCCCCGGCGAGGAATTCCCGCGCCTCGCCGAGATCGTCGGTCAGGTAGCCGAACAGTGCGTGTGTCACGCCGCGGATGCTTACCTGGTCCGCTTCGGCGCCCCACACGGTGGTCGCGACACCTAGTTGTTCATATGCCGCATCAGTATCGCCGCTCCACCGGGCGAGGTCCGCCTTCGCGAGAGCGAGCATGGCCAGCGCGTCCGGCCAGGTGACGCCTTCCGCGCGCCGCCCGGCCTCGGCCATGGCGGCGAGGCTTGCGTCCTTGTCGCCCATCAGCCAGTACAGCTGAGCCTGTCGCGCGCGCATCCGGATGACGTCGTCGATGGCACCGATCTCGGTGACGATCGCGATCGCCTCCTCGTAGTGCTCGCACGCCTCGGCGAACTCTCCGCGCGTGGCGATCTGGTCCGCCAGCTCGGTCAGGGCGAACGAGATCCCGAACCGTTCGCCGAGCACCCGGAACTCGACGAGCGCCTCCTCCAGGAACTCCTCCGCCTCCGTCCCACCTTGGCCGACCGCGATCCGCATCTTCCCGAGATGCAGCCGGCCCATCGCGCGCACCCAGGGATCCTCGCTGTCCAGCAACTCTTCCCACACGGACGGCCCCCTGTCCGGCTCCCGCAACATGCGTTCCAGCGGCGCGACCAGTCCCAGCAACGGATGGTGAACCTGGCCGCGCTGGAAGAGCTCGTAGGCCTTGTGGACCCACTCCGCCGCCTGGCGCTCGTCGCCCAGCCCCGAGCTCACGAACGTCACGACGAGGCCGTACACCCAGGCCCGGATCTCGTCGGGCACCTCGCCCGGCAACTCGGTGGCCGCGAGGATCAGCTCCAGTCCTTCGGCTTTGTGTCCGACGAGCCACCAGTACCAGCCGGCGCCCGCCGCGAGCCGCATCGCCGCATGCGCTTCACCGGCCGCGAGTGCACCACGCATCGCGGCACTGATGTTGTCGTGCTCAGCGTTGAGCGCGGCGAGCCAGACCAACTGCTCGGCGCGCAGCAGGTGAGGGGCCGCTGCTTCGGCGAGCTCGGTGAAGTAGGCGAGATGCGCCTGCCGCGCCGGCTCGGACTCCCCCGACTCAGCGAGCCGGTGTACGGCGTACTCCTTGATCGTGCCGAGCATCCGGTACCGCGGTGCGCCGTCATCGCTGACGACCAGCAGCGACTTCTCGGTCAGCGAGGTGAGCAGATCCAGGACCTCGTACTGTTCGCCCGCGCACACCCGCTCGACCGCTTCCAGGCTCGCCCCGCCGGCGAACACCGAAAGCCTGCGCAACACCACCCGTTCTGCGTCGGTCAGCAGCTCCCAGCTCCAGTCGACCATCGCCCGCAACGTCCGATGCCGGGGCAACGCGGTACGGCTGCCGCCAGTCAGCAGGCGGAACCTGTCATCGAGCCGGTTGGCCAACCGGTCGATGGACATCGTGCGCAACCTTGCCGCGGCCAGTTCGATCGCGAGCGGCATCCCGTCCAGCGCCCGGCACACGCGTGCCATCGTCGACAACGTGCCAGCGCCGACCACGAGATCCGTGCGCACCGCAGCGGCCCGGTCCCGCAGCAGCTGAACGGCTGGTGCGTTCTCGATCTCGGTGGGGCCGGCGTGCTCGTCCGGCAGGGCCAGCGGTCCGACCGACCACAGCGCCTCACCGGTGATGCCGAGCGGTTCCCTGCTGGTCGCCAGGATTCGCAGCCGACGGCACTCCCCCAGCAGCCGATGTGCGAACACCGCCGCCGACTCGATCACGTGCTCGCAGTTGTCCAGAACAAGCAACGCCTCACGCTCGCGGATCACAGCGATGAGTCGTTCCATCGGTTCGGCGTTCGTCGCTTCACCGAGCAGCGCGTCCCGGAGGCTCAGCGCCGCGAGCGTCGACTGCGCCACGGTGTTCTTCCCGCCCCCCTGCCCTTCGGGCCCACCCCCCTCACTGTCCGGGCCGAGGGGCGCGAGCTCCACAAGCCAGACACCGTCCGGCAGGTCGCCGAGCAGTGTGCGGGCGGTTTCCGTTGCCAGCCTGGTCTTTCCCGAGCCACCCGGTCCGATCAGGGTCGTGAGCCGATGACCCGCGACCAGCTCGCGCACCGCGGTGACATCCGCGTCCTTGCCGATGTAGCTGGTCAGCTCGGCCCGCAGGTTGGTCTTGCGGTTCTCCTCCCGGCGCCCGACCTCACCTCGCAACAGCGCGACGTGCAGCGCGGACAGCTCCGGTGAGGGGTCGACGCCCAACTCGTCAGCCAGGGCTTCCCTCGTGCGCTGATACGCAAGCAGCGCTTCGCTGTTGCGACCGGCCGCGACGAGAGCACGCATCAGCGCGGCGGCGAGCTTTTCCCGCACAGGATTCGCGGCCACCAGGTCAGTCAGTTCAGGGACCAGTTCCGCACCACGGCCGAGGTGAATCTCCGCGTCGAACCGGTCCTCCACGGCGGCCAGGCGCAGCCCCTCGAGCCGGGCGGCCGCGGCGTCGAACGCCTCGCTGTCCTGCAAACCGACGTCCTGCAAGGCCGGGCCGCGCCACAACTCGAGAGCGTCACGCAGCCGCTGCACCCGCAACGACCCCTCGTCGCCGCGAGCATGGGCGCCGAGGCGTTCGAACCGCACCGCGTCCACAGCGTCGGGATCCACCGCCAGGCGGTACCCGTCCGTCAGCCCATCGACCGACGCCTCCGGCAGCGCCTTGCGCAGCCGGGAGACCAAGCGTTGCAAGGAATTCGCCGCGTCGGCAGGCGGGTGCTCGCCCCAGATCCAGTCGACGAGCGCCGCCTTCGGGACCATGCGACCCGGTTGGAGCGCGAGGGCGACCAGCAGCGCACGCAGCCGTGCACCTGGCACGTCCGCGAGAGTGCCGTCGTCCGCGCGAACCTCGAACGGTCCCAGAATCCCGATCTGCACCCACCCGATCCTGCCACTACCGGCTGGCAGACCTCTGACACCGGACTCAGGCGGCAACGCGGTGGATGACGATGTCGTCGAGCCGCGTGCGGGCGTAGATCCTGACCTCGGGGTTGTCCTGCGTGGGCACCGAGCTGCGCACCAGGCCCTTCGTGCTCTTGGCGTCCACCGACGCGGCGGTGCCCTCGCTGATGCCGACCTCTATGCCACCTGAGGCGTTCATCAGCTCCGCTTGCCCGCGGGTCAACCTGCCGATCCGGATAGGACAGTTGGCGGCCTTGGCGATCACGCTGCCCTCGGCACGGTCGATGTCGAAGCTGCCGCTGGAACCGCCGAGGTCGACGTCGGTGCGGGCGTGGCCGATCCAGACCTTGCCGCTCGTCCCCTGGTACCTGACGACGCCCTCGACCTCGCCGATCCGCAACCCTGCCGAGCTGCCTTCCACATCGGCGTTCCCGGCGACGTGACCGATCTCGACCCCACCGGCCCCGAAGTTCCCGCACAGCGCGCCGACCCGGTCCAGCCGGACCTGTCCCGACGCGATGTTCAGCTCGCAGTCGCCGAGCAGGCCGTCCGCGTGCACTTCGGTCCACGCCGTGTTGAGGACCAGCCTGGATCCGACCGGCAGCTCGATCGTGATGGCGACCGAGCCGTTCTTGGCACCCGACTTGGTCGTCTTGATCGCCAGCACGCCGCCGGAGAAGTCGACCTTGGTCTTCTCGGCCACCCGCACGTCCGTGGAGTTCGCGCTGTCGACGGGCTCGACCCGCACCACCGTGTCCTGCCGCTCGCTCGCGGCGATCCGCACCCTGGCACCAACTCGTGCAGCAGACCCTCTGCGAGAGCTGCACGTTCTTCGTCACCACGATCGAGTACCGACCTACCTTGCAAGCCCAGCGAGACGACGCCCAGCGCAAAGGGCAGGTCGGCCGCCAGAAGATCTTCGACGGACTCCTCGACCGCCTCGCGAACGAAGCCTCATGACCCGAGTCCTTGACAGGATCACCCGCATAAATACAGCCACCGGCGGCTACACGGCGAACTCGGCCTGATCCCGCCCGTGGAACACGAGACCAACCATCACCACACAACCGCACCCGCCTCGGCACCGAGCGGGTAATCACACCCTCCATCAAACCCGGTACTTGACACCGACCAAGGTCAAGGACCATGACCGAGTCCTGTTTGAGGGGGATTGACAGCAGGTCGGCCGAGTCAACGGAGACATCGACTGGGCCAGGCAGTACAACCTGGGTGCCACTGCCGCGAGGGCGACTGAGGTGTGCGGTCTCGGTAGTTGCCGTGCACCAGTTCGCAGGCGCACGTACCGTGGCAGCTCGGCGAACGGCGCACAGCTCACGGTCCACGGGACCGGGATGTCCAAAGGGACGATTTCCGACTGCGGCGAGATACGTCCATCAAGGTTGGATGGAATTGGCGTTCGTCCATGGTGTGCAGTGGAGGATGCGCCGCGGAGACGACGCCACGGCGGTGATTCTCCTATATAACAATGTTCTGCCGCCGATGTGACACGGACGATCGGAGCGGGCGACGCGGTGACCGGCTTGATCGAGCGCGAATCGGAGATCCGTACCCTCAAGCGTTCGCTGGCACGTCTGCAAGCCGGACAGGGTGGTCTGGTGGTCCTGGACGCGGGTGCCGGGCTCGGCAAGACGGCACTGCTGAGGCACGCCAGGGAACTCGCGGTGAACGAGGGCTGCACGGTGTTGTCGGCACGCGGCGCGGAGCTCGAGCAAGAGTTCACTTTTGGTGTGGTGCGACAGCTTTTCGAGCCGGCTCTGCCCCGGGACGACGCCACCTGGGAGAAGGTGCTCACGGGCGCCGCCCTGACCACGGCGGGCCTTTTCACCGCTGGAGCCGACGTGACGGGATCACTGTACCCGTTGCTCAACGGCCTGTACTGGCTGCTGGTCAACCTGGCGGACAGCGCATCCCTGGTCCTGCTCGTGGACGACGCGCAGTGGGGCGACTCGCCGTCCCTGCAGTTCCTGGGTTTCCTGGCCCGCCGACTGGACTCGGTCGCGGTGCTGGTGATCATCGCGACCAGGGCTGCGGAGCACGGCGACGATGGCCTGCTCGAGGACATCCTGGCGGCCGACGAGCTCACGTTGCTGCGGTTGAAGAGCCTCAGCGATCGCGCGATCACCAGGTTGGTGCGCCGGGAGATGGGGCCGGATGCCCAGGATGAGTTCTGTCTCGCCTGTCATACCGTCACGAACGGCAATCCGTTGTTCGTCAGGGAACTGCTGCGCGTTCTGGTCGCCGACAACGTGCGCCCGGACGCGGCCGGGGTGGCGTCGGTCGAGGCCGTCGGCCCGGACGCGGTCCGCTGGTACGTCGCGGCACGACTGCGCCGTCAGCCCGCGGAGGTACGCGGCGTGGCGCGCGCCGTCGCCATGCTGGGCAGCGATACGACACTCGCGTTGGTGGCCAGCCAGGCCGGGCTGTCCTTGGAAGCGGCCACGAATGCGGCGGAAACGCTGACCCGGCAACGGATCTTCGACCGGGCGGATCCACCGGCGTTCGTGCACGCGATCGTGCGGGACGTCGTGCTCTCGCTGGTGCCGGTGGCCGACCGCAGCACCGAACACGAGCGGGCCGCGGCGGTGTTGCGGCAGGCGGGCGCGCCCCTCGCCCAGGTCGCCTCGCACCTGCTGCGCACCACCCCCAGCGGTGCCCCGGAGCGGGTGGGGGTGCTGCTCGCCGCGGCCGAACAGGCGTTCCGCAGCGGCTCACCGGAAGGCGCGGCCGTGTTCCTGGTCCGTGCTCGGGCCGAACCTCCCATTCCCGCGCTGCGCGCCGAGATCAGCCGCCAGCTGGGCAACTGCCGGGCGCACCACCTAGCCCTCGCCGACGCCGAGTTCCATCTGCGGGAAGCGCTTGCCCTGGCGGACACCCCGCGGCAACGTGCGCCGTGCGCGTACAGCCTCGCCCGATTCCGCAACGCCTGCGGTGAGCCGAGGGAAGCCGCGCCGCTGCTCGTGCAGGCGCTCGACGAGCTCGACGGGCCGGCTGAGGCCGAGAATCTACCGCTGGTGCTGGAAACCGAAGCCGAGCTTATCGGCGTCGCCCGCTGCGACCTGGGCAGCCGTGCCGAGATGTTGCGCCGGATCGATTCCTTCGAACGCCGCGCCGGACGATCGGACGCGATTCTGGACTCCCAGCGCGCGGTGGAAGCCGTGTTCGGCGGCCTGCCGGTCGGCGAGGCACTGCCGCCGGCGCGCTCGGCGCTGGCCGGTGACGCGCTCACCCCGGAGCGCACCGGGCTCTGGGGTGCCATCAACACGCTGATGATGGCCGACCAACTGGACGAAGCGGAACGGCGGATGCAGCGGTCGCTGGATGCGGCGGTCGCACGTGGACTGTTGCTCCCCATGGGCATCATCCGGGGCTACCTCGCGAGAATCGCGCTGCTGCGCGGAGATCTGGCCCAGGCCACCGAACACGTCGAACTGGGCACGGCAGCGGTGCCGAAACCGAACATCGGCCTGCCGTTGCTGGAGTCGACGGCGGTGCACCTGCTGATCGAGCACGGGCGCCTGGCCGAAGCCGACGCCGTGGTCGAATCCGGTGTGCTGGCAGGGGATCGGCCACCCCACGCATCGACCCACCTGTGGTTGCTGGGCGCTCGGACCCGGTTGCGCATCGCCCAGGGCGACCACGGCGCGGGGGTGGCAGGCGCCCTTGCGTGCCGGCGGCTCTGCGAGCGACTGGGCGTCACGCGGCTGTGGGACGTGCAGTGGCGGTTGTCCGCGGCCCAGGCTCATCTCCTCGCGGGGCAACGGGAACAGGCGGCTGATCTCGTCGACGAGCAGTTGCGGCTCACGCGTTCCTTCGCCGTGTCGCGCCACATCGCCGTCGCGTTGCGCGCCGCGGCCCGGCTCGCCGGCGCCACGGACGCGCGCCGGTACCTGACCGAGGCCGTCGACCTGCTGCGGGACGGGCCCGCGCGGCTGGAGTTCGCCCGGACGCTGGCGGATCTGGGGGACCTGTTGATGCGAGACGGGGACCGGCGCACCGCGCGGGAGAAGATCCGGCAGGCCGCCGAGCTGGCACTGGAATGCCACGCGCCGGCGATGGCCGAGCGGTTGAGCGCCGGTCTCGCCGCGGGCGGTGGACGCCCGTCCCCGTTGCGCGTCTCCGGCGTGCACGCGCTGACGCCGTCCGAACGGCGGGTGGCCCGGTTGGTCGCCGACGCGCTGACCAACCGGCAGATCGCGGAGCGCCTGTTCGTCAGCGAGAAGACCGTGGAAGCACATCTCAGCCGCACGTTCCGCAAACTCGGCATTCGATCCCGGACGCAGCTCGTGGCGCAGCTGGCCCCCGCCCGCACGTGACCTGCGAACATGCGGGGTTTCTGTAGGGATTTCCCCGATGAGACCGGCACCGGACGTCCATAGAGTCGGCGTCCTCGGCGCGGCGAGACATTCCGCCGATTGCCAGATTCGTTCCAGCCGGATCCATTGCACACAAGGGGAGAACCATGTCCACAGGGGCCATCACGTTCCACGACGTCACCCGGCCGACGTTCGAGGCGGTCCAGAAGAGGCTGCTGACCGACTTGGGCGGTGAACTGGTCAACGGGAGCGACACCGAGCTGCGGTGCTTCGGCGCCCACGGGGCGCTGCGGTACGACGAGAAGACCCGGTCGGCGAGCCTCGACATCAGATACCTGCCGTCCGTGCTGAGCCGCGCCACCGTCGTCAGTTGGCTGCACGACGCTCTCACCGGCGAGCTCGTGCGAGACCCCCGGGAAGGCGGCCTGTACTGGGACGTGCTGGAAGTCCGCGTGCACAACAAGACGACCATGCCGTTGAACGTGACCAGCGTGCCGAACCTGGACCACGGCATCTACCTCGACTACCCGGCCGGAGCCCCCGAGGACTCCTACACGCAGGTGTTCCGGGTGAGCAGCGTCAGCGGCGCGGAGATCGGGCCGCAGGGCTCGGTCGGCTTCGGGCTGGCCGACGGCACCGGCCTCACCGTCAACTTCGACATGCAGTTCGCCGTCGGGCAGACCTCGACGTTGACCGCCACGACGACCGGCCCCCGCAACGCCGCCTACGACCTGGATGCCATCGGCTCGCACAGCGCGTGGCACGGCCAGGGAACGACCTGGACGGTCCTGCTGGTCCTGGATCCGACTCCTGGCAACACCTTCGCGGAGCACAGCTACACGCGATAGCGACGCCACCGGATCCGGACCGCAGAACGGAGCAAGAACATGATCACCGAAGATGTCGCCCGGCGGCAAACGTGGCCGTCGACCGACTGCAACGGCATCCCACTCATCGACCCCGTCAGCGTGACGGTGCAGGGCAACGTCGTGCTGTTCGCCAGGAAAGCCGGTGCGCCGGTCGACTTCCTCTACTACAACGTCCGCCCGATCGGCGTCGAACCCGGCGCGGCCGGGGAGTGGACCGGGTGGCGGCAGCTGTCGATGGCGGAGCCGTCCCAGCGGACGACGCCCGGCACCCCGAGCGCGGACGCCCAGCCGATGCTGCGGCTGGGCGGGTGCTCGCTGATCACCGTGGGCACCGACGTGACCATCCCGGTGCCGGGCGACGCACCGTTCCGGGTCGTGGCCGACGATCGCTACGTCTCGTGTTTCCGCCCGTCCGACACCGGCACCCTGTACGTCGACAGGTTCGTGCTCGTCCAGGATCCTCTCGACGGGAGGGAGGAACGCGACGACGAGGCGCCCGTGTACGTGCTCGAAAGAGCTTGGGAGACGAGGTATCGGCGCAGCCAGACCCGGGATCTGCCCGCCGGGGCGGGTGACGCGCGCGGCTCGATGAACATGCTGGACGAGCCGTTCCGCGAGCCGACCGTCGAACTGCCGGTGCCGGGGGTGACGGCGGACGGCTTCGACATCGCCCTCGTCCCCACCGGGACCAGCGGGATGCGGTGGCACATCGCGGTGATCACCGGCCGCACGATCACCTGCTGGTCGTTCCCGCAGGACAGCACCGGCCGGGTCGACGTGTCGCCGTGGTCGGCGCGCTCGTTCACGATCACGCCGACCGTGCCCGTGGCAGGCGACATCGAGGCGCTCACTCCGTTCGCCGGAATCGCCCTGTCCTGCTACGAGGAGCAGGAGCGGACCACGATGCCGGACGGCACCAGCGGCTCGCTGCGCCGCAGCATCCGGCTGGCGATGGCGGTGCCGGTGCGCAACACCGACATCGGCCTGCCGGGCGCGCTCGCCGTCTTCGACTTCGCGATCCAGCCGGGCGGCACCATCCCCGAGCTGCCGCCCGGCACGGCGTGCGTCCTGCTGGACGGCACGATGCGCGACAAGACCTTCACGCCGGTCGTGAACCCGTACGGGTACGGCATTCCGGCCGACGCCGTGCACACCGTCGACGCCACCACGATCAGCGCCGTCCTGCTCGGCCAGGCGGCGGCCGCCGGTGCGCCCGCACTGCTCAACAGCGCCGACGGCCTGCTGCACTGTTACTTCGCCGGCCCGCCCGGCTCCACCAAGACCGGGCCGTTCCTGGTGGCGCAGATGGATCCCATCGTCACCCGTGCCACGGCCGCGGTGCCGTGGATCACGGCGAGCGGGATCGCCGGTGACCTGCGGTTCGTGGCGCGCCAGCCCGGCAGCACGCTCAACGGGCTGACCGTGCGTGTCGACTCGTGCGCCGGCCAGTCCGACCTCTGCACGGTGAGCGTCGACTACGGCAAGACCGCGGGACTGCCGACCGAGACGTGGCGCGGTGTGCCGCGCGACCTGGTCCGCATGTCGGCAATCCTGAACGGCGGGTCGTCGGGCGACCCTGCCGACCCGGCGGTCCGGTCCGGGAAGACCCCGTTCTACGACCAGACCGGCACGGTGACCATGGCACGCCTGGGCACGGTGAACGGCGCGGGCCCGTTGACACTCGTCTCCCACCGCGGGGACATGCGCCTCGCCCAGGTGACCGTGACCGCCGCGCCTGACCCGAAGCGGTCGAACCTCGTGCTGTCCTACGCGTTGCCGAGCGGCGCCCAGGTGACCCAGACCTGGCCGCTGGTTCCCACCGCCGTGACCGATCTGGTCGCCGTGCTCGACGGAGACGCGGCGACGTATCCCTACCGGCGTCCGGAAAGCGACACGCCGATCTACGCCCTGGCGACCGCCCTCGGCAGCATTCTGCTGATCGCCAAGCCAGCCACGTCGGCGAAGCTGACCGTGCAGAAGGCGACCGACGGTCTGGCCGCGCACTGCGACATCGTCGTGGAGCCAACGGGTTCGCCCGTGATCACGCTGCCGAACATCGGCCGGGACCAGGCCGCTGTGGTGAAGGCGCTGCGCGGTTCCGGCGACGTCATGGCCCTGTTCGACCACGTCTCGCCGGACGCCTGCGCGGGCGCTGTGTTCGATCAGTCCACGGTGGACCCGACGGACCTGCAGAGTGGTTCGACCCTGTTCGACGTGGCACGCCCGGTGCCGGACGGTGGCAAGCTCGCCCCCGGTTCCGCCGCCGCCACCGCCCTGCAGGGCAGGTCGTTCGACACCATCCCGCCTCCTGGTGCCGACACCGGGCACGGCATGCTCGGTGCGACGGCGGCGCGGCCGACCGTGCCGTTGCTCGGCGAGCAGGCCGTGGTGGGTGACGCGACCAGCGCCCTGACGACCAGCGGCGACAACGGCCGCTGGATCGCCGCGCACATGCCTGATGCGTTGGCGCTCGAGGAACACAGCGCGGTGAGCATCCCCGCTCCCAGCGCGCGACTGGCGCCTGTCCGTGGCACCACCATCGAGGCCTGGACGCGTCCCCAGGACGGCGATCCCGCGCGCGTGGTCAGTTACAACAACGGGCCGGTGAAGAACCTCGGAGGGATCACGCCGTCGTTCTTCCTCGGTACGGACGGCATGCCGACACTCCGGTTCGGGTCGTTCAAGCCGAAGGGCACCTACGCCGGTCGCTACGTGAACGTTCCGGCGCAGCCCTTCCTCGCTCCGGCGGCGAATGCCGGCTTCACCTGGGAGGCATGGATCCGGCCGGACAAGGCAGCCGGTCCGGGCAAGGACAGCCGGTTCGGCTGCGTTTTCCAGGTGCAGGACCAGCTGTTCCCGGCGATCGCCCAGGGTCAGCTCTACCTGGACGCGAAACGCGTGCTCACGTTCGGCTACCGCACCGGGTCTCCCGTCACAGAGTCCACAGTGGCCGCGCGCCTCCCGTTGCCGGCCGAGAAGTGGACGCACGTGGCCGTCACGGGAGCGCGGACCGGTGCTGCCCCGTTGCAGGGGATGATCCAGTACGCGCTGACCCTGTACGTCAACGGCGAGGCGGTCGCGGCCGACGACGCCGCGTGGCTGTACCCGGCTGAGGGCGCCGGGGCCCCGGTCGCCTGCCTCGGCGCGAGCGACGTCAAGAACGTCAGCATGTTCGGCAGCATCACCGAGATGCGGTACTGGTCCGCCGCACGGACGTCGGCGGAGTTGCGGCGGACGATGAACACCTCGTTGCGCGGCACCGAACCCGGTCTCGTCGGATACTGGCCGCTGGGCGAGAACCCGGCGACCGCGACCAAGTTCGTCAACCGGGCCGTGCGGTACGGCAAGGCACTCGACGGCACGATGGCCGGCTCGGGTCAGCCGGTGACGGCGTTCAGCGCGGGTGAGTTCGTCAACGTCGTCGCCGGGGTGGGCGGCGCCGAACCGCTGGTGGCCCGGAGTTTCCTCCGGGCGGACCACTGGCATCACCTGGCCGTGGTCTACGAGACGACCGGCGGCCTGAGGATGAACCCGGACGGTCTCGACGGCCGGCGCGACTACGGCAGGTGCGACGCGGCCGGCACTGAGTTCGGCGAGCACGCGACCGTCGAGGCGTGGGTCCAGGTGCCGAAGCCGACCGGGCTGAACCAGACAGTGCTGGCCCAGTGGGGCGCGAGCCAGTCCGACCAGGCGTTCCGGTTCGGAGTGACCGGCAAGGGCACCGTGTTCTGCCTGGTGACGGTGCAGGACGTGACGTTCGGGACGACGTCGGCGCTGCGGGCCGAGCACACCACGATGGTCTGCGACGGCAAGCCGCACCACATCACGGCGGTGTTCAACTCGCGGAAGGCCACCGGCGTAGGAGGAGTCACGTGCACGCTGACCGTGTACGTCGACGGCGTGCCGGCGCCCCAGACCAAGGCCGACTTCCCCCTGTCCATGGAGATGATGGCCGTCACCTCCAGCCGGCCGCTCACCCTGGGCGTCAGCACAGTGCCGGCGCGGCCGACTGCGTCGGTCGCACTGGAAGTGCAGGAACCATTCCAGGGACTGCTCACCGGCGTGCGGCTCTCGTCGGTCGCGTTCACCGACGCGCAGGTCCTGGCGGCGATGAGCGCCAACCGGGACTACGACGGCGGCGAGGCGACGGTGTCGGCGTGGTGGTTCGACGAACAGACCGGTACCTTCGCGGCCGACTCGGTGTCCGACAACGACTTCGCGCTCAGCGACACCGACA
This sequence comes from Lentzea tibetensis, assembly GCF_007845675.1. Lineage (GTDB taxonomy): Bacteria > Actinomycetota > Actinomycetes > Mycobacteriales > Pseudonocardiaceae > Lentzea > Lentzea tibetensis. The sequence goes on along the minus strand of NZ_VOBR01000007.1, from coordinate 85,299 downwards.
TGTGGGCGGAGTTCGCCTCGATCTCGACCACGAATTTCTACTGCGACGGCGTGCCGGTCGGCTTGGTGGCGCCGGCGTCGGCCGAGGCGAGTGCCGGCTACCAGGGCGCCACCCAGTGCACCATCGGCGCGTACCTCGACAATTCCGTTGTCAGTCAGGGTTTCGACGGACAGCTGGCGGAGATCCGGGTGTGGCAGGCGGCCCGGACGCAGGACCAGGTGCTGGACACGATGTACCGGCCACTGACCGGATCCGAGCCGAACCTGAGCGCGTACTGGCCGCTGGACGGCAACTACGCGGACCTGACCAGCCTCGGCAGCACCGGAACACCGGTCGGCGCCCCCGCCTTCGTGCCGTCGGCAGCGCCCGTCGCGAACGAGGGGCCACAGGTGCGCAACGTCTACGCCGGCCCCGTCACCGAGTTCCAGGAGTCGGTGACCGGCAGGCCGTCGGTGATCGAGTACGCCGACAGCGACATCGGTCCGGACGGCAGTCCGGCGGCGGTGATGCGCCGCGCATACTTCCTGTACGACCCGGCGCTCGCCGTGTTCACCGGCTACGGTCTCGGCGAGATGCTGCTGACCTACCTGGGGCAGGTGCAGACAAGGCCGAGCCTGATCGGTTACATCGAAGGTGCTCCGCCGGTGCCCAGTGAGAACCTGTCCAGACCGCTGTACGCCAGTCCTACCGGATACAACGCCTACTTCGACGCCACGTCCGTCCAGCTGGCACAGACGGACACGACCTCGTTCAGCTTCACCAGCTCGGACTACCGCACGACCTTCGCGATGACCCTCGACGCGAAGCTGGGCCTCGCCTCGACCTGGAAGGTGGACAGCCAGGACGGGGTCCCCGGCGGGCTCATCGAGAGGATCGGCAAAGGCAAGCTCAGGTTGTCCGCGCACAACAAGACGGCTCTGACCCAGGCGGAGCAGCACGATGAGGCATACGCCTCCGGTTGGGTCAGGACGAGGACGGACACGCTCGGCCTGCGCGGCGCGTGGGAGTCCGACGAGCAGCTGAACGCGGCTGTGGGCCGCCGCTATCAGCCGCACAACACCGGCTACGCGCTGGTCGAGTCGCTGACCGCGGACCTGTACGCGATGCGGCTGCGCTCCACCGGCGCGATGGTCGGCAAGATGGTGCTGCCCGACCTGGCGATCCCGCCGGACCGCAACGTGCTGGTCTTCCGCATCCGGCCCGAGTACGTGAAGAACGGCACCCTGGACGGCAAGGTGGGCCTGGTCAACGACCCGCACTACCCCGGTGCCGATGTGGAGCGCGGCAGCTACTTCAGACCCCGCGAGGCGTACCGGCTGGCCGACCGGATCGCGAAGGCGGACGCGGATCTCGCCACCTACGGCAACCAGTTCAATGCGCAGTCCCTCGGTCAGCGCGGACCTTTCCCGAACTCACCGCTGAACAAGCAGCCAGTCCGCCAATTCTACGACTTCGCCGGAGGAGTGCCGGCACGGGGAATCGCCAACCGGTACGTGTGGACCGCGGCCGGTGGCCTGCACACCGAGACCGAGAGTTTCTCGGCGACCCACGACAACACCTATGCCGGGCTCTACTCGCTGAACTCCAGCGCCGGGCCCGCCTTCGAGTACGAGTACGACGGGTTCGCCGGGCCATACACCAACATCGACCTGCTGTTCGGCGGGGAGATCAAGATGCAGGTGGGCAAGAAGCAGAGCGACAACCGGGGCGTCGCGCTGAACGTGACCAACGCGTGCGATCCGATGTTGCTCGCCTACCGGTCGAATGGCTACAGCGACAATCCGTGCCCCGGAAAGGTCGACGCCTACCGGTTCATGTCGTTCTACCTGCCGCCGTCGATCGACAACTACGAGGCGTTCAAGTCCACCGTGGTCGATCAGGATTGGCTGCGGTTCAGCAGTGATCCCAACGCTGTCGCACTGCGCAACCTCAGGCCGCAGACCAACGGCGCGTGGCGGGTACTGCATCGGGTCACCTACGTCAGCCGGGTGCCACCGAAGTTCGACACCAATCCGGCGCAGACCGTTGCCCCCGCTCCGGAACTGGTGATCGACGTCGACGACAACGCGTTCCTGATCAAACTGGTCGAGCAGGCGCTGGGCAAGAACCCGCCCACCGCCGCCAACGTGGGCGGCGCGGTCGCCGCCGTACTGGCACCGCCCGACGGCACGCCGTCGCTGCTCGGCGCGCTGGTGCCGTGGTGGGCCGCGTTCGTTCGACGCACCCGGTCGGCCCACCCCGATCCGGGCGACGTCGCGCTGCTGAACCGGTTGATGGCCGCCACGGTGCAGTACTTCCAGGCCGGCTACGCGGGCGGCATGCTGCCGATTCCGCCCGTGTGAGCCTGAACTGATCGGGGAAAACCTGGCGTGCCAGGCTTTCCCCGATTGGTCTTGACCGTAGAGGGCGATGGTGTAGAGCCCCTGACCCTCACACTGCCAGCCAGCTCCACACCGTGCTCCAGTTTTGCTCCACTTAGTACAGTGTGAGAATCGCAGTACATGAGCAAGTCCCTGCGCCACCATCATTCTCTTCTTCCACGAAGGACGCGAGCGGACTCGCCATCAACCATCCACAGTGGACGGACACCTAATCCTGACCGGGCGCGGATTCGAGACAGATCCGCAGTCGGTCGAGGTCTCCCGCGATGCTCCTGCGCACCTGGCGCGCGAGTACCGGGCTCAGCCACCCGAAGAAGCGACCTGGCCCGCCCGTGGCGTGGATGGCGACCCGCGTGCCCTCGGCGTCGGCGGCCAGTTCGTAGCGGACGACCATCGGGAAGGGACGGTCGACCGTCATCTCGACCAGCCGGTCCGGCTCGTGCCGGGTGACGACGTAGCCGTAGGTAAAGGTGCGACCGAGGAATGTCGCCGTCCGCTCGACGATCGTGCCTTCGACCAGCGGCCCCGGTCGAGCAGGCCTGCTCGACGTGATCCCACCGGTCCACCGCAGGTCCTGTGCCGGGTCGAACATGACAGCGGCAACTTCCGCGGGCGGACGGCGGACGAGCACCGAAGGACGAACGTCAACGGTCATCAGGCGGCCGCCGGGAAGAACGGCTGCGGCTCACCGGTGGCTATGTGGCGTACCAGCCGGTCCAGGATCAATGCCCACGTCTGCGCCGTGGCCGAGATCGATCCCGGCGTACCCGTCGCCGAAACCGTAGTGGCGGAACAACACCCCGGTACCGGACTCGGTGCGGGCGGGCTCGCCGAGCTCCCACTCCCAGGTCGAGCCCTCCCAGAACGGGAAGCCCCTTTCTGCCTGCGAGACTGCCCTCAGCACCAACAGCGCACTCGCCGACGAGTCCATTCACCTCATGTCGGCCCTCCAACTGGCCGGCTACCCGCACGTAATCGGTACTCTTTGGGCCATCAACGATCGCATCGCCGCCGACATCGCCGACAACTTCTACGCCGCACTCACCGAAGCCGACACCAGCCGATCGGCACACGCGTTGGACCACGCGATCCACACCACACGCGCGCGCTTCCCTGACACGCCCAGCCTATGGGCCGCGCACATTCACACAGGCGCTTGAGTGCAGTTCGGGTGCTCAGCCTGGAACCGCGCACGTTCAACGAGGTGATCGACTGCCCGCACACCGTCGCCGACGCACACGGAACCTCTGCCACCACGCAGATCTCGGCGCTGCGAGCACGACTGGACGCGGTCCGCGGACAGATCTACTCCCGGTTCAACACCTGGGCCAAGGCCGGGGTGTTCCAGACAGTGATGGACGCGCTGATCGCGGAGGCCGCCTCTCGCGGACAGATCGGGCTGGAACTGGTCAGCGTGGACTCCACGATCGTGCGGACGCACCACGAATCGGCCGGGACTGGCGATCGCCGGGGAGACCCTCGACGCGCTGGAACAGGCGCTGACCGAGGAAAAATGGGCCCCATTGCCCACACAGCAACAGGTGCTGCGGGTGACCTGCCGCAGTCCGCGCCGGACGCGGCCGACGCGGACAGATCACCCGCCAGGCCCCGCAAACTGAGTAACCGCCCGAACCTGGGCTACAGCTACCTGCACAACGCCGTGGACGACCACTCACGCCTGGCCTACACCGAGATCCTGCCCGACGAAACCAAGCTGACCGCGGTCGCGTTCTGGACCAGAGCACAGAACTTCTTCCAGGCCAACGGGATCACCGTCCAGCGAGTGCTCACCAACAACGGCGCCTGCTACCGCTCACAACTGTGGCGCGACACCCTCACCGACGCCGGGATCACGCACACACGCATCCGCCCCTACCGGCCACAGACCAACGGCAAGGTGGAACGGTTCAACCTCACCCTGCTCGACGAGTGGGCCTACGCACGGCCCTACCAGTCCGAGACCGAACGCCAGCGAGCACTACCAAGGTGACTACACACCTACAATGGTGAGTTCTGAAACTCGTCGCAACAACGCTGGTCAACGTGCTTGCGTGGGCGGCGGAGGCGAGGCCGGGTGATGCGGCCAGGCCCGCGCCCGCGAAGGACAGCAAGCGCAGGAGGTCCTTGCGGGCGCTCGAGCCGTTTCCCGCGACGTCGCCGTGATCGTGGTCTACCTGCGGAACGTCGTGTGGCTCGTGCCCGGCTTCAGCGTTGAGAAGTACCGGCCCCAATCTCGCCGCGCTGCACGAGCGGATGCCGTTCGCCTCGCACACCGAGCGTTCTTGATCGAGGCCTACAAGTAGGGCTCGAACGCGGCGCGGATGTCGGCCGCCAGGAGGCCGGGCACTTCGAGCCCAGCGAAGTGGCCGCCACGGTCGAACTCGGTCCAGCGCACGATGTTGTGGTTGCGCTCGGCCATTCGCCGGATGGGGACGCCGAGGTCGTGCGGGAACAGCGCCACGGCCGTCGGCACCCGCAGGTCCGGCTCCAGCTCACCCCAGGCCTCGGTGCCCTCCTGGTAGTAGCGCGCGGACGACCCGGCCGTCCCCGTCAGCCAGTAGATCATCACGTTGGCGAGCAGGGCATCCCTGTCGACCGGGGTGTCCGGGTCGCTCCACGTCCGGAACCCCCACGCGATCCACTCCAGCTGCGCCACCGGTGAGTCGGTCAGGCCATACGCGACGGACTGCGGACGCGTACCCATGATCATCGCGTAAGCGCCCTGCTGCCACTCGTAGATCTGGGCCTTCTCGACGCTGCGTTTCTCGGCCTCCACCGAGAAGTCCGCGTTCTCCGCCGTCACTCCCGCCGAGAAGATCTGGTTGACGTGGATGGCGAGGACGTGCTCGTCATCGAGCAGGGCGAGCTCGCGGGTGGCCAGCGAGCCGAAGTCGTTGCCGTGCGCGACGTACCGGTCGTAGCCGAGCCCACGCATCAGCTCCGCCCACACCCCGGCGACGCGCTTGACCGTCCAGCCGAGTTCCTGGGTCGGGCCGGAGAAGCCGAAGCCGGGAATAGACGGGATTACCAGGTGGAAGTCCTCGCTCAGCGGCTCGACGACCTCGAGGAACTCGGTGAACGTCGCGGGCCAGCCGTGCGTGAGAAGCAGCGGCAGCGCGTTCTCGTTGGCCGACCGGACGTGGACGAAGTGGACCTCGTGGCCGTCGATCGCCGTCGTGAACTGCGGGTAGGAGTTGAGCCGCTTCTCGGCCGCACGCCAGTCGAACTCGTGCCGCCAGTACCGCACCAGCTCCCGCAGGTAGGACACGGGAGTGCCCTGCTGCCAGCCGATTCCGGCGGGCTCGTGCGGCCAGCGGGTCAGGTCCAGGCGCGCGTGGAGGTCGTCGAGTGCGGACTGCGGGATGTCGATGCGGAAAGGCTTCATGTCAGCAAAGCTAGTGCGGCTGTAGGACATGTTTGATCCTACACTGGACGCTGTGAAGGAAACTTCCGCGCGACTGCTCCGCCTGCTGACGTTGCTGCAGACCCGCCGCGAGTGGTCGGGAACCGAGCTGGCCGACCGGCTCGGCGTCACCACCCGCACGATCCGCCGCGACGTCGGCAAGCTGCGCGACCTCGACTATCCGGTATTCGCGAGCATGGGCACGTCCGGCGGCGGCTACCGGCTCGGCTCCGGCGCGCAACTCCCGCCGCTGCTGCTGGACGACGAGGAGGCCGTCGCCGTCGCGATCAGCCTGCGCACCGCCACCGGCAGCAGCGTCTCGGGCATCGGCGAGACCGCCCTGCGCGCGTTGCTGAAGGTCGAACAGGTCCTGCCCTCTCGGCTGCGCAACCGCGTCGCCGCACTGGACATCACGACCGTGCCGAACACGGGGTCGGGCCCCACCGTCGACCTCGAGACGCTGACCGCGATCGCCACGGCGTGCCGCGACCGGCAGCGGCTTCGCTTTTCCTATGCCTCACACGGGGGTTCGCCCTCGGACCGCGACGTCGAGCCGCACCAGCTCGTCACCTGGGGCAGGCGCTGGTACCTCGTCGCGTGGGACGTCGGCCGCGACGGGTGGCGCACCTTCCGCGTCGACCGAGTGCGGCCTCAGGTACCGGTGGGGCCGCGTTTCACGCCCCGCTCTGTACCTGGCGGCGACGCGGCGGAGTTCGTCGCGCGCAGCGTCGCCCAGCGCTGGCCCGCCCAGGCGACCGTGCTCGTCCAGGTCGCCGCCGACTCGCCCGAGATGCGCGGCTGGCTCAGCTACGGCCGGGTCGAGCCGGTGTCCGCATCCTCGTGCCACCTGCACGTCGGCGGGGAAACCCTGCAGGACATCGTGTTCATGCTGGGGAGCCTCACCGTCGACTTCACGGCCGTCGAACCGCCGTCGCTGGGTGCGGCGCTCGTCGAGGCCGCGGAACGGTTGCGCCGCGCCGGGTCTTGACCTGGAGCGCGCTCCAGCACACACGGTGCGCATGACGATGCGTTACCACGCCCTGGGGGCACCGGCATCGAGGTGAGCGTGCACTGCCTAGGTGTATTGACCTGGGAGGTTGGGAACGCGGCTGATGGGTGGGAGGCCTGCGAGTGCGGTGTGGCCGAGGTGGTGCGTCATCTCGGTTTCCAGGGCACGTTCAAGAACGGCTTTCGTCATGTGGTTCAGCAGTTCCTGAACGCCCAGTGAACCGCCATTTGCGTGAGCGTCCTTCACTAATGCGTCCAACGTCTCGGGTGACAGAACGCCAGCGATCAGCTCGCCCGTGTTCGGATCATCCGGCGAACGCGATGTGTCCTGAGTCACAGAATGGGACCTTTCTGGGGCACCGAAGGTGACCCGATCTTGGTCTATCCGTGGCTTACACGGTTGTCATGACACGGCCCACCGTGCTCACGGCGATGAACAGCTCGCGCACAATGTCACCGTTGCCGTTGTAGGTGCCGGAAACTCGGTCCACGGTGCATGACCTGCAGTTGCTCACCGACGCAGGCCGTCCGGCAGGCATCATCGCCAACCATGCTCCTCCGGCTGTCCTACCTCGCCCTGACCGGAATGGTCACCTGCCTCCGGCTGCTGCCGCTGAGCAGCACCGACAAGGACATCGAGATCCTCGTACTGCGCCACCAACTCGCGATCCTGCAGCGCCAGGTCGACAAACCACGCCTCACCACACCCGACCGCGCGTTCCTCGCCGCCCTGCTACAGCACATACCTCGACCGGCCCTGCGGCGACTACAGCTGATCGTCTCCCCCGACACCGTTCTACGGTGGCACCGCAACCTCCTCCGGCGCAGAGACGCACATGCATCCCGCCCGAAGCGACCAGGCCGACCGCCCACTATCCGCAGCATCCAGACACTCGTCCTACGGCTCGCCCGCGAGAATCCCCGCTGGGGCTACCGCCGCATCCACGGCGAACTCGCCACCCTCGCCGTCAAGATCGCTCCCTCGACAGTCTGGGAGATCCTCAAGGTCCACGGCATCGAACCGGCACCACTCCGCAATCAGGTCACCTGGACGACCTTTCTGCGCAGCCAGGCACACGCCATCCTCGCCGCCGACTTCTTCGAAACCAGAACCCTGACCGGCGCATGGCTGTACGTCCTCGCCGTGATCGAACACGCCACACGTGTCATTCACATCCTCGGCACGACCGCCCATCCCACCGCGGCCTGGACCACCCAGCAAGCACGCAACCTCGTCATGGACCTACACGACACCGACGCCACCGTGAAGTACCTGATCCGCGATCGCGACAGCAGGTACACCGCGCAGTTCGACGCCGTTCTCGCCGACAGCGAGATCACGATCGTCAAGACCGGAATCCGCGTCCCACGGATGAACGCGATCATCGAGCGTTGGATCCGCACGTGCCGAGCCGAACTCCTCGACCGGACCCTCATCCTCAACCGATCGCACCTACTGCACGCACTTCGCGAATACGAAATCTTCTACAACCAACACCGAACCCACCGCGCACTGCACGCCGCAGCACCCACATGCCCACTACCCGCGCCGATCACCGATCCTGATGCACTCACCCATCTCGACATCCGACGACACGATCGACTCGGCGGCGTCCTCCACGAGTACCATCACGCCGCTTGACCTGCCTGGACGACGTTTTCGGCACTTACAGCGTCGTGGCCGGCGGCTCGGTGAGGACCGGCGGTGGCAAGAGCGCGCGGAGCCGTCGGCCGCTCGCGCTCGACAAGTTCACGGTGACGGTGCTCCGGGAGCACCTCGAGCAACTGGAGGACGAGAAGGCCGCCTGGGGAAGCGGCTACCAGGCCGGCCGACTGGTCTTCTGCTGGGACAACGGGCGCCCGCTCTACCCGGACACGGTCACCGAGCAGTTCAACCGGTTGGTGGACCTCGCGAAGGTGCCGCTGATCCGGCTGCACGACGTGCGACACAGCTACGCCACCATCGCACTCCGGTCCGGCGTGCACCCCAAGATCGTGAGCAGCCGACTCGGACACGCAACGGTCGCCTTCACCCTCGACACCTACTCCGCCGACATCCCCGACCTGGACCAACAAGCCGCAGAGGACATCGGTGGTCTATTCCTGCCGAAGGGAGACGACGAGTCCGAGTGACCGCATAAGACACCGTTCGGGCACCGCAGGCGGTTTCCGGGTCATTCACCGTGCCCAGGAAACCCAAGAGGCTCCTGACCATTGCTGGTCAGGAGCCTCTTAGTGGAAATGGGCGATACTGGGATCGAACCAGTGACCTCTTCGGTGTGAACGGCACCGGGTATATCCCAACCGTCGCACCGTGTCGCGCCACAACCATCCTGACATGCTCGTATGTCGCAAGACGTCTCAACACATCCCCACGCGTGACATCTCGTCGCATCCCGACCGGCTACCAACCTGGGCACAGATACGGCCATCACAGCCGTTCGAGCTCGTCGACGATTGGTCTAGCTGGCCGATCGATGGGACCGGACGCTGCGGATTCGCATGTGATCAAGCTGTCGATGCCCCCAACTCCGCCTACCGGGTTGGCAAAGGCCTGCTGAGGCGGTAAGTCTCTTGGGAGATCAACTACCGGCTAGGAGGGCACTGCGTGATTAAGATCGATTACACCCTGCACTGCGACGACGGTGAAATCCAGTACGAGGAGAAGCGGTCTGAGCATGTTCCGCGAGTCGGCGAACTGGTCACGTTCGACTTCGACCACTCCTACCAGGTAGTTGACGTCCTATGGCATCTCGTTGGAGCGGATGGCCATCACGTCACGGTCACGGCCTGCGAGCTCAACTGGCACAAGAACATCGACAAGATCCTTACCGCGTGGCACGTCCAGAACGCAGAGCGGTGACCGAACATTCCAGCGGTCAGTACGGCGGTTCGTCGTTCGACCACCGACGCGTGACAGCCTTCGCGGGGTACAGGTGCCGCACGGATTTTGAGTGGTTCCGCTTCCAATGATCATGACCACCTCTGAGCTGCGGGGATGGCGTAACGACCCCTCCGAGGCGCAGCACGGCCCCGCACATTCCCCACAGGAGCCCCAACTGCGGGCCTCATGCAGTCTTCCACTTGACACGGAATCGAACACATGTGCGAGACTCTGCGCCGCCCTGCTGGTGAAGGGAAGCACCAGCAGGGCGCCCGACCAGAGGAGCGCGCTATGGCACCCACACCACCACCGATGGTCGACCAGATCATCCCACGCACGCTGGATTTGCTCATCGAGCGGCAAGCCGAGATCGAACGACTGGTGGGCGCACGCGTGCCGGTTAGTCAACCCGACCTCGTGCGCACGCTCGACCTGTGCAAACAGCTCCTGGGAGAGTGACAGTGTGGTGCTAGCCGCGATCGGTGATGCAGCAGTTGTACGGCGACTCTGACCACCCCTACGAACAACAGCCCACCCGACCTACACACGCTCGATCACGCGCTCAGTCCGCTGAGAGGCTCGGCGGACAAGTTGCGATCCTCGCCGGGCGCGGACGCCCGACGCTGCGCGCACGCGGGTGACCAGCGTCTTGTTCGACCACCAGTTGCGATCCTCGCCGGGCGCGGACGCCCGACGCTGCATCCGTGATGCGGGCCTTGGCCCGGCGCAGCTGGTCGTTGCGATCCTCGCCGGGCGCGGACGCCCGACGCTGCCTCGACGTCACCACCGGTCTGCAGCGCCATCGGGTTGTTGCGATCCTCGCCGGGCGCGGACGCCCGACGCTGCCGCCGATGTCGAGCACGTCGATCGGGTCGTTGGTCTTGTTGCGATCCTCGCCGGGCGCGGACGCCCGACGCTGCCAACGCGGTGTCGTTCACTACGGGGATGTAGTTACGGTTGCGATCCTCGCCGGGCGCGGACGCCCGACGCTGCGCAATTCACATCAGTGACCTGATCATCCGTTTGCAGGTTGCGATCCTCGCCGGGCGCGGACGCCCGACGCTGCTAGGGGCTGCTATCAGGGGATATGCCGACGTGCTGATCGTTGCGATCCTCGCCGGGCGCGGACGCCCGACGCTGCTTGACTTGGGTGTCGGACAACCACCCGTCCGCCGTGTTGCGATCCTCGCCGGGCGCGGACGCCCGACGCTGCTGGGGAGAAGTGGCTGTCCGCCGCGATCGTGGGTGGGTTGCGATCCTCGCCGGGCGCGGACGCCCGACGCTGCCGCGCCGACTCACCTACCCGCTGGTGCCGACCACGTTGCGATCCTCGCCGGGCGCGGACGCCCGACGCTGCGTCTACGGTCATGCCGCCTAAGGCCAGAGCTAGTCGGTTGCGATCCTCGCCGGGCGCGGACGCCCGACGCTGCGCTGACGCTGCGGGACGAGCGCATCACGTCCATTGCGTTGCGATCCTCGCCGGGCGCGGACGCCCGACGCTGCGAAAATGTCAGACGGCGTATTCAACATCGCAAAAGGGTTGCGATCCTCGCCGGGCGCGGACGCCCGACGCTGCCCGCACTTCGGGAGGCCGCATGAGCCTCGCATAACCAGTTGCGATCCTCGCCGGGCGCGGACGCCCGACGCTGCGTGATCAAGCTCGGCGACCCGTCGGACTCTTATTGTTGCGATCCTCGCCGGGCGCGGACGCCCGACGCTGCCTGCCGCTTCTCGTTGTTGTATCCGCCGTCCCACTTGACGTTGCGATCCTCGCCGGGCGCGGACGCCCGACGCTGCCCTGCTCGAACAGGAATGATTCCATTGCGTATCCATGCATGTCACAGACTGGAGCTGCTCTACGCGCAACACGCCAGTTCAACGATTCGGAACCTACAGGCGTGTTGAACGACGCTGGAGGTTCTCAACCACCGGTTCCAGGTCAGAGCAACCTGGGACGACATGACACCCCTCAGACGATCAGCGGACCGTGATGGGGTGGTCTTACTGCGGCTCCAAGATGTTGCGCCGCCCCGAACGTTCCGCGATCCAGCTGATACACGCGGATCGAGTCGAGGTTCGTGTCGATGATCCGGGCCAGGTCCGCCTCGAGTTGGACACGTTGCGCAGGCTCACAAACCACCTCGAACACTGACTTCTGTACGCGATGTCCCATGCCCTCGCAGGCCTTGGCCACGCGGCGCAGCCTGCGCTGTCCAGCGGGCGTGGTGGTGTCGACGTCGTAGGTGATCAACAGTTCCATTAGGTGACCGTCCAGGGCAGATATCCATCGACAGAACCGCGTATGTGCCTGGCGAGCAGTCGCGCCTGTGTGAGTGGAAGCAGTGCCGCCGGGACAGTCCGGCCGAGGCCGGCATGGGTCCACTCGCGTTCGCGGGCTGCGGACCACTGCTCCAGCATGAACCTTCGGCCACCGTCGGTCAGTTGGACCGCACCACCGGGCAAGGTTTCGGTGTGCCGACCAAGTATCTGCTTGCGGTTGATCAAGGTCAGCACGAGGCGGTCGACGAGTAGTGGTCGGAATTCCTCCATGAGATCCAGTGCCAACGCCGGTTTCCCGGATCGCACGCCATGGAGATAGCCCAGGTACGGGTCGAGGCCGACTTGTTCCAGTGCTCCATGGACTGCGACACGTAGCATGCCGTATCCAAATGAAAGTAGGCAGTTGACCGGGTCAAGTGGTGGCCGTCGGGTCCGGCCTGTGGCGACACCCGGCGCGAGCAGATCGAGGCCCTGGAAATAGTCGCGGGCTGCTCGCCCTTCTATGCCGAGGATCTCGTTCAGACCTGTCGCGGCGGCGAGGTCGGCGAGTGCGCCCGCATGTCTTTCCGCCAGAGTGCGCAGCTCTTCGCGCCGGTCGCCCACTGCATCACGCGCTGAGCGCAGCAACAGTTGGCGGTAGTTGTGTAGCTTGCCGGCGACGACCGCACGCGCGATCGCCAGCCGTCGGGTTTGATCCTCGTAGCAGCGGTACTGGGCCAGGCGCAGCAGCGGGTTGCCAGCCTGCGGACCGGTCGCGCGGGCCAGGAACCTGCCGTTGCGGGTTACCCAGGTGACAGACCGGCCGTCGGCCGCGCACCGGTGCAGCAGATCCCCGGAAACATCAACACCGTTCCAGGCAACGACATGGTCGATGCGCAGCAGCGGGATCAGGTGACGCCCTGGTCTGTCGGGATGCGCGACACGGACCGTGTCGCCGTCAAGGTGCAGACTCGTGCCTGGCGTGGTGACGTACAGGGTTCTCAGTAGCTCAGTCATTCCCACTCCCACGCGCCCGCGGGGCGCGGTTCGAACAGGGCGTGCGTCACATGCGTCGGAGCCTCTGGCATGCAGCCTGGACGTAGCGAGCACCGCCGGCATCGTGTGTCGTTAACCGGCGCCGGAACCGATCCGGTGTCCAACAGTCGCCGAACCTCCTGCGCCGCGACCTTCACGCGGTCGGCGAGTTCAGTGTCCACAACGACATCGTGCCGACGGCGGTCCCGATTGGAGAACAACACACCGATCGGGACCGCGGCGTCGAACATCTCGCGCAGGCACAGCACTTGCGCGGCGACCTGGACGTCAGCCGGGCCACCAGGGCGGTAGGTGCCGGACTTGTGTTCGATGGGTATCGGGCCGGTGTCGCCGAACTGGACCACATCACAGATACCGTGCACCCCCACCTCGTCGCTCCACACGGGTAACGAGCGCCATACACGTTGCATGCGCCGGTCCTGGCCCGCACCCGCTCGATCCACTGCGGCATGAGCGAGGTCACCACGCACGGTGTCAATGTTGGAGTCGAAGTAGGCCTCAACGTGGATCAGCGCCGCCTGGCGCGGGCAGTAGACGTAGTGCTCCAGCGCGGAGATGGGCACGCTGCGGCGCCCATCCCGCGTTGCGTCGGTCACTGCGGTGGCTCCTAGCTGATCAGTTTCGTCATGGTGATCCCGGCAGAAAGATCGGCCTCATCAACAGAGACGTTGTAGTCACCGAACGTCCTGGTAGGCACATCGGCGTCGGACGTCGTGCGAGCGGCCACGACGCGTTCGGTGAGTTTGTGTGCCGGGGCCGCGCCGAACGCGTTGGGGTGGCTGAAGACGTAGAGCCCGCGAGCGGTGAGTCGGCCGCGGGTGGCGGACCTGTCGTGGTCGAACATCATTTCCAGGCTTCGGTACAGCAGTTCCAGGTCGGTGGAGTCGACGCCGGTCTGCGAGCCGCGGGTGGCCGAGTAGTACAGCTCGGCGCGGTAGAGGCCGTAGGGCACGGTCCATTTGCCGCCCATCTCGGTAGTCTCGCCCTTGTCGATGTCGTCCTGTTTGGTCTGGGTGACGCGGGTGATGGTGTGATCCATCGGGAAGACTGGGTCGATGCTGCGGGCCATACCGACTTGCAGCGGTCCGCGGACCTGTCCGAGCGCCTGGGTTTTGCCGACCGACAGGACCCCGCCGAACAATCGGATGTCGGCGTACCGATCGCACAGCCACGCGCGAGCCCGCTCGGCTTCCTGCTTGGTGACCTTGGCGGCGAGCTTGAGGCCGGTCGCCTCGTAGGAGGCTTCCAGGCGCGGGTTGAGGGCATAGCCAGCCTGGACAAAGATCCCGTAGCGCGGGTTGTCGCCCGCGGCGAGCGCGAGGGTGTCGCGGATCTTGCGTTTGAGCGCTACGTCGGTGACCAGGCCTTGGCCAGTTTCGTCGTCGGTACGGGGCCGGTTGCCCGCGTCGGGGTCGCCGTTGGGGTTGCCGTCGGTCACGTCGAACAGGAAGACCATGTCGTGGCGGACGGCGGGGTCCAGGTGTGGGTGAACGGTGGTCATGCGGAGATCTCCTGGTTGAGCTCGGCGCCGGTGGTCGTGGTGTCTTCTGGGGTGGTGCGGGCGGCGGCACGTTGCCGCAGGGTGGCGAATCGGTATGCGCGCTGGTGGTGGTAGCCGAGCAGGAACAGTGCCTGCTGTTTGGGTGTGGTGCGGCCAGGGATGCCGGTCGAGGCGTCGAGGAGTTCGAACAGTTGGTCCAAGTCGCGGCTGTGGTTGATCGCTGTGCCTGTGCGGGGGCCGCGGAACTTACGCAGCCAGGCGTCGGCAAGTTTGCGGCCGGTGATCAGGGCGGCGCGGGGGTTGGTGACGGCGCCGGCGAAGTAGCGGTTGGCGTAGGTGGTGTTGAGCTTGCCTTCGAAGGCGTCGTACTGCAGGGATTCCAGGGCGGCGAACACCCGGCCCGACACGTAGGCGGGGTCGGTGTTGGTGTCGTCGAGTCCGGGCATCGGTGTCTCCGTGGTCAGTGGCGAGCGCAGCAGTGCGAGGCGGATCAGGGCCGCGCGGGGTGTGTCCAAGCGGCCGTCGGTGCGCACGCGGTGCAGCAGGTGGGTCAGCAGCGACGGTGGCAGCGGGGTGTTGCGCAGTGCCGCTCGGAGCAGGTCGCGTTGGGCGCCGTGCGGATGCGCTCCTCCTTTGGCGCCAAGGAAGGCGTAGCGGCGTTCGGCTCGCTGCCAGCGTCCGGTGACGCGGACGAGGCGTTGAAGCGGCTGCCGTACTGGTTCGTCGGGGTGCAAGGTGGCGATTTCGTGATCGAGGAACCACGCGGCGACGTTTTTCTCCACTGTGGACAGTGGCATTTCCAGCCAGTCGCGCACCATGACGCGGGCAACGTTGCCGCCGACGGTCAGCGCGCAGAACTTCGCTGTGTCGGGCGACGGTGCGGTCTGTGCGGTGTGGATGGACTCGAGCAGGTCGCCGACCTGCATAGGGTCCGCGTCGAGGATCAGCTTCATCGGGTTACGCGGCACGGGCTCGGTGACCCACCACGCCAGGCGGCTGTCCTGGCCGCCGTAGGAGGTGGTCTGGTCGGAGTCGAGTGCACGGACCAGGCCGGCGGAGAGGCCTTCTCCGCACGTGATGCAGATCGGTGAGCACACCAGCTGGGTGGTCAGGTCGTAGCCGAAGACGCGTTCGTTGATGCTGACCAGCGCCGCATCGTTGGAGGCACCGGGCACCAGCCGAGCGGGGACCTTGCCGGGCAAGGTGTCCAGCAGCGGCCCGGTCTTGCCGCAGACCAGGCACAGGCCGTGTTTGCCGCCGCCTTTGCGGCGGGCGACTTCTGCGGCCCAGAACGTCGGTACGGACGGCGCGCGGTAGGCCGGGGTGGTATCGACGGTGATTAGCACGCGCTGTTTCGCGGCCGCGTCGGGGTCGGGTCGCAGCCTGGTGGATTCGCCGGTGCTGTAGAAGCGGGCCATTGCCTGGGCGATCGGGTCCTGGCGGCCTTCGGCGCTGTCGGCCCAGCGGCGGGTCAGGTCGATGAAGGCCTGGTGGCATTGCGCGACCCGCTCAGGTTTGCTGTCGGCGTCGGCCCAGCCCAGCACGTACTGCGCGTCGTCGGCGGCCAGGTTGGGGGCCACACCAACCGTGCGGACCACGGCGGGCACCAGGTGCTCGGCGCCGCGTGATTTGCCCGCGGCATCCGGGACAGTGATCGGCTCCAGGCCGTCGCTGATCACGGCGCCGTCGAGGTCCAGGCGTAGTTCCCAGTCGAACCGCAGCATGCGGTGAAACGGCTTCGCGGACGGGTCCTGCGCAGCGTGCTGCACCAATCGTTGGACCAGCATCAGGCCCCCTCTGCGGGGATGCCGCGTTCGGGGACGTGCAGCACTCCGACATCCAGCTCGGCGTGGAACCAGGTGAACGACGGCGGGGTGGTGGAGTGGTCGACCGAGTGCAGCATCAACCCCAACTTCTCGGTGTGCGGCCAGGCGAGCCGGTCGTCAGGGTCGCCGAAGAACGCGGTGAACTCCCGCACCCCCAGGTACGGCTGGGAGAAGCAGCTGCCGCGGGTGACCCGGCGGCGGAACTGGTCGCGGTAGGCCGCTTCGGGCTTGTCCGCCGTCTCCCCCAACTCGGTGTGGGCGTGGATTCGGTAGGCCACGTCGCGCAAGCAGATCGCGTTGCGCTGCACCCGGTTCGCCACGGTGTCCAGGCGTCGCCGTCCCGAGGCTGCGTCGGCCAGCGATGCGATATCGGTGGTCTCGTTGCGGCGCTGGGTGAACTGCTTGATCTCCGACAGCACCTCGATGCCCACGACCCGCCACCGGAACTGCGGCTTCCAGTAGATCGACTCCAGCACGCCGACCGCGGCCGACGGGGTCATCACGGGGTAGGTCACCCGTTCGACCTTCAGCTCGGGGCGGGTGAACAGCGCAGCGTCTCCCCACACCTGCACCGCCAGCGGCGGCGCTCCGGACGCCGATCGAGGCCAGTTATGCCTCACCACACGGTCTCCTCTCCGATCGCACGTTCGTCGACTCCCACCTGCGGGTCGTAGTCGCCGCGCCATTCCCACAACTCGTCGTGGCCGTCGATCACTGGGCGGCACAACGCCCGCACGTCGGGAGCGGACGCCACCGCCCGCGGCAGCGGCACCATGTAGCCCCGCAGTTCCCGCAGCACCCCGCGCAGCGGGCCCACGCCGATGCGGAGCTGCCGCACCAGTTCGGTGGCGCGGCCCTGCTCGTCCCAGGTGGTCACGATCACCGACACCGGGTCCTCGTCGATCATGCGGAACGCCAGGCGGCGGTCCCGGCCGGCACCTGTGCCGGTGGGCTTGGGTCCGTCGGCGACGGCGCGGAAGTCCAGTTCCGCCCTGTTGTCCTGGATCGCCGCGCCGCGCCGGGCCTCGTCGACGTTCAACCCGGTGTACAGCCGCTGGTAGTACTCGGCCAGCAGGGCCGGGTCGTCTGGGTCACGGCCCGGTCCGAACAACGCCAGGGTCTTGGCCACACCGGCCCGGTAGAACTCGGGAACCGGCGCGTCGGAGGCGTCGAACACCACCACCCGCCCCAGCCCCGGCAGCTTGCCTTCCCTGTTGGCCCGGCCCGCGGCCTGCTGCAGCGACTCCGCAGGCGCGAGCGCGCGGAACACCACGGGGAAGTCGACGTCCACACCGGCTTCGACCAGCTGTGTGGACACCACCAGCACCGGCTTGTCCTCGGCCAGCAGCGCGCGGATCCGCGTCAGCACATGCTCGCGGTGCCGCGGGCACATCCGCGTGGACAGGTGCACGACCTCAGCGTCGGGTTTCCGCTCAGCCACCAGCCGGTACAGGGTGCGGGCGTGGCCTACGGTGTTGACGATGGCCAACGCCTGCCGCTGTTCGCAGATCTGCGCCGCGATCTGCTCCAGCGTCGGCCGCGGCTTGAGTTGCCACTCGTAGCGCGCCCGCTTGAGCCGGGTGAACAACTCCACCGGGTCGTCGACCAGCGGGGTGATCTCCAGCGTTTTCCACACCGCCAGGTGCTCGAAGCTGGGTTGGGTCGCCGACGCGAGCAGCACCGTGGTGCCGAAGTGCTGGGACAGCAGCCGCAGCCCGTCCAGGATCGGTACCAGCAGCGGCACCGGCAGCGCCTGCACCTCGTCCAGCACCACCACCGCGTTCGCCAGCCGATGCAGCTTGCGTGATCGGGCCGGGCGGCGCCCGAACAGCGAGTCGAACAACTGCACGGTCGTGGTCACCACAAACGGCGCATCCCAGTTCTCCGCCGCCAGCCGCAGCCGACGGTCATCCAGTTCCGCGTTCGAGTGGTGCTCCAGCACGGCCTGCTCGCCGAGCAGATGCCGGTACACCCCCGCGTTCTGCTCGGTGATCGTCGTGAACGGCACCGCCACGATCACCCGTGCCTTGCCGCGCCGCGCAGCGTGATGCAAGGCGAATCCGGCGGCGGTCATCGTCTTGCCCGAGCCCGTAGGCGCCGGCAACCGGTATACGCCCGGCTCGCGCATCGCCCGCCGCACGACGTCCTCGTACAGGCCGACCCGCACACGGTCGACGTCGGATGGCTCGCCACGATCGGCCAGCAGCGCGGCGCGGTTGTGCTCGAACCGCCGCACCAACTCGTTCATGTCGGTCGGTGGCGCGACCCGCGGCCGGGACAGCCCTTCCGCGTGAGCGGCCGTGTCCAGGTGATCGGCATCCACCAAGGCGGAGAAAACCAACCGGATCCCCATCTCCCCCAGCAGCATCAACTCGCCCCACGCCTCGGGCAGCAGCGACGGCCCGTCCCGCAGCGCCCGCGCCTCCGGAACCACGCCGAAGAACCGCTCGAGCGCCTCGACATCGTCCGGCCCGTGGATGAGGTTGACCAGCTTCTGCACACGATCGAGCCCACCGTGATGCCCCAGCACCGCCATGGCCGCAGCCTGCGCGCGGTTCCGTACCAGCAGAGCACCTAGGTTCTTGTGGTTGATGCCGACCTTCTCGCCGGTTCCACTCACCTCGGCCAACTTCGTCTGCCACGCGCAGCTGGCTTTCCCGGCATCGTGAACCAGGCCCAGCGCGGCCGCGAGATCTCCCGCGCCGAACGAGTTCGCGAAACTGCGCGCTAACTCTGAAGTCGAACGAACATGATCGGCCAACGAATGCCACCGGCCGGTCGTTGTGCTGGGACTATGCGCCCACACAAACAAACCCTTTCGTATCGCCCGTCCCCGACGAACGACGCGACCATAGAGACGACCACCGACAAAACCGGTGGACCAGTGCGCAGGCACCACAACAAACACCCAAATGGAGTAGCCACTCCTGGCCGACCAGACAGGGCAAGGCCGCATGTTGCGATCCTCGCCGGGCGCGGACGCCCAGCGCTGCCTGCGTGGCTGCGCCATAGACCACACAGGTTGCGACGTTGCGATCCTCGCCGAACGCGGACGCCCAGCGCTGCCGTAGGTCGCCTTGTCGACCTTGCGCGTTCCCGCGATGTTGCGATCCTCGCCGAGCGCGGACACCCAGCGCTGCGCCGAGTACCACGGCTACAAGGTCGTCATCGTCGAGTTGCGATCCTCGCCGAGCGCGGACGCCCAGCGCTGCGGGTAGACGGGCTCAGCCATTGGTCCTCCGCTTCTTGTTGCGATCCTCGCCGAGCGCGGACGCCCAGCGCTGTGATCGACGCGGTCGTCTGGCCGCTCCACGTGATGGTGTTGCGATCCTCGCCGAGCGCGGACGCCCAGCGCTGCCGGCTTCGTGAAGCTCTCGAAGCTCCCCTTCGGCCTGTTGCGATCCTCGCCGAACGCGGACGCCCAGCGCTGCCTGTGCCGCAGGTGTCCAGCGCGGCAGTCGTGTCTGTTGCGATCCTCGCCGAGCGCGGACGCCCAGCGCTGCAGCTGGTGTTTGAGACAGTGTGACGATCAGATCTGGGTTGCGATCCTCGCCGAGCGCGGACGCCCAGCGCTGCGGCCTGCCGGGCCTGCATCCGCTCGAGCCCTTCACGGTTGCGATCCTCGCCGAGCGCGGACCCCCAGCGCTGCGGGTCGGGTTGGCGTGTCCGCCCCCGGCGGTCTCCATGTTGCGATCCTCGCCGAGCGCGGACGCCCAGCGCTGCCGGACAGGTGTGGCGCATCGCCGCCGCCGCCGTCCACGTTGCGATCCTCGCCGAGCGCGGACGCCCAGCGCTGCCGTGCCAGGCTCCACTAGTTCCCACACGTCGCGGTTGTTGCGATCCTCGCCGAGCGCGGACGCCCAGCGCTGCGTTGGTCTGCGACAACTGGTAGTACAGGCTGTCGTTGCGATCCTCGCCGAGCGCGGACGCCCAGCGCTGCGCGCAGCTGCTCACGGACATGCGCGACATCTACGAGTTGCGATCCTCGCCGAGCGCGGACGCCCAGCGCTGCCGCTGCGACCAGACCGTCACCGCGATGCAGGTCCCGTTGCGATCCTCGCCGAGCGCGGACGCCCAGCGCTGCACACCGGGCGGGATCCACTCACCGACCTGCTCGGCGTTGCGATCCTCGCCGAGCGCGGACGCCCAGCGCTGCGGTTTCGCTCATCGTCGCAGGTCAGTGAGGCTGTGGTTGCGATCCTCGCCGAGCGCGGACGCCCAGCGCTGCGGTCGCACAGACATCGGGGCGGACACGTTTCAGGGCGGTTGCGATCCTCGCCGAGCGCGGACGCCCAGCGCTGCTTGCCGGTGAGCGGGTCGGTGAGCCACATCCACACGCCGTTGCGATCCTCGCCGAGCGCGGACGCCCAGCGCTGCTGGTGATGAACGCGTCCCGCGCGGCCTGCGCGTTCTGGTTGCGATCCTCGCCGAGCGCGGACGCCCAGCGCTGCCACCAGCAGCTCGCCACCGAGGCCGTGCAGTACCTCCAGCAGTTGCGATCCTCGCCGAGCGCGGACGCCCAGCGCTGCTCAGGAGTCACCGGACACCTCGTCGCCCTCGGACTTGTTGCGATCCTCGCCGAGCGCGGACGCCCAGCGCTGCGCGCAGATGCAGGCGTTCACCGCGAACCCCACCGTGTTGCGATCCTCGCCGAGCGCGGACGCCCAGCGCTGCGCTGGCGGCATGGTCGGTCTCGCCGCGATCTTGTTGTTGCGATCCTCGCCGAGCGCGGACGCCCAGCGCTGCAAGGCATTGCAGACGTACGTGTTGCACGTCGTCGCGGTTGCGATCCTCGCCGAGCGCGGACGCCCAGCGCTGCAACGACACGAACAACAAGCCCATCTTGGGCCCGATGTTGCGATCCTCGCCGAGCGCGGACGCCCAGCGCTGCCTGGGTTCAGGCGTGGGCCGCCGCGCAGTGGGCGCTGTTGCGATCCTCGCCGAGCGCGGACGCCCAGCGCTGCCGGCCTCCCAGAAGCCCTCACCGTCGATCGTGGTGTCGTTGCGATCCTCGCCGAGCGCGGACGCCCAGCGCTGCGGGGCGTTCGGTTCGGCGTCGAGTTCGCCGATCACGTTGCGATCCTCGCCGAGCGCGGACGCCCAGCGCTGCCCTGCGCGCGTTCGAACACCAGCCGCGTGTTGTCCAGTTGCGATCCTCGCCGAGCGCGGACGCCCAGCGCTGCCTTCGTAGAGTTTCCATTTGTCCGCGTCCACGTCGTTGCGATCCTCGCCGAGCGCGGACGCCCAGCGCTGCCCGGCGAGCGTGACGCAGCCGCTTGACGCAGACCTTCCAGTTGCGATCCTCGCCGAGCGCGGACGCCCAGCGCTGCCCCTGCAGCATGCGCCGGATCCTCGGGACGGTGCCAGCGTTGCGATCCTCGCCGAGCGCGGACGCCCAGCGCTGCGGGTCTCAGCCTCACCGCTGCAGCAGCACAGACTGTTGCGATCCTCGCCGAGCGCGGACGCCCAGCGCTGCGTAGCAGCGCTTACCGATCTTGTTGGCCTCCTCCAAGTTGCGATCCTCGCCGAGCGCGGACGCCCAGCGCTGCTGGATGTTGCCGAGGTTGTTGCGCGGGTCGGTCCAGTTGCGATCCTCGCCGAGCGCGGACGCCCAGCGCTGCTTTCCACGTTGGTCGGGAACTCGACCACCCGGTCGGGGTTGCGATCCTCGCCGAGCGCGGACGCCCAGCGCTGCCGAACGAGGCGATGTTCGCGCGACTGAAGAAACTGGTTGCGATCCTCGCCGAGCGCGGACGCCCAGCGCTGCATGGAGGATCACCGGCTGGGCGTCACGTTCGACGCGGTTGCGATCCTCGCCGAGCGCGGACGCCCAGCGCTGCGAACGTACGGGCGAGGTCACGTTCATCCTCGGCAAGTTGCGATCCTCGCCGAGCGCGGACGCCCAGCGCTGCCGTCGAGCTTCTTCATCCGTTCTACTGCTTGTCGTTCGTTGCGATCCTCGCCGAGCGCGGACGCCCAGCGCTGCCTCCTGGGCTCTCCCCGGTGACGATGACGCCGTTGTTGCGATCCTCGCCGAGCGCGGACGCCCAGCGCTGCAAAACAAGGGGCCCCTCCGCGCCGCGTCTGCCAAGTTGCGATCCTCGCCGAGCGCGGACGCCCAGCGCTGCGACTCGTCGGCGTGTTCCTCGCACACCCGCACCAGTTGCGATCCTCGCCGAGCGCGGACGCCCAGCGCTGCCCGCTAGGCACCAGGCAACTCAAGTTAACAGTGCACGTTGCGATCCTCGCCGAGCGCGGACGCCCAGCGCTGCCCCCGCCTGGGAAGCCCGCATCCTCGGCACATCGGAGTTGCGATCCTCGCCGAGCGCGGACGCCCAGCGCTGCCTACACCGAGGCACTGAGGGTTCTCACAGAAGCGTTGCGATCCTCGCCGAGCGCGGACGCCCAGCGCTGCCGAGGGACGTGATGAGCACCCGGCCACCGGCGATGGTGTTGCGATCCTCGCCGAGCGCGGACGCCCAGCGCTGCGCCTTGGCACCACTCGATGAGGCGGCGGTCCTCGGGTTGCGATCCTCGCCGAGCGCGGACGCCCAGCGCTGCCCTGCGCAAGCAGGCAAGACACCACACAAGCTGATCAGAAATGGACGCAATTACCGTACCGCCCTCGTGACACGCCATCGACTTGCCTCGGAACCTACGGGCGTGTCGAACGACGCTTGAGGTTCCGATGTGCGCGTCACCCCCGGCAACCGCTAGCCCACCTCGACAACGCCTTCGTACCGCTTTGCCGTGTGATGTCAGTGCCTCGAAGGACTCACCGTGCAAAGCTGAGGACGGGGAAGATCGTAACGGCGACGGGAACAAGCGCGATGGCTACCGCAGCGAGTTCAGGAGGTTGGTTGCACGTGGCTGGAAGCGCTGCCGCTCCACCTGATGGCTCCGACGTCGGCGAGGTAATCCGCTGGTATCGCCAGCGTGAGGGCTGGACGCAGCAGGAGGCTGCGGAGCGGCTGAACACCACGCAGTCGCGGCTGTCGAAGCTGGAGAAGGGCAGCCAAGCGCTCCGCGACGTCAACGAGCTCCGGTTCATCGCCTCGAGGCTGTCGATCCCGCCTGAGCGACTCGGCATCCTGCCCGATCGGTCCTCCGACCGGATCCCGCACCCAGGAACAGTCAGCACCACGCCCGGCGCCCCGCACGACAGCCAGGAGCACTGGCGAGCGGTCCGCGCGGAGATGAACCGCAACCGCGCCCACCTCGGCGACCTTGCAGCCGAGATGTATCCGCAGTCCCAGCGCATCCCGAACACGACGGTGCTCACCCGCGCGGGATGGATGCCAGACCGGCCGGTTGACCTGGCCGACGTCAAGCTGTGCTGGCTCGGCGACGAGAACGCGCACCCCACAATCACCGGCACCTCGCCAGAGACCGAGGGCGTTCGTCCGCTCACCGCCCAAGGCACGCCCTACAACCGGTACTCACGCGCACTACGCGACCTCGCCCGGCCGCGGCTGCTGGACAACCGGGTGAGCTACCGCCTGCGCGAGGTCGCGTGGACCGACGCCGCGTGCGATCTCGGCTTCAGCTACACGAGCTACTTCGACGTCCTGGACGTGTGCGAGGCACTGAGCCACGAGTTCACGGAAGCCTGGCTCGGGAACGGGCGCAAGCGGCCGAGCATGGCCGACCTTCGGCTGCGGCGCAGCATCACGGACCCGTTCGACCTGTCCGCCCGCGCGATGCTGCCTAGCATCAACACGCTGACGATCCGACGCGACCCGATCGACGGCCATCGGATGTACCTGCACAAGCGCGACGCTGCAGCAACCGCGGTGGCCGGCGGCATGTACCACGTCGTGCCCGCAGGCGTGTTCCAGCCGTCCTCGCTCGCACCGGCGCACCAGGCGAACGACTTCTCGATGTGGCGCAATATCCAGCGCGAGTTCTCCGAGGAACTGCTCGGCAACCCCGAGCACGACGGCAACGCCATCGACCCGATCGACTACGACAACGAGGAGCCGTTCCGCTCCTTCGAGCTCGCACGAAAGAACGGCGACTTCCGCACCCACGTGCTGGCCACCGTGCTCGAGCCGCTCACGCTGTGGGTGGAGTTCCTGACGGTTGCCGTGATCGAGGCGCCGGTCTTCGACCAGCTGTTCGCCGACATGGTCGGCGTCAACGAGGAAGGCTCCGCGGTCAGCACGGAGGCCGGCGTTCCCGCGGTGGGCATCCCGTTCACCTCGGACACCCGCGAGCGGCTGCGCAACGAACCGCTGTCTCCGATCTCGCGCGCCACGATCGAGCTGACGTGGGAGCACCGCCACCGGCTGCTTGGATAGGTACATGCGCGTTCTCGTCACCGGAGCCAGCGGATTCCTCGGCCACGCAGTCGTCGCCGCCCTCGCCGCGGCTGGGCACGAGGTCATCGGGTTCAGCCGGTCCGAGAAGGCACTCCCCCAGGCGCTCAGCGCCTCGATCGTCGGCGACGTGTGCGAACCGTCCGAGATCGGCGACGCCGTGCGCGATGTCGACGGGGTTTGCCATCTGGCAGCGCTTCCCCGTGTGCGCGATTCCTTCGTGAAGCCTGCCGACTACTGGCGTACCAACACCGGCGGGACGATCAACCTGCTGCACGCGTTGGCGAGCGCGGAACAGCCAAAGCGCATCGTGCTGGCGTCCACGGGCGCGGTGTACGGCGTCGCCGACAAGCAGCCGACGAGCGAGGACGAACCGACCAAAGCCAGCAACCCCTATGCACGCAGCAAGCTCGCAGCCGACCAGGCTGCAGCTGATGTCGCAGCTGCGGGACTTCTCGGTGCGATCAGCCTGCGCGCCTTCAACATCGCGGGCGCTGCGGCGGGCAAGTACGACGAGGACGACACGAGGCTCATCCCGAAAGCACTTGCCGTGCAGGCGGGACACGCGCCCGAACTCGTGCTCAACGGCGACGGTTCCGCTGTCCGCGACTTCGTGCACGCCGAGGACATGGCAGACGCGTTCGTGCGCGCCTTCGAGGCATGTACGCCTGGTCGGTGGACCGCGTACAACGTCGGGAGTGGGCGGCGCACCTCAGTACGCGACGTCGTCGCCGCAACCGAGCAGGTGACTGGTCGTGCGCTCGCTGTGCGGCACCAGGCCGCCGCACAAGAGCCCCCGGTGATGATCGCCGACAGCACCCGAATCCGCACTGACCTCGACTGGCAAGCGCCGAAGTCGGATTTGTTGCGGATTGTTTCGGACGCTTGGGACGCCCTGACCAGGCGTTAGTCACCACGCGAATAGTCCGGAATCAAATATCGGGTTTGCGACTGAGGACCGCATTCCGGCGCAGAGGGAAGTGCGGTCTTCTTTACCTATGACGCCGAACACACCCGCTTCAGTCGCCCCGCTGGGACTGCTCTACCGCCTCAACACGGGTGCGCAGAGCCTCGACTTCCTGCCGCAGTTCGCGGAGCTCGGTGAGCACCGCGTCGCTGTCGACAGGCTCCTCGGAGCCAGCCGACGGAAGCGCCTTGACGAAGGTGCCACGACCACTGGTCGACGCGAGCACCCCTTCGTGCTGCAGCTCCTTCACCGCGGCGTGCACGGTCAGCTCGGCGACGCTGTACTCCTCGGCAAGTGCACGCAGCGAGGGGATCTTCTCCCCCACAACGAGCTGCTCCGTTGCCACGCGGCGCCGTAGGTCGTCTGCGATCTGCGCGCTCAGCGGGCGCGCGTTCTGTCGGTTGATCGGCACCAGTCCACGTTACGCCCAGACGATCTAGCGCTCTAGGGCACCACAAACGCGAGTCTTGACGCCATGCTGCACATGTGGCACCTTATGGCACCACAAGGTGCTGATGAACGGAGAACCTGATGCGAGTCACCCACCTCAGCTCACGCACTCTGCGAGAAACGTTGTGGCCGTTGCTCGATGACGACATCCAGGCTTGCCGCGACTTCCCCAACGCGGACGAGATCGAGTTCTTCCACGTCCGCACGCCCAACCCGTCGGGCCCACAGCCGACGTCCTGGCTGCTCATGTCCGACGAAGAGCGCGCAGAGATCCGTCCGCAGCATCGCCTGCGGCTGCTCCCCGGTGGTGCCGCTCGCTTCACGCGTCACGAGTCGGAGGAGGCAGCCTGATGGGCGTGCTTGTCGAGTTGGGCGAGGTGCTTCGTTCGGCACCAGGCATGAACGCGCCGGCTGAGGCAGTCGCAGCTTGGTACGAGCGCAAGGCGGTGCTGTTCGAGCACGTTGCTGCTGAAGGTGGACCGGATGCCTCCAGCGCCACGACGCTGGCGCAACAGGCTCACCGGCACGCCTTCGAATTGCTGACGGAGGTGGCGTGATGCGGGTGTTGTCCTTGGCGCTGTTGCCCTTCAAGCTCGCGTGGTCGCTGATCAAGTTGCTGTTCTGGCCCGCACTGCTGGTGCTGGTCGGCTACTTGATGTTTCCGCCCTCGTGGTTCCCGTTCGTGTTGGCCGGCGCCTCCGGTTACGCAGTCGCGGTCGGGCTGGTGTGGCGGGTGGTGGTGCGCGGCAAGTTCGCGTCGCTGGGGCGTGGGGTTGTGACGGTGCGGGAAATGCAGCGGCGCGGTGGTCGGTGATGACGCTCCTGGATCGCAAGGCCGTGCGGATCGCGGCGAGCACGGAGGCGGACATCCGGCGCGCGGACGCCGCTGCGGTGAGGAACCTCGAGCTGCGGCGCGCGGAGATCGACCTGGCGCGTGAGCGTGCGGAGGCGAAGCGTTCGAGCAAGCTGGCGCAGTTGGAGGACCAGCGCACCGAGCGTGCTCGCAGGCTGGAAGCCAAGCAGGAAGCCCGTGTGTGGCGCCGCGAGCGCGGTGCGGAACGTCAGGCGCGGCGCACAGCGTGGTCGATGCGGTTGCAGGTCTGGTTGGCGGATCGGGTGATCGTGGTGCCGATCGTGCTGGCGATGGCTGGCGCGTGGTGGGGGCAGTTCCAGCTGTTCTCCGAGCGGCTCAGCTGGCCCGCTCCGCTGGCTGCTGCGGCGGCCACGGGAATCGAGTGCATTGGGCTGGTGTGCGGACGGCTGGCTCATCAGGCGCGTCAGACG
The DNA here is from genome assembly GCF_007845675.1 of Lentzea tibetensis. Classification (GTDB taxonomy): domain Bacteria; phylum Actinomycetota; class Actinomycetes; order Mycobacteriales; family Pseudonocardiaceae; genus Lentzea; species Lentzea tibetensis. The sequence continues at coordinate 57,962 of NZ_VOBR01000007.1, read as the reverse complement.
ATCACCGTCACCGCCCTCGACGGCAGCGAGGTCACGCGCGATGACTCGTCGTGGGTGGAGCGGCTGGTGATGTGGCTGGTGGTCGGCTACGCGGCCGGCTCGAACTGGGCGCATTCCGGTGACCCGACGGTGGGTGTGCTGTCGATCGTGGGTGTGGTGGTGTGGGAGGCACGTGAGCGGCGTGTGCATCGTCAGGCGCTCGCAGTGGCGGGTCGGCTGCCGCATCGGCGTCCGCGGTTCGGTGCGGCGCGGTGGATGCGCTATCCACTGTGGACGTGGCGGGCATGGTCGGTCGCGTTGCGGCACGGACTGACCGACGCGGCCGACGCGCTCTCGGTCGCCGACCGTGAGGTGACCGAACGGCGAGCTCGTGCCAAGGCTCGCAAGGCTCTCGGGTGGCGGGCGCGACGCCGGTTCGGTCGGGTGGTGGCATCGCGGATCGAGGCGACCGACGAGGCCCGCCGCCGTGAGGCTGAGGCGATCATCCGCGAGGCCGAGCAGGTGACCGGGGCGGCGGCGCTGCTGTTCGGACCGGACCGGTTGCATGAGCAGGCGGCCGAGACGACCCGGTCGCGACCGACCAGCGACAACGCCGTCTACCAGGGCGGTGAGGACCAGGCGGTCCGGCCGCGCAGGTTCGGGTGGCTGCGGCTGTCCGGTCGCGGCGAACCGGAAGCGACCGTGCCGGAGCCGGTGGTGGTCGACGGGGTCGACATCACGGACCTGATGCCTGCTGCTCGTCGGGTCGCGACCGAGCTGGGCGACCGGTTGTCGCGTGACGCGCTGCTGGCCAGCCTGCGGGCGGCCGGGTTGTCGGTCGGGGGCAGGCGCCGCAAGGCGGTCTACGACGCGGTGCTGGCCGAACGCGACCGGGTGGCGTGACCCGCGAGGGTGCGGCACCCGCGCTACTCCCCCGGTGCGGGTGCCGTGCCCGGCAGGCCGACGACGCCCAGCCGATGAGTCCACACAGGACCAGTGAGAGGCAACGCGATGAGTCAACTGGTGTTCGGTGAGCCGGACTTCTTCAGCTCGTCCCAGATTCGTGACTACTGCAACAACGCCCGCATGCTGATGCGGCCGGTGGCCAACGAACTGCGGGTGGGCGCGGAGGAGTTGGAGGCCGCCCTGAAGTACGTGAAGTCGGCCAACCCCATGCCGTTCGGGCTGGACTCGCGGGTGCGGGCGAAGTTGGTGGCCAAGCACATGATCCGTGGCGCGGAGGCGGTCGAGGTGCTGTGCGGCTCGATGGTGAAGACCTACCTGAGCTTCCGCAAGCACTACGTCGCTGAGCTGAGCATGGCGAGCAACCGCCGCGAGTTCAAGTTCGACGTGTAGTCGGAATCCGTTGGTACCGCGAGGGAAACCGCAGGAAGGAGCGTGGCGAGATGGGCAAGCGGACGGGTGGCGGCGACCTCGCGGCCAGCAACTCCGAGATGGGCTACTACGTACCCCGCAACTACGTGGGCAGCAAGCTCGCCCCGTACTTGGGGCAGTGGCTGGCGTTGCTGCTGGTGTGGCCGCTGGGTGCGTTGACGCACGCGATGATGTCCGACTCGCCGCACCTGCCGTGGCTGACCTCGGGTTTGGCCGTGGGCGGTGCGGTGCTGGCCGGGGTGGCGTGGAAGGAAGCGGGCTCGAGGTCGCCGATGACCAAGGCGCACGCCGCGCTCACCGTCGTGATCGCGACCGCGTGGATGGTCGCGTGCGCGATCAACCCGCCGTGGCGGCAGCCGCTGGTCGGGCTGTGGTTCTACGGCGGCGCCGGTGTGGCGTTGTCCTGGAACATCCGCCGTGCTCTGCGGGGCCGGGACGGCGACGGGGCGGGTGGGTTGTTCGAGAAGGTCAAGCTGGCCGGGGTGCGGACGCGGGAGATCGAGGTGGCGCCGAACAAGGTCACCGCTCCCCTGCAGCTCCCGGCCGGGGAGGTCACGGTGGAGGAGGTGCAGGCCGCCTCGGACAAGCTGGCCGGTGCGTTGCGGCTGCACAAGGGCGCGGTGCGCATCAGCGGTGATCCGGACGACCTGTCGCAGGCCACGATGACGATCGTCCCGAAGGACGTGCTTCGGCACCCGCAGACCTGGCCGGGGCCGTCCGCGCCCGGTGGGTCCATTGTGGAGCCACTGGTGCCTGGTCTGTACGAGGACGGCGAGCAGGTGCGGTTGTGGTTGCCCGGTGACAAGGCAACCGCTCGCCAGCTGACCCATGTGCAGATCAACGGCATGAACGGGTCGGGTAAGTCGCACGGCGGCAAGCTCGCCTGGACCGAGGCCGGTACCCGTCGCGACGCGGTGCTGATCGTGCTCGATCCCTCGAAGGGCGAGCAGACGGTCGGGTTCCTCGGGGACAACGTGCACACCGTGATCGGGCACGACGCGTGCCGCCGGTTCATCACCCGCGTCCCGGACGTGATTACCGAGCAGGCCTCGCAGCTGGGCAAGTGGGGTTTCGACCAGTGGCGGCCGGAGGTGTTCGAGCAGCACGACATGCCGTTCATCGTGCTGTGGATCGAGGAGGCCTCGCGGGTGCTCGAGGACGCCGCCACGCTGACCCGCATCGCCGAGGAGGCCCGGTCCGCGGGGATCGCGCTGGTGCTGTCGCAGCAGAAGTCCAGCTTCCGCCGGATGAACACCGACATCCGCTCGCAGCTCGGTGCCGCGTGGTGTTTCGGCGTCAACAGCATCGACGACGCGGGGTTCTGCCTGTCCGACGACGCGATCGAGGCCGGGGCGCGGCCGGACCGGTGGAAGAACCGCCGCGCCGGGTCCTTCTACCTCGAGGCCCCCGGTATCGACGAGGAGAGGTTCGCCATGCCCGCACGCACGTTCAGCACCACCGACTCCGAGCTGGCCGCGGCGCTCACCGAGTACCGCGACGTACGACCAGGGTTGTGGGCGCCCACCGCGAAGCTGCTGGGCCTGACCGAACGCCCGGAAGGCGCGCGGACCGCCGGCGTCATCGCCCCTACGACCTCACGCGCCACCGCGGCCGTGGACGACCTGGACGCGATGCCCCTGCCCTCCGATGAAGAAGACGCCACGCTGATCGAGCTGCCCGCCGACCCGGAGCCGGACCTCGAGGGCGATCTCGACAGCGACCTGCCCATCGACCCCGGCATGGAGTTGCCTGCCGGTCGCCCGCCGCGCCGGGTTGCCCGCCAGCGGCTGCGGCTGATCGTCGACAAGCTGATCGCCGAGGGACGCACCGAGATCACCGTGCGGGACCTGCCCGACCCCGACACCACGTTCGGCCGCGGCCGGTCCTGGGTGTCCGGTGAGCTCGCCGCCCTCGCCCGCGACGGCGTCCTCGAGGAGGCCGGAAGCGACGGCCGCGCCACCGTCTACCGCGCGCCCGCACATAACGCAGCGTGACACGCAGCGGGTGTCTGACGTCCCCGGATGTCACCTGACGTCAGGCGCCCGCACTCCCGCCCTATGCGTCCGCGCGCACGTGCGCGCGCGAAACCCGATTCATAACACCGTTCTGACACAGGCCAACGCCCCGTTGGCCCGACCTCGCACACCTTCTGACGATTACAGAAAGTGACACCAGGGAGGACGTCATGGTTCGAGCAGAGTTCACCGCGATCCCCACCGACCAGCACCACCAGGAGGCGCTCAAGGCCGCAGACAGCGAAGTGCGCGACGAGCTGCGCCGCGCCGACACCAAGGCGATCGGCCTGCTCGGACTGTTCGGCGCCGCACTAGCCGGCGTCGTCGCGCTGCTCGGCACCCACCCCGGTTCCGCCGCCACCGTGCTGTTGCACCTCGCCGCGCTGCCGATCGCCGCCGCGATCGTGCTGCTGCTCGCCGTGCTCCGCCCCACCCTCGATTACCGCTGCCCCTACGGGTTCCCACGCTGGGCCCGCTTCCGCGGCCTGCCCACCGATCTGCTCGCCGACCTCATCGAACCGGGCGCGCTGATCGTCCGGACCGAGGTGCTGGCCGCGATGTCGGCCGCCGTGGTCGCGAAGTACTGGCGGATCCGCACCGCGGTCCACCTGCTGCTGACCGGCCTCGCCCTGCTCGCCCTCGCCGTCCTCACCGCCTGAGCCGGGGAGGCGCAATCCGATGAATCCCACAACGGTTGTCGTCGACCACGACCTCGCCACCATCGCCCATCACGAGGCCGCGCACGCCGTCGGTGCTCTCGTCAGTGGCAACGCCGTGCCCAAGGTCCGGATCTGGCAGGCCACCCTGGCCGGTTGGCGCGGCTGGACCGACATGGAGTTCGAGGAGTCCCCGGACGGCGATCACGCCGCCGCTGTCGCGCTGCTGGCCGGTGTGGCCGCGGAACTGGCCTGGCTCGAGGAGCACGACGTACTGCGGTCGGCGTGGCCGCACGACGTCGATGCCAGCGGCGCCTACGACCGCACGGTCGTCCACGAGTGCCTGGCCCGCATCCCGCGCGCTCAGCGGCCGAGCTTCCGCGCGGTGCAGGGCGAGGCCGACCGGCTCGTCGCCGCGCACTGGGGCCGCATCACCGACCTGGCCGCGCGGCTCATCGACGCCCGCTGCCTGCACCACGTCACCCGCTGAACTCACGCGAGAACAGGAGTACAGATCATGGCCGGTCTTCCCGAGGTCACCGTTGCCGGAACCCTCACCGCCGACCCCGAGCTGCGGTTCACTCAATCCGGTATCCCGGTCGCGAACTTCACCGTCGCAGCCAACGACCGCAAGTTCGACCAGCAGTCCGGGCAGTGGGTCGACGGCGACGCCACGTTCCTGCGCTGCACCCTGTGGCGCCAGCCCGCCGAGAACCTCGCCGAGTCACTGCGCAAGGGCAACCGCGTCCTGGTCACCGGCACCCTGCGCCAGCGGTCCTACGAGGTCGACGGCCAGAAACGCACCGCGATGGAACTCGACGTCACCGAGGTCGGTCCCTCGCTGCGCTGGGCCACCGCCAAGGTCGTCAAGGCCACCCGCACGACCGCCACGACGGGCGCGAGCCCGGCCGCTGACGCGTGGAACACCACGCCGGCCGCCACGGGCTCCGGGTTCGCCGAGGAACCGCCGTTCTGATCCGCGCCGGGCGTTGCGGGGCGATGTCGCCGACCAAAGCAAGACCCCGCCCCGCAACCCCGCTCTCCCACCGCTTCCACGGTTTCGAGGAGCCACCCATGAGTACCACCAGCACCATCTTGCTGACCACCGCCACCGCTGGGTACGCGGCCAGCACCGCCTACGCCCTGCACCTGTTCCGCCGCCTGCACATCGACCCGTTGACCGGGCTGGGCAACCGCGAAGTCCTGTCGATCCTGGCCCGCCGCGCCGCCCGGACCCGCCGTGGTGGCGCGGTCGGTGTGCTGCTGCTCGACATCGACGGATTCAAAGCCGTCAACGACACCCACGGCCACGAGGCGGGCAACCACGTGCTGCGCGTGCTCGCGTCACGGCTGGCCGCACTGCGGCTGCCCGGCGAGCACCCGATCCGGCTGCACGGCGACGAGTTCGCCGTCTGGCTCGGATGCGTCCCGTCCGGCGAGCGTGGCCGCCAGGCCGCCGTACACCGTGCCGACCGAGTGCGTGCCGCACTCGCCGAGCCGATCACCGTGGACGGCCACCGGCTGCGGGTCGCGGTCAGCATCGGCGCCCACACCCTTCCGGCCCGCGAGGTGTCGCTGTCCGCGCTGCTCGCGGGGGCCGACGCCGCCATGTACGCGGACAAGCACGACCGCCGCTTGACCAGCCTCCCCGCCACCGGACGACTGCGTGACCAGCGCCCCGAGCCCGGACTGGAGAGTGCGTGATGGGCATCGTCTACTGCGGACCGTACGCGGACCTGATCGACTCCTACTCCCACGAGGGCTACGCCGCCCGCAAGCTCCCCAGCGGCAAGCTCACCGGCACGTGGACGCACGAGACCCGCGAGTTCGTCGGCTACGTCGCCCAGTGCGACTGCGGATGGACTGGCGCCACGCTGCACCCGCCCACCGAGCAGGGCGAGGAGACCGCTGGCGATGAGTGGGACCGCGAGCACTTGCAGCAGCTCATCGACAAGGCCAAGCGTTCGTGGCGCCAGTGGGCCGACCGCACCGGCGACGCCGTGCAGCATGTCGCCGACCTCGTTCGCGACCAGCAATTCCATCGGGCTGCTGGCGTGCTGACGCGGTTGATCGAGCAGCTCAAGGTCCGGCAGCGCGTCGTTGCCGAACTCGCCGAAGGCCGGGACCACTGGTGAGCGGCCTCACCCGGCCGATCTGCGAGGTGGTGCTGCCGTGGAACGGGCAGATGGCGTTCTGCCGGGGCTGGGAGTTCGGGCTGATCGTGTTTGCCTGGCGCGGGAAGCCCGGCGCCGTCCCACCTGGTCTCGCCACACGTCGCCAGCTGCGGATGATCGGGCTGCGCCCGAACGGGCAGGGCGCGCAGGCGCTGCTGTGGTTCCGCCACCGCAAGCCCTACCGGCGCGAGGAAATGGCCGACCTATTCCGCGTGGACCTCGCCGCGCCGGTCCGGCCGCTCAACGCCGCGCGGATCTTCGCGCTGGACAAGGCGATGGCCGCCCGCCGCTGGTGCCCGCAATGCCAACGCGACGTCGGCTACTGCGTGCCCACCTCCTACAAGCGCTGCTGGACCTGCTTCGAAGCCAACGAGTACGCGGAGGCCTGCTGATGTCCCTCACGTTCACCGACATCTTCTGCGGCGCCGGCGGTTCCTCGATCGGCCTGGCCGCCGCGGGGTTCGAGCTCAAGCTGGCCGCGAACCACTGGGACCGGGCGATCGAGACGCACGCCGCGAACTTCCCCGCCGCGGAGCACCTGTGCGCGGACGTCTCGAACTACGACATGCGGCGCCTGCCGCGCACCGACGTGCTGTGGGCCTCGCCGATCTGCACCGAGATCAGCCCAGCCGGCGGGCGCAAACGCCAGCGCGCCCAGCTCGATCTCCTCGAGCAAGGCCCTGTGCGGCAGGCCGGGTTCGAGCGCACCCGCGCCACCTTCATGGACGTCATCCGCGCCACCGAGGTGCACCGCTACCGCGCCGTGCTGGTGGAGAACGTGGTCGACGTCGCCACCGACTGGGAGCTGTTCGACTGGTGGATCGGCGGCATGAAGCTGCTGGGCTACAACGTCCAGTTCACCAGCGTCAGCTCCGCGCACATCGGCGACGAGACCAACCCGCACGCTCCCCAGTGGCGTGACCGGCTCTTCATGAGCTTCACCCGTGAGGGCATCCCGCTGCCCGACGTCACGCCGCGCCCGCTCTCCTGGTGCGCGGCGTGCGCCGAGCAGGTGCGGGCAGTGCAGTCGTGGCGCAAGCAACGGCCCCGGCCGATCGGGAAGTACCGCCAGCAGTACGACTACCGCTGCCCCAACGCCGCGTGCCGCCACGCCCTGGTGGAGCCCTACGTCCTCCCGGCCGCCGCCGCGATCGACTGGACCGACCTCGGAGGACGCATCGGCGACCGCGCCCGCCCGCTCGCGGCATCCACCATGCGCCGCATCGAGGCCGGGCTGGCCATGTTCGGCGAACCGACCATGGTCACCGTCACGCACGGCGGAGACGACGGCCGCGCCTACCCCGCGCGCACCGCGCCGCTGCACACCCGCACCGTGAAGATCGGGGACGGCCTGGCCACGCCCGGCTACCTGGTGCCCTCAGGCGGTACCTGGCGCAGCGACGCGACCAGCCTGCGTGTGCCGATGCCCGCGCGCACCACGAGGGAGAACGACGCCCTGGTGTGCTCGCCGTTCCTCACCGTGCTGCGCAACCACGCCACCGCCACCGGCGTGGACGCCCCGCTGACCACCGTGTCCGCCGGAGGTAACCACCACGGGCTCACCGTGCCGCCCGGCGCGGAGAACGCCTTCTACGTCAAGAACTACGGCGGCAACCTCGAACCCCGCCACGCCGCCAAACCTATCGGCGAGCCGTTCGGCGCGGTCACCACCCGCGACCACCACGCCCTGGTCATCCCCTACCGCAAAGACGCGAAACCGCACGGCACCGACCAGCCGCTGTCCACGGTGGCCACCCGCGAACAGCACGGCGTGCCGCGCACCGCCATCGACGTCGCCGACTGCCGCTACCGCATGCTGCGCCCCCGCGAACAGCTCCGCGCCCAACGGTTCCCCGACGACTACCACGTCACCGGCAACGTCGCCCAACAGACCATGCAGGCCGGAAACGCCGTGTCCGCCAACGTCGCCCAATGGCTCGCCGGACGCCTCGCCCAGATCCTGGCCTGACCATCACCGCACCGGAAGGGAATCCCATGAAGATCCGTGTCGAGGGCACCCGCGACGAGACCACCGCCGCCGTGGCCGCGCTGCGCGAAGTGTTCGACGTGCACGAGGCCAGCCGCTTCTACCCCAACCGCGGGGACTCCGTGCTCGGTCGCGTGTACCTCACCGTGGCCGCACACACCGCCCGTGTCGTGCGCGCCACCGCCGCGCGCACCGATCGCCTGCCGCCCGCCGGTGAACTCGACAGCTGACCCTCACCAGCACCACCCGGACCCCGTGGCGGGGCGAGTGCAGCCCACCACCTCGCCCCGCCACGGCACCAACTCAAGCCCCCAGGAAGGAACCGATGTGAGCACCGAACCCGCCCGCCTCGCTGAGATCCTGCGCGCCGCCGCATGCGGCTGGCACGTCTTCCCCGTCGTCCCCGGCGCCAAACGCCCCGCCGTCGACGAGTGGGAGTCCCGCGCCACCACCGACCCCACGGTGATCCGCGACTTCTGGACCCGCTACCCACACCACAACGTCGCGATCGCGACCGGGCCGTCACACCTCGTCGTGGTCGACTGCGACGTCGCCAAGCCCGGCCAGGTCGCACCGGACGGCTTCAACATGCTCGGAGTGGCAACAGGGCTCGACGTCCTGGCGGTGCTGGCCGAACGGGCTGGCACCACGATCCCTGCCACCTGGACCGCGCACACCCCATCCGGTGGCACGCACCTGTACTTCCGGGCACCCGCCGGCCACCCGTTGCGCAACACGGCGGGCACGCTGGGCTGGCTCATCGACACCCGCGCACACGGCGGCTACGTCGTCGCTCCACCATCGATCACCGCCGCTGGCCGCTACGAGGTCACCGACGACCGCCCGCCTGCCGAACTACCCATCTGGCTGGTCCAGCCACCCGCCGCCAAGCCGTCCACGGCCGCCTCAGCGCCCGGCCAGAACGCCCTTGCGCAACGGTCCGCGTACCTGGACGCGATCGTGACCGGCGAGTGCGCCAAGGTCGCAGCCGCCCAGCGGAGCCGCCACAACAAGACCCTGTTCCAGGCCGCGCTCAGCCTTGGACAACTGGTCGGGGGTAACGAGCTGGGCCACGCCGACGCTGCCCACATGTTGCAGCAATCCGCCGCGCACATGGTCACCGGCGACTGCGACTGCACGCCCCGCCAGATCACGGCCACCGTCCAGTCCGGAATCAAGCTCGGAGCCACGCGCCCCCGCCGCCTGCACCGCGACGCCGCCTAGCTCTCGTCACCACTACTAACACACGGCCGGTGCCGCACACCGCGATGCGCGGCACGGGCACCCCTCACCGTCCACTCCAGACACCACGGTTGGAGGCACCTCCATGAACGCGACGAACAAGCACCTGCCCGAGACTGGTGCTGCGCGCGTTCTGCGTGCTGTGCCGGACGAACCTGGCCAGTCCGGAGGCGCCAACCAGACCGGAGACGGTTGGGAGCAGCCGGTTCCGCTCTCGGCTGCACAGCGGGCGCTGCCCACGTTCCCGGTCGACGTCCTGCCCGGCTGGGCGGCCGACATGGTCAGCGCCGTCACCGAGTTCACCCAGACACCGGCGGACCTCGCCGGGTGTGTCGCGCTGTCCGCGTTGTCGACGGCCGCGGCCGGGCGCATCAGCGTGCGTATCCGGCCGGGTTGGACCCAGCCGGTCAACCTGTTCCTGGCTGTGGCGCTGCCGCCGGGATCGCGCAAGTCCGACGTGTTCGCTGCCATGGCTGGACCCATCCGCGAGGCTCAGGCTGAACTCGTCGAACTCGCGCTGCCGCAGATCGAGGAAACCCGCATCCAGAAGGTCGTCGCCGAACGCGAAGCGGAGAAGTTGGAGAAATCCGCCAGTAGCGCCGACGTCGTGTCCATCGGCCTGGCCAGTGACGCGGCGCTGCGCGCACAAGAGATCGTGATCCCAGCCAAGCCCCGCCTGGTCGTGGACGACATCACCGCGGAGAAGGCCGCCACCATCATGTCCGAACAGGGCGGACGCCTGGCCGTGCTCGCACCCGAGGGCGGCATCGTCGCCAACATCGCCGGGCGCTACTCAGGAACCCCGAACTACGAGGTGTTCCTGCGCGGCCACGCCGGCGAATACCTCGAGGTCGACCGCCAGGGCCGCGACTCCGACTTCATCGAACACGCCTACCTCACCCTGGGCCTCGTCGTACAGCCGCAGATCATCCGCGACCTCGGACAGATCAAGGCAGCCAAGGAACGCGGTTTGCTCGGACGCTTCCTCTACTCGCTGCCGGTCAGCACGGTCGGACACCGCGAGATCCGCGTACCCGAAGTCCCTGACCACATCAGCACCACCTACCGCACACGGCTCGCGCAACTGGTGCTGCACCTGGCACCGCGCGACCTGACCACCGTCGACTTCAGCCACGATGCCGACGAGGACATGTTCGCGTTGCAGACCGAACTCGAACCTCAGCTCGCGCGCGGCGGCACCCTGCACCACATCACCGACTGGGCCGCCAAGTACGCCGGGACCGTCGCCCGTCTCGCCGGGCTGCTGCACCTCGCCGACCGTCCCGCCGACAAGTGGTCCACCGAGATCACCAGCGAGACGTTCAGCCGCGCCCGCGCTCTCGGCTCCTACTACCTCGCGCACGCACTCGGTGCGTTCGACTACATGGGCAGCGACGAGGCCACCGACGACGCCCGTGCGGTGCTCGCGTGGATCGAGCGGCAGGGACCGATCAGCTTCACCGTCCGCGAGCTGTTCACCTCGATCACCAGGGCACGGTTCCGCAAGGTCGCCGACCTGCTGCCCGCGCTCGATCTGCTCGAACAGCACTTCCACATCCAGCGCGCACCCGAAGCCGAACGCAGTGGACGAGGCCGCAAGCCCAGCCCCACCTACTTCGTGCACCCGGCGCACCGGCAGCCCGCGCGATGACCCTGCCGCAGAAACCGCAGAATCCGCAGAAATCCTTCAAGGGGTGGATCTGCGCTGGTCAGCAGTGCTGCGGCCGATCACGGGCCGTCTGCCGCAGAACTCCGCAGAACTGCCGCACAAATACCCAGCTGCGGGGAGAGGCGAGCGGCCCCGGCGCCACGCGCAGCCGCCAGGTGCTCCGCGCACGCGGGCCGCCGCCGCGACCGCCCTGAATTCTGCGGCAATTCTGCGGAATTCTGCGGCAAGCGAGCCAAGATCACCGACACCGCCACTGAGCTGCACAAACCCACAACTACCGCCAATTCTGCGGATTCTGCGGTTTCTGCGGCAGCCCAGCGGCGTCGACTCCGAGGAGCATCCGTGTCCGACCAGCAGCCTGCCCTCATCTCCGTCCCTGCGGCCGCCGAACTCCTCGGCATCAGCCGCGCGTCCGCCTACCGCTACGCAGACGCAAACCAGTTGCCGGGTGTTCGGCGGTTCGGCCGACGTGTGTACGTCGTCCGTGCTCGGCTTGAGGAGTTCCTCGCGTCCGACGAGCAGCTCGCTGCGGACGCGGCATGACCAAGCGAAAGCCCAACCGGGGTCAGATACCGGGCACTGTCTTCAAGCGTGGCAACAAGTGGGCGTATGCGTTCGATGGCCCGCCGCACCCGTTGACCGGTGATCGTCAGCGGATCACCAAGAGCGGCTTCGAAACCGAAGACGACGCGTGGGACGCGATGGCGGAAGCGCAGAACGCCATCAAGACCGAGACCTACGTCAAGCCGTCCAGGGCCAAGGTCTCCGACTTCTTCGAAAGGTGGATCCCGTACGCGCACACGACGACGGAGCCCACGACCGCGGCGAACTACGAGCAGCTCGCCAAGGCGTACGTGCTGCCGTGGATCGGGAAGCGGTCGATGCAGGAGATCGTGCCGTCCGTGATCGTGGCGCTGTATCAGCACCTGTTGACGGCGGGGAGGCGCAAGCGCGACACGAACTGGGAGATGTTCCAACTCTGGGAAGACGCTCAGCTGAGCAAGCGGGAGATCCGGCCTCGTGAGGTCGCCGACAAGGTAGGCGTCTCGTACGCGGCGGCGCGCAAGGCGTTTCGACGGTACGAGGTCGGCAGGGTGCCGAGTCCGCCGGAAGCCGGGTTGTCTCCGAAGACGGTGCAGAGCGTGCACATCATGCTGAGTTCGGCCATGACGACCGCGGTTGTCTGGCAGTACATCGGCAGGAACCCGGTCACCGGTGTCAAAGCGCCATCCGTGCCGCGTCGGCCGCACAAGACCTGGACGCCGGCGCAGCTGCGGCGGTTCCTGGAGGAGGCGCGTGGAGAGCGACTGTTCGCGATGTGGGTGCTGGAGGCCGCCACCGGCATGCGCCGCTCCGAGCTGTGCGGTCTGCCGCTGGACAGGTTCGCTCCTGAGGAGGCGAGAGTCCGGATGAACGCGACGCGCGTGGTCGCGGGCGGCAAGGTGCAGGCGGGCAGCGGCAAGAGCCAGAAGAGCCGCCGTTCGATGGCGCTGGACGCGTTCACCGTGGCGGTGGTCCGGATCCACGTCGCGATGATCGAGGAGGAGAAACGGCTCTGGGGCAGCACCTACCAGGACCACGGGCTGATGTTCTGCTGGGAGGACGGCACCCCGATCTACCCGGACACGATCACCGAGCACTTCAACCGCATCGTGGACCGCGCCGGTCTGCCGCGGATCCGGCTGCACGACGTGCGGCACACCTACGCCACGATCGCGCTGCGGTCCGGCACACACCCGAAGATCGTGAGCAGTCGGCTCGGACACGCCAAGGTGGCGTTCACCCTCGACACCTACACCGAAGACATCCCCGACATCGATGCCGACGCGGCGGAGGCCATCGGTGGTCTATTCCTACCGGTCCTGAAAGAGGAGGACGACTGAGCGGCTAAATCCCTGTTTGGCTACCGTTTCGGCTACCGAAGGCCGGTTTCCGAACTCCTTGGCGTGCGCGAAAAACCGAAAGGCCCCCTCATCTGTGCAGATGAGGGGGCCTTTCGGCTGAAATGGGCGATACTGGGATCGAACCAGTGACCTCTTCGGTGTGAACGAAGCGCTCTCCCGCTGAGCTAAACGCCCTTGTTGAGTTGTTGCTAGCCCCGCTCTCGCGGTGTGGCCATAGCTTACAACATCACCCGCGAGACCCAAAAATCGGGCTCTCCAACCAGGGTTCGTGCACCCCGAACCATCCGCCAACCAGGGAGAACACGCCGAGCAAGTAGCAAGTTGCGAGCACGATGGCGCAGACGCCTGCCATCACCAGGCCCTTGACCCAGCCGGGCTGGCGCTTGAGCCACTCGACCCAGGCGTCGTAGTAGCGCTTGGCGAACTTGAGCACGCGGCCGGCCCACTCGAACTCGGTCGCGAGGATGGCGAGGCCGAAGAACACGACCAGCCAGCCGGGGCCGGGGTACGGGATCATCAGGATGCCCGCGACCAGGACGAGGCCGCCGACCACGCCGACGCCGATGCGGTAGGCCAGGTTCAGCGCGGGGGTGCGGCGGAACCAGTGGCGGGGGCCGTGGTGGTGCTTCTTCGTCTCATCCTGTTGGACCACGTGTTTACGCTACCTGCCCGTTGGCGACGATGGTGGTGGGTTCGGCAGGTGCGACACGTCCGGGTTCGATGGAGACCGCGAACTGCTTGTGCTTGTGGGCGTCGGCCGACCACGTGAGCAGGTTGGGGGCTCCGGACTGGAGGTCGAAGGTGGCCAGTGGCACCGGTGACGGCGTGCTGGTCCCCCAGACCACGTAGATGTGGCCGTTGTCGTTGGGCGACAGGCGTTCCGGCACGAAGGCGGCGTCGGTGGCGGTCGACACGAGTGTGCCGATCTCCTCGCCCGTCGTCGTCGACTTCAGCGGTACGTGGCTGGCCTTCGGGTCGACGCTGAGCGCCAGTGCTCGGTTCATCTGCTCGTTCTGCAGCTTCACCGCGGACACCTCGCCGGACAGCTGGTTCAGCTTGACCGCCGCCGCGCCGCCCATCGCCACCACGAGCAGGACCGCCGCGGCCGCTAGCAGGACGCGGGCCTTGCTGCGCCGGGGGCGCAGCGGGATCGGTGAGGCGTCCGGCAGGGCGTGCCTGGGCTGGTTCGGCTTCTGCGGCTCCTGCGGGGTGTGCTCGATCGCGTCCATCAGTCGCGCCCGCAGACGCGCCGGCGGCTCCTCGCGCCGGACGGATCCGCCCATCACGGCCATCACCTCGTGCGTCGAGCGCACGGTCAGCTGGCATCGCGCGCAGCCGGGCAGGTGGTCGCGCAGGATTGCTTCCTCGTTCGGCTCCAGCGCGTGCATCGCCCAGCCGACCGCGAGCTCCTCGTTGGGGCACGGCTGGCCCCTCCGCTCCCCGGTCACCGCTGCGCTCCTGTCGTCTCGCCGGTCTCGCCGGCCCACAAACTCCCCAACGTGCCGCGCAGGCGCCTGATGGCCGCGAATGTGCGCGACTTCACAGTGCCCAGCGGGACGCCGGTCAACTTCGCCACCTCGCACTGCGTGTAGCCGCCGAGGTAGGCCAGGGCTATCACCTGGCGCTGTTCCTCCGGCAACGTCCGCAGCGCGGCTCTGACCTCCGCCCCGACGACGCTGGTCAGCGCCTCGGCGTCCGCACCGTCCGCGGGCGGGACTGTGCGTTCGGACACCTCGTCCGTCAACGGAACATTCCGTCGGCGCTGGGTGTTCTCCCTACGGACGGTGTCGACAGCCCGGTGATGGACCACGGTCATCAACCAGCTGCCGAAACCTCCTCTGGCGGGGTCGAACCTGCTGGGGTGCCGCCAGAGGGCGAGGAACGCCTCCTGGACGACGTCCTCCGACAGGTCGGGGTCCACACAGATGCGTCGTGCCAGCGAATACGCCGGCGTGCCGTACCGGTCGTACAGCTCGCCGAACGCGGTTCGATCGCCCCTGGCGAGCCTGCTGACCAGCTCGACATCGGACGGTCTACCGTCGCTCGACGCACCGGGTTGGGCAGGCGAGTCAGCCACCAGAGATGTCCTCACGTCCAACATTCGCGCAACAGCCGGTACCGGGTTCAGGTTAGACCCAGCAAGATGTCAGATGCCGGAAGAACCACAAGAGCGCAGCAGGAGCGAGGTGGACACGGAACGCGCACGACCGGTGGCACTACGAAGTCATGATGCCCCGGACGGGTGATCTGCGACCCATTCTTGAGCGTTCCTCGCCACATGCACGTCACAACTAACGTGCTCGGTCGTTTCCATGACCGGGAAGGGAGAAGAGGGTAACGACGATGCGCAACGACCATGTGACGCTCCGCTCGACAGCGGTCTTCGACCTGCTGGCGCCGAGGACACCGGCGGTCCCGGTCCAGGTGGAGCTTCGATACGACACGAAAGACCCGTACGCGGTCGTTGCCGCGTTCCGAACCGGCCGTGCCGGCTGGGTCGAGTGGGTGTACGCCCGCGACCTGCTGGCCGACGGACTGATCGCCGACGCCGGTGACGGTGACGTCCGGATCCGCCCTGCTGCCGACGACCCCGAAGTCGTCGTCATCGAACTGAGTTCTCCCTCCGGGCACGCCATGTTCGAGGCGTCCGCCCAGGAGCTCGCAGACTTCCTCGACCGGACGTACGACGTGGTCGTGCCCGGCAACGAGCACCTGTGGGTCAACGTCGACGAGGCGCTGACACACCTCATCTCGAACGACTTGAGCTGAGAAACCCGAGGTCCGGGGGCCCACAAGGTGGTGGGGGACCCCCGGTTTGAAACCGGTTGAACCGGTCGTATAGGGTTTCCAACATCACGAACACAACGTGATGCACGCGGATGTAGCGCAGTTGGTAGCGCATCACCTTGCCAAGGTGAGGGTCGCGAGTTCGAGTCTCGTCATCCGCTCTGTGAGCCCCAGGCTCACTACCTGGTTGGACACGGTGGCGGAGTGGCCGAGTGGTTTAGGCAAGGGCCTGCAAAGCCCTGTACACGGGTTCGATTCCCGTCTCCGCCTCGGACGATTAGCTCAGCGGGAGAGCACTACCTTGACACGGTAGGGGTCACAGGTTCAATCCCTGTATCGTCCATTCGCACAGAAGCCAGGCAGTTCACCAACTGCCTGGCTTCTTGCTTTTCCAGGCCGCGAAGAACGATTTCTTGGCGATGCAACAGGGTGCTCAGCGCTCCGCCGCTTCCGCCAGCTGTCGCAGGCCTTCGAGCATCGCCGCGCGCACGTCCGGAGCGACCTCGGCCAGCGCGGCCGTCAGGTCCCCCGGCCGCAGGACGGTGTCCTTCGCGACGACCTCCTGCCCCTTCGCGGTGAGGCGGAGTGCGAGGCGGCGCTCGTCGTCGGGGTCGCGGGCGCGTTCGACGAAACCGCGTGCCGCCAGTGCTTTCACCATGACCGACGTGGTGCTCTTCGGCAGGCCGAGATGGGTCGCCAGCCACGTCAGCGGGGTGCCGGGCGCGATGTGGTGCAGCAGCTGGCGTTCGTGCTGGCTCAGATCCGGGTCGTCCTGACGATTGAGCGCGCCCCAGATGCGGCGGTACAGTTGCTCGAAACGTTCAGAATCTGAACTGTTCATGATGTGAACATCATACCGCGAGGTGGTCGTCGTGATCGAGATCGTGCGGCAGGCGCACGTCGACGCGCCGGTTGACGACGTGTGGGCCAAGGTGTCGGACGCGGTGAGGGCGCCGGAGTGGTTCGCCTTCGCCGAACGGGTCGAGGTGCGCGCGGGCGACGGCCTCGGCCAGCTGCGCACCCAGCACGGGCGGTGGGGCGGCAAGCCGGCCGAGGTCGACCAGGAGGTCATCGCGTTCGAGCCCGGCAGGCTCCTCGCGTGGCGGCACGTCGAGGAGCGCCTCAACGGCAAGCCCGCGCCGAAGTTCGCGGCGTCGACCGAGTTCCGCATCGAGCTCGCGCAGGAGGACGGCGGCACGTCGGTGACGCTGCGGTCGCTCCAGGAGCCCGCTGGGCGGGTCAAGGGCTGGCTGATGAAGGCGTTCGGCGCCAAGGACGTCGCCAAGGCCATGGAGACGTCCCTGGCGCGCCTGTCAGGCGAAGAACTCGGCCAGTAGGCGGGACACCTCCTCCGGCGCCTCCTCGGGCATCCAGTGGCCGGTGTTGAGCTTGGTCACGCGGAAGTCGGCCGCGAGGTTCGGCAGCTTGGCGCGGAAATCGGCGTCGCTGAACTCCGTGGACAGCGCGAGCAGCGGTGACGGGATCCTGGCGTACGTCTTCAGGTCTGCGATGTCCTGGTGGAACGCCTGGTACCAGCCGTTGCTCGCGCGGATCGCCTCCGCCGGGTCGTAGGCGCGGGCGTAGATCGCGCGGTCGCGGTCCGGGATCGACGTGGGATCGGCGAGGGTGTTGTCGAACAGCCAGTCCTGCACCTGCCGGAACCTGCCCTGCAGCACCTGCTCCGGCAGACCCTGGACCTGGTTGAACGCGAACCACCACAGGTTGAAGCCCGCGCCCGGCCGCGGAATCAGCGGCAGGTCGTAGTAGCTGTCGTCCGGGTGCGCGATGTCCATCAGCGCGACCTTGCGGGTCGCCGCCGGGTGGTTCGCGGCGAAGCTGAACGCCACCTGCGAGCCGATGTCGTGGCCCGCGATGTTGACGCTCTGGTGGCCCAGCGACCGCACCAGCTCCAGGATGTCGCGGGCCATGGTCTTCTTGTCGTAGCCGCCCGCGGGCTTCTCCGAGAGGTTCATGCCGCGCAGGTCCGGCACGATCACCCGGTACTTCCGCGCCAGCGCGGGCATGACCTTGTGGTACTCCCACCACGTCTGCGGCCAGCCGGGCAGCAGGACGAGCGGTTCGCCGCGGCCACCGGCGACGTAGTGCAGCCGGATTCCGTTGGCACGGGCGAAAGAGCTCCGGAAACCGAGCGAGCGGGCCAGCTCGCTGTCGCTGGGTCCGGACGCCGCGGACGCGACGCCTCCGGTGGTGGCGAGCGCCGCCGCCCCGGCCCCCAGCGCGATCATCTTCCTTCTGTTCAAGGACATCTCATGCCTCCCCAGACTTGATGTGGTGAACATACGCGTGGGGTCCGACAGTTTCGGGCTGTTCGCCGCTAACCTGCTGCGCGCAACCGATCCGAGTGAGGACATCGATGCTGCGTCGAACACGACTCTTCGGTACCAAGATGAGGATCACGTTCGAACTGCCGTCCGACGCGCCGCCCGGCCGGGTGAGCGTCGTCGGCAGCTTCAACGGATGGGCACCCGGAGTGCACGAGCTGTTGCCCCGCAGGGGTGGCAGGCGAACGGTCTCCGTGACGCTCCCGCCCGGTGAGCACAAGTTCCGCTACCTCGCCGAGCACGACATGTGGCTCGACGACACCACCGCGGACTACGTCGACCACCAGGGCAGCGTCATCTCCATCTGACGCGCCGGGCCGGTGGTGCGACTAGGGTTGATCTCATGTCCGCACCACCGATCCGGGTGGTCATCGTCGAGGATCACGACATGGTGGCCGAGGCGATCGCGCTCGCGCTCGAGCGCTCCAACGTCCGCGTGACCGCCCGCGCCGACACGATGGCACTCGCGCTGGCCGAGGTCACCCGCCACCGGCCGGACGTGGTGGTGCTGGACCGCAGGCTGCCGGACGGCGACGGCATCGACCTGATCGGCGAGCTGGCCGCACTGGGAGCCCGCGTGCTCGTGCTGACCGCCGAAGCGACAGCCGCCGTGGCGACGAGGGTCGCCGAAACGGGCGGGTCGGGTCTGCTCCTCAAGTCGTCCAAGCTGGACGAGCTGGTCGTCGGCGTGCACCGGGTCGCGAGCGGTGAGGCCGTGTTCGACTCCCGCCTGCTCGCGGGGGTGCTCGACCGGCTGACCGGCCGGGTCGACCCGGCGGGCGCCGCGCTGACCGAACGCGAGCAGCAGACGTTGTTCCTCCTGGCAGACGGGGCGAGCACGCGCGAGATCGGCGTGAAGCTGGGCATCGCGCACAACACCGTGCGCAACCACATCCGCAACCTGCTGCAGAAGCTGGGCGCGCGCTCGAAGCTGGAAGCCGTGTCGATCGCACGCAGGCAGGGCGTGATCGACTAGTGCAGTTGCACTAGTTGACGTGGTGATCCTGTGTCTCGCTCCGGACGCTCCCGTGGCGGACAGTGCGACTGTGAGCACCCAGGCTGACTTCAGCGTGGCCCGCGACGCCGGCAGCGTCGCGCTGGCCAGGGAGTTCGCCCGCATCTTCCTCACCAGGGCCGGATACACCGGATCGCACGACGACGTCATCCTCGTGACCTCCGAGCTAGTCACCAACGCGCTGCGCCACGGCCGCGGCGACGTGGTGCTCCGAGTCGCTGGCGATGCTGGCCGGGTCCGGCTGGAAGTCACCGACCGCAGCAGGCGAAGTCCGCGGCGCAGGCGGTCCGGCACGGACGGCGGCTGGGGGTTGATGCTGGTCGCCGGGCTGAGCACGGACTGGGGTGTCGACGAACGCGACGCGGGCAAGGTCGTGTGGTCCGAGCTGCACGCCGAACCGGAGACGGTCACCTACCCCTGCTGACCGCGCCGGTGGTGCACAGTTGCATCATGTCCGTGCCGCCCGTCGAACCGACCCGCCTGCTCCTGGAGAGCGAGGAGCGCTTCCGGCTGCTGGTGCAGAGCGTCGTCGACTACGGCATCTTCATGCTCGACCCGCAGGGCTACATCGCCAGCTGGAACATCGGTGCGCAACGCATCAAGGGGTACCGCGCCGACGAGATCATCGGCCAGCACTTCTCGGTCTTCTACCCGCCCGAGGACGCGGGGAAGCCGGCACTCGAGCTGGAGACCGCGAAGAGGGACGGGCGACTCGAGGACGAGGGCTGGCGGCTGCGCAAGGACGGCACGCGCTTCTGGGCCAACGTCGTCATCACCGCGCTGTTCGACGACACCGGGGAGCTCCGCGGCTTCGGCAAGGTCACCCGCGACCTGACCGAGCGGCGCAACGCCGAGCTGAGGCTGTCCGAGCGGCGCCTGCTGCTCGCGCACCTCGTCGAGGCGCAGGAGACCGAGCGGCGGCGCATCGCGTGGGACGTGCACGACGACTCCGTGCAGGCCATGATCGCCGTGGGCATGCGGTTGCAGCTGCTGGCGGACGACGTGCCCGCCGAGTACGCGCAAGTGTTGCGAGAGCTGGACGAGGCCGTCGACAGCACGATCAACCGGTTGCGGCACCTCGTCTTCCGGCTCCGTCCTCCCGGGATCGACCAGCACGGGCTCGTGGAAGCGCTGACCAGCTACACGAGCGTCGTGTTGCGGGACAGCGAGCTGCGGCTCGTGCTGCACAACGAGCTCGACCAGGAGCCGCCCGCCGTGGTCGCGATCACGATCTTCCGCATCTGCCAGGAGGCGCTCACCAACGTGCTCAGGCACGCCAACGCGAAAACCGTTCACATCAGTTTGTCCACAGTGGACGACGGGGCGCTGGTGAGGGTCACCGACGACGGCAAGGGCTTCGAGCCCGCCGTGGTCCACAGCGCTCGTGGTCGCGAGCATTTCGGTTTGATTGAAATGCGTGAACGCGCGGAAACCGCGGGCGGCTGGTGGACAGTCGCACCGGACCGTGAGGGCACCACCGTCGAGTTCTGGTTGCCCTTCGTTGGCTCAAGCGGGTGAGTGCTCCTTGTGGTCGCCTCACGCCCACCGTACGGTGAGGCCAACCCGAGTTCAGCAGCGTGCTCGATCCTGATCCGCTGTCTTGAGGATGCGCATGAGCGAACACGTACCCGACGTACCGGACTCGGTCACCGCCACTGAGGTCGACGGCGTGCCGGTGGTCCGGGTGACGGGTGAGGTCGACGAGCACACTGTCGAGCCGATCCGTTCCGCGCTGACGGCCCAGTTCGATCGTCACTCGCCGGCGATCGTGCTCGACCTGTGCGCCACCACGTTCTTCGGCTCCACCGGTCTCTCCGTGCTGGTCGAGTCGCAGCAGCGCGCCGAGAACCAGGACGTGGTCTTCGCGGTCGTCGCCCCGCAACGCGCCGTGCTGCGCCCGATGGCGGTCACCGGGGTCGACCGCGTCGTGCACGTGCACCAGACGCTGCCCGACGCACTGGCCGCGGTCCGCATCCAGCTAGTGAGCTAGCGCGGTGTTGCCGCCGGAGAGCACCAGCACGGTCCTCTCCCCCGGTTCCACCAGCCCCTCCCGCAACGCCGCCAGTCCCACCGCCGCAGACGGCTCCACCAGCAGCTTCGTCGCGTCCATCAACGGCCACCACGCGTCGCGGATGTGCTGCTCGGTCACCTCGACCACCTCGGACACCAGCGCCCGCACGTGAGCCAGCGTGTGCTCGCCCGCGAACGGCGCGGTGAGCCCGTCCGCCATCGAGACCGGCTTCTCCGGCAACGGCTCCGGCCACCCGACGCGCAACGCGTGCGTCATCGCGTTCGCCGTCTCCGGTTCGACGCCCACCACCCGCACACCCGGCAGCGCGGCCGCGATCCCGCTGATCAGCCCACCACCGCCGACCGGCACGAGCACCAGGTCGGCATCACCGATCTCCAGTCCCACGGTGCCCTGCCCGGCGATCACGGCCAGGTCGTCGAACGGGTGCAGCAGCGAGTAGCCGCGCTCGGCCGCGATGGTCTGGCACGTGCCGAGCAGGTCCTCGGTGAACACCACCTCACCGCCGTGCTTGCGCACGTTGTCGACCTTCGCCCGCACGGCCTTCGGCGGCATGCACACGACCGAGGGAATCCCGACCGATCGAGTGGCGTACGCGACGGCCGCGCCGTGGTTGCCCGCGCTGAACGTCGCGATGCCGCGCGGCAGTTCCTCGTAGGACAGCAGCGCGTTGAACACGCCCCTGACCTTGAAACTCCCAGCGTGCTGCAGGTTCTCGGCCTTCACGACCACGCCGAGCTCGGCGCACTCCAGCAACGGTGTGCGCCGCACGTGCGGCGCGATCCGCTCCGCCGCCGCCCGGATCTCCCCCAAGCCGATCACGGCCCCAACGTACCCGCTTGTACGCTGGATCACGTGACGGACGTGGTCGACGATCTCGGTGTGTTCAGGCAGCTCGAAAGGCGTTTGCTCGTCTACAAGTTCGCCGTCGAGGAGCTGATGACCAAGCTCCGCATCCTGAGCGAGGAGTTCGACTCCGTTCACCAGCACGACCCGATCGAGCACATCACCAACCGCATCAAGAAGCCCGACGGCATCCTCGAGAAGCTGCGCCGCAAGGGCCTGCCCGCCGACATCTCACTGATCGACGAGCACCTCGACGACGTCGCCGGTGTGCGCGTGATCTGCCCGTTCGTGTCCGACGTGTACCGCGTGGAGCAGATGCTGCGCCGCCAGCACGACGTCGAGATCATGCGCACCAAGGACTACATCGCCTCGCCGAAGCCGAACGGCTACCGCAGCCTGCACCTCATCGTGCGCATCCCGGTGTTCCTGTCCGACCGGGTCGAGAACGTCAAGGTCGAGGTCCAGCTGCGCACCATCGCCATGGACTTCTGGGCGACCCTCGAGCACAAGCTGTTCTACAAGTACGACGACCAGATCCCCAGCGACTTCGCCGACGAGCTCAGCAGCACCGCCGCCATCGCCGCCCAGCTCGACGAGCGCATGGAGTCGCTGCACCGGCGCGTCCATCTGGAAAACCCGTCGCAGACCGACGGCTCGCCCGGCTAGCGTTCGCCTCTGTTGTTGGCTCTTCTTGGGGAGGCAGTCATGCGCCGCGATCACGAGAACGAATCGTCCTTTTGAGCCGACCAGCAAGCGCCGCAGGGGGTTCCCTCTAGCGAGACCGCGTCAAGCGCGGCTCGCGCAGCGTTGGGGACGGCAAGGAGCTGATCGAGAAGCTCGGCGGGAACGACCCTTGTCCGTGTGGTTCCGGGCGGCGGTTTTCGCCGGTGCTGCCGCGCGGGCGGTGGGTACGACGGCGTGCTGGGCGACTACTACGTGCGTGACTAGAACGCGCCGTGGGTGTGTCCGCGGTTCGGCAAGGCCCTGGGCGCCGGGGATGTCCGCGGGAGCGTGACCGCACGTTCGCGGCAATGCTCACGCGGGCGTCCCCTCGCGCGGAGAACCCCCCGAATCGATGCTCCCAGTCAGCACCGACAATTCCGGGCCAGCAGGGCGAGCCGGGCACAGCGAAACCGGCGCGTACCAAGCGAGCAACGCCTAAACCGGCGGGCACCAAGGGAGCACCGCCAAACCGGCAGGTACCAAAAGAAAGGAGCGCCCGCCGCACTGGCGACCCCCCGCACTGCCAACCGGGCGCGGCCCCCGAGCACAAACCGGCAGCCAAATGAACAGAGCAAACTTTCCCGGAGGACCTCCCCACCCCACCACGAACATCAAGAACCAGGCACCACAACGACCTGCAACTCGGTCACCCACGCGGACTGGTCGTCAGGACAGTCGAGGTACACCTCGCGAGCGAACCCGTCCTGCCGGTACCCGTTGTCCTCGATCCAGGTGGCCAGCACCTGGTACGAGGCCCCGATGTTCTCCATCGCCCCCCGATGGATCAACGAGGCAGCAGTGGGCACAGCAGGCAAGTCGACCACGTCGAAGTCGTACGCGGCAGACGGAGCAACGTTGACCGGCATCCCGGCGTGGACGTTGACCGCGTCCCCGTCAGCAGGTGTGTAGTAAGCGATCCCGGGCCCGACGATGGGCACCCCGGCCCGCTCCAGCCGAGCGCAGAGGTCGGGGTACATGGGCTGGATGACCGGCCCGATGTCCTCGCTGTCGTAGGACGCGGCGACAGCGGACAGAACGGCGACCCGAGCCGCTCCGAGCGGCTTCACGACGATGTCGTCGGTGTGCATGTGGCCTTCCCTTTCAATGGCGCGGAGACGCGCCTCGACCCGGCGCAACCGGGCAGCCGACGCCGAGAGTTCCTGCTGCAGCTCCAAACTGCGCAGCCGCAGCATCCCCTGGAGCTCGGCGAGCGAGATCGACCCGGACAGCACGACGCCGACCTGGTCGAGCGTCAGCCCGAGGTCCTTCAACGCGACCAGGCGGTTGAGCCTGGCCAGTTGCGCGGCCTCGTAGAACCGGTAGCCGGAAGCAGGATCCACGTGGGCCGGCCGCAGCAGCCCGATGGCGTCGTAGTGGCGCAGCATCCGGACCGACACGAGCCCCAGCTGGGCGAAGTCTCCGATGGTGAACATGACGCGTCCTGTCTAGAGGCTGACACGGTGTCAGGGTCAAACACGAGGTTTGAACACGACCACCAGTGGGAACCCCAGGACGTCCATGGACTCATGAGGGGTGACCTTGCAGGTGCGAGTGGGCCGGTCGCGCCCCGGCAGACGTATCGTCGTGCATGAGACGGCAACGCGGTTGGAGGACACACCCCGGACAGAAGTGCGGACCCGATGAGCGAATCCTTCGTGCACCCGGCGTTGTTCTACCGCGACGCCGAGGACTACCTCTCCGCGACCGTTCCGTTCGTCGTGGAAGGGCTCGCCGAGGGCGAGCCGGTCGCGGTGGCCGTGCCACCGCCGAACCTGGCGTTGCTGCGCGACGCGCTCGCCACGTTCGAGAACATGATCGTGTTCCACGACATGTCGCTGGTCGGGCGCAATCCCGGCCGCATCATCCCCGGTGTGCTGCGGGCGTTCGCGGACTCGCATCCCGGCAGGCACGTGCGGATCATCGGGGAACCGGTGTGGCCCGGCCGGTCGGAGAACGAGTACCCGGCGTGCGCGACGCACGAGGCGCTGATCAACAAGGCGTTCAACGGGCGGGGCGCCACGATCCTGTGCCCGTACGACGTCCACCGGCTCAGCGCCGACGTGCTGCGCGACGCGGAGGCGACGCACCCGCTCGTCGTGGACGACAGCGGACCCAGACCCAGTGAGCACTTCGCCCCCGAGCAGGTGATCGCGAGACACAACCGGCCGCTGCTGCCGCCACCGCCGGACGCGGTGCGCACGGAGATCTCCGGGCCGGTGTCGCAGGCGCGCAGGTTCACCAAGGAGCACGCGCTGCACGCGGGGTTCGACCCGCTGCGGCTCGACGACCTGCTGCTCACGATCACCGAACTGGTCACCAACAGCATCGAGCACGGCAGCGGCAACAGCACCGTGCACCTCTGGGCGGACGACGAGGCGTACGTGTGCCAGGTCGCCGACGGCGGCTACATCTCGGACCCGCTCGCCGGGCGGCTGCCGGTCGGGCCGGAGCGGATGGGCGGGCGCGGACTGCTGGTCGTCAACCATCTGGCGGATCTCGTTCGGCTGCACACCACACCGTCGGGCACCACGATCCAGGTCAGGTTCACCCGGTCACACGCCCACAACCAACTGGAAACCTGATCGAAATATCTGGCGAAAACCGCGTTATAGCGTGATCCGGTGCACGACGAGGACACAGAGGTCGGATATGTGGGCGCGCGGTTCGGCTCGCCCTCGGTCCGCAAGCGTCTGCGTGAAGAACGAAGACGTGCCAAGGCGAAACCGGAACCCGAGCCCGCTCCCCCACCGGAGCCCGAGCCGGAGTTCGAACCCGAGCCGGTGTGGCCGGAGTACGTCGACAGCAGCGCGCTGGTCCGGCCGTACGCCAGGACAGGCGGCCGCACGGAGTCGAGCTACGACCTCCGCCTGGAAACCCTGATCTCCGCCGAGGAGGTCAACCTCTACCGCGCCACGAACGACCAGCTGCCGATGATGCGGCTGTGCGTGCACCCGCGTTCGGTCGCCGAGATCGCCGCGCTGTCGGACGTCCCGCTGGGCGTCGCGCGCGTGCTGCTGAGCGACCTGATCACGCTGGGCCTCGTCGCCGTGCACGAGCGCGACCTGCCGGACATGTCGTTGCTGGAACGCGTGCTCGCCGGCCTGCACCGGCTCTGAGCAGGCCCCATAATCAGCACGTGACCACGCCGAAGAAGCCACGGCCGACCCGCATCAGCGGCACCTGGGTCGCGGTGCTCGTCGCGATCGTCCTGCTGATCTTCCTCCTCGTCTTCATCCTGCAGAACCTCGGCACCGCCACGGTCCACTTCCTGTGGGTCGAGGCCACGCTGCCGCTGGGCGTCGCGCTGCTGTTCGGGATGATCGGCGGCGCGCTGACCGTCGCGCTCGTCGGCGCCGCGCGGATCATGCAGCTGCGCAGGCAGGCCCGCAGGGAGCTGACCAAGAAAACGGAACTGGCCAAGAAGACCGGGCTGGCCGAGAAGAAGGAGCTCGCCGACAAGACCGGGCTCGCCGACAAGACCGAGCTGGCTAAGCCTGTTCCGGACGAGTCCTCATCACCAGTTCCACCCGCGAGCTGATCCCGAGCTTCCGGAAGATCTTGCGCAGGTGGAAGTTCACCGTGTGCGGTGACATGAACAGCTGCGTCGAGATCTGCCTGTTCGTCTGCCCCTTCGCCACGAGGTTCGCGATCGCCTGTTCGGTGTCGTCCAAACTGGACCACCCGGACAGCGGCCGGACGGGCTGGGTTCGCCTGCGGCGCCCCAGTTTGCGCAGCCTGCCCATGACACGGGCGCCGTCGCGGATCGCGCCGATCTCGCGGTAGAGGCCGAGCGCGCTCTCCAGCGCCTTCACCGACGCGGCCCGGTCGGATGCCGCCAGCAGCACGCCGAGGTCCTCGGACGCGTTGGCGCGCG
Source organism: Lentzea tibetensis (assembly GCF_007845675.1). Taxonomy (GTDB): domain Bacteria; phylum Actinomycetota; class Actinomycetes; order Mycobacteriales; family Pseudonocardiaceae; genus Lentzea; species Lentzea tibetensis. Next base: position 31,325 of record NZ_VOBR01000007.1, on the reverse strand, counting down.
CCCACAGGTCGCGGTGCTGCACAGCCGCCTGCTCCAACAGCTTCGCGTCACCGTCGAGCACGCCGCGCGCGTGGATGGCGGCGACCGCGACCGCGCGGAACTCCGGGTTGTCGTCGGCGAAGCGCTCGATCCTGCGCACCACGGCCTCCGCCAGCGCCTGGTCCTCCGCCTCCTGCGCGCGCCGCACGAACCAAGGGGCCGAACGCGGTTCCTCGACGAACAACGCGGAACCCTCGACCAGGTCCGGATAGGTGTCGGTCAGCAACGTCAACGCGCGCTCCAGACCGAAGCCCACGAACGACACCAGCAGGTCGGTCCACTGGTAGTAGGCGGCGGAGAAGACGACCCCGTCCGCGGGGAGCTTGGTGCGGAACCGTTCGACGTGCTCGATCGCGGCAGGCAGGTCGCCGGTGTGGATCGCGACGGTCGCCAGCACGGCCAGCGCGGGCGGGACGAGCAGGACCAGCCCGGTCTCCTCCGCGACGGCCAGCGCGCGGCGCGCCTCGGTCACCGCGTCCTCGATCCGCCCGGCCTGCAACAGGATCCGCGACTGGACGACGGACGTGAGCGTCTCCTTGGGCGCGTTGCCGAGCGGGATGCTGCGCACCCTGCGCACCACGGCGTCCGCGTCGGCGAACTCGCGCAGGCAGCCGAGCTGCGACGCGTACACCAGCTGGGGGTAGCCGCACAGCTCGGTCCCCGCCGCCGAGTTGCCCGCCTCCCTGGCGAGCTGGACCGCCGCGCCGGGCTGCCCGGTGTCGCGGGTGACGACCGCGAGCACGGCGAGCGCGGTCGCCAGCAGGTCCGTCGACGGACCGCGGTGCGCGCGCACGATCGTCTCGGCGATCTCACCCGCGCGAGAGGGTTCGTGGCCGAGCAGGCTCATCAAGCGGGTGATCTCGACCCACTCGACCAGGTCGTCGGGCAGGTCCGGCTCGTCGAGCAGGTGCTCGACGACGTCGACCGCGTCCGCGTACTGACCGCTCAGCATCAGGGTCAGCGCGACGATGTGGCGCAGCTGGGCCGACGCGGGTGCGGAGACCTGGCGGGACAGCGCGTCCTGCGCCATGACCTGCGCGGCGGTCAGCTTGCCCGACGCGGCCAGCGCGCGAACCGCGACGACCGTGCGCGGCATGACCGACTGGCTCGCCGGGTCGGTGAGCTCGAGCGCGCGGACAGCCAGCTCGGCGGAGGCGTCCGGTGCCTGCCGCAGCACGGCTCGCGCGGCGGTGACGAGTCCTTCGATGGACCGGACGTCACCGCGCTGCGCACCGTGCAGCAGGTGCTGCGCGGCGGTGACGGCGGAGTCGCCGCGGTCGAGCAGCATCTCCCCCGCCTCGCGGTGCAACGCGCGCCGCACGGGTGCGGGCACCGAGTCCGAGACGAGCCGCCAGATCAGCTCGTGCCGGAACGCGAGGCGGTCGTCGGCGGACGTCACGACGCCCGCGCCGATCGTCTCGTCGAGCACGGGTAAGAGAACAGCGGTGCTGGTGCCCAGCATCTGCGCGACGTCACCGGGTTCGAAGCCGGCGCCGAGCACGGACGCGACCTGGAGCAGGTGCCGCGCCGGTCCGGACAGGGTGTCGATGCGGCGCCGCATCAGCCGTTCGACGCGGCGCGGCGGCGGTTCCGGCGACAGCACGGCCCGGCCGCGTTCGAGCTGCACCTGGCCGTCCTCGCACAGCGCGGTGAACAGCGCGACCAACTCGGCCGGGTTGCCCTGCGCGAGCGCGGCGAGCGAACGCAGCCCGGCGTCCGGCTTGCCACCCAGCAAATCAGCAACCAGATCGAGGACAACGTTGTCAGGAAGCGGCGAGAGCTCGAGCCGCGTCGCCAGCCCGCCGATGGCCGCGAACGAGCGGTCCGCGCCCGCGCCCGCCACTCGGGCGAGCAGCCACACGACGGGCAGGTCGCGGCAGGTGGGGAGCAACGAGCGCAGCGCGGCGAGCGTGCCGGGCTCGGCGACGTGCAGGTCGTCGAGCACGATCACCGTCGGCTCGGCGGGCGAGCGCTCGGCGACGCGCGCGAGCAGGAACGGCTGATCCAGCTCGTCGGCCGCGGTCTCAACGGTGAAACCCCGGCGCACCGCCTCACGCGCCGCTTCGGCGAGCAGGCGCGTCTTGCCCGTTCCCGGCGCGCCCTCGACGAGCACCACACCGGAACCGGCGTCGAGCACCTTGGCCAGGACGTCCCGTTCTGCGGCACGGCCGTGGAACGCTCCGTCTCGATTCCCCGACACTATTTTTTCCCTTTCCTTCGATGCAGATCCACTAGGCCGATGGGATGACCGTCGTGAGCACGTCGAAGTGCCACCACTACCCATCCGGGTAGTAGCCGCGGAGATCATAGGCGGAACGTCCCTGTTGAGACGCGCCATAGCGTAACTACCTTTACCTGAGCAAGTGGCCTTCATTCAGTAGCATGAAATTCGCGGACACCTTCCCCCACGGATTGCGGAGAGATCTTGAAACACCCGCGAAAAGTGTGGTGCGCCGGAATCAGCAGCGGTGCCACGACCCTCGTCGAAGGCGCTGCGGGTACCGGAAAAACGTCAGCGCTCGACGAAGCCGCGGCGATGTGGGAGGAGCGCGGGCACCGGGTGATCCGGGCGCACGGCAGCGAGCTCGACCGCGAGCTGCCGTTCGGGATCGTGGCCCAGCTCTTCGAGCCGGTGCTCGACGAGGGCGTCGACGTGCCGCCGGACGCGCTGGGCGCGTTGCGGATGACCACCCCGTCGCCGGACTTCGCGGTGCTGCACGCCGTCTACCGGCTCGCGGTGAAGCTGGCCGGTGACAGCGGCCTGCTCGTGGTGGTGGACGACGTGCATTGGGCGGACGCGCCGTCGTTGCGCTGGCTCGCCTACCTGGCGCTGCGCATGCGCCGCCAGCCGATCTCGCTGCTGCTGTCCATCGGCGCGGACGAGCGGTGCGACGACCCGTCGTTCGGCGAGGTCGTCAACCAGCCGACGTGCGAACGCGTGGTGCTCGGCGACCTGGACGACGCGGCGGCGGCCGAGCTGGCCGCGCGCGTCTACGGCGGTGCGGTCGAGCCGGCGTTCGTCGACGCGTGCCTCGCGGCGACCGACGGGAACCCGCAGCTCACCGCGCGGCTGCTGCGCGCGATGTCGGACGACGGCGTGCCGCCGCGCGCGGCGTCGGCCTGGCGGGCAGCCGAGTACGGGACGTTCGTGCGCGGCGAGGTCGTGCTCGGCAGGCTGCGCCGAAGACCGCCGAAGGTGGTGGCCGCGGCGCAGTGCGTCGCGGTGCTCGGACCCGACCCGCACCCGGCGGTGCTCGGCGAGCTGACCGGGATGGGTGCGGTCGAGCTGGCGGACGCGCTGCGGACGTTGGAGGGCATCGGCGCGCTGGGCGCACCGGTGCGCGCGGCCGTGCTCGACGACATGCCGCCCGCGACCCGCTGCGACCTGCACCTGCGCGCCGCGCGGTCGTTGCGCAACCACGGCGCGGACGACCGCGCGGTCGCCGAACAGTTGCTGGAGACCCCGCCCGGCGCCGACCCGTGGGCGGGCGAGGTGCTGGACAGCGCCGCACGCGACGCGGTGAGCAGGGGTGAGCCGGACGCCGCCGCCCGCCTGCTGTGGCGCTCGCTGCGCGAACCGCAGGGCAACCCCGCGCGGGCGTTCCGGTTGCTGGGCACCGCGGAGCTCGTCGGCGGCCTGCCGGGTGCGACGAGCAGGCTGCGCGAGGCGTTCCAGTCCTCTGACGACCCCGTCGAACAGGCGCAGACCGCGATCCCGCTGGCGATCGCGCTGCACGCCGAGCAAGACCCGGCCGAGCTGACGTCCGTGCTCTCCTCCGCCGAAGCCAGGGTCGACGGGCCGCTCGCCGTGCGCCTGCGCGAGCACCGGCTGATGCACGCGTTCGGCTGGGCGGAAGCGGTTCCCGCCACCGTCGTGCCGGAGGACGAGCCGGTCAACATCCTCTACCGCGCCTCGACGAACGAGCTGGACGCGCCTGCCGCCGTCGAGCTGACGATGCGCGTGGTCGCCGACCGGCAGGACGCGATGAGCCGCATCGCGGCCGCGACGACGCTGAGCATCGCCGACCGCGGCGACGACGCGATCGCGTTGATGGACAAGGTGCTTCAGCAGGAGCACGCGCCCGTGGTGCGCGGCCTCGCGTTCCTGTACCGCTCGAACGCGCACCGCCGCAACGGCGACCTGCAGGCGGGCCGCACGGACGCCGAAGCCGCGGAACCGTTGCTGCGCGACGAGAAGCGCTGGCCGACCGTGTCCGCGATGTACGCGACGCTGTGCGTCGACCTGCTGATGGAGGACAACCGGGTCGACGAGGCGGAAGCGGTGCTGGACAAGGTGTGCAGCGAGGGCGTGCGGGCGTCGTGGGCGATGGCCGGGGTGCTGGCCGCGCGCGGCAGGCTGAACATCGTGCGCGGTGACGCCCGTACCGCGCTCGCCGACTTCCTCGCCGCACACGAGCACGCCGCGCGGTGGCCGTTCCGCAACCCGGCGCTGCTGCCGTGGCGCGCGGGTGCCGCACTGGCCTGCGCCGCGCTCGGCGACGGTGAACGCGCGCGGCAGTACGCCGACGAGGAGCTGGCGCGCGCCCGCGCCTGGGGTGCGCCGCGCATGCTCGGCATGACGTTGCGCGCCGCCGGTCGGGTCAACAGCGGTGCCGCGGGCCGGGCGCTGCTGGAGTCCGCGGTCGTCGTGCTGCGCACCTCGTCCGCACGGCTGGAGCTGGCGCGGGCGTTGACCGATCTCGGCGTGGTGCTGCGACGACAGGGCGACACGTCCACCGCACGCGGGCACCTGCGCGACGCGCTGGACCTGGCGAAGAAGTGCGGTTCGGCGGCGTTGTCCGCGCGCGCCCACGCCGAGCTCGTGGCCACCGGGTCCGGGCCTCGCCGGATGCGGCAGACCGGGCCCACCGCGTTGACGCCGACCGAGCACCAGGTGGCGAACCTGGCGGCGCGGGGACGGTCCAACGAGGAGATCGCCACGACGTTGCTCGTGCCCGCGCACGCCATCGAGGGCCTGTTGTCGGGCGCCTGCCGGAAACTCGGTGTCTCCGGCAGGCTCCAGCTGCCCGAGGTGCTCGACCTCGCCGACTAACGTCCTTCGAGATCGCCCTCGGTCTCGAGGTAGGCGGCGCGCAGGGCGTCGAGGGTCTCCTGGTCCGGGTGCTCCCAGAGGTTGCGCGACGCCGCCTCCAGGAGGCGCTCGGCGATGCCGTGCAGCGCCCACGGGTTCGACTCGGTCAGGAACTTCCTGGTCTCCGGGTCCATGACGTACTTGGCGGTGAGCTCCTCGTACATCCAGTCGTGCACGACGCCGGTGGTGGCGTCGATGCCGAACAGGTAGTCGACGGTCGCCGCCAGCTCGAACGCGCCCTTGTAGCCGTGCTGGCGCATCGCGTTGATCCAGCGCGGGTTCACCACGCGGGCGCGGAAGATGCGGGACGTCTCCTCCGTCAGGGTCCGCGTGCGCACCGCCTCCGGACGGGTGCTGTCGCCGACGTACGCGGCCGGTGCCTTGCCGGTCAGCGCGCGCACCATGGTGACCATGCCGCCGTGGTACTGGTAGTAGTCGTCCGAGTCGATGATGTCGTGCTCGCGCGTGTCGATGTTCTTGGCCGCCACAGCGATCCGCCGGTACGCGGCCTCCATGTCCGGCCGCGCCTCGGCACCGTCCAGGCCGCGGCCGTAGGCGTAGCCGCCCCACACCGCGTAGACCTCGGCGATGTCCTTGTCGTCGCGCCAGTTCCGGCTGTCGATCAACGGCAGGACGCCCGCGCCGTACGCGCCCGGCTTGGAGCCGAAGATGCGCATCGTCGCACGCCGCTCGTCACCGTGCTCGGCCTTGTCCGCCTCGGCGTGCGCGCGCACGAAGTTCTGGTCGGCGGGCTCGTCGAGGTTCGCGACCAGCCGCACCGCGTCGTCCAGCAACGCAACGACGTGCGGGAACGCGTCGCGGAAGAAGCCGCTGATGCGCACGGTCACGTCGATGCGCGGGCGGCCCAGCTCCTCGAGGCCGATCGCCTCGAGGCCGGTGACGCGGCGGGACTGGTCGTCCCACACCGGCCGGACACCGATGAGCGCGAGGACTTCCGCGATGTCGTCACCCGAGGTGCGCATCGCGGACGTGCCCCACACCGACAGGCCCACCGAAGGCGGCCACTCGTTCTCGTTGTCGTCGCGGTAGCGCTGCAGCAGCGAGTCCGCCATCGCCTGACCGGTCTCCCACGCGAGCCGCGACGGGATCGCCTTCGGGTCGACCGAGTAGAAGTTGCGGCCGGTCGGCAGCACGTTCACCAGGCCGCGCAACGGAGAACCCGACGGGCCTGCCGGGACGTAGCCGCCGTCCAGCGCGTGCAGCAGGTTCGTCATCTCGTCGGTCGTGCGCGCGAGACGCGGCACGACTTCGAGAGCCGCGAACTCGAGGATCTTGACGACGTTCTCGTTGTCGCTCAACGACTGCGCGACCGAGGCGTCCCAGCCGGCGTCCTCCATCGCCTGCACGAGCCCCTTGGCCTGTGCCTCGACGGCATCGGTCGACTCACGGGTGGTGTCGTTGAGCCCCAACGCTTCGCGCAGGCCGGGCAGCGCGGCGACCTGGCCGCCCCACATCTGCCGCGCCTGGAGCATGGCGAGCACGAGGTTGACCCGCGCCTCGCCTTCCGGTGCCTGGCCGAGGATGTGCAGACCGTCGCGGATCTGGACGTCCTTGACCTCGCACAGCCAGCCGTCGACGTGCAGGATGAACTCGTCGAACTCGGCGTCGTGCGGCCGGTCGTCGAGGCCGAGGTCGTGGTCGAGCTTCGCGGCCTGGATCAGCGTCCAGATCTGCGCGCGGGCGGCGGGAACCTTGGCCGGGTCCATCGCGGAGATGTTGCCGTACTCGTCGAGCAGCTGCTCCAGCCGCGCGATGTCGCCGTAGCTGTCGGCGCGGGCCATCGGCGGGACGAGGTGGTCGACGAGCGTGGCGTGCGCGCGGCGCTTGGCCTGCGTGCCCTCACCGGGGTCGTTGACGAGGAACGGGTAGATCAGCGGCAGGTCGCCGAGCGCGGCGTCGGTGCCGCAGCCCGCGGACATGCCGACCGTCTTGCCGGGCAACCACTCCAGGTTGCCGTGCTTGCCGACGTGCACGACCGCGTCGGCGCCGAAGTCGTGCTGCAGCCACTGGTACGCGGCCAGGTAGTGGTGGCTCGGCGGCAGGTCCGGGTCGTGGTAGATCGCGATCGGGTTCTCGCCGAAGCCGCGCGGCGGCTGGACCATCACCACGACGTTGCCGGACCGCAGCGCGGCCATGACGATCTCGCCGTCTTTGTTCTTCGAGCGGTCGACGAACAGCTCACCGGGCGCTTCGCCCCAGTGCTGCTCCATCTCCTCGCGGAAGTCGTCGGGCAGCGTGCCGTAGAACTCGCGGTAGCGCGCGGCGGTCATGCGCACCGGGTTCGTCTCGAACTGCTCCTGGGTGAGCCAGTCCGCGTCCTGGCCACCGGCGGCGATGAGCGCGTGGATGAGCGCGTCACCGTCCGCTGCATTGAATTCCTTGTCCCTTCGGGGGTCCACACCGGGCAGCTCGTTCCCGATGTCGTACCCGCGTTCCCGCATGGCCTGCAGCAGCCGGACGGTGCTCGCCGGGGTGTCGAGGCCGACCGCGTTGCCGATGCGCGAGTGCTTCGTCGGGTACGCCGAGAGCATCACGACGATCTTGCGTTCGGCGGGCGGGATGTGCCGCAGGCGGGCGTGCCGGACGGCGATGCCCGCCACGCGGCCCGCGCGCTCGGGGTCGGCGACGTAGACGGTGAGGCCGTCGGCGTCGATCTCCTTGAAGGAGAACGGAACCGTGATGATCCGGCCGTCGAACTCGGGGATCGCGACCTGGGTCGCGGTGTCCAGCGGGCTCAGGCCGTCGTCGTTGGAATCCCACGACTCGCGGCTGCTGGTGAGGCAGAGACCCTGGAGGATCGGCACGTCCAAAGCGGCCAGCGCGCCGACGTCCCACGCGTCCTCGTCACCACCGGCGCTCGCCGCGGACGGGTTCGTGCCACCGGCCGCGAGGACCGTGACGACGAGCGCGTCAGCCTTGCCGAGCGTGTCCAGCAGCTCGGGCTCGGCGGTGCGGAGCGACGAGCAGTAGACGGGCAGCGGGTTGCCGCCCTTCGCCTCGATCGCGTCGCACAGCGCGTGCACGAACGCCGTGTTCCCGGCGACGTGGTGCGCCCGGTAGTAGAGAACCGCCACGACCGGCCGACGTGCGTCTCCCAGCGGAAGTCCGGGCTTCTCCTCGCGCTCCAGCAGCCCCCACGTGGGCGTGGGCTTGGGCGGTTCGAAGCCCTCACCGGTGAGCAGCACGGTGTCGCTGAGGAAGTTGTGCAGCTGCTGGAGGTTCGCCGGGCCGCCGTGCGCGAGGTACGTGTGCGCCTCGGCGACGACGCCCTTCGGCACCGTCGACAGCTCCATGAGCTGCGCGTCCGGCGCCTGCTCGCCGCCGAGCACGACCACCGGGCGCGGTCCGGCGAGGAGGTGGTCGAGGCCTTCCTCCCACATCCGGCGGCCACCGAGGATGCGGACGACCACCAGGTCGGCGCCCTCTTCGAGCGCGGGCAGGTCGTCCTTCGAGAGCCTCGCGGGGTTGCCGAGGCGGTAGTCGGCGCCGCTGGAACGAGCGGACAGCAGGTCTGTGTCGGAGGTCGACAGCAGCAGGATCACGCGCGGGCTCCATCCCTCGGGGGTCCTCGCCCCTGTTGTTGGGCACGGCGTCGCGGAGTTCCTGACTCCCAGACGTTTGACCTGGTCACAGTGGCGGGACCGCGCCGGACTCACACCGGCTTCCTCCTGTGCTTCGCCGTTCGGTGGTCACCCTAACCGGCGTTTACTGTGTGGCCCATGCGCGCTCACCCGGATGCCTGTCCCGGCGCCGTCGATCTGCACCAGGCGGCGGACGGCGGACTGGCTCGGATCCGGGTTCCGGGTGGATCACTGTCGGCCGAGCAGTTCGACGTGCTGAGGGTCGCGGCGCTGGAGCTCGGCAGCGGGTTCCTCGAACTGACCTCACGGGCGAACGTGCAGATCAGGGGCTTGGACTCGGGCATCGAGCTGAGCGGACGGCTGCGCGCGGCCGGCCTCCTGCCGTCCGACACGCACGAGCGGATGCGCAACATCATCGCGGCGCCGCTGGACGACAACCAGGACCTCGTGGACGCCATCGACCAGGCGCTGTGCGCTGAACCGGTGCTGGCCGATCTGCCTGGGCGTTTCCTCGTCACGGTCGGCGCTGCGGTCAGCGGGCTCGGTGGCGACATCGGGTTGGTCGGTGACGCGTTGTTCCTGGCAGGGCAGGACTCCGGGCTGCGGGTCACCGATCCGGTCGGGGCCGTGGTGCGGGCGGCCCTGCTGTTCGGGGAGATGCGCGGAACGGCGTGGCGGCTGTCCGAAGTGGACAACGGTGTGCGAAAGATCACCTCCGCGCTGGGGGTGCCGGGCCAGGCGCGAACTTCGGCCGTTGTGACGCCTGCCATACCCGGCCCGACGGTCGCCGGTGTGCCGCTGGGCAGGCTCGACGCGCGGCTGCTCGCGGGTGTTCCGGTGCGGATCACGCCGTGGCGCAGCCTGGTCGTGCCCGAGGGAACGGACACGACTGGCCTCTTCACCTCACCCGACTCGCACTGGCACGGTGTCTCCGCGTGCACCGGACGCCCCGGCTGCGCGAAGTCCCTTTCGGACGTGCGAGCCGACGTCACCGCGTGGCTCGGCACGCCGCACGCGAGCCTCGTGCACTGGTCCGGCTGCGCGCGCAGGTGCGGGCGCCCGGCGGGCGATGTGGTGGAGTACGTCGCGACCGGCGACGGGTACGAGGAGATCAGGTGACCAGCTACATCAGGGACGGCGCGGAGATCTACCGCCAGTCCTTCGCCACCATCCGCGCGGAGTCGGACCTCTCCGGGCTGCCCGCCGACGTCGCGCAGGTCGCCGTGCGGATGATCCACTCGTGCGGCATGACCGACCTGACCGAGGATCTCGCGTACTCGGCCGACGTGGTGCGTGACGCCCGCAAGGCGTTGCGCGCCGGTGCGCCGATCCTGTGCGACGCCACCATGGTCGCCGCGGGTGTCACGCGGCGCAGGTTGCCCGCGGACAACGAGGTCCTGTGCTTCCTGGCCGATCCGCGCACGCCCGGTCTCGCGCAGGAGATCGGGAACACGCGCAGCGCGGCCGCTCTCGAACTGCTGCAGGACCGCTTCGCCGGCGCGGTGATCGCGATCGGCAACGCGCCCACCGCGTTGTTCCACCTGCTCGACCTGATCGCCGCGGGCGCGCCGAAGCCGGCCGCCGTGCTGGGCATCCCGGTCGGCTTCATCGGTGCCGCCGAGTCGAAGGAAGCCTTGGCGGCCAACGAGCTCGGCCTGGAGTACCTGGTCGTGCACGGCCGCCGGGGCGGCAGCGCCATGACGGCCGCCGCCATCAACGCGATCGCGAGCGAGGACGAATGACGGGCAAGCTCTACGGCGTCGGGCTGGGTCCGGGCGATCCGGAACTGGTGACCGTCAAGGCGGCGCGGCTGATCTCGGCGGCCGACGTCGTCGCCTACCACAGCGCGCGGCACGGTCGCAGCGTGGCGCGATCCATTGCGGCGCAGTACTTCCGCGACGGCGTGATCGAGGAGCAGCTCGTCTACCCGGTGACGACCGAGGACAGCGACGACTACCAGGGCGAGATCGACGCGTTCTACGAGACGGCCGCGGCCCGGCTGGCCGCGCACCTCGACGCGGGACGCGACGTGGTCGTGCTCGCGGCGGGCGACCCGTTCTTCTACGGCTCGTACATGCACATGCACAAACGCTTGGCGCACAAGTATCCGTGGGAGGTCGTGCCCGGCGTGACGTCGGTGTCCGGCGCGTCGGCGGTGCTCGGCAAGCCTCTCGTCGAACGGGACGAGGTGCTGACGATCCTGCCCGGCACGCTGCCGCAGGACGAGTTGGCACGCCGGATCGCGAACACCGACTCGGCCGCGATCCTCAAGCTGGGACGGACGTTCGGCGGCGTGCGGTCGGCGCTGGAGGAGGCCGGACGGCTGGGTGACGCCTGGTACGTCGAGCGAGCGACGACCGGCAAGCAGCGGTTGTCGCCGCTGGCCGACGTCGACCCGGACACGGTGCCGTACTTCTCGCTGGCGATGCTGCCCTCGCGCGCGCACCACGAGCCGAAGGTCGCCTCGACGTGGTGCGACGAGCCGGGTTCCGTGGTCGTCGTCGGCCTCGGGCCGGGTGGTCCGGAGTGGCTCACGCCCGAGGCGCGGCAGGCGCTCGACGAGGCCGACGCGCTGGTCGGGTACACGACGTACCTCAACCGCGTTCCGCAGAAGCCCGGTCAGGCCAGGCACGCGTCGCACAACCAGGTCGAGTCCGAGCGCGCCGCGTTCGCGCTGGACCTGGCCCGGCGCGGGCAGCGGGTCGCGGTCGTCTCATCCGGTGATCCGGGTGTGTTCGCGATGGCCACGGCCGTGCTGGAGGTGGCCGCCGAGTCGCCGGACGTCGCGGTGCGCGTGCTTCCCGGTGTGACCGCCGCGAACGCCGTCGCGAGCCGGGTCGGCGCGCCGCTCGGGCACGACTACTGCGTGCTGTCGCTGTCGGATCGCCTGAAGCCGTGGGAGATCATCGCGGAACGGCTGGAGGCCGCCGCGAAGGCCGACCTCGTGATCGCGATCTACAACCCGGCGTCGACCGTGCGCACGACGCAGGTCGAGGAGGCTCGCGATCTGCTGCTGCGGCACCGCGCCCCCGGCACTCCCGTGGTGGTCGGCCGGGCCGTCGGCTCGGAGAAGGAGGAGGTGCACGTGGTGACGCTGGCCGAACTCGACCCGGCGACCGTCGACATGCGCTGCCTGCTGATCATCGGCTCGTCGCAGACGCAGGTGACGCCGCAGGGCGTCGTGTTCACGCCCCGGCGGTACCCAACCAGCTGACCGCGGCCTCGACGGTCTCGACCACCGGCGCGTCCGGGAGCGTCGGGCGGCGGACGATCACCACCGGCAGGCCGAGCTGACGGGCCGCGACGAGCTTCGCGGACGTCATCTCGCCGCCGCTGTCCTTGGTGACGAGCACGTCGATCCGGTGGCGGCGCATCAGGTCCAGCTCGCCGTCGACGGTGAACGGGCCGCGGTCGAGCAGCACCTCGATGCGCGCGGGCATCGGCGGTGAAGGCGGTTCGACCATGCGCGCGAGGAACCACTGCGGCGCGTCGGCGAACGCGGCGATGTCCTGCCTGCCGGTGGTGAGGAAGACCCGGTCACCGGGCAGGTCGACGGCGTCCCCGACCGACGGGACCCACCGCCAGTCGTCGCCGGGCCGCGGCGTCCAGCCCGGCCTGCGCAGGATCAGGAACGGCACGCCCAGCCGTGACGTCGCGGCGAACGCGTTGGCCGTGATGCGCGCGGCGAACGGGTGCGTGGCGTCGACGACGGCGGTGATCCCGTTGGCGCGCAGGTAGTCGGCCAGGCCGTCGACACCGCCGAACCCGCCCACGCGCACCTCGCCGGACGGCAGCCGAGGGTTGCTCACCCTGCCCGCGAGCGAGGTGATCGCGGTGACCTGCGCGGCGAGCCGGCGGGCTTCTCCGGTGCCACCGAGTATCAACACCGTCACTCGCGCATCAGTCCTGTGGGGAGGAGACCAACGTGAACACAGGACGCAGAGTACGTTGACCGGCGCCGGGGAGGTCCGGGTGCTCGGCCCGGTCGAGGTGCACGGGCCGCGCGGGCGCGCGGCGTTGAGCGGGGCCCGGCAGCGGACGCTCGTGGCGGTGCTAGCGCTGCACACGGGCTCGGTGCTGCCGACGGAACGGCTGATCGACGTGCTGTGGGGTGACGACCCGCCGCGCACCGCGGTGAAGTCGCTGCACAGCCACGTCGCACGCGTGCGGCAGGCGCTGGCCGACTGCGGCATGCCGGGTGCGCTCGTCACCCGCGAGCCCGGCTACCAGCTGACCGCGGACGTGGACGCCTCGAGATTCGAGAGAGACGTCAAGGCCGGGCGGTTCCACGAGGGCCTCGCACTGTGGCGCGGTGATCCGCTGGCCGACGCCGAGCTGTTCGGCTGGGGTGTGGCCGAGGTCGACCGGCTGCGCGAGGTGCGGTTGTGCGCGCTGGAACAGCTGTGGCAGGCGGAGCTCGACCGCGGCAACCACGCGGACGCCATCGGCGAGCTGGAGCGGTTGCTGGTCAGCCACCCGGCGCGGGAGCGGTTCGTGCGGCTCGCGATGCTGGCGTTGCACCGCACCGGCAGGCACACCGACGCGCTGGAGACCTACCAACGGCTGCGCACCCGGCTGGCCGACGACCTCGGCGTCGACCCGAGCCCGGACCTGATGGAGCTGCACACCGCGATCCTGCGCCGCGACCCGTCGCTCGAGGTGCGCACCGTGAAGCCCGCGGAACTGCCCGCCCGCGCCGGCTACTTCACCGCGCGGAACGCCGAGCTGGCGGCGTTGTCGCCGGACGGCCCGTCGGTCGTGGTGGTCTGCGGCGCGGCCGGTGTCGGCAAGACGTCGCTGGCCGTCGAGTGGGCGCACCGGGTCGCTGAGCGCTACCCGGACGGGCAGCTGTTCGTCGAGCTGGGCGACCGGACCGACGCGCTCGCGCACGTGCTGCACGCGCTGGGCGCGGACCAGCCGGCGTCGCCCGGCCTCTACCGCTCTTTGTTGCACGGCAAGCGTTTCCTCATCGTGCTCGACAACGCCCGTTGCGCGCGGGACGTGCTGCCGCTGGTGCCGGGCGATCCCGGCAACCTGCTGCTGGTCACCTCACGCGACGCGCTGGCGGCGTTGAACACGTCGTTCGCCGTGCGGACCGTGCACCTCGACGTGCTGAGCGCATCGGACGCGGTCGCGTTGCTGCGGGGCGTGATCGGCCCGCGGGTCGACGAGGAACCCGACGCAGCCGCCGCGCTGGCCGCGCGGTGCGGGCACCTGCCGCTCGCGCTGCGCATCGCCGCCGCGAAGCTCGCCGCCCGGCCGCGGCGCAGGATCGCGGAGCTGGTGGCGGAGCTCGACCGCGCCGACCCGTTCGACGTGCTGGCGGTGGACGACCGCTCGGTGCGCGCGGTGTTCACCAGCGCCTACCGCGCGTTGAGCCCGGCGGCACAACGGCTGTTCCGGCTGCTCAGCCTGCATCCCGGCACGTTCGCCGAGCACCTGGCCTGCTCGCTCGGCACCGGGCTGGACGAGCTGGTGGACGCGCACCTGGTCAGCGAGGTGGTCAGCGGGCGGTACCGCTTCCACGACCTCGTCCGGCTGTTCGCGCGGTCGTGCGGCACCGAGGACGTGCAACCACTTCTGGACTGGTATCTCGACATCGCGTTCGCGGCCAACACCGTGTTGTCGCAGACGCATCACCGGGTCAGCCGGCAGTCCACCTCGGTTCCGTTCGGCTCGGATCGCACCGATGTGCTCGCGTACCTCGACGCCGAGCGGGACAACCTGCTGCCGGTCGTCCGGCTGGCCGCGGCACACCAACGGCACGCCGAGACGTGGCAGCTCACGTACCTGCTGACCGGCTACTTCGAGGCGCGCGGCAACTGGACGGCCCGCGTCGAGCTGTGCGCGGTGGCGCTCGACGCCACCAGAGCGCTCGGCGACCCGTGCGCCGAGGCGGAGATGTTGCGCGCCTCGGGAGTCGCGTACTTCATGACTCGTCAGCTGGACCTCGCTATCGAGGTGCAGCGCAAGGCGCTCGTGCTCGTCGACGGTGATCCGCAGAGCGAGGGCAGGCTGCACAACAACATCGGCAACGCCTACGCCGAGTTGCGCCGCTTCACCCCCGCGCTGGCGGCGTTCGAGCAGGCCATCGAACGCAACCAGGCCGCGGGCGATCCGCTGGGAGTCGCGCTGTCCCAGCGGAACCTCGGCTACACGTACGTCCGAATGGGACGGACGAAGCTCGCCCTGCCTCATCTCCGCGAGGCGCTCGCGACGTTCCGCGCGTCCGACCACCTGCGCATGGTCGGCGCGACGCTCAACACCCTGGGCACCGCGCATCAGCAGCTCGGCGAGCACGCGACCGCGCTGGAGCACTTCGGTGAGGCGCTGCGCATCGGCCGCGCGCTGGGCGACCAGCGGTTCGAGGCCGACGCGCTGGCCGACCTCGGCGTCACCCGGCTGGCGCGGGGTGACCTCCCGGCGGCGCACGCCGCGTTCGACGAGGCACTGGAGGTGTGCCGGGGCATCGCCGACCGGCACCGGGAGGCCACCGTCCTGCACCACCTCGGGCAGGTCGGGCTGCGTCGGGGTGACCCGTCGAGCGCGCGGGGCTACCTGGCGCTCGCGATCGAGGTGCACCCCGACCCGTTCGAGAAGGGACTGGCGCACCGCACCTCCGCCGAGGTGGAAGCGCGGTGCGGGAGGTGGTACGAGGCGGCGCGGCACTGGGCCAGTGCGGTCGACCTGCTCCGCGCCGCGCGGCTCAGTGAGACTTGATCGTCACCGCCCCCGTCGCCTTGACGATCCGGCCTGCGCTGACCCGCGTGGCCACGACGTCGAACTTCGAGTCACGCCCACCGGCGAGCGTCTTGATCGTCAGCACCGCGTGGTCCGTCCCGGCCCGGACGACCACGCGGCCGGTCGGGTCGGCTTCGAACTCGCGGCCGGGACGGGCCGAGCCGTTGTCCACGCGGTACTCGGCGGTGATGTCCCGCATGGTCACCTCGTCCAGCTGGAACTTCACCTTGCACGGGTTCGGGACCACGCACACCGGACCGTCGTTGACCGACAGCTCGCACTGCTCGCCGCAGCCCGCCGGGGTCGCCTGCGCCGTGCAGGGCAGCACGAGCAGCGACAACAACGCCACCAACAGCTTCATCAGGTAACTCCCCCTCGGATGGTCGCTTCCGCTCCAGCGGAGTTGCCCACCCGCTCCGTGATACGTCACGAAGAGAAGTACCCGCGGCCGGTTGTGGCGCGGTTGTGGAGATCAGGAACGGCAGCGGTCGTGTGAGTACAGGTGGCTGTCCGGGAACTGCGACGCGGTCAGCACCCGCCCGACGACGATCACCGCGGTCCGCTTGATCCCCGCCGCCTCGACCTGGGCCGCGATGTCGGCCAGCGTGCCGCGCAGGATCACCTCGTCGTCACGGCTGGCGTACGCGACGACGGCGACCGGGCAGTCCGGGCCGTAGTTCGGGACCAGCTCCTCGACGATCGCACCGATCCGCTGCACGGCCAGGTGCAGCACCATCGTCGCCCGCGACGCACCGAGCGTGGCCAGGTCCTCGCCTTCGGGCATGGGCGTGGCGCGCTGCGAGGTGCGGGTCAGCACGACCGTCTGCCCGACGCCGGGCACGGTCAGCTCCCGCTGCAACGACGCCGCGGCCGCCGCGAAGGCCGGCACACCGGGCGTCACGTCGTAGGGCACACCGGCGGTGTCGAGGCGGCGCATCTGCTCGGCCATCGCGCTGAACACGGACGGGTCGCCCGAGTGCAGCCGCGCCACGTCGTGCCCGGCCTCGTGCGCCGCCAGCAGCTCGCCGACGATCTCGTCGAGCGTCAGGTTCGCCGTGTCGACGACCCGCGCCCCGTCGGGGCAGAACGCCAGCAGCTCCCGCGGCACCAGCGCACCCGCGTACAGGCACACCGGGGAGGACGCGATGAGGTCGCGGCCGCGCACGGTGATCAGGTCCGCGGCGCCGGGCCCCGCGCCGATGAAGTGCACCGTCACTTGGTCACGCTCCAGGTCGTCACGGGCATGTGCGGGCGCCAGCCGGTGAACCCGCCGACCGCCGAACCGCGGCTCACGGACACCCGCACCAGCGAGCCGCCGAGTTTGGAGTACCAGGACGCGACCACGGCCTCGGACTCCAGCGTCACCGCGTTCACCACCAGCCGGCCGCCGGGTTTCAAGGCGGCCCAGCAGGTTTCCACGACGCCCTGCACGGTCAGGCCGCCGCCGATGAACACCGCGTCCGGCGCGTCCAGGTCCTTCAACGCCTCGGGCGCACGTCCCACGCACACCGCTACACCCGGCACGCCGAGCGCGGAAGTGTTGTGGCGCAACCGTTCCGCCCGTTCGACCGACTGCTCGATCGCGATGGCGCGGCACGACGGGTGCGTGCGCGACCACTCGATCGCGATCGAACCGGCACCCGCGCCGACGTCCCACAGCAGCTGACCGGGCAACGGCGCCAGCGTCGACAGCGACACCGCGCGCACCTCGCGCTTGGTGATCTGGCCGTCGTGGTCGAACGCGTCGTCCGGCAGTCCTGGCACGCGCGACAGGCCTTCACCGGCGTACTCGAAAGCGATGACGTGCAACGGATCGACGGGCGATCCGTCCCACTGGGACACTCGCTCGGCAGGCCCGCCGAGCTGTTCCAGCACGGTGATCGGCCCGGCCAGCGCGGCGACCTCGGCGGGGTCACCGCCGAGCACGAGCACCCGGCGTCCGGGCTGCAGCTCCGGACGCAGCAGGTCGACCGGCCGTCCGACCAGCGACACGACCGAGACGGCGTCGAGCGCCCAGCCCAGCCGCGCGCACGCCAGCGACGCCGACGACGGGTGCGGGATCACCCGGACCCGCGCGGAACCGAGCAACCGCACCAGGGTCGTGCCGATGCCGTGGAACATGGGGTCGCCGCTGGCCAGCACGCACACGTCCGAGTGCCGCTCAAGCAGACCGGGCAGCGCGGGCAGCAGCGGCGACGGCCACTCCACCCGTTCGAACGAGCCGGGCACGAGCGAGAGCTGCCGCGCCGACCCCATCAGCACCGAACGCGACGAGATCGCCTCGCGGGCCACCGGCGACAGGCCGTCCCAGCCGTCCGCGCCGATGCCGACGACGAGAACGTCAGACGGTGCCGAGTACACGCGACACCTTGATCTCGATGACGACCCGCTGCGGGTTGACCCTGGGCGTGCGGTAGCGCTCCGCGTACCGGCGCTCCGCGTCCGCGACGGACGAGGCGTCCTCCAGCACCACCGCGGGTCCCTCCAAAGTCGACCAGCGCCGACCGTCCACCTGGCACACCGAGGCGTACCCGCCGGACCGCACGTGCCGCACCTTCCGCGAGGACGCGAAGGTGATGACCCGCGCGACCCCGGCCTCGGCGTCCACGGTGACGCCGACCGGCACGACGTGCGGGGTGCCGTCCGCGCGCAACGTCGTCAGCGTGCACAGGTGCCGCTCGGTCCAGAACTGGGAGAACTCGGTGCCACGATCGATCACGCCGACGAGTCTCGCACTTCGTTCAGGTAGTTGTAGATCGTGTAGCGGGTCACGTCCAACACACCCGCGAGGTGGTCGACCGAGTCGCGGATCAGGAAGAAACCGGCCTCGTCCAGCACCTTCACCACGCGCAACTTGTGCACCTTCTTCATCAACGACACCGGAACGCCCACGTCCGCGACGGCTTTCTCGACCAGCACGCGCTGCAGCGTGTCGACGTCCTGCGGGAACGACTCCACCGGCGCGACGGCCGAGTGCGCGGCGAGCCGGTTCACGCAGAGGCACCCGATCGCGACACCCGCGTCGTCGCGCACGAACACCGTCGACGACCTGATGGCCCTGCCGTCGGGCGCGTACGTCTCGTAGTCGGTCAGGTCCTGGGTCGTGCCGCGGCGGACCAGGCCGAGCAGCAGGTCGGTCATCGGACCGTCGACGGTCCGCCCGGTGAGCGACCCCGCGATCGCCACGATCGAGTTCGGCAGGCGGCCCAGGTCGTGCAGCACCACCTCGGTGTCCGGGCCGAGCGCGAGCGCCATCGAGTTCACCGTCGGGACCAGCGCGGACAGCGCGCTGGCGACCGCGGGGCGCGGTGCCAGCGACCGCAGCGCGGACCGCACCCGTTCCAGGGTGGCCGTCGTGGTCGTGGCGTGCGGTGAGAGCCGGACGTGCTCGGGCCGCACGGTCGCCGTGACGCCCTCGGCGACCAGCGCGTCACCGATCACGGCCGCGGCGGTCTCCGGCATCGAGAACGCGAAGATCCCGGAACGGCCCGCGGACTCGACGACACCTCCGCAGGACTGGACGACCTCGCCCAGCTCACCGACCAGCGAGGCGATCCGCGACTCGATCGCGGGCACCCCGGCGAGCTCGACCAGCTCGAGCGCCTGCGCGAACGCGCCGGACACCACCGGCGAGAGGTTCGTGATGGACCACGACGCCGCGTCGGGTGCCGGGTCGTGCACCGAGTTGTCGAACAGACCGGCGTCCACGGCACCGGTCCAGCCGGACAGCACCGGCGACAGGCGTTCGAGCGCCCGGTCGGACAGCACCACGAACCCGGTCGACCAGCCCGCGCGCAGCCACTTCTGGCCGCCGACGACCAGCACGTCCGCCGCGTCCCACGGTTCGTCGACGACGCCGAAGCCCTGGATGCCGTCCACGACCAGCAGGCGGTCGCCGACGACGGACCGCAACGCGGCGAGGTCGGCTCGGTAGCCGGTGCGGAAGTCCACGGCGGACACCGAGACCGCCGTGACGTCGTCAGTCAACGCCGCACGCACCGCGTCGGCCGTGACCGGGCCGGCCGGGAGTTGCACGCACGGCAACCCGGCGCGCACCCACGGATAGGTGTTCGACGGGAACTCGCCCGCGGAGAACAGCACCGAGCCGGTGAGGCCGAACGCGGCCTGGAACAGCCCGGTGCTGGTGTTCGGTGTCAGCACCACGTGGTCGGTGTCGGTGCCGCACAACCGCGCCACCGCAGCCTTGACCCGCGTCTCCTCCCGCATCAGCGTGTCCACGGTGGACGGCCCGGCGAGCGAGGACTCCTCCAGCAGCCGCGCGGTCGTCGAGACGACGGTGTGCGACGGCGGCCCGAAGCGGGCGAAGTCGAGGTACCCCTCCGGCTCCTGGAACTGACCGAGGTACGACGGGGAGATCGGCAACTCAGTACACCTTTGCGAGGAACTGTTGGGTACGCGGCTGCTGAGGATTGTCCAGCACCTGCGACGGCGGACCGGTCTCGACGACGGCGCCGTCCACCATGAAGGCCACCTGGTCCGCCACCGACCGCGCGAACCCGATCTCGTGCGTCACCACGATCATCGTCATGCCGTCGCGGGCGAGGCCGACCATCACGTCCAGCACCTCGCCCACCAGCTCGGGGTCCAGCGCGGACGTCGGCTCGTCGAACAGCATCAGCTTCGGCTCCATCGCGAGAGCCCGCGCGATCGCCACGCGCTGCTGCTGCCCGCCGGACAGCTGCCGCGGGTACGACAACGCCTTGTCCGACAGGCCCACGCGGTCGAGGAGCGCCATGGCGTCGGCGCGCGCGGCGGCGCGGTCGAGCCCGAGCACCCGCACCGGGCCCTCGGTCACGTTCTCCAGCGCGGTGCGGTGCGGGAACAGGTTGAACCGCTGGAAAACCATGCCGATGTCGCGCCGCTGCCGCGCGACCTCGCGTTCCCGCAGCTCGTAGAGCTTGCCGTGGGCCTGCCGGAACCCGACGGGCACGCCGTCGACCCAGATCCGGCCGGCATCGATGGTCTCCAGGTGGTTCACGCAGCGCAGGAACGTGCTCTTCCCGGCACCGGACGGGCCGAGCAGGCACACGACCTCGCCCCGGTCGACCGCGAGGTCGACGCCCTTGAGCACCTCGGTGTGCCCGAACGACTTGCGGACTCCGACGGCCTCAACCAGCGCGGCCATACGCACGCTCCAAGTAGTGCTGACCGATCGACGCGATGCTGACCAGCACCATGTACCAGGCAGCGGCGGCGAGCAGGGTCTCCATGACCTCGAGGTTCCGCGACGCGATGTTGTTCGCCGCGTGGATCAGCTCCAGGAAGCCGATGACCGACGCCATCGAGGTGCCCTTGAGCATGTTGATGAAGTTGTTCCCGGTCGGCGGGATGATCACCCGCATGGCCTGCGGCAGCACGACCCGCCGCAACGTCAGCGCGGGCGTCATGCCGATCGACTTGGCCGCCTCGACCTGGCCGGAGTCGACGCTGGTCAGGCCGGCGCGGACGATCTCGGCCATGTAGGCGCTCTCGTTGAGCCCCAGCCCGAGCAGCGCGGCGACGAACGCGGTGATCAGGACGTTCGTCTTCTCCTCGAACAGCATCGGGATCGAGATGTGCTCGAACACCAGCGCCAGGTTGAACCACACGAGGATCTGGAGCAGCACCGGCAGGCCGCGGAACAGCCAGATGTAGCCGACGGCGAACCAGCGGGCGACCGGGTTCACCGAGATCCGCATCAGCGCGATCACCACACCGAGCGCGATCGCGCCCACCTGCGCCAGCACGGCGAGCACGATCGTGTTGAGCAGGCCGCGGATCATCGTCTCGTGGGTGAAGAACTCCGGGACGTCCTCCCAGATGATCTGCGCGTCCACGAACGCGAGCACGATGCCGACCACCACGGCGAGGATCAGCACGCCGCTGACCCAGCGCCCGTAGTGGCGGAGCGGAACTACCTCGAGGTCACTTGCCATTGACCGTGACCTTGGCGATCGCGCCCTGCTCGACGTCCCAGTTCTTCAGGATCTTGCCGTAGGTGCCGTCGTCGACGAGCGCCTGGAGCGCACCCTGGATCGCGGCCGTGAGCTGCGCGTTGTCCTTGTTGACGCCGATGCCGTACGGGCCGCCGTTGATCGGCGCGCCGGGCACGACCTGGAAGTACTTGCCGTCGCCCGCGGTCTTGGAGATGTACACGGCGGTCGGCAGGTCGTTGAGGATCGCGGCCACGCGGCCGGTGCGCAGCTGGTTCTGGTTGCCGGTGTCGCTGTCGGTCACGGTCAGCGTCACCTCGCCCTTGCCTGCCGCGGTGCACTTGCCGCTCTGCTCCTTGGCGTAGGCCTCCTGGCTGGTGCCGAGGTTGACCGCGACGCTCTTGCCGCACAGGTCGTCCGGGCCCTTGATGCCCGCCGGGTTGTCCTTCTGCACCATGATCGTGATGCCGGACGTGAAGTAGTCGACGAAGTCGATCTTCTGCTGGCGCTCGGCGGTGTCGTTCATCGCCGCCATGGTCACGTCGATGCGCCCCGACTGGAGCGACGTGATCAGCGAGCTGAACACCATGTCGGAGTACTCGGTCTTGAGCCCGAGCTTGGCCGCGATCGCGTTTGCGAGGTCGACCTCTGAGCCCATCGGCGTCTTGCCGTCCTGCGCGTAGAAGTTGTTCGGCGGGTTCTGGACGTTCGACCCGACGCGCAGCTTGCCGGTCGACGCGATGGCGGGCGGCACCTTGGCCGCGAGCGCGTCGTCCTTGGCCACGGCGGGCGCGGACGGCGGGGTCGATGCGGGAGCTGCGCCGTCCTGCGCTGATCCACATCCAGCGAGCAGGGACGCCGCCACGGCGGTCACGAGAAGCGATCGGGTCAGCAGCATGGCCGGACGGTACAACGTGGAGTTGAAGGAGTCCACAAAAAGTTGAAGCAACCCCCTAGCGCACCCCCTACGCCCTCCCTAACTTTGTGTGGAAACTGTTTTCCACCAACACGGGTTGTCCCGCGACTCCCTCGATGCAGGAATGGAGAAAACCGCCAAACGAGAAGGGGAAGTTGGCGATGGCGATGCCCACACCCTCCGCGCACTCCTGCCCCGACACCGACGTGCTGGTCGTCGGCCACGGACCCGTCGGCCAGGTGCTCGGCATACTTCTCGCACAACGCGGCTGGCTCACCACCGTCGTTGATCCCAGCTCCGCCGCGACCTCCATTCCCAGTGTCATCGGGTTCGACAGCGAGACCATGCGCGTACTCGCCAGCGCCGGACTCGGAACGCGACTGCGGCAAATAGGCGTACCGGCCATCTGTCTCGAATTCGAGAATGCCACGCTGCGATTCTCACAACCGAAGCGGTGGGCGTGCCTCACGCTGTTCCACCAACCCGCGCTGCAGGCCGCGCTCGCCGACCGGGAGCGGAAGCTGCCGAACCTCACCGTGGTGCGCGGCGTCGAGGCGGCGCTGCTCGTCGACCGGGGCGGCTACGCCGAGGTCGTCGCGGGTGGCGACGTGATCACGGCGTCCTGGGTCGTCGGCTGCGACGGCATGCACAGCTTCCACCACGAGACGGACCGCTGGCGCTCCGGCCGCATCCTGCTCGCGGGCGACTCGGCGAACCTGGCGCCGCTGCTCGCGGGACCTGGCATGTGCGCGGGCATCCGCGACTCGTCCAACCTGGCGTGGAAGCTCGACCTGGTGCTCCGCGACCGCGCGAACGAGGCGCTGCTGGACAGCTACGCCGTCGAGCGGCAGAACCCGCGCAGGCTCTCGTCCGGCGTGGTCCACCCGGCGACCGGTGATCACACCGGACAGCTGTTGCCGCAGGCCAGCGTGGCGACGGCGGACCAGCGCGGCGCGTTGGACGACGTCGTCGGACGCGGGTTCGTGCTCATGTCGACGGCGCCGCCGAAGGAGGTGCTGACCGACCGGCTGCGGGCGTTCCTGCACGACATCGACGCCCACGTCGTGCAGCTCCTGCCAGCGGGAACGCCGCTCGACCAGGCGGGCGGCGGCACCGTGGTCGACGTCGACGACGTGTACCTGCCGTACCTCGCCGAGGCCGGTGAGATCGGTGCGCTCGTGCGGCCGGACTTCTACCTGTTCGGCACCGCGCACGACGAGTGCGATCTGGCCGATCTCGTGGACGACCTGCGCGAGCAGTTATTCCGGCGCCGATTCCGGCCGCGTCCGATCGAGTGAACTCATAAATTCGTTCGAACCTTCGGCCGTTCAAAAGCCGTGCGGACGAGCGTGACCTTGATCGGACGAGCGGACCAACTTGCCCAACTCGAACGCATGGGAGCGGACTGCCTTTCCGGAAACGGCCGGGTCGCTCTGGTGAGCGGCCCGGTCGGTTGCGGAAAGACGGAGTTGATTCACACCTTTGCCGAGAAAGCGTCAAAAGACGGACTGCGGTTCCAGAAGGCCACCTGCTCGCCGGCCGAACGACTGCTTCCGCTCGGTGTCATCAGTCAGCTGCTGCCGGCCACACCGGACCGGATCGCCCGGCTCGTGGGCAACGGGCTGACCGAGCTCGACCCCAGCGTCGCCGAGCACGCGATGGTGCTGCACGACGTCAGCCGCGCGCTGACGGACCTCGCCGAGGAGCGTCCGCTGCTGATCGGCGTCGACGACGTCCAGCACGCCGACGCCCCGTCGCTGGACTGCCTGTTGTACCTGGCCAGACGGGTCGGCACGGCCCGCGTCCTGCTCGTGCTGACCGAGATCGACCAGCCCCGCACGCCGTTCCACTCCGAGCTGTTGCGCGAACGGCACTGCCGCCGCATCCGGCTCGCCGCGCTGTCCCGGCGCGAGACCGGCCAGCTCGCCGCGCACCTCGCCGACGACGTGCACCAGCTCAGCGGCGGGAACCCGCTGCTCGCGCACGCGCTGCTGGAGGACCACGACACGACCCGCCGGTTCTTCGGGCCCGCGTTCCGCGAGGACCTGCTGGCGTGCGTGCACCGCAGCGACCCCGCCGTCGTCGCGCTCGCCGCCGGACTCGCGGTGCTGGGCGAGGACCCGTCGCCGACGCTGCTCGCCCAACTCACCGGGGTGGACGTGCTGGACGTGCCGCGCACGGTGCACGCCATGGAGTCGGCGGGCCTGCTCGCCGACGGCTGGTTCCGGCACCCCGCGTCGGCGTCCGTCGTTCTCGACGACCTCTCCCGGAGTGAGCTGGGGGAACTCCACCTGCGCGCGGCGCGGCTGCTGCACGACCAGGGCGCGCCGGCCATCGACATCGCGCGGCACCTCGCCGCGGCGGACCGTCCGCTCGCGGCGTGGGCGGCGCCCGTCCTGCACGAGGCGGCTGAGCACGCGCTGCGCGAGGGTGACGTCGAGCAGGCCGTGCTGCACCTCGAACGGGCCGTGCGCACCGGTACCGACGACAAGCAGCGGGCGTCGATCCGGTCCCGGCTCGCCCGCGTGGAATGGCGCACCAGCCCGGCCACCGCGGCACGGCACTTCCCCGCGTTGCTCGCCGCTTCGCGCGAAGGACTGCTCGGATGCTGGGACACCGTGTCGCTGATGCGCCAGATGCTGTGGCACGGCCGCTTCACCGAGGCCGCGGAAGCACTCGAACGGACGCGTGCGTCCAGGTCGGTTCCGCAGGCCGTCGAGCTGTGGCTGGCCTGCTGCTACCCCCGGCTGGCCGATCGGACCGGTGCCGCGGAGCCGCCGGGCACGCTCACCGCCGACCCGTGGGCGCGCGCGACGACCGCGCTGGCGCAGGTGCTGACCGGCCGGTGCGGCGAGGAGGCGGTCGTCACCGCCGAGCAGATCCTGCAGGGCGCGCGGGCGAACGGCGTGTCCGACTACCGCGTCGCCGCGCTGCTGGCGCTCGTCTACGCCGACCGGCTCGACACGGCCGCGACGTGGTGCGACCGGCTGCTCGCCGCGGCCGAGGGCAAGCGGGCGGACACGTTGCGGGCCACGCTGTCCGGCACCCGCGCGGAGATCTCGGTGCGCCAGGGTGACCTGCGCGAGGCGGCGCGGTACGCCGACACCGCGCTCACCACGCTCGACGCCCAGGGCTGGGGCACGAACCTCGGCTTCCCGCTGAGCTGCGCGCTGCTCGCCGCCACGTACTCCGGGCGGCTGGACGACGCCGCGCGGCTCGTCGAACTGCCCGTGCCGGAGACGATGTTCGAGACGCGCGCGGGCGTGCACTACCTGTACGCGCGCGGGCAGCACCACCTCGCGACCGGGCGGCAGCACGCCGCGCTGGCCGACTTCCTCGTCGTGGGCGAGCTGGTGAGCTCGTGGCGGCTCGACGCGCCGGGCTTCGTGCCGTGGCGGACCGGCGCGGCCGAAGCGTGGCTGCGCCAGGACATGCCAGATCGGGCGCGCTCGCTGGCGTTCGAACAGCTGGACATCACCGGCGAGGGCCCGTCGCGGGCGCGCGGCGCGGCACTGCGGATCCTCGCCGCGTGCGAGGACCCGACGCGCAGACCGGCGCTGCTGGCCGAGGCCGCCGAGGTGCTGGAGCTGTGCGGCGACCGCTACGAGCTGGCGCGCGCGTCGGGTGAGCTCAGCCGCGCCCACCACGCGCTCGGCGACCAGCGGCGCGCGCGGATGGTGCTGCGCAGGGCGTGGCACATCGCGAAGGAGTGCGACGCGCTGCCGTTGTGCCGCGAGCTCCTGCCGGACGAGGAACCGCACGCGGCCTGCGGTGCGGACGCGCTGTCCGGCGCGGAACGCCGGGTGGCCGCGCTGGCCGCGACCGGGCACACCAACAGGGAGATCGCGGACAAGCTGTTCATCACCCCCAGCACCGTCGAGCAGCACCTCACCCGCGTGTACCGGAAGCTCAACGTCAAGGACCGGACCGACCTGCCCACCGACATGGCCAGCAGCGCCTAGGGAATTCTTGTTGGCTGTCGTCCGTTGGACCGGACAGCCGACATAGGAGGAACGCAGATGGCCACGGTGGACCTGACCACGGAGAACTTCGATGAGGTGGTCGGCGGGTCCGGCATCGTCCTGGTCGACTTCTGGGCGTCGTGGTGCGGCCCGTGCCGCCAGTTCGCGCCGATCTTCGAGGACGCCTCCGAGCAGCACGAGGACCTGGTGTTCGGCAAGGTCGACACCGAGGACCAGCAGCAGCTCGCCGGCGCGTTCGGCATCCGGTCGATCCCGACGCTGATGATCGTGCGCGAGGGCGTGGTGCTGTACTCGCAGCCCGGCGCACTCCCCGCGCCCGCACTGGAGGACCTGATCAAGCAGGCGCGCGACGTCGACATGGCCGAGGTGCACGAGAAGGTGAAGCAGGCCCAGGAAGCCCAGTGACCTCGCGGTGACGGAGTAAACGCTCGCGGCTGCGGGTAGCCGACGTGCATGAACCACGACACGTCGACCGCGCAGCTGGTGAACCAGCTGTCCGAGCAGGTGAGCAGGCTCACCCGCGACGAGATCAGGCTCGCCGTGGCGGAGCTGAAGCACAAGGGCAAACACGTTGGCGCCGGCGCCGGCCTCTTCGGCGGAGCCGGCGTCTTCGCGTGGTGGGGCGGCCTGAGCGTCGTCGCCGGGCTGATCATGCTGCTGGCCACGGTGCTCGCGGCGTGGATCGCGGCGTTCATCGTCGCGGGCGCGCTGCTCCTGGTCGCGGGTGTGCTGGCACTCGTCGGACGCTCGCAGGTCAAACAGGGCACTCCCCCGGTTCCGCGCGAAGCGGTCGAGAGCGTCAAGCAGGACATCACCGCGATCCGTGAAGGAGCCCACCGATGACCACCCCGGAAGACGAGCTGCGCGAGGACATCGAACGCACCCGCAAGCAGCTCGGTGAGACCGTGGAAGCGTTGGCGCACAAGATGGACGTGCCCGGTCGTGTCAAGGAGAAGGCGCACGAGACGACCGCCAGGATGACCGCGGCCACCGACCACGCCGTCGAGCAGCTGCCGGAACCCGTCGCCGTGCAGATCGAGAAAGCGCGCAGGCATCCGGCCGCGGTCGCCGCCGTGCTGGGCGCGATCGTGATGCTGCTGTGGATCCTGTCCAGGAGGTCCCGATGACGAAGCTCTTGTACCGACCACTGGGATTGCTCTTCGGCGTGCTCGGCGGGCTGGCCGCGTCGGCAGTTTTCGGCCAGGTGTGGAAATTCATAAGCGGTGAAAAAGAAGCACCCAGCGCGACGATGCGCAACGGGACGTGGACAGAGGTCTTGCTGGCAGCAACGTTGCAGGGCGCAATATTCGGCCTGGTCAAGGCTGTCATCGATCGCGGCGGCGCCACAGGTTTCGACAAGTTGACAGGTGAATGGCCGGGCGACGAGGAGGATTGAGTCCTCTACGGACGGTGTGCGAATTGCGCCAATCGAGACGCAAAGGTACACACCAATCGGTTCGCGACATACTCTGGCCCGGTCGACTCCGGGAGGCTGAAGATGACGCGACAACTGAACGCTCGCGCATTGTCTTCCAGATTCGAGCCCATCACGGGCCCGGTCCCCGGCGCGCTGGGCGTCGTGAACTACACCGGCACCACGTTCAACCCTGAGTCACGCGGCGGCCACGCCACCCTCAACGTCCACCTCGTCGACGAGCCCGCCAACAGCTTCGCCGAGGTGTGGGCGACGCCCCGGCCGGTCGAGTCGGGTGAGCACAAGGCCATCGCGTTCTCGCACGACGGCGAGTACCTGTTCTGCGCGGGCCGCATCCCGCCGTGCAACGAGCACACCTACGCCGCCCGCCTCGCGTTCCGCGCGGCGCTGGAGCTGGCGGGCGCGCTCGGCTACCACCACGTGTTCCGGATGTGGAACTTCCTCGAGGACCTCACCCCGCGCACCTACCAGGACTTCCTGCTCGGCCAGGCCGAGGCGTTCGCGAAGCGGCCGGTGACGTGGAGCGGCCTGCCGACGGCGACCGCGATCAAGTCGCTCGGCGGCGGCACCGCGTTTCACCTGCTCGCGTGCCGCACCGGGGTGCCGGTGACGATCATCGCGCCGACCGGCGCGCGCGGCACGTTCCTGCACGACCGGCTGTACTTCTCGGCGTCGTCGCTGGACGACGTCGAGCACCTGATCAGCAAGATCAACCTGCGGGACTGGGGCATCGACCGCGGGTACGAGCTGACCGACATCACGTCGTTGAAGGTCTACGTGCGGCACCCGGACCAGATGGCGTCGGTGCAGTACGACTGCGAGTCGCGCCTGCTGGCGGAGACCGACGTGGCCTACCTCCACGCCGGACTGCTGCACTCGGACCGGACCGCAGAGTTCGAAGGTGTGGCAGGTTGAAAATGAAACTACTCTGGGCGGCATGCCACAGCCAGACGGTGCTGAGCTCGACGCCATCAGGTCACGACGAGCCGAACTGAAGTCGCGTTACCTCCAGCCGCGGACCGGTCGGCCCGCGACCCCGGTCCGCGGCGTGCACCACCTCGCCCTGATCTGCAAGGACGTCGAGGAGACGATCCGCTTCTACCAGGAGTTCCTGGGCTTCCCGCTCGTGGAGCTCGTGGAGAACCGCGACTACCGCGGTTCCAGTCACTTCTTCTTCGACATCGGTAACCGGAACCTGCTGGGGTTCTTCGACTTCCCCGGCCATGAGCACCCGGACTACTCGGAGACCATCGGCGCGGTGCAGCACCTCGCGCTGTCCGTCTCTTCGGACCACTTCGACCAGATCAAGTCGAAGCTGGATTCCGCGGGTGTGGAGTACCTCGGCCCGGATCGCGGCGTCGAGGACAGCCTGTACATCCGCGACCCCAACGGTGTAGGTGTTGAGTTCTACCGCGAAGAGCTCGGGGTGTTCGAAGGCGAGCACCTGGTCGACTGAAACGGAGTCGCACGTGGCGCAGGAAGTCAAGGGCGTCATCGCCCGAGGCAAGGGTCAGCCGGTCGAGCTCACGACGGTGCTGGTCCCCGACCCGGGACCGGGCGAGGCGGTCGTGCGCGTGCAGGCGTGCGGGGTCTGCCACACCGACCTGCACTACCGCGAGGGCGGCATCAACGACGACTTCCCGTTCCTGCTCGGCCACGAGGCGGCGGGCGTCGTCGAACAGGTCGGCGCCGGCGTCACCGACCTCGAGCCGGGCGACTTCGTCGTCCTCAACTGGCGCGCCGTGTGCGGCTCGTGCCGGGCTTGCCGCCGCGGCAAGCCCTGGTACTGCTTCTCGACGTTCAACGCCTCCCAGCCGATGACCCTGTCCGACGGCACCGCCCTGTCCCCCGCACTGGGCATCGGCGCCTTCGCAGAGAAAACTCTCGTCCACTCAGGACAGTGCACAAAGGTCTCACCCGCAGCCCGCGCCGCCGCAGTCGGCCTCCTGGGTTGCGGCGTCATGGCCGGCGTGGGCGCGGCCGTGAACACCGGCGGCGTCTCACGCGGCGACTCGGTGGCCGTGATCGGCTGCGGCGGCGTGGGCGACGGCGCCATCGCGGGCGCCCGCATAGCAGGCGCCGCGAAGATCATCGCGGTGGACATGGACCCGCGAAAACTGGAGTGGGCCAAGGGTTTCGGCGCAACCCACACGATCGACGCCCGCTCGGCAGACGTGGTGTCCGCGATCCAGGACCTCACCGAAGGCTTCGGCGCCGACGTGGTGATCGATGCTGTAGGCCGCCCGGAGACGTGGAAGCAGGCGTTCTACGCCCGAGACCTGGCAGGCACTGTGGTTCTCGTCGGCGTCCCCACCCCCGACATGCAACTCGAGATGCCCCTGATCGACTTCTTCTCGCGCGGCGGCTCGCTGAAGTCCTCGTGGTACGGCGACTGCCTGCCCACCCGCGACTTCCCCATGCTCGTGGACCTGTACCAGCAGGGCCGCTTCGACCTGGACGCGTTCGTCAGCGAGGAGATCGCACTCGACCAGGTCGAGGCCGCGTTCGACAAGATGCACAAGGGCGAGGTACTACGTTCCGTGGTGGTCTTCTGATGCGAGTCGACCACACCGTCACGTCCGGCACCTTCTCGCTGGACGGCGAAACCTTCGACGTGGACAACAACGTCTGGGTGCTGGGCGACGACAACGAGTGCGTGGTGATCGACGCCCCGCACTCGGTACCCGCGATCCTGGACGTGATCGGCCCCCGCAGGGTGGTAGCCATCCTGGCGACCCACGCCCACGACGACCACATCCGCTTCGCTCCGGAACTGTCCGACGCCACCGGCGCCCCCATCCTGCTGCACCCCGACGACCTGGTGCTGTGGAACATGACCCACCCCAGCGAGCAACCGGGCGAACTGTCCGACGGCCAGGTCATCCCAGTCGGCACCGTAGAGGTGCACGTCCTGCACACGCCGGGCCACGCGCCGGGCGCGTGCTGCTTCCACGTGCCCGACATGGGTCTCTTGTTCACCGGCGACACGCTGTTTTCCGGTGGTCCCGGTGCTACTGGGCGCTCCTACTCGGACCGGCCCACCATCGAGCGGTCCATCAAGGAGCGGTTGTTCACCCTGCCGCCGGACACCGTGGTCCACACCGGACACGGCGCCAGCACGACGATCGGAGCGGAGCTCTTCTAGCCCCGCTCAGGTTGCGGTAGCGGTGTCTCGTCCGGCCTGGGTTGCGGGTCCGACGAGGCACCTGCTTCCAGTCTCATCGGCGCTCGTGTCCGAGGTGTCGCTTGGCTGCCGGTTCTCGGTGGTGCTGGGGTCTTTGCCTGGCTGCCGGTTCTCGTCGGGGCCGGGTTCTTTGCCTGGCTGCCGGTTTCGCCGGGGCTCGGGTCTTTGCCTGGCTGCCGGTTCTCGTCGGGGCTCGGGTCCCTGCTTGGCTGCTGGTTTTTCTTGGGGCCGGGGTCTGATGCTTACTGCGCTTCGGTGTTTCGCTGTCGTGGCTTGCGTCGCGCCTTCGGCGCAGCGATTGGGCCTTGACTTGGGGCCCCTCGCGGCGTGGTGGGGCCGGCTCCGCCGGCAGGAAGAGCACCTGCCGGCCCGATAGGGGTACCACGCCGCACCCCAAGTC
>NZ_VOBR01000069.1 GCF_007845675.1 Lentzea tibetensis | reverse complement strand
TACACCTCGGCGTACTCACGGCGCAGCGCCATCAGACCGGGCATCTCGTGCTCGGCCAGCCGGATCTCCTTGCGGCCGAACTCGGCCTGCGAGAGGTCAGCAACCGCGAAGTCGACGCCGTTGCGAATTTGCAGCCTTTCGGCAGTCATCGAAGGTCCTTCCAGGCACGATGGGTTACAAGCGACCCTACCGTCCGCCACGCCGATCCTCCGGGGTCTCCGGCAGATCCGCGCGAATGCACCACTATGGCCGGACCGCTTCATGAGGAGGTTCCGTGCTGATCCCAGGCCCGGACACACGTGTCGTCGAGCTTCGGGTGCACGGAGTGCAGGGCACGACGCCGCAGTCGCTGGTCGACGCCGTCGCCGCCGTTGACGTGGCCGGAGACGGCGTCGGGCGCATCGTGCGGCCCGCCGACCGGCTGCGCCGCCCGGCACCGGGCCCGATGCTGCAGGCCGACGGCAGGCCGGTGCCGCGCGTCGTCGAGGGCTACATGTGGGGCGGGATGACCTCCGGCGGCTGGGCGAAGGCGACCTGGGCGCTGCTGTTCCCGTTCAGCCTGGCCAACGTGGCGCACTGGATGCTGCCGCCGGTCCCCGAACGCCTGCCCGCGCACGTCGTCGGCCTCGGGCTGCGATCGTTGCTGCGGGTGTTCGCGCTGCTGCTGACCCTGCTCCTGATCGCGCAGGTGTCCGTGATCAGCATGGACCTGGTCGCCGGCCAGTGCCTCGCGCCCGGTTCGGCCTGTCTGAAGAGCGTGCCGCTCGACGTGCGCTCGCTGCCGTGGCTGCGGTCTTCCGTCGCGTTCCTCCCGGTCGTCCTGCTGATCTTCGTGCTCCGCAGGGTGTCCCACGTCGACTGGCGGATCGAACGCCGTGAGCTCGCCATCGCGTCCGAAGAGGAGCACCAGGAGCCGTCCGGCCTGCCCGGCGCGCACGTCGCGACCGACCCGGACACCCCTTCGCTGCGCACTTTGCACATCGTGGCTTCGCTCGCCGTGGCCTGTTTGATCGCGCTGGGCGGGCCGCTGCGACAGCTGGTCGTGCCCGCGGGCGGCCTCGGGCTCGCGCTGACCGTCGCGTGGGTCGCGTCGCTCGTGCTGCTCGGCATCAGCGTGCTCGGCGTGCTGCTGCTCGACGACCCGACCGGCGGCCAGCCGCACCGCGGTGGCCGCTGGCTGCGCGCGGCACTCGCTCCCGCACCACGGCGCGTGCTGTTGGTGTTGTCGCTGCTGCTGGTGGTCGTCTCGGTCTTCTTGTTGAAGCAGCTGCCTTCCCGCGTGCACGGCGCGGACACGACCGTGCAGATCGTGGCTTCCCTGATGGCTTTCGTGTCCGTCCTCTTCGGACTGCTGTTGATTCCGGCCGCTCTCCTCGCTCGAGGCTCCTGGAAGTCGTTGCCACGCGAGCTGCGGCCGTGGGCCGGTGGCTGGATGGCGGCGCCGATGATGGCCGTGGCAGGCCTTCTGGGTGGCGGTTTCGGCGCCGGTGTCGCGCTGACCGTGCGCAAGGCGCTGGGCGCCGGGATGGTGCTGCCGCGCGGGTACGACTACATCACGCTGCTGTGGGGCGTCGCCGGTGTGCTGGCCCTGCTGTGCGCTCTGGCCGTCGCTTCGATGACGGGTGCGTTGCGGTGGCGCGCTTTCCGCCGCGGCAAGCTGTGGGCGCGCGAAGCGTCTTTACTGCACGCGGGCCGTCCGCGCGACCTCCGCTCGGCGACGCGCGCGTGGTGGTGGGCGCGCTGGGAACGCAACCACGGCCACCAGATGCTGATGATCGTCGCCTTCGTCCTGGTGGCCGGCACGGTGCCGGCCGCGTGGCTCCGCTTGCGCGAGGTCGACCCGGTGTCGTGGGTGCGTCCTCTGTCGGCCGTCGGCGTTGGCGCTCTTGGTTTTCTGGCCGTGTGGCTGCTGCGGGCCGTGTACCTGGCGGCTCGGGAGCCCGAGTCCGGCCGTCGGCTCGGGATCATGACCGACCTGGCCGGGTTCTGGCCGCGTGAGGCGCATCCCGTTGTGCCGCCCTGCTATGCGCTGAAGGTCGTGCCCGAGCTGGTGTCGCGCGTGCGTGACCACCTGCGTGATCCGGGGACTCGGGTCGTGCTGTGCGGGCACAGTCAGGGCTCTTTACTCGTTGCCGTTGCCGCTGCCCGGTTGCTGGAGGAGCTGCCTCCGCACGACCGGGAGCGGATCGGGCTCGTGACCGCCGGGTCGCAGCTGCAGTGGGCCTATCCGCGGGCGTTTCCCGCTGTGGTGCCGCATGCTTCGCTGGCCCGGCTGGCCGGTGGGTTGGACGGGCGGTGGCGGTCGTTGTGCCGGGGCACCGATCCGCTTGGTGGGGCCGTCATGACGTGGCAGCGGCAGGTTTACGACGGGATGTTGCTCGGGGTCGGGTATCGGCCTGACGGGTCCGAAGGGGCGTTGTCGCCTGCTTTGCGCGGGCCTACCGGGGCTCTTGTTCTGGGTGGGGATCACTGGTTGCCTGATCCGCAGCGGGGGCCGTTTCCCGGGCGGCGGTGGGCTTCCGGGGTGCGGGCGCACTCCGACTACACGTCCGATCCCGAGTGGGACCGGGCTGTCGCGATCGCGGCCGGGCTCGCTCAGGTCGACTCCCCCGACGGTCCGTCGTTGCCCACTGCCCGGCGTGCGCCGACCGCGGTTCCGGACGGGCAATGACGAGTGCGGCAGAAGACGGGTACCGGCGTGTCCGGCCCGTGTCCGACCGGCCGATCAGCAGCGACGACGAGGACTTCCTCGGCTACGCGTCCTATGCGGCCGCACTCGTCGAGCTGATCAGCGACGCGCGCACCGAGACCCCGCTGACCATCTCCGTGCAGGGCCCGTGGGGTTCCGGCAAGACCTCGCTGATGCGCCTGGTGGAGCGGAAGCTCGAGAAGAAGACCATCGTGGTCTGGTTCAACGCGTCGCTGCACGAGGACGCGCCCAAGCCGGGTGTCGCGCTGGCGAGCGCGGTGGTCAAGAAGATCAACCCGTACCGGCGCTGGTGGCGAAGGCTGATCGACCCGGTGGCGACGTCGCTCGTCTCACCGGCGTCGGGGTGGCGCCGCCAGATCCTCATCGGTGTCTTCTCCGGGATCCTCGCGGGCGCGGTCGTCGCGCTGCCGTCGAGCCGTGAGCTGCTGCAGGCGATGGCGGGCAACGCGGCCAAGCCGATCGGGACGGGCGGCATCGCCACCGGAGCACTGCTGACCGCCCTGTTCTGGTTCGCGGTGAGCAGGATCTTCAACACGGCCAGCGCGTTCTCCCGGTTCGTCGCCAGTCCCCGCGAGGAAGCGGCTCGCGGCGGCATGGACGCCGTGCGCACGGAGCTCGCGAGGCTGGTCAGCCAGGCCCTGCGCGGGAAGCGGCGGCTGCTCATCGTCGTCGACGACGTCGACCGCGGGTCGGGCGGACGGGCGATGGAGCTGTGCGACGCGGTCGGCAAGCTGCTGGACCACGAGGGGGTGGTCGCGGTGCTCGTCGGCACGCCGCACGCACCGGACCTCACCGCGGTGCAGCAGGACCGGAAGTACCTGCAGCGCCTGGTCCAGCTCCAGCTGCGGCTCCCCGAGGGCGAGCCGGACGCCATCCGCGCGATGGTCAGGCGCACCCTGACGAAGAAGCCGTCCAGCCACCTGACGAAGTCGCAGCTCCTCGCGAAGGTGCGGGCGTTCGGCCGGCGGGCCAACCTGTTCAGCGCGGGCGTCCAGCGGCCGGCTCTGGTCGACTACGCGATCGCGAGTGGTTACGCGGTAGCGGTCCTGCTCGTGGCGTTCCTGATCCGCACGTTCTTCCTGGGGTGAACCGGTGAGCGCACTGCACGTCCTGCTGGCCGCCGACGGCGGTCAGATCGCGGCCGACATCAGGAACTTCGCAGCACCGCTGGCCGCGGTGATCATCGGCGTGATCGGGTTGAAGTACCTGTTCGGTGAGAACAAGAGCCTGGCCGGCTTCATCGGGTTCCTCTTCCTGGGCTTGACCGTGTTCGCGTTGATCAAGTGGGGTGACGGGATTCTGGACGGCCTCGGTGACACGTTCCGCTCGTGGGTCGACGCGGAGCCCATCACCGTCGTCCTGCCGCAGTTCTCCGACTACCTGCTGGCACTCGGTGCCGCGGTCGCGGTGCTGGTCGGTGGTGGTCTGGCGAGAGCGAGAAGGGCGGCGCGCGAGAACGCCGACCCCGTTGTCGAAGAGCTCATCGAGGCCGCCGAGAAGGGTGACGAGGAAGCCCGGCAGCGGCTGGCACGGCTGCGCGAGGAGCCGGTGCTGATGGACCGCGCCGAGCAGGTCGCCCTGGAGTGGATCCCCACCAACGCGCGCGAGGCCAAGCGGCTGGTGAACCAGGTCCGGTTCGCGATGCTCGTGATGTCGAGCCGCGGCCTGCTGGCGAAGGAGTCGCCGGTGACTCCTGAGCACGTCGCGAAGTGGGTGCTGCTGAACGAGAAGTGGCCGGACCTGGTCGAGCGAATCGTGCGCAACCCGGACGTGCTGGGTCAGCTGGAGCGCGAGATGGGGGACGGCGAGTCCGAGCAGCGCAGCTTCCTGCTGTCGTCGCCACCGCTCCGCCCGGTGATCAAGGAACTGCTGCACGTGCTGCCGCGCGGCGCGACGTCAGACGGGGAAGTGGCTACCCAGTAGGCCGTCCGCCACCTCGGTCCGGCCTGTCTCGGCGAGCAGGCCCGCCGGGGCGAGCACGTAGTTCTCGTCCACGGTGACCCGCGCGGTGCGCAGGATCGGCCGGAGAACCGGGTCGGCGCGCAACGCCTCCTCCACGACCGCGACGGACGGCGCGTGCCGGAACACCCCGCCGGACAGGACGAGGAGCCCGGCGCCCTGCGGCCCCAGCTGGTCGTCGACGAGGCGCAGGTGCCTGCGAACGGCCAGGATCGCGGCCAGTGAGGCGAGTTTCAGGTCCACCGACGGCTCGTCGGGGATCCAGGCCACGTCCTCCGCGCGTTTCCGCGCCTCGCCTTCGAGTTCTGTCGCGTCCGTGATCAGGCGTTCGGCCAGCGCCTCGGCCACGACACCGGGCGCGGACCAGCGCATGCCGAGGTCGCCTTCGACGGTGCGCCGGTCCGGTGGCAGGGCGACCGTCCGCTCCAGTCCCTCGGAGTCCACAGTGGACACCGCTGAGTAGACGTCCGTCGTGGCGCCGCCGACGTCGACGACGACCACCGCGCCTTCACGGTCCTGCGCGGCGAGCCTGGACACGCCGGCCAGCACCGCGTCCGGCGTCACGGCGCGCACCAGGTTGCGGAAGCGCGGGCCGCGCGACAGGCCCTTGCCGCCGATCACGTGCTGGAGGAAGGCGGAGCGGATCGCGCGGCGGGCAGGGTCCGGGTTGAGCTCGCCGACGTCGGGCAGGACGTTCGCCGTCGCCTCGACCTTGCGGCCGGACAAGATGTCCAGCGCCTCTTCTTGCGCGGACGCGTTGCCCGCGAGCACGATCGGCATGGCGACCTTGGCCAGTCTTCTGGCGTTGTCGAGCAGCACAGACTCGTCGCCGCCGTCGGTGCCGCCGACGAGAAGTACCAGGTCGGGGCGTGAGTCGCGCAGGGCGCGCACGTCCACCGGTCCGGCGGACACGAACACCACGCGGGCGCCCGCCGAGAGCGCCACGCGGTACCCGGCCTCGGCGCTCACGACGCGCTCCTGACCCACCACCGCCAGCCTGAGGCCGCCGCCCGCCGACGAGCACGCCAGGATCTCGTCGTAGGGACCGAGCGACGCGCCGAGCGCGTCGATGCCGTCCAGCACCTCGCCCTGCGTCGTCGGGTGTTGCGCGGTCGCCACCAGCTCGCCCGTTGGGGACAGCAGGGCGCCCTTGGTCCACGTCGACCCGACGTCGAGGCACAGAATCACCTGGCACAAGCTACCTGCACGAAGCGCACGTGCCGGTAATCCTCACCCTGCCGAGGCGCTAGATGTCGGCCTTGTCGCGCACGACCTCCATCCACGTCCCGAGCGACTCCAGTTGTTCGGGCGAGAAGAGGTCGATCAGGAAGGTGCGCACGGTCTCGACGTGGCCGGGTGCGGCCGACTCGAGCGCCGACTGGCCGGACGGCGTGAGCACCGCGACGATGCCGCGCTCGTCGGACTCGTGCGGCTCGCGCCGCACGAGTCCGGCCTGCTCGAGCTTGCCGATCTGGTAGGTGAGCGAGCTCTTCGACACCACCACGCGGCGGGCGAGCTCGGTCATCCTCATCCGGTGGTCGGGTTGACGCGAGAGCACGACCAGCACGTTGTACTGCGCGTGCGACAGGCCCGAGTCGCGTTGCAGCTGCTGCTCGATCTGCCGTTCGAGGAGGTGGTACGCCTGGACGAAGTTGCTCCAGGCGAAGCTCTCCTCATCAGACAGCCATCTCGCGTCACCCATGCACCGGACCCTAGTTGGTGTACAGCTGCTCCGAGGGCACGACTTGCTGCGAGAGGTTCGGGCT
The DNA here is from genome assembly GCF_007845675.1 of Lentzea tibetensis. GTDB lineage: Bacteria > Actinomycetota > Actinomycetes > Mycobacteriales > Pseudonocardiaceae > Lentzea > Lentzea tibetensis. The sequence continues at coordinate 3,645 of NZ_VOBR01000069.1, read as the reverse complement.
GGACCAGTTGAGCTTCATGAAGGCCTCGCCCTTGGTCTCCGCGAACTCGACCTTGATGGCGTACTTCCGCCCGGCCTGCAAGGCGATCGTGCCCTTGTCCAGGCGCACCTGGTGCGGTGCCGAGGCGTCCACGACCAGCTTGCCGTCGACCCAGACCTTCGCGAGGTCGTCGGACACCGTGGTGAACGTGTAGGTGTCGCTGAATCGTGGTTGGACGAAACCACTCCAGCGCGCGGAGAAGTTGTCCGGGCCGATGGTCGTCGCGGGCGAACCGTCGAAGCGCCAGGCGAAGTTGATCGACGGCTCCACGCGGCGCACCGGTGTGCCGGTCCAGTTCGCCGTCGGGAAGTACTCGGCGGCCAGCCCCGTTCCCGTTCCCACCGGAGCGGCCTGTTCGCCGCGGACGGTCAGCTCGATCACCGACGCCACGTCGTTCGTCTTGGCGCCGCTGGGTTTCACGTCGAAGCCGTCGCCCGCCTTCGTCACGGACACGGTCTGCGGTGAGCCCAGCACGCGGGCCGACAGCACGTCGAAGTTCTCCAGAACCTTGAGGTGCAAGGAGTTCGCCCAGTCGTACACGGACAGGTAGACCTTGTCGCCCTTCTGCGACACCGCGCCCCACGCCGGGTCGGCGACCCAACCGGACGCACCGGCGCCGTAGACGGCGCTGCCGTGCGAACCGAGCCAGGAACCCATGGCGCGCAACCGATCCGCTTCACCGGCCGGGATGCGGCCGAGCTTGTCCGGGCCGACGTTGAGCAGGTAGTTGCCGCTGCGGCTGGAGATGTCGATCAGGTTGCGGGTCAAGGTCTTGCTGTCCTTGAGCTTCGTGTCCCACTTGGCGTAGCCCCACTTGGTGGGGATCGTCATGCAGGACTCCCACAGCTGGCCCTCGATCGGCGCCGACGGGAACGTCTGCTCGGGCGTGCCGAAGTCACCGTCGACGACGCGTCGTTCCTTCACGCCGGGAGCGCGCTTGGAGATGCGGTTGTTGATCAGCATGTCCGGGGAGGCCGAGCGCAGGAACGACTCCAGCTCCGCGCCGTCCTGCTTGGTCCACGGGTTGGCCGGGTTGTTGGTGTCCCAGTCGCCGTCGAACCACAGCAGCGCCGGGTCGTAGTTGTCCATCAGCTCGACCAGCTGGGCGCGCATGCGGGCCTTGTAGCGGGAGAAGTTCGCGGTGCTGCGCGCGTCCGGGTCGTGCCAGTCCCACGTCGAGTAGTAGAGGCCGAACTTGATGCCCTGGCGGTCCGCCTCGGCCTTGAGCTCCTTGAGGACGTCGCGGGACTTGTCGAACGACGAGTGGTCGCGCAGGCTCCACTTGTTGACCTTCGTGGGCCACATCGCGTAGCCGTCGTGGTGCTTCGACGTGATCACGATGTACTTCTGGCCGGCCGCCTTCGCGGTGCCGACGATCGCCTTGGGGTCGAACTGGGCCGGGTTGAAGTTCTTGACGAGCTTCTCGTACTCACCGACCGGGATCTTGCACTTGTTGAAGATCCACTCGGCGTCCTGGCAGGTCGACCCGTCGGACCTCTTGTACTCGCCCTCGAGGTGCGAGTAGGCGCCGAAGTGGATGAACATGCCGAACCTGGCGTCCCGGTACCAGCTCGTCCGCTCCGATGTAAACGGATCATCGACCGCGTGGTTGGTACCGGGACCGGCCAGTGGCAACACCATCAGCAGTGCCGTGAGCAGGGCACCGAGCATCTCCGCTCCTCCTTGAGCTCATGGCGGCACCCAAGAGCTTGGAGGAGCAGAGATCCGATGTCTAGGGCTCTTCGTCGCGTTTGATGACGGGCTCGGCGTGCACCGCCGCCTGTCCGCGCTTGCCGAGCACCGAGTTGCGGCGGCTGTAGGCGAAGTACACGACCGTGCCGAGCAGCATCCACACGATGAACCGGACCCAGGTGAGCGCGGTCAGGTTCAGCATCAGCCACAGGCAGGAGAGGATCGCGAGGATCGGCACCAGCGGCACGAGCGGCACCTTGAACCCGCGCGGCAGGTCGGGACGCGTCTTGCGCAGCACCAGCACACCGCCGGACACCAGCACGAACGCGAACAACGTGCCGACGTTGACCATCTCCTCCAGCTTGCCGGCCGGGAAGAAGCCCGCCGCGATCGCGACCAGCACGCCGACGATGGCGGTGATCTTGACCGGGGTGCCGTGCGTGCCGGTCTTCGACAGGCCGCGCGGCAGCAGACCGTCGCGCGACATCGCGAACAGCACGCGGGTCTGGCCGAGCATGAGCACCATGACGACCGTCGTCAGACCCGCCAGCGCGCCGACCGAGATGACCGTCGCCGCCCAGTCCACGCCGTTGTCCGAGAACGCGCTGGCCAACGTGGCGCGCGTGCCGTCCGGCTGGGTCTTGAGCTTGTCGTACGGGACCATGCCGGTGATCACCAGCGACACCGCCACGTACAGCACGGTGACGATCGCGAGCGAGCCGAGAATGCCGCGCGGCAACGCCTTCTGCGGGTTCTTGGTCTCCTCGGCCGTCGTCGCGACGACGTCGAACCCGATGAACGCGAAGAACACCAGGCTGGCCGCCGCGAGGAGACCGAGCACGCCGTACGTGCTGCCGCCGTAGCCGGTGATCAGCGAGAACAGCGACTGCTCCAAGCCTGATCCGGCGGTGCCGCCCTCGGCGGCGGGCGGGATGTACGGGCTGTAGTTCTCGGCCTTGATGTAGCCGATGCCGAGCACGATCACCAGCAGCACCACGGCGACCTTGATCGCGGTGATCACCGCGCTGACCCGGCTCGACAGCTTCGTGCCGACGATCAGCAGCACGGTGAGTCCGCCGACCAGCAGCAGCGAGCCCCAGTCGACGTCGATGCCTCCGATCACGGCCGTCGTCTTGACCTCGATGCCCATCTGCTTCAGCACCGTCTGGAGGTAGATCGACCAGCCCTTGGCGACCGCGGCCGACCCGACCGCGAACTCCAGCACCAGGTCCCAGCCGATGATCCACGCGACGAACTCGCCGAACGTGGCGTACGAGAACGTGTACGCGCTACCCGCGACCGGCACCGTGCTCGCGAACTCCGCGTAGCAGAGCGCCGCGAGCGCGCACGCGATCGCGGCGAGCACGAACGCCAGGGAGACACTCGGGCCCGCCAGGTTGCCCGCCGTGCTGGCGGTGAGCGTGAAGATGCCGGCACCGATGACCACCGCGACGCCGAAGACCGTCAGGTCCCAGGCGGTGAGGTCCTTGCGGAGTTTGGTGTCCGGCTCGTCAGTGTCCGCGATGGACTGCTCGATCGATTTGGTGCGCCACAAACCGTTCCCCGGCACGTGTCCTCCTTGAGCTCTGACCCGTTCGGCCCACCCTAGAGGTACACCTTCCAGCGATCGGCCACACCATCTCGCCGCCCCACCCATTGTTGATCTTTATGAAGGGAGCATTCATCAACCTGAGCTTGATGAATGCTCCCTTCATAAAGATCAACCGGCGCCGGTCAGGGTTGGCGCGGCGGCCTCGATAACCCGTCGCCGCCCCGCCGGACGCGCCCTAGGTGTATCTGGCCAGGACGTTGGTAGCGGCGGGCAGGTGTTGACGTAAGGAGAGCCTCCGGCTGGGGTGTGGCTTGTCTAGGACCCACACCAGCCGGAGGCTCTCGTGTCTCACCGTAATGCCC
>NZ_VOBR01000068.1 GCF_007845675.1 Lentzea tibetensis | reverse complement strand
AATACCGAGAGCCGGCGCTCATGCTCTTCGCGGCCAGCAGGGTCGCGACCGGATCGAACTCGACAAGTCGCCAGAACAAAACGCCGCCGATGATCGCCGAGGAAACGCGCTGCAACGTGACAGTCGGCCCATCCCTGGACTCGTGGAGTTACTACATCGCTGTAGCCGGGCATCAGGTGTAGCTCGACACCGTCGTCGTTGGCCTCCAACCAGGCGCGAACGGCCTTGCTCCGGTGCACCGGATGCCGGCCGGCGTGGCGTGCCATGCGGTCGAGGAAGGCGGTGAACACGGGCGCGGTGAACCGGCCGGTGAACGTAGAACAACACGTGAAGCCCTGGGTCCGGCAGAACGATCTTGGTCGAAAGCTCTGCTACCAGGGGCTTCGCCACATCCAGGCGTGGACACGCCGGTGCTCATCAACCTGTTACCCCACAAGAAGCCTTGCCTACCAACGCATCCAGCCCAGGATGAAAAAGGCTCAGGAGCCTTGACCCCGGATGTTGGACACGGGGTTATGCGGCGTGGGTGAGCGTAGCTGGTGTCGGGGTGAGGCTGTTCTCGTAGTCGATCGGGGACGTCTGGCCGAGGTGGGAGTGGCGTCGTCGGGTGTAGCGGTGCAGCGAGCCGAAGGCTGCCAGCCGTGCTTCCCTTTCACTGTCCCAGTTTTGGGTGCCTTGGAGGGTTTCGCGTTTGAAGGATGCGTTGAGGCTTTCGGCGGCGGCGTTGTCGGCCGAGCTGCCGACGGCACCCATGGACTGGATCACTCCGACGGCGCGGCAGGCGTCGGCGAAGGCCCGAGCGCTGTATTGGGCTCCGTGGTCGCTGTGGAAGATCGCTCCGGCCAGGCTGCCCCTGGTGCGCCGGGCGGCGGGCAGGGCGTCGATGACCAGTTCGGTGCGCATGTGGTCGGCGATGGCCCAGCCGACCAGGCGGCGTGAGCACAGGTCCATGACGGTCGCGAGGTAGCGGAACGTGCCGTCGGCGATGGGCAGGTAGGTGATGTCGCCGACGTAGCGGGTGTTCGGCGTCTCGGCGGTGAAGTCCCGCCTGAGCAGGTCGGGTGCCTTGGCCGCTGCCGAGTCGGCCGTGGTGGTGCGGTGCCGGCGGCGCAGCCGCAGTCCTGCCAGGCCGATCCCGCGCATGACGCGGGCGACGCGCTTGTGGTTGACCACGTGTCCGGCGTCGCGCAGCTCGGCGGTGATCCGCGGGACACCGTAGGTGCCGGCGGAGTCGCGGTGGACGGTGCGGATGCGGGCCGCCAGGCGGGCGTCGGCGGCGGCTCGGGTGGCCCGAGCCGCCGCGGTGGCGCGCCAGTGGTAGTAGCTGGACCGGGCGATCCCGATGACCTGGCACAACCGCTTGACGCCGTGACGGCGCTGGTGGTCGGCGACGAACTGGAAGCGGTTCACCAGCGCGTCTCCCCGGCGAAATACTTTGCCGCCTTGCGCAGGATGTCGCGTTCCTCCTCCAACTCACGGATCCGCTTGCGCAGCGCGGCGTTCTCGTCCTCCGGCGCGCTCGAGGGCGACACGGTCGCGGGGGTGGTGGTCTGTGATCCGGTGCGCTGCCTGTCGTCGAGCCTGATCCAGTTGCGCAGCGTCTCGGAGTTGATCCCGAGATCATCGGCCACGGACTTGATCGTCGCGCCCGGACGGGACCGGTACAGCGCGACCGCCTCGGCCTTGAACTCCGGCTGTGTTACCACCCGCCGGAGAGACCGTCGCTCAAGAAGCCGAAGCGGAGCGTTCGCAAGACGCTCAGGATGCTGCTGAGGGCGGGGATGTTGAGCGTCTGGGTCAAAGACGAGCGGCGCCGGATCGCCGCCGCCGAGTCCCACGGGGAGAACCCGCTGGAGGCGGCCGAGCGGGACGAGTTGCTGCGGTTGCGCAGGCAGGTCGCCGAGCTGGAGAAGGACAACGCGTTCCTGGTAAAAGCTTCGGCGTACTTTGCCGCGATGCAGAAGAACCGGCCCGGTTCGCTCTGATGGCCAAGTACGCCGGCCTCGACGACATCGCCGGCGTGGTCGGCACCAGCGTGATCAAGGGTGAACGCTTCGCGGTCCGGCGCATGGCGCGACTGCTGACGGTGTCCGCCTCCGGCTACTACGCCTACGTGAAGCGTTGTGCGGCAACGGTGTTGACGCCGCGTCAGCAGCGCCGCGCGGACCTGGAGGTGAAGATCACCCAGGCGCACAAGGATTCTGGCGGCACCTACGGGTCGCCGCGGGTCGCCGCAGAGTTGCGGGATCAGGGCGAGGTGGTCAGCGCCAAGACTGTCGCCAAGGTCATGGCCGGTATCGGAATCGAGGGCATCAGCCCCGCACGTTCAAGGTAAGAACGACCGTGGTCGACCCCGCGGCATCGTTCCCGCCGGATCTCGTCGAGCGCGAGTTCGACCAGGGCCGCCTGAACGCCGTGTGGCTCACCGACATCACGTACCTGACCTGTGGTGAGGGCGAAATGTTTCTGTGTGCGATCCGGGACGGGCACTCGCGCAGGGTGCTCGGCTACAGCGTCGCCGACCACATCGGCGCCGGGATGGTCACCACCGCGATCGAGACGGCCGTGGCCGCCCGCGGTGGTGAATGTCGTGGCACAGTCCTGCATTCCGACCGCGGCGGCGAGTACACGGCGAACCTGACCGCGCAGGCGTGCTTCCGGCACGGGCTGCGCCGGTCGATGGGCGCGACCGGGATCTGCTGGGACAACAGCCCCGCGGAGTCGTTCTGGTCCACGTTCAAACACGAGCACTACTACCGGCACGTCTACGCCACCAAGACGGAACTCGTTGCCGCAGTTGACAAGTGGATCGAGTTCTACAACAGTACGCGGCGGCACTCCAAGCTCGGGATGCGCAGTCCCAGCGACTATGAGAAGTCACTCCGAGCAGCTGCCTGAACTTCTTAAGCCCCTGTCCACCGTTTGGGGTGAACCTCAGGCGGCGTGTGTCGCGGCTACGGCAGGAGGATGCCTCGCTGTAGGAGTTGCGGCTGCTGGCATCGCGGGATTGGCCGCGACATCGAAGGCTCGCCAGCAGGGCAATGGTTGGGCAGGGGCAATAGGTAAGGGAGCAGTGGCTGCTGGTGTAAGCGCAATCGGATTGAAGAAGGCTAAGGCCGTCCGCTGGTTCGGCGACAAGCGGAACTACATCTCGGTGAGCAAAGCGCTGACCAAGCGGCCTGCTCAGCAGCGTCTCAGAAACATTGGAAAGGGCTATGTTCGTGGCCAAGCTGCGGGCTACGCACTAGGTAGGTTCGGATGGTAGTAGCCGTTCGCAGCGGCTGTACGGGTCAGTGCACGCGGGTATGCGCTGACCCAGGCCTTGAGCGCGGCGATGCCGCGTCCTGCGCTCCGTCCTACCCAGAGGCAAGGCAGTGGGAGTCAATTGGGAGGACCCAATGCGCGGCAACGGTTCTAGACTGCGCTGAATGGCAGTCAGCTGCTCCGTCGCAACCTGCGGTTTCACCCTGATGGCCACACTCTGGCGACCGCGAGCCACGTATGCGACCTGCGGCACGAGCGGATGACCGCCCCCCACCTGGCAACGGTTTCTTCCTGGAACGGCGTTCCCTCCGCCCTGCCGCTGACGCGAGTCGCGCCCACGCGAGCCTCTAAATTAGGCGGTCAGCAGACTCCGCAACACCGTCACCACCTTGCCGAGAATCGTCGCGTTGTCACCGTTGATCGGCTCGTAGGCATCGTTTTGCGGCAGCAGCCACACGTGATCGTCTTTGTGCTTGAGGGTTCTCACTGTCGCCTCGCTGTCGATCAACGCGACGATGATCTCGCCGTTGTCGGCGGTGGCTTGAGTGCGGACGACGACCCAGTCACCGTCCTCGATCGATGTGGCCATTGAGTCACCGACCATCCTCAGCATGAACAGCTCGCCTTCACCGACGATTTCACGCGGCAACGGCACCTCGTCGTCGATCGACTCCTCCGACACGATCTGCCCGCTGGCGGCGACGCTGCCCAGCACGGGCACGTACGCGGGCTTGGGCTCGGCCAGCGGGTCGAAGTCCCCCTCGGTCTCGGTGGGCACCATGCCGACTGCCCGCGGCCGGCTGGGGTCGCGCCGCAGGAAGCCCTTTCGCTCCAACGCGCGCAACTGATACGCGACCGAGGAGGTCGATGTCAGGCCTACTGCCTCGCCGATCTCTCGCACGCTCGGCGGGTAGCCGTACTGGTCGATCCAGTCGCGGATGACGTTGAGGACCTTGCGCTGACGCAGCGTGAGACCTTCTGTGTCTTCATCGCTCGTGACACGCACCCGCAACGCTGCCGTGCGTTGGTTCCCCGTGCCGCGCGGTTCGGCCGCCGAGACGGCGGGCTTTGCGCTGGCCTGCGAGAGTGCATCGATGTCCATCTCTGCCAGCGCGGTGATGATGGGCGGCGTAGGCCTGCCGGCCCGCCTATCGAGCACGACACGCAGGCGGGCGGCCGCCACCTGCTCGGCGGTCGGGTTCAGCGGCACGGTCATACGGTGCCTCGCCTTTCGTCAGCGGGAAGCTCCTGCTCGAGCTCTTTCAGGAGAGGATTGAGCACGCGGTCGGTGAGGGCGTCCAACAACTTCAGCTCCTCCGGGCCCGCGAGCTCCGATTCAGCCAGTGCGGTCATGACCTCGAACCCCACCGCCCGCTTGCGCGAGGATTCGTCGACGACGTAGGTCAGCACCTCGAAGAAGCGCTTTGACCACTCTTCCCGGCGGCCTTGCGCTTCACGTTGTTCGGTTGCGCGATCTCCGGCTCTCGCGTTCATCCGAGCACCCAGAACCGCACCCCCGGCCGTGCAGGCAGCGACGATGAGGGCTGCGGCGACTGGCAACCAAGGATTCACGCACACCTTCCTGCACTGCGGCCGGGACTCGCGAATGGTACGCACGGCGCGACGGTCAGGGGTGGCCTTTGGTGCAGAGATCGCCCGGATCGGCGCAACCTAGTCCTACTGGTTCCACGGCGGGAACCGTTCCCTCGTGCAGTACATCGCGCCAGTAGATGAGGCGTCGCACAAGACCGGCGCCAGAAAGGTCGTGTAAGTCGCGGGTGCTGACGTGTAGCGCGTCGGCCATCCGCGTAAGGTCCGGTCCGGCGCTGGCCTCAGCGGGAGTCAAGGTGAGTTGAGCGACGATCGGAACTCTGCCATTGGGGCGAGGATCTTCTCCCGGAGGATCCGTTGGGAGAGAAGGGCTTCGTCGCACACTGTCGCGAGTTTCGGGTCACTGAGCACGATGGCGGTGATGAGTGCTCGCCGGATGATAGGACGCATGGTTGCTGCGGACTTGGCCAGCTTCTCGTCGTTCGGCTCGTCTCCGTGCGCGATCTTGCTGCGAACCTTGTAGGCGTCCTCGACGTGCCGTAGGACAGCGAGACGATCTTCGTCGTCCTTGCCGATCAGCACGGCCGCCCGCTGTGCTGTTTTGCGCGCAAGGTCCCCGTGCGATTCATCCTCGCCGGACAGGAGGTTTTCTAGCGCCGTCACGTAGTCGAGCACGACCTGCGGTTCATCATCCGGGAACGTGACGTCGGAGTCGTACCCGACCTTGTCGCCGGTGGCCAGGAATCGGATCGCGCACCTCTGAATCCGCTTGCGGAACTTCTCGTTCAGCGTCGACTGTTGGAGGCGTGCGGTGATCTCGGTCAAGAAGCGGATCAGCTGCTCACTGCGCCTGTCATCAACGTGAAGGGGGCCGAGCAACGGAACTTTGTACTCACCCTCCGGTCCGATGTAGTTGGACGGCACTGAAGAGTGTCGCTTATCGACCTGTCTGCCGGGCTCGACGACGTGCTCGGCGACCACTTCGACAGGATCGTTCGACCAGAGGTTGAACGCTAGCAGCGGCTCCCAGGCCAATTTCGCAGAAGGGCCGCGCGAGAACCACAGGACCCGAAAACCACGTAGGGGCAGAGGTTCTGGGTCGGGGACCGTCACCAGAACGTGCTGGCCGAATTCAAGAAGTGGGTCCCACACCGGTGTCGGTGCGAAGTCTGCGGCCAGCGAAACCGGCCGGAGACTCTTCCAGGTGCCAGCGTCTGGACGGGAGAGTCTCCAGCTGCTGAGGTCGACCGGCCTCGGCAGGTCCCAATCGAGGTTCAGGACGAAGTACCGCCACACTTGTTCCGGTGGTCCGGCCAAGTAGGACGCGAGCTGCCCTGCCAGGACTTGAGCGTCGAACTCATGGCTGGACCGGAGAAGGGCCGCGATACCGAGCCCGTACAGCGCGCTTCCATCGAACAAGCGTCCCGCGTGTTGGTCGTCGTCGAGGTACTTGTTGGCGCGGGCGGCAGCGTCGGCGGCTTCGCGTACGGCGGTGCTCGCAGGAAGTTCCGCCAGAAGGTCGGCGGCCGCGCGGTCGGGGAGATCAGGATGGTCGACCGCCGATCGCTTCGCGTCCGTGATGAAACCGACCAGGGCTGTAATGAGGCTCTGGTGTTCGGGAGTCACAATGACAGGCTAGTGCCGGGATAACGCGGCTCGCCACGGCTTAAGGGTCGGAGCGACCAGTATCGAAGCCATTCCGTTGCCCGGCAACATCATTGAAGTCGTGATCTTCAACTGCGTCATCGACCTCTCCTTCGCTAAGCCGCCATGTTCGACGTAACCTCCCGCGTCGTGCGCCCCGATGGCGGCCTCTGCGTCGCCAACGATCACCTCACGCCCACCGGGCGAGCCGGGCGTAGCTCCTACGTCAGCACCGCTTGAGCCCTCGCCTTTCTGGTGCCAGCGTTGGCCGCTGCGGTCGTGTCGTTCCTCCTATGCGGCCAGGTCCGTGCGCGTTTCAAGACCCTCGGATGATCTAGATCGCAGCTTTCCAGATGTCGGCATTGGGCGGGAAGGAGTGGATCTTCAGCGGTTCTACAAAACCACTAACACACTTGACTCGCCGTCAAGTGCGCTCAAATGCGTCCAACGTACCTGTTTTAGCAGGTCAGCGGGCTGTGAACCCGTATCTGGGGGTCAAGGGGTCGCAGGTTCAAATCCTGTCGTCCCGACGGCCAAGAGGGTCTTCGCAGCTCAGACGCTGTGGAGGCCCTCTTTTTGTGCTCTCGTCCGGCTCCGCGAGGGCGAGCATGCCGCTCATAGACTCCTTGACTCGCAGTCAAGGGGGCAGCGTTTTCGATCTTGACGAGTAGAAGCCGGGCTGCATTCCTGCACGTAGTTCGCGCGCCGCCTCTGGCGAACTCGCAGGTTACGATACTGAGAATCATTTCGATCACTTGACTCCGCAGCGACGCTACGCAAGGCAGTGCTGGAAGGCGAGGCGTGTCGGCGATTCGTCGATGCCACCAGTCCAACGGTGGTCGGTTCCCGCACGGGCGTTGCGTGCTCTGCCCGGCCGCACACTCTGCCTGGCCGAATATGAGTTCGAGGGCATGCTGCGCGAGCTTGCGACGGTCCTCTTTGGACGATCGACGGTGTCGAAGTGGGAGCCAATTGGGAGAATTCAATGTGCGCCAACGGCATCGCAGCTCAATCGCCAAGGAGGCTGAAACTGTCGGCTCCGCAGGCCGTGGGACGCGAGCCCCTGCAGATCGATCGGCGCGCGCGGGTTCACGCGTTGCTGGTGAGCTCCTCGGGTGAACACTCTCCGCCGGATCACTCACAATAGATTGGTCCCTCGGCTCAGCCGGACGGTGATTTGGTGAGATTGGTCTGGCTCGCCAGCAGGCGTTCTCCACGATCTCGTTCAGTCCGTATGCGCTCAGCGAGCCGTCCCGCTGCGGTCGTTCGACGCGACGAACAACCGATCCGTGCTCGCGTCATCTGGGTGTTCCTGTTCCAATACGCGCCGAGTTCAATGAAGAACCGCGCCGAAACCCGGACACGCCTGAAGAGTCGTGCGTGATCGTGTGTGCCGACAGGCCTGGGTTCGAGCTCCGGGCAGCGCACCCGATCGGAGCTCCTGCTGGTCCGGATGGAGCTGGAATGGGTCGTGTTCACGTGATGCTCGTTGTGGCGCCGCGGGTTCGTGCACGGTGGGCCGCGACGTTGCGCTTGTTGCCGCAGATCTCGTAGGAGTGCCAGCGCTGGGTGCGGCTGCGGGTGGTGTCGTAGAACACCGATCGGCAGTCGTCGTTGGCGCACACCCGCAGCCTGCTCCACTGGCCGGAGTCGATCAGGTCGGCGACCAGGCGTGCGATCCGGCCCCCGATCGGATCTCCGGTGACCTGCCGCAGATCCACTCGGGTGGACGTCGAGAAGTCGTGCTGGAAGGTGATCGCCGAGGTGCGCGCGGTGAACTCCGCCCAGAACGGGGCTGGGTCCTTGCTGTCGTGCTCGGCGGTCAGGATCGCCATCAGCGCTGACCGCAGTGCTCGCAACTCGGCGAGTTGATCTTCGGAAGCGTTGCTGCCGGCGAGGCCGAGCCGGTCGAGCGCCGCGCTGGCTGACTCCGGGGTGTCGAGCGCTTCGGGGTGGATCGTGTGGGCGCGCGAGTTGAGCAGCGCGATGATCGCCGCTGCGCCGGGCGGGACGTCGTTGCTCACCCGGACAGACTACGTGTCGACATGGGCAAACCAAAGAAGCCCTTTACATCTCGCGCCACGTCGGTCAGGCTGTAAGTGTCTTCATGAAAATGACGCTTACAACAGTCTGGGAGCAGTCGTGCACTTCATCGCATCGGGAACCGACGTACATCCGGAGAGGTTCGGCCCGTTCCTGGCCGACGAGGGTGCGGTGCTGGAGCAACTCCGCGCCCAAGGCACCGTCAAAGCGGTCTTCAAACGAGTTTTCGGCGGAGGTGTCGTCAGCCTCGTGGAGGCGGACAGCGTGGAGCAGGCCGTCGAACAGCTCGCACGCCTGCCGCTGGTCCGCGAAGGCCTGCTGAGGTTCGAACTCACCGAAGTGGCCGAACTCTAGATCGACAACGGAGGTCCGCTGTGTCAAGGACGGCACTGCACGTTCCCTTGGCCGAGGGGTCCGCGAAATGGGTCTCGGGGGATACCTGCACGATCAAGGCCACGGCGGAGCAGACGAACGGATCGCTTGGGTTCGCGGTCGCCGTCGTTCCTCCCGGAGCCGGGCCGATTGCGCACGTCCACAACCTCAACGACGAGGCGTTCTACCTGCTCGACGGCCAACTGGAGTTCATCGGCGGTGACAAGACCTTCGTCGCGTCCGCCGGCGACTTCGTTTTCGTCCCCCGAGGTGTCCGGCACCGGTTCAAGAACCTCTCGACGCTGACGGCGAGAATGGCGTTCCTGTTCACCCCTGGCGGGCAGGAGCGGTTCTTCCTCGAGCACGGCGACGACCCGGTGCTCGGGCAGCACCCGGAGCCGTGGGGGTTGGACCGCTTCACCCCGGAAATGCTCGCACTCAGCAAGCAGTTGGGGAACGTGATCGCGCCCGAGTAGAACCGGCGCCCTTGCGCGCTGGGTCGTTTGCTGCCCTGTGTGTAAGTGGCAAAATATAAAAGACTATTACATTGAGGGATGTAAGCCATGACTGACGAAGACCCCCGAGGCATCGCGCGCCGCAAGCTCCTGCAATACACGGCGGTCGGCGCCGCGATGCCCGCCCTGCTCGGCGGCCCGCTCGCACGGGCGGCCCTGGCCGCCACGGACGACGGACTGCCCGACTACCTGCCGGTCCCGGCGGGCGCGCACGGCCCGAACGTCAACGAGCTGGGCTACTACGTCGGCCGGATCAAGGGGAATCTCTACTGGATCACCGACTCGAACTTCCAGTGCATGTTCCTCACCACGAGGACGGGTGTCGTGCTGGTCGACGCGCCGCCCAGCATCGGCGGCAACCTGCAGCGCGCCATCGACGAGGTGACCCGCGCCAACGGCAGGCCGAACCGCGTCACGCATCTCGTGTACTCGCACTTCCACGCCGACCACATCGGTGGCGCCGGCCTGTTTCCGAAGGCCGAGCGCATCGCGCACACCGAAACCCGTCGCCTGCTCAAGGCGTTGCGCGATCCTCGCCGCCCGCTGCCGACCGTCACGTTCGACGACCAGTACATCCTCGAAGTCGGTGGCGAACGGCTGGAACTGCGCTACCACGGCCCGAACCACTCGCCGGACAACATCTTCATCTGGGCGCCGAACCAGGAAACCCTGATGGTGGTCGACGTGGTGTTCCCAGGCTGGACCCCGTTCCTCGATCTCGCCGTCGCGGAGGACGTCCCGGCGTGGGTGCGCGCGCACGACACCGTGCTCAAGTACCCGTGGAAGACCCTCGTCGGTGGCCACAAGGGCCGCCTCGGCGTGCGCGCGGACGCCGAACTGCAACGGGGATACGTGCACGATCTGGAAACCAGCGCGCGGGCGGCACTCGCCGGTGTGGATTTCACGCCGTTCTACATGCGGTACGCGGCGGTCGACGGGAACATGTGGGCGACCATGAACGAGTACCTCAAGGCCACCGCCAGGGTGACCCTGGACTCGGTGGTCGCCAAGTACGCGGGCAAGCTCGCGGCGGTGGACGTCTTCGCGCCCTCCCACGCAATGGCCATGGTCATGTCGCTGCGGCTCGACTTAGGGGTCGACTCGCCCGGTGGCGGCACCATCCACCCGTGACGTCAGAACAGCAGTGCGGTGGCCACCGGTTGGTGGCCACCGCGGGGCCCGCAAAGCGTGGAGGGAGTAGAGCCGCCGGAGGCGCGCCGCCGCACTCG
>NZ_VOBR01000067.1 GCF_007845675.1 Lentzea tibetensis | reverse complement strand
AGATAAACCTGGCACTCAACCACCAGCTTCTTCGACCTCTGCGATGCACGACACTTCCGGTTCTCGACCACTGCAACCCCTGCTCACAACCCAGGTGTTGCAACGATCAATAGAACCCAAGAGGGGCGGAGCCCCAACCAAAGGAACCCAACCGCAGCACACCAAAGAAGAGCCAAAAGGCCCCGCCCAAAAGAGGACGGGGCCTTCAGACCAAGCAGGAACTCAGAAGTCCATGCCACCGGCGTCAGGCGCGGCCGGAGCCGCGTTCTTCTCCGGCTTGTCAGCCACAACAGCCTCAGTGGTGAGGAACAGCGCGGCGATAGAAGCAGCGTTCTGCAGAGCGGAACGAGTCACCTTGGCGGGGTCGATGATCCCAGCGGCGACCAGGTCCTTGTACTCGCCAGTCGCAGCGTCGAGACCCTCACCAGGAGCAAGGTTCTTGACGCGCTCGACCACAACGCCACCCTCAAGGCCGGCGTTGATAGCGATCTGCTTCAAAGGCGCCTCAACAGCGACCTTGACGATGTTGGCACCAGTGGCCTCATCGCCCTCGAGACGCAGCCCGGCGAACGCAGCCTCGGCAGCCTGCAGCAGAGCCACGCCACCACCGGCGACGATGCCCTCCTCGACGGCGGCCTTGGCGTTGCGCACCGCGTCCTCGATGCGGTGCTTGCGCTCCTTGAGCTCGACCTCGGTCGCGGCACCCGCCTTGATGACGGCGACGCCACCGGCGAGCTTCGCGAGGCGCTCCTGGAGCTTCTCGCGGTCGTAGTCCGAGTCCGACTTGTCGATCTCGGCGCGGATCTGGTTGACGCGACCCTGGATCTGGTCGGCGTCGCCAGCACCCTCGACGACGGTGGTCTCGTCCTTGGTGACGACGACCTTGCGCGCCTTGCCGAGCAGCGAGATGTCGGCGTTCTCGAGCTTGAGGCCGACGTCCTCGGTGATGACCTGGCCACCGGTCAGGATCGCGATGTCCTGGAGGATGGCCTTGCGGCGGTCACCGAAGCCCGGAGCCTTGACGGCGACGGACTTGAAGGTGCCACGGATCTTGTTGACGACCAGGGTCGCCAGGGCCTCGCCCTCGACGTCCTCGGAGATGATCAGCAGCGGCTTGCCCGACTGCATGACCTTCTCCAGGAGCGGGAGCAGGTCCTTGACCGTGGAGATCTTGGAGCCGAACAGCAGGATGTAGGGATCCTCGAGGATCGCTTCCTGGCGCTCGGGGTCGGTCACGAAGTAACCGGAGATGTAACCCTTGTCGAAGCGCATGCCCTCGGTGAGCTCAAGCTCGAGCCCGAGGGTGTTGCTCTCCTCGACGGTGATGACGCCTTCCTTGCCGACCTTGTCCATCGCCTCGGCGATGAGCTCGCCGATCGTGGAGTCAGCGGCGGAGATGGACGCGGTAGCAGCGATCTGCTCCTTCGTCTCGATCTCCTTGGCGGCCTTCAGCAGCTGCTCGGCAACTGCCTCGACGGCCTGCTCGATGCCGCGCTTGAGGCCGAGCGGGTTGGCGCCGGCGGCCACGTTGCGCAGACCCTCGCGCACCAGGGCCTGAGCCAGAACCGTCGCGGTGGTCGTGCCGTCACCGGCGACGTCGTCGGTCTTCTTCGCGACCTCCTTGACGAGCTCGGCCCCGATCTTCTCCCACGGGTCTTCGAGCTCGATCTCCTTCGCGATGGAGACGCCATCGTTGGTGATGGTCGGCGCGCCCCACTTCTTCTCGAGCACGACGTTGCGGCCCTTCGGGCCGAGCGTCACCTTGACGGCGTCAGCGAGGATGTTCATCCCGCGCTCGAGACCGCGACGGGCTTCCTCGTCGAACGCAATCATCTTGGCCATTGCGGTGTGTTCCTCCGCCTTTGTGGATTCTGGGGCCACTGTGGACACACGCCCACAGCGGAACACGGTGCGATTGGCCAGGCTCGGTGCCCGCGACGGACGACCCCCTCGAAAGGCGGCCTCACCAGTCCTAGCCTCACTGCTGGCACTCAGGGTGCCTGAGTGCTAGTTCGTGTTTAGCACTCGCCGGGGTCGAGTGCAAGATGACCAGGTCAGCGCGACGGGCGGACGGACACCGACGTCGGCAGCGGCTTCTTGCTCCCCGAGTTGTCCCCGACCTGCAGCGACGGGCCGGACGGCTCGCTGCCCGGTCCGCGCGCGGGCTCGTCGCCCGGCGACAGGATGATGACCACCACGATGATGACGAGCAGTGCGACGGCGCCCGCGATCACCGGTGCGAACCACGCCGGGCGCCCGGTCTTCTGCACGCTGGTGAACGCGCTCTGGCCCATCTGGTTCGGCGGGCGCAGCCGCACCGGGTCCGCCAGCGACTGCTGCGGCTGGTAGCCCGGCGGCTGGTAGGCGGGGGTCTGCTGCGCGGGCATCGGCCCGGAGATCGGCGACTGCACCGGGATCGAACCGGACGGGTGCTGCCTCGGCGCCGGGGCGCCGTCACCGGCGCGGATCAGCGGGGCGAGCACGCCGCGCGCGGCGTTGACCAGGTCGACGCAGGTGGCGTAGCGCTGCGACGGGTCCTTCGAGGTGCCCTTGCGGATCACGTCGTCGATCCCCGGCGGCAACATCACCAGCGCGCACAGCGAGGGCATCTCGGAGCCGAGGTGGCCGTGGATGACGTCCTGCACGCTGCCCTGGAACGGCGGCCGCCCGGAGAGGCAGGCGAAGAGCATGCACGCGAGCGCGTACTGGTCGGTGCGGCCGTCGACCGGCTCGCCCCGCAGGTGCTCGGGCGCGGCGTAGGTCGGCGAACCGAGGAAATCACCCGTCCGGGTGCGGTGGCCGGTGGCGCCGCGGCGGGTCAGGCCGAAGTCCGCGAGGTAGACGTGCTCGCGCGAGGCTTCCTTGGTGGTGACGAGCACGTTCGCGGGCTTCACGTCCAGGTGGACGAGGCCCTTGCCGTGCAACATGTCGAGCGCTTCGCCGACCTGGCCGAGCAGGGTCAGCGTGCGGCCCGGCGACAGCGGGCCCTCCTTGATGTGGCCCGCGAGGTCCTGGCCGTCCACCAGCCGCATGGCGATGTACAGCAGGCCGTCGACCTCGTCGAAGTCGTACAGCGGCACGATGTTCGCGTGGTCGATGGCCGAGGTGTTGCGCGCCTCGTCCACGAACCTCTCGCGGAACTCCGCGTCCGCGGTCAGGTGCTCACCGATGACCTTGAGCGCGACCTTGCGGCCCAGTCTCACGTCCGTGGCCTTGTAGGTCACGCTCATGCCACCGCGACCGAGCACCCCGTCGATCCGGTAGTGGCCGATCCGCCGCCCGCTCAGGTCATCTGACACGCGAGGCAGCCTAACGTCCGCTCGAACGGACGCGCTGGGGGTTGGTCCTACATGTGATCAGGCACGGCGGACTTCGGAGGCCTGGCTCCTGCCGTCCCGGCCGGCCTGCACCTCGAACTGCACCCGGTCGCCTTCGGAGAGGGTCCGGAAGCCCTCCATCTGGATCGCCGAGTAGTGCACGAACACGTCGGGCCCGCCGTCGGTTGCGATGAAGCCGTATCCCTTTTCGGAGTTGAACCACTTGACGGTACCGAGAGCCAAGACGTCCTCCTTCAAGTCACGCAAAGCAGAACGCCACGCTAAAAGAAGAAACAGTGCTCGGATACCTCCTTACGGAGTCATGAACGAGAGCTGACTCCGTTGGCTCGCAACCAGTTGACGAGTTGCCGCGGACCGCGCGTCTGGGTGAGCACAACACCCGGTCCTGCGAAGTCGAAGACCAGTCCCTCACCGGTTCGGATGGACTGCGGGCCGTCCTGCGCGGCCGCGCGCAACCGGCATTGCACGGAGTCCGCGAACGCCACGACGTGGTCGCTCGCGAGGGTCACGAGCTCGCCGTCGGTCAGCGTCACGACGTCGAGCGTGCCGCAGCACGCGAGCACGACCGAGCCCTGGCCGTGCGCGTAGTTCAGGAAGCCCTCGCCTCCACCGAACAGCGCCTTCAGCGGCGGCGCCTCGGCGTCCTTGAGCACCGTGCTGCCGGAGCCGAGCCAGCCGAGCTTCGCGTAGCACCAGCCGGTCTTGCCGTCGAGCTCGAGCACGTGCAGGTCGCCGGGGAACGCGGGCGCGACGTCGACCCACCCGCCTTCACGACCGGCGGTGCACAGCCCGACCAGCGTGCTCCCCTTGCCCTTGCGCTCGTAACCGAGTCCGTAGCTGGTGGCCAGCACCGTCGCCGGGTCCACGAGCACCATCTCGTCGGGCGCGAGCACGAGCCGCGCGACGCCGAACGTCGGCGTGTGCCGGGTCCTGACCTGCACTGCATCCCCCCTGATCGTCAGTTGGCAGTATGCACGCGTGCCCCTCACCACAGTCGCTGACCACAGGAACCGGGTCGCCGGGCTGATCGGCCTGATGCCGGTCGACCGGCTGCCGCTCGCGAGCTGCCTCGGCCTCGTGCTCGCCGAGGACGCCGTCGCGCCCATCTCGTTGCCGCCCTTCGACAACTCCGCGATGGACGGGTACGCCGTGCGCGCCGCGGACGTGGCAGCCGCGCCGGTCGAGCTGCCGGTCGCCGACGACATCCCGGCCGGGAAGACCGACGTCGTGCCGCTCGAGCCGGGCACCGCGCACCGCATCATGACGGGCGCGCCGATGCCGCCCGGCGCGGACGCGGTGATCCAGGTCGAGCTGACCGACGCGGGCACGTCCCGCGTCACGCTGAACGCGTCCGTCCCGGCCGGCCAGAACGTGCGGCGCACCGCGGACGACGTGCGCGCGGGCGCCACCGTGCTCAGCGCGGGCACCGTGCTGCGGCCTGCCCAGCTGGGTCTGCTGGCCGCGCTCGGGTTCGCGGAGCTGCCGGTCCGGCGCAGGCCGCGCGTGCTGGTGCTGTCGACCGGCTCCGAGCTGGTCGAACCCGGTCAGCCGCTGCTGCCCGGCCAGATCTACGAGTCGAACGGCCTGATGCTGGCCACCGCGGTGCGCGAGGCGGGCGGCGAGGCGACGCTGCTGCGGTTCGTGCCCGACGACGCGGCCGAGTTCCACGCCGCGCTGGCGCCGCACCTCGGCTCTGCGGACGTGATCCTGACGTCCGGTGGGGTGAGCGCGGGCGCGTACGAGGTGGTCAAGGACGCCTTCACCGGTCGTGGCGTCGAGTTCACCAGGGTCGCGATGCAGCCGGGCGGACCGCAGGGTGCGGGCACGTACGAGGGTGTGGCCGTGGTGACGCTGCCCGGCAACCCGGTGAGCGCGCAGGTGTCGTTCGAGGTGTTCGTGCGGCCCGCGCTGCTGGCGTCCATGGGTCATCCCGTCGTCGAGCGCCACACCGCACAGGCCGCGCTGACCAGCGCGATCACCTCACCGAAGGGCAAGACGCAGTTCCGCCGCGGCGCGTACGACCCGGAGTCCAACGAGGTCGTGACGCCGGTCGGCGGGCCCGGCTCGCACCTGCTGTCCGCGCTGGCCCTGTCGAACTGCCTGATCGAAGTTCCGGAAGACGCCACGGATCTCCCCGCCGGCTCTAAAGTCACCATTCGCATGTTGTGGTGACCTGGGGGAACGTCGCATGAGAGCCGTACTGGCATTGGGGACCTTGGCCGCCTTCTTCGCGGTGACCGGCGTGTTCTCGCTCGGCATGACCGTGGCGGCCGTCTGGCTCTGCATCCAGGGCCTGTACTTCGCGGGGCTGTGGGCCGGCGTGTTCGCGTTCGCCTTCGGCGCGTCCACGCTGTGGTCCGCCTGGGTCGTGTTCCGGCACCAGCCCGAGCCGGAGCCGCACGCCGTGCTGCTGACTCGCGAGGCCCAGCCGGAGCTGTGGCAGCTGGTCGACGAGGTGGCTGCGGTCGCGGGCACGCGCGGCGTGGAGGAGATCCGGCTGGTGCTCGACGGCGGCAGCGGAGTCGAGCAGCGGCGGGGACTGCGCTGGCTGGAGCTGGGGCTGCCGGTCGTGGCCGGGCTCAACGTGAGCGAGCTGCGCGCACTGCTGGCCAGCCAGTTCAGCTACCTCGACGGCGGCGGCTCCAGGCTCGCCGCGCTGGCGTACCGCGCGAAGCTGAGGCTGGACGGCGTCGCCGGTCTCGAGGGCTTCTCCTACACGGGCACGCGCGCGTTCGCGTCGGTGTACGCCCGCGTCGCGGCGCCGATCGCCGACGACCGCGAGAGGCACGCGAACGAACGGGCCACCGCGGCGGGCAGTCCCGGGATCACGCAGCGCACGGCGCACGCCCTGCCCTCGGTTCTCCGGCTCTGGTCGGACTTCCGCGACACGTTCCTGCTGCTGGCCGAGCAGGCGGGGCGGACGCCGCCGGTGCTGGCCGGGTTCCTCGCCTACCTCGACCACCCGTCGCGCAACGGCGGCCCGTGCGACTCCTGTGAGGCGCTCGCCAGGGAGGACGGCGTTCCGCGCGACGAGCGGCTGGTGTGGATGGTCCTCAACGGCGCCGAGAACGCCGCGCAGCAGCTACTCCCGCCACGTCCGTTCGCGGAGTGGCAGGAGATCGTCGAGCTCGCCGGCCCGGTCCACACGCACCGGTACGCCGTCGCGCTCGAGCACGCGGGCCGGGTCAGCGGCATCGGCTCGTCGCTCGGCAACGTCCTCGACGCGCTGACGCGCGGCGAGCTGCGCAGGCTGACCGGCGAGACGGTCGACCTGAGCCTGTCGCGTGAGGAAGCGGACCGGGCAGCCGTGGAGACGGTCACCGAGCTGCTCGCGTTCACCGTCGTGCACCGGCTCGTCATGGCCGGGCAGGTGAAGCTCGAGCTGGACTGGGGCGGCGTGTTCGCGCTGCGCGTCCCGCAGGGCGGGGTCGTGCACCCCGAGGAGCTGGTGGCGCCCGCCGTCCGCGACCCGGCGCTCGTGCCGCAGCTCAGGGCTCATCTGCAGGTGATGGGCGTCGACGGGCTGTGACAGAGCGCTCACCCTTCGACGTTGTTCACCCCATGTGACGGGGATTACACTGTCCGGAAGGCGTCGGGCGGCCCGTGCATTCGTCGGGGGATGCACGAGCCGCCCGGACCCGGAGGTTTCGGGCGTTGGCGTAGCGTGTTCCCGGCCCGACCAACCCCGGAAGCTACGGATCCCCGACACGATGAGCAGCGAGAAGCCCGTTTCCCACTTCCTCGAACTCGCCCGCGGCGTTGTGCCGCCGATGAGCCCGCACGGCCGCCCGTTCGTGGCCAGTGCCGCGATCGCGACCTTCCTGCTCCGCCGCTTCTCGAAGCGCGCCGGTGTGGTCGGCATGGTCCTCACGGCGTGGGTGGCGTGGTTCTTCCGCGAGCCCAAGCGCGTGACGCCGACCAGGCCGAACATCGCGGTCGCCCCCGCGGACGGCACGGTGTCGCACGTCGTCGAGGCGACGCCGCCCGCCGAGCTGGGCCTCGGCGACGAGCCGATGATCCGGATCAGCGTGTTCCTCTCGGTGTTCGACGTGCACGTGCAGCGCGTGCCCGCGGACGGCGAGATCCGCCAGGTGTCCTACCGCCCCGGCAAGTTCCTGTCCGCGGACCTGGACAAGGCGTCCGAGGACAACGAGCGCAACACCGTGTGGCTGCGCACTGTCGGCGGCCACGACCTCGTCGTCGTGCAGATCGCCGGCCTGGTCGCGCGCCGCATCGTGTGCGAGGTGACCGAGGGCGAGAAGGTCGCCGCCGGTCAGACCTACGGACTCATCCGCTTCGGTTCGCGCGTCGACCTGTACGTTCCGCGCGGTAGTCGTGCACTGGTCGAGGCCGGCCAGCGCACCATTGGTGGCGAGACGGTTCTCGCCGAGCTTCCGGAGGGCTGATAGGTGGCTCCCAGCGGGCCTGGCATCCGGCTTCTGCCGAATGCCATCACAGTGCTCGCCATGTGCGCGGGCCTTTCAGCAGTGCACTTCGCCACCATCGGCATGTGGGGCGCGTCGATCGCATCGATCGCCGCCGCCGCCGTGTTCGACGGGCTGGACGGCCGGATCGCCAGGCTGCTGGACGCCACCAGCAAGATGGGCGCCGAGCTCGACTCACTGGCGGACGCGATCTCGTTCGGGGTCGCGCCCGCACTCGTGATCTACGTGTGGAAGTTCGACTCCAGCCGGGCGGGCTGGGTCATCGCACTGGTCTTCGCGGTGTGCATGGTGCTGCGCCTGGCCAGGTTCAACACCCTGCTCGAGGTCGAGCAGCCGCCGTTCGCGAAGGAGTTCTTCGTCGGCGTCCCCGCCCCCGCGGGCGGCCTGTTGCTGCTGCTGCCGCTGATCGTGGACGAGCAGGTCGGCCGCCCCGGCTGGTGGTCGGGGACCGTGGTCGTGATGGCGTGGACCGTGCTCGTCGCGATGCTGCTGGTGAGCCGCATCCCGACGCTGTCGGTGAAGACCATCAAGGTGCCACCGCGCTTCGTCGCGCCGCTGCTGGTGCTCGTCGGCCTGCTCGCGGCCGCGATCATCACGTTCCCGCTCGCGGCGCTGATCCTCGCGATGGTCGTGTACCTGGGCCACCTGCCCTACTCGGTGCGCCGCTACCGCTGGCTGTCCAAGCACCCCGAGGCGTGGACCGTCACCGGCGTCGAACGACGCGCCATCAAGCGCGCCCACGGCGTCGCCGCTCGCCGGCTCGGCCTGCGCCAGCCGCTGCACGGCCGGGTGGCCGGTGCCGCGATGCGCGCGGTGCGCCGCCCCCGCCGCGACGCGTCGGTGGCCGCGGCCGCCGAGGTCTCGTCCAACGGCAACCGCAGGCGCAGCTGGCGCCAGTTGGGCTTGCGCCGCCAAAACCGCCAGTGAGGACATAGAGTCCTCAGCGTGATCACGCTGACGGCTCGGCTGTCCCCGTCCGCGCTGGACACCCGGCGCGGTGTTGTCCGTCTGCACCCCGAGGTGCTGGACGCGTTGGGCCTGCGCGCGTGGGACGCGGTGCGCCTCACCGGCGCCCGCGTCAGCGCGGCACTGGCGGCAGCGGGTGAGAACCCGCCCGGCGTGGTCCTGGTCGACGACGTGACCCTGTCGAACCTGGGCGTGGTCGAGGGCTCGGAGATCGTGGTCGCCCCGGTGTCCGTCACTCCCGCGCGCTCGATCACCGTCGCGGGTTCCCGCCTGGCCACCACTTCTCTGACCTCGGAAACCCTCCGCCTGGCCCTGACCGGCAAGGTCCTGACCGTCGGCGACGCGGTGTCCCTGCTCCCCCAGGACCTGGCCCCACCGCCGGGTGCCGACGTGTCACTGGCCCGCCGCCAGCTGTCGCACGCGATCGGCATGACGTGGACCAACGAGCTGATCACCGTGACGTCCAGCGACCCGGCGGGTCCCGTCGCCGTGCAACCGTCGAGCGTGGTGACCTGGCGCTCGGCCGTCGCCGCCGAGCCCGCCCCGCCTCCGCCGGCCGTGGTCCAGCACGAGGCCCTGCCCATCGCGGACCTGGTGGGCCACCGCGAGCAGGCGCGCACGCTGTCCGAGTGGCTGGAACTGATGTTCCGCCAGCCAGAGCTCCTCACGAAGCTGGGCGCGTCCCCGCGCCTGGCGGCCCTGATCAGCGGCCCCGAGGGCGTCGGCAAGGCGACTCTGGTCCGCGCCGTGGCCGCCTCGGTGGACGCAGCCGTCGTCGAGGTGCACGCACCTTCGATCGCCGTGCTCGAGGCGGGCGCGACGGCGAAACGCCTGAGCGACGCGATCGCGTCCGTCTCGGACAGCCCGACCGTCCTGCTGATCAACGACATCGAAGCCCTGGTCCCGGCCAGCTCCCCACCGCCGGTGGCCACCGTCGTACTGGACATGCTCCGCGCCGCGGTATCCCTCCCCCACCTGGCCTTGGTGGTCACCTCGGCGCGCGCCGAGGCCATCGACCCGCGCCTGCGCACCCCGGACCTGGTCGACCGCGAACTCACGCTCCCGCTGCCAGACGGCGCAACCCGGTGTTCCCTCCTGCGCGTACTGCTCCGCGACGTACCACTGGAGTCCGAAGTGGACTTCGGCGCGATCGCCGACCGCACACCGGGTTTCGTGGCCGCCGACCTGGTCGCACTGCGCCGCGAAGCAGCCGTGCGCGCAGCCCTGCGCCAACGCGCCGTCGACTCCCCGCGCGTGAGCCAGGAGGACCTGGCAGGCGCCCTGAACACCGTCCGCCCGATCTCGATGTCCACTTCGGACAACCTGAACACCGGCGGCCTGACCCTCGATGACGTGGGCGGCATGGCCGACGTCAAACAGGCCCTGACCGAGGCCGCACTCTGGCCACTGCGCTACCCGGACTCCTTCGCCCGCCTGGGCGTAGCCCCACCGCGCGGCGTGCTGCTCTACGGCCCGCCGGGGTGCGGCAAGACGTTCCTCATCCGCGCGCTCGCGGGCACCGGCCAGCTGAACGTGTTGTCCGTCAAGGGCGCCGAACTGATGGACAAGTTCGTAGGCGAGTCCGAACGAGCGGTACGCGAACTGTTCCGCCGGGCAGCGGACGCCGCACCCGCCTTGGTCTTCCTGGACGAGGTGGACGCTCTGGCACCGCGCCGCGGCCAGTCAGCCGACTCCGGCGTGGCCGATCGCGTGGTCGCCGCTCTGCTGACGGAACTCGACGGCGTCGAGCCTTTGCGCGACGTGATCGTGCTGGGTGCGACCAACCGGCCTGAGCTGATCGACCCCGCGTTGCTGCGGCCGGGACGTCTCGAGCGGTTGGTCTACGTGCCGCCGCCGGACGCCTCTGCCCGCGGCGAGATCCTGCGCGCGGCTGCTCGCAATACGCCGCTCGCCCCCGGTGTCAGCTTGGACGCGTTGGCCGAGGAGCTGGACGGGTACTCGGCCGCTGACTGCGCCGCTCTGGTGCGGGAAGCCGCGTTGACCGCCATGCGCGAGTCCTTGGAGGCCGCGGAGGTTTCGGCTGAGCACCTCGCCAAGGCGCGGGAGACGGTCCGACCGTCGCTCGACCCGGCCCAACTCGCCTCGCTGGCCGCTTACGCCGCTTCTCGCTGACGCGCTGCCTCGGTGGGGTTGCCTTGCGCCCCATGGTTTCGGGGTGCCGACGTGTCGGTGCAGTTGGGCTCGGCTCTTGGGCTGAGCTTGGCTGCCGGTTCTCGTCGGGGCTGGGTTCTTTGCTTGGCTGCCGGTCCGCGTCGGGGCTGGGGTCTGATGCTTGCTGTGCTTCGGTGTTTCGGTGTCGGTGGTTGGGTCGCGCCTTCGGCGCAGCGATTGGGCCTTGACAGTGAGGATGTGTGTGGTGGTCCTTGCTGGGTGGGTCTGACTCGTGGCTTGACTGACCTGGTGTCTTTCCC
>NZ_VOBR01000066.1 GCF_007845675.1 Lentzea tibetensis | reverse complement strand
AGGTCCTCGCTGATCACCAGAGGTCGCCACATCGAAAATGCCCTGTCAAGGCGGAAAAGCTGCCTTGACAGGGCATTTTCGATGTGGCAAGGCTGCGCCTGATCAGCGAGGACCTCCCCACCCCTGGCCCTTCGGATGCTTGGGATTATTCGGCTGCCGGTTTGTGCTCGGGGGCCGCGCCCGGTCGGCAGTGCGAGGGTTGGGAGTGCGGCGGGCGCTCCTTCTTTTGGTTCCCGCCGGTTTGGTTGGTGCTCCCTTGTACCTGCCGGTTTTCGCTGGGCTCTCTTGGTACCTGCCGGTTTCGGCGGCGCTCTTGGTGCCCGCCGGTTGGCTGGTGCTCTCTTGGTTCGCGCCGGTTTTGGCGGTGCTCGCTTGGTATCTGCCGGTTTGGTGGTGGGTTGCTTGGTGTGTTGTTGGCTTCGCTTCGCTCGCGGGGTCCACGCCGCGCCGCAGAAGTGCGGGCTTTCGCACACCGGATTCATGGCTGAGGCCGCTTCGCGGCCCGGGATTGTCGGTGCTGGTTGGGAGCATGGATCGGGGGGTTCTCCGCACCAGGGGACGCCTGCGTGAGCGCGGCCAGCGCTCGCGAGTGGCGGGCCGCGAGGGGGCCGAGGGGTGTGTCGCCTCGGGCAGATGGTGGGCGCCGCGACGGGTGCGTGAGCTGGTGAGGTCGGCGGTCAAGCCCAGACCAGGCAGGCCGAAACCAGCAGGTCATCGAACCGACACCACGGTTTGGCGGCGCATTGCCCAGGTGAGAACGGGTGCGTGTCGCCCCGCACAACGAGCCCGGTGCCCGACCCCCCAGGCCCGCACCTGCCCACGCCAAGGGCGCGCATCAACCCAGCCAGGCGAACCCGCCGAGCGGCGCGCCCGTCACTCCTTGGTGCGGCGGTGCCCGCGCTCAGCGGCCAGGAGCTCGTCCACGGAAGCCGACCCGCGCTGGTACCGGGCTGCGATCTCCGCGTTCAGGGCGTCCACGACGACCTGCACCTCGCGCCGCCGGATGGACACCGAGGCCTCCTCGGCGATGAACGTCTCCAGCGTCTCGCCGAGCTTGGAGTCAGTCAGTGAGGACACGTCGGACAGGTCGACGTCGGAGACCAGGGCCTCGACGTGGCGCTGGTGCGCGTCAGCCCGTGAGGGCTCGTGGGTCTGGTACCGGCCTAGGCCGGTTGCCGGGCCCACCGCGTTCGTGGAGAGGATCGTCGCCAGCTGATCCACCACCGCCGAACCGCCTTCGCTGCGGCGCTTGACCTCCGCGCGCACGATGTCGATCCGCGCGTGCAACAGGCGTCGCAGGTAGGACAGGTCGGTCTCTTCCTGCGCGGCCTCGTCGCGTAGTTCGCGCACCTCGACGAGCGGGCGCTGTTCGACGCCCTCCGTGTAGTCGGGGGCGAGCACCCGGTCAATTCGGCGGCGCCCGCCAGGACGCACCTCGATCACGTGTCCATCCTGCGGTAGATGTCGGTCACCCGCCAACACATCCCTGCTTCCAAAGTTGTCTCAAATGTGCACACCGAGGAGCTTCCGCGCTTCATCTGGGTGGAGAGGCGGGCGCTGGGCGATCTTCGCCAGGCCCGCTGCACGTGCCACTAGCTGTGCGTTGTCCCGAACTGGCACACCGCGCGAGTAGCTGATGGTGTCTTCCATGCCGACCCGGAGGTGTCCGCCCGCACCCAGAGCGGTGAACATCACCGGGAGCGTCGTCCGGCCGATCCCAGTGGCTGAGAACGTCGAACCGGGCGGCAGCGCGGCCAGCGCGGCGGTCAGCGTGGGGGCGTCGCCCGGCATTCCGCCCGGCACGCCCATCACGAAGTCGACGTGCACGTGGCCGCCCGCGGGCAGGCCGTGCGCGTCGAGCAGTCTGCGCAGCGACGCCAGCTGGCCGATGTCGAAGATCTCGTACTCGGGGACGATGCCCCGCTCCTGCATGTCCTTGTGCAGGGCGACGATGAACTCCCAGCGGTTCATGAAGACGTCGTCGCCGAAGTTCACCGTGCCCATCGTGCAGGACGCCGAGTCGGGCATGGCCTCCAGAACGCGCAGGCGGTCCGCTTCCGGGTCGTGCACCGAGCCGCCGGTCGACAGCTGGACCACCAGGTTCGTCTCCGCGCGCAACGCGGCCACGGTCTCGCGGAGCAGCCCGAGGTCGAGCGACGGGCGGGCGTCCGCGCCGCGGATGTGCACGTGGATCATCCCCGCGCCGACCTGCTCGCAGGTCCGCGCCGTCGACACCAGCTCGTCCAGCGTGACCGGGAGCTGCGGGACGTCGGCCTTGTCGTGCTCCGCCCCGGTGGGGGCGACCGTGATCAGCGTGCCTGGTGAGGACATGCCGCGATCCTAGGACTACTGCCGCAGGTTCCGAACGGCCTCGCGACCCAGTCCGGGCGTCTCGGGTGGCACCGAGTCCGGGTCCACCTTCGCCTGAACGAGCCGGTCCTCGGCACCCGTCATGAGCTCCGACTCCACCGCTACCGAGCGCTTGACCAGCGCCAACGCGATCGGGCCCAGCTCGTGGTGCAGCGCGACGCTGCCCACCCGGCCGACCGTCCTGCCGTCCAGCGTGACCGGGTCACCGGTCTCCGGCTGCACCTCGGGAGAACCATCCAGGTGGAGTAGGAGCATCCGGCGTGGCGGACGCCCGACGTTGTGCACCTTCGCGACCGTCTCCTGGCCGCGGTAGCACCCCTTGTTGAGGTGCACGGCGCGCTTGATCAGGTTGATCTCGTGCGGGATCGTGCGCTCGTCCGTGTCGATGCCGAGCCGGGGCTGCAGCGACTCCACCCGCAGCGCCTCGAACGCCCAGCTGCCCGCGGGACGCGCGCCCGCGTCGGTCAGCCGCTGCCACCAGCCGGCCAGCGAGGCGCGGGGAACCAACAGGTCGACGGCGTCGTGACCGGGCCACGGCATGCGCCGCACGAACCCGGAGTCCAGCGGAAGCACCGCCGACGGCTTGCCGGGAACGGGCACGTCCAGCTTGGTCAGCAGGTCGGCGACGTCCGGCCCGACCAGCGTGAGCAGCGCGAACTCGGCCGTCGCGTCACGCGGCTCGACCTTCGACCAGAACACCATCTTCTGCAGGTAGGCCAGCAGCTCGTCGACGCGTTCGACGTCGAGGAACACCGTCCCGTTCGTGTGGGCGACGACCATGTGGTGCTCGACCCGGCCCTGCGCGTCGAGGATCAGCGCCTCGGTGCCCGCGTCGTCACCGAGCTCGGTGAAGTGCTGGCTGGTCAGGTTGTGCAGCCACGTCAGCCGGTCGTCGCCGGGCACCGCGATGATCCCGCGGTGCGAGCGGTCGACCACGGCGACCGACCTGGCGGCCGACCGCTGCTCGGCGAACGGGTCGCCGTAGTGCCAGGCGACGCCCTGGTCGGGCAGGTCGTCGGGCGGTGCGACGGCACCGGGGCTGGCGAGCAGCGGCGAGTTCACTCGGTCTCCTGGTTCAGGCAGTCGCGGCAGGTACCGGACAAAGCTAGATGGCTGGCATCCAGTTCGAACCCGTCGCGGTCCCGCAGTGTTCCGACCAACCCGTCGAGCAGCTCCCGCGGAATCTCGTCGATCCGCCCGCAGACGTGGCACACGAGGTGCACGTGCTGGTGCTCGTCGACCGAGTAGCTGGGTGCGCCGTGCCCGAGGTGGGTGTGCCTGACCAGGCCGAGCCGGTCCAGCAGGTCCAGCGTGCGGTAGATGGTGGTGATGTTCACCGTCGGCGCCGTGTCCTGCACCCGCTGGCAGATCTGCTCGGGTGTGGCGTGAGCGAGCTCTCGCACCGCGTCCAGCACCAGCTGACGCTGGGGCGTCATGCGCATCCCGCGCTCGTGCAACGTCTTGCGCAGGCCTCTTGCGGTCTCCACTGCCGCAATGTTAGTAGGCTCACGCACATGCGCGTGCTCGCACTGCTCGACGGAACCCTGGCCGACCCCGAATCGTCGCTGATCCGCATCGACGATCTCGGTCTCCTCCGCGGAGACGGCGTCTTCGAGACGATTCTCGTGGTGGACGGCAAGCCCCGCGAACTCACCCCGCACCTCGACCGGCTGGACCGGTCGGCGGCGATGCTGGACATGCCGACACCGCCGCGCGCGGCGTTCGAGCGCGCGGTCGAGCTCGTGCTGGGCAACTGGACCGGTTCCTCCGAGCTGGCGCTGAAGCTCGTCTACACGCGCGGCGTCGAGGGCGGCGACGGCACGCCGACCGGCTTCGCGCTGGGCGCGGCGATCGCGCCGAAGGTGCTCCAGCAGCGCGCGGACGGTCTTGCGGCCGTCACGCTGGACCGCGGCATCGAGCCCGGTCTCGCAGAACGAGCGCCGTGGCTGCTGCTCGGAGCCAAGTCGCTGTCTTACGCCGTCAACATGGCGGCGCTGCGCGAGGCCGAGCGCCGCGGCGCGTCCGAGGTCGTCTTCACGACGTCCGGCGGCAGCGTGCTCGAGGGCCCGACGTCCACCGCGATCCTGGTCCGCGGCCGCACGCTCGTGACGCCGCCCGCCGCGCTGGGCATCCTGCCCGGCACGACGCAGGCCGCCCTGTTCCGCGCCGCCGAGCGCCAGGGGTGGACGGTCCGCGTCGAGCCGATCGCGGTCGACGACCTCTACTCGGCCGACGGCCTGTTCCTGGTGTCCAGCGTCCGCAAGATCACCCGCGTGCACACGCTGGACGGCAAGCAGCTGCCCGACTCGTCGGCGCTGCTCAGCGAGCTCCAGGGTCTGTACGAGTCGGAGTACTGACACCGGCGCGGTAGACCGCCCGGACGTCCAGCAACGCACGGAGATCGCGCACCGGGTCGCCGCCGACCGCCAGCAGGTCGGCGTCGAACCCGGTGGCGATCCGGCCCTTGCGGTCGGCCACCCGGCAGAACTCCGCAGCGGCGGTGGTCGCCGCCTGCAGGGCCTCGGTGTTCGTGTGCCCGATCAGCGCGGCGAACTCGATCACGCCGTGCGGCAGGCAGTCGTGCGGCTTGAACCGGCCGACGCCCGCGTCGGACGAGCACACCAGCCGCACGCCCTCACGCCGCATGCGCGCGAAGTTCTCCCGCACCGTCAGGTGGATCGGCGAGTACTCCGCCGGCAGCCGGGCTGAGGTCGTGCTCACGACCACCCCGGACTCGGCCATCGCCGCGACGACCGTCCAGTCCGGCGCGAACTCGCGGCCCTTGATGAAGAACGCGTGCTCGATCCCGTCGACAGCGGCCCGCACGGCGTGCGCGATCCCACCGGCACCATGAGCGTGCGCGGTGACCGGCAGGCCCGCCTCGTGCGCGGCCTCCACGACCGCCCGCAACGCCGCCAGGTCGTACTGCGACTCGTCCGGCCGGAAGCCCGGCGTCATCGTGCCGCCGGTCGCCATCACCTTGATCACGTCCGCGCCGCTCGCCACCCGGTCCGCCACAGCCTTGCGCAGCTCGGCGACGTCGTCCGCCTCACCGCCGAGGAACCAGCAGTGCCCGCCGCGCCGGGTCAGCGGCGCGCCGGCCGCGAGGATCTCCGGGCCGGGCGAGGTCTCCCGCAGCCGCAGGGCGAGCCCGTTGCGGTCGCCGAGGTCGCGGACCGTCGTGATGCCCGCGCGCAACGCCCGCCGCGCGTTCTCACCCATGAGCCGCAGCAGCTCCTCGTCGTCAGCGGCCTGGATCTGGTCGATGACGCTGTCCGCGGCGGAGTCGAACGCCAGGTGCACGTGCGAGTCGATCAAGCCGGGCATGATCGTCACATCACCGAGGTCGACCACGTCGAGATCGGCGGACGGACGCGCCCCCGACAGGTCCAGGCCGGCGATCCGGGTGCCGTCGACCAGCACCAGCGGATGACCGGAGTGCAGCACCTCACCGTCGAAAACGCGCGCAGCGCGAAGCCCCCACATGATCCCCATTCTGGCGGGGATCACGCGGGGGCGCCGCGACTGGAGCTACTGCAAGTCGTTGTGCACGGCGCTCATCAGAGTGCCGGTGTCACCGGACATCTCCCAGATCATCGCGCCGAGCAGGCCCTTGCTCTTCAGCCACGCGGTCTTGCGGGCGATCGACCACGTGTCGTCGAACGTCCACCACTCGCCGCCGTTGCCCTGGAAGCAGTACGTGGCCCCGGCCTGTTCGTCGTGGTGGACGGTGCAGTTCGGCACGGACGCGACCAGGTTCGAGTAACCCCGCGTGCCCGCCTCCTCGGCGAACTGGCCGTTCGCCGCACCCTGCGCCGCCTGCCACTCGCCGTTCTTGCCGCCGGCCGTGACGCCCTTCCAGCCGCGTCCGTAGAACGCGAGCCCGATGGTGAGCTTGCGCGGGTTGATCCCGGCGTCGAGGTACTTCTGGATCGCGATCTCGTCGCTGAAGTGGAACGGGTACGGGTCGTCCACGTCGGTGACGAGGTTGCCGGCGTGACCGGTCCGGTTCGGCTCCCACGAGTTGTCGCTGCCCGCGCCGTGGAAGTCGTAACCCTGGACGTTGAAGATGTCCAGCGCCTGCCCGACCGGTGCCAGCTCCCAGCCCGCGTCGACCTTCGCCGGGTCGGCGGGCGTGAACGCGGTCAGCTGGTAGCGCTTGCCGGTCGTGGCGCCCAGCGCGTCGAGCTGACGCCGGAACTCCTGGATCAGCAACGTGTTGTTGCGCTTGTCGTTCGGCGACACGTGGTTGCCGGCGTGGCCTTCCGCGCCTGGCCACTCCCAGTCGAGGTCGATGCCGTCGAAGATGCCCGCCGCGGTGCCCGGACCGCCCGCGCCGTTGTACGTCGGCAGGTTGCCCTTGATGTAGACGTCCAGGCACGACGTCACGAACTTCTTGCGCGCCGCGTCGGTGGACGCGACGTCCGAGAAGTACTTCGAGTACGTCCAGCCGCCGAGCGAGATCAGCACCTTGAGGTGCGGGTGCTTGGCCTTGAGCTTCTTGAGCTGGTTGTAGTTGCCGCGCAACGACTCCCAGCCGCTGTCCGCGACGCCGTCGACGGACTGCCCGGCGCTCATCGGCCTGCTGTAGTCGGCTTCCGCGTCACCCGCGCCGTCGCCCTGGTTCGGGTCCTGCGGGTTCGGCGACGTGCCCTTCGTGACGCCCTGCAGGCACGTCAGGTTGACCGGGTCGATGTTGGCGAACGCGTAGTTGATGTGCGTGAGCCGCGCGGCCGCACCGGTCGTGTCGATGTTGCGCACGAAGTACTGGCGGCCGTAGATGCCCCATTGCACGAAGTACCCGACCTTGGCGTAGCCGCCGACGATGTCGCTCGTCGTCACGGTCAGCGCCGCGCTCGCGGCGGACACGTTGTCGTACAGGTCGCGCGCCCGCACGGTGAACGTGTACGCGGTGGACGGAGCGAGCCCGCTGATCGTGGCCGTCGTGCCGGTGACCGTTGCGCGGACAGCGGTTCCGACGTAGACGTCGTAGTTCGCGACACCGCGGTTGTCGGTCGACGCGTTCCACGCGAGCGTCACGCTGCCCGCGTCCTTGCCGGTGCTGCGCAAGTTCCCCGGCGCGGTCGGCGGCTGCGTGTCGTCAGCCGGGTTGTTGGTCGTGACGGACAG
Source organism: Lentzea tibetensis (assembly GCF_007845675.1). GTDB lineage: Bacteria > Actinomycetota > Actinomycetes > Mycobacteriales > Pseudonocardiaceae > Lentzea > Lentzea tibetensis. The sequence continues at coordinate 4,734 of NZ_VOBR01000066.1, read as the reverse complement.
CGCGGTGCTCGCTGCGGACAGGGTTCCCCTGGTGTCCTTGGCCTTCACCGTGAACGTGTACGCGGTGTTGGGGTTGAGCCCGGTGACGGTCGCGCTCGTGGTCGTGACCGACGCGGCCACCGCCGAGCCGTTGTAGACCTCGTACCCGGCGACGGGGAGCGAACCCGGTGAGGAGGCGTTCCAGGTCAGCGACACCGTTCTGGTCGTCTTCACCGGCGAGGCCAGGCCACCCGGCGCGGACGGCGGGGTGTCGGGCGAGCCGTCGCAGTTGACGTTGTTGACCCGGCAGGTCACCGGTTCCACCGCCGAGCTCAGCGTGAACGTCGGGCTGTACGGCTCGGTCGAGCCGCGCGCGGCGACGGTCTTGTTGTAGAACGCCGGGATCAGCGTCACCTGCGTGCCGTTCTGGGTGAGCGACCCGTGCTGCGCGCCGCTGGCCGTCACGCCGGACGGCAGCGTGAAGACGATCGACCAGTCGGCCAGCGCGCTGTCGGTGTTGTTGTTCACCACGAACTTCGCGGTGGTGCCGCTGAGCGAGAAGCTCGCGCTGACCGGTGCGGCCGGTGGCGGCGGGTCGCCGCTGCCGTCGCAGTTCGCGCCGTTGATCGTGCAGGCCGTCGGATCACCCGCCGCGCTGAGGGTGAACGTCGGGCTGTACGGCTCGGTGTTCCTGCCCGGCTGGATCGTGTTGATGTAGTAGGCGGGCGTCAGCGTGACGCGGTTGCCGGTGCGCGTCGTCGTGGCGTTCTGGACGTTGCTGACGGTCGTGCCGGCGGGCAGGTCGAACTTGATGCTCCAGCCGGTCACCGCGGTCGTGCCCGAGTTGGCGACGACGAACTTTCCCGTGTTGCCGATGCGGGAGTAGGTGGCGGTGAGCCCTGGCGCGGCCTGAGCGGGCACGGCCAGGGCCAGTGCGGCGACCAAGACGGTGAGGAGTGCAGGGATTCGGCGCATGCGGAACTCCAGGTGGGTAGAGGTCCGCGGCGGCCTGCTCCAGACGCTAGGTGGTCTGGACCACTGCGTCAATGCGCCGGTTGATTGACGGTTTGCGGTGCTTCACGAACAGGAACACCAGCAGCGCCAGGCCGAGCCACACGTAGCTGTTGCCGACGACGTGCTGCCACCACGACCAGCGCAGTTCCTGGTCGCCGGTGTTCGGCAGCAGCCAGTGCGGGCCGATCGCGAACACGATCGCGGCGGGGATGAGCGCCTTGCGGGCGTGGGCGTACAACAGGATCAGCGCCGGCCCGATCCACACCCAGTGGTGCGACCACGAGACCGGCGAGACGAGCAGTCCGGCCGTCGCGACCGCCAGCAGCGCGGCCAGCTCGTCGCCGTCGCGGCGGGTGCGGGCGACCACGAACCAGGTGAGCGCGACGACCGCGAGGCACAGCAGTGCCCACAGCGGCTTGTCGATGCCGAGCCGGAAGAGCAGGCCCTTCAGCGACTGGTTGCCGGTGTAGGCGAGGCCGCCGACGCGGCCGGGGTCGAGCATCGAGTGCAGCCAGAACTGTGCGGTGTCCTTGGGCGCCAGCGCCCAGCCGATCACGGCGCACCCGACGAAGGTCAGCACTGCGGTGACGGCGGGCTGCCACTGCCTGCGCGGCAGGAAGAACAGGATGAAGATCGCGGGCGTCAGCTTGATCGCCGCCGCGATGCCGATGAGCATGCCCCTCGGCCACGGCGTGCGCGGCAGCAGGCAGTCGAGCGCGACGAGTCCGATCAGCACCAGGTTGATCTGGCCGAGCTCCAGCGACTGCCGCACCGGTTCGAGCACGAGGCACCCGGAGGCGACGCCGAGCCCGATCACGATGGTGCGCTGCGGGATGTGCCACGCGGCGGCGAGGCAGGCGCTGCTGAACAGCAGCAGCCCGGCGATCGTCCAGAGCGCGACCGTCAGCCCCCACGGCAGCAGCGCGACCGCGCTGAACAGGATCGCCGCGAACGGCGGGTACGTGAACGGCAGGCCGAGCGGGCCGGGGAATCCGTCGAGGTACAGCGGCTTGTCGTTCAGCCACTGCTCGCCACCGACCTGGTAGACGCGCAGGTCGAGCAGTCCGCTGCCGTATCTGATCAGGACGATCGCCGTGACCGCGGCCACGACGAAGAGCCAGCAACGAACGACGATTTGAGCGCGCTTGCCCGTTTTCGGCAAGGCTCCGCCCGAAAAGCGGATCCCCATTGGTGTTCCCCCCAGCTAGAAGATCTCTACCTAATGTAGCCAGGAGGGGGGACCCTGTTTCATCCTTTTGACTGGTGTTGCATCAGCCGAGTGGTCTGAACCTCATTTTCGTGCCTGGACGGGCCTGTGCGATGTGAGGGAGATAACCGCCGGGCACCACGCCGATCACCGGATAACCGCCGGTCGTGGGGTGGTCGTTGAGGAAGATGACGGGCAGCCCGTTCGGCGGCACCTGCACGGCGCCAGTGACCATCCCCTCACTCGGCAGCTCGCCGACGATGCGGTCGAGCTTCGTCCCGTCGAGCCGCGCGCCCACCCGGTTGCTGCGGTCCGAGACCGTCCAGCGCCCGCCGTCGAGCTGCTTCGCCGGGTCGTCGAACCAGTCGTCGCGCGGGCCGAGCGTGATCGGGATGACGAGCTCGTGCGGGATCTGCACGGGTGGCACGACGTCCTCGCCGATGGGGATGCCAGGGGTGCCGAGCGGGAGCACTTGGTCCTTCTGGATCTGGGCGGGACCGATGCCGGACAGCAGGTCGGTCGAGCGGCTGCCCAGCTCGGCCGGGACGTCGATGCCGCCGGACACCGCGAGGTAGCTGCGCAGGCCGGTCTGCGGTGCGCCGATGGCGAGAACGTCGTCGGCGCGCAGGTGAACCGGGCTGTGCGAGTCGACCAGCCGCTCGTTGACGCGCACGTCCACGCTCGGCCCGGTGACCGCGATCGTGCACGACTCGTGCGCGCGGGCGTGGAACCCGCCGAGCAGCAACTCCAGGCCGGCCGCGTTCTCGGGGTTGCCGACGAGCCGGTTCGCGAGCTTGAGGGACGGTGCGTCGAGCGCACCCGACGGCGGCACGCCGAGATGGGCGTTGCCGGGCCTGCCGAGGTCCTGGACGAGTGCCTGCGGCCCGGTGGCGAGCACGGTCAGCTGCCTCACCCGGCCACCTCGAACCTCACCGTGTCGCCGGGCGCGAGCAGCGTCGGTGGGTCGGCACGCGGGTCGAACAACGTGATCTCGGTGCGCCCGATCAACCGCCAGCCGCCCGGCGTCGCACGCGGGTAGGCGGCGGTGAACTCGCCCGCGATGCCCACCGACCCGGCGGGGACCTTGGTGCGCGGCTCGTCCAGGCGCGGCTGCTGGAGCTCTTCCGGCAGGCCGGTGAGGTAGCCGAAGCCGGGGGCGAAGCCGCAGAACGCGACCTCGTAGGTCGCCCCGGTGTGCAGTTCGATCACCCGCTCGGGCGTGATCCGCGCCGTGTCCGCCACCAGCTGCAGGTCAGGTCCGTCGTAGTGGGTGGGGATGACGACCTCGCGGGTGCTGCTGGGGTGTTCCGCTGTGAGGTCGATGTTCTCGAGCGCTCGTCTGGCCTCGGTCAGCCCGCCGACGACCAGGACGGTGCGCGCGGCGGGGACCAGCTCGTCGATCTCGGGGATGCCTGCCAGCGCGGCGCGGACCGCCGCGACCTCGTGGATCGAGTCGACCTCGACCAGGAGCGCATCGGTCCCGCAGCGCCGCAGCAGCATGTGTCCACTCTACGTGGTATTGAAGGATTGTTGAACAATCCTGTCTTAGCTCGGCTCTGGCGTGGCTCTTTGGGGCGGTTCTGGCTCTGGCTCAGCTCAGCCGGCGATGCGCTTCAGGTGTGCCGAGGTGTGCGGCTGCATCGGCTGCCCGACCATGGCCCGCTCCTCGACGTACGCCAGGTCACCGTTGTTGACGATGCCGTACAGCCGCTGAGCAGCCGTGACGTCCTTCGCGGTCGCCGTGCGGATCACCGCGTCCGTGGAGAACTCCCACGACGTCTGGTTGCGCGGCTTGCCGTAGTACAACTCGAGCAGGCCCGTGTTGTGCGAGAGCAGCACCTCGATGGTGTCGTCAGGCTGCGGCCGCCAGAACCCGGTCTCCCGCGCGGCGGGCCGGATCACCTCACCCGCGTCGTTCAACAGCCACGACCGCGCCTCGTAGATGAGGAACGGCCGGCCGTCGTGCGCGAACGTGACCTGCTGCCCGAACTTGAACGGCCCGTCGATCGTCGGGTAGACGACCTCACCCTCACCACGCCACACGCCGACCAGCGGCAACACCGCCAGCAGCGCGTCGTGCAGGTTCGCGCCCATGCGGAGGTTCGCCGTGTCCCCCTGGACCGGCATGTCCTCGAACTGCGGCAGGTTGCGGGCACGCGTGGCCTCCGCGCGCTCCGCGGCTACGCGGACTGCCTCGTCTCCGCTACCGGGAACCGTCATCGCTGGTCTGAGTACAGGCGGTAGACCACGTAGCCGGCGAACCACGTGATCAGGAGCGTCACCACGACCAGGAGTCCTGTGAAGAAGTGTTCCACCGGACGAGAATATCTCCCCCTGTGCTGAGGGGCTGTGTCCGGTGGTGGAGGACACCTGTGTTCGCGTGCTTCTTTGCTGTGTGTGGGGTGGGGAGGTCCTCGCTGATCACCTCACGGTCGCCACATCGAAAATGCCTTGTCAAGGCGGAAAAGCTGCCTTGACGGGGACTTTTCGATGTGGCAAGGCTGCGCCTGATCAACGAGGCCCTCCCCACCCCT
>NZ_VOBR01000065.1 GCF_007845675.1 Lentzea tibetensis | reverse complement strand
GATCTTGGGAAAGACACCAGGTCAGTCAAGCCACGAGTCAGACCCACCCAGCAAGGACCACCACACACATCCTCACTGTCAAGGCCCAATCGCTGCGCCGAAGGCGCGACCCAACCACCCGACAGCGAAACACCGAAGCACAGCAACCATCAGACCCCAGCCCCGACGGGGACCGGCAGCCAAGCAAAGACCCCAGCCCCAACGACACCGGCAGCCGAGCAAAGACCCCAGCCCCGACGGGGACCGGCAGCCGAGCGAAGCCCCACTCAGCCCAGCTCCGACGAGAGCGGGCACGTCGACACGCCGAAGCCGCCGTGCGCTTGGGGTACCCGCCCGGCAGCGAGCCCCGACCACCAGGCCAGGCAGTAGCGTCACCGCCGTGGACAAGCGCGTCGTGGGTGCCCTGCTGCAGTTCGCCCTGCTGATCGTCGGCATACCGATCGTCTATGCGGCGGCGTTCCCGCTCCACCTGACCGCCAAGTCCCTGCTGCCACCCCTGGGCCTGCTGGCAGGCCTGATCACCGCAGGCCTCATGGTCAAGAAGATGAACCAGCCGGTCAGCGGACCGCTGACCGGCTGGCTCATCTTCGTATGCTGCGTGGTGTTGGCGTTCGCGCTCTAAAGCGACGGGTCGCGCACCGCGCCGGTTGAGGCGTCGGTGGCCATTCGGGCGTAGGCGCGCAGGGCTGCGGTCACCGGGCGCACCCGGTCCACCGGTTGCCACGGGCGTTCGGACGCCTCCATCTTGGCGCGGCGTTCGGCCAGGACCTCGTCTGAGACGAGCAGATCCAGGCGGCGGGTGTGGATGTCGATCAGGATGCGGTCGCCGTCCTGCACCAGGCCGATCGTGCCCGCGCCCGCTGCTTCGGGGGAGACGTGGCCGATGGACAGGCCCGAGGTGCCGCCGGAGAAGCGGCCGTCGGTGATCAGGGCGCACTTCTTGCCCAGGCCCGCGCCCTTGAGGAAGGCGGTGGGGTGCAGCATCTCCTGCATGCCGGGGCCACCTGCGGGGCCCTCGTAGCGGACGACCAGGACGTCGCCTGGCTGGATCTCCTTGTTCAGGATCACCGAGACCGCCTGCTCCTGGGATTCGACGACGCGTGCGGGGCCCTCGAAGTGCCAGAGGTCCTCTTCGATGCCCGCTGCCTTGATGATCGCGCCGCGTTCGGCCAGGTTGCCGTGCAGGACGGCCAGGCCGCCGTCGACGGTGTAGGCGTGTGCGATGTCGCGGATGCAGCCGCCTGCCGCGTCGGTGTCCAAAGAGGACCAGCGGTTCGACGTGGAGAAGGCCTCGGTGGTGCGGACGCCGCCGGGTGCGGCGTGGAACAGTTCCAGCGCGGTCGCGGACGGGGACTCCGCGCGGATGTCCCATTCGGCCAACCACTCCGACAGGGAAGGGCTGTGCACGGACTGGACGTCGCGGTTGAGCAGGCCCGCGCGGTCCAGCTCGCCCAGCAGGGCGGGGATTCCGCCCGCGCGGTGCACGTCTTCCATGTGGTAGTCGGAGTTCGGCGACACCTTGGACAGACACGGAACGCGGCGGGACAGGTCGTCGATGTCCTTCAGGGTGAAGTCGATCTCGCCTTCCCTGGCGGCGGCCAGGATGTGCAGCACGGTGTTCGTCGAGCCGCCCATCGCCATGTCCAGCGCCATCGCGTTCTCGAACGCCTTGCGGTTCGCGATCGAGCGCGGCAGCACCGAGTCGTCGTCCGAGCCGTACCAGCGGCGGCACAGTTCGACGATCGTCGTGCCCGCCCTGGAGAACAGGCCGCGGCGCGCCGAGTGGGTGGCGAGCGTGGAACCGTTGCCCGGCAGCGAGAGGCCGAGCGCCTCGGTGAGGCAGTTCATCGAGTTCGCGGTGAACATGCCGGAGCAGGAGCCGCACGTCGGGCACGCCGAGCGCTCGACCTCGGTCAGGCCGTCCTCGTTCACGGCCGGGGAGGCCGATGCGGAGATGGCGGTGATGAGGTCGGTCGGGGCGACGGCGACACCTTCGACGACGACGGCCTTGCCGGCCTCCATCGGTCCACCCGAGACGAACACGACCGGGATGTTCAGCCGCATCGCGGCGTTCAGCATGCCGGGGGTGATCTTGTCGCAGTTCGAGATGCAGACGATCGCGTCGGCTTGGTGCGCGTTGACCATGTACTCGACCGAGTCGGCGATGATCTCGCGCGACGGCAGCGAGTACAGCATTCCGCTGTGGCCCATGGCGATGCCGTCGTCCACCGCGATGGTGTGGAACTCGCGCGGCACGCCACCCGCCTCGCGCACGGCTTCGGCGACGATGTCACCTAGGTCGCGCAGGTGCACGTGTCCGGGGACGAACTGCGTGTACGAGTTGGCGATCGCGATGATCGGCTTGCCGAAGTCGCTGTCGGTCATGCCGGTCGCGCGCCAGAGCGCACGAGCACCCGCTGCGTTGCGGCCGTGGGTGGTGGTGCGAGAGCGGAGCTGGGGCACTGCTCCTCCAGAATCGGAGATCTGTCAGCGAGGGACGCCTGGTGGGCGCGAGTCCGGGAGCGGTGGCTCAAGGCTACTCGGCCGCAACGCCCCGGAAACCAGCAGACCTGCCAGAACCAACGTGAGGACGTGCACAACCGTGCACCACAGGCAGATCTTTCCGATGAGCAACAGCTCGGCCGCCACGAGGTACACGACCATCAGCACGCCGACACCGACCGCGCCGAGCCGAACCCAGCGCAGCTTCTCCACTCGGAACACCCGCGGCAGGCACAGCACGGTCATCGCCGCGAAGAAGAGCAGGCCGAGCAGGGCGACCGGGATGCCGAACAGCTTCGACTGCTCGCTCGACGTCACGGCCGCGCAGTCGATGAGCGCGCTCTCCGCGCACACGAGCGCGTCGGCGTTGAAGTGCGCGTACGTCAGGTAGCCCGAGACGAGCAGCCCCGCGAACGACAGCAGCAGGCTGAGACGAGCGGTCATTGTTCCGAAGATACGGGCTTGTCAGACACCGGCTTGTCCGAGGCTTCCGCCGACTCCGAGGACTCAGACTCCACGGCCGGCTCGGCGTCCGCCTCGGGCTCCGCGGCGGGGACGGCGGTCGGGTCCGGGATGCGGCCGCCGCTGATCAACGACAGCGCGGGGATGTGCATCAGGCGCACCGCGGGCAGCGGCACTTCGCTGTCGTCCTCTCGGACCGCCCTCAACCAGCCCTTGCGAGACAGCCGAATCGCTTTGACTTCGGCCCACGGCAGTACAGTCGAGCCGAACAGCCCCCGCGCGACCAGCACCTCGGAATCGACCGTCGTACGGTTGCGCAGCACCCAGTACGCGAGCCCCACAGGAACCAGGTAGATGGCCTGGAGACCGGGAAGACCCCATGCGACCGGAGTCATGCAGATGGCGACGAGACCCACTGCGAGCAGGGCTGTTGCCGGAATCCGAAAGACGATCTTCTTCACTCGAAAGATTGTTCCACGTCCACGATGCGGGATTTCGCTCTCACAGTGTTGACGCGCTGACACGGACGGGTCTAGCGTCCCTGCCATGCAGCGCACGCTCGTTCTCGTACTTCCCAGGCGCGTCGACGCCTAGGCGGAACAAGCTGCGTCGACGCGCGACCCTCGTACGACCCACTCGGGTTGTCGAGGGTTTTTTCGTGTCCGGACCCCGAACCCACGAGGCAGACAGATGACCAGCGCAACATCGCGGCAGGCTCAAGAGCCCACGTCGCCACGGCCGGGCCCGAGGCCCAAACCGGCACCGCCGAGTGGCGCCCCGATTCGCGTGACAGGTGCGCAGTCGCTCGTCCGCTCGCTCGAGGCGGTCGGCTGTGAAGTGGTCTTCGGCATTCCAGGCGGGACGATCCTTCCCGCGTACGACCCGCTGCTGGACTCCACGAAGGTCCGGCACATCCTCGTCCGCCACGAGCAGGGCGCGGGACACGCGGCGACCGGGTACGCGCAGGCCACCGGCAAGGTCGGTGTCTGCATGGCGACCTCTGGTCCAGGGGCGACCAACCTCGTCACCCCGCTCGCGGACGCGAACATGGACTCCGTGCCCGTCGTCGCGATCACCGGCCAGCAGAGCAGGCCGCTGATCGGCACGGACGCCTTCCAGGAGGCGGACATCTGCGGCATCACCATGCCGATCACCAAGCACAACTTCCTCATCACCGACCCGGCGGAGATCCCGCGGGCGATCGCTGAGGCGTTCCACCTGGCGTCGACGGGCCGGCCCGGCCCGGTGCTGGTGGACATCCCGAAGGACGTGCTGCAGGAGACCACCAGCTTCTCCTGGCCGCCGGACATGCGCCTGCCCGGCTACCGGCCGACGACGCGTCCGCACGGCAAGCAGGTCCGCGAGGCGGCCAAGCTGATCGTCAACGCCCGCAAGCCGGTGCTGTACGTCGGCGGCGGCGTGATCAAGTCCGACGCGCACGACGAGCTCAGGAAGCTGGCCGAGGACACCGGCATCCCGGTCGTCACGACGCTGATGGCGCGCGGCTCGTTCCCGGACTCGCACCCGCTGCACTACGGCATGCCCGGCATGCACGGCACGGTCGCCGCGGTCGCCGCGATGCAGAAGTCGGACCTGCTGATCGCGCTCGGCGCCCGGTTCGACGACCGCGTCACCGGGCAGCTGTCGACGTTCGCGCCGGACGCGCAGATCGTCCACGCGGACATCGACCCGGCCGAGATCTCCAAGAACCGCCGCGCCGACGTGCCGATCGTCGGTGACTGCAAGGAGATCATCACCGAGCTGATCGACGCCGTCCGCGCGGAGAAGGAGAACAACGCCAAGCCGGTCGACCTGGCTCCGTGGATCGCGACGCTGGACGACATCCGCAGCACGTTCCCGCTCGGCTACGACTGGCCGGACGACGGCTCGCTGTCGCCGCAGTACGTGATCGAGCGCATCGGCAAGCTCTCGCCGGCCGACACGATCTACACCGCGGGCGTCGGCCAGCACCAGATGTGGGCCGCGCAGTTCGTCAAGTACGAGACGCCGCGCACGTGGATCAACTCGGGCGGCCTCGGCACGATGGGCTTCGCGGTGCCGGCCGCGATGGGCATCAAGGCGGGCGTGCCGGACAAGGTCTGCTGGGCCATCGACGGCGACGGCTGCTTCCAGATGACCAACCAGGAGCTCGCCACCTGCGCCATCGAGAACATCCCGGTGAAGATCGCCGTCATCAACAACGGCAACCTGGGCATGGTCCGCCAGTGGCAGAACCTGTTCTACGGCGAGCGCTACTCCAACACCGACCTCGGCACGCACAAGCACCGCATCCCGGACTTCAAGCTCCTCGCCGAGGCGCTGGGCTGCGTCGGCCTGCGCGCGGAGTCGCGTGAGGAGGTCGACGGGGTGATCGCGAAGGCGCTGGAGATCAACGACCGGCCGGTCGTCGTCGACTTCGTCGTCGGCAAGGACGCCCAGGTGTGGCCGATGGTCGCCGCGGGTACCGGCAACTCCGAGATCATGGCCGCACGGGGAATCCGCCCCCTGTTCGATGAGGACCTGTGATGACCAGGCACACACTGAGCGTTTTGGTCGAGGACAAGCCCGGTGTGCTGGCTCGCGTCGCCGGACTGTTCTCACGGCGCGGCTTCAACATCGAGTCGCTCGCCGTCGGCCGCACCGAGTACCCCGACATCTCCCGGATGACGATCGTCGTGTCCGTGGACGAGCTGCCGCTGGAGCAGGTCACCAAGCAGCTCAACAAGCTCATCAACGTCATCAAGATCGTCGAGCTGGAGCCCGCCGCGTCGGTGCAGCGGCAGCTCCTGCTCGTCAAGGTCCGTGCCGACGCGACGGTGCGCAGCCAGGTCCTCGAGACCGTGCAGCTGTTCCGCGCGAAGGTCGTCGACGTGTCGCCCGAGGCGGTCACGGTCGAGGCCACCGGCACCTCTGAGAAGCTCGACGCGTTGTTGCGCATGCTGGAGCCGTACGGGCTCCGCGAGATAGTCCAGTCCGGCATGGTCGCCATCGGCCGTGGCGCTCGTTCCATCACCGCCACCGCGGTTCGTTGATCCCGTTTAGAGAAAAGGAAACACCAGTGAGCGTCGAGATCTTCTACGACGACGATGCCGACCTGAGCATCATTCAGGAACGCAAGGTCGCGGTCATCGGCTACGGCAGCCAGGGCCACGCCCACGCGCTCTCGCTGCGCGACTCCGGTGTGGACGTCCGGATCGGACTGCCGGAGGGCTCGAAGTCCCGCGCCAAGGCCGAGGAGGAAGGCCTCGAGGTCGGCACCCCGGCCGAGGTCTCCGCGTGGGCCGACCTGATCATGGTCCTCGCGCCGGACACCGCGCAGCGCCACATCTACGCGGAGGCCATCGCGCCGAACCTGAACGAGGGCGACGCGCTCTTCTTCGGCCACGGCTTCAACATCCGCTACGGCCTCATCACCGTCCCGTCCGGTGTGGACGTCGCGATGGTCGCGCCGAAGGGCCCCGGCCACCTCGTGCGCCGCCAGTTCGTCGACGGCAAGGGCGTGCCCGCGCTCATCGCCATCGAGCAGGACGCCTCCGGCAACGGGCAGGCGCTCGCCCTGTCCTACGCCAAGGGCATCGGCGGCACCCGCGCGGGCGTCATCAAGACGACGTTCAAGGAGGAGACCGAGACCGACCTGTTCGGTGAGCAGGCGGTCCTCTGCGGCGGTGCGTCCGCGCTGGTCCAGGCCGGCTTCGAGGTGCTGACCGAGGCGGGCTACGCCCCCGAGATCGCGTACTTCGAGTGCCTCCACGAGCTCAAGCTGATCGTCGACCTCATGTACGAGGGCGGCATCGCGCGCATGCGTTACTCCATTTCGGACACCGCGGAGTACGGCGACGTCACCCGCGGCCCGCGCGTCATCACGCCGGGTGTCAAGGAGGAGATGCGCAAGATCCTCGCCGAGATCCAGGACGGCCGCTTCGCGTCCGAGTGGGTCGCCGAGGACGACGCTGGCCGCCCGAACTACAAGAAGCTGCAGGCCGAGGGCGAGCAGCACCCGATCGAGGAGGTCGGCAAGAAGCTGCGCGGCCTCATGTCCTGGGTCGACCGTCCGATCACCGAGACGGCCTGATCCCGCAGGTCCACTCCACCGGCCGGTGCCCGCGGATGCTCACGCTCCGCGGGCTCCGGCACACCTGGGGGTCATGGCTGCTGTCCGATCTCGACGCTGACGTAGTCGGACTCGACAGCCACCCAGTAGTAGGTGAACTCAGACGAGCTGGACACCTGCACGTTCAGGCCCAGCGGAGCCGCGGATGCGGTGGCGGACATGAGCGGGAGCGCGGCGAAGGCGATCGCGGTGGCGGCAGCGACCGCGCGCAACGTGCGAATCATGAGAAAACCTCCAATTCGACGAATTGCGAATCTTAGAGATCCTAGGCGGAAATCGGCGCGCCCGCTGGGATCCGATAGCTTCTCGCCATGACCGAGAGTGCAGGCAGCGCCCCGATCTACGACGACAAGGCCCACGTGCGCGGCCACCTCGACCTCAGCGAAGCCGAGTGGCTGCGCAGCGAAGAGGGCAGTCCGGACGACGAGCACGTCGAGATCGCGTTCGTCGAGCACACGGACGGGAAGACCTACGTGGCGATGCGGAACTCCAAGCACCCGGAAGGTCCCGTCCTCGTCTTCACCATGTCGGAGTGGGACGCCTTCGTCGCGGGCGCCAAGGACGGCGAGTTCGACGAGCCCTGGTAGCCGGCCCCGAAAACGAGCCGCACGCAAAACCCGGCCCCAATAGCGTGTGGTGAGGTGGGACACCCGCGGGTGGCCATGGCAACCCCGCTGTCTAGACTCGTTAACAGTCCGGACACATTGCGGTGCCCGGTCGGCGCGGGCTCTCGCGAACGACCGTCCCGCGCCATTTCACAGATCTTCCACAGCCTGGGAGCGATGTCCGTGACCAACACGAGCCGACCCGTTGTCCTGATCGCCGAGAAGCTCGCGCCGTCCGTGCTCGATGTGCTCGGCGAGGGCGTCGAAGTCCGCCACGTCGACGGTACCGACCGGCCTGCACTGCTCAGCGCCGTCGCCGACGCGGACGCGCTGCTCGTCCGGTCCGCGACCAAGGTCGACGCCGAGGTGTTCGGCGCGACGCGCAAGCTGAAGGTCGTCGCCCGCGCCGGCGTCGGGCTCGACAACGTCGAGGTGCCCGCGGCCACGCAGAACGGCGTCATGGTCGTCAACGCGCCGACCTCCAACATCGTGAGCGCCGCCGAGCACGCCGTCGCGCTGCTGCTGAGCGTCGCGCGCCAGATCCCGGCCGCGGACCGCACGCTGCAGGGCGGCGAGTGGAAGCGCAGCTCGTTCAACGGCGTTGAGCTGAACGGCAAGACCGTCGGCGTCGTCGGCCTCGGCAAGATCGGCCAGCTGTTCGCGGCGCGTGTCCAGGCGTTCGGCACGAACCTGATCGCCTACGACCCGTACGTCTCGGCGGCGCGGGCCGCTCAGCTCGGCATCGAGCTGGTCAGCCTCGAGGAGCTGCTGGAGCGCGCGGACGCGATCTCCATCCACCTGCCGAAGACGCCGGAGACCAAGGGCCTCATCGGCTCCGAGCAGCTCGCGAAGGCCAAGCGCGGCGTGATCATCGTGAACGCCGCCCGCGGTGGCCTCATCGACGAGGAAGCGCTCGCGAACGCGATCAGCGAGGGCATCGTCGGCGGTGCCGGTGTCGACGTGTTCAGCACGGAGCCCACCACGTCCAGCCCGCTTTTCGGCCTGCCGAACGTGGTCGTCACGCCGCACCTCGGGGCGTCGACGTCCGAGGCGCAGGACCGCGCGGGCACGGACGTCGCGCGCAGCGTCATCCTCGCGCTCGCAGGCGACTTCGTCCCGGACGCGGTGAACGTCCAGGGCGGCGGCGTGGTCGGCGAGGAGGTGCGCCCGTACCTGCCGCTCGTGCAGAAGCTCGGCACCGTCCTCAGTGCACTCTCGCCCAAGGCGCCGACCGCGGTCACCGTCGAGGTGCGCGGCGAGCTGTCCAATGAGGACGTCACGGTGCTGCCGCTCGCCGCGCTGCGCGGCGTGTTCTCCAGCGTCGTCGAGTCGCAGGTGACGTTCGTGAACGCACCGCGCCTCGCCGAGGACCTCGGCGTGGACGTGCAGCTCGTGCGCGAGTCGGAGAGCCCGAACCACCGCAGCGTCGTCACCGTCCGCGTCGTGCACGCCGACGGCACGGCGCACAGCGTGTCCGGAACCGTCAGCGGCATCGCGCAGGTCGAGAAGCTCGTCGAGATCAACGGACGGGCGTTCGACATCCGCGCGCAGGGCAACGTCGTGCTGCTCGAGTACCCGGAGCGTCCGGGTGTCATGGGCACCGTCGGCACCCTGCTCGGCGAGGCCGGCGTGAACATCGAGGCCGCGCAGATCAGCCAGACCGACGGCGGTTCGCACGCGGTCATGTTGCTGCGCGTCGACCGTCCTGTTGACACGGCCGTGCTCGACCCGATCGGAGCAGCGGTCGGCGCACGCACGGTGCGCGCCGTGGACTTCGGCTGAGCCGAACAACCAGACACAGGGGCTGACCGGACAAAGGGAATACCTACGATGGGAGCGGACCAATCGGCCGCTCCCATCGTTCGTAATTAGCCTGATCGGCCCACGAAGGTCGTGGTGCTCCGGGATTAGCGTCCTCTGGTTGTGAACCGAACTCGTCTCGCGGTGGTCGTTGCCATCACCGCACTCCTGATAGACCCCGCGAGCGCATATGCGCAAGACGCGCCGCTCGCCAGAAGCCAGCCATCTGCCAAGGGCCTCAACGCGCAGTCGTTGCAGCTGAAGGTCTCCCCGCGTCTCGCGAAGGCGGGCAAGGTCACCGCTTTCGTCGAGCTGGAGGCCAAGCCGGCCGTCGACGCGTTCGACGAGAAGCAGGCGCAGGGCAAGGAGGCGGCCAAGCAGGCCGCCCGCGCCGCCCGCTCGGACACCTCGACCAAGGCCGACCAGGTGGTCGGCCAGCTGCGCGTCGCGGACAACGGCACGCGTGAGCTCTTCCGCACCACGAACGGTGTTCCCGGCGTCGTCGTCACGGCGGACGCGAAGGGTGTTCGCGATCTGGCGAGCCGCGGCGACGTGAAGGCCGTCTACCCGGTGGTGCCGAAGAAGCGCCTCAACTCGACCGCCGTGCAGCTCACGCGCACGCTCAACGCGTGGCAGCAGTACGGCAAGCTCGGTGACGACATGCGCGTCGGCGTCATCGACACCGGTATCGACTACACGCACGCGAACTTCGCGGGCCCCGGCACGCCTGAGGCGTTCAAGGCCGTGAACCCGGTCGTCGCGGACCCGAAGTCCTTCCCGACGGCCAAGGTCGTCGGCGGTTACGACTTCGCGGGCGAGGAGTACGACGGCGCGGACCCGAACTCGGTGCCGAAGCCGGACCCCAACCCGATCGACTGCGACGGCCACGGCTCACACGTCGCGGGCACCACGGCGGGCTTCGGCGTGAACGCCGACGGCACGACGTTCAAGGGTGACTACACCAAGCTGGACGGCGCGAAGCTCGACGCGATGCGCATCGGCCCCGGCACCGCCCCCAAGGCGCTGCTGTACGCGCTGAAGGTGTTCGGCTGCGAGGGTTCCACGAACGTCACCGGCCAGGCGCTGGACTGGGCGCTCGACCCCGATGGTGACGGCGACTTCTCCGACCACCTCGACGTGGTCAACCTGTCGCTCGGCAGCGACTACGGCGCACCGGACGACCCCGAGAGCCTGTTCGTCAAGAAGCTCTTCAAGCACGGCGTGCTGTCCGTGTTCTCCGCGGGCAACGGCGGCGACCTCTACGACGTCGGCGGCTCGCCGGGCGCGACGCCCGAGGCGCTCACGGTCGCCAGCGTGCGCGACTCCTACGTGCTGCGCGACGCGGCCGAGGTGACGGGCCAGGGCGCCAAGCCCGGCCAGTACAGCGTGAACTACACCGGCTACCCGACGCTCGACCTGACCGCGCCGGTCGTGAAGCTGACGCAGGCGGGCAACGCCGACGGCTGCCTCCCGATCACCCAGCCGCTCGCAGGCAAGATCGTGTGGCTGGAGTGGGACGACAACGACGCGACGCGCCGGTGTGGTTCCGGTGGCCGGACGAACAACGCGCAGGCCGCCGGTGCGGTCGGCGTGGTGCTCTCGTCCGCGCTGAACAACTTCAACGCCGGTATCGCGGGCAACGCGACCATCCCGGTGTTCCAGTTCACCGGTGACGCCACCGCGCAGGTGCGTCCGCTGCTCGACGCGGGCACGCTCACCGTGCGCCTCGCCGGTGTCCTGCGCACCTCGGTGCCGACCTTCGACCAGTCCATTTCGGACACCCCGAGCTCGTTCACGAGCCGCGGCAACCGCAACATCGGCATCAAGCCGGACCTCGCGGCCCCCGGTGACACGATCGTCTCGACGCTCGTCGGCAGCGGCAACGGCCGCCAGGTCAACAGCGGCACGTCGATGGCCTCGCCGCACGTGGCGGGCATCGCGACGCTGGTGCGCCAGTCCCACCCGGACTGGACGCTCGAAGAGGTCAAGGCCGCGCTGATGAACACCGCGGGCGCGGACGTGAAGCAGGACGGCAAGACCTACGCGCCGAACCGCGTCGGTGCCGGCCGGGTCGACGGCAAGTCCGCGCTGGACAACCAGGTCCTCGCGTTCGTGGAGGAAGACCGCGGCTACGTCAGCGCGAACTTCGGCGTCGTCGAGGCAGGTAAGCCGGTCAGCCTCAGCAAGACCATCAAGGTGGTCAACAAGAGCACGAAGGTCGTCGAGTACCGCGCGGGCTACGAGGCGCTCACGTCGATCCCCGGTGTCAGCTACCAGCTGTCGACGGACTCGGTGCGGCTGAGCCCGCGCGGCATCGCGCGGATCAAGGTCACGCTGAAGATCGACAACCCGGCGGCGCTGCGCAAGACGATGGACCCGACGATGGTGGCGGCGCAGCTCGACGTGCCGCGCCAGTTCCTCGCGGACGCGTCCGGTCGCGTGGTGCTCACGCCGCGCAGCGGTTCGACCGTCGCGCTGCGGGTGCCGGTGTACTCGGCGCCGAAGCCCGTCGCGGACATCACCACCGCGGACAGCATCCGGTTCCGCGGCAGCCAGAACCAGGCCGTGCTGAACCTGTCCGGCCGCGGCGTCGACCAGGGCACGGGCGCGCAGGCGTACCGCTCGCTGGTCAGCGTCCTCGAGCTGCAGGGCTCGTCGCCGCGTCTGCGCGACTGCAAGAAGAACGTCACGGAGAACTGCGCGCTCAACACGACGGCCAAGGGTGGCGACCTGCGCTACGTCGGCGCCGCGTCCACCGCGCCGCTGGCCAAGGCGCAGGGCAAGCCGGAGGAGTCGCTGCTCGCGTTCGGCGTCGCGACCTGGGGTGACTGGTACAACCTCGGGATGAACACGGTGCCGTTCGTCGACATCGACACCAACGGCGACGGCACGCCGGACTTCGAGACGTTCGCGACCCGGCTGACCGACACGGACCTGCTGGTCGCGACGACCGTCAACCTGGCGACCGGTGCGACCGTCGACATCCAGTCCGTCAACGGCCTGTTCGGCGACGTCGACACGAACACGTTCGACACGAACGTCGTAGTGCTGCCGGTGCTGCTGGCCTCGCTCGGCATCGACCCGACCAAGGACACCGCGCGACTGTCCTACACGGTCGGCACCACCGGGTTCTACCCGGCGCCGGGCAACGCCAACGGCCTGATCGACGTGATCGACCGGAAGCTGTCGTTCGACCCGCTCAAGCCGGGCCTGTGGGTGCAGGGCGGTGGCGACCCCGCGCTGTCCTACCTGGCCAGGCCGGGCACGGCACTCGTCGTGAACCGCGACGCGGCCGCGCTGGCGCTCGACGGCTCGGAGGGCCTGCTGGTGCTCAACCACCACAACGCCCGTGGTGAGCGTGCCTCGAAGGTCGAGGTGCGCGGACCTCGTCCTGGTACCTCCTAACCCCTTGACGCGGCCCCGTTCCTACTGTCGAGTGACACTCGACAGTGGGGACTGGGCCGTGTGGGTGTCCCGCAGTACGGGAGACATCACCCCAGAAGGGTGTCCGCCATGCGGCGTCAGGTCTCGTTGCCGGTAGCCTTTCGCGCAGTGTTGCTTCCTAAATTGGGAAGGGTCCCGCTAACTGGGACTGACACCTGGGAGGTGTGTGGATGCGGCTCGCAGTGATCCCAGGAGACGGGATCGGGCCCGAGGTCATCGCTGAGGCGTTGAAGGTGCTCGGCGAGGTCGTTCCGGCGGCCGAAATCACCCGCTACGACCTCGGCGCGGCGCGCTGGCACGCCACGGGAGAGTTGTTGCCTGAGTCGGTGCTAGGCGAGTTGCGCCAGCACGACGCCATCCTGCTCGGCGCGGTCGGTGACCCGTCGGTGCCGAGCGGAATACTGGAGCGAGGCCTTCTGCTGCGCCTCCGCTTCGAACTCGACCACCACGTGAACCTCCGTCCCGCTCGTCTCTACCCCGGCGTCCGCAGCCCCATCGCGGACCCGCCCGAGATCGACATGGTCGTCGTGCGCGAAGGCACCGAGGGCCCGTACGCGGGCAACGGCGGCCTGCTGCGCAAGGACACCCCGCACGAGATCGCCACCGAGGTGTCCATCAACACCTCGTTCGGCGTCGAGCGCGTGGTTCGCGATGCATTCGCGCGAGCCGCGGCCCGGCCGCGCCGGCACCTGACTCTGGTGCACAAGACGAACGTCCTCACGCACGCCGGCTCGTTGTGGTCGCGGGTGGTCGAAGAGGTGTCGTTGCAGCACCCGGACGTCACCGTCGCCTACCAGCACGTCGACGCCGCGACGATCCACATGGTCACCGACCCCGGCCGGTACGACGTGATCGTCACCGACAACCTGTTCGGCGACATCCTCACCGACCTCGCCGCCGCCGTCACCGGTGGGATCGGGCTGGCCGCGTCCGGCAACCTGGACGTGACCCGGCGCAACCCGTCGATGTTCGAGCCGGTGCACGGGTCCGCTCCCGACATCGCCGGGCAGGGGATCGCTGACCCCACTGCCGCTGTGCTGTCGGTGGCCCTGCTGCTGGACCACCTCGGTGAGCACGAGGCCTCGCGACGGATTGAGGCTTCCGTCGCGTTTGATTTGGCTACTCGTGACCATCAGTCGCCTGGTGCTACGTACGCGATCGGGGACCGGTTGGCTGCGTTGGTGTCTTCCAACGTGCGTACCGGCTGAGTTTGGGTCTTTGGTGGTGGGCGGGGAGGGTCTCGCTGATCACCTCACGGTCGCCACATCGAGAAGTCCCCGTCAAGGCGGAAAGCAGCCATGACGGGGAC
>NZ_VOBR01000064.1 GCF_007845675.1 Lentzea tibetensis | reverse complement strand
TCTCGCTGATCAGGCGCAGCCTTGCCACATCGAAAATGCCCTGTCAAGGCAGCTTTTCCGCCTTGACAGGGCATTTTCGATGTGGCGACCTCTGGTGATCAGCGAGCCCCTCCCCGCCCCCCACACACCAAACAATCAGCCGAAGTTCTCGATGACCGCCTCAGCCACAGCCTTCATGGTGGTCCGCCGATCCATGGCAGTCCGCTGCACCCACCGGAAAGCCTCAGGCTCGGACAACCCCTGCTTGGTCATCAGAATCCCCTTGGCCCGCTCAACGACCTTGCGCGTCTCGAGCCGCTCAGTCAGCCCAGCGACCTCGTTCTCGAGCGCCTGCAGCTCCCCGAACCGCGACATGGCCAGCTCGATGGCGGGCACGAGGTCGCGCTTGGCGAACGGCTTGACCAGATACGCCATGGCGCCGGCGTCACGAGCCCGCTCGACCAGGTCGCGCTGGCTGAACGCGGTCAGTATCACCACGGGCGCGATCCGGTTGCCCGCGATGGCCGACGCGGCCTCGATGCCGTCGACCTTGGGCATCTTGACGTCCAGGATCACGAGGTCCGGCCGCAGTTCGGTGGCCAGTTTGATGGCCTCGTCACCGTCGGCGGCCTCGCCGGCTACCTCGTAGCCCTCCTCGCGGAGCATCTCGACGAGATCGAGACGGATGAGCGCCTCGTCCTCGGCGACGAGCACGCGGCGGGCCGCGGGCTTCGCCTCGGACTGGGCCTCGGCAGCCTGCTGGGTCACCGGGGTCCTCCTGAGTGCTGAACGATCCTGCGGGCGAAAGCGCAGTCTACCTGGGGCCGAGGTCCTGATCGGGCTGCGCGGCCGTGACGGCGGACACGAACTCGTCCGGCCACGGCCAGGTCCGCATACCTGGATCGATGTCGACGGCCGGCGCGTCCTGGCGGCGGAGTCGCACTGGCGAGTCGGTGCCGAAAAGCGGGTGGCGCAACGCGTCAGAGACCTCCGCGACGGAAGGCCCGCCCGCCCACTCGACCCACCACTCGTCCTGCGGCAGGACCCTGGTCCACGACGCCGACGCGAACAGGTTGAGCCTGCGCAGCAGGGCACTGCCGGTGCGAGCGGACGGAACGGGGCCGTCCGAACCGCCGACGCCCATCACGGTGTCCAGGCCGCGGAAGTCGACCATCCACTGGACCCACCGCATGCCGAGAGCCCACGCGGCCTCGTCGACACCGGACAGGACGACAGCCGCCGAACCCCGTCGCAGCGTCACCGAGCGGCGGTGCTGCAGATGCCCCAGCCCGGCCACGCCCATCGGATATCCGGCCTCCATCCGCGGCAGCAGTTCGTACAGCAGCGGACCGAGCGCGCCGTCCGACAGGTGCAGCCGCAGCGGCGAGCCCGGCTCGGCGGCCGTGAAGACGTGCGCGGGACGCAGGATGCTGGCCGGTGGCCGGAACTGGAGGTAGCTGGACGCCGAGCAGGCGGCGATCAGCAACCGCGCCTCAAGCGAACGCTGCTCGTCCGAAAGAGCATCCGGCAGCAGCGCGACCGACGGCCCCGGTTCGCCGCGCAGCGCAGCGGTCAGCGCCTCCTGAGGCACGTTCTGCGCCGCCGAGCGCACCGCGGGCGCCGCCTGGGACAGGTTCTCACCCGTGTACGTGCGGCGGAGGTCGGCGAGCTGATCGGAGATGGACGAACGTGACATGGCAGTCCTCGTTTCCGCCGCCCGGCTCGGCCGACAAGGACGCTTCAGCACGCGTCATCAGGTGTGCGTCGAGGTGAGCAGGAGCCTCTGGACCCAGCGGCGGAACGTGCCGCCCAGTTGCCGGGGAGCGGCTCCAGCCTCGCGTCTGCTCGACGCCGCCATCGACGGTATCAGGATCACTGCAGGTCGGCACCGACGATAAGGCGGTAGGTGACGTCCGTGGCCAGCGAGCCCGCACTGCCCCGCACGACCAGCGTGTGCTCGCCCGCGGACGGCGGCGCGATCCACGCCCACAGCCCGCATCCGGCGGCGGTCGAACGGCCTGCGGTGCCGTTCACCGCGTTGCCCGCGACGCCGTCGAACGTGAACGGCGCGGACTCGATGCGGATCAGTTCCTGCGCGACGTCGTCGAGCAGGACCTCGCCCCTGGCGGTCGCCATGAAGTTGTCGCACTCGAGCGAGTTGACGGCGGGGACGAGCACCGGCTTGTCAGCGGGAATCCGGCACTGCCGGTCCAGCCTGACGCCGTCCGAACCCGCGAGCAGCCACACGTCCTTGGGTTGGTCGCGCATGCAGAACCGGCCGGACGTGTCCGAGATCGGGCTCGAGTCGCGCGGTTGCGACGCGACCCAGGTCCACCAGACCGACTGCAACTCGGAGGCGGACATTCTCTCCCGCTCCTCCTGGGTGGGCGGAACCGTCGCCAAAGGCGGTTGTTCCGAGGTCACCGAACACCCGGCGACTGCCAACGCCATCAGGAGGAGCAGGACTCTCGTCACTGGTTTTCGCGTCCTTTGCGTCGTTGTTCCTCGGCGCGCTCCCGGCAGCGCCGCAGGAACTCCTCGTCGTCTTCCGCGTTCACCGCTGCGAACCGGCCCGGTCTGTCGTACTCGGGAAACCTCGGTGCACTGCGCTCGAACGCCTGCATGCGCGTCCTCCCTTCACCTTGCGGCCTTCCGGCGACCAGCCAGGCGATGGAACCGACGAGCGGGAACAGCAGCACGAGCAGCAGCCATCCCACCTTCGGCAGGTTCCGGCAGGAACCCGCGTCGGTGGTGATGACGTCGACGATCGCGAACACCCAAAGGCACAGTGTCACGACACCGAACAGCCCACCTAAGTACGGCATCTCGAACCCCCAGATCGTTCATGCGCCGCACATACTGACACAGCTCACCAGCTGTTGGACATGGTTCAATCGTCAATCATCGGTGACGAATTCATCATTCGGCGAAACAGCGGCTTTACACGGTTGTGATTAGTGCTCCCCAATTCACGTTCAGCCGTCGCCCGAGTGTGGCTCAGCACCAGAGCTGCTGGCCTGCCGTTGTGGCAGGGGTAAGCAGCTCTTACCTTCAGAGCCATGTCTGGTGCTGCGCGCGTGCTCGAGGTACTGACCGCTCACGGCGTCGAGGTCGTCTTCGGGCTGCCCGGCGTGCACAACCTCGCGATCTGGGAGGCGCTGGAGTCGTCCGGTGTGCGGATGATCGGGGTCCGGCACGAGCAGACGGCCGTCTACGCGGCGGACGGGTACGCCAGGACGACCGGCAAGCTCGGCGTCGCGATCGTGACGACCGGTCCCGGTGCGGCCAACACGCTCGGCGCGGTCGGCGAGGCCATGTCGTCCGGCTCGCCGGTGCTGGTCATCGCCACGGACATCCCGTCGACGCTGCGCGTGCCCGGCGTGTACCGGGGCGTGCTGCACGAGACGCGCGATCAGCGCGCCATGTTCCTGCCGGTGACGAAGACCGGCTTCGACGTCGCGTCGGCGAACGACCTGGCGCAGGTGGTGGACCAGGCAGCGAAGCTTGCGCTGACCGCGCCGCACGGCCCCGTCTACGTCGGCGTGCCGACCGACTTCCTGTCCGCCGACGTGCCCGCGTACGCGCCCAAGGCCGCCGCCGAGGACACCGTGCTCCCCGACCTCGGCGAGGCGCTGCGGCTCATCGAGTCCGCCGAGTCCCCGCTGATCTGGGCCGGTGGCGGCGCCGCGCGAGCGGACGCCGGACCCGCGGTCGCCGCGCTGGCCGAGGCGCTGTCGGCGCCGGTCGTCACGACGTACGGCGCACGTGGCCTGGTCGACCACCCGTTCGTGGTGCGCGGCCCGGTGCACGCGCCGCCCGTCGGCGAGCTGTGGGACAGTGCCGACCTGGTGATCGCGATCGGCACCGACTTCGACGGCATGATGACGCAGAACTGGCTCCAGCCCGCGCCGCGCAAGCTGCTGTCGATCAACGTCGACAAGGCCGACGCCTCGAAGAACTACCGCTCCGACGTGGTGCTCGTGGGCGACGCGCTGACCGTGACGAACGCGCTGGCCGAGGCCGTCCCCGCCCGCCCGCGGGCCGACCGGGTGAGCGAGGTGAACGCCGCCGTGCGCGCGCTGGTGGCGAGCGACTCCCCCGAGGCCGCCGCGTTCCTCGACGCCGTCGCCGACCTGGACGTCACGTTCGTCGCGGACATGTGCATCCCCGGCTACTGGATGGGCGGCTTCCACCACGTCACCAAGCCGCGCGGGCTGTCGTACCCGGTCGGGTGGGGCACGCTCGGCTTCGGCTTCCCGGCCGCGCTCGGCGCCGCACTGGCAGGCCGGACCGTGGCGGTGTGCGGCGACGGCGGTTTCCTGTTCGCGTGCGGCGACCTCGCGACGCTCGCGCAGGAGCAGCTGCCGGTCACCGTCGTGCTCGTCGACGACGGCGGCTACGGGATGTTGCGCTACGACCAGGTCGTCGCCGGCCACACCGTGTCGGGTGTGGACCTGCACCGGCCGGACTTCGTGGCGCTGGCGGGCTCGTTCGGCGTCCCGGCCGCGCGAGTGGACGGTTTCGGCCCCGACTTCAAGGCGCGGCTCGACGCGGCGATCGGCCAGCGGGGACCGAACATGGTCGTGGTCAACGCGTCGCTGAAGCCGCCGGTCAACACCTCGCCGCGCTGGTACCGCAAGAACGCCTGAGGCTCTTCCCCCCGTTGGTACCGTCCGGGTCATGAGACCCTGGGGAGCGGTCGGTGCGGTGCTCGTCGTGCAGGCCGCGGTTCTCACCGCGTTGTCCGGCAGGCACGGGTTCCACCGCGACGAGCTGTACTTCGTGGCAGCGGGCAAGAGGCCCGACTGGGGCTATGTGGACCAACCGCCGATCACGCCGATCCTGGCCCGGATCTCGACGGGCCTGTTCGGCGAGACCCCCAGCGGACTGCGGATCGTGGCGATCCTGCTCGCGATGGGCACGGTCGTCGTCGCGGCGCTGATCGCCCGTGAGTTCGGTGGCGGCGAGCTCTTCACGGCCATCGCTACAGCGTTGTCCGCCTACCCGCTGGTGGTGTCGCACATGCTGTCGACGTCCACCGTGGACTTGTTCGTGTGGGTCGTGATCCTGCTGTTCGCGGTGAAGCTGCTGAAGTCGGGCGACGGCCGCTGGTGGATACCGCTCGGTGTCGCCATCGCGGCGGGCATCGCGAACAAGTGGCTGGTGCTGTTGCTGGTGGCCGCGCTCGGCGTGTCCGTGCTGATCGCCGGACCGCGCAAGGTGCTGGCGACGTGGTGGCTCGCCGCGGGTGCGGGCGTGTGCCTGCTGCTGTCCGCGCCGGTGCTGATCTGGCAGTGGCAGCACGACTTCCCGCTGCTGACCGTCGCCGCGGGCATCAGCGCGGACGACGGCGCCGAGAACCGCGTCCTGTTCGTGCCGATGCAGCTCATCTACCTGTCGCCGGTGCTGGTTCCGGTGTGGATCGCGGGTCTGGTCCGGTTGTGGCGCAGCGAGGAGTTCCGCGCGGTCGCACTCGCGTACCCCGTGCTGTGCGTGCTCACGCTCATCACGGGCGGCAAGCCGTACTACTCGGTCGCGATGCTGGTGGCGCTGGTCGCCGCGGGCGCTCAGCCGACACTCGACTGGTTGCGGAACCACCGCAGGGCCGTCCCGTTCGCCGCCGTCGCCGCACTGATCGGGGTCGTGATCTCCGTGGTGGTGTCGCTGCCAGTGCTGCCGCTCAAGGCGCTGGGCCCAGTGCTGGCCATGAACAAGGAACAGGGCGAGGAGATCGGCTGGCCCGAGCTCACCGCGTCGGTCTCCCAGGTGTGGCAGCAGATCCCGCCGGAGCAGCGCGCCACCGCCGTGATCTTCACCCGCAACTACGGCCAGGCGGGCGCGATCGAGGAGTTCGGTGCCGCGCAGGGACTGCCGAAGCCGTACTCGGGCCACATGTCCTATGCGGACTGGGGTCCGCCGCCGGACTCGATGACCGGGCCGGTCGTGCTGGTCGGCGGCGTCGACAACAGCTCGCTGCTCACCGGGTGCCGGGTCGTGCTGGCCCACGACAACGGCCGCGGCATCGACAACGACGAGCAGGGCACCCGCATCTCGCTGTGCGCCGGAACCACCGCGCCGTGGAACAAGATCTGGCCAGACCTGCGGCGGTTCTACTAGAAAGGCACCATGGACGAACGCCGCTGGCCGACCAACCTCGCGCACGACGAACAGCAGCTCCAGTGGGAGTTCCTGGACTTCCTGCGGCTCACCGCGGTCATGAAGGTGCGCGGCCTGTCGCGCGAGCTCGCGGCCGCCGCACCCGTGGGCACATCCCCTGGGCTGACCGCGCTCGGCGTGCTCAAGCACCTCGTGGCCGTCGAGCGGTACTGGCTGTGCATCGCGGGTGGCGGCTCGGACCTGCCGTCACTGTGGAAGGGCAGCCCCGACCCGTCGTGGCACCTGTCCGAAGAGGACACTCCTGAGTCGCTGATCGCCGCGTACGAGACCGAGTGGGCGAACGCGCGGAAGGCGTTGGACGGCAAGGGACCCGACGACGTCGCGGCGAGCGGCGACCAGACGATCCGGTGGATCCTGCAGCACCTCACGCAGGAGACCGCGCGGCACGTCGGGCACCTCGACCTGCTCAGGGAGCTTGCTGACGGTGAACGGGGTGAGTGAACTCGTCCTCGGTCCGCAGGCACGCTGACCGCAGCGCCATCAGCGCGTCGCGCAGCAGCGGGTTCGTGTTCGCGGTCCGGTGCACCGCGAGCACGTGCCTGCGCAACGGCTTCTGCCGCAACGGCATCGCGTGCACGGCCTGGGACCGCTTGTAGCCGAGCGCGGGCACCAGCGCCACACCGACACCGGCGGACACGAGCGACTGCACCACGTCGTAGTCGTTGCTGCGGAACGCGATCCGCGGCGCGAACCCGTGCGCCGCGCACAGCCGGACCAGGCAGGTCGCGCCGGACGTGCCGTCGCGCGACGCGATCCAGCGCTCGCCGCGCAGATCCTCCAGCCGGACGGACACCTTCGCCGCGGGGTGCCCGGCGGGGACCAGCACGAGCAGCGTCTCGTCGAGCAGCGGCAGCACGGTCAGCTCGTCCGGCCACGTCACGGGCACTAGGTCGTAGGAGTAGACGAGCGCGATGTCGATGTCGCCCGCCAGCACGAGCGGCAGCACGTCGTCCGGTTCGGCCTCGTCGAGGCGGATCTCGGCGTCCGGCAGGTCGGCGCTCAGCCGGGCCACCGCGTGCGGCACGACACGCGCGGACGCGGTGGGGAACGTGCCGAGGCGCAGCCGTCCGCGCAGGCCCTGGACCATGGCGCGGATCTCGTGCTCGAACCCGTCGAGCGCGGCGAGCAGCTCGCCACCGCGGTCCGCGATGAGCAATGCTGCGGAGGCGGGGCGGATGCTGTGCGCCTCGCGTTCGAACAGGGTCACGCCGACCGCGCGTTCGAACGCCGAGATCTGCTGCGACACCGCGGACGACGTGTAGCCGAGGCGGCGGGCGGCCTCGGCGAACGAGCCCGTTCGCACGACCTCGACGAGCGTGCGCAGGTGCACCGGGTTGAGCACAAGCACAGCTTATGCTCAGACGGCACGAGGTCGCCCACATCTGGCGGAACCCACCGGTAACTACCAGGCTGGTGGGCATGCCCTACGTCTCCACGAACCCCGCCAACACCTCCGACGTGGTCACCGAGGTCGAGCTGGCCACCAGCCGCTCCTTCGTCGACGCCGCGCGCCGCGCGAAGCAGGCGCAGCGCGAGTGGGCAAAGGTGCCCGCGCCGATCCGCGGCCAGGTGATCGGCAACATCGGCAGGCTCGTCGAGGCGAACGCCGAGCAGCTCGCCCAGCTCGTCACCCGCGAGATCGGCAAGCCGATCGGGGAGGCGCGCGGCGAGGTGCAGGAGATCGTCGACACCTGCAACTTCTTCGTCGGCGAGGGCCGCAGGCTGTACGGCCAGACCGTGCCGTCCGAGATGCCGGACAAGCAGCTGTTCACCTTCCGCAACCCGGTCGGCGTCGCGGCGATCATCACCGCCGGCAACTTCCCCGTTGCCGTGCCGTCCTGGTACATCGTCCCCGCGCTCCTCTGCGGCAACTCGGTGGTCTGGAAGCCCGCCGAGTACTCCGCGGCCAGCGCGCAGGCCTTCTACGACGTGTTCGCGGCCGCGGGCATCCCGCAGGGGGTGTTCGAAGTCGTCTTCGCCGAGGGATCGGAGACGTACAACGGCCTGGAGCAGGCGCTGACCGAGGGACTGGTGGACAAGGTCGGCTTCACCGGGTCGAGCGAGGTCGGTGTGCGCATCGGCGAGCTGTGCGGCCGTCACCTCCAGACGCCGTGCCTCGAGCTGGGCGGCAAGAACCCGATGGTCGTCACCGAGGACGCGGATCTGGACCTCGCGGTGCAGGGCGCGCTGTTCGCCGGCTTCGGCTCGGCCGGGCAGCGGTGCACGTCGCTGGGCACGGCGATCGTGCACGAGTCCGTGTACGACGAGTTCCTGCGCCGCTTCGTGGAGGCCGTGGACAACGCCGTCGTCGGCGACCCGACCGGTGACGTGCTGTACGGCCCGCTGCTGGACGAGAAGTTCGCGCTGTCCTACGAGAAGTACCTCGGCTGGATCGGCGAGCACCACACCGTGCACGGCGCCACCGGCCGGATCACCGAGGCCAACCCGCGCAAGGGTTTCGTCGGCTCCCCCTCGGCCGGCTTCTTCTACCACCCCGCGGTCGTCAGCGGCGTGCGCAAGACCGACGAGATGTTCCTGCAGGAGACGTTCGGCCCGATCGTCGGCGTGATGAAGTACTCCACGCTGGACGAGGCCATCGAGCTGGGGAACCTGCCCGGCTACGGCCTTTCCTGCTCGATCTACACGACCGACCCGAACAAGGCGTTCCGCTTCCGCGCGGGCATCGGCGCGGGCATGGTCAGCGTCAACAACTCGACCTCCGGCGCGGAGGCGCATCTGCCGTTCGGCGGGAACGGCAAGTCCGGCAACGGTTCCCGGCAGTCCGGCATGTGGGTGCTCGACCAGTTCACCCGCTGGCAGTCGATGAACTGGGACTACTCGGGCAAGCTCCAGAAGGCCCAGATGGACACGCTCGAGATCGAGGCTGATCTTGCCTTCCGGCTCGACTAACACAGCCGCCTCAGCTGAGGTCGTCGTCATCGGTGGCGGGGTGATGGGCACGTCCATCGCCTTTCACCTCGCCGAAGCCGGTGTCCGCGACGTGGTGCTGGTCGAACGGGACGAGCTCGGCTCGGGTTCGACCTGCAAGGCGGCCGGTGGCGTGCGTGCGCAGTTCTCGGACGAGCTGAACATCCAGCTCGGCGCGCGCAGTCTCGAAGCCTTCAAGCGGTTTCCGCAGCGCCCCGGCCAGGAGATCGACCTGCACCAGGTCGGGTACCTGTTCCTGCTGTCCGATCCGGCGCACGTCGAGGCGTTCGAGCGCAACGTCGAGCTGCAGAACTCGCTCGGCGTGCCGTCGCGGATGATGAGCGTGGCCGAGGCTCGCAAGCTGTCGCCGTTGATCGAGACGGACGGGCTGCTCGCGGCGACGTACTCCCCCGACGACGGCCACTGCACACCCGAGTCGGTCGTGCTCGGCTACGCGACGGCCGCGCGGCGGCTCGGCGCCCGGCTGCACACGCACACCACGGTGCTGGACGTCGAGATGTCCGGCGACGACATCACCGGTGTGGTGACGGACAAGGGCACGATCCGCACGAACACGGTGATCTGCACGGCGGGCGCGTGGTCGCGGCCGGTCGGTGAGATGGTCGGCGTCGACCTGCCGGTGACGCCGTTGCGGCGGCAGGTGATGTTCACCGAGCCGATGCCGTCGCTGGACCCGGTCGTGCCGTTCACGATCGACTTCGGCACCACGTTCTACTTCCACCGCGAGGGTCAGGGCCTGCTGTTCGGCATGTCGGATCCCTTGGAGGAGCCCGGTTTCAAGCTCGACACCGACGACGCCTGGCTGCCCCGGCTGACGGAGGCGATCTCCCGCCGCGCGCCGTCGTTGCTCGACGTCGGCGTGAAGACCGGGTGGGCCGGGCTGTACGAGGTGACGCCCGACCACAACGCGATCATCGGTGAGAGCAGGGCCGTCAGCAGGTTCCTGTACGCCACCGGTTTCTCCGGGCACGGCTTCCTGCAGGGCCCTGCGGTCGGTGAGGTCGTGCGCGACCTCTACCTCGAGCGCACCCCGTTCATCGACGTGTCCGAATTGGACGTCTCCCGGTTCGCGAGCGACAACCAGCGCCCGGAACTCAACTGCGTGTGAGGACACCTATGACCGACGTTCTGCAGCTCATGGACGAGTGGGGACCGGAGAAGGTCGTCGCCGTCTCCGACCGCCGCACCGGGATGAAGGGCGTCCTGGTCATCGACAACACGGCCCGCGGCATGGGCAAGGGCGGCACCCGGATGAGCCCGTCCGTCACCTCGGCCGAGATCGCCAGGCTGGCCCGCGTGATGACGTGGAAGTGGGCCGGTGTCGACCTGTTCTTCGGCGGTGCCAAGGCGGGCATCGTGTTCGACCCCGCGTCGGCGGGCAAGGAAGCCGCGCTGCGGGCGTTCGTGCGCAAGCTCTCCAACGAGGTGCCGCGCGAGTACGTGCTCGGCCTGGACATGGGGCTGACCGAGCGCGACGCGGCGATCGTGCAGGACGAGCTGGGCGACCGGGGCGCGATGATGGGCGCTCCCGCCGAGCTGGGCGGCCTGCCGTACGACGAGCTGGGCGTCACCGGGTTCGGCGTGGCCGAGGTCGCGGACGAGCTGATGTCGTTGCAGGGCAAGAGAGTCGCGATCCAGGGCTTCGGCGCGGTCGGCGCGGCGGCGGCGAAGCGGTTCACCGAGCTGGGTGCGTCCGTGGTCGCGGTGTCGTCGGTGCACGGCGCGCTGCACGACCCGGACGGGCTCGACGTCGCCGGCCTGCTGAAGCTGCGCGCCGAGCACGGTGACCTGGCGGTCAAGGAGTACGGGTCCGTACTGGCTCTGGGTGCCGAGCTGCGCGTGCAGTGCGACGTGCTCGTGCCCGCCGCACTGCAGGACGTGATCGACGCCGACCTGGCGGGAGAGCTGGACGCGACGCTCGTCGTCGAGGGTGCCAACCTGCCGACCAGCGTTGCGGCGCAAGAGGTCATGGCCTCGCGCGGCATCACCGTGGTGCCGGACTTCATCGCCAACGCGGGTGGTGTGGTCGCGGCGGCGTTCGGCATGGACGCGCGGTACTCGCCGTTCCCGGTGAACCCGGTGACGGTGCTGGACGCGGTGTCGGAGAAGCTGCGCGCCAACGCTTCGCGCGTGATCGTCGAGGCGAAGAACCGCGGCACGACCACGCACGTGGCCGCTCGTGAGCTGGCGCAGGAGCGGGTGCTCAAGGCGATGCGGTTGCGCGGGCGGGTGGCATGAGCTCACTGGAGGGCGTCGTCATCGCGGACTTCAGCCGCGTGCTGGCCGCGCCGTACGCGACGATGATGCTCGGCGACCTCGGCGCCGAGGTGATCAAGGTCGAGCAGCCCGGCCGCGGTGACGAGACGCGCACGTGGGGACCCCCGCACGTCAACGGCGAGGCGACGTACTTCCTGTCCGTCAACCGGAACAAGCGGTCCGTCTTCATCGACCTCGGCACCGACGAGGGTGTCGCGCAGGCGCGGGAGCTGATCGCGCGCGCGGACGTCGTCGTCGAGAACTTCAAGCCCGGCACCATGAAGAAGTTCGGGCTGGACTTCGAGTCGCTGGGACGCTCGGACCTGGTGTACTGCTCGATCTCCGGGTTCGGTTCCGGCAAGGGCGCCGACCTGCCCGGCTACGACCTGCTGGTGCAGGCGGTCGGCGGGCTGATGAGCGTGACCGGCGCGCGGCCGGGTGAGCCGGTGAAGACCGGTGTCGCGCTGGTCGACGTGCTGACCGGGTTGCACGCGACCATCGGCATCCTCGCCGCGTTGCGGCACCGGGACGCGACCGGTCACGGTCAGCTCGTGGAGCTGGACCTGTTGTCGGTGTTGTTGTCCAGCATGGTGAACCAGAGCGGCGGGTACGCGCTGGCCGGTTCGGTGCCGGGCATCATGGGCAACCGGCACCCGTCGATCGCGCCGTACGAGGTGTTCCCGAGCGCGGATCAGCCGATGGTGCTGGCGGTGGGCAACGACCGGCAGTTCAAGAGGCTGTGCTCGGTGCTCGGCATACCCGAGCTGGCCACGAATCCGTTGTACGACACCAACTCCGCCCGTGTGGCGAACGTCGACTCGTTGTTCTCCGCGCTGTCCGAGCGCCTGCGCACGCGTCCAGCGCGGCACTGGTTCGAGACGCTGACCCCGCTCGGCGTGCCGTGCGGCCCGGTGAACGACATCGCGGCCGCGTTCGCACTGGCCGAGTCGCTCGACCTCTCCCCGACCGCGACGATCGACGGGCTGTCGTTCGTCGCGAACCCCATCCGGATGTCGGAGACCCCTGTTTCCTACCGGCTTCGGCCACCTCAGCTCAGGAGTGAATGACGTGCAGGATCCGTTGCAGTTGCTGGACATCCCGTCGCTGCTCGGCGACGAGGACCGCGACATCCAGTCGACCGTGGCCCAGTACCTGACCGACCACGTGCGCCCGCACGTCGGCGAGTGGTTCGAGGGCGGGTACCTGCCGCGCGAGCTGGCGCAGGAGCTGGGCAAACTCGGTGTGCTCGGCATGCACCTGGAGGGTTACGGGTGTGCGGGCACGTCCGCCACCGCGTACGGCCTCGCGTGCCTCGAGCTCGAGGCCGTGGACAGCGGCATCCGCAGCTTCGTGTCCGTGCAGGGCTCGCTGTCGATGTTCTCGATCTGGAAGTACGGTTCGGAGGAGCAGAAGCAGGAGTGGCTGCCGCGCTTGGCGTCCGGTGACGCGATCGGCTGCTTCGGACTGACCGAGCCCGACTTCGGCAGCAACCCGAAGGACATGCGCACGCGCGCCGTCCGTTCCGGCTCCGACTGGATCCTCAACGGCAGCAAGATGTGGATCACGAACGGCGGCCTGGCCGACGTCGCCACCGTGTGGGCCAACACCGACGAGGGCTTCCGCGGCTTCCTCGTGCCGCGCGGCACGCCGGGCTTCTCCACGAACGACATCAAGCACAAGCTGTCGATGCGAGCATCCGTCACGTCCGAGCTCGTGCTGGAGGACGTCCGCCTGCCGGACTCCGCGCGCCTGCCGCTGGCCACTTCCCTCGGCGCTCCGCTGACGTGCCTCAACGAGGCCCGCTTCGGCATCGTGTTCGGCGCCGTCGGCGCGGCCCGCGACTCGCTGCAGGCGGCGCTGAACTACGCGGGTTCCCGCATCCAGTTCGACAAGCCGATCGCCGGGTTCCAGCTGACCCAGCGCAAGCTGGCGACGATGACCGTCCAGGTGTCGAACGCGATGCTGCTCGCACTGCATCTCGCACGCCTGAAGGAGCAGGGCACTCTTCGTCCGGAGCAGATCAGCGTCGGCAAGTACAACAACGTCGAAGCGGCCATCTCAATTGCCCGCGAGGCCCGCACGATCCTCGGCGCGAACGGCATCTCGCTCGAGTACTCGCCACTGCGACACGCGAACAACCTCGAGTCGGTACTGACTTACGAAGGGACTTCGGACATCCATTTGCTATCCATCGGCCACGCCTTGACCGGGATCCCCTCTTTCCGCTGACGGTCGCTTATTCTGCTGTTCGCCCCGCGGGATGGACTGGAGGAGGGGAACCCCTGACCGCGCCAGACGAACAGCGAGCCCCCATCAGGGATCAACGCAGTGCGGACCGCAGCGACGCCCGACGCAACCGCAAACGCCTGCTCGACGCCGCAACGCACGTCCTGCGCACCGAGCCGGCCACAGCGACCATGCAGTCGATCGCGCAACGCGCCGCACTGTCACAGGCAACCGCCTACCGGCACTTCTCATCGCTCGACGCACTCGTGGTCGCCTACAACGAGGACGTCGTAGACGGCCTGCGCGAACACGGTTCGCGCAGCAAGAAAACCGGCAAGGAGCTGTTCGAGCACGTGGTGACGCGCTGGGTGAAACTCCAGGGCGTGCACGGCCCCGTCATCGTGCGCGACCGCTCACGCCGGGGCTTCCTCGAACGGCTCCGCACCGGCGATCCCGTTGTCGCCTCAGCTTGTGCCGCCTGGGACGCACCCCTGCGCGGCGTGCTAGCCGAGTTGGAACTGCCCGAGCAGCACCTCGATGCCGCTCGCGTCTTGCACAACGTGCTGTTCGATCCTCGGGAGATCATCGATCTCACCAAGACGGCCGGGTTTGCCGAGGCTCAGGTGGTTCGGCGGTTGTGCGATGCCTTCTACGCCGCGTTGGAGGGTTGGGCTCGCACCTGATCCCCGCTTTATTGCTGCCGCAACAAAATGCGCTGCGGGGTATCGGGGTAATGGGTCCGCCGTGATGCGGCGGCTTGCGGATGCCGGGCGCCTTGGGGCGTGGCCTGGCTGCCGGTTCCGTCGTGGTGCGCTTTGCTCGGGCTGCCGGTTCTCGTTGGGGCTGGGTTCTTTGCTTGGCTGCCGGTTCTTGTCGGGGCTGGGTTCTTTGCCTGGCTGCCGGTTTCGTGTGGGCTGGGTTCTGATGGTTGCTGTGCTTCGGTGTTTCGGTGTCGGGTGGTTGGGTCGCGCCTTCGGCGCAGCGATTGGGCCTTGACTTGGGGCCCCTCGCGGCGTGGTGGGGCCGGCTCCGCCGGCAGGAAGAGAACCTGCCGG
>NZ_VOBR01000063.1 GCF_007845675.1 Lentzea tibetensis | reverse complement strand
GCGTCGAGCAGGTCGGCGAAGTCGGGCTCGCGGAAGCCCTTCTTCTCTCCTTTACGTCCTTTGTGGATCATCGCACGGTAGATGAGCCTGCTGCGTTGCCCAGGCCGGTAGCACGTCAGCCCGGCGATCGAGATGCGCCCTGATCCTTTCGCGGTGACCTTCACGACAGGGGTCTGGCCACGCGGGGCCCAGGTTCGGGCCTTGGCTGGTCTCAGCGTTTGTCCTGCCTCGTCGGCGAAGCAGAGCCAGGCGCCCAGCCTACGCGCGACCCTTTTGCCGCCGGCCATTGATGGCGGCGCCACCGCCGGATCGCGTCCTCGTCGCGTTCAGCAGCCTGATGTTTGGGCATCTGCGGGGTCCAGCCCATCCGATGCAGCAGCAACGAGGCACCCTTGAGGCTGTACCGGACGTGAAACAGGGTGGCGATCAGCTTCACGACCCTGGCCAGGGTCCACCGCTGATCCTCGGTATACCCCGAGGCCGCCGGCCCAGCCTCCAACCGTTGCCGCAACCGCTCCACCTGCCTGGCGTTCAGCTTCGCCGACGCCCCGACAGACCCCTTGGACTTCAAGGCATCCGGCCCACCAGCGACCCACGCGCGCCGCCAGGCATACGCCGACTTCGTCGACACCTCCAACCGCGCGGCGACCTCAACCGCGGAGACCCCCGCCTCGAACAACTCGGCGGCCTTCCGGCGAACCTGTTCCCGTCGCTGCCTGCCGGCCTGATTCTGCCCGCCACCGTCGCCATATCGCACCCATCAAGTGTCCAACCGGCAATCCACGATGACCGTTACGACACGCCAGACCTTAAACCTTCAAGGTCTGTGGCTACCGTAAAACTGTCAATCACTCGACGGCAATTACGCGACATCAATCCATCGCGTCAAGGGCGATGTCAAGCCAGATGCTCGTACCGGTGTTGACCACAAGACTTGCACCAAGGGCAGCCAGCACGCCTTACCACCACCGATCCGGGAACAGGTCACCCTGTACGCCGGAATGGCAGCAATCACGCCCATTGACGTGATCTCAACGAGTTTCAGGTGAGTCGGCCGTGTTACCCGCGCGGGTATCGCGGTCGCGGCGGTCGGCGTAGAGCAGGCGGCCGGGTACTGGGCCAGTTCGCGGGGCACGATAGGTGATCACGGGGAGCTTCCCTGGTCCGGATTCGATCTTCGCAAATCCGGTCCTACCAGGAGCTCCCCGCCCTTCTTCCTCCAGGTCTCTGTAGCGCGCCGCAGCGCGCGGCCGAGTGCTCCCGCGACGGCGCCACGTCTTCAACGCAGGAATCTCTGTTGGTGAGATCACCTCATTGATGCGAACCAGATCATGATCCACCACGCGAGTGCCAGCGTCAGACAAGTCGCGGCAGCGACCAGCGCCGCGCGGACAACACCGATGTGATGGCGTGCCAGTGCGAACCACGCGTCCCCAGCAACCAGGCCTCCGAGCACGGCAGGTACCAGCAGGAAAGCCAACCTTGCCCCCTCGTTCGTTCTAATCCAAGTCAACCTTCCTGAACCTCGGACCTCACAACGCAAGAATGAAGCCGACAAAGACGCCGACCAAGAACGCCCTGGAGGAGATTTTAAATAGGAAACTCACACTGAAGATTAGGCTGGGCATATCATTTACTCCCAACGGAAGTGTGTACATTTTTCCCTTGCACGAAAAATGCAATATGCAGATAACATCGTTTGCGCAAATGGTGATATGCAGGCGCATGTTGCCCTGGACAGGGCCGCTCTAACGCCGCCCAATCCCGTCGCCGAGCAGGTCGTGCACGAGGCACGACGGCGCATGCCAGTCCGGAACCATCCAGCGCGATCTCGTCGTGCTGCACGAGAACCGCGGTGACGATGGTCGGGTGACCAGACAGCAGGACATGATCACCACAGCTTGCCGGTCATCAGCAACGGCAACGCCGGGATCGCCGTCCTGACTGCCGGTGCCACGACCATGGTCGCCGCGGCCGAACTGGGCCAGCTCTGGACCAACTGCGGTTGGTGATCACCTTCGCGGCATCGACCTTTGTCATGACGGCGTTCAGCACCAAGAAGATGCCGATCTGCGAAATCGTCAGCCCCACGTATCGTTGATCGAGCGCGCGAACCACGATCGTCTGCGACAACCACAGCCTGCACCTGGCCATCGAGACCAACCGACGGATGGAACAGTGAGCCTTTTCATCCTGCCGTGACCTCGTGGTTCTGTAGGACGTGGATGGCTTTGGCCAGTCGGCCGGCGCGGCGGGGGCAGCTGCGGAGCTTGCGCAGGATGCGTCAGGTCTTGAGTTGGGCGTTGGCGCGTTCGCCGGGTCCGCGTAGGCGGGCGTGGGCGCGGTTGGCGTTCAGAGCGCGGCAGGATCGTGATGCCGAGAAGCCAGGAGCGCCTGGACATCACAAAGGTCTGGCGGACAACAGCTTCGAGACCCCGCTGCGGATCGACGGCATGCTGAGGTAGAACTGATCGCCAGGACATCCGGTCGCGAGCCAATCCCGGTGCCCTGAGATCGTGTCGAC
The DNA here is from genome assembly GCF_007845675.1 of Lentzea tibetensis. Classification (GTDB taxonomy): domain Bacteria; phylum Actinomycetota; class Actinomycetes; order Mycobacteriales; family Pseudonocardiaceae; genus Lentzea; species Lentzea tibetensis. The sequence goes on along the minus strand of NZ_VOBR01000063.1, from coordinate 12,118 downwards.
CATGCGCTTGTCACCCGAGATCGGGTTGACGTAGTTGGTCCGGCCAAGCGGGTCGAGATCGCAGACAGACGCGAGAGCCGCGAGTACGGAGACCAGGGAGTCGATGGCCGCCTGCGAAGGCATGGTTGAGGTGAACTCCCCCATGAGGCACACGCCGACGTTTCCCGCGTTGAAGCCACCAACATGCGCCCCGCTGGACAGCATTGGTTTCCCTCCGGCCTTCTGACCGGGAGACAGGAGCGTGAACCCGTTCTCGCCGGACCACCGCCCCTCATAGATCCGGCCCCCTGGATCGATGAGCACGTGGTAGCCGACGTCGCCGAGACCCTGGTTGACCGCATGGTCGAAGTAGATCGCCCGCAGGCCCGCCGCCGGATCCTTGCTGACGGGAATCGCGGAGTGGTGCACAACTACCGACTGCACCGGGAACGACTCGACTGGAAAGCGCTCCGCGCCATCCTCGCCGAAGCGGAGAGACTCATCGGCTCCCCACTCTGCGCGAGAGATCGCCATGACAGCGAATCGATCGGAACCCAGAGGAGGACTCGCGATCTGACTGCGGGGCGTCACAACCGCTCCCACCGCCGCTGCCGCCGCCCCTGCCGCGATGCTACCCAACGCGCTGATGACGCTCCTCCGAGTGAGTGCAGGCATCATTGTCCTTCCCTATCAAGCGATCCTGCCGATTCTTCGTGCCATCTGGTCACGCGTCGTTGCCACTGACTGGAACGGTGCGATTTCTCATGACACGAAGCAGGACGCCTGCATGGTTCATAAGTTCTGAGGAACCAGGGCTCCCGATCCGATGGCAACTCCGGCATCGCAACTCCGTCCCTCAAACAGTCCATAGTGGACGCTCGTCTCACCCGACGACCGGATGCGAAGGACCCGAGGGCAATACCAGCTCGACGACCTATACTCCGCACATGATCACCCCCCTGCCCGAGCACCGGATCTCGCTTGACGCCGACGGCACCCCACCGCGTACTTCCTTCGCGCGTAAGCGGAGGCCCTCATGCCCGCCACAACTCGCTACACGGGTTCGACGTACCGACAAATGAACTCAATGGCGTGGCCAGATCGTGCTAGATGTTGAACCCACCAACGAGGAGTCGCTCCGTGAAGAACATCCTTGCACCCGCGTCGGTGGCCGCGACGGCCCTGATCTTGTTGCTGATCATGCGAAAGCGGCGTCGAGGCTGGATCCGCCTCGAGGCTCAGTGAGCGAGCGATGGCGAGCTCGAGCGCACGGGGATGCTGATGTCCCATCTTCGACACATCGCCTTTGCGTTGAACGCAAGGTGATCGGACAGCGTGCGCTCAACGACAACACCGGGCCATGGGACGACAAGAAGCCGAGCACCACGGGATTGCACGGCAATACTGAGTGATGCGGATGCCCAGGCGTACGGAACCAGTGCGGCTCAGCTCAACAACCGCTGCGCGACGCGATGAGCCAGCCCCAGGCACAGGTCGCCCTCCACTCACAACATCCGAGCAACAGACTTTCGACAGGACGTTCCAGGAGGAACGACCATCGTCACCGCCCACTGCCGACCCGGCGGATCGTCTCGGCCTTGCGATGCCGTTGTGCGGACAAGGTTTCGCAGCGCCGCCGGTCTGCTGCAGCCGGGTTGACCTCGGTTTCCGTGGCGACTGCGACGACATCGCAGTACGGATTTCCCCGCCACGACGTCGCTGAGCCAGTGGCTGCCGGGCACCGACCAGGCCTACGTCACCGACGACGCGAACCCGGCGGGCGATCCCTCGGCGGACTCGCCGTGCCGATCCGGCTGACCCCACACACCTCCCCGACTTTCCTGCCACGTTGACGCTGAGGTGTGGAGCCGCCCAGCACGGCCGGGACTACACGCCGGGCGCGCCCTGACACCAGCGTGGTCGCTCGCCAGCGGCACAGCCTCGCAACGAGTTCGACGACCCACGCCCCACCGACTGATACATCAGTGCTGGTCAGCGATATCTGCTCGGTTCCCGGACCACTACGGCGCCCTCCGTCACGCCGGTTGCGATGGCGACGGCCGCAGCCATCCCACGACAGCGGGCCTCAGGTCACACAACAATCAGAATGAACCGGCTGTGGGAAGGGCCGCGTTTGGCAGTGCGTGAAGTGGCTCAAGAAGGACGTTGGGGATGTTGACGAGTCCGAGCTGGTTCGTCGTGTCGCCCGAGGGGATCGGCGAGCCTTCGACGAACTGTACCGCCGCACTTCCCCGTGGCTGGTGACCCGGCTGCGGCGACGATGCGCCGACGACGAGATCGTTGCCGAGGTGCTGCAGGAAACGTACCTGGCGGTCTGGCGCGCGGCCGGTTCGTTCGCCGGATGCGCCGTCGACGGGAGCGCGATCGGCTGGCTGTGGACCGTCGCCGCGAACCGGCTCGTGGACGCCTTCCGGCGACGTGCCAAGCACGCGGAGGTGTCGGCTTTTGCCACCACCGCCGTCGCTCCCGCCGCCGAGGAGGAAGTGCTCGGGTCCATGATGGCGGCGGAGATGGAGCAAGCTCTGCGCCGACTGGCGCCTGAACTGCCGCAGGTGCTGCAGGTGCTGCAGGTGCTGCAGGTGCTGCAGGTGCTGCAGGTGCTGCAGGTGCTGCAGGCCATGGTGCTGGACGGATTGAGCGTCCGGCAGACGTCGGTGCTGCTCGGCGTGCCCGAAGGTACCGTGAAGACACGCGCGCGGCGGGCGCGCATCGCAATGCGAGAGGCGTTGTCATGACACCGGAGCACGCGACGCAGGAGCTCCTCGAGCGATACGTCGAGGGTGACGGCCGCCTCGCCGCGGACGTCGTGTGGGCGCTCGAAGCTCACCTCGAAACCTGCCGCGGCTGTCGTGATCGCATCGGAGTCGCGGTGCGCGGCCGGGCTGGCGGGGCAGATGCATTGCTCGCGCAGGTACGGCTGAGGCTGGACGACGAGCCCGCTCCCGCCTCCGGCCGGTGGCGCGCGGCACGCTGGGCGCCACCAACGCTGGCGCCCTGGCTCGTCATGACGGTCACGGTGTTGTTCATCGCCGTCGCTCTGGACGTCCTGGCCGGCTCGCACCGCCCGCCGCACCTGCTGCTGCTCGCTCCGGTGACACCGCTGGCGAGCGTGGCGGCAGCCTGGAGCCAGGGACGCGATCCGGCGTTCGAGCTGACGGCTGCCACCCCGCGTGCCGGGTTGGAGTTGATGCTCCGGCGCACCCTCGTCGTACTCGCGGTAGTCATGCCGGTGTTGACGGTGGGAGGACTGGTGGCCGGTGCATCGCCGGTCCGGTGGCTCGTGCCGTGCCTGGCATTCACAGCCAGCACATTGGCGCTCGGCTCGGTCTTCGGGTTGACACGCGCCGCGTTGGGCCTGGGTCTGGTTTGGACAGCGGCGGTGGTCGCGCCCACCCTCGTCACTAGGGAGCTGCCAGTTGCCTTCGAACCGGCCAGCACGCCGGTGTGGGCCGCGGCGGTAGTTGTGGGCGTCGCCGTGCTGATGACGCGACGGCGTGCGCTGACCGAGCTTCCGAGCGATCAATAGTGGCGCAGGTCACATCACGATGAGAACCTGATCTTGGACCGCCGCGTCCAGCTGGACATGACACAGACCAAGAGCATCGGCCGTCGCATCGGCATCATCGCTGGAATCCTCGTTGGCGCACTCGTCCTCGGGTACGTGGTTTGGGCCGTGGCGTTGACCCAGATCACGTACGCCTCGGACGCAGACTGCGCCACCGCCCAGACGGTGGTGACGGCAGGTGGCGCACTGTCCGATGCGGACGCTGCGAAGAACTGGGCGACGGACGCCGAGGCTCGCAAGGAGCAGCTCAGCCACGACACGCTCAAGGAGGGACTGGGCCAATACATCGCCTACGTCGAACAGAACTTCGCGGGCAAGCCCGACCCCGCGCAGAAGACCTCGGCTGCCACTACGATCTTCGACGCGTGCCGTGACATCAAGATGTCCTTCCCGGCGCCGCGCTGACCCGCCGTCCAGACAAGGAGTTTCATGGTGCGTGCGGTGAATGCTGCAGAGATCGCTCCGACAACGTACGGCGCGGAGATCTCAGCCAACAGGCTGATGGTCAGGACTGGCAAGCGAATGGCCGTCAACGGATTGGACCTGTCGCTCGGCAAGGGCGTGCACGGGCTGCTCGGGCCCAACGGCGCCGGCAAGACGACGATGATGCGGGCGCTGGCCACCGTGCTGCGCCCGGCGGGTGGCGAATTGATGCTGCTCGGTCAGCGGATCGACAGCCGGACCGACATGCGGCAGGTTCGCCGGGACATCGGCTACCTGCCGCAGGAGTTCGGATTCTACCCGCGATTCACGGTACGGGAGTTCGTCGAGTACATGGCGTGGCTCAAGGAGATGCCCGCCCGAGACGTGCCGGGTGCGGTTCAGCGTGTTGTCGAACGAGTGGGTCTCGCAGACCGGGCTGACGACAGGATGAAGACCTTGTCGGGCGGCATGCTGCGTCGGGCGGGTATCGCGCAGGCGATCGTCAACGACCCTCAGATCCTTCTGCTCGATGAGCCCACCGTGGGGCTGGATCCGGAGCAACGTCTCGCGTTTCGAGCTCTGCTGCGCGATGTCGGCCGTGACACCTGTGTGCTCGTCTCCACCCACCTGGTTGAGGACGTCGTCGCGGCCTGCACCGACGTCCTGCTCGTCGACCAAGGCCAGATGGTCTTTCAAGGTGCGCCATCCGATTTGGAGGTCTGGGGTGCCGAAGGAACCGGGGACAGCCCGGCCGAACGCGGCTACTCCGCACTGCTGCAGCGTCATCGTGCGCAGGCCGGTGGTGCACGATGACGGCCCGGATCCTGAAGGTTGAATTCCGCCGATCAACGGCGCTGCCGCTCGCAGCGCTCATCGGCGGACTTGGCGCGGCGATGATGTACGCGACGTTGCGGGGCTGGGGCGGCAGGTGGATGACGGCGGCCCTGTGGCAACGGGAGTACCTCTTCATCTTGTTGCCGTTCGGACTTGGTGCCGGCGCGTGGCAGGCACGTCGGGAAAGCCTGTCGAAGGTCGGTGAGTTGTTCGCGTCGACAGCACGGCCGCGCTGGCGGCGAGTCATCCCCACAGCCAGCGCTCTCGGGATCGCGGCCTGTGTCGGCTATCTGGCGATGTTCGCTGCTGCAGCGGCACAAGTGGCAGGCGTCGCCACATATTTCACGTCCGCAATCGCGCTGGTGGTGGCCATCGGAACTCTCGCCATGGTCACCGCCGTGTGGCTCGGGTTCGCGATCGGCGTGTTGTCCCCTTCTCCGTTCACCGCTCCTGTCTTGATCGTCGTCGGTCTGACCGCGTTCCTCCGGTTGTTGCCCGGCGAGGGGAAGGCCGCGCCACTCACACTGATGTTGTCTCGGCCCAGCGATGATTTCTCGAAAATCTCCCCCTCAGTCCACATCGGCCAGTTCGTGTGGCTTGCGGCACTGACCGCAGCCGCGTTGGTGCTGGTTGGCGCATCAGGTCCACAGCGGCGGATCCTGGCCGCAGCACCGACGCTGCTGGGTCTACTCGCGACGCTCACAATCCTTCCGGGAGAGCGCGAGGACATCGCTGTGCCCGACCAGGACGCAGTTGCCCTGGTCTGCACCCAGGACGAGCCGATGATATGCGTCAGTAAGGTTCACGAGTCAACACTGCCGGACGTACGCACCCCGGCGCGTGATGCGCTGAGTGTCTTGGCGGCGAAGCTTCCCGACGGACCGACGTCGGCGGTCGAGGCGACCGTGCCGTGGCAGGACACCCGTGCTCAGAGCGCACAACCCGGCGTACTGCCGATGGACGTCGAAGTTGACTCGCGTGGCCGCCTGGCCATGACGAGCGGCGAGTTACGCGCGCAACTCGTGGACGGAGCGGGCACTCGGCCGTGCGCTTACATCCTCGCTCAGCCAGATCGAAACGTTCATGTGCGGCACCACGCCGCACGGACGGTCGTGGGCGCTTGGCTGCTCGGCGCTCCCCCGCCATCCACCAGCGGAGAGCTGGTCCTGAAGAGCTATGCGGCCCTGCAAGCCCTGTCGGCCGACGAGCAGCGTTCCCGCGTCGTCGCGATGCGTGCGGCTGCGGCCACGTGTGACGGCAGCGATCTCCTCGACGTACTGGCCAAGTGAGGTGCAGCCAAGTGAGGTTCGCGACGCTCTACTTTCGCTCCCGGCGGGTGCCTGCTGCTGTCGCCACCGCCATGGTCAGCACGGAGGGCCTGGGTGCGCTCAGCCTCGCCGTGAAGGATCCGCAGTTGACTCTGATGCTCACGGTGCTGGCGGCGGTGGTGGGCATCTGCACAGTTGGACCGGGCCTGACGTCGACCTCGACGCACCGCCGCGATTGCGTAGCGACCGCGGCGTGTCATCCACGTCGTCGCCGCGGCGACGGTGATCGGCGGACTTCTCGCCGCCACGCCCCTGCTCGGTGATTCGTTCGCCGGCGTGGCCCTCATCGTCCGTGACGCCGCTGGCCTCGGCGGGCTCGTCGCATTCGGTGCCGCCACGCTGGGGGCATCGCGCGCCTGGATGGCGCCGGTCGCCTGGGCAGCGCCCACCATCATGATCGGCGGACCAATCAGCACCTCCTGGTACCAGGAGGTGCTGACCTGGCTCGCGCAACACCCCACCGTGGCGTCGGCGCGTCTCACGGCACTGGTGCTCTTGCTCACGGGAACTGTCGCTTACGCGATCGCTGGGAGCCGCAAGTGAAACTCCAGATGTCAACGGGGGCGGGGTTGGAATCACAATAGAAGTGGACCGGACGATAGAAGCACCCACTCGATCGACTGTATAGAAATACACATCGCGACAAAGCGAAATCTTTTGACTAAATGGCCGAAGGGCGAAGAGCCGCTCACCCACCAACACGACTACGGCCACAGCGTCTCAATCGGTCGCCTTCGCCTCACCTGAGAGGTGCTCACATATGTGCCCTGAGGTGCCACTTCGCCGTAACGCTTGTATCGTTTGACCCCAATCGATCACTACTCCATTCTAGTGAAGCACCTAGAGCGGGGATGCGCTCACTTGTAACGTGCAACCGATTTCAACGCCATATCCAAGGAGCGTCAGGTCTCGGATTGACCGCGCAAGACAATGAGTGGAGATGAGATTCTTTGACAGACACTGACCGTACTCCTTCCCATATGGCATGTGAGTTGCTGCGCGTCGGCATACAACCTGCACGATCCGACGAGGCGTGACCGACAGTCGCCTGGCGGCCGTGATGCGCCAGACCGCTTCTAACGCGCCCTTGACAGCAGCAATGCCATGCTTAACGCGGCCGCTACGGCCAATTGGACTCGTCCTGTCCGTTTCGGCCGTGGGCTCGCATGGGCAGCGCCGCGCTCGCATCACCCCGCGAAAGTCCAGCAGCCACGCGAGAGGGGAGTACCCGCGCAGTGTCGTCTGCACTGACGTGTGTCCTGTGTTCGGTGGAGATTCCGTGTACACGCAGGTCGCGATTGAAGCGCATTTACTGCTCAAACGCGTGCAGACAGAAGGCCTATCGGCAGCGTGCTCGGCTGACTAGTGACGAGCGACCCGAACCAATCCGTGTTCCGAACGCCGCGCGATGGCAGGCATTGGACAGTTTCATCGGGAGAGACGAAGAGCTCGCAACGCTCAACAGATACTTCCGGCAGCACCGTTTGATCACCCTGTTCGGCCCAGCAGGTGCCGGCAAGACGAGGGCGGCAACGGAGTTTGCAACCTCAGCGGCACAGATGTTCCCAGACGGAGTCCATCTGATCGAACTCAGCAAGATCACTGATCCTGACCTCGTAGCACAAGCGGTTGCGTTGACCGTGCGGGCGGCCGATCGACTGGACAACACGGTCTCGGACTCCCTGCCCCAAGTGCTGCACGACAAGAACGCACTGCTGATCTTGGACAACTGCGAACACCTCGTCGACACCTGCAGCGAGCTGGTCGACACGCTGCTCCACCACTGTCCTCAGATCCGGATCCTCACCACCAGCAGGGAGACACTGCGGCTGCCCGGCGAAAAGGTCTTCTCCATAGGTCCCCTCGCCGTCGAGGACGCGATGCAGCTCTTCACTGACCGTGCCCTCAACGCCGCACCCGCTCTCACGCTCCACGACGGCAACCGTGAGTTCGTGAAATCGATCTGTGATCGGCTGGACCGTCTTCCGCTCGCGATCGAACTGGGTGCCAGGCTCGTTCGACTGTTCCCGCTCGACTACATCGTCGATCGACTCAATAACCGGTTCGATCTCCTCACCTCCGGCGCACGCAGTGCCGACGCCAAGCACCACAGCTTGTACGCCGCGATCGACTGGAGCTACAGCCTCCTGAACGACAACGAGCAGGTGCTCCTGCGAAGGCTGTCCGTACTGCCCGGCGGATTCGACGTCGAACTCGCCACTGCGGTGTCAGCTGATCTCGAACTCCCGGTCATCGAACTGATCTCCAGCCTCGAATCCAAGTCTTTGCTCGCGACTGCACCAGACGCCTCTGGCCTGCCAAGATTCAGACAATGGGAGTCAGTTCGCGCTTACGCTCACGAGCGATTAATCGAGTTCGGAGAACTACCAGATGCGGTCGAACATCTTGTCAGTGCACTGACCGCGATCGCGGCCCCACTGACCGAGTGCTTCACCCCTTCCCGCAAGCTGGTCGACCGGCTGCTCGCCGAGCAGGACAACCTTCAGAAGGCCGTCGACCACCTCAGAGGACGAAACGACGGCCGGGAACCGCTCCTGGCGGGCGCGCTCGCCAGATGTCGCACGTCGCAGGGTGTCGTCGCCAAGGTGCATGAGCTGCTGGAAGCCTCCTTGAGGGTCAAGAACGCCCCGCCACCCCATCGAGTCGTCGCCCTGAACGAGGCCACGTGGAGTGCGGCATGGCAGGGCAACCGCAAGCGCGCCCTGGAGCTCGGGCAGCAGAGCGCGGAGGTGGCTAAGCAGGTGAACCTACTGCTGCGTTGCCAGGCGCTCACCGGGCTCGCCTATGCCTACCAAGAACTCGAGGACTACCAGAACGCCCTGATCCGCTTCGCGGAGTGTCTCGACCTGATCCGCTTGGTCGGAGATCCTCAAAGCATCGCCCTGTGCGGCCACAACCTCGCCTGGTCATCGATCCTCGCTGACGACCTGGACACCGGTGAAGAAACGCTCGCCGAGATCTTGCCGCTCTACGAGAGCATTCCCGAGCTCAGCAAACGAGCTTCCTTGTGGCATACCGCCGGCGCGTTGTATCTGCGGCGTGGTGACTATTCGAACGCAAGGCGTTACTTCACAACCGGCTTGACAAAGGCCGATCCGACGTCCGTCCAGACGCCCTACCTGATCGAAGGTAGTGGGCTCGTCGGCCTGCGCACGGGCCGCGTCGAGCACGGGCTGCGACTGCTCGGCGCGGCGGAACGGTTGAGACGGGCCAACGACGCAATGTGCGACGTGAACTGGGCGAAGTACGTCGAGGCCGAACTCGCCGCCTTCCGTTCCCGGATGCCCTCCTTCGACGTTGACCACCACTTGGATCAGGGTCGACGCTTGTCGGATGCCCATACCGTCGTCGACCTTGCTGTACGTCAGCGTCCGCCAAGCGAGGCACCGCAGATCACGCTTGGTTCGATCACCGAACGCGAGCAACAAGTGGCCACCCTCGTCGCACACGGCAAGACCAACGTCGAAATCGCTCGGCAACTGAGGATCTCGGAGCGCACAGTCGAAAGTCACCTCGATCACGTGCGCACCAAGCTAAGCCTCCGGTCACGCGCCCATGTGGCGGCGTGGGTGACCCAGCAACTGTCAGCCGCGCGTTGACGCTTGCTGGTCGACCAGCTCCCCCGGTTGACCAGCAAGCGGATCTGAAATGATCGCGTTCTTACGTTGGATAGCGGTCGGTCTGTTGGCCAATGCACTGAGAGGGCATCTGATCTTGGTTTGGGGTGGCTTGTCCGTTTGGCGATCACGCTAAAGTTGATCAACTGTGAGTCTCGCCGTGCGTACCCCAGTGACCTGTCGGATGTCCGGTGGGCGTTGATCGAGCCGGTGCTGACGGCGTGGCGTGCCGCCCGGCGCGGACCGGCAACCGCGGCGTGGATGCCCGGCTTCCGCAGTTGGTAGTAACACGTGCTCGCGGATTTGCGGTCTGAGCTGGGGAAACGTGTGCGGGGGCGAGGAGGGCGTGTGTCTACGCTCGTTCGGTGTTTGCGGGGCTCGGTTCAGCTGGGGTCGAATGCGGAGATCCGGGGCGGCGGTGTGATGGATAACGCCTGGTAGATGGCCTGCTGGCCGGCGCGGACCGGGGTGGTTTGGGTGATCGTGCCGGCCTGGCCGGCGAGGGTGACCTGCTTGAGACGGCCGGTTTCGCGGCTGATGGTGCGCCAGCTTTGGTGGCAGGACAGTTCGGCGACGCGGGTGAGCAGCAGCACCAGCCAGCAGATCAGGACGTGGGCGCGGATGCGGTGCTCGAGCCGGTGGAACACCGGCCGCAGCAGCAGTTCGGACTTGAAGTCGCGGAACCCGCGCTCGGCTTCGAGCAGGTTCTTGTAGCCCAGGGCCGCGTCCTCGGCGGTGATGTCGGGGTCCGAGGTGGCCAGCAGGTACTTGCCGTCCAGCCGCTGCTCGGCTTTGGCCTTGGCGCGGTCGATGGCCAGACGGCCGCTTGCATGTTGGCGGATCCACCGCTTGAGCGTGGGGTGGTCGCGCAGGGCGCACTCGGCACGGACATGCGCGGCCTCGGCCTTTTGCTTGGCCTTGTCGCTGCCCGTCCTGGCTCGTCGCTGCTCTCGTTGTCGTTGCGCGGCAATGCGTTCGAGCTCGGCTTCGATGCGGGCGATGGCCTGTTCCCGCTGGGTCTTGTCGCGGTCGGCTTGTTCGGGGTTGTGGCAGATGATGAACCTGGTGTCCGCGGCGCCGTCGACGCGGATCTCTTTGACCCGCAGGTTGTCCCGCACCTGCTGGTAGCGGCCCTGGCGGGCCAGCGCCTGCTCGGCGAGTTCGCCGCCGTCGCGCATGCGCATGCCGGCGATGTAGTGCCCACCGGCCCTGCGCAGGTAGGCCAGGTTGTCCGCGCTGGAGAAGCCGCGGTCGACCACGGTGATCACCCGGCCGAGTTTCCAGTGCCGCATGTCGTCCTTGACCTCGGCCAGCACGGCCTGGTCGTTGGTGTTGCCCGGCCAGCACCACACCCGCACCGGGATGCCTTCCTTCGTCACGGCCAGGCCGATGACGATCTGCGGCAGGTCGTCGCGGTGGTCCTTGGACTTGCCGTAGCGGCGGAACGCGCCCTGGCCGTCCTCTTCGGTGTCGCGTTCGAAGTAGGTGGAGGTGGTGTCGAAGAACAGCAGGTCGACCTCGAGGTTGAGCAGGTGCGCCACCGCGAAGAACACCGAGGCCTTCGACCCCGATCGTCCGGAACGGACCCATCTCGGGTTCGGCCACGGCGCGCGCTTCTGCATCGGCGCGAGCCTCGCCCGCACGGAGTTGCGCGTCGTCTTCGCCACTCTGGCCCGCCGCCTCCCCGGCCTGCGGCTCGCCAAGGACCTCGACCAGCTCGCGGTGCGGACCACCCTCACCGGTGGCGTCGCCGAGCTTCCGGTGACCTGGTGATCCCACAACAACGGAACGCTACTTGGTGTTGCGGCGTGCGTCGGTCCGCCGGAAGATCGCGGCTACTCGCTCGATCTCATCCTGCGTCATCGGCGGCATGTCGGCGACTATCGCGCGCCAGTGCTCCAGGCCTGCTCGTTCCTCCTCGGTGAAGTAGTCGTCTCGGGTTGGATCACCTCCTGCCGCTGTCGTGTTGTCCCGGTCGGTCATGGGATGGGGTTCACCTCCCCTCGGCTGGGTTGGTGACCGTGCGCGGTCTCCACTACTGAAGACCGTTCTTGATCTCCTTTGGACAGTGCCCGCCTGATTGGCCGCCCCGCCCGCTCGCCCCGCCTGTTCCTGTCTCTGCACAGGGGCGGGTCGGATGCGGTTTCGGTAGCCCGTTAATAGCGGCTGACCGGCGCTGACCGCGCATGTGGGGGCTACCGCTCTAGGTGGCTGGTGTCGAACGGGGTCTTGAGGGCGTTGACCTGGTCGATGTTGTGCCGACGGGCCTTGTGTTCGCGGTGCTCTCGTTGTGTGCGGTCAGCGGGGCTGGGCGCGATGGTGATCAACGT
>NZ_VOBR01000062.1 GCF_007845675.1 Lentzea tibetensis | reverse complement strand
GCGTCGAGCAGGTCGGCGAAGTCGGGCTCGCGGAAGCCCTTCTTCTCTCCTTTACGTCCTTTGTGGATCATCGCACGGTAGATGAGCCTGCTGCGTTGCCCAGGCCGGTAGCACGTCAGCCCGGCGAAGAACCGCCTCAAGAAGATGCAGTACACCGACGGCCTCATCGACGGATTCCTCAAAGGAACCGGACTGCCGCCCCCGTGAATCACCCAGACCTCGATGCTTCAAGGTCTGTAGCCCTTGCCGGAGGGCGGTCTCCCGCCCTCCGGTCCCTGGCTGCCAGATCAGGCTCTCCCAGCCAGGCCAGGTCTTCCGGAGCTAAGCCCCGCTCGTGTGGCCTACCGCGCTCGGCGACCGGGCCCGCCGCCGTGACACGGCCGCGCCTACTCCGAATCGTGAAGCAGCTGCTTCACAGCCGACACACCGGGGAAGTCGGCCGGAACCACATCCATCAGCACTTCGTTGCAGGGTTCGCCTGCCCAATAGCCGGACTGACGACGCTCACCGATCTGCCGGAACCCGGCCTTCTCATAGGCCTTGACGCCCGCGACGTTGGGCGCCAGCACCGACAGATAGATGCAACGCAGGTTCGTCACGTAGAAGCCGTAGTCCAGGGTGAGCCGGGTCGCGGCGCTGCCGATCCCTCGACCGCGGTTTTCCGCGAGACCGATCAGGATGAAGAACTCGGCGGTGCGCTGGCGGTGGTCGATCTCCAGCGTCGTAGTGCCGACCGGCACCGGCACATCGCCCGACAGGTCGTAGATGGTGAACCGGGCTGAGTGCATCGTGTTCTTGACCTGGATCGCGACGTTGGCGATGCGCTCCTCCAGCGATTCAGGGGTCTGCTGGCCGTAGCCAACGCGCACCCGCGGGTCGCTCTCCCATCGCCAGTAGGACTCGGCCAAGGCGGCATCGAATGGTCCAAGTCCAACCTTGCCGTCGCTCAGCCAGATGATCGGCTCGCCGTTGTTCTCGCTGATGGTGATCGTCTCCTCTTAGGTCCGTTCCGGAACAGTTTTCAGTGGTGTGTATCGAAGCGTTGACGAGGGCTCCGCGACGGGCTGTCCGTTCACGTCCACCCAGCAGTGGAACCGAATAGGGTCTGCGGCCACGCCGTGGCACCACGTGGCCTGCCGTCCGGAGAAGCTCAGCGCGAGCACGGCGGCAACAGATTCTTCGAGGCACGCCACTCGACTCGGCACGAACAGCGCAACCCAACGCACAGCGTTCAGGACCTCGTCTGCGTGGTCGACAGTGGCCAGTTGAGCAGGCCGTTTGCTGACCCAGCTCAGCAAACGGAGAATCCGCGCCATCCTCGTGCGCCGCTGACCAACACGAAGCGCCACCAAAGTCAGCACCAGGGCGAACCCCGCAATCAGGAACGCTCCTCGTGGTGCACGTGACGGGACTGCCCATCCGGCTTGGGCCTCCTGCGTACCGAAACTCAGGGTCCACGGCTGGCCGGCGACCGGTGCCGTCCACGGTGTCGGCGTCGCCGCCTCGATGAGGACTTCGGCCTGGCGCAATCGCTCGCACACTTCCATCATCGGCCGCGAGTCCAGGCCGTTCGACCTGGACAGATCACCGGTGGTGGCCACTTCCGCCCACCACCGGGCCGACGGTCCGATCAGTGTGTGTACGCCGCCGGAGCGGTAGTTCACGACGACCGTGGCCGGGCCAAGATCGCACGCCACGACGTGCGCCGGGGCAGTGAGGTAGCGGATCACGAAGCACCTTCTCCGGCTCGCGGCGTGGTCGACCACTCGACGGGTTCTGCTGAATGCAGAGCCCGGAGCCACGCTTCAGCGCTGATGACCGGATCGACAGACTCGAACGCGCCCGGTACTCCGGCCGCAGCAGAGGAAAGCTCGTGACGGAGCCTGGCGGGGTCGACCAGACCCAGGACTGCGAGATGCCCGTCCGCGAGATCGCGCAGCGCGTCGAGGTTAGTCCGCATCCCCTGGTAGAAGTCAGAGGTGAAGCTACCTTTCGTGGTACGCCTCGCAAGCGCAGGTGAAAACAGGTCGTCCATTGCGCGACGCAGCACGGGTTTGTACTCAGCAGGGCCGGGCCGGGCATCAAGCGGAATCGACAGGTACGCATCGACGACGCGCGAGTCCAGGAACGGGTTGTGCAGCGGGACACCATGATGTTCCGCGATCTGCACATCTGCCCTCGCCGTCCGACCAACCGCGGACATTGCCTCGGCGGCCACAAGCGACGTGAAGCCCGTCCGAGGCAGCGGGGCCGAGTGCGCAGCGATGCCGGTTACCAGGGACGCCGCCAGTTCACGAGCCTCGGCTGTGGACCAGCCCGGTTGCAAGGCCGCTGGGACCCAGTTGACGGCTGACGTGTTTCGGCCGGGTCGGCCAGTGCGCCACGCGCGAGCAAGCGACCGAAGTGCGGCTGGCCGATCGCTTCGAGCCGTGCGAACAGAGTCTGCGAGCAACGGCCACACCGCACTACGGCGCAGCCGTGCCCAGGCAACAGATTCGGTCCACGCTCGGCGGAGTCGGCGGCTGGCGACCAGATCGGCCAGCATGATCGGCTCGGTGCACAGCAAGCTGTCACCGCCGTCTCCGGTCATGTGGCAGTCGGTTCCGAACTGGTCGCGCATCCAGTCGAGCTGCGCCGCGAAATGCTTGTACGCGATGGTGGACGGCGCGGGCTCATCGGTGACCGGCACAGTGTCAAGAGCACGGTAGGGCTCGTACCCGGTGGCGCTGATCGGCATGAACCGGTGCGTGATGCCGGGATGCGCCCCAGCTTCACGAGCGTATCCGAGATCCCCCTCTGTGGTTGCTTCGGTGGCGTGAACGGTTACCCCGGTGATCGTCCTGTCAGGACACAAGCGCTCGGCCGCGAGCAGAGCCAGGGAGGTGGAGTCGAGTCCTCCCGACAGGTCTACGGTGGGATTCTTCGCGCCCTCCACCCGCACTGCCGCGGCCACCGACAGTTCGGCTCGAAGCCGGAACGTCAGGTCTCCTGAACGCGACTGTGGACGCCATACCTGCTGAACGTCCACATGCCCGGTGTTGGACAGAACCACGCGGTGGCCGGGCGGCACCAGGGAGACGCCGGCGAACATCGACCGATCGTGCGACATTCGCGCGACGGCTGGAGCGAGCAGTTCGACGGCGAGCTGGTAAGTATCGAGTTCCTGCGCCGTCAACGCTGCCAAGGCACGGGAACTCGACGCCCAGTAGACCCCATTGTCGGCCAGGGTGTAGATCGGCCAGACCCCACCGAGATCAGTCCACACTGTCGTGGCCTCGTCGGTGGTCTCGACCACGGCGTAGGCGCCCGGCCAGCGCCGCGCGACTTCATCCCGTACGCCTTGCGTGGCCAGATGCGCGACCTCAGCTCCGGAGGCACCGCACGAACCGACGATGGCAACGCTCCAGATGGCGGTTCGAGCCGTTCGGATCTCCTGCTCCTGTCGTGATCCGACCAGCCAGCAGTCGGTGACGTCGAGCCACATCCTGCTGGAATGCCGCGGTTCGCGCCGCGCTTGAGCTGGTCCGCGAAAGCCGCCGTACCAGAACATGTGTTACCTCCCCCGGCGGCGCTGGTGCCCGGCTGGGCACCAGCGCCGAGCACCAACGCACACGAATGGATCAGCCGACCTCGCGGCGCTTGTTCTCGCGGCCCTCCCCAGGGCCTCCGAGCGTCAGGTCCGCAACGTCGCCGAGCTCGACCATCAGCTCCGGGTCATCGTCCGGTGCCGCCACCATCTGAATCTGACCTGTCAGGTTCATCCTCGCCGTCCTCCTAATCCGGGCGACTTCCGTCGCCTATTTCCACTTCCTCCCCACCGCCGGTTACGACTGCAGCAGGGAAAATCGAGGCGCTACTCAAACTCCAGAAGCGCTTTGGCCACGTCTTCCAGTGGCCCAACCTGCCGAAAGATCGCCGTCGACGGCGCAAACGGACGAGCCCAGTTTCTGGTAGGCGGAACGAGCAAGCCTGCCGAATAGCCAGGCCCCAGGTCGCAAGGGTGTCGATGCGGTCCGCCCCGGTCCGGTACCACAACAGGCCATCGTCGTGCGCAGTCGAACTCGGCATTGGCAGAGACAGGAAGCCCGCTTCATGAAGCCGACTAAAGATCGTGTCTACGTCCACGGCTACCCCCAGTGCAATCCGATCCTGACCATCGCCGCAAGGCCGTCTGTGCACACGAGATAACCGCGCCAATCGACGGAAGTACGGATACTCCCGCTATCGGTGGGCAGATCCAGCTAAGCGATTCCGAGTTACAGAAAGGACTCGACGGCAGCTGAAAGAGCGCGTTCGTGCCGTAGTGCGCAACGCCGTGGTGTTCCAGCGCTCCCAGGTTCGTGATGGTTGACGGCGACTGGCAGAAGAACGCCCAACGCCGGGACGTGCCCTCGATCTCCAGGACGGCCGCGTCCAGCCAAAGCAGCCTCAACGAGTTGTTGACATCACCCGCGAGTCCGCTGGGCATCGAGACGATGTCCACGCGCTGGCCGCACAGCAGGTAGATGTTCGCGCCCTTCGTGAGCACGGGCCAGGAGAGTCCGCTCGCGTAGAGGTTGGTGGCAGGAATCGGGGGGTGAGCTGCCGCCGCGCCGCCACGAGGCAACTCACCCCCCGAGGAGGCCGGTGATGCCATATGCGGGGTGCACCTCGCGGCCTCAGAACGCAGCACCGGGAGCGCGTCTGTCGGAGAGGCGTGCACGACGCGTGTCTCATCGGTCTGCGGGGCCATCATCGAACTTCCTCCAGTGGGTCCGGTCACCGAGCACGTGGTGACGGCTTCCGGAGTTCGACTGTCGGTTCTCGATCTGTCACTGGAAGTGAAACGTGCAGCTCAACGGGGCGGGAGTCCTACGGCCCGGTCTCTTCGAGCACTTGCTGATCAGGGGTCTCACTGGGGTGTCACTTTCGCGAGGAACCTGGCAAATGAGGCAACCTGGTACGAGGATCGTCACATCGAGCGACCGCTTGACGTCAGGATGTGAAGCACGATGAGCACCGACCGCAGAGCCACTGGCAGAAACGCCGCGCTGGCTGCGCTGCTCGGCGAGGCTGAGATGAGCAACGCTGCTCTCGCTCGTGCGGTCAAGGAAGCTGGAGCTCGCGAGGGCATCCACCTAGGCACCACTCCGACGTCGGTTCGACGGATGCTTGAAGGAGTAGAGCCACGCCGGCCAGTTCCCCGCCTCGTGGCCCTCGTTCTCTCCAAACAGCTTCAGCGTGAGATCACGATCACCGAGAGCGGGTTTGCTGATCGCACTCCTGCGGCGGACGATCCCCATGACGGCCTGAAGTGTTCAGGCACGCTGGACGGCACGGTGCGAACCGTCGTCGAGCTGTCGGGGAGGGACATGAACCGCAGAAAGTTCTTGCTGGGCTCGGCGTTCGCAGCAGCCGCGTTTTCCGAACCAGCGCTCATGGCCATGACGGTCCCCCAGGCCGACACGACGGCGAGAGTCGCGGGCAAGCGGGTCGGTATGGCCGACGTAGAGATCCTCACGGAGAACATCAAGCACCTGCGGCGCCTTGATCACCGCTACGGCTCAGGCCGAGTCCGTGACCAAGTAGTCCGTCTCCTGCACGACGAGTCGAACACGGTGCTGCACGGCACTTACTCGGAAGCCACAGGACGTGCGCTTCTCAGCGCAGTTGCGCAGATCGCATGGCTTGCCGGTTCGATGGCCGCGGACGTGGGACGTCACTCGCTCGCGCAGCGCTACTACATCCAGACCTTGAACCTATCGATGAAGGCTGGCAACAAGCCTTACGCGGCCAATGTGCTGTCCCACATGAGCCGAATGGCTGTCCAGCTCGGTCACAGCGCCACAAGCGACGACGTTCGTTTGAGGAACGGGCAACTCGCGGTGGCCCTTTCCCGCGCTGGTCGACACGTCGCAGATGGCAGAAGCACGCCGGCGTTGAGCACGCTGCTCTCTGCCGTCGAAGCTCGGGCGCACGCACTTCTCGGTGACGTCCGCGAGACTCAACGAGCAGTGCGCGAAGCGGAGCAGCACTACGCAAGCTCCAGGCCTGGCGAAGAGCCCGAGTGGCTGGCCTTCTACTCGGAGGCCGAACTCGCCGCTGATCTCGGTCGCTGCCTGCGGGACACAGGCGATGTCGCCGCAGGCACCAAGCTGATCCGACAAGCGCTCGATCAATACGAACCGTGGCGAGTGCGCAGCAGGTCGTTCGTCCTCACTGACCTCGCGCTCGCACAGATGGCACTACGCGACCACGATCAGGCTGCCGAGTTCGGCAACCAGGCAATGCGGGCTGCTGCGGACGTGTCCTCGACCAGGACGATCGACCGGCTCCGCGGACTCAGTCGAGTTGTCACGCCGCACTGCTCCAGCTCCCGTGTTCTCGCTGAGTTCACCGATCGCCTCAGCCCTTTCCTCGCACATGCCGCTCACGCCTAGGACGACAACCACTGATGCTTGACGACATCGACTTCGCCAACGCCCGCGTGTACGCGATCCCCATGACCACAAGGTTCCGGGGAATCACCGTTCGCGAAGGCGTTCTGTTTGAAGGTCCCGCTGGTTGGGCAGAGTTCTGCCCGTTCGACGACTACGACGACCAGGTATCAGCATCGTGGCTAGCCACTGCGGTGGAGCAATGCACCATCGGTTGGCCGACCGCCGTCCGAGACAAGATCCCGATCAACTGCACCGTCCCCGCTGTTGGCCCTGAACGGGCGCACGAGATCGCCCGCACCTCCGGCTGTGCCACAGCGAAGATCAAGGTGGCGGACCACCCGGACTCACTCGCTGAGGACCTCGCGCGGGTCGAAGCTGTTCGTGACGCACTCGGCGCGAATGGACACGTCCGCGTTGACGCCAACGGTGTCTGGGACGTCGAGACCGCCGTGAAGCACATCGCGCTACTGGACAAGGCAGCAGGCGGCCTGGAGTACGTCGAGCAGCCGTGCAAAACGATCGAGGAGTTGGCAGAAGTACGCCGACAGGTGAACCCGCTGATCGCCGCAGACGAGTCAATCAGGCGTGCCGACGACCCGATGCGGGTTGCCGTCGCGGGTGCCGCCGATGTCGCGGTCATCAAGTGCACTCCCCTGGGCGGGGTGCGTCGCGCAATGAGGATCGCTGAGGCCGCGGGACTTCCTTGCGCAGTCTCGTCCGCACTCGAAACGAGCGTTGGGCTGGGTGCCCAACTTGCGCTCGCCGGGGCGCTACCGCACCTGGACTTTGCGTGTGGGCTTGGGACCCTCTCGCTCTTGAAGGGCGACACCGTAGGCGTGGAGGCTTCACTCCGTCCTGTCGAGGGCTCCCTTCCAGTCCCAACAGCGCCGCTCGCTGTCGACCTGGAGGCATGGGAATCGGTTCGCCACACCGACCCGGAACGAACCACGTGGTGGCTCGATCGGCTCGACCGAGTTCGGTCTGTACTTGCCACGACGCCGGAGCTGCTGACTCGCTGATCAGAATTGAGCGCAGCAGCCAGACGGCACCTTTGCAACCGAACGCATTTATATTGAGGCGAAACTATTTGGTTGCCTACATGATCGTATAGGCGGTGTGGCGGGCTCGGAAGTAGCCGCGGACGAGGTGTGGCTGGCGCTGGCGGCGGTGCAGGAAGCGGCGGGTGTCGTGGGCGAGTTGGTCGGCGGTGTGCACGCGTGAGGCGTGCACGTTGCGCTTGAGGTCGGCGTTGAGCAGCTCGTCCGGGTTCAGCTCCGGGCTGTAGCCGGGCATCAGGTGCAGCTCGAGCCGCTTGGCGTTGGCGTCCAGCCACTGCCGCACGGCCTTGCTGCGGTGGACCGGGTGCCGGTCGACGATCACGTGCACCTTCCGCCCGGCGTGGCGTGCCAGCCGGTCCAGAAACGCGGTGAACACCGGCGCGGTGAACCGGCCGAGGAACACGGTGAACCACAACGCGCTCTTCGCCGAGACCGCGGACATGACGTTGACCCGCAGCCGCTTGCCGGTCACCCGCACCACCGGCGTGCGCCCCTTCGGCGCCCACGACCGGCCGGGCAGGGCCGTGTCCGAGCGCAGCCCGGTCTGGTCGGCCCACACCACCATGGCGTTCTCGGTCTTGGCGCGTGCCGCGATCGCCGGATACTCCTCGTCCAGCCACGCCCGCATCGCGGCTGGCTGCTGTTCATAGGCCCGCTTCGCGGGCCGCTGCGGGCTGAACCCGTGCCGGCGCAACCACAGCCCTGCGCCCTGCTCGGTCATCACCACGCCGATGACCACGCGGATCAGCTCCACGACCGCCAGTCGTGTCCACAGTGGACCGCCGATGAGGAGTTCCTCGGGGTGTAGTCGGCCATCGCGGTGAACAGCGTGCCGCGCCCCTCGGCACTGATCAGCTCCGGCGGACCGGGACGCCGCTCCCGCCGCGCGGCCAGCCCGTCACGACCATCCCGCTGATAGGCCCGCCACCAGGTGCCCACCGAGCGCTGCGAGACGCCGAACACCTCCGCCGCCTGCCGATAGCCCGCCACCTTCCCGGACTCCAACGCGGCCACCACCCGCAACCGCAGCACCTCCCGCTCCGCAGGAGACAACCGACGGGCGTCCTCGACCTCGATCACGAGTGATCAACTTACAGGCAAACGATCACTTTCAGCTCAATAATGAGCCTGCCATGCTTCTGGATAAATCACCCCTCCCGAGTCGCTGATGCCGAATACAAGCCCTGGCAACTCGCCATGGCAGCAGCAAGCGGGCTGGACGTGCCGCGGACCGTTATCACGAACGTTCCCGAGGATTCCGACAGCCACCACGAATATTTGGGCCCCTCGGTTATCTATAAGACACTCGCCTCGGCGTCGGTGACCGACGGCCACCTGATGTCTCTTGTCTACACTACCGATGTCAGCAGGGCCGACATGGCAGACTGTCGGGTAGCGCTGACCGCGCACCAATTCCAGGAGCGGGTGCCGAAGGTGCGGGATGTGCGGGCCACGGTGGTGGGTAGTCAAATCTTCGCGACGGAAATCATTGCTGACGCATCTTCTCGCGGGCGGCTGGACTGGCGCGCGGACTACACGTCGTTGCGCTACGAATGCACCCATCTTCCGCCAGCCGTGGAAACGGCATTGCTCTTGTTGCTGCGTCGGCTCGGATTGACGTTTGCCGCCGCTGACTTCGTCGTGACGGCCGATGATCGGTACTATTTTGTTGATCTCAACCCCGCCGGGCAGTGGGGTTGGATCGAGGCAGCGACCGGGCTCCCCATTGCGGCAGCCATCGCCGACCTGTTGACGGAAGGAGAGACAGAATGGCCGACATCAGATTTGATGACACGTCCCAGCATAAAGCCGACCAACTGTCCCGCGCCCGCCCCGGCATCTGTTCGCGTCCCGGTTTCGCCTGCTACAGAGTTCCGGCGGCGGCACAATAGATGGAACCGATGCGGCACAACGGGAAGCCTGGCTGCGCGCGGTCTACCGCAACGATTCCCTACTGACCGATTTCGATGCCGATGACGTGCCCACGAGTTCGTGTTCGGCCCCGTCCGTGGTCGCCATCATGCTGGAGGCGCTCCAGGTGGCAGAAGGACAGACGGTGCTGGAAATCGGTACCGGCACCGGATGGAACGCGGCACTGCTCGCGAAACGCCTGAGGTCAGACGCCATCACCTCAGTCGATATCAATCCGACGCACGTTGCCCAGGCACGCGAACGGTTGACGTTGCTTGGCCTGACACCCACGCTTGCGGTGGCTGACGGCTACCTCTGCTATGAACAACGAGCGCCGTACGACCGCCTGATCGCCACGGCGTCGGCGCGGGAGATCCCTCCCGCCTGGCTGGGCCAACTACGCCCAGGTGGTGTCATCCTCATCGATATTCGGGGCAGCTTCGCTGGCAACCTAGCCCGCCTGACCGTGACTGCCGATCAGTCGGCCCACGGCCGGTTTTTGCCCGAATCCGTTAGCTTCATGCCGTTGAGAAGCCCGGAGCAGCCCTGCCGCAGCTTCAGCGAACTGGGCGGGTTGACGGGCCGCGTCGCAGGTGCCCGAGGAGAAAGCCGAACGACGAACCTCGACCCCGGCATTTTCCGACAGCCCGCGTTCGCCTTCTTTGCCCAGTTGACCCTTTCAGGAGCACTGAACGCGCCGGTCGCGTTCGAGGATGGCCCGAGTTTCTTTTGTGTCATCCACCCGGACAGCCAGGCATGGGCACGCGTGGAACTCGGCACCGGCACCGACTACCCCGTCACCCAGGGAGGTGAGCGCCGCCTGTGGGACGAACTGGAGGCCGCTCACGCGCTCTGGCAGCGTCTCGACCAACCCTCGCCGGAGGATTTCACGATCACGATCGGGATCAACGGCCAGCAGGTCGTGTCGCTGGCACAGGCGGATCGGACCTGGCACCTGCCGCTGTAGAGAAGGGTGCCGCACGCAACCCGCACGGTAGGTAGGAGCAGCAGGCGGAACACACCGCACGTAGGCCACGTGCCTGAATCTCGCTCCCTAGCATGTCCTTCGCTCGGATGGCCCTCCCCAGGAAAGTGCCAGGTACGGGGCCGGGAAGTCCCCTTTCGAACCTCTGACGCCCTCCTACCTGGGTAGGAGGGCGTCAGAGGCAGGGTCGCAGGTAACAGTAGGGCAACGAATGCGGAGAACCCTGGATTTTCCGGAGTCGGGTTGTTGGATTCTTGTGCCACCCTGATGAAGGAGTGGTATAGGACGGCGTGGGTATCGACCAGAGTTCCAGCGGAAAGTGCTGGATCTGGTCGACGCGGGGCGGAAGGTCGCCAATGTTGCGCTGAGGCACGTGGGCTGGCGAGCCGCACATCAAGGGGCCTGTCCGTCAACGGCAGCACCTTCGACCTGCGGTGGGCAAGCCGCAGCTCAACTGACACACGCGTGGGGAGTCCTTACACCCAGGGAGTCCTGCCCTGCGGTGTAGTCGGATGGCGTGGCGTAGCTGGCTTGACTGTCACCTGTACGTTCGTCGGAGTGCTGTCATTTCCGTCCATCGACCTCATTTTGGCGTACGCGGCTGTCGACGGTTGCTCTGAAATCGGACGATTCGGCAGCTGGATGCTCGTCGAAGTGCCGGTAGGTGAATCCTGTGCTGAAACAGTGGGTTCGTTGGATTGCTTGTCGGTCATGTCCGTTCGTGATATGGGCGAGACGGCCAGACCGGAACTGTCGGTGCCGAACATTGATTTCATCTTGAGCGTGATCGACAGCGGCGACCTCGGTCCGGTCGCCTGGTGGGGCGTGTCGTAGCGGAATTGCACGGTTGCCCGCTGACGCTTCCAGTCGATCAGGTTGGCCGACAGCTTCGGTGATGCTGGCGCGAATTCGCCGGTGGCCATGCCGATCTTGAAGTTGATGTCCGCAGCCGTCATCGGCTTCGTGACGTCGGGTTGCAGGCGCCGCAGCTGGTTGTCGAGCTCCTCGCGGAGGACGGTGGCGGCGGCCGTCGCGCGAGGGCCGCCAAGCTGGAAGCGTTGCGTGAGGCCGTTGCCGTCGCCGGTGACGGTCACTGTCGGCATCGGTAGCCCGTGTGCCTTGCGCCACAGGCAGACTCGAGCAAGGGACTTGGCCTGTGCCTGGAGCACATTTTGGGCCACTGTGTCCACCGTGGTCGAATCGCCGGTGAACTGGATGTCTCGGTCCGGCAGTTGATGCCCGCCGAGCACGACCGTCGTCATCGGATTGATCATGGCCCCTGGCTGCTCGACGTCGAGCCGGCTCCGCACGTTGTGGAAGCTGCGTTCGGCCGTGCCGTACATCTGGAACATCCAGAGACCACGGGGCTCCAGCAGCGTGGATGCCCTGGTCATCGCGTCCTTGGCACTCATCTCGGCTAGCTCTAGTTCGTCCTGATCCACATTCGGGATAGCGCGAAGCCGCTCCAGTTCGCCGAGCGCTGTCGCCAGCTTCAGCTGTGTCTGCAGGGGCGGAATCTCGTCCTTCTCGGCATTCGTCAATCTCTCGCTCAGCTGCTGGGCCAGGGTGTCGAAATTACCGGCATACCGGGCGAGGTTCTGTTCCACCGCGGCCATGATCGTGGTGTGGTTTCGCGCGTCGTGCCGAATGTTCTCCAGGGTGACGTGGGTGCCGCCGTCCGCACTTTCGAGCACGACTCCCGCGAAGTGGTATCCCCAGGTGGTTTCCACGGGCCCCAACCGGGCGAAATTCCTGTCGGTCCGCTTCCCGTTCTCGTCTGCGGCGGTAATGCTGGTGATCGTGTAGCCGCTGCCCACGCCAGCCTTGGCGTGCTGGTTGACGCCGAGTGCCTTAGCCACGTTGTCGAGCCGATTGCGCTGGTACCGGTTAGTCGGGTTGGCGCGCTGCATCGATCCGTACTGCCGGCCGGGCAGCGGAGCGCCGTCAAGACCGCCCTTCGGTCGGGTGTCCTTGGCCACCTGCCGCGCCGCCCACGTCACGTCGAGCTGATCCGACCCAGACATCTGCTTCGCCGCAGCCGTCATCGCTTCCGCGAGATGGTGGGTACCGGTGATCTCTTGACTGTCCTTGGTACTGGTCGGCGCCAGCTCGTGCACGCCGGTGGTGCCGTCGGTAAACACGAAGACGTCCGGCTCACCACCGAGCACAGTGGCGGCGAAGTCCCGGCACACGTCTGGGGGCAGCTCGCCGGTGAGGAAGACGGGACGCACCTTCCCGAGGATGACCGGCTGCCCTTCCTTGACCAAGCTGACCGTCGTGCCCTCGACGAACTCCAGACGCACCCCACTGTCCACCGCGGTCAGCTTCGCGTTCGCCTCCGTCACCACCTCCGGCGCTGCGTACACCTCCTGGTGGAAGCCCTCAGCTTCGCTGATCGCCAGGGTGCCGTCGTCCGACACCCGCAGCGGCGGCTTCGAGTCCTGTGTCCGGCCCTGTTCCAGCCGGACACCTGGATAATCCTCGACCTCGACGAGCTTCGGACGATGCCAGCTGGTGAACGGCGCTGGACCGGTGGTCTTGTAGTCGGTCAGCACCTTCGACTCTGTGCTTTTCAGCGTCTCCGGAGGGACTTCCGTTTCCACGTGGACGCGGTTCGTCGGTCCTTCCTGCGAATCGTGCGCGGCGCCGGCGATGATGGTGAAGTTGTCCGCTGTAACGACCGAATGCTGCGTGCTCTGGGTCTCGTCCAGCTCACTTCGCAGCCGTTGCTTCAGGTAGTCGCTCACAGCCCCGGCACGCGCGAGGCCAATCTCATTCGCGTCGCCGAAGCCGCTGATGAAGAATCGAGGCAGCGAGTCGCCCTTCGCGTGTCGCTGCAGCGCGATCTGGACCGCCGCCTTGGCGATGTCGTCGATCGTGGCCTGCTGTTCTGGCAACAGTGTGGTGCCGCGGTCGGTGAAGACGATCTCTCGGGCGTTGTCCATAGCCTCGACGACCAACCATTCGCCAGAACTTCCTAGCCCTCCCGCGCTGGGTGAAGGTCCGGTCATGACGAGCTCCTCCTCATCGCTGGCCTGGGGTGCCTCTCTTTAAGTGCACGGGTACTCACGCACCGACGGTTCTCAACTCCGTGATCCACACAGCCGAACACTGACCCGGCGACAGGAGAGGCTGCGCCACGCCGGATCCTGGTAAATGGCGGGTCTTCGAACCTAACCAGGCAGCATGACCGTCAGTTGCAGCGAGTAGTCAACTGCGCCAAGCGCGCGAGACGCGTCGCAGACGACATCACCTCGCTACAGCGGGGTTGAGCCAGCTGGAAATCAGCAGTGCGCACTGACTTGAGCCAACTCGGGTCCTACCAGGAGCTCCTTGCCGTCCAACGCCCACTCGGCCCACATGGGACGGAGGTTGGAAAAGGCTCAGTACTGGACAAGTCCCGTGAACGTGGTTAGGCCCCGCGGATGGGTCCCGCCGCGCTCACTGGCGTTTCGGGATAGGGAGGGCTTGACTCGCCCTATCGTAGTATCGTGGAGTCATTGCGGTAAAGCCGCACCCGTATTCGCCAGTTCGACTAGCCAAACTCGTATGAGCCTAGCTAAAGGCTTCGTGGACTTGTATGGAATCTCAGCGGCCAGCAGAACGGCCCTGCACTGATACGTTGACGCCAGATGGCGGGAGCACTGACGGGCCGCTGACAGTCACATCAATTTGAATAGAAACGGACGATCTCAGCGCGGCGGCGAAAGCGACAGAAGCAGGTTGAAAGCTTTCCGGCTCCGCCGGACGCAGCGGCGACCCGACCGGTCCCACCTCCCGCACAAGGCCTTCCGCCTCTGCCCCAAGCGGCCGTGGATCCTGCACCAAGCCCTCTGACCCAGTCGGAAGCGGCCGCGGCCCTACCGGCCGTGCTAGCCGCACAAGGCCTTCCGCCTCTGCCCCAAGCGGCCGTGGATCCTGCACCAAGCCCTCTGACCCAGTCGGAAGCGGCCGCGGCCCTACCGGCCGTGCTAGCCGCACAAGGCCTTCCGCCTCTGCCCCAAGCGGCCGTGGATCCTGCACCAAGCCCTCTGACCCAGTCGGAAGCGGCCGCGGCCCTACCGGCCGTGCTAGCCGCACAAGGCCTTCCGATTGCTTTCGTTGGTCCGGTGTTGGTGTCGTCATACGAATTCCTCTCTTACGGATGGAAGTTCTAATACGTGACACGAGTTTTCCAGTCTGATGGTTCGCATGCGTGTCAGGACTAACTGATTTGATGCCGAGTTGCACTGACCCATTTTCGTCTTGGGTTGGATGCGTTGGCAGGCGAGGCTTCTTGCTGATCACAGGCTGATGATCACCGGCGTGGCTTCGCCCGGATGCGGCGAAGCCCCTGCCGGCAGAGCTATCGA
>NZ_VOBR01000061.1 GCF_007845675.1 Lentzea tibetensis | reverse complement strand
AGGCCCGCGAGGCGGACCTGGGTGTCGCCTCGGGCAACGGCAAGGGCCAGATCTTCGTCAAGGGCAAGGTCATCAAGACCGTCCCGGAGCACGCGATCGTGGAGACCCTCATCGAAGAGGCCATGCGCCTCGCCGAGGAGATGGAAGAGAGCGGCGACCCCGTCGTTTCCGTCGGCTGACATCGCTGATCGGCACGTCCATCAGACTGCCAGCCGACCGTGCCGTCTGGCAGTCTGATGGACGTGCTGAGGCTGCCAGTGCGCGCTTGTGTGGCGTCTCGGTGACGAGCTGCGGGCCTCGGACAGGCGCTCGCTGCGCGGCAGCCGCGTGGACGAGGAGCTGCAGCAGGACAGGTGCGCCCCGCCCACGAGGTGCGCGGACCAGCCGCTGATGGCGCTGGCACGGCCCCGTCGATCAAGCCCGACCTCGCGGTGCGGCAGGGCGAGCTGGACCGGGTGCGCGCCGACGACCGCGATCGCGCGCCGCGGAGCCAAGTCCGCAGCCCTGGTTGTCCGTGGCTTGATCGTTACGTAACGCATCCCCAATGCTGGGCTGGAGCAGTCGTGTCGCTTCTCAAGCCTCTGGCTTGGCCAGATAGTGCGCCGGAGAGGTTTCCGCCTGTGCTGATGTCGCTCATCGCAACAGCGCAGGAGAGGCTGCTCAATCATCGACATCACGTGGACGGTTACTCCCACGAATCTGCTAATTCCATGACCTGCGTGTTTGAGCCCACAAGGGATCCGTTACGTAACGGCCCCGGAATTTCCCGGATGGCCAGGCCGGTCTGAGCTGCGATTCTCTTGGTGAAGTCAAGATCGCACAGGCGTCGCGAACCACACAGAGGTCGACGCCCAGACTGAGCGGGCCGTCCACAGTGAATCATCAGCCGCTGCTGGCAGGGCGAGCGCTCCGTTACGGCTTCTCTACTTGCTGATACCCCGTGAGATCGGGCGACGCTGAAAGGTGAAGATCATGACCTGTGCCGTGCAGCATTCCGCGCACAGTCGGCCTGCCTTGTCAGCGTCGCTGGTCAACCACACCAGATGAGGGGCGTTCAGCCGTGGAGTTTCGTCGCAGCGCACTTGACGCACTGGAGGGGCCGGAAGACCTGGACAGCCCTGTCCGGCTGACCAGTACTCGAGGTTGGCTCGCGCTGGCGAGTCTGGGCTTGGTTGTTGTGGTGGCCTGTATGTGGGGATTCTCCGGCTCGATGCCGCGCAAAATGGACGCGAGTGGAGTCCTCGCCGGTACCCCAGAGGTGTTCGCGGTACAGAGCACAGCAGACGGGCGTCTCGACGAGCTGCTGGTGAAACCAGGGAACACGGTAGCTGCAGGAGCACCGATCGCGACCGTGACGACGAACGCAAGCGGAGTACAAACCGTCAGGGCGGCCATGGCCGGCCGAGTGGTGGCGGTTCCGGTCAGCTCAGGCAAGGTCGTGGTGAGCGGCACGACCCTCGCGAGCCTCGCTCGCGTCGACGGCAGCACCGGCCAGCTGTCAGCCGTTGTCCTCCTGCCCGTTACTCAGGGATCAGGGGCCAGGCCGGGACGTGACGTGGACCTGACCGTCCAGTCAGTACCAACCACTGCCTACGGTGTGCTGCGCGGAAAGGTGGTGTCCGTCGAGCCCGTCGAGCACCCCGAGCAAGGAGCGGTGTTGAAGGTCCTCGTCGCGCTCCTCCCGACCGGGGAGACACCAAGCGGATACGTCTGGTCCACGCAGCAGGGCCCTCCGAACCAGCTTTTGACCGGTGCCTCAGTCAGCGCGGTGATTCATCTGCCTGCCGTCAGCCCGATCGAAATGATGTCGCCGTGACGACGGACACCCAGGGATCGACGGCCACTGGGCGACACCGTCGGCCGAGTCCGGAACGACGAACTCCGCTCGGGCATGTGCGCACCAGTCCCATCCTGCAGATGGAGGCAACGGAGTGCGGCGCGGCATCGCTCGCGATCATCCTCGCCTATTACCGCAGATATATCCCGCTCGAGGAGCTCCGGCTGGCTTGCGGTGTGTCGCGTGATGGAGCGACAGCGTCGAACCTGATCAAGGCGGCTCGTGAGTACGGGCTCGATGCCAAGGGCGCCCAGATGGACCTCGACGACCTCGCTCAGCTCAGAGCGCCGGCCATCCTGTTCTGGAAGTTCGAGCACTTCCTCGTGTGGGAAGGCAACGGGCGCCGCTACGGCCGGCCTGTCGCGTTCATCAATGACCCTGCGACCGGTCGGTACACCGTGCCGATGGCGGAGTTCGACAGCGCGTTCACCGGCATCGTCCTCGACCTCAAGCCAGGCCTGGGTTTTCAGCCCGGAGGTCATCCGCCGAGCTTCCTGGTCGACCTGCGCTCACGGCTGCGTGGCGGCGCGGGTGCCCTGCTGATCGGTGTGCTGGCGAGCCTGTTGCTCGTCGCCGTCGGCATCGCGATGCCCAGCCTCACCACCGCCATCATCAACTCGATCTTGCAGGGGGGCGGCTTCACCGCCCAGGTGCCGGTACTCGCCGCCATAGCGGTGGGGATCGTCATGACGCTCGCCCTGACCGCGCTGCAACAGGGCTACCTGCTGCGAATGCAGCTGGTCACCTCGGCCCTCAGTCACGCGCGCTTCCTCCGTCACGTGCTGCGAATCCCGATGAGCTTCTTCAGCCAGCGCGGTCCGGCAGACGTGACCAAACGGATGCAGGCCAACGGTGAAGTCGCCAGGATCGCCACCAAGGACACTGCTGACATCCTGGTCAACGCTGTGATCATCATCGGCTATGCGAGTCTCATGTGGGCCTACGACGCCGAACTGGCGGTCGTGGGCATCGTTGTCGTCGTACTCAATCTCATCGCGTTGAAGGTCGTGATCAGGTCAAGAGAGAGCGCGGTGGCCAAGCTGAGCGCAGATCGCACGAAGTTCTACGAGGCCTCCTTCGACGGATTGCACCTGATCGAGACGTTGAAGGCGACCGGCGGCGAGGCCGGACACTTCCAGCGGTGGGCGGGACATCAGGCGAGCGCCGTGAACTCGCAGCAACGGCTGTTCACCCCGACTGCGGTCTTCGTGACCGTGGCCCCGCTGTTGGGAACACTGGCCAGTGCTCTGGTACTCCTTTTCGGAGGCTTGCGGGCCGTCGACGGCTCGATCGCGATCGGACTGCTCGTGGCCTTCCAGACGCTCATCGCAAGCTTCACCCGACCTGTCTCCGACCTCACCGGTGTCGCCGCCAACGTGCAAGACCTGCAGGCGGAGATAACGCGGATCAAAGATGTGGAAACCGTTCCCGTCGACAATATCTTCAACAGGTCGGAACCCAAGCACATCAGCCGTCTCAACGGTCATTTGGAGTTCAACTCCGTGACGTTCGGCTACAACCCCCTGGGCGAGCCTCTCATCAGTGAGCTCTCGTTCACAGTAGGCCCCGGTCAGCGCGTGTCGTTGGTAGGCGGGTCGGGGAGTGGCAAGTCCACGACCGTCAAGTTGATCTCGGGACTCTACGAGCAGTGGAGCGGCGAGATCACATTGGACGGGCGCCCACACGCGGCGATCCCCCGAAGTGTGCTGGCGGCCTCTGTGTCCTTTGTAGATCAGGAGATCTACTTGTTCGAGGGAACGGTGCGCGACAACGTGGCACTGTGGGATCCGTCGATTCCCGACGCTGCGGTTGTGGCGGCGCTGCGGGATGCCGCGGTCTACGACGTGGTCGCGAGGTTGCCCGGTGGCATCTACGCCAAGGTGGAGCAAGACGGTCGCAACTTCTCCGGTGGGCAGCGGCAACGCCTGGAGATCGCACGAGCGCTCGTCCGTTCCCCGAGTCTGCTCGTTCTCGATGAGGCGACCAGTGCACTGGACTCGGAGACCGAGCTCGTGATCGAGGACAACCTGCGTCGCCGCGGATGCGCGTGCGTGGTGATCGCACATCGGCTCAGCACCGTGCGGAACAGCGACGAGATCATCGTCCTCGATCATGGGCGAGTGGTGGAGCGCGGTGTCCACCACGAACTGATCGCTCTCGATGGACACTATGCCGGCCTGGCGAACGGACGCCACCAATGACCGAACTGATGGGGGTCGGTGACGACCGCCTCGCCCTGGCCGAGTGGGGAGATCAGGTCGAGTGCACCGGGGTCACGAGGCTTCCGCTCGGTGAGGCGGCGACCATGTGGATGGTCACCGGCGGCACGTTCGATCTCTTCGCGGCGGCCGGTGGCGGCAGTGGCCGGTGGACCTTCCTCGGCCGGGCAACCACAGGAACCTTGGTACCAGGCTCACCGCAGAACAACGATCACGTTCTGGTCGGCAGGCCATCCGCGGATTGTCACCTGCGCCGCGTCCAAATGACCGAACTGGACGAGGCACGCCGGCACGGCGACGAAGCG
Source organism: Lentzea tibetensis (assembly GCF_007845675.1). Lineage (GTDB taxonomy): Bacteria > Actinomycetota > Actinomycetes > Mycobacteriales > Pseudonocardiaceae > Lentzea > Lentzea tibetensis. Next base: position 12,266 of record NZ_VOBR01000061.1, on the reverse strand, counting down.
CTGCGCCGTGATCTGGCTAGCGGTGTTGACGTGGGCCTGCGGATCCTGTTGGACGCACTGCGGCCAGACCTGTCCTTGGCCCAAGCTGCCACCATCGCTCTACCGTCCGGCGAAGGGCTGGTCCTGCACGAGGGCCACTACGGACGTGTCGTGGACGACATCGCTTGGATCAAGGTGGAGCAGGGTCGACTGGCCAGCAGCGACGGCATGTTGCTCAGAGCCGGCACTGCCGTCTTTCCGGTCAGCGGCCGAGGCACCTTCTGCGGAGCCCCGCAGGCGATGGTGAGCGCTCACACCACGCTCGATCTGCTCGAGGACGGCATCCTCTGGCAGCAGCTGGGCAGCCGAATGACCTATCTGATGGGGATACTCCAGCGACGGCTCGAAGAGCAACACGGCCAGGACGAGGCGATGCTGACCGCTGGCCGTGATGCCGGCAAGACGGTGTTCATCGAAGCAGTGCGGGTGGTGCGTGAACACGCCGAATCCGCGCCCATCGACGTGCCGGTCGACGTGAGCCCCTCCGAGCCTGATGCACACGGCACCCCACCCATCGTCGAACACGACTCGATCGATGAGGGAACCCCAGGCGATCGCATTGCGCTCGACGCGGTCAGGCTCGTCGCCGAGGCCGCGGGCATCGACCGCATCCGGAACCGACCAGTCCTCGGCGACCGCCGCCTCCCACCGGCTTTGCGAATCGTGCGTGCAGCGCGCATCCCACACCGGTCGGTGCGCCTGCGTGGAACCTGGTGGCGCACCGACATCGGCCCGATCGTGGGCCACCTTCAGGAGAACGGTGCACCTGTGGCGCTTCTGCGCCAAGACAGGGGCTATGTGATCGTCGATCCGGCCCGCCAAGAACGAACTCCGGTCACCGCGGCGACTGCGGCCCTCCTGGCACCCGTCGGCATCACCCTCTACCGTCCGTTGCCGGATGATGTCACATCCATGCGCAAGTTGCTCGTGTTCGGTCTGCACGGGTGCAGATCTGATCTGCTCAGGCTCGTCATGAGCGGTACCGTCGCAGTCACGCTCAGCTTGCTGGTACCGATCGCGTTCGGCCGCATCCTCGGTGACTTCGTTCCGGACGGCCAACGTTCGCTGATCGTCCAGGCGTGCCTCGCAGTGGTCGCCGCGGGAGTCGTGGCGATGGTGTTCGGTGTCGTGCAGAACCTCGCGGTGTTGCGACTCGAGGGTCGCTTCGAGGTCGCGGTGCAGGCGGGTGTCTGGGATCGAATGCTGCACTTGCCAAGTGGCTTCTTCAATCGCTATTCGACGGGTGAGCTCGCGAGCGCGGCGTTGAGCGTCAACAGGATCGGCGAGCTGATCTCGGGATTGGCCATGACGGCTGTCCAGGCTGTGCTGCTCACGGTGGTCAACCTGGCCCTCCAGCTCTGGTACAACGTGCCGCTCGCGTTGCTGTCGGCCAGCTTGGCCTCCGTCAGCGTTCTGGTGTTCGTCAGTATTGCGAAGAAACTGGTGGTTTGGCAGCGCGCGCACGCCAAGTTGGAGAACGCGTTGACCAACAGGGTCTATCAGACTCTGCGCGGGTTGCCGAAGCTCAGGACCGCGGCGGCGGAAGGCTACGCGTATGCCCAGTGGGCTGAGGCCTTCGTCCGCAGCGAGCACTTGCGGCAGCGGGTGCAGAGGCTGCAGAACGTCGTCACGGTCTTCGACAAAACGTACGTGCCGTTCTGCACCCTCATGTTGCTGATGCTGCTCCTCGGACCGGCCCGCAACGCCATGTCCGCGGACGGGATCCTCACGTTCACCGTGTCCTTCGCCGCGCAACTCGCGGCGACCGGACAGCTCATCGGTGCACTGACGTCAGCGGGGGCGGTGATTCCACTGTTCGGGCAACTGGAACCGATTCTCACGGAGGAACCAGAGGTCAGTTCGGCCAAGCGGCACCCCGGTGAACTGTCCGGTGCGATCGAGCTGCGCAACGTCTCCTACCGTTACTCACCAGACGGTCCTCTCGTGTTGGACGATGTCTCGGTGGAGATCCGGCCCGGAGAGTTCCTCGCCGTGGTGGGACCGAGCGGCAGCGGCAAGTCCAGTCTGCTTCGGTTGCTCGTCGGGTTCGACAGTCCTGTCTCCGGAAGTGTCCGCTACGACGACCACGACCTGGCGGACCTAGACATGACAGCCGTGCGCGGCCAATGCGGCGTCGTCCTGCAGCATGCCGAGCCGTTCACCGGTTCCATCCTCGCCAACATCAGGGGCGCAGAAGCCTACTCCATGGACGAGGTGCGGGAGGCCGTGCAGATGTCGGGCCTCGCCGATGACATCGCCGACCTGCCCATGGGTGTTCACACCGTTCTATCGGACAACGGCAACACGCTGTCAGGTGGACAGCGTCAGCGTTTGATGATCGCTCAGGCATTGATTCGCAAACCGCGCATGTTGTTCCTCGACGAGGCCACCAGTGCGCTGGACAACACGACACAACAGGTCGTCACCAACAGCACGCAAGCCCTGCAAGCAACTCGGGTCGTCATCGCCCACCGCCTGTCGACCATCATGACAGCGGACCGAGTCCTCGTCCTCGCAGAAGGACGGGTGGTCCAATGTGGACCACCCGATGAACTGCTCAAAGATTCAGAAGGACTTTTCCACCAGCTTGCGCGTCAGCAGTCAGTCTGACAAGGCAACTGTTCAAACGCGCGCTGGCCAAGAGAGAGCCAAGCTTGCCGCGACGACGAGCTACTCGGTCAGCGGCAGTCGAGCAACACGTGAGGCACACGGGTGGTGCGGGCGACAACGGGGCGACGGGATCGGCACTGATCGACTGCTACGCGAGACATGTTGTCGTCAACTGTCACGTGTCGACTGTACGGGGCGGCGAGTGGAACACGAGGACTTCGCTGGAGCATCTACCCTGATCGTGGAAGAACAGCTTCCGGCCTACCTGAGGTGAGCAATCCCTGCGCGTGACTCAGTCACATGATCAGTGGTTGTGCCTGCTCCACAGGTCTCACGGAAGGCGGCAGCTGGGATGAGCTCGCGATCGATCCTGCGCCGGAGGCGTAGCCCGGCGCCTTCATAGAAGCCGTGGCAGCGACGACCGAGTCTACCGCTGGGGGTGGCGGAGACCAGTTGGAATCCTGCTGAGAATTCAACGTCGCGAAACCGAGCGCGAGGTGTTGTGCGAGCTGCTTGCGGACCAGGCGCCGACGTTGACCATGAAGGCGCGGTAGCCGGCGTACATGTCGTTCGCTGCCTGCTTCTTGTCGACCGGGTTGGCCTGCGCGGTGTGGACAGCCTGTGGATCCGGACCGTACAGCCGTTCCATGAACCGCAACAGTTCCGGCTCGTGCTGTCGCACCCAGCCCGGTCCGTTGTTGCGGGGCTGCCCGGTGTACGGATCTGTACCAGTGTTCGTGCTCAGGTAAGCGTTGGTGACCTGTGCGAAGTACTCCTGCTCGTTCCTCGCCCCATAGCTCCACACCGGGGCACCCGTCACAACGTGGAACGGCGGGCCGTCCGGCCATTCCACACCATACGGATCTTTTTGCGCCTGCTGGTGTTTGCTCTGGAAGGCCATGGTGATGAGCTGCTTGGCCACCGGATCGAGCCCGTATTCGTGGATCGTGTGGGCGAACTCGTGTGTCGTTGTGGAGTAGCCGTCGGGATAGGGTGACTCGTGTACACCGACTGTCGTCGTGTCACCGAGGAGGTTCTCCTCGGTGATGGCCGTGATGAACCCGCCGAGCCCCCGCACTTCGTTCCACGGGCGGAGGTCGGGAGTTTGAGTGTCCTTCCACTTGCTGTACTCCGGCAGAGCAGTCATCGGCACGCTCTTGGGAACGACCACCGCACGGTTGCCTTGCTTGAGCATCCGCGCCGCTACGCTCGGGTTCTGCAACATTCGAGAGAGCTGTGACTCGGCCTCTCGTCGCGCCGACACCGGCTGATCCACCATCCCGGGTACCCGCACCATCAGTTGAGCCGCGACCTTCGCAAACTCCTTCGCCGGCAAGGCCGCCGACATCTTGTCCACGAACTGCTCATGGGACGCCAGAAACTCGCGTCCAGCTTGCCCGATGTTGCTCAGCTCGGCGGCCCGCTGCTCGGGCGTCATCGAGGGCAGCCTCTTCTCGAGTTGGAGCAGTTCGTCGGTGCCGGGAGGGTTCGGGGGCATGCGCGGCACTCCTATTGCCTGCGAACATGGGGTCACTTCTCACACGTGCCGCACCGACGGAAGGGTTCTGTCCGATGCGTGGCGATGAGTCTGTGACAACCCCTTGTCACCCCTCCGCTGTTCCGGTAGGCCTGCAGTTCCGCTCGGCTCCACACGCTCAACCCTCGTTAGCCCATGCCGCCGAGGCCAACGCAACATTCAGTCGTCCGACGCTCGAGGAGACCCCCGAGCGGGCAGAATGAGGTTCACCCCAGGCAGTGGACACCGAGTTATTGAGCCGAAACTGTTTGGTTGCCTACATGATGGCGTAGCGGACGTGCCGGGCGTGGAAGTAGCCGCGGACGATGCGCGGCTGATGCTGACGGCGGTGCGGGAAGCGTCGGGTTTCGTGGGCGAGTTGGTCGGCGGTGCGGGCGCGGGAGGCGTTGACGTGCGTTTGAGGTCGGCGTTGAGTAGTTCGTCGGGGTTGAGTTCGGGGCTGTAGCCGGGCATCAGGTGCAGTTCGACCCGCTCGGTGTTGGCGGCGAGCCAGGTGCGGACGGCGCGGCTGCGGTGGACCGGGTGCCGGTCTGCGATGACGTGCACCTTCCGCTCGGCCTGGCGTGCCACGCGGTCGAGGAAGGCGGTGAACACGGGCGCGGTGAACCGGCCGGTGAACACGGTGAACCACAACGCGCGGGGGGCGACCGCAGACATGACGTTGACCCGCAACCGTTTCCCGGTCACCCAGGCACCTCGCGTCGTGGGCAGGGATCTGCCCAGGCAACAATGCCTCTGGTGGCAAGCGGTTCAGCGGTGCGACCCGTCCCGGGTCGAAGTGGCTGCGCACTGCGCTGACCCAGGCCGCGCAGGCCGCTGCTCGCGGCAAGGGCACCTACCTGGCCGCGCACCACGCCCAGATCCGCAGCCGGCGTGGCACGGCCAAGGCGATCGGCGCCACCCGCCCATGACATCCTGGGCGCCTACTGGCACATCGTGCGCGACCAGGTGCCATTTCGGGAACTCGGCCAGGACTGGGCCGCCCGCTGGTTCTCCATCGGGCATCGCACCAACCGTCTGGTCAAGCAGCTGGAAGCGCTCGGTATGAAGGTCACCGTCGAACCCGACCCCACATAGCCACTCGACGGCTCCCTCTCAACTGTCAAGGCAGCGCCTGGACAGTTCGCTGACGTGTGCTTGCGGTGCGTTGGGGATTCACATCTCAGCCTCGGCGTACTTTGCCGCGATGCAGAAGAACCGGAACGGTTCGCTCTGATGGCCAAGTACGCCGGCCCTGACGACATCGCCGGCGTGACCGGCGCGACCGGCACCGCAGACCCGGAGGACGGGCGGTTCGCGGTCCGGCGCATGGCGCGACTGCTGAAGGTGTCCGCCTCGGGCTACTACGCGTATGTGAAACGGTGTGCGGCAACGGTGTTGACGCCACGTCGGCAGCGCCGAGCGGACCTGGACGCGATGAAGGCCTTCGATGTCGCCTATGGCGCGAAGTTTCCCAAGGCGGTCGCCAAGATCACCGACGATTCGACGAGCTGCTGGCGTTCTACGACTACCCGGCTGAGCACTGGATCCACCTGCGCACCACGAACCCGATCGAGTCCACCTTCGCCACCGTGCGCCATCGCACCAAGGTCACCAAAGGACCGGGCTCACGCGCCGCCGGACTGGCCATGGCGTTCAAGCTCATCGAGTCAGCCCAGACCCGCCAGCGCGCGGTCAACGCACCCCAGCTCGTCGCGCTCGTCCAAGCCAGCGCCACCTTCGTCAACGACAACCTGGTCGAACGACCCGACGAAGAAGCCACCTAAAGATCTTGATCCACAAATCTCGACAATAGCTCCCGTCCCCCACCGCCTGGTGCAGGAGCCCTGACGGACGCTGTCAAGCACGCTCCCGCCGGGATGCGTCTCAGCCTCGGCGTGACGGAATCGGAACTGACGGTAGCGGTGCGCAACACGCCCGGTGTACGCCGCGCGTTGCGCATGTCTCCATGGTCGAGTCCGGCTTCGGCCTGGCCGGGATGCGGGAACGGGTGGAACTGGCCGACAGCAGGTTGCAGGTAGGACCGAGACCCGACGGAGGATTCCCCGATCGCGAACTCGCGCACCACAAGCACATCACCGCCATGTCAGACCGACTGCTGGCACCCGAACTGGTAGAACAACCCGTCAGGATCATTGAGCAACTCCTCAGGCGCCCCGCACTGGACCACCCGGCCTTCCGCAAGAACCAAAACCCGATCCGCCGTCATGACCATCGACAACCGATGAGCGATCACGATCCGGGTCGCCCGCAGAACACGCGTACTGTGAGTGACAATCTGCTGCGTCGTGTTGTCCAGCGCACTGCTCGCCTCATCAAGGAACAACAAACGAGGCCTGCGGATCAACGCCTGCGCCAACATCAACCGCTGACGCTGCCCACCCGACAACGTGCTGCCATTATCCGACAGAACAGTATGCACCCCCATCAACAACCCGGCGACGTCTCCCGCCAGTCCGATATCCGCATCTCGTCTATCGTCAAGCACCTAAAAGCCGCCCAGTCACCGTCAACTGCACACCGAACGACACAGTGAAGGTGCGGTCCCTTGATATCGACTGGACAGTCAGATCCACATCAATTCCGGCTGGACCGCTGTTCCTCAAGCCGCAGGCAGGAGAACGACAGCCGACAGCGGGCCAGCGCTGCCCTCGACACGAGCTAGGCTCGCCAAAGTCGTACCACTCATCACGACCTGGCCCAACCCACCGGCACCGCCACCACCCGACCGGCCATGCCCGCCTTGATGTCGTCGCGACTGTGACGAGCACCCGCGGCCCGTCTGCAGTGCTCCGGACCGCGAACACCTGCGGAGTGCCGCCGAAAACATCGGTCCCATCAAGCTACGCGGCAGCGAATCGGTGAATCCCCAGACACTGCCCACCGCGACAACCAGGCCCAGACTCACCAGCACGAGGACTCACCAGCACGAGCCAAGCTCGAGTGCTGATCAACCGGACCAGACCGTCCAGGTCTTCCGGTCCGTCCAATGTGTCGAGCACGCTACGACGAAACTCCACGGTTTGGCGCCCTCAGTCCGGTGTGTTTCACTAGTGACGCGGTCCTGGTGGACCGAATGCGTATGGAGCACTCGGTCCACCAGGATGTCACCTTAACCCTACTGCGGATCACGCACCGCTGGAGCCCCGGTAGCCGCCAGCGATCTCCGCCAGCTCGGACTCGGTCAGTTCGCGCTTCTCGACGCGGGTGTTCATCTCGCTCATGATCTTCACCTTTCGGTTTCACCGGATCTCACGGGAGTCGGCAGGAAAGGCACGCGGGGAGAGGGCGCCCTCTGCACAGACTCGACATCCCGTTCTGGGTGTTTCCCTAGTCGTCGAACCAGCGTCCGCAGAGCACTTGCACGCTTGCCGCTCGGTCGATGACAAGAGAGTTTCAGCTCAGACCGGGCTTGGCCATCAGGGAAATCACGGTCGTTACACAACAGATCACCTCTCAGCACATACACGCAGGTCGTGGCGATCAGCGAGTCCGGCGTGCCAACCATTGGCGTGTTGTCCGCAACGGAGAAGCGAGGCTCCTGCACTATTGCCACGCGCGACGTCGGTACAGGTCAGAGTCGCTCAGGTGCACTGGCCCAGCTGCCAGATGGGCTCACACTTGAGACATTTCACGACTACAGCGGCCAACAAGGGCGGACTGCGTTACGTAACGATCAGTGCTACGAAGACCCGTGCTCACAGACTTGGTAGCCAGCGCGCATCATCCCGGTATGCTTTGCAAGCAACGTTCCAGTAGACGGGTATCGCTCGTCTGCCTGCAGTCGTCGAGTCGGCGACAGCGGCTTGCTCGATCACGCCGTCAGGATCTGACGCGGATGCCTGGTCGTCCAGGAAATCGACCTGCTGCGGAAGCACCACGAGGTGCAGCTTTGCGACGAGAACCCACCCAGTGATCTTCTCATTTCGAGACGGTCAAGCCGTGCAGCGGTCGACTGTTGCGGTACCTGGGTCTCTTCGCCCGCACGCTGCTCGATGTGCGGCGCGCTGAGCCGTCTCCTTGCACCAGCGATCGTTGCTGGTTCCCGCAATCGACCGCGTGTGCGACTGTCGATGGAGAAGGTCCAGTGGCGACGGCCGTCGGAGACCAGAAGAACCAGCGGAACACGCCTCCGGTGGGCGGTGCGACGCTCGCGATCAGGTGTGCGGCGGCGTCACGATCGACGTGTGCAGCACGAGCCGGGTCGCGCTTGACCAGGTACAGCACCACGGACGGCTGCCGGCAAGACACTGCTGTATCGAAGTCGGTCAGAGCCATTCGTTGATCGCGGCGATGTGGACAGTGGCTTCGTAGCGGACGGCAGTCGTAGCGGACGGCCACGGCGCGGTGGCGTTTGAGCCGGTTGATGCTGCACTCGAGCGGCGTGGCGCTGCCTGTAGACCCTTCGGGACGAAGCCCGGTGGACGATCGCCCTTCGCCCCCTGGGCTTTGCGGCGCGCATCCTGATCGGCCTTGCTCGGGATCCCTCGACGCTGGTGTTGGCCTTCGACGTGTACGCCTCGTCGGCCAGGACACGACCAGGCGGATCCGGGCCCGACCGCCAGTCAGCTAGGGAACCTGGATGCCGCGCAGCCAGGGAATGAACTGCGCGGGCTGGCCCCACGCTGGCCGGCCGTCAGCACGATCGACAGCGGATTCTGTCCCTGCTCACAGCCCAGATGCAGTTCGTGGTCCAGCCGCCGCGCGAGCGGCCCAGCGCGTGATCATCAGGCTCAGTGCTGATCCCTCCCTGCGACTCGGCCTGCAGATCCCCCTTTTTCCGCGCACCAGCGGCATGTTGATGCGCCCGCGCGATCGCGGAGTCCACGCTGACATCCAGATCGCCTGCCAGACACCAGCACGCTGCCAGCGCCGGAACTGTCCGTGGACCGCCCGCCCACGATCCATACACCGCCGGAATGTCCCGCCACCGCTAGGGTGTCCACGAGGTCTCCGGTATTCAGTTTCTTCTTGGTCGATGAACCCCTCTGCCAGAGACCTCGCTCATGCGGCCGAACGGTTGAGACGACGAACGACATGATCTGCGACGCGAGCTGGGCGAGGTACGTCAGCGTCGAACTCGCCACCATCAGTTCTGGGATGCTGTCATTCGGCGTCGACCACCACCTCGACGAGGGTCGACACCTGTCTGACGTCACCACCGTCGTCGATCTCGCCGTACGCCAGCGCCCAACAGGCGAGGCACCACAGATCGCCTGAGCTCGGTCACCGAACGCGAGCAACAAGTGGGCCTTCGTCGCACGCGGCAAGACCAACATCGAAATCGCCAGGCAACGGCGGATCTCCGAACGCACGGTCGAAGGCCACCCTCGACCACATGCGCACCCAGCTGTACCTCCGGTCGCGTGCCCACGTGGCCGCACGGGTGACCCACAATCTCTCTCGGGCCGCGAAGTAACTCTTGCCGGTCGACCTGCGCCGCGGGTTGACCAGCAAGAGGATCAGCAGCGACCTCACTAGCCCCACGCCGCTATCTGAAGGACGCCGACATGGCCGCATTCACCGCGCAACCGGGTCCGCAGCGTCCGCCGTACTGCTGAGGAGTGCAGCACGAGCCCAGTCCCTGAAGCGCCACGGAGCCATGGCCGTATCTCGGACACCAAACTCGATCACGTAAGAACTTATGAACCTTGTGCGAGCTCGCGAACGTGTTGGTGGTGTGTGGATTCCAGAGCGCATCATGTCAGGTCCCGTGGTGACGGCGTCGCGTTGCCACGAGGTACTGGTGACCCGAGCCGGTGCCATCTCACTCGACGACGAGCGCATGTCGGACAGGGCACGATGAGGACCACCACGCCGTGATCCCGGAGGTGTTGCAGCAGCACACGATGTCGTCGGGCGACCTCGTCGAGGCGATCATGCTGGACCGCGAGCGCTACGCCGTGCGCATCGAGGTCGCTCCCGACGGATCGAGTCGGCTCGTTTCCGAATACTGATACCTCGCCGTGTCCCCCGCCTCCCCCGGGACTCGGCGCACCGGGCCCGGCGGTGAGTGGAGTGCGCTCCCCCGCACGCACTCCTCACCGCCGGGCCACTCTCTTCCTTTGCACACAACGAACCCCAGAGCACACCTGAGCCGTGTTTGTCGACATGGAACAACACCGACCACGCAGCGCCCGAAGGATCGCTTCCACCGCGGGCAAGACCCTAGCCGGGATTGCCTCCGCGCTGGTGCTCGTCACCACCGGCGTCACGTGGCACAACCTCACCGCACTCACCTCCGGTGTGACCACACAGGACGTCATCGCCGAAGAAGCGAGTGCGGGCGAGCCGAGTGTGGGTGAGCGTCCGGCGGACGGGTCGCTCGATGTCATGCTCGTCGGCGTGGACAGCCGCACCGACGCCAGAGGAAACCCGCTGCCGCAAGAGGTTCTGCGCGAGCTGCAGGCCGGTGGCAGCGAGGCGGGCGGCCTCAACACCGACACGTTGATCATGGTGCACATCCCGAACAACAGCGGCAAGGCGTTCGCGGTGTCCTTCCCGCGCGACTCGTACGTGGAGATCGCGGGCGGGTTCGGCCGACACAAGATCAACTCCGCCTACGCCTACGGCAGGAACGCTGCACTGAAGAACGACCTCGGCGAGCTCGACGCGCGCCGGGAGGGCGCCAAGAACCTCATCGCCACCGTCGAGGGCCTGGCCGGTGTGCGGGTCGACCACTACGCCGAGGTGAATCTGGCCGGGTTCTACGAGATCACCAAGGTGGTCGGTGGTGTGGAGGTGTGTTTGAGGGCGCCAGTGAACGACAGGTCGTCGGGTGTGAACCTGCCGGCTGGGCGGCAGAGCCTCGAGGGGCGTGATGCGCTGGCGTTCGTGCGGCAGCGGGCCGGGTTGCCGCTGGGTGACCTCGATCGGGTGGTGCGTCAGCAGGTGTTCATGGCGGGGCTGGCGAAGAAGATGCTGTCCGCCGGGGTGCTGGCCGATTCGGCGAAGCGCGCCGATCTGATCCGGGCGGTCACCGAGTCTGTTGTGATCGATGAGGGCTGGGACATCACCGACTTCGCGGTGCGGATGAGCGACCTGGCGGGCGGGAACATGTCGTTCCGCACGATCCCGACCGGCAACCCTGGGCTGCGCACCGAGCAGGACGGTCTGGCCGTCGAGGTCGACGACGCGGCGGTGCGTCGATTCGTCAGCGCGCTGGACGGGCCGCCGGCGCCCGCTGGTGCGTCGGTCGCCGTCGAGGTGATCAACGCCTCCGGTGTGCCCGGACTCGCGGGCCAGGCGCTGCGGGCACTGGCCTCGCTGGGCTATGCGCAGGGCGACACGGCCAACGCCGAACGGCTGGTCAAGTCCGTGGTGCGTTACGGCCGCGGCGGCGAGGCCGACGCGGTCGCCGTGCAACAGGGCCTGGGCGGCATGCCCACCATGCTCGACGAGACCCTGCCCGACAAACACGTGCGGGTATACGTCGGCCGCGACTACCCAAAACCCGACACTAAAGCGCCACGACCGACAGCATCTCCGAACACCCCACCCCCGATCACCGCCAACGACACCCCCTGCGTGAACTGAGACCGGCTGGAGCCGTCGGACAACCCGGCGGCTCCAGCCGTTGTGCCGTGCGCGTCAAGCAGAGTCACGCACACCTCCGCGGCCAGAAGCACTGGTGGATCTACCGCTGCCGCGATGTTCCTCGCGATGGAAGCACGGGCTCGCGAGCCTCGAAGACGAACGAGGCTGCGCTGAGGCACTGAACCTGGCTGAACGGGCATTCGAACGGGCGCAACCCTGAGCCTTACCTGTGCGAGACCCGTGGTTACTACAGACCTTGAAGCATCGAGGTCTGGGTGATTCACGGGGGCGGCAGTCCGGTTCCTTTGAGGAATCCGTCGATGAGGCCGTCGGTGTACTGCATCTTCTTGAGGCGGTTCTTGGCGAGACCGGCCAGGTGGGTGATGTTGCCGGCGGCGAGGTTGGCCAGGCTGCGTTTGAGGTGGGACCAGACGGTCTCGACCGGGTTGAGTTCGGGCGCGTAGGACGGGAGGGTGTAGACACGCAGCCAGGGCCGGGCGGCTATCAGGACGCGCATGGCAGCAGAGACATGCACCTGCAGGTT